>DASWRW010000019.1:0-196931 GCA_036402975.1 Candidatus Elarobacter sp. | reverse complement strand
GTGCTGCGGGCCCTGACGAAGGCGGGCGTCGACCCCGACGGCGCCACCGCGGCCGACAAGGAGGCCGCCTTCCTGCGCCCCGGGTCGCTCGCCGCCCGCCTGACGCCCGAGGTCGGGCCGTTCCACGACGACGAGTCGCTGCACCAGCGCCCCCGGTACCGCTTCACCGTCACCGCCGACTGACGGGGTGGCGCCGTGGCCGGGCCCGGCTGCTAGCCTGACCTGACGCTTCGCGCGGCTTGTCCCGCGATCGTTCCGCTGCCGGTCTCGCCTCGCGGGCCGTGCGGCCGGGTCCGACACCCACGCACCGAAGGAACACACCACACGCATGTCCGACAAGATCGACGCAGCCAAGTCCGGCGTCATCGCCGAGCACCGGCTGCACGACGCTGACACCGGGTCGCCCGAGGTGCAGATCGCGCTCCTGACCGAGCGCATCAACATGCTCACCGAGCACCTGAAGGTCCACAAGAAGGACCACCACAGCCGCCGCGGCCTGCTGATGCAGGTCGGTCAGCGCCGGCGCCTGCTCGCGTACCTGCAGCACAAGGACCTCGAGCGCTACCGCAAGCTCATCGGCGACCTCGGCCTGCGCCGCTAGCCGCGCGAACGCGAACCAACGCACACACGAAGAGCCTCGGCCAGTCACGGCCGAGGCTCTTCGTCTTCTTGTCACGCCGACGTCGCGAACCGGCGTCTGCTCGCCTCGCCGCACACGCCCGAACAAGGCCGCTTCTCGCGCCGCGGCGAACCCGAGCCTGTTCACATTGAAAGACGAACGAACACAAAAGAACAGAAACTAGGAGTATCAGTGCCAGAATCCGTCTCGCTCGAGATCGGTGGCCGGCAGCTCGTCATCGAGACGGGCGAGCTTGCGAAGCAAGCAAACGGCAGCGCTCTCGTCCGCTACGGCGATCAAATCGTCGTCCTCTGCGCCGCGACGGCGTCGGAGAAACCCCGGGAAGGGATCGATTTCTTCCCGCTCACCTGCGATTACGAAGAGAAGATGTACGCGGCCGGCAAGATCCCGGGCGGCTACATCAAGCGCGAAGGGAGACCGTCGGAACACGCGGTGCTCAGCGCGCGCCAGATCGACCGCCCCATCCGTCCGCTCTTCCCGGACGGCTTCCGCAACGACATCCAGATCATCGCGACGGTCCTTTCGACCGACCCCGAGCTGGACAGCGACGTGATCGCCGTCTGCGCCGCGGGCGCCGCGCTCGCGGTCAGCGACATCCCGTTCCAGAAGAACATCGCCTGCGTCCGCGTCGGGCGCGACGAAGCCGGCAACTACATCACCAACCCGACGCTGGCGCAGTACGAAGCCGGCGGGATGGAGATCGTCGTCGCGGGCACCGCGACCGACATCATGATGGTCGAGGGCGGCGCCAAGGAGATCTCCGAGGAAGAGTTCCTCGGCGCGGTCGAGTTCGCGCACGGCGAAGTGAAGAAGATCGTCGCCGCGATCGACGAGCTGGCGAAGAAAGTCGGCAAGGGCAAGCGCGAGTACCCGCTGCTCACCGTCGACGAGAAGCTCGACAAATGGGTGCGCAAGAACTTCCAAAAGGAAGTCTCCAAGGCGATGCGCGTCGTCGACAAGCTGCAGCGCAACGCCGCGCTGGCCGACCTCTCGCGCGACGCCGCCCTGGCGAAGCTGGCGAAGAAGGACGACGTCGCGCTTCGCGCCTTGATCGAAGACCCGAAGGTCAAGGACTTCGAGAAGATCGTCAAGGCCATGGAAGAGGACGAGCTGCGCACGATGGTCGTCGACGAGAAGACGCGACCCGACGGACGCAAGCCCGACGAGATTCGCCCGATCTGGTGCAAGACGCACTACGTCCCGCGCGTCCACGGCTCGGGCGTCTTCACGCGGGGTCAGACGCAGGTCTTCACCGCCGCGACGCTCGGCTCGATCAGCGACGAGCAGCGCCTCGACGGGATCCTCGCGATCCCCAACAAGCGCTACATGCACTACTACAACTTCCCGCCGTACTCGGTCGGTGAGACGCGCCCGATGCGTTCGCCGGGCCGGCGCGAGATCGGTCACGGCCAGCTCGCGGAGCGCGCGCTGATGCCGGTGCTCCCCGACGAAGCGGACTTCCCGTACACGCTGCGCGTGATCAGCGAAGTGCTCGAGTCGAACGGCTCGTCGTCGATGGCCTCGGTGTGCGGCTCGACCCTCGCGCTGCTCGACGCCGGCGTGCCGATCAAGGGCCACGTCGCGGGCGTCGCGATGGGCTTGATCCTCAAAGGCAAGGACTACGCGATCCTCACGGACATCCAGGGGATCGAAGACGCGCTCGGCGAGATGGACTTCAAGGTCGCGGGAACGACCGCAGGGATCACCGCGATCCAGATGGACATCAAGGTCGCGGGGATCACCACCGAGATCATGCGCAACGCGCTCGCGGAAGCGAAGAAGTCGCGCCTGTTCATCATCGACAAGCTCAAAGAGACGATCGCCGAGCCGCGCAAGGAGCTCTCCGAGTTCGCGCCGCGGATGATCGTGCTCCAGATCAACCCCGACAAGATCAAGGACGTGATCGGACCCGGCGGCAAGGTGATCAACAAGATCGTCGCCGACACCGGCGTGAAGATCGACATCGAGAACGACGGGCGCGTCTTCATCGCCGGCGCGAACGCGGCCGGCGCCGAGAAGGCGAAGCAGATGGTCGAGGCGCTCACCAAGGAAGTTCGTCCGGGCGAGACCTATCTCGGCACCGTCACGCGCCTGATGAACTTCGGTGCGTTCGTCGCGATCCTACCGGGCAAGGAAGGCCTCGTGCACATCTCGCAGCTCGCGCCGCAGCGCGTCGAGCGCGTCGAGGACGTCGTGAAGCCGGGCGACCAGATCATGGTCAAGGTCATGGAGATCGACTCGCAAGGCCGCATCAACCTCAGCCGTAAGGCGATGCTGGGCGGCGGCGACGCCGACGGCGGTTCCGGCGACGCGCCGCGCGGCAACGGCCGCTTCGGCGGGGGCGGCGGGGATGGCGACGGCGGTCGCGGCAACGGCGCACCCCCGCCGCGCCGCGAGGCGAGCCACTCCGGCAGCAGCGGCAGCGGCAGTAGCGGCGGCAGCGGTGGTGGAGGCGGCGGCGACCGGCCGCGGCGCCGGCGCCCGCGGCCGGCCGGCGGCCCCGGCTCGGGCGAGTAGTCCGTCCGGTCCGGCAGGGAGAACCACGAGAGCTCGTCGCAAGACGGGCTCTCGCCATGTCGGGCCTTCGCGCCGCCGCGCTCGTCCTGCTCGCCTCGGCCGCCCTCACCGGCGCGGCCCGCCGGCCCGCGACGGTTTTCGACCTCTCCGACGCCGTCGGCAAGCCGGTTCCGGCGCTGACGCTCAGCGCGACCGACGGCAGCCCGCTCCCGCTCGGCGCGCTGCGCGGGAAGCCCGCGTACGTCTTTCTGTTCGCCGGCTGGTGCAGCCCGTGCCAAGAGTCGCTGCCGTTCGTGCGCGACGCGTACGCGAAGTACGGCGACCGCGTCCGCTTCGTCGGCGTCGACGTGCTGGAGGACGCGGCCGCGGCGCGCGCGGCGGTCGCGAAGGCCGATCTGCCGTTCCCGGTCGCGATCTACCCGATCGACGAGCTCGACGCCGTCGTCGCCCCCGACGTGCAGTTGCGCTCCGGCACGAAGTACCGCATCCCCGCCGACTTTCTGCTGGACGCGAACGGTGTGGTGCGCTACGCGTGGCACGGTCTCTCGGTGACGCGCAGCGGCGACCCGTTCGATCTGCTGCCGTCGTACCTGGCGAAGCTCGGCATCGAGTGAGATGACGCGTCCCGCCTGGACGATTCGCCCCAAAGGCGAACGCGACGTCCCGGCGGTGCTGCGCCTGCTCGCCGCGGTCTCGCGCGAGGGCGGCTTCATCGCGACGGAATGGCCGTTCGACGTCGACGAGCGGGCGCGCGCGATGCGCGATGCGCTGCTCGAGCGCCGCGCGCTCGGCTGGATCGCGCTCGACGGGCGAACGGTCATCGGCGATTTGACGGTGTTCGATCTGCAGCTCATCGAGCCCGAGCTCGGCATGGTCGTCGACGCGGCGTACCGCGGCCGCGGGATCGGACGCGCGCTGATCGACGCGGCGGTCGCCTGGGCGCGCGCGAACGAACGCCCCGCGCTGCGGCTGCGCGTCTTCCCGGACAACGAGCCGGCGCTCGCGCTCTACCGCGCCAGCGGTTTCGTCCAGATCGAGCTGCAGCGCGCCGCCATCGTCCAGCGCAACGGCACCGCACGCGACGCGATCGTCATGCGGCTCGACACGGCGTGATGCGCGCCGAGGTCGCGTCGCGCGCCGCGCGCCTGCAAGCACGGCACGACGTCGTTACGTCTGAGGACCGAAGCCGCGATACGGTCCGACCGCGATCACCTCGATGTCGAGCATGTCGCGCTGCTGCAGCGGGAGCGTCTCCAGCGCGGCGTCCGCGGCCTCGCGCGACTCCGCTTCGATCAGGACGACCGCGCCGGCCGGGCTCTGATGCCCCCACGTGGCCCGGAAGACGCCTTGCGCGTACAGCCGCCGCGCTTGCTCGGCCTCGGCGTCGAGCAGGTCCTGGGTGAAGTCGGACTCGGCGAAACGACCGTACGCGCGCCGGCAAATCGCGATGAACTGCGCCATGATCTGTCCAAGATTCGACGGATGGCCTATGAATCGCTGGGCGCGTTCGTGCGCGCCTTGCGCGACGCCGGTGAGCTCGCGACGATCGAGGCCGCGGTCGACCCGCGCCTCGAGATCGCCGAGATCACCGACCGCGTCGTGAAGGCGGGCGGCCCGGCGCTGCTGTTCCGCACCGTGCGCGGCTCGCGCTTTCCCGTGCTGACCAACCAGTTCGGGACCGAGCGCCGCGCCGCGCTCGCCTTCGGCGCGGCGTCGCTGGCCGAGGTCGAAGAGCGCATGCGCCGCACGATCGACCTCGCCATGCCGCCGACGCTCGGCGGCAAGCTCGGCCGGCTCGCCTCGCTGGCGGCGGCCGGCGCCTCCGCGATTCCGCGGCGGGTGACGAACGCGCCGTCGCAAGAGGTCGTCATCGACCCGCCCGACCTCACGCAGCTTCCGGTGCTGACGACGTGGCCGCTGGACGGCGGCCCGTTCATCACGCTGCCGCTCGTGTTCACGCGCGACCCCGAGACGCGCCGGCCGAACGTCGGAATGTACCGCGTCCAGGTCTACGACGCGCGCACCGCCGCGATGCACTGGCAGCGCCACAAGCAAGGCCGCGCGCACGCCGACAAGTGGGGCCGCCGCATCCCGGTCGCGGTCGCGATCGGCGGCGACCCCGCGCTGACCTACGCCGCCTCCGCCCCGCTGCCGCCGATCGTCGACGAGCTCGCCTTCGCGGGCTACCTGCGCGGCGCGCCGGTCCGCACGGTCAAGGCGAAGACCGTCGACCTCGAGGTTCCGGCCGACGCCGACTTCATCATCGAAGGCTGGGTCGACAACGACGACCTGCGCGTCGAGGGGCCGTTCGGCGACCACACCGGCGTCTATTCCGCGGCCGACCTCTATCCCGCGCTGCACGTCAGCGCGATCACGCACCGCCGCGATGCGATCTACGGCGCGACCGTCGTCGGCAAGCCGCCGATGGAGGACGCCTGGCTCGGGAAGACCACCGAACGGCTCTTTCTCCCGCTGCTGCAAAGCGTGGTCCCCGAGATCGTCGACTACAATCTGCCGGTCGAAGGCGGCTTTCACAACCTGGCGATCGTCGCGGTCAAGAAATCGTATCCCGGCCAGGCGAAAAAAGTGATGAACGCGCTGTGGGGCCTGGGACACATGATGATGCTGACGCGTTGCTTGGTCGTGGTCGATCACGACGTAGACGTGCACGACGTGCGCGGCGTCGTGTGGTTCGCGCTGAACAACATCGACGCCTCGCGCGATCTGGTCATCATGCCCGGTCCGGTCGACGACCTCGACCACGCCGGCTCCTACGAGCTCGCCCTCGGCCACAAGATCGGCATCGACGCGACCCGCAAAGGCCCGGACGAAGGCTACCGGCGCGACTGGCCGCCGGAGATCCGCATGGACGCCGCGACGCGCGAGCGCGTGAGCGCGCGCTGGGCCGAGTACGGGATCGGCGACCTCATGACGAACGGCGTTTCCGACGCGTGGTCGGGGCAGGGACCGGCGCGGCTCGCGCGACTGCTCGCGTCCGCATCCGCGTCGCCGGACGACGTTCCTCCGCGCAGCGAGCGGCTGAAGTGAGCGCGCTCAAGCTGTTCCTGCGCGACATTCGCGTCGAGCACACGCTCTTCGCGCTGCCGTTCGCGTACGTCGGCGCGGTGATGGCGGCGCGCGGGCTGCCGTCGTGGTGGCAACTGCTGTGGATCACGCTCGCCGTGGTGGGCGCGCGCACCGCGGCGATGGCGGCGAACCGCTACTTCGACAAGGACATGGACGCGGCGAACCCGCGCACCGCCAAGCGCGCCGTCGCGAGCGGGAAGCTGCCGCCGGCGGTGATGCTGTGGGCGATCGCGCTCGGACTCGGGCTGCTGGTGCTCAGCGCCGCGATGCTGAACCCGCTGTGCGTGAAGCTGCTGCCGCTGGCGGCGCTCGGCGCGGTCGGCTATCCGCTCTGCAAGCGCTTCACGTGGACCGTGCACTTCGTGCTCGGCGCGGTCGACGCGTGCGCGCCGCTCGGCGCCTACGTCGCCGTCGCGGGGACGATCGACGCGCCCGCGCTGCTGCTGTTCGTCGCCGTCACCGTGTGGGTGGCGGGCTTCGACATCCTCTACGCGCTGATGGACCTTCGTTTCGATCTGGCGAACGGCGTGCGCTCGTTCCCGCAGGCGTTCGGCGAGCGCAGCGCGCGCTTGTGGCCGGTGCTGCTGCACGCGGTCATGGTGCTCGCGCTGCTCGAGGCGGGCGTGCTCGCCCGCGCGGGCTGGCTCTACTACGCGGGCGTCGCGCTGGCCGGCGCGGTCACCGCGTACGAGCAGCGCCTGATCGCGCTCGCCAAGGACGTCTTCGCGCTGAACGACCGCGTGTTCCTGACCAACATGGCGTTCTCGGTCGGCTTCCTCGGGACGACGCTCGCATCGTACGCCGGGCGATGATCCGCGCGGATTTTCTGGCCGCGCTCGGCGGGACCGCCGGCGCCACGCAGATCGCCCAGATCACCCAGTACACGCCGACGCTCAGCTTCGCGGTCGTGTGCCCGCAGAGCGGCCCCGACGCGCGGATCGGGCGGCAACTGCTCGACGGCGTGCGCGCGGCGGCCGACGAGATCAATCGCGAGCGGCTGCTGAACGAGCGCGCGCTGCTGTTCACCGCGTACGACGACCACAACACCGCCGCCGACGCGGTGGTGCAGGCGAGCTTCGCCACCAGCAATCCCGCCATGGTCGCGACGATCGGGCACATCAGCTCGAGCACGACGCTCGTCACCGAGCAGGCGTACCAAAGCGCGCAGATGCCGCTGATCGTCCCGACCGTCACCGACGACCGCATCACCGCGCGCGGCTACCGCAACGTCTTCCGGCTGCCGACCAAAGACTCCGACGAAGGGAGCCTGGTCGCGGCATACGTGATCTCGACCGGCTCGAAAGCACCGCACGTCGTCGCGCAGGAGACCGATTACGGCCCCGACGTCGCGACCGGCTTCGTGCGCCGCGCGAGCGCGCTGCACGTCACCGCCGGTGCCACGCAGTTCCCGGTCGAGAAGCCCGATTTCGCCAAAGCCGCCGACGCCGTGTTGGCGAAGGCGCCGGACTGCGTCGTCCTCGCCGGCAACGTCGGCGACATGGGGCGGCTGATCCCGGCGCTGCGCGGCAAAGGCTACGCCGGGCGCTTCGTCGGGACGCAAGGCTTCTTCGATCCGCAGACGACGTCGGAGTACGCGAAGGACGCCGAAGGGCTCATCGTCTCTTCGAGCGTGCCGTACTACCCGCTCGCGCCGACCGCGCTGCGCGACGTGCAGCTCTATCAAGCGCGCTACGGCGGCCTCACGCCGGTCGCGGCGTACGGCTACTCCGCGGTGCAGCTCCTGCGGCTCGCGGCGCGCCGCACCGGCGCGACGAACCGGCTGGCGCTGATCCGCGCGCTGACCACCGGCGGCGTCTACGACACGATCACCGGCTCGTACAGCTTCGGACCGAGCGGCGACGTCATCGACCCGAACTGCTACTTCTACCGCGTCAAGGACGGGAAGTTCGCGTACGAGCGCCAAGCCCACCCCAGCGGTTTCATGCTGAAGTAGGAGGTCGACGTGACGGCGCTGTTCGCCGGACGGGAGTCGCTCCGCGTGCGCGGCGAGCGCACGACCCTCGTGCTGACGCTGTGCTCGCTGCCGCTCACCATCGTCGTCCTCGGCTGGGTGTTCCAGCACCAGCTCACCTGGCAGGAGCTGGCGCTGATCGGCGTCGTCGCGATGGTGTACGTCGCGTTCGCGCGCGGCCGGCTGCTCGGCGGCGGGCTGCGCATCCACACCGGCCAGCTCGCGCACGTGCACGAGATCGTCGACGAGTGCGCGCGGATGCTGCGCGTGCCGGCGCCGCACGTCTTCGTGCGCGACGACCCGTTCGTCCCGGTCGTCGCGATCGGCATCGGCGACCCGTACGCGATCGTCATCTCGGCGCAGTACGTCGAGCAGTACCGCGACGACGAGCTGCGCTTCTTGATCGGCCGCGAGCTCGGCCACATCGCGTCCGGTCACACGCGCTTCACCTCGCTGCTGAGCTCGAACGGCCGTGAGAACGGGATCATCGCGATCGCGTTCGGCGCCTGGCTGCGCAAGATCGACTACACCGCCGACCGCGTCGGGCTGCTCTGCTGCGGCTCGCTCGACGCCGCGATGCGCTCGATCGCGGTCACCGCCTTCCACTCGCTGGGCCGCAAGATCGATCTGGGCGCGTTCGCGGAGCAGCTCAAAGAGCTCCACGCCGAACCGTCGCTCCGCATGGCCGAGTGGACCGCGTCGACGCCGTACGCGACCAATCGCATCGCCGCGCTGCACCGCTTCGCGCGCGACCCGCTGTACCAGACCTGGGCGCAGCGCTTTCGCGAGAACGTCACGGCGCCGGAGGGAACCGAGGGCGGCGCAACGGTGTACGCGGGGTTCTGGCGCCGCACGCTGGCGTTCGGGATCGACGTGCTCGTGGTGCAAACGGTCATCCCGGCGGTCAACGCCGTGCGCGCGCAGCTCACGCCGTCGCAAGCCGCGGCGGTGAAGGCGGCGGCGAAGGATCCCGAGACGCCGCGCTGGCTCGCCGCGTTGATCAACGATCTGGGCAACGCGCTGCCGCACACGATCGTGACGTTCAGTCCGCGCGGCGTGCTGTTCTGGGCGGCGTTCTTCGTCTACGGCGTCGTGCTGGTCGCGCTGGTCGGGCAGACGTTCGGGATGATGGTCTCCGACCTGCGCGTGGTCGGCGCGAACCGCGAGGCGCGCGTCGGTCCGGGCCGCGCGCTCGGGCGCTACGCGTCGCTCGCGCTGAGCATCGTCGCCGTGTTCGGCTGGTTCTCGATCTTTCGCCGCGTGCAGCCGTACGAGAAGATGTCGCGCACGCGGCTCGTCAGCGGCAGCGCCGCGGTTCGCTCCTAGAGCTGACGCCCGCTCTCGCGCGGCAGCGGCGCGACGCGGGCGGACGCCGGCTCGGCGCGCGCCGGGATCTCGCCGCGCGACGTCTCCGCGCGCGCCCCTTCGCGGTCGCTCTTCGCGCCGCCGCCGGCTGCGCCGTCGCTCGCTGCGGGCGACTCGGTCTTCGGATCGGGCGCCTGCTTCGCGTTCGGGTCGACGTCGCTCGGCGCGGCGCCGATGCGCGAGCCGTGCGTCTCGGCATAGACGCGGGTGAACTCGGCGCCGAGCAGCAGGATCATCGACGAGTAGTAGATCCACAGCAAGAGCACGACCAGCGAGCCGGCCGCGCCGTACGCCGACGAGACGCCCGCCTTGCCGAGATAGAGCGCGATCAGCGCCTGACCGATTACGAACAGCACCGAGGTGAACAGCGCGCCGGTCCACACGTCGCGCCACTCGATCGTCGCGTCGGGCAGATACTTGAACATCGCCGCGAACATCACCGAGATCAGCGCGACGGAGATGACGACGTTCACCAGCCCGAACACCACGCCGGCGCCCGGGAACGGCAGCGCGTGCGAGACGTACGACGAGACGAACGCGATCCCGGCGTTCAGCGCGGTCGTGACGAGGAGCAGGAAGCCGATGGCGGCGAGCATCCCCATCGACGCGACGCGGTCGCGCAGCGTCACCCAGAGGCTCTTCTTCTCCGGCTCCACGTGCCAGACGGTGTTGAGCGAGTCTTGCAGCGCGGCGAACAGACCGGCCGCGCCGAGGACGAGCGTCACCCAGCCGATGATCTGCGCGATCAGCGACTGCTGCGTCTTGCCGAAGGCCGAGGTCACCATGACGCCGACCGTGTCGGCGGCCTCCTTCCCCGCCGACGCGCGGATCGAGCCGAGAAGCTGATCGCGCACGACGCTGTGCCCGTGCCCGTGCCCGACCGTGGCGGCGATGATGCTGCCCGCGATCGCGATCACGATCACGATCACCGGCGCGATCGCGAAGATGGTCGTGTACGACAGCGCCGCAGCGAGCCGCGGCGCCTTGTCGGCGTTGAACCGCGTGTAGGTTTCCTTGAGCATCCCGGGATCGAGGTGCAGCTTCATCGCCGGCCTATCGTACCCGTGTTCCGGACGTTCGAGCGGCGGGTATGCTCGATACCGAACAAGCGAGAGAGGGCCGATCCATGGCGGAGCACAGCGCATCGGTGACGGTCAACGCGCCGTTGCACCAGGTTTACCAGCTCTACACCCACTTCAACGACTACCCGAAGTTCATGACGTTCGTGAAGGAGGTCACGTACCTCGACGACGAGCACAGCCACTGGGTCGTCGACGTCGCGGGCACCCACGAATGGGACGCCGTGAACGAGGGCTGGGTTCCGGACCGGGTGATCGGCTGGCGTTCGGTCGACGGCTTGAAGAACAGCGGCCGCGTCACGTTCGAAGCGCTGGATGACGCCGCGACGCGCCTGACGGTCGACATCGCGTACGAGCCGCCGGCGGGATTCCTCGGACGGATCGGCGAGGTGCTTGGCGCCGGCGGACAGTTCGAGCGCCGCCTGCAGCACGACTTGCAGCACTTCGCCGCGATGGTCGAGGAGGCGCCGCCCGGCGCGCTCGATCCCACCTCGTCGGCGTACCTGTTCCATGCCGACAGCGCCGCAGCGAAAGGCGCGACGACGCAAGCGCAGGACGAGTCGATGGGGATGAGCGGCGATGCCGACCGGGCGACGATGACCGGCGGCGCCTCGGCCGCGACCGATCTCGGCGACGTCGCGTCGACCACGTCGGCGACGACCGGGCTCGGCGGCCCGGCCGCGACTGGTGCCGGCGCGCTGAGCGACGCCGCGCTCAACGATCCGGCGCTGCCGCGGATCCCCGGGACGTCCGCGAACCCGGCCGAGCGCGGCTAGACGAGCGCGCTAGACGTCGTCCTCTTCGTCGTCCTCATCGTCCTCGTCGTCATCGTCGTCGCCGCCGGTCTCCGGATCGCCGTGCACCCCGCCGGGGACGCCGTGCGGGTAGCCGAGCGCGGTCTTCGCCGCGCCGTCGCGCGGGATCGTCTTCACGGCGTCGTCGTCGTCGGCCGAGGCGTCGGGGTCGAGCGTCTGCTTGCCGGCCTCGTCCTCGCGGCGCGCCGGGGAGGGATAGCGCTCCTCGGTGAGGTCGTCCTGATAGAGATCGCGGCGTTCCATGGGGTGAGCGTACCATCGCGGTCGCGCGCGGAAACCGACGGCTCGCTGCGGTGGTCCGGACCTGCATGAAAGCGATCCGCGCCGACCGCACCGGCGGTCCCGAAGTGCTCCAGCTCGCCGAGATGCCGATCCCCGCGCCCGGTCCGGGCGAAGCGCTCGTCCGCCAGGGCGCCTGCGGCGTGAACTACATCGACGTCTACTTCCGCACCGGAATGTACAAGCGCGCCCTGCCGTTCGTCGACGGCCGCGAGGCGGCGGGCGTCGTCGAAGCGGTCGGCGACGGCGTGACCGAGCTGAAGCCGGGCGACCGCGTCGCGTACGCGCAGACGCCGAACCTCGGCGGCTACGCCGAGTACAACGCGGTGCCGGTGCGCGAGTTGGTGCCGATTCCCGCCGGCGTCGGTGACGACGACGCATGCGCCGTCATGCTGCAGGGCATGACGGCGCACTATCTCGCGAACGACACCTTTCCGCTGCGCGCCGGTCACGTCGCGCTCGTGCACGCGGCGGCGGGCGGCGTCGGCTCGACGCTGGTGCAGCTCGCGAAGGCGCGCGGCGCGACGGTGATCGCGACGGTCGGCAGCGAGGAGAAGGCACAGCTCGCGCGCGGCTTCGGCGCCGATCACGTGATCAACTATGCGAACGCGGACTTCGCCGAGGCGACGCGCGCGCTCGCCGGCGAGCACGGCGTCGACGTCGCGTACGACTCGGTCGGCAAGGACACGTGGGAGCGGAGCTTGAGCCTGCTGCGCCCGCGCGGGATGCTGGTGATCTACGGCGCGTCGAGCGGTCCGGTACCGCCGATCGACCCGCAGAAGCTCTCGGCGGCGGGCTCGGTGTTCTTCACGCGCCCGACCCTGGTCGACTACATCCGCACGCGCGACGAGCTGCTGCACCGCACGGGCGAACTGTTCGCCGCGATCGCCGCCGGAACGCTCCACGTCCGCATCGGCGCGCGCTACCCGCTGGCCGAAGCCGCCCAAGCCCACCGCGATCTCGAAGCGCGCAAGACGACCGGAAAGCTGCTGCTGATCCCGTAAGCTCGACCCGGCGCTTCACCGGCGTGACATCGGCGGAGCGACGCCGGCTGCCGTGATCGTGTCCGCTTCGGGTTTTCCGAACGCGATCGCCATCGGCACGACGCCGCCCCAGACGTGCGGCAGCAGATCGTCGTCGGGCTCTTTGGGGCCGCCGGTGCGGACTTTCGCCGACACCGCGTCGATGCGGAGCGCGACGACCTGCGTCGCCTCGAGCTCGCCCTCGGTGTGCGCGCGCAGCGCGGCGCGGCGCCCGGGCATCAGGTGGTCGACCAGCGCGTCGAGCAGGCGCAGCTTCTCGGCGCGGTCGGTGACCGTGCGCGCCGTTCCGTGAATGACGACCGAACGGTAGTTCATCGACGAGTGGAACGAGCTGCGCGCGAATACCAAGCCGTCGACGTGCGTCACCGTCGCGCAGACCGGCGCGCCGTCGCCGAGCAGCGACAGGATCCCGGCGCGCGTCGAGCCGTGCAGCACCAGCTCGTCGCCGGCGCGCGCGCAGGCGTACGGCATCACGACGGGCGCGCCGTCGACGATCGCGCCGACGTGCGCGACGTACGCGTCGTCGAGGATCGCGTGGACGGTGTCGGCGTCGTACCGCGCGCGTTCGGCGAGGCGGCGCACGCGCGTGTTGGGGGCGGCCGGTATGCTGCTCACCCGGCGATCTTACGGGCCGGGCGCGGTCCCCGTCGAGGGCCGATTCGTCGCCTGCGAAGGGTGCCGCGGCTCCTCGAACGCGCGCGCCAGCCGTTCGGCGGCGCGCTCGATCGCGGCCGGGCCGCCCGCGGCGAAGCCCAGCACGAGCCCGCGCGGCCCGCGCCCGCCGCGATCGCCGTCCGCACGGTGAGCGTAGCCGGAGAGCGCCGGGGCGACGACACCGAGCGCCGCGGCCGCCGCGCTGAGCGCGACGTCGTCGCGGTCGACGCGCGCGACGACGTGCAGGCCGGTCGCGGCGCCCTGCACGCGCACCGCGCCGCCGAGCCGGCGCTCGAGCGCGCCGACGAGCGCGTCGCGCCGCTCGCGATAGCGCTGCGACGCGCGGCGCACGTGCAGCGCGAAATGTCCTTCGCCGACGAACGCGGCCAGCGCCGCTTGCACCGGATACGACGGCCCGCCCAGCGCGACCGTACGGGCCGCGCGAAACGCGCCGAGCAGCGCGTCGGGCACGACGATCCAGGCGACGCGCAGCCCGGGCGCGAGCGTCTTGCTGAACGTGCCGGCGTAGAGCACGCGCGCCGGCTGCGCCGCGTCCGGCGCCGGGTCGAGCGCCTGCAGCGCGGGCAGCGGCGCGCCGTCGTAGCGGAACTCGGCGTCGTAGTCGTCCTCGACGACGTACGCGCCGGTGCGGCGCGCCCACGCGAGCAGATCCAGCCGCCGCCGCAAGCCCATCACGATGCCGGTGGGGTACTGATGCGACGGCGTCACGTACGCGAGCCGCGCGTCCGACGGCGCGCGCGCGACGTCGAATCCCTGGTCGTCCACCGGCACCGGAACGATGCGCGCGCCCGCGGCGGCGGCGGCGTAGCGCACGGCGGTGTAGCCGGGGTCTTCGTGCGCGAGCACGTCGCCCGGATCGAGCAGCACGTCGCAGATGAGCGCCAGCGCGGCGCGCGTCCCTTCGACCACGACGACGTTGGCGGCGCCGAGCGCGACGCCGCGCGTCTGCCGCAGATGCGCGGCGATCGCTTCGCGCAGCGGCCGGTACCCGCACGCGTCGCCGTAACCGCGCGTCGCGGGCGTGTCCAGCCAGCGGTTCGCAACGCGGCGCCAGACCGCGTCCGGGAACAGCGCGACATCCGGGACGCCGGGCCGGAACAGCGCCGGCTCGTCGCCGCCGTCCGGATCGTGCAGGTGTCGCGCGAAGCGCCGCGCGCGCTGTGAGAGCCGCGGCGCTTCGGCATGCCTCGGCGCACCGGACGCCGTGCGCGCGCGCGGCGTCAGCCCCGTCGCGACGTACGTTCCGGCGCCGGCGCGCGTCTCGAGATAGCCCTCGGAGACGAGCTGGTCGATCGCCTGCGTGACGGTGTTGCGCGAGACGCCGAGCTGCTGCGCCAGCACGCGCGAGGCGTGCAGCCGCGTTCCGCCGGCGAGCTGTCCGGCCATCACGGCGTCGCGCAGGTGCGCGGCGAGCTGCCGGTGCAGCGCGACCGGCGAACCGCGGTCGGGGAAGAACGACACGGCGGCCTCAGCCGCCGAGCGTCGGCGACCCGAGGTCGAGCGCGTCGAACGGAATGACGCGCACCGGGCCGTGCGCGACGGTGACGTCCCCGCTGAACTTCGCCGCGTCGCCGACCAGCACGACGAACGTGTCCGGGACGAGATGCCGCGCGGCGAACGCGCGCACGGCTTCGGCGTCGACCGCCAGCACGCGCTGCCCGAACTCGTTCATCTCTTGCAACGGCACGGCGTACAGGACGTGCTCGCCGAGCGCGCCCGTGATCCCCTCGACCGTCTCGATCGCGCGGTGGAACGCGCCCAGGATCGTCGCCTTGCGCGTGGCGAGCTCGTCGTCGGTCGCCGGCGCGTCGGCCAGCGACCGGATCGCCGCCAGCGTCACGTCGGTCGCCTCCGCGGCGCGCGCGTGGTCGACCAGCGTCGAGGCGAAGAACGTCCCTTGCTCGCGGCGCGCCGCCAGCGACGCGCCGGCGCCGTACGACAGGCCGCGCTTCACGCGAATCTCCTGGTTCAAGCGCCCGCTGTAGCCGGACAGCACCGCGGTCGCGACGGTCGCCGCGCAGTAGCTCGGCGAGCGGCGCTCGATCGCGATGCGGCCGGCGAGCAGCGCGGTGCGTCCGGCGTCGGGCTTGTCGACGATGACGAGCTGCTCGCGCGGCGGCGGCGGCGCGACGTGCGGGCGTTCGCCGAGCGGCGTCTCCGGCGCGCGCCAGCCGCCCAGCACGCGCTCCGCCAGCGCGAACGCGTCGTCGACCGACAGATCGCCGCCGATCACCAGCGTCGCGTCGTCCGGGCGGTAGAAGCGCTCGTAGAACCATGCCACGCGGTCGCGCGTCAGCGCTTCCAGCGTCGCCGGCGTCCCGGCCAGCGGGTGCCCGTACGGCGCGCCGCCGTACGCCAGCCGGTAGCCCGCCGCGCGCGCGATCGCGCTCGGGTTCGCATAGGTCAGCGCCAGATCGGCGATCGACTTCACGCGCACGCGCTCGACCTCGGCCGGCGCGAACGCCGGCCGGCGCACGATCTCGTCGAGCAGCCCGAACGCTTGCGCGAACGCCGGCGCCGTCGCGCTGACCGACACCACCGACGCATCGTAGCCCGAGCTCGCGATCAGCCGCGCGCCCAGCGCGTCGCTCGCCGCCGCGATCTCGACCGCCCCGCGCGACGTCGTCCCTTGCGTCAGCAGCGCCGCGACCAGCGCCGCGAGCCCCGCTTCGTCCTCGCGCTCCGCCGCGCCGCCGCAGCCGACGACGAGCTGCGCCGCGATCAGCGGCAGCGCGCGCTGCGCGAAGGCGACGACGCGCAGCCCGTTGTCCAGGACGCGCTCCGACGGCGCCGGCAGCGTCGCGTCGTGCGGCGGCCCGGGCGGTGGAATCGCCGGGTCGTTCGCGATCATGCCGGATAGTACTCGACGGTCGTGCGGTTCTCGGGCCGCAAGTACGTCTGCGCGACGCGCTGGATGTCGGCGGCTTCGACGGCGAGATAGCGCTGCAGATCGTGGTTCACCAGCTCGGGATCGCCGCGCTCGGTCGTCGCGCGCACGAGCTCGAGCGCGACGCCGGTGCTCGTCTGGCGCGAGCGCACGACGCTGCTGGCGATCTGCGTGCGCACGCGCGCCAGCTCGGCGTCGTCGGCCGGCTCCGAGCGCACGCGCTCGATCTCTTCTTCCATCGCGGCGCGCGCGGTGGCGAGCGACACGCCGCGCGCGCAGGTCACGCGCGCGCCGAACAGTCCCGGGTGCTCGCGCAGATCGGCGCCCGCGTACGCGTTCGTGGCGACTTGGCGCCGGTACACGAGCGCGGTGTAGAAGCGCGAGCTGCGGCCGGAGCCGAGCAGCGTCTCCAGCACGTCGAGCGCGGCGGCGTCCGGGTGCGCGGCTGCCGGGATGTGGTACGCCGCTTCGGCGGCGGGGAGCGGAACGTTCGCCGCGCTGTGGCGGTACGTGCGCTCCGCCGTCTGCGGCGGCTCGACCGCGCGCACGCGCGGGATCGGGGTCGGCGGGGTCGGGATGCCCCCGAACCAGCGCTCGATCATCGCCAGCGTCTCGTCCGGGTCGAGATCGCCGGCGACGACCAGCAGCGCGTTGTCGGGCCGGTAGTACGTCGCGTGGAACGCGACCACGTCGCCCAGCGCCGCGGCGTTGAGCTCATCGGGGCTGCCGATCACGCCGCGCCGGTACGGGTGCACCAGATACGACTCGCGGTTGACGAGCTCGTCGAGCATCCCGTACGGCTCGGCCAGGATGCGCTGGTCGTACTCGCCGATGACGACCTCGCGCTCGGTGCGGAAGTTCTCCTCGTTCACCGTCAGGGCGGCGAGGCGGTCGGCTTCGGCCCACAGCAGCCGCTCGAGGTGGTTCGACGGCACGACCTCGTAGTAGTTCGTGATGTCTTCGGAGGTGAACGCGTTGTTGTAGCCGCCGACGTCCTCGGTGAGCCGGTCCATCGTCTCCGGCGCGGTGCGCGCCGTCCCTTTGAACATCAAGTGCTCGAAGAGGTGCGCGAAACCGGAACGCCCCGACGGGTCGTCCTTGCCGCCGACCGCGTAGGCGACGTTGATCGCGACCGACGGCACGCGCCGGTCGGGGACCAGGATCGCGCGCAGGCCGTTGTCGAGGGTGCGGTCGACGTAGCGGATCGGTGCCACGTCGATCGCCGAGGCGGAGATCGTCGGTAATGCGGTCACGGGAGCTTTGCCTTCATCCCCATGCCGGACGCATCTCCCTTCCTTGGGAAGAGGGGCGACATGCTGACCGTCCGTCGTACCGTCCGCACCGTGCTCGCCGCCTGGACCGGGCTGGCCGCGTTCAAGAACCTGTGCGATCTCTGCGCCGCGTTCGAGGTCGCACCGGCCGCGCGCCGCTTCGGCTCGAAGAACTTCGTCGCGATCGAGAAGCTGCTCGCCCCGCTCGGCGTCTCGCGCGAGGCCGGCGGCGCGCTGCTCGCCGGCGCCGCGCTGACCGAGGCCGCGATCGCCGTCGCGTACGCGCGCGGCCGCACCGAGCTGGCGACGGCGCTGGCGGTCGCGCTGTTCGGCTCGTTCGCGCTCATCGACGAAGCGACGGTCGAGTACCAGCTCGACCAGACGCACCGCGAGATCCTGGTGTTCGTGCTCGCCGGCTACCTCGTGATGCGCGACCCGGGCGGGGAGCCGGTCTGACGGCTGCCTAGGGTCCCAGCCGCACCTGCCGAACGACGTGCCGACCGGGGTGTCCGGTGGTGCGATGAAATCGGAGGGTGCCGATATGTCCAGACCGCTCGCGTCCGTCGGGATGCGCTGTGCCGCGATCCTCCTGCTCGGGACCGCGATCTTCGCCGGCTGCGCGCGGCAGAGCTCGTCGGACACGTCGTCCTCGTCGACGGCGGCCGCGCCGAGCCCACTCGCGAGCGGGACGCTCCCGCCGAGCCCCTGGGTCGTGCCGACCGACGTCGCGAACGCCGGCGCCTCGCCGGGCCCGTCGCAGAGCGACTGGGACGACCTCGGCTGGCGGACGTTCATCGCGCTGAACTGGCCGGCGGCGGCGCCGTCAAAGTCGGGCGTCTCCGGCTTGCCGAACACGCAGCTCCCGATCGGGGCGAGCAGCTCGAACAAAGCGCTCGTGCCGACGGTATGGCTGACGTACCGCGCCGACTCGAACACGATGCTCGCGAACGCGCAAGATCCCGGCGACTGGGCGAACAACCCGGTCGCGCTGCCGCCGAGCTGCGGCGCGCTGTCGTCGCCGACGCCCGTCTCACCCGGCTTCCAGCCGATGTACCTCGATCTCATCACGAAGTTCGGGACCGGCAACGTGCTCGAAGCGTCGGGCCCGCCGCTGATCGACCAGAACGGCTGGTACGTGACGTACGACATCCGCTTGAGCATGTCGGAGTACACCTACATCCACGACACCGGCTACTACAACGCCGCGACGCAGATCAAGGCTCAGCCCAACAACTTCGTCGGCTTCCCGCGCACCGGGCAAGAGCCGATCCTCAAGCCGTCGATGCCGCCGCTCGCGCAGTTCGGCGCGCTCGAGGTGAAAGCGGCGTGGCGCGTGCTGGACCCCGCCAAAGACCAAGCCGTCATCCCGCGCTACTACACGCAGAGCGGCTACTTTCTGCAGCCGGACGGCAAGACGTGCTCCGGGCCGGCGCTGTTCGGCTTGATCGGGATGCACATTCTGCGGCTGACGCCGACGACGCCCGCGACCTGGTTCTGGGCCTCGTTCGAGCAGGTCGACAACGTGACGCCGGTGCCGAACAGCTCCGCGCCGCCGACGCTCGCGACACCGGGCACGCCGAACGGCGCCTGCACGTCGTCGTACAACGTCGCGCCGACCTCGCCGCCGAGCAACGTGCCGTGGACCAGCGGCAACACGCCGGTCAACGTCTGCCGCGTCACGCCGATCCCGGCCGACGTCGCGCAGAGCAATCAGACCTGGCGCGGCAAGCTGTCGGGCACGGTCTGGGCCAACTACGAGATGATCGGGACGATCAACCCGGCGCCGGCCGGCGCGTCGCCGTACCCGATCCCGCCGCCGCCCACGAACAACACGCCCGTCAACACCGACACGCTGGCGAACACGACGATGGAGACGTACTTCCAGTTCGCGCACACGAGCTGCATGACGTGCCACGCGGGAGCGGCGCCGCAAGGCGTGAGCCAGCCGCCGCCGACGACGGCGAACCAGATCTTCACCTTCGTGCTGGGCGACGCGGTGACGCCGCCGCCGTCGACGCACGCGCTGGCGGCGTCGGCGCCGGGCGCGCGGCCGGCGCACCGGCGCGCGGCGTTGCCGCCGCGGGTGCTGGAGCTGCTGCGCGGCGCAGGGGCGGGGCGGAGCGCCTCGCCCGGGCCGGCGGGGTCGCCCGAACCCGTCGCCTCGCCCTCGCCGCCGCCGTAAGCCGCCGGGCCGCAGAACGCGGCCCGGAGCTCGTTGACAATCGAACATATGTTCGATACCATAGGGCTCCCATGAGCGCCGATCCGGCCTTTGCGGCCTTGCGCGAGCGGCTCGACCGTCGTCACCGGGAGACGACGGCCGCTGCCTTCGCGCTGGGTGAGGAGGCGATGGTGCGGACCGGGATCGGCTCGCTGGACACCGCTTTGGGTGGCGGGTTTCCGCGCGGGACGATCGGGACGCTCGAGGGACCGCCGAGCTCCGGGAGGAGCGCGCTCGCAGCGCGTCTTCTCGCGGCAGCGACGCGGCGCGGGTTGGGAGCGGCCATCGGGGTGGACCTGTTCCCGCCTGCGCTCGCGGCGGCGGGGGTGCGGCTCGAGCGGCTGCTGATCGTGCGGGTGGGCGACCCGCTCGAGACGGCACGCGCGGCGGACATCGTCGTCCGCTCGGGCGCGTTCACGGTCGTGGTGATTCCGGCTCTCCCTAGCGGCCGGGGCACGGGGTCGGCGACGTGGACGCGCCTGGCGAGCCTGGCGCACCGTGCGAACGCGCTGCTGATCGCGCTCGGCGACGAAGCGTCGGCGGAGCTGCGCTACTTCGCCTCGCTGCGGCTCGAGACGGCGATCGAGCGCGTGCGCTGGAACGGGCCGCCGGGACATCTCGGCGAGCTCGCGGGCTTCGACGTGCGCGCCGTCGTCCGCAAGCACAAACGCGCCGCCCCGGTGGGCGACGCGCTGGTGCGGTGCGAGCCGTTCGAAGACCGTCCGCTGCCGGCCGATCTGCGCGAGCGCGAGCTCACGCCGGCGCGCGCGGTGACGGCCGTCGTCTAGCGGTGCTGGTGCGCGCGGTTGTGCTTGTCGTAGTAGATGCGGTCCGAGAGACGGTTCTCGGAGCGGTTGAGCTGACGGTACTCGCGCGGCGAGAGCCGGCCGTCGCGCAGATCGCGGTTGCGCTGCGCTTGGATGCGGTCTTCGCCGCGGTCGAGACGGCGGTACTCGCCGTACGTGAGCGAGCCGTTGCGCACGCCTTGATTGATGCGCGCTTGCTCGTGGTTGAGGCGGTGCTGGACTTCGCCCGCGCTCGCCGCGAGCGGGGCGGCGAACGATGCGAGCAGGGCGGTGGCGACGATGGCTTTCTTGAGCATCCGGTGTCTCCTGAAGCGATGTGGTCGTCGATGAATGCGGTGCGGACGGTCGCTGATGGTCTCGCAAGGTCCGCTCCGACATCGTACGCGCATCGCGCGCGCCGGATCACGCGATCTCAGCGAACGCTCACCACGCTCTCAGGACCGTCTCATCTTCACGGCCCCTTGAGCGGCCGCGGCAGCATCGAGACGCCGGCGGCTTCGGCGAGCGCGGTCGCGTCGATCGCCAGCGCGCGCGCCGCCGTCGACGTCCCCGGGCAACTGATGTCGCCCGACATCTTGCCGCGGTACCCGATCGCCGTCGCCGAGCCGAACGACGCGCTCTTCATGCAGTGCGCCAGCGTCAGCCGGTCGAGCGGACCGGCCGCGTTCAGGTCGGCGAAGAAGCGTTTCACCAGCTCCGCCGACACCTGTTTCTTGAGCGGGACGTCGCCCTGCTGCAGCGCGGTCGTGCCGTCGGCCCATACGCGCAGCCGGTACCCGGCGCGGTTGGTGGAGCCGGAGTTCACGATCAGCGCCTCGCCGGGGGTCGTCGGAACGCGCAGGTACGCCGGCGCCGGGGCCGGCGAGCCGGACCCCTCGGGGATCGGCCCGTACGTCGGGATGGCGAAGGCGAGGGCGAGCAGCGCGGAGAGCATGCCGGATCAACGCGTCCACGGCCCGGCGGCGTTTCTCGGCGCCGCCTGATGCCGGTCGTCTGCGTCTGGATCCCGGCCTTCCGGCTCGCCGTCGCGCGGCTGACGCAGCCCGGCGTCGAGCTCGACGCGCCGCTGGTCCTGGCCGACCGCCTCGAGCGCGGGCGCGTCGTCGACTGCACGCTGACCGCGGCGGCGCTCGGGGTGCGGCCCGGGATGACGCTGGTGCAGGCCCAGGCCGTCGCGACCGAGGCGCGGACCGTCTTCGACGACCCGCCCGCCGACGCGCGCGTCTGGGCCGAGCTGCTCGACGCGCTCGACGCGGCCTCGCCGGTGGTCGAGGACGGCGGGCTGGGCCGCGCGTTCCTGGAGATGCACGGCGTCGCGGGCGATCCGGCGGCCTGGCTGGGTGCGGTGCGCGGCGTGCTGCGCCAGGTGGAGGAGCGGCTCGGCGGCACGCTCCCGGTGCGCGCCGGCTTCGGCCCGAACCGCTTCGTCGCGCACGCCGCGACCTGGCGCGGCGACGGCGTGGTGTGCGAGCGCGATCCGGCGGCCTTCTTGGCGCCGCTGCCGCTCGATCTGCTCGCGCTCCCGGTCGGACCGCACGCGCGCGCGGCGCTCGACGAACGCGTGCGCGAGCGGCTGCGGCTGCTCGGCGTGACGACGCTCGGCGCGCTCGCGGCGCTCCCGCACGGTCCGTTCGTGCGCCGCTTCGGCGCCGAGGCGGCGGGCTGGCACGACCTCGCGCGCGGGATCGACGAGCGGCCGCTGAAGCCGCGCGCCCGCGCGCTGCGCGTCGACCGCGCGCTCTACGGCGAGGGCGAGGCGAGCTCCGAGGAGCAGGTGCTCTTCGCGCTGCGCACGCTGGTCGGCTGGGTCGTCGACGACCTGTGCGCGGCCGGGAAGCGCACCGGGCGGCTCGTGCTGCACCTCGACTGCGAGAACGGCACGTCGCGCGAGCTGACGACGCGCGTCGCGCAGCCGACCGCGGTCCCCGCGACGCTGTTCGAGCTGCTGCGCGCGCGGCTCGAAGGGGTCGTGCTCGAAGCGCCGGTCGCCGGCCTGCGGCTGGCGGCGGAAGAGCTGGTCTCCGGCGGCGTCGCGCTCTCGCTGTTCGCCGCGAGCGATCCCGACCCGGACGCGATCGGCGTCGTGCTGGCGCGGCTCGACGCGGCGCTCGGCGAAGGGAAGGCGCTGCGCGCGCGCGTCACCGACGGCCCGCGCATCGAGCGCCGCTTCACGCTCGAGCCGTTCACGCTCGAACCGCTCGCGACGCACGGCCCGCGCCCCGACCCGCCGCCGCTGCCGGCCACCGCGACGCTGCAACTGCGGCTCGGCGAGCCGCGCGCGGTCGACGTGCACGTCCGCGACGGAATGCCGCGCTTCGTCGGCTCGCCGCCGCAAGCCGTCGTCGAGGTCGCCGGCCCCTGGCGCGCCGAGGAAGGCTGGTGGACGCCGGCGCTCGGCGAAGCCGCGGGTGAACCCGGAGCGACGGCGCCGCTGGTGCGCGACGAGTACGATGTCTGTCTCCAAGACGGAGCGCTGCTGCGGATCGCCTTGCAGCATGATTCGTGGAGCGTCAGAGGAGTCTATGACTAGCAAGAAAAAGCCAGGCGTCGTGAACGCCAACGAGCTTATCGGCAAGGGGCTCTACTCGCCCGCAGAGGCAGCGCGCCTGATACGAGTTCCGGCGCGCAAGGTTCGGCGCTGGCTTTATGGCGTACACGACAGCTCGCACGGCGTGACACGCGACCTCGAGCCGCTGACGGACACGGTCTTCGCGCTCGCGACCGGTGATTATCTCACGTTCGAAGGTTTCATCGAGCTCCTTGCGGTTCGAGCATTTCGAGCCGAAGGCGTGTCGATGGCGACAATTCGGCGCGCGCACGACAAGGCACGGTCCCGCTATCACACGACGCACCCGTTCGCATCTCGGCCGTTCTTCACGGACGAGAAGTCCATCTTCGCGTCATTGGCCCCCAAAGACGCCAGCATCGAAACGCTCGAGGAGCTGACGCGAAGTCAACTCGCGTTCAAACGAGTGATCGCGCCGGCTCTGCGCAACATCGACTTCACCGAAAATCGCGCGTCGCGTTATTGGCCGAAAGGTCATACCAAGCACGTCGTGATCGATTCCGAGCGGCAATTCGGAAAACCGATCGACCCAGTCTCCGGCGTTCCGACGTATGCGTTGGCCGCTGCATACCGCGCAGAAGCCGGTAACGTCGCGGTCGTCGCGCGCTGGTACAACGTCACGAACCGAGCGGTCCGCGACGCGGTTTCGTTCGAAGCGGAGATCGCCCAAGCGGCTTGAAAATCTTTCTCGACAACATGCTGCCGCCCGCCCTGGCGGACGTGCTTCGCGCGCTCGAGTACGACGTTGTGCACTTACGCGAGCATTTTGCGCCGAATGCAAAGGACGAGGACTGGCTTCCCGTCGTCGGCAAACGGGGATGGGCCATCGTGACGGTCGATCATCGCATCGCAAAGAGTCGTGCGACGCAGGAACTCTTGAAGGCAGCGAACACCGTGGCTGTTTTCTTGTTTCCGTCGTTTCAAGCGCTGAACCGTGACAAGCAAGTCGCCTGGATCGTGGAACACTTCTCCGTCATACGCAGCGCCGTCGAGTCGGCAAAGCGCGGCACGAATCTCACCGCCCGCCAAAACGGGAAGCTCGAAAAATTGCAATGAGCGCGCGATCGGCAGTCGCTCGCTCGGCGCAGCGCCATCGAAGAGGCTCCTCGAGCGCGAACCGGGTACACGGAGCCGGATGGAGCCGATCGACCCGCTCGAGGTGCCGGACGACGATGACGACGACGAGCAGGCGCCGCCGCAGTTCTACCTGACGACGTTCATTCCGCGGCCGGCGTGGTACCGGCTCGGCGTCGAGGACGCGGCCGACTTCCTCCGCGACCGCGTCGCGCAGCTCAGCGAGGCGTTCGTCGACGAAGACGAGGGCGTCGTCTGGGCGCACCGCTACCATGTCATGGAGCGCTCGCGCGAGGTCGACGCGGTCGTGCTGCTGTGGATCATCATGTCCGACGAAGCGCTCACGACGCTCGAGAACACGCTGCGCCGCTCCGACGTGAACAAGTACTTCGACTGGAGCGTGATCGGCGGCGAGCAGAACAACGCGCCGCAGGACATCCTCGGCGCGTTCCTCGGCACGCTCGTCCCCGAAGCGACCGATCAGCCGCGCGCGAGCGAAGGCTGACGCGCGAGCGAAGCTGACGCGCGAACGAACGTGGCGCGCGAGCGCGCAACGGTCGAAGCGGCGGACCTATCCCGTATACGGCTCGTACGGCGTGACGGGTGCGAGGATCTCGTCCATCTCGCGGAAGATCGCCGGGTCGACGTCGAGGTCGGCGGCGGCGACGTTGTCGGCGACTTGCTCCGGACGCGTCGCGCCGACGATCACCGATGAGACGACGTCATCACGCAAGCACCACGCGAGCGCGAGCTGCGCCGGCGTGCAGCTCGCGCGCTCGGCGAGCGGCTTCAAGCGCTGCACGGCGTCCAGCACGGGCTGCGTGAAGTAGTCCTCCATCATGTCTTTCGAGCGCCCGGCCGCGCGCGTCCCCTGCGGCGGGTTGGACGCGTCGGTGTACTTGCCGGTCAGAATCCCCATCGCGAGCGGCGACCAGACCACGTTGCCCAGACCGTACTGCCGGCAGGCGGGGAACACGCGCAGCTCGGCGCGCCGCCACAGCGCGCTGTACTGCGGCTGGTTCGAGACCGGCTCGGCCCAGCCGCGGGCCCGCGCGAGCAGCACCGCGGCACCGATCTGGTCGGCGTTCCACTCGCTCACGCCCCAGTAGAGGATCTTGCCGGCGCGCACGAGGTCGTCCATCGCCTGCACCGTCTCTTCGAGCGGCGTCGCGACGTCGTACCGGTGGCACTGGTAGAGGTCGACGTAGTCGACGTGCAGCCGCCGCAGCGAGGCGTCGATCTCGGTGCGGATGTGCTTGCGCGAAAGACCCCGGTCGTTCGGTCCGTCGCCCATCGGAAAGTACACCTTCGTCGCGAGCACGATCTGGTCGCGCGGAAACTCGCGCAGCGTGCGGCCGACGACCTCTTCCGAACGGCCGCGCGCGTAGACGTCGGCCGTGTCGAAGAAGTTCACGCCGAGCTCGTACGCGCGGCGCATGCACGCGCGCGCGGCGTCCTCCTCGACGCTGCCGCCGTAGGTCAGCCACGAGCCGAGCCCGACGGAGGACAGCTTCACGCCCCAGCGCCCCAGATTTCGGTATCGCACGGAGGCGCACGTACCCGTTCCGGCACGCCCGCTCCTCGGCGCCCGCACGCTCGTTCGCGGCGGGCCGAAGTGGGAACGAACCGCGCATGAATGATCGGGACGAGCGGGGTACGGATGTCCTCGCGGAGGCGCACGAGCAAGAAGGCGACCTGCCGGGCGACGAGCTCGGCGGCGGCCTCGGCAACACGGAGACCGGAGGCGCGAACGACGGATGACGGGCGGCGGTGACCTCGACGAGATCGCGGACGACGAGCTCCTCGACGTGAGCGACGACGACCTGGACGAGGTGGGTGACGTGGACGACGAGATCGACGAAGCCGGCGGCACCGGCGACGGCGAGGCCGACGCGCCGGTCGGCGGCGGCGTGCAGTTGAACGACGACGATCCGGACCCGACCGCAGGCGCCTCCGACGTGGGCGGCGTGCCGGGCGGCATCGGCACGGACGAGCCGCGCGGCGACGATCAGCATGAAGCCGGCGGCGGTCACAGCGGGATGGGGAAGGGCCCGACCGGGAGCTGATGCTTCGTGGTGCGTGAGGCGGTCGTCATGATCAACCGCCGTTCGCGCCGCTGCGATCAGGAGCTGGAGCGCATTCATGGGCTGCTGCGGGCCCATCGGATCCCCGTCGCGGCGTTCCACGTCGTCGCGAGCTCCAAGGAGCTGCGGCGCTGCGCGAAGCGGGCGGCGAAAGCCGGCGCGCCGGCCGTCCTCGCGGGCGGCGGTGACGGCACGCTGGCGCATGCCGTCGACGCGCTCGCGCACAGCGAGACGGTGCTCGGCGTGCTGCCGCTCGGGACCGGTAACAGCTTCGCGCAATCGCTCGGACTCGATCCGCACGACATCGAGGCCGCGGTCGGCGTGATCGCGCGCGGCAACGTCGGGCGCATCGATCTGGGCCGCGTCAACGGCACGCATTTCGCGAACTTCGCGACGATCGGAATCTCCTCCGAGATCGCGGACGCGACCCCAACGGCGGTGAAGCGGTGGGCCGGACCGCTCGCTTACGGGCTGGCCGCGATCCGGCTGCTGCTGACGCACCGGTCGTTCCGCGCGCGGATCCGCTGGAAAGGCGGCGAGCTCGACGTGCGCACTCAGGACATCATCGTCGCGAACGGGCGGTTCTTCGGTTCGACGCCGGTCGCGCCGGACGCCTCGCTGGCGGACGGCCAGCTCGCGCTCTACACGCGCGACGACGGATCGCGCGCCGGCGCGCTGCGAACGTACGCCGCGTTCGGAACGAACACGCAAGCGCGACTCCGCGGCGCGCACGTCGTCAACGCAGCGCGTTTCACCATCCGCACGCGCGCCAAGCAGAAGATCAGCATCGACGGCTCGGTGCTGGAGAAGACGCCGGCGCGCTTTCGCGTCGAGCGCGGCGCGTTGCAGGTGTTCTTGCCGGAGAACGGCGTTGCGCGTGGCTGATCCGCTCGAGACGAAGCTGTGGATCGCGTCGGCGGTCTCTGTCGCCGCGGCCCTCGTGCTGGGTGCGCTGGTCGCGCACCGGCCGCCGACCCGCATCGACGTCGCCGGCGGCGAGGCGCTGCGCGGCGGCGCGCTGCCGCTCGCGCTGTTCTTCACCGCGCTCGGGCGCTGGCCGGTGCTGCTGGTGCTCGGCGTCGTCGCGTTCGGGATCGCGATGAGCCTGCGCGCGGGGACGAGCGCGGTCGTCATCCTGTACGGCGCGCAAGTCCTCTCGCAGGCCGCGAACGCGCTGCTGAAGCTGGCGTTCCACCGCGCGCGCCAAACGTCGTGGCTGCGCATTCAGGAGACGGACCTGTCGTTTCCCAGCGGACATGCCGTCACCGCGATGGTGTTCTTCGCCGGGTTCGCGGTGCTCGTGTGGCACGCGCCGCTGCCGCGTGCCGTCACGGCGCCCGTCACCGCGGCGCTGCTCGTCTGCGCGCTGGCGATTCCGTGGTCGCGTCTCGCGCTCGGCGCGCACTACGTCACCGACGTCGCCGGCGGCCTGCTGCTCGGCGGAGGCTTCCTCTGCGCGGCGCTGGCGCTGATCGTGCGCTTCGCCCCGGTCGCGTCGACCACGACGCCGTAACCGGCGCTATTCGGCCTCGATCAGCTCGATGAGCTTCGGATAGACGAGGTCCGTGCGCGCCTGGGGAATCTCGGGCTCGACGATGTCGTGGATCTTCGGCAGCCCGTGCAGGACGACGCGCCGCACGTCGACGCCGTACGCGCGCAGCGCACCGAAGCGCCGCGCCGCGTGCGCGTTGTTCACGACCGGCTCGCGATCGTTCAGCACGAGCACCGCGCGCCGGCCGTGCGCGAACGGATCGCGCGGTGCCGCGCCGATCTCGCTCGAGATCTTCAGCGACTCGCCGAGCACGCGCGTGCCGAAGCGGGGGTAGCCGTGCGGTGGCGGCTGCCGTTCCTTCTCGCGCGGGTCCCACCAACTGAAGCGGTTCGGCGCGGCGCGCAAGAGCGCGCCGAGCGCGTCGTTCGCGCCCGCCGGCAGCTCCCGCAAGCCGCAGAACGGCGCGACCGCGATCGCCGTATCGATGCTGGTGCGCGCGGCGAGCCAGCCGGCGATGACGGCGCCGGTCGAGATGCCGGCGACGACGACGCGCGCGCCGCACAGCGCCCCGATCACCACCGCCTCCAGCGACGCCGCTTCGAGATCCCCGGCGCGCAGGTGCGCGATCGCTTCGCTCATCCGGTCCGCATAGCCGTGGTACGGCATGCGCGGCACGATGACGGCGTGGCCGCGCGCGTGCAGCTCGGGCGCGAGCCGGTCGTACTGCGGCGGACTGTTCGTCAGACCGTGCAGGAGCACGACCGCGGTGTTCGCCGGCTCGTCGCGCACCCACCAGCGCGTGCGGTGCGCGATCTCGGGATCGGCTCGCTCGCGCGCCGCGAGCGCGTCGAGCAGCGCGCGCGCCTTCGCGACGCGGTCGGGCACTAGACGCGCGGGACGCCGCGCATGACGACGCGCTCGATCCAGCGCAGCGGCAGCGTGTTCCAGGGATCGTGACGCACCAGCGGATCGACCAGAATCACCTCGAGCCCGGCCAGCTTCGCGCCGAGCACGTCGGTGAAGAGCTGATCGCCGATCACGACCGCCTCGTGCGCTTCGAGCTCGAGCACGTTGAGCGCGCGCCGGAAGCCGTGCGGCAGCGGCTTGCGCGCGCGCGGGATGCACGGCACGCCGAGGTTTTGGGCGACCTCCGCGGCCCACGGCGTCCCGTTGTTCGTGAGCACGAGAACCTGCACGTCGGCCTGCTTCGCGCGCGCGACCCACAGCGCGTCCTCTTCGAGCGGGACGAGCGCGCGAAAGCCGACCAGCGTGTTGTCCAAATCGACGATCGCGCCGCGAATCCCGCGCAGCCGCAGCTCGCGCGGATCGATGTGGCTGATGCGCGGCGCGTAGAGCTTCGGGCGGAAGTAGTCGAGCATCACCGGATCGCTGATACCCGGTCGGGCGGCACCAGCACCGTGACCGCCCGGTTGAGGATGGTGAACTCGGCCGGAAGCTGCGTGACCGGCTCGCTGTCGGCGTTCACTTGGTGCGTGCGGCCGTGCATGGATCGCACCCGAAAGCGCCGGCCGCGCACCGCCAGCGTGTCGGGCGCGTCCGGAAAGCGGCGCAGCGCGACGGCGAGCATGATCCCCAGCGAATGCCACCATCGGCGCACGTCGATCGAGTACAGCCACAACCGGCCGTCTTCGAGGCTCGCGTCGGGGTTCTCGACGACGCCGCCGAAGCGGTAGCTGTTCGCGACGGTCAACTGCAGCGCGCGCACGGTCCGCTTCGTCCCGTCGTCCGCCTCGATCTCGAGGTGCATCGGGCGCGCCCAGCGGAGCGCGCGCAGCGTCGTGACCGGGATCGCCAGCATCCCGAGCCGCCGCTTCACCTCGCCGGTCTGCAGGCGCGTCACGCGCGTCGAGAGCCCCACCGACGCTTCGTTGAAGTACTTCACGCCGTTGACGCAGCCGACGTCGAGCTGAACCGGCGCGCCGCCGTCGACGAGCGCCGCCACCGCGTCCGGGTCGTGCGGCACGCCGAGCGTGCGCGCCAGCTCGTTGAACGTGCCGAGCGGCAAGATCACCAGCGGCAGCTTCGAGCCGACGAGCCCGTCGATCGCGGTCAAGAGCGTCCCGTCGCCGCCCCCCACGACCACGACGTCGACCTTGTCCTTGTGCTCGAGGATCGTCTGCGAGAGCTCGCCCGGCGGGATGTCCTTGGTGATCTCGACGACCTCGTGGCCCACCGCGCGGAACGCCGCCGCGGCCTTGTCCCGTGCCTCGCGCCCGCGGCGGGCACGGGCGTTCACCGCGAGCAGAACGCGCTTTCCCACCCCCCGCCTGTACCCCGGCCGGGCGCCGAACGAACCGCGCTGCGCGCTCCAGACGCGTTCGTGCTTGCCGGCCGGGGCGGCGAAGGGCCGGGAACCGCCGAAGCGCGCCGCATGGCACGGGATTTCGAGGTCGCCTGGGTCGACGCGTTCACCACCACGCCGCTGCAAGGGAACGCGTGCGCGGTCGTGCTGGACGCGCGCGGCCTCGACGACGCGACGATGCAGGCGATCGCGCGCGAGACGAACCTTTCGGAGACCAGCTTCGTCTTCCCGGGCGACGGAGAAGCCGACTTCATCGTGCGCTACTGGACGCCGAACGGCGAGATCCCGCTCGCCGGCCACCCGACCATCGCGACGACGCACGCGCTGCGCGAGGCCGGCGCCATCCCGCCGGACCGCAAGATCGTGCGACTGAGAATGCCCGCAGCGCTCGTCCCGGTGGAGATTCGCCCGAATGTTGTCATGAGCGCGAACGCCGTCCCGAGCCCCAACGTCATCGTGAGCTTGTCGAAGGATGAGCCGACGACGACCGTCTACGCGATGTCGCAGCCGCCGCCGGCGTTTCTCGGGACCGTCCCGCGCGCCGACATGGCGGCCGCGCTGCGCTTGTGCGAGGATGATATCCTCGCCGGGATGACGCCGCAAACGGTGAGCACCGGAACGCCGCAGCTGATGATCCCGCTCGCCTCGCGCGACGCGCTCGACCGTGCGAAACCTGATCGGGACGCGCTCTACCGCCGCGCGGGCAGCGACTGGTTCTCGGTCCACGTCTTCGCACGCGGTGACGCGGAACGCGACGGCGGCCCTTCGACAGGCTCGGGGCAGGCCGTCGCGCTGGTGTCGCGCCACTTCGCCGACTTCGGAGACGTGATCGAAGACCCGTTCACCGGCTCGGCGACGGGCGGGATGGCGGCGTACTGCGCGCGTTACGGCATCGTGCGCGAGCGCAGCTATGCCGTCGCGCAGGGGATGCACGTGCACCGCCCGGGCCGCGCGCAGGTCGAGGTGGGCGGCGAGCCGCCGGACGCGATCGGCCGCATCGTCGTCGCCGGCCCCGCCGTCACGGTGATGCGGGCGACGATGACGCTGTGAGACGCATCCTGGTCCCGTACCATCATGCGGAGCCGCTGCCGAAGCTCGCGAACGCGTTTGCCGCGGACGACGCGGTGATCGTCTCGAAAGGACCGGCGGGCGCGATGATCTACCGCTTGTACGATCAAGTCGCCGCGCGCGTCGCGGCGAGCGATGAGCCCGTCGTCGTCGCGAGCGGCGACTGCACGACCGCGCTCGCGACGGTCGCGGGACTGCAGCGGCGCGGCGGTTCGCCGGGCGTGATCTGGATCGACGCCCACGGCGACTTCAACACGCCGCACACGACACGCAGCGGCTATCTCGGCGGCATGGCGCTCGCGATGCTCGTGGGACGTGCGGGAGCGTCGCTGGCGAATGCGATCCGGTTGCGGCGCGTCACCGAAGACGCGTGTCTCCTCGCCGGCGCGCGCGCGCTGGATCCCGCCGAGCGCGCGCTGCTCGATGCGTCCGCCGTGCGACGGATCGACGATGTGACGCAGATCGCAGAGGCACCGCTGCCCCCGCCGCCGTGGTACGTGCATCTCGACGTCGACGTGCTCGATCCCGCGGAGCTTCCGGCGCTGCGTTTTCCGGCGCCCGGTGGGCCAAGCGCGAGCGCGTTGCACGAGGCGCTGCGCAGGTTGGCGTCGCGCGGGACGATCGCGGCGCTGGGCCTCGCCTGCACGTTCGCACCGCACGTCTTCGATGAGCCGGATCCGCTTGCGCGCATGCGCCCGCTCATCGCCGCGGCGCTCGGCTCCCCGCCGGACCCGACGTAGCGCGAACGCGCGGACGTGCCGATACCGGTAACGGCCGCGGCGACGAGTGGGGCGCGGACGGGCTGACCGGCGACGGCGCCCGGCACCAGACCCGCTTCCGCGTCGTGCGCACCGCCGGCGGAGGCCGGCTGGACATCGCGTTCACGCGGAAGCTGGACCTGTGCGCCGAGCTCGCCGACTATCACGGCCGGCTGCTCTACGACGCCTTCAAAGTCGTGCCGGTCTCGTTCGAGGCGAGCGGCGCCGTCCACACCGCGGCGAATGCGGGCGAGCCCGAGCACCAGGTCCGCCTGGCGATGAGGCTGACCGGCGACTCGCAGCCCTAGCGCCCCGCCCCGCCGCCCGGCTGCGAAGCTAGCCGCCGCCCCGCGACGCTAGCACCCGCCGGCGCGGTGCAGCCTTTCCGGTTCGGCTACTGTTAGTAAGTGCGATATGTCCACCTCGACCACGAGCCGCACCACCCGCTCGCTCGCCCGCGTGATCCCCGCCGTCGCGACCCTCGAAGGCGGCGGCTTCCTCGTCCACCGCCCGATCCCGACCGGCGCGGTCGAGCAGGTCGATCCGTTCTTGCTCCTCGACGAGATGGGCCCGATGGATCACGCCCCCGGCGAAGCCGAAGGCGCGCCGGACCACCCGCACAAGGGCTTCGAGCTCATCACGTACCTGATCGCCGGCGAGATGGAGCACTTGGACTCGCACGGGAACCACGGCGTGCTCAAAGCCGGCGACGCGCAGTACATGCTCGGCGGCACGGGGCTGGTGCACTCGGAGATGCCGAGCGAGGAGTTCCTGCGCACCGGCGGCCAGCGCCACGGCTTCCAGATCTGGGTGAACCTGTCGAAGGCCGACAAGGCGCTCGCGCCCGCGTACAAGGACGTGCCCGCGGCGACGATCCCGGTCGCGCACCCGTCTGAGGGCGTGACCGCGCGCGTGCTGGCCGGCGAGGCGTTCGGCGTAACGGGGCCGGTCCACACGGTGACGCCTTGGTCATACGTGCACGTCACGCTGGCGCCCGGGGCGCGCGTCGAGCAGCCGGTTCCGCGCGGATGGACCGCCACGGCGTACGTGTTCGGCGGCGGCCCCGGGCGCGTCGGCGACCGCGAGCTGCGCCGCGGCGACTACGCGGTCTTCGCCGACGACGGCGACACGATCGCGCTCGAGAACGCCGGCCCGCAGCCGCTGGAAGCGCTGTTGCTGAGCGCGCGCCCGATCAACGAGCCGATGGTCCGCTACGGCCCGTTCGTGATGAACACGATCGACGAGATCCAGCGCGCCTTCGACGACTTCCGAGCCGGCCGCTTCGGCGAAATCAAACCGAACGTCGCGGAGTGATCAAAGTTCTGCTTCCAACGCTTGGAAGAACGCTTCCACTCTAGCACCGTCGTAGACCGGCGTCTCTCGGATTTCCGCTGCGGCCCACGCACGAAACGCTTCAAGGTCGACGAGCCTGTGTTGGGCTTTCGCAACCGCGACGGCTTGCGTTAACGGAATAGTCGTTCCATGCAAAATAGTGCATGAAGCGGTCGCGGACAGAGTCCGTCGCGCTGATCACGTGAAGGAGCCTGTCCCCTTGCCGTACTGTGTCCCAAGCGGTCACAACATCGCGGCCGATCGCAAGCGGACCACGGGGAAAATCGAGTGTCCATGCGACCGCTTCGTTGACGTAGATTCGACCTTCTTCACGAAAACCGAGCGGCGCGACGATAGCCGATATGTCGCGGCGCGGCATGTCGACGGTCATGACGAAGTCGTTGTCCGCCGACATGTATGCAGCCGGAGCATAGTACGTCGCCGCGCTTCCACCGCAAAGGACTGCAGTGATGCCGACCTCGTCCAGCGCGGTACAGACGACGAACGCCCCGTCGATCAACGACATCCCGGATTCGATCATATCGGCTTACCGGGTCGGCGCGGGCGTTGGCGCGCTCCTGCGGCGATCCGGACGATCTGCGAATCGGCGGCAGCGAGACGTTCTAGAAGCGCCCGCAGTTCTGCTGCGGCATACCATCTGCGGTTCAGTTCCACGAGCCGCGTTCGACCGACGAGCCGTGAGGCGATGACGCCAAGCTCCTGGAGCGCCGCGACCGCGTTCTGTACGGAGATCAAGTGCTCGTCGAGGAGAACAGCGATCTGGCGCGGGTAAGCCGGCTCGACCATAACCAGCAGCTTGAGCACGCGCTCCCGCAGTCCCGAGCCGAAGAGACTGTCCTCCCGCGTTGCCATACGACTATTTTGAGATAGTCGCATGACTGTGTCAACATAGTCATATGACAATGTCGGCATAGTCGCATGCCCGAAGAAGCGTCGGCCGGCGTGCTTGCACCGTATGGTGCGCTTCGACAGCATGAAGCGATCGGCGGCGGCCGGAAATCGAACGTCTGTTCGGTATACTGTCATTCCGATGTCTGCGGTGCCCGAGTATGCCGAGCTCCACTGCTGGTCGAACTTCAGCTTCCTGGAAGGGTCCACGCATCCTGAGGAGCTGGTCGAGCACGGCCGCCGGCTGGGGCTGCGCGGGATCGCGCTGACCGACCGGGACGGGCTGTACGGGGCGGTCCGGTTCGCCAAGGCCGCCGTCCCGCACCCCGAGTTCGCGGCGCTGTGCGGGGCCGAGCTGAGCTTGGAGACGACGGCGCCCGAGCCGATCCGGGCCAGCCGCCCGGCCCGCCCCGCCAAAGAGGTCCCGACCGACACGCCGCGGCTGGTCCTGATCGCCGAGGACAGGACCGGCTACGCCAACCTGGCCCACGCGATCTCGCGGGCGCAGCTCCGTGGCCGCAAGCGCGACGCGCGGCTGCGGCTCGACGACCTCGAGGGCCGCACCGCCGGGCTGATCGCGCTCTCCGGCGGGCGCAACGGACTGGTCGAGAAGGCGCTGCTGCGGCGCGACACCGACGCGGCGGTCGCGCTCGGCGCGCGGCTGCGCGACCTCTTCCCGGGCCGGTTCTTCCTCGAGCTGCAGCACCACATGCGGCCCGAAGATCCGGCGCTGATCCGAGCGCTGGTGCGGCTGGCGATGAAGCTCGACGTGCCGTACGTCGCGACCAACGGCGTCGCGTACGCAACGCGCGCCGACGCGCAGCTCTGCGACGTGCTGACCTGCGTGAAGTACGGCACGCCGCTGCAGAGCGCGGGGACGCTGCTGCGCCCGAACCACGAGCACTTCCTCAAATCACCGGAGCGCATGGCGCGCCTGTTCGCCGAGTTTCCGCTGGCCATCGCGAACACCGTCGCGGTCGCGGAGCGCTGCACGTTCCGGCTCGACAAGCTGCACGGAGAGTTTCCGCTCTACCCGATCCCCGGCGGCGAGACCTCGGCGCAGTCGTATCTGCGCACGCTCGTCTACGCGGGCACGCAGGAACGCTATCCGCAGCCGCTCGACCCGAAGGTGGAGCGGCAGCTCGAGTACGAGCTCGGCATCATCGCGCGAATGGATCTGGCCGGCTACTTCCTGGTCGTGTGGGACATCGCCGATGCGGCGAAGCGGCTGGGCGTGCTCGCGCAAGGGCGCGGCTCGGCGGCGAACTCGGCGGTCTGCTACGCGCTCGGGATAACCGCGGTCGACCCGGTCAAGAGCGGGCTGCTGTTCGAGCGCTTTCTGAGCGAGGAGCGCGGCGAGGTCCCCGACATCGACATCGACTTCGCGCACCAAGACCGCGAGTCGGTGATCCAGTACGTCTACGAGCGCTACGGCCGCGAGCACGCCGCGATGGCGGCGGAAGTGATCACGTACCGCACGCGCTCGGCGATCCGCGACGTCGGGAAGGCGCTCGGGCTCACGCTGGGCCAGGTCGATCAGATCGTGCGCGAGTACGACGCGCGCGAGTCGCTCGCCGGCGCGCTCGGCACCGCCGACGCCGACGGCGAGACGCTCCCCGACTCGGTGGCGAAACGGCGCGACCTCGACGCCGGCTCGAACGTCCTCGCCTCGCGCGGCGGCGACACGCCCAAGGACTTCGGCGCCGATCCGGACGCACACATCCGCGGGCCGGTCGGCGGCGGGCTCGGCGCGCTGCTGATGAAGATCTGCCGCCGCGTCGACGGCTTCCCGCGCCACATGGGGATCCACAGCGGCGGGATGGTGATCACCCGCTCGCCGCTGATCGAGGTCGCGCCGGTCGAGTGGGCGACGATGCGCGACCGCACGATCGTGCAGTGGGACAAGGACGATCTCTCCGACCTGGGTCTGATCAAGATCGACCTGCTCGGCCTGGGGATGCTCTCGCTGCTGCGCGACGCCTTCGCGCTGCACCGGCGGCGCTATCCCGAACGGCCGCCGTTGTCGCTCAACGACGTCCCGGCCGAGGACCGGCCGACGTACGAGATGCTGCAGCGCGCCGACTCGATCGGCGTCTTCCAGGTCGAGTCGCGGGCGCAGATGTCGATGCTGCCGCGGCTGAGGCCGGCCTGCTTCTACGACATCGTCATGCAGGTCGCGATCATCCGCCCGGGACCCATCCAAGGCGACATGATCCACCCGTTCCTGCGCCGCCGCAACGGGCTCGAGCCGGTGACCTACCCGCACCCCAAGCTCAAGCCGATCTTGGAGAGAACGCTCGGCGTCCCGCTCTTCCAAGAGCAGGGGATGCGCATGGCGATGGAAGCCGCCGGATTCTCGGCCGGCGAGGCCGACCGCTTGCGGCGCGCGATGGGGCACAAGCGCTCGCGCGAGCGGATGATCGAACTTTATCCACGGCTTGTGGAAGGAATGGTGCATAACGGTATCCCGCGTGAGGATGCCGACAAGCTCTACCACATGCTCGAAGGCTTCGCGGACTACGGTTTTCCGGAGTCGCACGCCGCCTCATTTGCACTACTGGCCTATGCCTCGGCGTACGTGAAATGCCACGAACCGGCGATTTTCTGCGCGGCGATCCTGAACGTGCAGCCGATGGGCTTCTACTCGACCGAAGTGCTGGTCAACGACGCGCGGCGGCACGGGGTGGCCGTCAAGCCGATCGCCGTCAACGAGAGCGAGTGGTGGAGCTTCGTCGACAAGGACGGCGCGCTGCGGCTCGGCTTCCACCTCGTGCGCGGGATGGGCGAGGTGCAGCGCAACCGCCTCGAGCGTACGCTGGCGTACGGAGAGGAAGGCTCCGCGCCGCGCGAGTTCGGCGATCTCGTCGAGTTCGCGCGCCGCACCGGGCTCGAGCGTGACGCGCTGGAGAACCTCGCGGCCGCCGGCGCGTTCGCGCCGTGGTACCCGACGCGGCGCGAGGCGATGTGGGCGCTGCGCGGCCTCGACGAGCGCGAGGCGCGCGGCGAGCTCGGCCGCGCGATGGAGATCGAGAACGAGCCCGAGCCCGCGCTGCTGCCGCTGACGCCGATCGAGCGCACGACCCTCGACATCAACGCGACCGGCGTCAGCGACGTGCAGCCGATCGCGCACGTGCGGCCGTTCCTGGACGCGCAGAACGTGCTCGCGGCGAACCGGCTCGCCGCGATGCCGAAGAACCTCGTCTGCAAGATCGGCGGGCTCGTCATCACGCGCCAGCGCCCCGGCACCGCGAAGGGCTTCGTCTTCCTGACGATCGAGGACGAGACCGGGCTGGTGAACGTGATCGTGCGCCCCGACGTCTACGAGCGCAACCGCCGCACGATCCGCGGCTCGCAGTGCCTGATCGTCGAAGGCGTGCTGCAGAAAGAATACGGCTGCGTCGACGTGATCATGAAGCGCTGCTGGCCGCTCGACGCCCACGGCGCCGCCGAGAACGTGCGCGCCCGGAACTTCCACTAGCGCGCGCGAACCAGCTCGACCGGTCCAGGGCTGCCGCTTCCGCGGCGAACCGCGGTCCTGGCGCGCCAGGAGCGCCGGAATCGCGGGTCGCAGCATGTCGGACTCGCATTCGCGCACTCGAGGAGGCTTCATGAAGCGACTCGCCGCCGCACTGGCCGCGGCCCTGCTCACGACCGGCGCCGCCGCGTACGGTCAGTCGTATCCCGGCGACCCGGGCGCCGGCGAGCAGCGCGGGATGGAGCAGGTCAACAACTCCGGCCAAGTGGGGACGGTGACGCTCTTCCGCCGCGGTGCGAAGACGCGCCTGGTGGTCGAGCTGAAAGGCACCCCGCTCGGGCGCGTGCAGTCGGTCCGCATCTATCGCGGGCCGTCGTGCGACGATCTCGCCGCGAAGCCGCAGTACTTCCTGAGCGACATGCGCAACGGCGGCTCGATCTCGACCGTCGACGCGCCCGGAGACAAGCTGCTGTCGGGGAACTACAACGTCGTCGTCTTCTCCGCGAACCAGGCGAACGCGCGCACCACCGCGTGCGGTCATCTCTACACCTGATCGACGTGTCACGATGAGCAGCGAAACCGAGCAGACCGACCCGGTCAACGCGACGAAGGCGGAGTTCTCGCGGCGTGGCTTCGTCTCGTTCGGCGCGGCGACGGCGCTGGTCGCGGCGGCGCCCGTCACGGCGGCCGCGCAGACCGAAGGCTTCGGCAAGCCGCATCCGCCGATCGTCGCCGAGGACGATCCGGCGATCGTCGTCACGCGGCCGAAGCTGACGCCGTCCGCCGGCGGCTCGATCGGCGCGTACGCCGCGCTCCCGCGGCGCGGCGTCAAGGCGACGACGCCGGGCGTCGTCGTCATCCAGCACATCTGGGGCGTCGACGCGACGCTGCGCGACGTCGTGCGCCGCTACGCGAAGAACGGCTACATCGCGATCGCGCCGAACCTCTACGACCGGCTGAACGCGCCGAGCGGCGACGGCGAGACCGACTATCAGCCGTTCACCAAGTTCGCGGCGCAGATGACCGCGCAGGGCTTCGTGACCAGCGACGCGCTGGCGGCCCACGACTGGATCCACACGCAAGCGCGCGACGGCGCGATCGGCCTCACCGGGTTCTGCATGGGCGGTGGGATCGTGCTGCAGCAGATCATCGACTCGAAGGCCTATGACGCCGCATCGATGTTCTACGGCGGCGTCCGTCCCGGGACGAAGCCCGACGACCCGACGACGCCCGCGACGTTCGACTTCACCAGCCGCATCACGACGCCGCTCATGGGCAGCTTCGGCGGGCGCGACACGTCGATCAAGCCGGACGACGTTCGCGCGATGTTCCGGCGGCTGTCGGTGCCGAACGACGTCAAAATCTACGATGAAGCAGGCCACGGGTTCTTCGACGACACGCGCTCGAGCTACGTCGCGAGCGCGGCGGCCGACGCCTGGACGCGCACGCTGGCGTGGTTCAGCCGGTACCTGACCTAGCGGCGGCCGGGGCGGCGTGATGCGTTCGGTGCTCGACGCGCTCGACGCGCACGCCGCGGCCCGCCCGGGCGCGCCGGCGCTCGACGGCGTCTCGTACGGCGCGCTGCGCGACGCCTCGCTGCGCGTCGCGGCGCGCCTGCGCGAAGCCGGGCTGCGCGCCGGCGACCGGCTCGCGATCTACGCCGAGAACCGGCCGGGGTTCGTGTACGCCTACCTCGGCGGCTTGCGCGCCGGCGCGACCGTCGTCACGGTCAACGTGCTCTACCGAACGTCGGATCTCGAGCACATTCTCTCCGACTCCACGCCGTCGGTGGTGTGCGTCTCGGAACAGAGCGCGCAGTTCGTCGCGCCGCACGACGGCCACAGCGTCGTGCAACTCGCGGACATCGAGCGCTGGGCGCACGACGCGTCGGTCGCGCCGCTCGCCGATCCGCCGCCGCCGCAAGCGGACGACGTCGCGATCCTGATCTACACCAGCGGAACGACGGGCCGTTCCAAGGGCGCGATGCTCACGCACGGCAACCTGGCGGCGATCGGCGAGTCGCTGGTCGAGGCCTGGCACTGGACCGCGGACGACGTGCTGCTGTTGACGCTGCCGCTGTTCCACGTGCACGGCCTCGGTGCCGGATTGAACGGGACGCTGGTCGCGGGCGGACGCGTGCTGGTACGCGAGCGCTTCGACGCGCCGTCGGTCGTCGCGGCGCTCGCGGCCGGTGAGGCGACGATGTTCTTCGGCGTGCCGACGATGTACGTGCGCATCCTCGAGCAGACCGGCGCGGAGACGCGCTTCGACCGCGTGCGGCTGTTCGTGTCGGGCTCGGCGGCGCTGCCGGCGAGCGTGCACGAGGAGTTCGCGCGCCGCTTCGGCGTCTCGATCCTCGAGCGCTACGGTTCGACCGAGTTCGGCTTCGCGCTCAGCAACCGCTACGACGCCGCGCGGCACGCGGGGACCGTCGGCTTTCCGCTGCCGCGCGTCGACGTCCGGCTCGCCGATCCGTCGACCGGCGCCGAGATCGAGCCGGGCGGCGCGGGCGAGATCCTCGTGCACGGGCCTAACGTGTTCAAAGGCTACTGGCGCAACGAGGCGGCGAGCGACGCGGCGTTCGTCACCGATGCGGAGGGACGGCGCTGGTACAAGAGCGGCGACCTCGCGAGCTTCGATCCCGAGCGCGGCTACGTCATCAACGGCCGGCTCAAGGAGCTCGTGATCAGCGGCGGGTTCAACGTCTACCCGATCGAGGTCGAGGACGAGCTGCTGCGCGTGCCCGGTATTCGCGCCGCGGCGGTCGTCGGTCAGCCCGATCCCGCGCGCGGCGAGATCCCGGTCGCGTTCGTCGAGACCGACGACGGCTTCGACGCCGAAACGGCGCTCGCGACGCTGCGCGAGCGCCTCGCGAGCTTCAAGGTGCCCAAACATCTCTATCCGATCGCCGCGCTGCCGCGCAACGCGATGGGCAAAGTCGAAAAGCCGCGCCTGCGCGAGATCTTGGCGGAAAACCGCCGCTAGCGGAAAGCGTCTCGCGCGCGCCCGTCGAACAGACGTGCGCAATGGGCGGGAAGATCACGATCGTTCACGCCGCCGACGTCCACTTGGAGACGGCGTTCACGGAGGTGCGCGGGGGCGCGCGGCGGCGCGCGGCGCTGGCCGACGCGTTCGCCCGCGTCGTCGACCTCGCGCTCGAGCGCCGCGCCGACGCGCTGACGATCGGCGGCGATCTCTACGAAGCCGAACGCGCCGTCCCGCAGACGGCGCGCTTCGTGTTCGCGGAGCTGGCGCGGTTCGGCGGACCGGTCTTCATCGCGCCGGGGAACCACGACCCGTACTCCGCTCGCGCGCTCTACGCGCGCGACGACCGGCCGGCGAACGTGCACGTCTTCGCCGAGCCGGCATGGGCGGCGTACCCGCTCGCCGGCGACGTGACGATCTACGGCTTCGGCCACGCACCGGCCGAGCCGGGCCGGCCGTTCGCCGGCGCGCGCTTCGACCGCACGGGCGTCCGCATCGCGCTCGTCCACGGCAGCGACGAGGACCGCTGCCCGCCCGGGAAGCGCGCCACCGCGCCGTTCACGCTGGCCGAGATCGTCGCGAGCGGCGCGACCTGCGCGCTCGCCGGGCACTATCACGGCGGCGCGGTGGTGCGCGATGCCGCCGCGACGCCGCGGCTGGCGTATCCGGGCTCGCCCGAGCCGATCAAGTTCGGCGAGCGCGGGACGCACGGTGCGCTGGTCGTCACGGTCGAGAACGGCTGCGTCGCGCTCGAGCCGGTCGAGCTGGCGCGCACGCGTCTGATCGACGTCGACGTCGCGCTCGACGATGCGGCGAGCGAGCACTTCGTGCTCGCGGCGCTCGAGCACGCGCTGACGCCGCACGGCCGCGACGACTTCCTGCGCGTGCGCCTGCACGGGACGATCGCGCCGGGGACGCGCGTCGACCGCGATCTGATCGCCGACCGCTTCGGCGGCTTCGTCGGCGCGCTCGAGCTCGTCGACGAAACCGTCGCCGCCGACTACGCCGCGATCGCGCGCGAGCCGAACGTGCGCGGCCGCGCGGTCGCCGATCTGCTCGCGCTGGCCGATGCCGGCGATGCCGACGCGCGCGCGGCGCTGCGCTACGCGGTCGGCGCGTTCGCGGGCACGGAGCTGCGCCCGTGAGACTGCGGTCGCTGCGCGTCGACGGGTTCGGGCGCCTGGCCGACCGCACGTTCGCGTTCGCACCCGGTCTGAACGTCGTGGTCGGCCCGAACGAGGCCGGCAAGTCGACGCTGGCCGCAGCCATCGTCGCGGCGCTGTACGGGCTGCAGCGCGGCGAGAAGGACCGCTGGCGCCCGTGGACCGGCACGGCGTACGCGACCGCGCTGACGTACGAGACGTCGGACGGCGCGACGTGGGAAGTGCATCGCGCGTACGAGCGCGACACGAAGGGCGTTCGCGTCTTCGACGCCGACGGCGCCGACGCGGCCGCACGGCTCGGCAAAGGCAAGACGCTCAACCCCGGCGAGGCGCACCTCGGCATCTCGCTCGACGTCTTCTTGCAGACCGCCTGCGCGCGACAGCGCGCCGTCGCGCTCGATGCAGCCTGCGCGACGGACGTCTCGACCGCGCTCGCGCACGCGCTCGGCGGCGGGCCGAAAGAAGACGCCGCAGCCGGCGCGCTCGCGCGGCTCGACGACGCGCAGCGCCGCTTCGTCGGCACCGACCGCGCGCACAAGAACATTCCGTTGCGCAAGCTGCGCGATCTCGAAGCGCAGCAGTCGCAGGCCGCGAACGACGCGCGCGCGGCGCTCGACCGGCTGTCGTCGCTGCGCGAACAGATTGCCGGCGCGCGCGGAAAGCGCGACCGCGACGCAGCGGCGGCCGTCGAGGTGGAACGGCGCGCGCGCGCGCTGCGCGCGGCGCACGTTCGCGCGCGGCTCGACGCGCTCAAGGAGTACCGCGCGGAGTTCGCGGCGCTGCAGACGGCGCGCGCGGCGTTCGACGACGTCGCCCCGTTCACCGCCGAGCGCGTCTCCGCGCTCGAAGACGCGTACCTTTCGTGGCGTTCCTCGGAGAGCGTCGCCGAGGCTGCTGCGCGCGACGTGGCCGAGGAAGCGCTGACCGAGACCGAACGCCGCGAGCTCGACGAACGCCGCCGCGACGCCGGCACGCTCGACGACGACGCGTTCATGGCGCTGCGCGCGGCGGCGGCGCAAGCGGAGGCCGCGCACGCGCGTTCGGCCGCAGCGGCGAACGACGCCGCGACCGCCCGCCGCGACGACCACGGAGGCGGCACGGCGACCACCGCGCTCACCCTCGCCGCGCTCATCGGAACGGCGGCGGATGCCGGCGTGGCGATCGCGCACCTGTGGGCCTGGACTGCGGTGCTCGGCGTCGTGGCCGCGGTGTTGGCCCTGGCCGCCTCACGCCGCGCGCGCTCGCGCGAAGCGCGCCGGCGGGAAGCCGACGCGAAGCAGCGCATCGCCGACGCCGCGCTCGCCGACGAGCAACTCGCCGCCGGGGCGGTCGCGCGCGTCCTCGCACCGCTCGGCATCGCGTCGGTCGGCGAGCTGGCGCGCCGCCGCGAGCGCTTCATCGCCTTGACCGCACGCGAGCAGAGCGCCCGCAAGGCCGAGTCGCGCGCGCGCACCGCGCGCGGCGCGGCACTGTCTGAAGCCGGGCGCTTCGACGATCTCGCCGACGCACTCATCCCTGATGTGCACGGTGATCGCGACGTTCGCCGCAAGACGGTGCGCGAGAGCGCCGCGCGGCGCCGCGAGCGTGACGGTCTCGACGCGCGCCTGGCTATGCTGGCGATGCAGCGCGACAACATCCTGCGCGGCGACGACGAGTTCGGGCTTCACGCGGAGCTCGACGCGCTCGTCGCGAGCGGTGCCGAACCGGCGGCTGAGGACGACCCGCAAACGCTGCGCATGCTCGAAAGACAGCGCGCGGACCTCGACGCCCGCGCGCGAGAAGCCGAACGCCTCGTGGCGAGCCTCGAAGGCGAGCTGCGCGCCGGCGAAGAGAGCGTCGCCGAGGTCGCGGTGCTCGACGAGGCGCTATCGCAGACACGCGCCGAGATCGCCCGCCTCGAAGCCTTCGACCGCGCCGTCAAGCTCGCGCGCGCTGCGATCGACGCGCGCAAGGAAGAGGCGCACCGCGCCTTCGCGCGCCGGCTGGAAGAGTACGGCGCCGGCGTGCTCGGCGCGCTCACGGCCGGCCGCTACGGCGAGATCCGCGTCGACCCGGCGACGCTCGCGATCCGCGCGCGCGTCCCGGAAACCGGCGCGATCGAGGAGCTCGAGACGCTCTCGGCCGGCACGCGGGATCAAATCGCGCTCGTCGTCCGCTTCGCGACGGCGCGCATGTTCTCCGAAGGGTTCGAGACGCCGCCGGTGCTGCTCGATGACCCGTTCGCGTTCTGGGACGCCGCCCGGATTGCGCGCTGCCTGCCCGTCCTGGTCCAGGGCGCCCTCGACGCTCAGTGCATCCTGTTCACGACCAGCCCGGAGCTTGCGATCGCCGCCGCAAGGGCGGGCGCAACGCGAATCGAGCTGTCGGCGATTCCCGCCGTTATCGAAGCGTAGCGCTTGCAATGCTTCCTAAAGCTGAGAACATATTGAGTCAACTTCCGATATAAAGTAAGTTTCCAGCCCTGCGTTGGTTGCTTTATATAGGAACTTCTCTTATAATGTTCGCATATGAGGCAAGTAGAGTCGGCGAGCGACTTCGGGGCGATAATCCGCAAGCGGCGGCATGAGCGCAACGTAACCCAGGGTGCTCTTGCTGCCCGGCTCGGCATGTCCGTCTCAAACCTGTCCCGGATCGAGCACGGCGCCGATCTTCGGGTGTCGACCTTGCTGGACATCGCGCGCGAGTTGAAGCTCGAGCCGATCCTGGTTCCGAAAGAGCTGGTCCCCTCGGTCCGCGGCATTCTGTCGACGACCGACGCGGATCACGACGCCGAGCGCGGCCGCTTCGCCTGATGCCGGGAGCACTCGGCGTCTGGCTCGCCGATCAGCGCGTCGGGACGATCACGAACATAGCGGGCGACTACAACATCTTCGCATTCGAGGAATCGTACGTTGACGGTCTCGCCCGTCCGGTGCTGAGCCAAAGCTTCATCGGGCCGAGCGGCGCACCGCGCCGCGCCATTCCCAGAACCCATCGCGTCGCTCCACCGTTCTTCGCGAACCTGCTGCCGGAAGAGGACACGCTGCTTCGTTCGATCCTCGCTCGCCATAACGGGATCAAGCGAACGCGCGACTTTCCGTTCTTGCGGGCTCTCGGAAGCGATCTCCCGGGCGCGGTGATCGTGCGCGACCTGATGACCGAACCGCCGGAGGAGGCACGCGATACCGCAAGCGCACCGGCCGCCGAAGAGACGCGTCCGCTGCAGTTCTCCCTCGCCGGCGTGCAACTGAAGTTCAGCGCCGGCGTCGTTGCCGAACGCGTGACGATCCCCGTCCACGGCATGGGCGGCTCGTGGATCGTGAAGCTCCCCGCGAACGCTTGGCCCAGGCTGCCCGAAAACGAGTTCGCGATGATGTCTCTCGCGACGAAGATCGGTCTCGACGTACCGCGCGTCCGGCTCGTCGGGCTCGACCGCGTCGAAGGGCTTCCGGAGGACCTTCCGGCCCTTCGTTCGGACGAGCCTCGCGTCACGTACGCGATCTCCCGTTTCGACCGTCTTTCGGACGGATCGCGCGTCCACGTGGAAGACCTCAACCAAGTCGCGGATCAGCCGCCGGCCGAGAAATACGAGAACAAATCGACGCATTGGATCGCGAACGTCGTCACCACGCTGTGCCCGAGCGAGGACACCGACGAGTTCGTGCGCCGGCTCGTCTTCGGCATCTGCATCGGGAACAACGACATGCACCTGAAAAACTGGGCGCTGATCTACCCGGACGGACACAACGCCCGTCTCTCTCCGCTCTATGACTATGTGTGTACGCGACGCTACTATCCGAACGCGGGTCTCTCGCTGCCGGTCGCCGGCGAACGGGCTTTCGAGCGCATCGACCGATCCGTTCTGCGGGCTTTCGCCCAACGCGCGGAACTGTCGCCGAAGAGAACGCTGATCGTCGCCGACGACCTCGTGACCCGCTTGCGCGAAACGTGGACGGGCTTCAAAGACGAAATCGCCGAGCCCGAGCTGGCCGAAGCACTCGAACGCCAATTCGCCGCCGTGCCGTTGATGCACGGCCGGTGAAAAGAACGGCGCCGCTCAGCCGCTCAGCTCGCGCATCAGCGGCGGTATCTCGACCGGCAGCTCGCGCGCCAGAAATCCCAGCCCGATGCGTTTCGAGAGAACCGAGCCGGCGCGGGCGTGGAGGTAGACGCCCCAGGCCGTCGCGTGCAACGGCGCGGATCCGCGTGCGAGCAGACCGCCGATGATCCCGGCCAGGACGTCGCCCGAGCCCGACGTCGCCAGCCCGGCGTCGCCGTGCTCGTTGCGGTAGAGCGCGCCGTCCGGAGCGGCGACGTACGTGGTCGCGCCCTTGAGCGCGACCACCGCGTTGAACGCGCGAGCCGCTTCGCGCGCGCAGCGCTCCGGCTCCGCTTCGATCTCCTCACGCTCGCGGCGCAGCATCGTCGCCATCTCGCCGGCGTGCGGCGTCAGGATCGCGCGGCCGCCAAGGTGCGCGATCACGCCGGCGGTCTGCGCGAAGCAGGCCAGCGCGGCCGCGTCGATCACGGCCGGTACCTCGAGCTTCGCCGCGACCGCTTCGATCAGCGCCGCCGACGCGCGCTCGTCGACCAAACCGGGGCCGATCACCAGCGCGTCCGCCTTGTTCGCGCGCTCCGCGATCTCGCCGGCCGCGCTCAGCGCGATCGCACCGGACTCGGTTTCCTCGAGCGCGACGACGAGCGACTCGAGCGCGCCGGCGCCGACGAGCGCGGCGACCGAACGGCACGTCGCGATCTGCAGCTTCCCCGCGCCGGCGCGCAGCGCCGCGGTCGCGCACAGGATCGCGGCGCCCGGCATCTGCGGCGCGCCGGCGACGACGAGGATCCGCCCGCGCTCGTCCTTTCCGCCGTCGCCCGGCTGCGGCAGCGGCCAAGACCGCAGCAGCGCCTCGTCGATCGCGGTGCTATCGGGCAAGCGGGACGTCCGGGCGGCGCGTGACCGGCTCGCCGGCCTCTTCCATCGGCGCGACGACGTTGTACGCCTGGAGCGTCAGCGCGCTGCGCGCGGGATCGAAGCGGTACGTCGTCACCGAGCAGTTCGCCACGTCGCCGGCCGCGTCGATCGCCAGCAACTGCTCCTCGGTGAGCTTCTCGAACAGATAGCGGAAGCACAGCACGATCACTTGGTGCGAGACGATCGCGACGCGGCAGTTCGCGTACTCGCGCGTCACCGAATCGACCAGACTGCGCAGGCGCAGGATGACGTCGGTCCAGCTCTCGCCGCCCGGCGGGCGGTAGTAGAACTTTCCGACGGCGCGCCGCAGCTCGGCCTGCTCGGGGAAGCGCTGCTCGATTCCGCTGCGCGTCAGCCGGTCGAGCGAACCGAACTCTTTCTCGCGCAGCCGCTCGTCGAGCGTCATCGGCACCGTCCAGCCGGCGGCGCGCAGCGCGATCTCGGCCGTCTGCCGCGCGCGCACGTACGGCGACGCGAGCACCGCGTCGATCGGCTTCAGGTTGCGCGCGCACCACGTCCCGAGCGCCGCCGCCTGCCGTTCCCCGAGCTCCGAGAGCGGCACGTCGCAGTCACGCGTCGGGATCTCGATGCTCAGCGCGCCCGCGGCCAGCGCCGCGTCGCGTGCGACGTTGCCCGCGCTCTGCGCGTGCCGGATCAAGAACAGCTCGCTCGGCCAGCCGACCTCCACGGGCCGTAGATACCCGCCTCGGCCGGGACGGCTACTTCTTCGAAGCCAGGGTCTTCAGCGCGTCCAGCGTGTTGTCGACGTGCTTCGACGGATCGAGGCTCGTGTACGAGTAGACGATCGTGCCGTCCGGCGCGATGACGTAGCTGGTGCGGTTCGCGTAGCCCGGGGCGAGCGAGGCGTCGTACTTCTTCGCGACCGCGAGCCCGGGATCGGAGGCGACGAGGAACGCCGAGCGGCACTCCTGCGCCGAGAACTTCTTCTGCGTCTCGATGTCGTCGCCGCTCACGCCGATGACCTGCGCGCCGAGCTTCTTGTAGTCGGCGATGTGCTCCGAGAACAGATGCGCCTCGACCGTGCAGCCCGACGTGAACGACTTCGGGAAGAAGTAGAGCACGACCGGCCCCTTCGCGAGCGCGGCCTTGAGACCGACCGTCTCGACGTCGCCGCCCCGGGCCGCCTGCAGCGTGAACTCCGGCGCGGCAGCGCCTCGCTCGAGGTGGGCGTAGGCGTGCCGGACGCCGACGAAGGCCACGGCGGCGATGACGGCCAGCGCGATCAGCGCTGCTGCGGCGTACTTGCTCATGTGCGCACCCTGTCGGAAAGTCGTGAAGAAGGTCTGAACGCGGGACACGCGCCTAAAGCCCGATCTGGCGGGCGATGACGAGGCGCTGGACCTCGTTCGTCCCCTCGCCGATCTCGTTGATCTTCTGGTCGCGGTACATGCGCGAGATCGGGTACTCGTCCATGAAGCCGTAGCCGCCGTGGATCTGCAGCGCCTCGTTCACCACGCGGTGCGAGACCTCGCCGGAGAACAGCTTCGCCAGCGACGCGGTGAGCTCGAACGGCCGGCCCGCGTCCTTCTCCCACGCCGCCTTGAGCACCATCAGCTTGCCGTGCTCGATCTCCGTCAGCATGTCGGCCAGCTTGAACTGGATCGCCTGGAACTTGCTGATCGCCTGGCCGAACTGCCGGCGCTCCTTGGCGTACTTGTACGCCTCGTCGTAGGCGCCCATCGCGAGCCCGACCGAGAGCGCCGCGACCGAGATCCGGCCGCCGTCCAGGATCTCCAGGAAGTTCTTCAGCCCGCGGCCACGCTCGCCGAGCAGGTTCTCCTCGGGGACGGCGGCGTCGGCGAAGGAGAGCTCGCGCGTGTCGGACGCCCGCCAGCCCATCTTCTTGTACTTCTTGGAGCGGGTGAAGCCGGGCGTGTCTTGCGGCACGATGATCGTCGAGATCTCACGCCGGCCGTTCGAGCCGCCGCCGGTCAGCGCGGTGATCGTCGTTCCGCCGGTCATGTCGGTCCCGCTGTTGGTGATGAAGGCCTTGGTTCCGTTGATGACCCACTTGCCGTCCCGCAGCTCGGCCCGGGTCTCGGTCCCGCCCGCGTCGCTCCCGGCGCCCGGCTCCGTCAGGCCGAAACCCCACAGCTTCTCGCCCCTTGCTAGGGGGACGAGGAACTCTTCCTTTTGCTTTTCGGTGCCGAAGAGATAGAACGGCGATGCGCCGAGCGAGACGTGCGCGGCCAGCGTGATGCCGGTCGAGGCGTCGGCGCGGGCGATCTCCATGACGGCGAGCGCGTAGCTGACCGTGTCGGCGCCGGCTCCGCCGTACTGCTCCGGGAAAGGCAACCCCATCAGACCGAGCTCCGCCATCTTCCGCACCAGCTCGTACGGGAAGCGCTCCTCGCGGTCGTTGCGCTCGGCCTGCGGCGCGACTTCGTCCCGCGCGAACTCGCGGCACAGGTCGCGGATCGCTTTCTGCTCGTCGCTAAGGTCAAAGTTCATACAATACCGGAGGTATGGGCTCCGGGCCGCCCAATACCTGTTGAAACCCAGCGCCGGAGTGCCGTCCAAAGCATGATCAGACTCCGCGGCGTTTCGCTCGTGTACCCGAACGGGACACGGGCGCTCGACGACGTCGATCTCGAGATCGAGAAGGGCAGTTTCGTCTTCCTGGTCGGTCACTCGGGGACCGGGAAATCGTCGCTGCTCAAGCTCATGTACCGCGAAGAGCTGCCGAGCGGGGGCGAAGTCTACGTCGACAACGTCCGCGTCGACACGCTGCGCCGCGGTAAAGTGCCGCGCTTGCGCCGCAACATCGGCGTCGTCTTCCAAGACTTCAAGCTGCTCTCGCACAAGACGGTGTGGGAGAACGTCGCGTTCGCGCTCCAGGTGACCGGGACGCGCACCAAGGACGTCATGCGCATGGTCCCGCGCGCGCTCGATCTGGTCGGGCTGTCGCACAAGAGCCGCATGTTCCCGAGCGAGCTCTCGGGCGGCGAGCAGCAGCGCACCGCGATCGCCCGCGCCCTGGTCGGCAACCCGAAGATCCTGCTGTGCGACGAGCCGACCGGAAATCTCGATCCGTCGAACACGACCGAGATCATGGAGCTGCTCCAGCGCATCAACCTCAAGGGCACGACCGTCGTGGTCGCGACCCACAACCAGGCCGTCGTCGACCGCATGCGCCGTCGCGTCGTCCGCCTGGAGCACGGACGCATCCTGCACGACGACGAGCGAGGCTACTATTTCCGTGGACTTGGGGCGACTGCGGTTCTTCCTGGGTGAGGTTCTGGCGAACTTCACCCGCAACGCCGGCATGCAGTTCACCGCGATCGGGACGGTCGCCGTGACGATCGTGCTGCTCGGCGCGTTCCTGTTCGTCCGCGAGACGATCCAGACGTTCGGCAACGGCGTCCTCTCGCAGATCGAGATCGCCGTCTACCTGAAGGACGACGTCGACGACACGAAGGCCAAGGACCTCGCCGCGAAGCTGGCGATGGACAAGCGCGTCGCGTCGGCAACGTACGTTCCGAAGAAAGAAGGCCTCAAGCGAATGAAGGACGTCCTCGGCAAGGACTTCGACACCTCGCTGCTGACGACCAACCCGCTTCCCAACACCTACAAGGTGCGCGTCAAGGATCCGGACAGCGTCCCGAACGTCGCGGCCTGGATCGCGAAGGACAAGCGCGTCGCGAAGACCGACTACGCCGCCGACACCGTGCAGAAGCTGCTCAAGACGGCCGCGGTGCTCGGCCGCGCCGGGATCGCGCTGATCGCGCTGCTCTCGATCTCGGCCGCGATCGTCATCTCGAACACGATCAGGCTGACCGTCTTCGCGCGCCGCCGCGAGATCGCGATCATGCAGCTCGTGGGCGCGACGAACATGTACATCCGCATGCCGTTCATCGCCGAAGGGATGCTGGCCGGCGTGCTCGGCGCCGGCGTCGCGATCGGCGTCCTCGCGCTGGCGCAGCACCAGGTGGTGCCGAAGCTCGCCGCGACGCTGGCGTTCGTCACGTTCAAGGTGAACGAGCTGACGCTGTGCCTCGAACTGCTGGCGGTCGGCGCCGCGGTCGGGTTGATCGCGTCGTGGATCAGCGTCGGGCGGCACCTGCGCGCTTGATGCGGCCGCTGCTCGCGAACGCTGCGCTCCGGACCACGCTCGCCGCGCTCGCGCTCGGCGTCGCCCTCGCACCGAGCGCGGTGTCGAGCAAGAACCGCATCGACGACAAGATCCGGCAGCAGAAGGCGCACATCCACGCCGTCCACGAGAAGCTCAACGTCAAGAAGGGCCAGCTCGAAGAGGCCAAGGCGAAGGTCGGGTCGATTCAGCAGCAGCTCGCCGCAACGAACCGCAACATCGACACGGTGAACGGCCGGCTGGGCGACATCGCCGGGCGCATGAAGTCGACGCAGCGCAAGCTCGCGTGGAACCAGATCCAGCTCGACGCCGCCAAGGCGACGCTGAAGCGGCACGAGGACGCGCTGAGCCGCCGCCTCGTCGACGCCTACGAGCACGGCGATCTCGGCTACGTCGACGTGCTCTTGCGCGCGCGCTCGTTCGGCGACTTCGTCGAGCGCTGGAACGACGTGCGCTATTTGATCAAGGCGAACGAGGCGACGATCCGCGCGCGCAAGAGCGACGCGGCGAAGGTCGTCGCGATCCAGACCGGGCTGCTCGGGCTGCGCACCGAGCTTGAGGGCCAGGAAGCGGACGCGCGTCGCCAGCGGCTCGCGCTCGACGGGCTGGCGAGCCAGCGCAAGCAACTGCTCGCCGCTGCCGACGCCGAGAAGAACCACGTTCAGGCCGAGGTCGTGCAGCTCGACGAGATCTCGGACGCCGAGGAGGCCGAGCTCGAGGCGCTGATCCGCCAGAAGCAGCTCGACGAGGAGCGCCGCCGCGAGGAGGCGCGCCGCGCCGCCCGGCTCGCCGGGGTCGACGTGCCGCCGCCCGACCGGGCGCCGGGCCAGCTCATGTGGCCGGTCTCGGGGCCGATCACGTCGCCGTTCGGCTGGCGCATGCATCCGGTCTATCACCGCATGATCCTGCACCGCGGGCTCGACATCGGCGTCCCGACCGGGACCCCGGTCGCCGCCGCCGCCGAGGGCCGGGTCATCATCGCGCGCAGCGCGGGCGACTGCGGGAACATGGTGGCGATCGACCACTCGGGCGGCCTCTCGACGATCTACTGCCACCTCTCGCAGATCTTCGTCTCGGAGGGGCAAGACGTGCAGCGCGGGCAGGCGATCGGCGCCGCCGGCGCGACCGGCGACGCGACCGGCCCGCACGTGCACTTCCAGGTGATGCGCAACGGCAACCCGGTCGACCCGATGGGCTACCTTCGCTAGCGGGTCCGCTCACAGAGGGCTCACAGACTGAGCGGAGACGGTTAGAGCGTCATGGGGCGATGGAACAAAGCTCCCATCACGCGGGTTATGGGAGTACCGACTCGCCGCTCAGCGCACCGTACAAGGACCGCCGTTTGACCGCCCGCACCCGCTTGTTGTCCGCCGCCCTCGTCGTGGCGCTCGCCGCCTTCGGCGGCGCCGTCTACGCGGAGCGCGCCGCGGCGGCGCCGGACGCCGCCCCGCCGATCGTCATCGGCGCCGGCCAGCAGGTCGTCGGCCTCGATCTCGGGACGCTGCTCGGCCGCGGCGACCCGCAGAAGCAGATGCTGGCGCTCGCCTACGAGCGCGTCGAGCACGCCTACTACAAGCCCGTCGCCGACCAGCTCCTGGTCGTGGGCGAGCAGAAGGCGCTCACCGCGTTCCTCAAGGCGAAGAACGTCGCCGACCCGCAGGTTCCGAAGAACACCGCGACCGGCGACCGCGACCGCGACCTCGCCATCCTCGAGCGCACGCTGAACAGCGTGCAGACGCGCTACGCGACGCTCGCGCCGAAGAACATCTACACGCAGGTCGCGCTGATCGGGATGCTCGGCGGCCTGGGCGACCCGTACACGACCTATCTGTCGCCGCAAGAGATCAGCGGGCTCGACGAGCAGTTGCGCGGCGGCAACTTCGGCGGGATCGGCGTCTACATCCAGCAGGATCCGAAGAGCGGCGCGATCACCGCGAACCCGATCGAAGGCAACCCCGCGATCAAGGCCGGCGTCAAGCCGGGCGACAACATTCTGGCGGTCGACGGCAAGTCGACGATGGGGATGAAGATCGACGCCGTCGAGCGCGCGATCCGCGGCCCGAAGGGCAGCGTCGTCTCGCTCACCGTGCGCCATCACGGCACCGACGAGCCGGCGACGGTGCGCGTGACGCGCGCCGAGATCCACGTTCCCTCGGTTCGCGCGAAGGTCGAGGACGGGATCGAGTACGTGCGCCTCTCCGACTTCGGCTCGAACTCCGCCGACGAAGTGCGCAGCGCGTTCGTCGACGGCAAGCACAAGAACGTGCACGGTTACATCCTCGACCTCCGCTACAACGGCGGCGGTCTGCTCGACGCCGCGGTCGACATCTCCAGCCTGTTCATCCCGCAGGGGACGATCGTCTCGACGATCGACCGCGCCGGCGCGCGCGACGTGAAGAGCGCGAGCGGCCGCACGATCGACGCGAAGCCGCTGGTGATCCTCGTCAACCGCTACACCGCGAGCGCGTCCGAGATCACGGCCGGCGCGGTGCAGGACTACGGCGTCGGCACGCTGGTCGGCGAGAAGACGTTCGGCAAGGGCGTCGTCCAAAGTCTCTACACCCTCCCCGACAAGGGCGCGCTCAAGATCACCACCGCGCGCTACGTGACCCCGAAGGGCCGCGACATCCACAAGAAGGGGATCGTCCCGGACGTCGTGGTCACCCAGAAGCCCGACCTGCAGCTCATCGACACCGCCAACGACGCGCAGCTCCGCGCCGCCAAGAAGATCATCGAAAGCAAGAGTACCGACTGAACATGAAACGCCGTCTCGTCCCCATCGCCCTGGCCGCGCTGCTCGCGCTCGCAACGGCGCACGTCCCCGCTGCGACCGCGGCCTCGCCGACGTCGCTGAGCGCGCTGCAGACCGAGCAGATCGTGCTGAGCTACCGGCACCTGACCGCCGACTTCTACAAGAAGGTCGACCGCCAGGCGCTGCTCGACGGCGCGCGCAGCAGCATGGTCGAGTACCTCAAGAAGCACAAGGTCACCGCGAACTTGCCCGCGCTTCACGCCAGCGAGGACGACTTCACCAACGTCGAGGCGCTCAACCGCGAGGTCGCGACGGCGGTGAACGAGTACGCCGGAAAGCTCGAGCCGGTCGAGGCGATCTCGCCGTCGTCGCAGATCACGTACGCGGCGATCGCCGGCGTGCTCGGCTCGGTCAAGGACCGCTACACGGTGTTCCTGTCGCCCAAGGAGTACGCCGCGCTGAACGAGGGGCTCGACGGAACGTCGTTCGGCGGCGTCGGGATCTCGTACAGCATCGACGACAAGACGCATCTCCTCCACGTCGAGAACGTCATCCTCGACGGGCCGTCCGACAAGGCCGGGCTGCAGACCGACGACACGATCTCGGCGATCGACGGCAAGCCGATGCTGCAGATCTTCGACGGCGCGACGACCACCGAGGCGCAGCAAAAGCGCGTGACGCAGGCGCTGCGCGGCGATCCCGGTACGAAGGTGCGGCTCTCGATCCTCCGCAGCGGCAAGCAGCTCGGGCCGGTGACGGTCACGCGCGAGACGATTCACGCGCCCAGCGTGACCTCGAAGATGCTGCCCGGCAGCATCGGCTACGTCGACCTCGCGGTCTTCGGCGCCACGACCGCGCAGGAGCTCGGCACCGCGCTGAAGCGGCTCGACTCGCAGGGCGCGAAGGCGTACGTCCTCGATCTGCGCTACAACGGCGGCGGCTATTTGAACGCCGCGATCGACGTGGCGTCGAAGTTCATCGCCAGCGGACCGATCGTCAGCGTGCAGTCGCGCGCCGGGACCGACACCGAGTACGACGCGGAGAACACGGCCATCGCGCCGCGCCCGCTCGCGGTGCTGGTGAACCAGTACACCGCGTCGGCCTCGGAGATCACCGCGGGCGCGATCCAGGACTCCGGCGTCGGGACGCTGGTCGGCACGAAGACCTTCGGCAAGGGCGTCGTGCAGACGATCTTCCCGATGCGCGACGGCTCGGCGGTGAAGATCACGACCGCGCGCTACTTCACGCCGAAGGGCCGCGACATCAACGCGGTCGGGATCGAGCCCGAGATCAAGAGCGAGCTCGCCAAGGACCAGAAGATCCGTCCCGGCGACATCGCGCAAGATCCGCAGCTCGTCGCCGCGGTGAACTTCATCAACGGCCGCATCGCGCAGGCCCCGCAGCCCGCGCGCTGATCCCGGCCGACCGGCGAACGCGAACGCGAAGGCGCTAGCGGCGGGCGAAGCCGCCGGCTAGCGCTTCTTGCGCGTCGTGGTCGTCTTCTTGGCGGCGGCCGTCTTGCGCGTGCCGGTAATCTTCTTCGCGCCGCTCGCCTTCTTCTTCGAACCGGCGGGCTCGGACGACGAGGTCTTCTTCGCGCCGGCCGCGCGAGCGGGCGTCTTCTTCGCCGCGGTCGCGCGCGCCGCCGGTGCGGCGGACTTCTTCGCCTTGGACGGCGTCGTCGCGCCCGCGCTCGTCTTCCGCGCGCGCGTCTTCGGCTTGGTCGCCGGCACGTCTGCCCCGTTGGCGGCCGCTCCGGTCTGGGCGGGCGGCGGCGTCACGGCCGCCGCCTCCTCGGGTCCGCGCTTGCGCGGCCGCCCGCGGCGGGGCGTCACGGCCTCGGCCGCTGGCGGCTGGGCCGGCGCGGTTTCGCGCGCGCGGCTCGGCGCCGGCAGCGCCGGGACGGCGGCCGGAGCCTCGAGCTGTCCGCCGCGCGGGGTCGCGCCGGGGCGGTCGCTGCCGGAACGGCGGCGCGACGGGCGCGCGGCCTTCACCGGCGCCGACGGTTCCGGCGGCGGCGTGATGACGGGCGGCGGCGGCTCGACCGCGACGTCGCCGCGCTTGCGGTTCCAGGGCGCGATGGCGCGTGACGGCGCGGGCGGCGCCGTCTCGCCGGTCGCGTGCGCGCCGCCCTCCGAGTCGACCCGGAAGATGTGGCGGTCCGGCACGGGCGGCTGCTGCGGAGCGCCTTCGGCGCCCGCTCCGCCGCGACCGCGACGGCGGCGACGGCGGCGGCGGCGTTTGCGGTCGCCCGCGTCGGCGCCGGCCTCACCCGGGCCCTGCGCGACGCCGCCGGCCTGCTGCTCGTCCTCTTCGTCCTCGCCCTCGTCGTCGGCGTCCAGCGTGGCCACGCCACCGGCCGCGGCGCGCGGCTGCGGCGGCGCGCCGGCCGCGGCGACGTCGCTTCCCCGGCCCCCGCGGCGGCGACGGCGACGGCGGCGGCGCCCGGCGGCCTCGTCACCCTCGTGTTCGGTCTCGCCGTTCGCCGGAGCGGCGCCGGCGGCGACCGGTGCCCGCGCGACCGGCGGCGGGCGCAGCGCGACCGACGGCGGCGTCAGCACCGCGCCGCCCGCGCTCACGCGGTCGCCCGAAAGCTTCTCGCCCGGCAGGAGCGCGCCGACGGCCTGCCCTGCGCCCATCGGCGGGCGTGCGCCGCTGAGCGACTCGCCCGGGAGCAGCGCGACGGAACCGTCGGCGGCCTTCTGCGCGGTCGTCTTCGGGATGCTCTTCTTGGCGACGACCTCCTCGGTCGTCGAGATGCCGATGGACGTGCGGCCGCCGAGGCCCTTCTCGGCCTCCTCGGCCAGCGCGCGCAGCTCCTCGGCCTGCTCCGCGGCGGTCAGCTCGCGCTTCCGGCCGCGTCCGCCGCGCCGGCGCTTCTTGCCGCGCCCCTCCCCGATCGCCGTCGCCGCCTCGACAGGCGTGCGCGGCTCGGCCAGGATGTCGCTGCCGTCAACGTCCAGGATTCGGATCTTGATCGTCTTGCCGGCGGCGTTCGCCGCGTTCTCGACCTCGATCAGCCGTCCGGCGACGATCGCGGCGGCCGAGGTCGCGTTCGGCAGACGGATGTTGAGCAGCTCGACCTCGAACTCGTCGCCGACCCGGATCGGCGCGAGCGTCGGCAGCTTGTCGTCGCCCCAGACCAGGCGCGGGCGCTCGGGGTGGACCGCCGGATCGACGTAGACGTCGATCTGCGTGCCGACCTCCTCGGCGAGCTTGATGCGCTCGTCCTCGTACCAGTACTCGGCCTGCGCCGCGACGTGCGGCGAGGCGGCGATGTGGACGTGCTGCGTCTTGCCGTTGCGGTGGCCGAGGATGTCGCGGAACGCGCCGATGGCGACGGACTCCGGCGACATCACGCTGCCCAGGCCCTCGCAGGTCGGGCACTTGCCGCGCAACTGCTGGCCGAGGTCCTTGCCGACGCGCTTGCGCGTGAACTCGAGCAGCCCGAGCGGTGAGAACGACTGGATCGTCGAGCGCGTGCGGTCCTTGCGCAGACCCTCCTGCAGCGCGCCGATGACGCGGTTGCGGTCGTGCTCCGACGACATGTCGATGAAGTCGCAGACGATGATCCCGCCGATGTCGCGCAAGCGGACTTGGCGCGCGATCTCGCTCGCGGCCTCGACGTTGGTGCGCACGATCGTGTCGTCGAGGTTCTTGCCGCCGGTGAATTTCCCGGAATTGACGTCGACTACGGTCAGCGCTTCGGTCGACTCGATCACGATCGAGCCGCCGGACGGCAGCTTCACGGTCGGCTTCATCAGGCGTGCGATCTCGTCGTCGATCTTGAAGTCGGCGAACAGGCGCTTCCCGCCCTCGTAGTAGTTGATGCGGTCGACGTACTGCGGCCCGAGGAGCCGCATGAAATCCTTGACGTTCTCCGTCTCGGTGTCGTCGTCGAGCCAGACGTGGTCGACATCCGGGGTGATGAAATCACGCGCCGTCTTGTAGACGAGGTTCATGTCCTTGTGCAGGAGCGCCGGCGACGCGACGCGTTTGAACTGCTCGAGGATCCCGTGCCACATCCGGATCAGAATGCCGAGGTCGGCGATCAGCTCGGCGTTCGAGACGCCGCCCGCCGCGGTCCGCACGACGGTCGCCATCCCTTCCGGGCGAATCGCCTTCATGATCGCCTTGAGCCGGTTGCGCTCGTCGGCCGACTCGATCTTGCGCGAGACGCCGCTGAACTTGCCGGTCGGCATCAGGATGAGGTAGCGGCCGGGGAGCGAGATGTTGGTCGAGACGCGCGCCCCTTTGAGGCCGCGCGGCTCCTTGACGATCTGGACCAGAACGTCGTCGCCGCGGCTGACCTTCTCGGTGATCGTGTAGCCGCTGCGCCCGGACGTGACCTCGACGTCACCGATGTTCAGCGGCGTCTTGTTGATGTCGTCGACGTACAGGAAGGCGTTGCGCCCGAGACCGATGTCGACGAAGCTCGCGCCCATCCCGGGCAGGACGTTGACGACCTTGCCCTTGTAGATGGACCCGATGACGCGCTCTTCGCGCTCGACGTAGATCTCCGCGAGACGACCGTCCTCGAGGATCGCGACGCGGTTCTCCCACGGATCGCTCGAGATCAGGATGTCGGTCGGCAAAGTGGGTTACTGGCCTCTCTCGGATCGAGCGCGGCCCTCGTCCGCTGCGCATTCGCGACAACGCGTGCGCGTCATCGAGCGGGCGCCGCAGGCGGACGCTCTCGTCCTTGGTGAAATTCGTGAAAATCTTGTTGAACGCACCCGGACGATCCAACGCCCGATCCTGCCGGTCCGGCGCAATCGCCCTTCGAGTGCTCTCGTTGCGCCAGTTCCGGGCGTTCCCGCGATGGTCCTCCGCTGCGACGGACGTGACGTCACGGTGAGCGGGCGGGCGGCCTTTCGCTGGCTCTGGGCCGGACAGACGGCCAGCGTGTTCGGCACGGCCGTCAGCGCGCTGGCAGTTCCCACCATCGCGATCGTGACGCTCGGAGCCTCGCCGTTCGCCGTCGGCGCTTTGCAGGCGATCCAGTTCGCGGCCTTTCCGCTGCTCGGCTTGGTTGCCGGCGTGTGGGTCGACCGCTGGTCGCGGCGCCGAACCATGCTGGTCGCCGACGTCGTGCGCGCGCTCGCGCTCGGGTCGATCCCGGTCGCGGCGTTCGCGCACGTGCTCGGCTACGCGCAGCTCCTGGTCGTCGCCGCGTGCGTCGGCGTCGCGTCGGTGTTCTTCGACGTCGCGTACCAGTCGCTGCTGCCCTCCGTCGTCGATCCGGATGATCTGGAGTCTGCGAACGCCCGGCTGCAGGCGACCGACAGCGGCGCCCAGATCGCGGGCGCCGGGCTCGCCGGGGCGCTGATCGCCGCGGTCGGCGCCCCGGTCGCGGTCATCGTCGACGCCGCGTCGTACGTCGTCTCGATCGCCAGCCTGCTGGTGCTGCGCGTGCGCGAGACGCATCAGCGCGGCGCGGGCGAACCGCCGGCGGCCTTCTTCGCGTCGTTGCGCGAGGGCGTCGGGGTCGTCTTCGGTTCGCCCGTGCTGCTGCGAATCGCCGGCGCGACCGCGACGTCGAACTTCGGGTTCGGGATGACGATCTCGGTCTATCTGCTGTTCCTGTACCGCACGCTGCATCTCTCGCCGGCCGTCGCCGGCACGCTCATGGCGCTGTCCAACATCGGGTTCGCGGGCGCGCTCCTCGCGCCGAAGATCGCGCGGCGTTTCGGCCCCGGCCGGACGATGATCGGCGCCATGTCGGTCGGGATGGCGTCACAGGTCCTCGTACCGCTGGCGCTCGTCGCGCCGCCGCTGCCGCTGCTGTTCCTCGCCGAGCTGGCCATCACGGCGTGCGTTCCGATCTACAACGTGACCCAGGTCAGCCTGCGGCAGCGCATGATCCCGGCCGCCCAGCTCGGCCGCGCCAACGCCACGCTGAAGACCATCGTGTGGGGGACGCTGCCCGTCTCGATGCTGCTCGGCGGCGCGCTCGCCAACCGCGTGGGGATCGTTCCGACGCTCGTGGCCGGCGTGATCGTCGCATGCAGCGCGGTGCTGTGGCTGCTCGGCGCACCGATCCTCGCACTGCGCGCGGCTGCCGTGGCCGAGACGCCGGGCGGCTAGCTACTCGTCGGTGATGTCCTCGGCGGTGTACGGGTAGCCGTCGAGCTCGTCGAGCGCGATCTTGATGCGCTGCTTGACGAGATCGATGCGCGGCCGCGAGCCGATCTCGGCGCCGAACGCCTGCGCGCGCACGACGACCTCGTTGGCGAGCCGCTCGATCTCGCGGCTGTGCGCTTCGAGCTGCTCGAGCGGCGTGGCGTCCGGCTGCTGCGGCTCCATCTCGCTGGTGTTCTACCCGCGCCGCGCCGCGTCGCCGAAGACGAGCTTGTCTTTCTGGAGGACGATGTTGAGCAGGATGCCGACCGCGACGTAGTCGGTCATCAGCGCACTCCCGCCGTACGACATGAACGGCAGCGGAATCCCGGTGATCGGCATGATCCCGATCGTCATCCCGACGTTGACGATGATGTGGAACGCCAGCATCGCGACGAGCCCCACCGCCAGGAGCACGCCGAAGCGGTCCTTCGCCGCCATCACGGCCCGCATCGCGGCGCCGATCGTGATCGCGTACAGCGCCAACAACAGCAGTGCGCCGACGAACCCGGCCTCCTCGCCGACCGCGGTGAAGATAAAGTCGCGTGAGTTCTCGGGGACGAACGCGAGCTGCGTCTGCGTGCCGTGGTGCAAGCCTTTGCCGAACCACTGGCCGCTGCCGACCGCGATCTTCGACTGCTTGAGGTTGTAGCCGACGCCCTGCGGGTCGAGCTTCGGATCGAGGAACACCATCAGCCGCGCGCGCTGGAACGGCTTGAGCATGTGCTCGCTGGTCAGCACGTACGCGGCCGCCGTGACCACCCCGCCGGCGTAGAGCGCGAAGTCGAACAGGTTCGGCAGACCGAAGTACAGCTCGGCCGTCAGGATCGCGCCGATCACCAGCGTCGTCCCGAGATCCGGCTGCTTGAGGATCAGCACAGCCGGGATCGCGACGGCGAGCAGCGGCAGCCACAGCTCTTGGATCTTCCTGAACGAGCCGCGGCACAGCAGTGCCGCGATCGCGATCGCGAGCACGACCTTGGCCGGCTCCGACGGCTGGAACTGGAATGGGCCGATCGCGATCCAGCGCGCCGCGCCGAGCGCCGAGTGGCCCTTGAACGCGATGAACACGAGCAGCGCCAGCGTGGCGAGGTAGAGCGGGAGCGCCCAGCGCCGCCAGAGCCGGTAGTCGACGAAGGCCGCGCCGAGCATCATCGCGACGCCGACCGCGCCGTAGACGAGCTGCTTGCGCCACTCATCGGCGGCGTAGTGGTTGTGCAGCGTCGCGGAGCGGATGAACACGATGCCGAGCAGCGTGACGATGACCGGCGCGATCGCGAGCGGCCAGTTGAACCGCGTGTACCAGGGACGTTCCACCGCGCACGCGCTTCGACGCGGCGGCGCAGCGGCCCCGGACCGCTACACCGCGTGCGCCGCTGCCGCTAGCCGGGGCTCGGGACCGCCGTCACCGGGCGCTTGCGGCGCCTCTTCCGCGACCCGTTCGCCGCCGGCGCCGCCTTCGCGGCGGCTTGCGGTCGCGCGGCCGGCGCGTCCGCGGCGGCCGGCGTGACGAGCGGAGCGGCGTCCGGCTCCGCCGCCACCGAGGCGGTCGCACCGCCGAGGTCGAGCGACGGCGCGGTCTCCGGTTCGCGCGCGGGCGGCGGGGATGCCGGGGGCGGCGGGGCGGCGGGAGGCTTCGGGCGGCTGCGCATGCCGAGGATCGGGATGTTGGCGAGCATCGCGACCTGCGTCTCGCGCTGCTCGAAGGTGACGTCGCAGTTCGCCGCGTCGACCTCGACGTAGCGCGAGATCACCTCGACCAGGTCGTGCTTGAGCGACTCGACGACGTCGGGCGCGAGCGAGAGATGGTCGGAGAGCAGGACGAGGCGCAGGCGCTCTTTGGCGGTCGCGCTGGAGGCGGGCTTCCCGAAGAAGCGCTGGACGAACTCGAACACTAGGAGCACTCCGTGCGACGACGTGCGGATCGGGCGCGGCCCCAACGCGAGGGGTTCGACGTAGTCGAAGCCACTAGCGGCGGCTCCCGAAAAGCTTTTCCAGGAACGACTTCTCGCGCGGCACCTCGGGCGGCGCCGAGAGCGCCCCCGTGATGCGCTGCGCGATCTGGCGGTACGACTCGCCGACCGGCGAGGCGGCGTCGAGCGCGACCGGCTCGCCGCGGTTGGTCGAGACGATCACGTCCGGCGCGTCGGCGATCACGCCGAGCAGCGGCAGGCGCAGGATCGAGTTGACGTCGTCGACCGAGAGCATCTTGCCCTTGCGCACCAGCGCCGGGCGCAGGCGGTTCACGATCAGCTTCACCGCGCGCCCGTCACCGAGCAGGCCCACGACGCGGTCGGCGTCGCGCACCGCCGAGACCTCGGGCGTGCAGACGACGATCGCCTCGTCGGCGCCGGCGATCGCGTTGGTGAAGCCCTTCTCGATCCCGGCCGGGCAGTCGATCAGCACGTAATCGAAGCGGTCGCGCAGCGACCCGATCAGGTCGCGGAACGCCGCGGTGTCGACGTCGTCCTTCTCGCGCGTCTGCGCGGCCGCGAGCAGCTTCATCGTCGGCACGCGCTTGTCGCTCACCAGCGCCTCGTCGAGCGTCACCACGCCTTCGAGCACGTCGAGCACGTGGTGGCGCACGCGCGCCTCGAGTCCCAGGACGATGTCGAGATTCCGCAGCCCGACGTCCGCGTCGACCAGCACCACCGACGCGCCGGTCGCCGCCAGCGCCGCGCCCATGTTCGCGGTCGTCGTCGTCTTGCCGACACCGCCTTTGCCGCTGGTGATCACGATCGCGCGCCCGCGCTTGCGCGGGACGGCGCTCGCCGCCGGCGCCTCTTGCTCGATCAGCTCGTGCATCAACTGGCCTTTCCGAACATGCGCGCGAAGAAGCCGGGCGCGGTGAAGGTGGTGAACGGAACGATGTCGCCTTCGAGCCGGCGCGCGATCTTGTCGTAGATCACGGCCAGCCGCGACTCGGGCTGCAGCACGATCGGCTCGCCCTTGTTCGTCGAGTCGATCACCTCTTCGTCGTCGGGGACGATCCCCAGCAGCTCGGCCGACAGAATGTCGGTCACGTCGTCGACCGAGAGCATGTCGCCGCTGCGCACCATCTCCGGGCGCAGGCGGTTCACGATCAGGCGCAGCGGCAGCCCGCGCTCCTGCAGCTTCCCGATCACGCGGTCGGCGTCGCGAATCGCGCTCACCTCCGGCGTCGTGACGACGATCGCCTCGCTCGCGCCCGCGATCGCGTTGCGGAAGCCGTGCTCGATCCCGGCCGGGCAGTCGATCAACACGAAGTCGCACAGCGCGCCGAGCTGCTCGACGACCTGCGCGAACTGGAGCTCGCTGATCGCCGTCTTGTCGCGCGTCTGCGCGGCGGGCAGGATCGAGAGGTTCTCGAGCCGCTTGTCCTTGATCAGCGCCTGCCGCAGTTGGCAGCGGCCTTCGACGACCTCGACCAGGTCGAAGACGATGCGCTTCTCGACGCCGAGCACGAGGTCGAGGTTGCGCAAGCCGATGTCGGCGTCGACCAGCACGACCCGGTGGCCGCGCTTGGCCAGCGTCGCGCCCAGGTTCGCCGTCGTCGTCGTCTTGCCGACGCCGCCCTTGCCGGAGGTCAGGACGATGCGGCGCGCGCGCGCGGCGCCGTTCGTTTCGGTGCTCATATCGCTGGCTGCTCCCGGCGGAGATCCGCCTCGGCGAAGGGGACGACGACGATCCGCTCGTCGGCGATCGAGGCGTGCTCCGGCCCGCGCGGCTTGGTGCCGGCGTCGCTGGTGGCGATGAGGGTCGCGATCCGGAGCTGCGTCGGCGCCAGCTCCAGCGCCAGGACGCGCGCCCCGCGGTCGCCCTGCGCGCCGGCGTGCGCGACCCCGCGCAGCGCCCCGAACACGACGATGTCCCCGGAGGCGACCAGCTCGGCGCCGGGATTGACGTCGCCGATCACGACCAAGTTGCCGAGGTTGTGCAGCGCCTGCCCGCCGCGCAGCGTGCCGCGGTGGTAGAGCGTCGAGACGCCGACCGCGAGCGGGCGCGTCGGCTGCGGCAGCGCGACCCCGGCCGACACGGCGGCGACCGCGACCGCGGCGCCCGGCGCCGGCGGGTCCTGGCGGCGGCGCACCATGTCGGCGCGGGCGCCGGCGAAGTCGGCAACCAGCGAGCGCGCCTCGTCGGAGAGCCGCACCTCGCGGGACGGCCGGCGCGGCAGCACGGTGACGTCGGCGGCCGCCCCCGAGCCGAGATAGGCGAGGTCGAGCTCCGCGACCGCGTCCCGCACGCCGTCGGCCCCGCTCACGCCGTCGAGTGCGATCCCGTACTCGGCCAGCGCGTCGCGAAAGGCCGCCAGCTCGGTCGCCGGCGGCGCGAGGTCGCCGAGGTTGGCGACCGCCCGGCTTCCGCGGTAGAAGTCGGGCCGGGCGGCGAACTGCGGGCGCAGCTCGTCGACCGCGGCTGGTAAGGCGCGGTCGACGGCGATCTCGAGGCTGCGGCCGCGGCCGCGAACGGTGCTCATCGGGACCCCTCCGGGAAGATGATCGCCCGCCGTTCCGACGCCCCGAAAGCCGGCCCTGCGCGTTCCACACGGAATGCACGAGAAAGTTCGGTTGTCCACATACATTCCTCAGTTTTGTGCGTTACTAGTGGAGAGTTCCGGACTTCCGTCGAACCGCACGACCCCGGGCGCAGCGCCCGGGGAGCCGAATCCCGAGGACAGCCGCCCATGCCGATCCGCCGTTTCGTCGTCATCGCGCTCAGTATCGCGATGCTGTGTGCCAGCACCCCGGCACCCGCGTCCGCGCTGCCGACCTCAGCCGAGGTCCAGATCGGCAAAGAGTACGACAAGCAGATCACCGACCAGACGGTCGTGGTGACCGACCCGCTGCTCAACCAGTGGGTGAACGAGATCTCCAACAAGCTGTGGGCGCAGACCGCTCGCAAGGACGTCCCGTACTCGATCAAAGTCCTCGACGTCGCCGACATCAACGCGTTCTCGACGATGGGCGGCTACATCTACATCAACGCCGGAACGCTGGACTTCGTGCAGAGCGACGACGAGCTGGCCGGCGTGATCGGCCACGAGACCGGTCACATCGAGCGCCGCCACGCGGTGACCGCGCAGAACAAGGCGTCGATCCTCAACGTCATCTTCGGCGTCGCGGCGCTCTTCATTCCGCTGGTGTACCGCTTCGGGCAGTTCGCGCAGGCCGGTCTGCAGGCGCGGATCGCGCGCGACGACGAGAACGAGGCCGACAAGTACGGCTTGATGCTGATGGCCCGCGCCGGCTACGACCCCGACGCGATGAAGACGTTCATGGTGCATCTGGGCGCCACCGAGAGCGCGAACCACGACGTCATCTCGAAGTATCTCGCCGACCATCCCGGGACGCCGAAGCGTCTCGCGAACCTCAACGGCGACCCCGAGCTGAACCCGACGCTGCGCACCGACGACCAGCGCATCGCACAGGGGATCCACGACTACGACACCGGGCGCTACGCGATCGCGGCGCTCAAGTTCGGTGACGTGCTGAAGCGCCGCCCCGACGACGCGACCGCGCGCTTCCACCTCGGCCAGTCGCAGCTCGCGCTCGGCCAGATCTCGAAGGGCGAGCAGAATTTGGTCGCGTCGGCCGACAAGGTCTCGCCGCAGGCGAAGGCGCTGGCCGACCTGCGCATCAAGGGCCTGCGCGACGCCGAACGGCGGCTCAACCTGCTGCGGCCCGATCTGACGCCGCTGCGCGCCGAGCTCGCGACCGCGCAGGCGAACGAGACGCAGGCCTCGACCGCGATCGCGACGCGCCGCAAGGAAGGCCTCGACCAGCTCAAGACGCTGCGCTCGCGGCTGCAGAACATCATCTACGGCATCCCGTCGTCGATCGGCGCGGTACAGCCGCGCAAGGACTCGCGCCTCGACACGCTGCTGCACAACATCAACACGATGTCGAAGTCGCTCGACACCGTGACCGGCAAGGCCGCCGAGACGATCGGCGGCGTCGGCTCGCTGGAGCGCAACAAAGAAGGCGGTCTGCTCAAGGAGAACGCCGACATCCTGACCGAGCTGCAGGCGCCGCTCAAGCTCGACAACCCGCCGCCGCAGGCGCTGGCGACGTTCCCCGCCTATCCGCGGATGCTGGCGTCGCTCGGCGCGGCGGACGCCGACATGGTGCGCGGCGTCGACGCGGCGCGCGCCTCGCTGGCGATGCTCGACGTCGGTCTGGGCGATCTCGACCTGTTCATCAACGAGCTGCGCCACTTCTCGTTCGACAACACCAACGACATCAACAAGAACGACTACGCGCGCATGGAGCCGGTGATGGCGAAGGCCGTCGACTCGCTGAACAAGGCCGCGGTCGGCGCGACGCAGGCGTCGCAGCTCTTCAACATGGCGCGCGCGCGCCAGCTCGAGACGCGCATCGACATGCTGGGCGTGCAAGAGTCGCCCGACCGGTACCAGACCTTCCAGCACGCGCTCGACGTGCGCTTCCACGCCAAGGGCCCGGACTACGCGGAGATGGTGCGGCAGAACCTCACGCCGGGGCAGGTCGCCTCGGCGGTCATCGTCGGCGCGGACACCAACGCGGCGGCGCCGGCGATCCTGGCCGAAGCCAAGGCGAACGGCAAGAGCGTGATCGACCTGGCCAACGCGCGCGGGATGTACGCCCAGTCGCTGGAGATATTCCTCGGGCTCGTCTACCTCAGCTACGCCGACGATCCCGAGAAAGAAGCGCGCGGCCGCACGTAACCTCGCTCGGCCGGACGGGGTAGGAGCGTAGTATTGTGAACGCCACCGCCGCCGCCGCGATCTTTCAGCGCCTGCGCGGATCGCTCAACACCGGAGCGATCCAAGCGGGAGCGCGCCGCCCGTTCAAGTTCTTCGTCTGCGGCGACCCGGGGCTGCTCGGGGAGCTGCGGGCGCTGCTCCTCGCCGGCCAGGACGGCGACTCGATCCCGTACGAGGCCGCCGCGGCGTTCGAGACGCTCGACTTCGCGCGCAGCGTCGACACCTCCGACGCCCGCGCCGTGATCTGCGTCGGGCGCGCGACCGACCGCGGGCAGCTCGGCCTCGAGCGGCTGGCCGCGCTGCGGCTTCCGGTCCTCGTGCTCGTCGTCGACCGCGAGGTCACGGCGCCGAGCGGTCCGGCGCAAGCGCCGCCCGCCGGGGGCGTCGAGGAGTACGTCGTCGACCATCTCGGGCAGGACAGCCTGCGCGGCCGGTTTCTTCCGCACCTGATCGACTGCTGCCGGGGCATCGAGGTCGCCGTCGGCCGGCGGCTGCCGGCGCTGCGCGACACGGTCGCCGCGAAGCTCACCCGCGACGCCGCGATGGCCGCGCTCAAGATGGCCGGCGCGAGCGCCGTCATCGACCACGTCCCGGTCCTGGGGATCGTGCTGGGCGCGTTCGCTTCGGGCGCCGACATGTTCGCGATCACCGGGATCCAGATGAACCTGATGCTGAACATCGGTGCGACGTACGGCCGCGATCCCGACCTGGGTCAGATGTGGGAGCTGCTCCCGGTGGTCGGCGGCGGCTTCGGCTGGCGCGCGCTCGCGCGCGAGCTCTCCGGCTTCATCCCGGTCGGCGGCGTGTTCATCAAAGCGGCGATCGCGTACGCCGGCACGATCGTGGTCGGTGAGGGCGTCGCGTTCTTCTACCGCAACGGCCGCCAGATGAACGCCCAGGACGCCGCGGTGGTGTACGACGAGGCGAAGGCCTCGGCGATGACGTTCGCGCGCGACATCCTCGCCAAGTTGCGCAACGGCGGCGGCCCGAAGTAGCCCTTACCGCCGCTCCTCCGTAACGGCTATTCTTCGTCGGAAATTTCTGGTGTTTCCGAGGCCAGCGTCTCTTCCTCGGAGATGTGGTCGTCGGTCGGCTTCAAAGGTTCCGCCTCATCTACGTCGACGAGGATCACCTTGACCGGCACCGCCGGAAAGTGCCTTCGGAGTCGGACGATATCGCCGATGAGTTGCTCGCCGTAGGAGACCCCTGACGACATCTCGCGTTGCAAGTTGCGACACGGCACGATCTCGACACCGACCTCCGCCCCTTCATCGTTATAGAAATACTGGAACTTCGCCATATCGTAGAACATAAATGCATACTTGCCGAACTGAACCTCGACGAGGACGCCGTCCTTCACGAAGTCGATCTGCTTGAACGCGTTCTTTATCTTGACGGGATATCGTGGGAGCTCGACCGAAAACGGCGACCGCTTCTCTACGAATCCCCGGGCATTGAGACCGTCTCGGAACAGCTTGTTGATCAAGACGGGCGAGTACAGCATCTTACCGGGCTTTGTTTTCTCTTTGCTCCGCTTCGTACGGAGATCGCCGCGAATTCCGTCTATGACAGCGTGTATGTCGGCCTCGATCTCCGGATGGCGTACCTGAAGGATCTCAGCACCGCCCAAATGCGAGTACTCGTACACACGCTTCATGCTAGTTGCCGTACGATCCCGACCTGAACGGACTCTCGGCGAGCCGCCCCTGCGGCGTGTAGACCGCGCGCCCGCGCGGCCGGGTGCGAACTGCGCCACAAAGCGTCTCCGCGATGCGCGAGTGGGCGATGCGAACGAACTCACGCACAGTGTCCGCGCCGGCTACCCTTCTGCCGTGAAGCAGCGCGGCCACGGCAGTCGTCCCGGACCCGATGTAGGGATCGACGACCAGGTCGCCCGGACGCGTCGTCGCGAGAACCAGCCGTTCGACCAGCTCGACGGGAAACTGGCAAGGGTGTGAGGTCTTCTCGACGTGATTGTGCTTGACGTTTGGAATAACCCAGACGTCGCCCGGGTTCTTCCCTAGCGGATTCGCCGAAAACTGTCCGGCCTTCGGCCCCTTGTAGTACCGTTTTCCCGGATACTTTTGCGGGACCCGAATTGGGTCGAGATCGAATGTGTACTCATTACCAGGACGGGTGAACCAGAGAATCGTTTCGTGACGGCCCGACAGGCGCCGGCTGCAGTGCAAGCCGTGCTCGAAGTGCCATACGATCCGGTTCCGCAGGACGAGGCCGTGCTTCACGAAGAGCGGATAGAGCGCGATATCGAGCGGAACGATCGCACCATCGTCGACATGATTGCCCACCTGCCAACAGACGCTTCCCGATTCGGTCAACCGCTCTACGCACTGGGCAATGACGCGCTCTTGATCGAGCAGGTACTCGTCGAACGAGCGGCGCTTCTCGTACCGCTTGCCGATGTTGTACGGGGGCGAGGTAACGAATAGCTGTACTTGCGGTCCTTTGATCTGATCGAGCAGGTTCTCGCAGCGGCCTTCGTACAGCGTGTAGTCGTTATCCGGCGAGTAACGACCGTGGTTGAGCCCATCGTCGCGTGCGCTGAACATGTGTATCTGTTCGTTCCTCTGCATGGCGGATCCTTTATGCATCAAGCAGCATGCAGAAAAGATTGCCGACAGTTGGCCGGTTTGTGTCCGGCGGACTGGCTGGGCGCTTCGCGGCCGCCGAAGATCTCCCCGCCCGTTTCAGCGGCCGGCGAGGAACTCCAGCAGCGCTTCGTCGTCGAGGTGGGTGTACTGCGCGCGCAGCGTCGGGCGGACGTGCGCGGCGATTTGGGCGGCGAGGCGGACGCGGGCGGTGCGGTCGAGCGTCTTGCGGCGGGCGAGAAAGCGGTCGATCAGGACGCGGTCGTCGCCCGCGAGCCCGGTGTCGGCGCGCAACGTCTCGCGCGCGAGGTAGGCATCGAGATCGGCCGGCGCGACGGCGCGGTCGCGGACCACGATCGTCCCCGCGGCGAAGTCGCCCAGGCGCTTGTTCTCTTTCGAGACCAGCGCGCTGATCGCCGAGAGCGCGTAGAAGCCGAGAAAGAGCTCGGCGATGCGCACGACGTTGCGGATCACCGCTGCGCCGGCGTCGAGCGGAAACCCGCCGTCGCGGACGACGCGCAGGCCGAGGGCGCGCTTTCCGGGCGTCCGCCCCGACCACCACGTCTCGAAGATGATGAACCAGCCGAAGAAGATCGCGAACGACAGCGCGACGCCGAAGGCGACGAGCCAGGCGAAGAGGTGCTTGCTGTGCACGAAGCGCCCGACGACGGGGGCGACGAACGCGTATGCGACCAGCAGCACCATCGCGATCACGAACTGCACCAGCATGTCGACCACGACGGCCAGAAAGCGGCTGCCCAGCCCCGCCAGCTCGTACTGAATCACGACGGCCTCGCCCGTCCGCACCTGCACCGACCGCTCCATCGGCGGTGGTGTTCGGCGCGCGAGTGGCGAACTCGTGCGCGATGCGGGAACGGCGGTTCGTGGCGGCGCGGCGCGAGCGATGGGACCGGCTCGCGGCACTGGTCGACCGGGCTGCGGCGAAGGGTGTCCGCTCGCTTTCGGCCGACGAGATCGACGAGCTGGCGCTGGCCTACCGCGCGGCGACCAGCGACCTCGCGGTCGCGCGCGCGCGGCGCGGCGACGCCGCGGTGCTGGAGCACCTCAACCGCTTGACGGCGCGCGCGCACTCCGTCGTGTACGTCGCGACGGCGCGCACCGGCTGGAACCGGCTGGTCGACTTCGTCGTGCGCGGCTTTCCGCAGGAGGTGCGGCGGTCGTGGGGGCCGATCGGCTTCTGCTGCCTGGTCACCATCGTCTCCGCGCTGATCGCGTACCGCTCGGTGTCGGCGGACCCGACGAACGCGCACGCGCTGCTGCCGGGGATGCATCTTCCGCCCGTCACGAAGGCGCTGCACGACTCGAACTTCGGCTTCGACCGCGCGTTCTCGCCGGCCGTCGCCTCGGAGATCATCACCAACAACGTGCGCGTCGCGGCGATCGCGTTCGCCGGCGGGATGACCGGCGGGCTGCTGACCGGCTGGATCATCTTGACCAACGGGATCATGGTCGGCGCGCTCAGCGCGCTGTACGCGAACGCCGGGTTCGGCCCGGACTTCTGGGCGACGATCGCGCCGCACGGCGTGATCGAGCTGACGGCGATCCAGATCGCGGGCGGCGCCGGGCTGATCATGGCCGGCGGCTATCTGCGGCCGGGACGCGCGCGGCGCGGCGACGCGCTGCTCGTCGCGGCGCGCCGCGCGGGGACGCTGGTGATCGGCGTCGCGCTGCTGCTGTGCGTCGCGGGGACGATCGAGGGCTTCATCTCGCCGCAGCGCTTCTCGATCCCGGCGCGCGGCGCCATCGGCGCCGTCACCGCCGTCGCGCTGCTGGTCTACCTGCTGGGCGCCGGCCGCGAACGGCGCGCGCGCTTACAGCAGGCCGCGCGTCTTGATGTCGACGTACGCGTCGAGCAGCGCGACGGTGAGCTCGGCGGCCGGGACGTCGACGACCAGCATGCCGCGTTCGCGTAGCGCGGCGACGGCGCGCGCGCGCTCGGCGCCGAGCTTCGCCGCGACCGCGGCGCGGTAGGCCGCCTCGGCGTCCTCGGGCGTGCGGCGCAGCGCCGCGGCGATCGCCGCGTCGTTCATCAGCACGACCAGCACGAGGTGCCGCGCCGTCAGCAGTTTCGCCGCGGCGAGCACGGCGCCCGACGCGACCGGATCGAACAAATCGGTGAAGAGCACCACCAGGCTGCGCCGCCGCAGCGTGCGCTCGAGCTCCAGAAACGCGCGCTCGTAGTCGGCCTCCTCGAAGCGCGGCTCGAGATCGGACAGCACGTCGGTGAGCTGCGCGCTGTGCTGCGCGCCGTTGCCGGGCGGCACGCGCGCGATCACCTCGGCGCCGAACGCCATCACGCCGACGCGGTCGGCGGCGAGCCGCGCGATCGCCGCGATGGCGAGCGCGGCGCTGACCGCGTAGTCGAGCTTGCGGCGGTCGCCGAGCCGCGGCGACATCAGCCGCCCGGCGTCGATCGCGACCAGGATCTGCTGCGCGCGCTCGACCTCGTACTGCGCGACCATCGGCTTTCCGCGCCGCGCCGACGCCTTCCAGTCGATCGTGCGGAACGGATCGTCGCGCGTGTACTCGCGCAGGCTCGCGAACTCGCCGCCCACGCCACGCCGGCGGAGGCGGCGCAAGCCCGACTCGATCAGCTTCGTGCGCGCCACGAGGTCGCCGCTGCGGTCGAGCGCCGAGAGGTCGGGCATGACGCGCAGCGGGACGGGCTCGCGAAACGCCCGCCGCAGCTCGACCACGCCCAGCGGCGACAGAATGCGCGCGTGGTACGAGCGCAGCGCCGTGCGCCCGCGCTCGCGCGGCAGCACGCCGAGCGTGACGGTCGCGCGCGCGCGCGGCGGCACGGTGGCGCGCGCTTCGCGCAGCTCGATGGCGAGCCGCGCGGCCGGCGCCTCGACGATCGCGACGCGCCGCTCGGCACCGCTGCGGTTCGTGATCTCGTAGGTCAGCACGTCGCGCCGCGCGAGCGCGAACCGCGGCGGCACGACCCGCACGATCTCGACGCCGCCGCGCAGCCCCAGCGCGTCGAACGCGACCAGCGCGACGAACGCGCCGAGCGCGACGGCGAGCGCGGCCGGCCACGGCGCGAAGCGCGCCAGCGCGTAGGCGAACAGCGCGAGCAGCAGCAGCGCCGCGATCCCGCGCGGCGCGATGCGCGGCACCTACTGCTCCGGCGCGCGCACGCTCGCCAGGACGCGCGTGACGACGTCGTCGGCGATGGTGCCGTCGAGCTCGGCCTCGGGTCGCACGATCAGCCGGTGGGCGAGGACGATCGGCGCGACGTCCTTGACGTCGTCCGGTGTCGCGAACGCGCGCCCGTCGAGATACGCCGCGGCCTGCGTCGCGACGAGCAGCCCCAGCGCGGCACGCGGGCTCGCGCCGAGCGCGACGTCGGGCGACGTGCGCGTCGCCGCGACGATGTCGTACAGATAGCCTTGCAGCGACTCGGCGACGTGGATCCCGCGCACGGCGCGCTGCGCGGCGAGCAGCTCCTCGGCGCTGACCACCGCGCCGACGCCGGTCGCGTCGAGGTCGTGCGCGTCGAAGCCGGCGACCGCGCGGGCGATCAGCGCGCGCTCGTCGGCGGGTGACGGATACCCCGTGCGAACGCGCACCAGGAAGCGGTCGAGCTGCGCCTCGGGGAGCGGGTAGGTGCCCTCGAACTCGACCGGGTTCTGCGTCGCGCACACCATGAACGGCGCGGGCAGATCGTGCGTCGTGCCGTCGATGGTGACGCGCCGTTCCTCCATCGCTTCCAGCAGCGCGGCCTGCGTCTTCGGCGGGGTGCGGTTGATCTCGTCGGCCAGCAGCACGTTGCAGAAGACCGGCCCCTGCCGGAGCGAGAACGTCGCGCTGCGCTGGTCGAACACCGTCGTGCCGACGACGTCGGACGGCATCAGATCCGGCGTGAACTGGATCCGCCCGTACGCGACCCCGAGCAGCCGCGCGAGAACGCGCACGGTCAGCGTCTTCGCGGTGCCCGGGACGCCTTCGATCAGCGCGTGACCGCCGCCGAGCAACGCGACGGTCAGCGCGAACGCGACCCGGTCGCCCCCGACGATCACGCGCGCGAGCCCGTCGGCCAGGCGGCGCTCCGGGCCGGCTTGCGCGCTCTCCGTCATGCGCGGCCCCGCCGCGGCGGCAGTCCGCGCCGTGCGCGCGTGCTCGGTGCTCGGTCTATCATCGTCGTGTCGTTCTCCCGGGCGGTGCGCGCGAGCTGCGCGACGGCGATCAGGCCGGCGTCGTCGGTCAGCGGTTCCATTTCGGCGAAGCGGACGCGCTCCGCCAGCGCCGTGTTCTCGGCGGTGCGTGGCGCGCGCTCGAGCGAGCGGCGCGCGTCGCGCAGCAGCGCTTCGGCGGCGTGGTCGCGCGCGCGGGCGCGCTCGTACAGCGCGGCGACCGCGTCGACGAACTCCTGTGACGTCGGCTCGCGCGGCGCGCGCAACCGAACCGCGGGTCCGAGCGGAACGATCCCGTACAGCAGCCACAGCACACCGGCCAGCGCGGCGAGCGCGAGACCGACCAGCTCGGCGGCGGTCAGCGCGCGGTACCACGGCTTCTCGACGATGTCGCCGCGCACGGCCTCGTCGAACGCGACGACGCCGCCGGAGCGGCCGGGGCGCCCGACCAGGTACGCGAGCCGCGCCGCGTCGCCGCGCGCGAGCGCGCGGTTCTCGAACGGCTCGGCGCTCGCGACGCCGATCACTTCGCCGCGCCCGTAACGGTAGCGCACCACCAGCGGGCCGGCCCGGTCGCGCAGCAGCGTCTCGACGCCGCGGACCTTGCCGCGCGGGACGAGCCGTTCGGTCCCGCGGCCGGGCAGCGCCGAGACCCAGCGCGCGAACGAGCCGCTCAGCGGACCGTTGTCCTCGCGGCGCTCGTCGAGCACGACCTTCTCGCCTTTGGCGTCGTCCTTGCCCGCCGGCGGCGTCAGCCCGATGTCGATCATGCGCCCGCCGCCGCGCACCCACGCGCGCAGCGCGTCGCGCTCGGCGGCGTCCCAGTCGTGCGGCAGCGGCGGCGCGGGGAACGCGACGATCAGCGTGTCGACCCCGCTCTCGCTCAGCGCGTCGTGGTGGCGCCGAAACGCCTCCACGCGGACGCCTTCGCGCGCGAGCACCTCGTACCAGGCGCGGTACCCGCCGAAGCTGTAGTCGGCGCTCGAGCGCGTCGCGGCGGCGGGCTTCTCGCCGTGGTCGCCGAGGAACGAGACGGCGACCAGCGCGGCGACCGCGACCGCCGCGACGACGACGTCGCGTCTCATGCGGGCGCGACGACGCGGTCGTACGCCGCGCGCATTCGCTCGACCAGCGCCGCGTCCGCGCCGCGCTCGCCGAACAGCGCGGTCACCGCGTCGCGCGCGAGCGCATCGAAGCTCGGGTCGCGCACCGCGCGCCGCCATTCGCCCGGCGTCCGGGCGGGGTCGAAGCGCACGCGGCCGCGCTCGTCGAGCGCGCGCAGCGCCGAGGCCCACAGCAGCGCGGCCGCTTCGTGGTGCCGGCCCGCCGCCGCCGCGTCCAGCGCGCGCCGCAGCAGCGAGCGCGCGTCGCCGTCCGCGCCGAGCTCGGCGTACGCCGTGCCCGGCCGCGGCGCCCGACGCCACCGGACGCGCCGCGCGAAGCGCACGATGACGTACGCGAGCAACAGCAGCACCGCGACGAGCACGACGATGCCGATCACGGACGACGCCTTCCCGTTCCCGGCGAGATGCCGGATCGGCGACATGACGGCGTCCCACAGCCGATGCAGCGCGTCGAGCACGTAGTCGAGCCAGGTCTTCTCGCCCGGGCGCTGCGCCGCGTGCTGGAAGCCCGGCTCCGCGACGACGCGGTGCGCGAGCGCGCGCGGATCGCCGTTCGGCCACGGTGCGTTCATGCCGAACGCGGCGACTCGGGGACGACCAGATCGAGTCCCTCGCGGCGCACGCGCGCGTCGACGGCGTACACGACGACGAACGACGCGATGATCCCGTCCAGCAGCAGCGTCCCGGCGCCGACGATCGCGAAGTACAGTGCGTCGACGTGCGTGACCGCGGTGGCGACCGCCGCCGCCATGATGATCGGGATCGTGCCGGCGTAGGTGACCGCCAACAGCACCAGGCCCGCCACGACGGTCCGGCGCTTCATCCCGGGCGCGAACGCGCGCCGCAGCGCCATCCCGATCGCCTCGACCGGGTTCCCGGTCTCGGTCACGATGGCGACCGCGGCGAGCTCGTACGACATGAACACCAGCGCGCCGAGCACGGCCGCACCGCCGAGCACGACGATCCCGCCGGCGACGCCGACGACGATGGCCGGCACGATCTGGTGGAGCGCCGTCAGCGCGACCGCTGCGACGATCACGCCGAAGTACAGCACGAGGACCGGGATCATCGCGAAGCCGCCGAGCATCATGAACGCCAGTCCGACGACCAGTTGCGGGAACCAGCGGCGCAGCGCGAGACGGTACGCCGCGCCGACCGTGGTGCGCGCGCCGGCGTAGGCGGCCGCGACGACGGCCAGGATCGCGCACCACATCAGCACGCGCACGAGCGCGGCGAAGAAGATCACGCCCGCGCCGGCCGGGGTCATCACGCTGCTGCGTGCGGCGTCGTCCGCCGCCCGCTGCGACGCGGCGCTGTTCCCGGCCGCGGCGATCATGCGGCCGAGGTCGGAGAACGCGTGCGCCGACTGCGGCGCGACGAGCGCCTGGATCAGCACGATGGGAACGCTCACCACGGCGAGCACGGTGACGATCTGCGCGAACCGGCGAACGTAGAGCGTGATCGCCCGGTCGAGCATCTCGCCCGCGCCCAGCGGGCGAAGTTCCGTGTTTTGCACGCCGCGGAGGCGTTCGCGCGCGCGCGGCGCGAATCCCGGGACGATGGAGCTGGGGACGATCGCCGCGCTCTGGCGGTATCCGGTGAAGAGCCTCAAGGCCGAGCCGCTGACGCGCGCGACCGTCCTCGCCGACGGCTTGGAAGGCGACCGCACCGCGGCGCTGGTGGTCGAGACGCCGATGCACGCGCGCGCCGGAAAGCCGTATCGCGGCAAGGAGTCGCCCTATCTGCACCTGACCGCCGAGCCCGCGACGGCGGCCTCGTACGCCGCCGACGCGCACGTCATGGTCACGCTCGACCGGTCGCTGCCGCGCTGGTTCGACGCCCGGCCCGTCTCGGTGCTGTTCGATCTGTGGGTGCACGACGTCGAGGCGCTGGTCGGCGAGGCGCTCGAGCCGCTCCGCTGGCGCCCGAACCTCTTCGTCCGCGCCGCGCCCGGCTTCGCGCAGCGCGAGGCGGCGCTGGTCGGAACGACGGTGCGCGCCGGAACCGCGGTGCTGCGGGTCGTCAGCCCGATCCGCCGCTGCGTGACGCCGACCTACGACGTGACCACCGGCGAGGCGCTGCCGCTCGTCCTCGAAGCGGTCGCGACGCGGCGCGACAACGTGGTCGGCGTCTACTGCGAGGTCGTCACGCCGGGCGCGATCGCGGTCGGCGACGCGCTGTCCGCCGGCTGAGCCGTCAGATGGTGCGGCGCCCTTCGATTGCGCGCGCCAGCGTGTTCTCGTCGGCGTAGTCGAGGTCGCCGCCGATCGGCAGACCGTAGGCCAGCCGCGTCATCGCGACGCCGCTCGGCGCGAGCAGCCGGGAGAGGTACAGCGCGGTCGCCTCGCCCTCGGCGTTGGGGTTCGTCGCGACGACGATCTCCGCCGGCGACTCGCTCGCGACGCGGTCGACCAGCTCGCGCACGCGCAGTTGCGAGGGGCCGATCCCGTCCATCGGCGAGATCAGGCCGCCGAGCACGTGATAGCGCCCGTCGTACGCCGACGTCCGCTCGATCGCGAAGACGTCCTTCGCCTCGGCGACGACGCAGATCAGCGCGGCGTTGCGCCGGTCGTCGGCGCAGATCGCGCACGGCTCGTGCTCGGTGATCGAGAAGCAGCGCGAGCAGAGCCGCACGCGCTCCTTGAGCGCGACGATCGCGTCGGCGAGCGCGTCGGCGTCGGCTTTCGGCCGGTTCAGCAAATGGAAGACCAGACGCGCGGCCGTCTTCGGGCCGATCGTCGGCAGCTTGCTGAACTCGTTGATCAGCGCCTGGACGGGACTCGCGATGTTGACGGGAATGTCGACCTCTGATCCGGCTACATTCCCGGGATCTTGAGGCCGCCGGTCACCGAGCCCATGCGCTTCGAGGCGAACTCTTCGGCCTTCGCGCGCGCGTCGTTGAGCGCCGCGACGATCACGTCCTCGAGCGTCTCGACGTCGTCGGGATCGACCACGCTCTTGTCGAGCGAGACCTTCGTGACGCGGTTGTCCGCGGTCATCGTGATCTTCACCGCGCCGCCCGCGGCAGCGCCCTCGACCGTCGTCGTCTGGATGTCTTCCTGAGCCTTCGCCATCTCTTGCTGCATCTTGCGCAGCTGGTTCATCATCTGGGGGTTCACGATCGGTCCTCGTTCCTGGCCGGTGATCAGCGCGCGGGGAGCTTCTTGAGCGCGTAGTCGAGCAGCCCGCCTTCGTCCGCGGCATCGCCGGCGTCGTCGTCGTGCGTGACGACCAGTTCCGGAGGCGGCGCGCTCGCACCCGTCACGACGCGCACGTCGAGCGCGCGGCCGGTGACGTCCGCGATCGCCTTCTTCAGCGTCGCCAGGTCGCGCTTCACGACGTCGGCCATCGGCGGGATCGGGATGCGCAGGGCGACGGTGTCGCCGTCGAGCGACTCGACGGTGGCGCGGCTGAGCGGCGCGTTCAGCGACGGTTTGGCCTCTTCCGCGCGCTGCCGGATGCTCGACCAGCGCGTCCGCAGCTTCTGCAGCGACATCTCCATCGGCGGAACCGCTGCTTGCGCGCGCGGCTCGGCAAGCGCCGCCTGCGGCTCGGCCTTCGGCGAGCTCCCGCCGGCGTCGTCGGCCGGCGCCGCGGCGTTCGCGTGCGCCGGTTCCGCGGGCGGCGCCGTCGCAGCGGCAGCCGGCCGGGCGGCAGGCGCCGCTGTCGCGGCGGCGGGCGGCGGTGTCGCGGCGACGCGCGGCTCGGGTGCGGCGGTGCGTGGCCGCGCGGCAGCGGGGTCGCCGGTTTCGAGCGCCGCGACGCGCGCGGCGAGCGCGTCGAGCGACGGGTCTTCGCCTTGCAGCACGAAGCGCAGCAGCGCGCTCTCGATCTCGAGCCGCGCGTTCCCCGAGCCGCGCGCGGCCGACAGCGCGTCGGCGAGCAGGCGCAGCGCGCGCACCAGCCGCGCCTGCGGCGTCACCGCGGCGCGCTCGCGCGCGGCGTGCGCGTCGTCCTCCGCCAGATCGCGCGCGAGCAACTCCGGGTTCACGCGCGCGACGAGCAGGTGCCGGAACTCCGCGATGGTGCTGCGGATCATGCCGGTCATGTCGGCGCCCGCGTCGGAGGCTTCGTCGACGATGCGCAGCGCCGCCGCCGCGTCGCCGTCGAGCGCCGCGTCGCGCAGCGCGCGCGCGAACGCGCGGCCGGTCTGCCCGAACGCCGCGTCGACGACGCTCGCGTCGACCGGCCCGTCGGCGAACGCCGCGACCTGCTCGAGCATCGTCAGCGCGTCGCGCAACCCGCCGTCGGCGCGGTACGCGATCGCCCCGAGCGCCGCGTCGTCGATCGCGATCCCTTCGGCGGCGGCGATCTCGCGCATGCGCGCGATCATCGTCGGGATCGCGATGCGGCGGAAGGCGTAGCGCTGGCAGCGCGACAGGATCGTCGGCGGGAGCGCCTCGGGCGCCGTCGTGGCGAGGATGAAGACCGCCCATTCCGGCGGCTCCTCGAGCGTCTTGAGGAATGCGTTGGCGCCTTCTTTGGTGAGCATGTGCGCTTCGTCGATGATGTACACTTTGCTGCGCATCACGGCGGGCGCGAACTTCACCGCGTCGCGCAGCGCGCGGATCTCGTCGATCCCGCGGTTCGACGCCGCGTCGATCTCGAGCACGTCGAGCGCGCTTCCTTCGAGGATCGCGACGCAGTTCGCGCACGTGTTGTCGGGTGTCGCGGTCGGCCCGTTCACGCACTCGATGCAGCGCGCCAAGATCTTCGCCGCCGACGTCTTGCCGGAGCCGCGCGGGCCGGAGAAGAGATATGCGTGCGCGAGGCGCCCGGTCTGCAGGGCCGTCGTCAGCGTCTTGACCACCGCGTCCTGACCGACCAGGTCGGCGAACGTCCGGGGCCGCCAGGTCCGGTAGAGCGACACCCCTCCAGACTTGTTCCTTCGCGATCCTGAGCCTGTCGAACGACGGGCGCCGGAACGCGGTCCGGTCGGGCGCGAACCGGGAAACTTCGGCCGGCTTCACGGCGTTTTAACGAGGTCGGGTTAGGGTACCCGAAGAGTACCGGCTTTCTACGGCCGCGGCGTCTGCTTTCCAAGCGAGGCGTCGCCTGTCATAGGGTCGGGCCGAGAGGAACGATGGAGACGACGCTGGATCTGCGCGGCGCGCTGCGCGAGAAGTTCGGTTACGACCGCTTCAACCCCGGACAGGAAGAGGTCATCTCGCGCATTCTGGACGGCGAGGATACGTTAGCGATCCTCGCGACGGGTGCCGGTAAGTCACTCTGTTACCAGCTCCCCGCGCTGCTGATGGACGGGACGACGATCGTCGTCTCACCGCTGATCGCGTTGATGAAGGATCAGCTCGACATGCTCTCCGAGCGCGGCGTCACCGCGACCGCGGCGCTCAACTCGACGCTCTCCGAGGATCAGGAGTTCGCCGCGATGGCGCGCATCGCGTCGGGCCAGCTCAAGATCGTCTTCGTCACGCCGGAGAAGCTCGAGGACGACGCGTTCGTCGGCATCTTGCAGGATCTCGAGATCCCGCTGTTCGTGGTCGACGAAGCGCACTGCATCTCGCAGTGGGGCCACGATTTCCGCCCCGCGTACTTGAACCTCGGCAAGGTGATCCGCCAGCTCGGCGATCCGACCGTGCTCGCGCTGACCGCGACCGCGACGCCGGCGGTGCGCGAAGACATCTTGATCCAGCTCGGCATCCCGCACGTCAAGCCGATCGTCAAGGGGTTCGACCGGCCCAACTTGATCTACGGCGTGCGCCGCGCCGAGAGCGAAGCCGGGAAGCTGAAGACGCTGAAGGACTTGTTCGAGAAGGGCGAGCTCGAAGGGACCGGGATCGTCTACACCGCGACGATCAAGAACGCGCTCGAAGTGCAGAAGTACTTGCAAGACGAGCTCGGTTTGCCGGCCGCGGTCTACCACTCGAAGCTGCAGAAGCACGACCGTACCGCGGTGCACGAGCTGTTCATGCAGGAAGCGATCCGTGCCGTCGTCGCGACCAACGCGTTCGGGCTCGGCATCGACAAGTCGAACATCCGGTTCGTCGTGCACTACGACTTGCCGGGCTCGGTGGAAGCGTACACGCAGGAGGCCGGCCGCGCCGGGCGCGACGGCGACCCGTCGAAGTGCATCCTCGTCTACCGCATGAGCGACACGCGCGTGCAGAACTACTTCCTGACCGGGAAGTACCCGGACGTCGAAGAGGTGCAGAAAGTCTTCGGCACGCTCGAGATCTTCGGCGAGCAGGAAGGCGGCGTCAGCCTGACCGACCTGCGCAAGATCACGCAGCTTCCGCTGACCAAGCTCAAAGTGATCATCGCGCTGCTCAAGAAGGGCGGGTTCATCGAGAACTCGATGCGCGGCAAGTACGTCCTGACGGAGGCGGCGCGCGAGCAGCGCGAGATGGTGCTGAACCTCGCCAACTACGAGACGAAGAAGAAGTACGACCAGTCGAAGCTGGCGATGATGCTGCAGTACGCCGAGACGACCGGCTGCCGCAGGCGCTTCATCCTGAACTACTTCGGCGAGGACTACGACCTCGACACCTGCGGCGCGTGCGACAACTGCCTGCAGGGCCACCGCGTCCTGACCTCGTCCGGCTACCGGATCGCGGACGTCGTGTACCATACGAAGTTCGGACAAGGCACGGTCGAGCGCGCCGAGAAGGACCTGGTAACGGTGCTGTTCCCGAACGTCGGCTACAAGACGCTCCTCGCGTCGGCCGTCTCGCGGGAGCCGGCCGAGCAGAAGATCGCGTAGTCGTCACCGCACTGGATAGGGAGCCTTCTTGCGACGCGTCCTCGCGCCGTTGACTAGCCTCGCGTTCCTGATCGCCGCCGCGCTCGGCGCGGTCGCGCAAGTGAATCCGCCCGTCCCGCCGCCCTCCGCCGGCCCGGTCAACCCGCCCGGAAGCGTCGCGACGCCGATGCCGGCGCAGCCCGTCCCGGCGACGGAGTCGCCGAACACGGCGCCGTCCCCGGGCGCGCCCGCCTCGCCCGGCGCCGAGACGCCGCTGCCGACCGCGACGCCGACGCAGCCGCCGATCGTGATCGAGCCGCCGCAAGTCGCGGTCGAGCCGGGCAAGACGGTGGCGGCGCGCGTGAACGGCTCGCTCGGCGCGCTCACCGCGACGGTCGCGGATCCGTCGGTCGCGACGGTGGTCGTCGATCAGGCGCAGCGCGTCGTCTACGTGAGCGGCGTGAAGGTCGGCAGCACCACCGTCAGCGTGACGGACTCGCGCGGCGTGACGCGCGACGTCCCGGTACGCGTCGCATACGCGGCCGGCACGGTCGCGGAAGAGACGACGCTGCGCGTGACCGGCAACCCCTCGTCGGCCGACTACCTGCGCGAAGCGGTCGCCGACGCGGTCGAGCGCGCCGCGACGCTGCGTCCCGGCGTGACGCTCGCTCTATCGCCGGACCGCGTGCCGATCCACGGCGATCTCAAGATCGACAACCGCATCGCGGTCGACGTCCCGGTGCACATCGAAGGCAACGGCTACCTGCCGGTCAACGGCGTCACGCACGTCGTCGTCGAGAACACCGCGCTGCCGCCGATCCAGCCCGCGCGTCTGCTCGTCAGCGACTATCCCGAGCGGCTCACCGCCAACGGCGTGCTCTTCACCGCGCGGCTCGACCGCGCGCAAGCCCAGCGGTTCCTGTACTATCACTACAATCCCGGCAACGAGCCGGGCCGCCGCATCCTGCTCAAGGCGCACAACGCCTCGAACGCGTGGGGGATGGTGCAGCTCATCGAAGGCAGCGCCGGTCCCGGTGCGAACGAGATGGAGGTCGGGCACCTCTCGACCAAACGCTTCCTGGTGCGCGAGGCGCGCAACGAAGGCCGCGTCGTCCCGATCGCGCCCGGCGCGACGGTCAACCTCGTCGATCATCCGCTGCCCGCGCAGGCCGTCGTCAGCGCGATCCTGCAGCTCCGTCTGGTCACCGGCGATCCGCTCGATCTGACGCTGGTCGCGCAGGACGCGGCCGCGCCGACGGATCAGTCGATCGACACGACGCAGCTCCTCGCGGGCGGCGCACCGCATGCGCGCGGCGTCTATCCCGTGCCGACGTTCTTCTTCGACCGCACCTACGACGTCGACGGCGAAGACCTCGAGATCGCGATCGGCCAGCTTCCGCTGCCGAACCTTCGTCAGGGCGAAGCGCTCAGCGGCGACTACGGCGTCGAGCAGTCGATGAGCGTCGTGATCGTCAACATGACGCGCGCGCCGCGCGCCATCGCACTGTACGCCAACCCGCGCGGCGGACGCGCTACCGGGACGTTCATCGTGGACGGCACGCTCGTGCAGGCGCATGCGCTGGCGGCGTTCTCGAAGTTCAAGATCTGGCAGGAGCGGATCAACGCGGGGACGTTCCGGCGCATCAAGATCGTGACCATGCCGGAGGGCGGATCGTCGTATCCGCTGCGGCTCATCTTCGCGCCGGACGACGGGTCGGTGCCGCCTGGGGCCCCGGGGTCGCCGATTTACTAAGACCCGCAGCGTGGCGGTGGGGCGGGGACGGCACGAGGGTTCGACAGGCGGAGCGCGAGCGCGCGTTCGTTGCTTCGCGCCGTGCGTTCATCGTGAGAAGGCGGGTGGGGTGCTATCGCGGCGTCAGCATCCGTTCGTACACTGCAAGCATCGACTTCGCCGCCATGGTCCAGCTAAACCGTTGCACCATCGACGCACGCAGAACCTCGGCGTCACGCTGGCGGACGTCCCTGGCGCCGAGCAGCTCGCGGATTGCTTGCGTCCAGGCGGTTACGTCGTCCGGATCGATCAGCGGCACCGCTTCGCCGGACACTTCGACCAGCGATGACGAGCGTGCCGCGATTGCCGGTACGGCTGCGCACAGCGCCTCCGCGAGCGCGTAGCCGAACCCTTCGTAGCGCGACGGGATGAGAGCGCACGTCGCGCCGGCGTAGAGAGCATCCAGCTCGTCGGGCGTCACGTAGCCTCGCAGGTCCACGCGGTCTTGGACGTTCAGCTCGTTCGCGCGCGCGCGTACGCTGTCGGCATACGGGGTGTGCGGGCCCACCGAGACGATGCGCAACGACGGTATCGCGGGCAGCGCCTCGATCAGCAACAGCAGGTTCTTGCGCGCTTCGACCGTGCCGACGACCAGAGCGAACGGCGATTCGGTCGGACGGCGGACGATGCGCGCGAAGCGTTCGTCGACACCCGGGTAGACGACGTCGACGAGCGCGTTCGGGTCGATCAGCTCCTTGAACTCCGCGGCGCTGAACTCGGAGTCGCAGACGATCGCGGCGGCGTGGCGGTATGCGCGCTGCTGCAGCTTGCCGAAGTAGGTGCGGGCGTAGGCGCGGGCGTGAGACTGGACGCGGTGCCAGGCCAGGTCGTGGACGGTGACGACGGTCGGGAGCGTTCGGACGAACGGCAGCGTGCCGGCGGTCGCGTGCAGCAGCGACGCGCCGCTGCGCGCGGCTTGCAGCGGCAGCAGCACTTGGTCCCACAGCACGCGGCGGTCGAAGCGCCAGGGATCCAGGCCCGGCGCGCGCAGCTCGCGTACGTCGGTGCCGGCCGTGCGCAGCGCGGCGGCCAGGTCGCGCTGGTAGACGCCGATTCCGGTCGCCGTGCCGACGGTGAGCTGCGCGTCGAGCGCGACGATCACGCAGCCCGCGTCATGTGGTGCAGCGCCGCAGCGCCGGGCCGGCGATCGGGTCGTCCAGCGGGTCGCGTGGCAGCGGTGCGGTACCGTTCCCAGCGCGCAGCGCGCGGGCGCGGTTCAGGTTCGCTCGCGCGCGCGCGCAGTCGCTCGCGGCGGCGGCGGTCCAGGCCAGGCCGGCGTAGGCGTCGGCGCTGTTCGGGACGCTCGCGGCGGCGTGCGCGTAGAAACGCTGCGACGCGGCGACGTCGCCGTTCGCGAGCGACTGGTACGCGGCGGCGAGGAGATACGTCTCTTCGTTCGGTGCGAGCTCCAGCGCACGCTCGTACGACGCCTCCGCGTCGCGCCAAGAGCTCGAGCGGCGGCTCGCGTCGCGGTAGCCCGCCGCGGCTTGAAGCTGGCCCAGACGCCACCACGCTTCGCCGGCGACTTCCGAGGCGTTCGGGTCGTCGCGCAACGCCGCGACGAGACGCTGCTGGTCGGCGAGCGCCGCGACCGGGTCGGCTGCCGCCACGGCGTCGATCAGGCGCTGCGCGCGCACGACGTCGCCGGACCGCACGTACGCGGCGATCGCCGCCGCGCGGTCGCCGCGCGCTTCGGCGATGCGGCCGCGCAGGTCCGCGCTGCCGGGATCGTCCGGAAGCGTCGCCGTCATGCGCTCCGCGGCGGCGAGGTCGCCGTCGTGCAGCGCGGCGGCGGCGCGGGCCCGGCGGTCGCCGACCAGGGAGCGCAGCAGCGCCGGCGCTCGCGCGTGCAGCAGCGCGGGGAGCGACGGGCGCACCGCGAGGTCGCCGTACGCCGCCGACGACGCGAGCTGGATCCCGCCGAGGACCACCGCGACGATCAGCGCGGCGAGCACGAGCACCGCGCGCAGCCAGGCCGGACGGAACACGCTGCTCCCTACAACGAGAACGCCCCGGCACCTTGAGGTGTCGGGGCATTCCCTGTTCGCCGAAGTCGGCGGATCGGCCGCCCTTTGGTTCTAGAACCGGATCGAGAAGTTCAGGTCCTCGCGGTTCTGGTTGAAGTTGTACGTCGGGAGGACGTTGTCGTTGTACTTCTGGTTCCGGAAGAGCGCCGAGATCGAGCTCGTCGTCTTCGGGATGTTGTACGTCAGCGTGCCCTGGTACTGGGTCTTCGTCTGGGCGATGTTCTGGCCGAACGTCGTCCCGTACGAGCCGTGGAACGCCTGCTGGTTGTAGCCGATGCCGAGCACGAGGTCGCGCGTGATACCGGCCGTCGCCGCCACGTCGATCGTGTTGTGGTACTCGTCGACGTAGTTCGGATAGAACAGCACCGGAGTCGGGAACGGCGGCGAGCCGAGGTACGTCGTCAGACCCGCGGTCGACGCGGCGTCCGGACCGCCCGAGTTCGGGTTGAACGGAATGTACGCGTAGGCCGTGCGGTCGTTGCGCGTGAGGTGCTCGAGCGAGTCGCTCAGGTTGAACGCGACGCGCGAGCCGAACACCGGCAGCGAGAACTGCACGCCGCCTTCGAGCTTGTCGAACTTGAGCTTGGTCCCCGTCGCGAAGCCTGGGCCGTACGAGATCTGGCCGAACCCGTTCGGCACCATCTCGGCCAAGTGCTGGGCGAGAAGCCGGCCGTTCACCTTCGTGTCGCCGACGTTGAACGGCACCGTCAGGTTCCCGGTCCAGCCCTGAGAGTTCGGAGCGAACGCGCTGAAGAACTGGGGACCGCTGGCGACGAACGGGTTGAACACCGGATAGATGTACGTGAGCGTCGCGTTGCGGCTCGTGCACGCCGTACCGGCGCAGCTCGGCGAGACGGCCGAGTCGAACGTCTGGTTGATCGCCAGGTTGTTCGCGAAGCCGTAGAACTGCGGGAAGTAGTTGCCCTTCCAGAACTGGAACGTCGAGGGCGCCGGGCCGAAGTAGCGCAGCGGGCCGCCGTCCAGGAAGTTCGGGCCGACCGCCTGGTACTGGATCGTCGCGGTCGCCTGGAACAGTTTCAGGCGCAGACCGAGGACCACGGCGCTGTCGGTGACCGCGGGCGTGTTGTAGAAGTCCGGCGTGTACTTGCTGAACGCGCCCTCACCGAAGAGCACCGGGTGCTGCGTGCGGTCGCTGCCCAGCGTGATGAACCACAGCGGCAGCTGCGCGTCGACACCGAAGACCGTGTCGCTGACGACGCCGAAGCCGTTGCCGGCCGCGTTGCCGGCCGGCGCCGACTGGAAGAACTGCGTGTTCTGCGAGTTTGACACGTCGGCGAAGTCGAAGATGCGGCTCACCGAGAGCCCGATCTCCGCGCCCGGCAGACCCTTGATCTTCTGGTTGACGCGCGCGTTGAAGTGGTAGCGCTGGTACTGGCTGTTGTTGTTGTACGTCAGGCCGACGTACGTGATCTGCACGACCGTGCCGGCCGGCAGCGGGCTCGTGAACACCACCTGGTTCGTCGCGTCGATGTAGTAGTAGCCGCCGCCCGGGGCGCCCGCGCTGATGCCGAGGCAGTCGCCGCCGCCGACGCGCTGGCCGTTGCTCTGGCACGGCGTGCCGTTGATCGCGGAGACGTAGATCGTGCCGATCTGCGCCTTGCGGGTGAGGTACACGGAGCCGATCGGCCCGCCGTTCGCCACGAACGTGTCGGTGCGCGACGCGCCGCCCGAGCCGCCCGGCGCGCCGGGCTGGATGTACGTCGTCTGGGGACGGGTCACGATGAAGAAGTAGTTGTTGTTCGCGAACTCGCCGCTCGGGTCGGCGACGTTCGTGAGCGTGTTGATCATCGACTGGTCGATGCGCGTCCAGGAGAACTGGAACTCGGTCAGGCCGCTCAGGAGGCCGCCGATCTCGAAGCCCTTCTCGTACGGCTGCACCGGGTTCTCGTAGCCCGGGCCCTGCTGCGTCGCGTCGGGCGCGCGGTACGTCAGCCCGAGCCGCGAGGACTTCAGGTTGTCGAGCTGCCCGTCGCGGAAGTACACGTTCGTGAAGGCGCCGGCGCGGGCGAGGTTCACCACCACGTCGGGCTGGATCGAGTACTTCGCCTGCGGCGTGAACTCGCCGCCGTACTCGTAGTTGATGATGTGGACGGGGATCGAGACGGTCAGGTTCTCGTTGATCGTGTACGTGAAGTTCAGCTTGTCGTCGAACCGGATCAAGTTTCCGGCGCCGGTCTGCTCGAGCGGGCTGTTGTTCGCCGGCGAGGTCAGGAACACGTTCACGAACGGATCGATCGCACCGTGCGCGATCGTCTGCGGGACGCCGTAGCGCTGGCGGAACGAGTTGTTGTCGAGGATCGACCCGTGGAGCTGGATCGACTGCGCGAACTTCGTCCGCTTGTCGAGCGCGTCGAGCGCGTCTTCGAGGTTCGTGACGCGCACACCGAGCGAGTCGAGCTCGTCCTTGAGCGCGTCGATGAGCTTCTGCAGCTTGTCGAGATCCGCTTTGGAGGCGTATCCCGCGCCGTTGGCCTGCAGCTTCGCGATGACGCGTGCGACCAGCACCGCCATCTCGTAGCGCGTCAACGGGCGATCACCCTTGAACTTACCGTCGGGATACCCCTCGACCAAACCGTCGGCCGCGAGCGACTGGATCGCTTGATACGCCCAGTGGTTCGCCGGCACGTCCGAAAACGGCGTGGCGGAGACGCCCTGACCCAAGGCCAGCAGCGAGCCGAGACTGAAGCCCGCCGCGAGGACGAGGGTAGCGAGACGCTTCATCGTGTCCTCCGAGAAAGTGCTGACCTGCTATACCGTATCATAGTCGCCTCGGTGCCAAGAGCCCGTCCGGTGCTTCACCGGCGGGCGCAACGAGGACGCGCTCGATACGGAACGCATGCCGAGGTCGCTATACCGAAGCGAGCGTCAGGACTCCTCCCCCGAACCCCCGAGCTTACGAAGCTTTGAGATACCGCTCCGCGATCAGTAGGGCCGCATAGTCGTCGATCGGCCGGTCCGGGAGCAGCATCCCGCGCGGAACCAGCCGCCGCCAGCCGCGCGGCGGGTGATCGCGGAAGAACCGCGCCCGGGCCAGCAGGGTCGTCTCGCGCTCGTCGACCAGCTCGGTCGGCAGCCCGAGGCCGCGCACGATCTCGACCACGGCCGCGGCGTTCGTCCCGCGCCCGATCGCCGCGACCGCGACCGGCGTCGCGGCGACCAGCTCCCGAATGCGCTCGCCGAGCGCCTCGAGCGGCGCGATCCCGAGCGTCAGCGGAGCGGCCCCGGCTTCGGCGACCAGCGCGTAGCCGCACTTCCGCGTCCCGGGGTCCAAACCGAGGACGATCACCGCGGCGCCAGGGCGAAGCTGATCAGCACCCCGCCCGAATGCGGGTAGAGGTCGGCGCCGGCCTTGGCGACCAGCCGGTACTTTCCGCGCAGCCGGCTCAGCTCGGAGAGCACCTCCTGCGGGTTGTTCGCCGGCTGGGCGTTGAGCGCGAACACCGAGGGCATCCCGCGCCGCCGCGCCTCGACCCCGGCCGCCGCGATGAGCTGCTGGAGCGCGATGTAGTTCACCGTCTGGCCGCCCTGCACGTCGAGGGCCGCCAGCACCTCGCCGTTTTCGATCACGCGGTTGTCGACGTACGGCTGCAGCCGGAACGAGATGACGTCGCCGTGGAACAGATTCTGGGCGACCAAGGGCAGGAACAGCACCGCCGAGTCGGCCGGGACCGTGTCGCGCACCTTCTTCAGCTCCTGGCGCAGCGCCGATTGGATCTCCGGCTCGCTGGCTTTGTGGCGGTACGGCTTGAGCTCGTAGGGCGGGCGCGCGAACTGCGCGTTGGCCTGCTGCACCGTCTGGTCGAAGAACGTCGAGAGCTGGGCCATGACCACCGCGTCGGTCTGGGAGGGCCGCGTCGTGAGGCCGATGTTGGCGATCGGGTACCCGATCGGCAGCGCGAACGTCGCGCCGCGCGTCTGGTCGATGTCGGCCTGCATCTTGATCGCCTGCGCCTGCAGCTCGTTGATGCGCGCGTTGATCTGGCCCAGCCGGAAGAACGCGACGCGCACTTGCTGCGAGGCGATCAGCGCCGCCATCGTGACCGAGAGCGCGATCAGCATCCCGGTCGCAACGGCCACGATCGTCGACGTGTACTTCGGCCGCAGCCCGAACATCGTCAGCCGCTTGCGGCCGACCTGGTGCCCGACGCGGTCGCCGATGTACGCGATCAGGCCGGCGACGATCGCGATGCCCAGGACCAGCGCGATCCCCGAGAGCACGCGCTAGACCCGCGACGCGCGGCGCAGCAGCGTCGCCCCGATGACGGTGAACAGCAGGTTCGGCGCCCACGCGGCGGGGCCGGCGAGCCACGTCGCCGCGCTGCCGATCGAGAGGCAGATCGTCGAGATGACGTAGTACAGGAAGATGATGACCACGGCCAGCCCGAAGCCCAGGCCGGTTCCGCCGCCGCGCACCGGGCGCAGCCCGAACGGCACCGCGATCAGCGTGAACACGAACGCCGCGAACGGGCGCGCCAGCTTCGCCGCGTAGGTCGCGGTGAACAGCCGCTGCTGCTGCGGCGAGAGGTTCCCCGAGTCGATGCGTTCCTTGATCTCGGCACGCGAGAGGTCTTCCGGGTTGGTGATCTCGATCTTCTGCTTCGCGATCTGGTTCGGGCGCTCGCCGATGTCGACGTTCATCAGCGCCGCGCTCTGCGCGGTCACCGTCCCTTCGGCCTCGAAGTGGTACGTCGTCGAGTTCTGGAAGGTCCAGGTCGGCGCGGCGTAGCGCGCGCGGTCGGCGACGATCAGGTCGCGCGGCTTCTGCTGCGGGTCGTAGCGGATCACCGTCACGCCGAGCAGCGTCTGCGTCGCGACGTCGAGCCCGTTGGCGATCGTCACCTGCTTCCCGCCGCCGGGCAGCGCGGTCACCGCCTGCAGGTTCGACGAGGCGGGCGAGACGTGCTCGATCGCCTGCTGGCGGATGTACGCGGCCTTGTCGTTGGCGAACGGGACGAAGAGCTCTTGCACCGCGAGCGCGAGCAGCGAGATCAGCACGCCGACGATCAGCAGCGGCGCGACGATCCGCGAGAGCGAGATCCCGCCGGCCTTCATCGCCGTGATCTCGCTCTCCGAGGACAAGCGCTGCATCGCGAGCAGCGTGCCGAGCAGCATCGCCATCGGGATGACGAGCAGCAGATAGTACGGCATGTCCCACAGGAAGTACTCGATCGCCGCCCACAGCGGCGCGTGCTGCTCGGAGACGAGCCGCCCGATCGCCAGAATCTGCGTCGCGACGAAGATCAGCGTGAACGCCGAGAGGCCGAACAGGAACGGCCCGGTCAGCTCGTTCACCAGATAGCGGTCGAGGATCGTCGGCGGCCACAGCGGCGCGCGCGGCGCCGTGTGCCCGAGGACGCGCGCGTCGGTCACAGGCGGAAGCTCTCGCCCAGGTAGAAGCGCCGCGCGACCGGCGAATCGAGGACGTCCTGCGCGGTCCCGCTGACCTCGATCTGGCCGTCGTTGAGGATGTACGCGCGGTCCACGATCGCCAGCGTCTCGCGGACTTGGTGGTCGGTGATCAGCACGCCCAGCCCGCGGTCGCGCAGCTGCCGGATCATCGCCTGGATGTCGGCGACGGCGATCGGGTCGATCCCGGTGAACGGCTCGTCGAGCAGCAGAAAGGCCGGCTCGGTCGCGATCGCGCGCGCGATCTCGACCCGGCGCCGCTCGCCGCCGGAGAGCGAGTCGCCGCGCGCGTCGACGAACTGCGCCAGCCCGAACTCGGCCAGCAGCTCCGGCAGACGGCGCTCGCGCTCGGCGTTGGGGACGCCGTTCATCTCCCAGATCAGGCGCAGGTTGTCGCCGACGGAGAGCTTGCGGAAGATCGAGTTCTCCTGCGCCAGGTAGCCGATCCCGGCGCGGGCGCGCTCGTGCATCGGCGCGCCGGTGATCTCGCGCGCGCTGCCGTCGCGCTCGAGCACGACCGTGCCGCCGTCGGGCCGGATCAGCCCGACCACCATGTAGAACGTGGTGGTCTTGCCGGCGCCGTTGGGGCCCAGCAGCCCGACCACCTCGCCGCGGTGCACCTCGGCGCTGACGCCCTTGACGACGGTGCGGCGGCCGTAGCGCTTGACCAGGTCGCGCATGACGATGCGGTCGCGCGGCTCGCTCACGCGTGGCCCCCGGTGACGCTGACGTTCTCGAGCCGGACGTCGCCGTCGAGGTGCTGGCCGTCGAGGTGGAAGCCGTCGCGCGCGGTCAGGTGCACGTTCCCCTCGCCGTGGAAACGCTCGGTCTTGCCGTTGTAGGTCAGCGTGTCGCAGGACAAGATGCTGCCGTTGCTCGTGTACGCGTGGACGCCGCCGGTCATCACCACGCTCTTGTCCCGTTCGGCGATGTGCGCCTTCGGCGCGTCGGCGATCGTCGTCTTCCCGGTCTGGTCGACGAAGGTGACGTGCGGCTGCTCGAAGGTCCCGGTCGCCTGGTTCGTGCCGAACCGCTCCGCGACGCTGGACAGCGCGCGGATCGTATAGGCTTTGCGGCCGTGCAGCGTTTCCACGATCCTGATGTACTGCCCGTTGCCGCCGTGCGTTTCGACCCGGATCGGGACTTGGGTCGCGCTCGGGCGCGGCGCGGGCGACCGCGCGGCCTCCGGCGCCGGCGACGCGCCCGACCCGCCGGACGGGGCGTGCGGTGCGCAGCCCGCCGCGAGCAGCGCGAGGAGAGCGGCCAGCCTAGCGGAGCGCATCGGTCCGTACTACGGCGAGGGCCAGCGGAACGACCTGGAGGCCGAGCGGGAAGAACAGGCTGACGGTGTTGATCGAGGTGTGGATCAGCAGCGCGACCAGCGCCGCCGCGACCGCCAAGGCGAGCACGCCCGAGCGCGCGGACGCGCTGCGCGCCCGGCGCAGCACCGTCCGCAGCACGATCGTGAACGCGATGGCGAGGGTCACCACGGCGACGATACCGCCGTCGGCTGCGAAGGCGATTGGGAGCGAGTGCGGGTCGAAGGCCACCGCGGCCCGCGTCCCGGGCGCGCTCGGCGGCCGCATCTCGTCGTAGGTCCGGGGAAAGGCCAGCGGCCCGACCCCGAGCAGCGGGAAGCGCGCGAAGGTCGTCAGGCCGGCCTGCCAGGCGACGGCGCGCGCTTCGTCGTCCCGGGGGTTGTGGTGGCCGGCGCCGGCGACCGCGTTGAGCGCGATCCCCGCCGCCGCGACGACCAGCGCCGCCGCGACGAGCGCGCGGGCGCGCGCGAACAGCGCGTAGACGGCGACCCCGCACACCGCCGAGAGCGCGCCCCAGCGCGAGAACGTCGCGCCCAGCGTGACCAGCATGACCAGCCCGCAGACGGTCGCGAGCCGGTCCCGGCCGCGCGAGAGCACCGCCAGCGGGACCGCGACCCCGAGCACCACGATCGCGAACGCCGCCAGCTCGTTGGGGTTCAGAAACGTCCCCACCGCCCGCGCGTGGTAGAACGCGTACAGCGCGACCGGCCGGCGCGCCAGCAGCATCGCGAGCGCCAGCGCGCCGGCGGCGAGCGCCGACCACAGGAAGACCCGGATGCAGAGCCGCACCGCCCGAGCGTCCGCCGCGCGGTCGAGCGCGAGCGCCGCGAAGCCGAAGCCGGTCACGAACAGCCCGAGCCCGATCCCGAGCGGCGGGTCGAAGCCCGTGAGGCCGGCGAGGACCGTCGCCACACCCGGCCCGAGGAACGCGAAGGTCAGCGCGTCGCGCCGCGCGGCGCGCAGCCCGGCCGGGACGACGGCCAGCAGCGCGACCAGTCCGACGACCGCCACCGCCACCGCGGCGGCGCGCGGGACGAGCGGCGGGATCCCCGGCGTCTCCGGCGCGAGCTGCGCGAACGTGCCGTAGAGCGGCAGGATCGCGAACAGCACGGCCAGGCCGGCCGTCGTCGTGCGGCTCACGCCGCGCCCGCCAGCGCGGCGACGGCGCCGGCGATCGCGCGCGCGCCGCCCGGGCCGCCCATGCGGTCGCGGCCGACCGCGGCCATCCGCGCGCGGCGAACGTCGTCGGCGAGCAGCGCGGCGAGCGCGTCCGCGGCGGCGGCCGGCTCGCCCGGAGCCATCAGCAGCGCCTCGCCCAGCAGCCCCATCTGCCGCTTGCGGTACCAGGTGTCGCGCCGGGCGTCGTCCAGCTCGAGCGCGACGACCGGGACGCCTTCGGCGGCGGCGGCCTCGTTGGCGGTCCCGCTCTGGCCGAGCGCCAGCGTCGCGCCGTGGAGCAGCGCCCCGAACGGACCGGTCCAGGCGCGCAAGCCTCCGCGCTCCAGCGCCGGCGCGAACCGGGCCGGGTCGAGATTCGGCGCGATCGAGAGCACCGCGTCCGGCTGCGCCCCGCGCGCGCGGAGCGCCGCGACGACCTCGGCCAAGCGCAACGCGTCGGCGTAGGCGCGCTCGCGCGAGCCGGGCAGCAGCGCCAGGCGCAGCGGCGCGCGCCAGTCGACCCGCGCGTCCGTCGCGAGCAGGTCGACGATCACGTTGCCGGGCGCTTCGGCGCGCAGCCCGTGGCGCCGCAGCTCCTGCGCGGTCGCCGCGTCGCGCACGAACAGCCGTGCGGCACGGCGCAGGATGCGCCGCTCGAACGGCCCGTACGGCGCGACGTAGACGCTCTTCGCGGTGCCGACGTACGCCAGCGGCGCGCGCGGAACCCACGACAGCGCGCAGGCGTACGCGTCACCGACCGCGACCACCGCCGCGTACCGGCGCAGCCGCCGCGCCGCGCGCAGAAACCCGACCTGGCGCGCGAACAGCCCGGCGAACCCGGCGCCGAGGTCGCGCACGAACGCGCGCACGTTTCCCATCGCGACCAGTCCGCCGGACGGCATCGCCCGCTGCGGCCCAACGTCCGGAAAGTCGCCGCCGCCGAGCCGTTCGCCGACCAGGCCGAAGTGCTCCGTGACGACGCTCGCGACGGCGCGCAGCTCGTCCGCGATCCGGCGCGCGATCGCCGCCTCACCGTGACCGTTCGTGACGAACAACACGCGCGGCGCAGGCATGCTGCTACGCAGCCCCGCCGCGACGACGGAGCGCGCGGCTCACGTCAGCGGCTCCAACGCGAAGTCCGCGATCGCCGCGCGGCCGTTCGGCGCAGTGACCAGCTCGGTGCGCGAGGCGAATCTCGCGTACGGGCCGGCGTGCACGATCGGGACGCCCGCGACGACCTCCGGCTCGGGCAGCGTGTCGTGGCTGTGGCCGCCGAGGATCAGGTCGAGCCGCGGGACGCGTCGCGCCAGCAGACGGTCGTGCGGAAGGCCGAGATGCGAGAGCGCGATCAGCGTCGTGCCGTCGGGCGTCGTCGCCGCGATGTGCTGCGCAACCTCGAGCGGGTCCTCGAAGCGCCACGCGAACAGCCGCTCCCAGGGCGAACCGGCCGGGTACTGCACGACCAGCAGCCCGAAGAACCGCAGCGTCCACGGCGTGCCGTTCTCGTCGTCGCGCCGCAGCGTGACGTCGGCGCTGAACGGCAGCGGGCGCTGCTTGGCGTCGACCAGGTTCGCGCACGTCAGCGGATGCCGCATCTGCGCGGCGCGCGCGCGCACGCAGCCGAACAGGTAGTGGAACTCGCGGTTGCCCATCGCTTGCACGTCGACGTGCGCCGCGTCCAGCTCGGCGATGATCGGCTCGCGCCGGTGATACACCGTCTGCGAGCCGCGCAGCGCGTCGCCGCAGTCGGCGTAGACGCCGGGTTTCGCCGCGCGCAGCGCGTTCATCGGCGCGGCCAGCGTGCGACGGTCGTGCACGTCGCTGGTGTGATAGATGCGCACGGCGTCTAGCGGCGCTCCGCGAGCGTTTCCAGCACCCAGTCGGCGTTGCGCTGCAGCGCGTCGGGCGGGCCCAGCGCGTCACGCAGGCGCGCGTAGCCGTCGCGCTGCCGCGCCGGGTTCGCCAGCAGCTCGTCCAGCGCGTCCGCGATCGCGGCCGGCGTGGCCGCCTCCTGCAGCAATTCGGGAACGACCGGCTCGTCGAGCACCAGGTTCGGCAGCGTGACGTACGTGCCGCGGTAGACGCGGCGCGCGATGCGGGCCTGCGCCTCGGAGAGCACGTAGAGCGCGAGCGCCGGCGTCCCGATCAGCGCCGCTTCGAGCACCGCCGTCCCCGAGGCGATCGCCGCGGCGTCGGCCTCGCGCAGCGCGAAGCGCGCGTCGCGCACGATCTCGACCGGAAGCGGCGAGCGAAACGAGAGCAGGTGCTCGACGTGGCGCTGCGCGTCGTCGCTCGCCGCGACCAGCACCGCGCGCACGTTCGGGCGAATCTCGCGCACGCGCGCCAACGCGTCGAGCAGCCGCGGCGTGTGGCGCTCGATCTCACCGGCGCGGCTCCCCGGCAGCAGCGCCAGCATCCCGCCGTCCGCCGGCGGCGCTTCGCGCGGCGCGCGCGCGGCGATCGTCGAGACCATCGGGTGCCCGACGAAGCCGATCGGCAAGCGCAGCCCGCGGTAGAACGCCGCCTGGTGCTCGAAGATCGTCAGCGGATCGCACAGCGCGGCGACGGCGCGCGCCCGTTTCACGCTGTCGAGCCACGCCGAGGGCGGCGCGTAGTACACGATCGGCTGCGCGAAACCGAGCGCGCGCAGCATCCGCGCCAGCCGCAGGTTGAACGCGCCGAAGTCGACCAGCACGACCAGATCGGGCGGGTGCCGGCGGAGCGCGAACGCGACGCGCAGCCCGCCGGCCAGCGTGCGCGGGAGGCGGCGCAGCGCCTCGAACACCCCGAGCGACGCCCAGCCGCGGTTGCGCTGCACGATCCGCACGCCGGCGCGCTCCAGCCGCTCGTCGCCGATCGCTTCGGCCTCGACCGGGACGCGCGCGCGCAGCGCGCCGAGCAGATCCGCTGCGAGCAGCTCGCCCGACGCCTCGCCGGTCGAGAAGAAGACGCGGACTATTTGAGGATCCCGCGCTCGGACGGCGCTTCCAAGAACTCCAGCAGCGTGCGCCCTTCGGCGGTCTGGATCGTCTCGCGCAGCGCCGCGACGGCGCGCGAGACGTTGTTGCCCGACGCGTAGATCGTCTTGTACGCGTCCTTCAGCTCGGCGATCGACTCGCGCGGGAAGCCGTGCCGCCGCAAGCCGACCAGATTCGGCCCCAGCACCGCCGGCGGGTTCCCGTCGGCGAGCATGAACGGCGGCAGGTCCTTCGGCAGCTTCGCGTACCCGCCGACGAACGCGTAGCGGCCGATCCGCACGAACTGGTGGACCCCCGCCATCGCGCCGATGCTGGCGTGGTCGTCGACGACGACGTGGCCGGCGAGCTGCGCCAAGTTCGACATCGTGACGTTGTTCCCGACGCGGCAGTTGTGCGCGACGTGCGTGTAGGCCAGCAGCAGGCAGTCCTCGCCGATCGACGTCAGCGCGCCGGCGTCGGCGGTGCCGCGGTGGATCGAGGCGTACTCGCGGACCACCGTGCGCGCGCCGACCGTCGTGTACGCGATCTCGCCGTCTTCGGCTTTGCGGTCCTGCGACGGCGCGCCGACCGTCGCGAACGGGTGGACCACGCAGTCCTCGCCGATCGTGGTCCGCCCCGTCACCACGACGTGCGCGAGCAGCGCCGCGCGGGCGCCGACGGTCACGTGCTCGCCGACGACGCAGAACGGCCCGACGTCGGCGGTCTTGCTGACGCGCGCGTTGGGGTGGACGATCGCGCTGGGATGGATCACAGGTGCAGCACCGTCGCGTCGTTCACGAACGCCGACGGATCGATCGAGATCGAGAAGGTCAGCTCGGCGCTGACGACCTTCTTGCCGCCGACGCTGGCCTCGACCTCGACCCAGCCGATGTTCATCTTGGTCTTGAGGACGCGCGCCTCCATGTCGAGCCGGTCGCCGGGGACGACGGGCCGCCGGAACTTCGCCTTGTCGATCCCGGCCAGATACGGCACCTTGCGCGCCATGTCGCCCGGCTCGAGGATCGTCGTGCCGCCGAGCTGCGCCAGCGCTTCGATCATGTAGACGCCCGGGAAGAGCGGGTTGCCCGGGAAGTGCCCCATGAACTGCGGCTCGTTGAACGTGATGTTCTTGTAGCCGCGCGCGCGCACCATCGGCTCGAGCTCGGTGATGCGGTCGATCAGCAGCATCGGGTAGCGGTGCGGCAAGATCTTCATGATCTCGCGCACGTCGAGAATCGGCAACGGCGTCAGCTTTCTGGCGGGCGGATCAAGACGTCGCGGAGACGGCGGACGACGCGCCGCCGTGCGGGCTCAGCTCGCGCACCGCGGTGCAGTGCAGCTTGTGGCCGCTCTTGATCGCGATCACCTCGCATTGCGGGTACGCGCCGAGCAGCGCGAAGTCGCCGACGAGGTCGAGCACCTTGTGGCGCGCCGGCTCGTGCGGCGAGCGCAGCGGCGCGAGCGGGCCGTCGGGGCCGAACACGACCGCGTTGTCGAGCGTCCCGCCCTGCGCGAGCCCGCGCTTGACCAGCGCCTCGACCTCGTGCAGGAACCCGAAGGTGCGGTTCGGCGCGACCTCGGCGCGATACGCCTCGGGCGTGATCTCGGCCTCGACGTACTGCATCCCGATCGGCGCCGGGTAGTCGACGGTCATGCGGACGCGGAACGACGACGACGGCACGACGACCAGCAGCTTGTCGCCGTCGCGAAAGACCCGCGGCTCGGTCGGGATCCAGCGCACGCGCGCCTCGTGCAGCGTCGTGAGGCCGGCCGCGTCGATCTTGTCGGCGAAGACCTTCGCGCTGCCGTCTTCGACCGGGATCTCCGGGCCGTGGACCTCGATCAGCGCGTTGTCGACGCCGCAGCCGAGCAGCGCCGAGAGCAGGTGCTCGACGGTCGAGACGGTGTGGCCGTCCTTCCCCAGGACGGTCGCGCGGGCGGTGTCGACGACGTGCTCGGCGCGCGCGGGGAACTCGACCGCGTCGTTGACGCGGAACCGCAGGCCGTGACCGGCCGGGGCCGGGTGGACGCGCACGGTCGCCGGTGCGCCGGTGTGGAGGCCGGCGCCCGCGAACCCGATCGCGTGCCGCAACGTCGTTTGGTACTGCACAGTCAGCTCGAGCCGGGGTCGCGCTTTTCAAGTGCGTCGACCCGAGCGAACAGCTTCGGCAGCTTGCGCAGATAGGCCTGGAGGCGAACGTGGTCGCGATGGTTCTGCGCCGGCTGGCCGGTCACGAACGCATCGTCCGGAACGTCGCCCCAGACGTGCGAGCCGCCGCCGATCGTGACCCGGCTGCCGACCGTCATGTGCCCGCGGAACATCGAGCTGCCCGCGATCCGCGTGTAGTCGCCGATCGTGGTCGTCCCGGCCATCCCCGCGAACGCCGCGATCGCGGTGTGCTTCCCGATCCGCGCGTTGTGCCCGATCTGGCACAGGTTGTCGATCTTCGTCCCCTCGCCGACCGAGGTCACGCCGGTCTGGGCGCGGTCGATGCACGTGTTCGCGCCGATCTCGACGTCGTCGGCCAGCGTGACGATCCCGACCTGCGGGATCTTCACCAGCCGCCCGTCGAGGAACGCCCAGCCGAAGCCGTCGCTGCCGATCACCGCGCCCGCCTGCAGCACGACGCGGTCGCCGGCGGTGCAGCGGTCGGCGAGGTACGCGCGCGGGTGGAACAGGCAGTCGGCGCCGACCGCGGCGTCGGCGCCGACGACGACGCCGGCCTGCAGCACGCTGCGGTCGCCGATCCGGCTGCGCGCGCCGACCGCGACGTGCGGGCCGATCCAGACGTCGGCGCCGACCACCGCGCCGGGATCGACGAACGCGCTCGGGTGGACGAACGGCCCGCGCGGGCGGGGCGGCTCGAGCGCGGCGAGCAGCGCGGCCAGCGCGACGCGCGCCGACGGCACCAGGATGAGCGGCTTCGGCGACGTCTCGCCGGCGGCGAGGAGGCCGGCCTCGGTCAGCACGGCGCCGGCCTTCGAGCCGAGCGCGGTGCGCAGGTAGCGCTCGTCGACCGCGAACGTCAGCGAGCGCGCATCGGCGTCGTCGACCGCCGCGATGCGCTCGACCGCGAACGACGGGTCCCCGGCGACGGTTCCGCCGACGCGTCGGGCGAGCTCGCCGAGCGTGCCCAGGCCGTTCGCCGGCGACGGGTTCGCCGCAGGCGAATCCGTCACGGCGACGGGCTCGGCCGTTCCGTGATCTTGAGGATCTTCTCGACGTCGGGGGTGATGTCGACGCCGCCGTAGCCGACGTACTGGCGCGTGAACACGTAGGTCAGGTGCTTGTCGGCGGCGACCTGCTTCGCCGCGTCGCTGACGTCGCGGGTCAGCTCCTCCTGCGCGCGCGCGAAGCGCTGCTGGAGCTGCGCGCGCGCCTGCGCCTTGTCGCGCCGGTTGGAGCGCTCGATCGTCTGCGCGTCGTTCGCGAGCTGGTTCTGGTAGTTCTGGAACTTCGGCCAGTTCTGCGAGATGCGCTGCACGTCGACCAAGCCGATGTTCGAATCGGAGCCTTTGTTTCCGCAGGCGGCGAGCGCGGCGAGCGCGGCGAGGGTGAAAAAGGCGCGCGCGGCGCGGCTGATCGTCATTCGTGCAGGCTTTCGATGTCTTTGAGGGCATCCGGCGTGAGGTCGACTCCGCCGGCGGGTGCGACGACGTTGGTGAGCACGACCGAGATCCCGCGCTGCTGCGCGATCAGGCGCACTTCGCGGTCGATCTGCGCGACCATCTGGTCGTACAGATCGTCGTGCTTCTTGCGCAGCGCGAGGATCTGCGCGCCGGCGCCTTGCTGCGACGCGCCGGCGACGCCGTGCAGCTCCGCGTAGCGCCGTGAGAGGTCCTTGCGGGTCTTCTCGAAGTCCGCGATCGTCGTCTTCGCGTCGTTCTGAAAGCGCTTCTGGTAGTCGCTGTGGAGCTGCTCGATCTTCGAGCGGAGCGCCGGCGGAAGGTTAGGGTTGATCTGCTGCTGCGGCCGGCCGGCGACGACCGTCGTCTGCACGACCGGTCCGCTCGAGCGCACGCGCTGCGCGAGCGCCGTCTGGCGCTGCGCGAGCGAGCCGATCGAGCGCTTCCGGATCGAACCGACTTGCGCGTTCAGATCGCTCTGCACCTGATCGTGCAGCTGCGCCTGGTACGACGAGAGCGTCTGCTGGTCGCGGTTGCGCTGCGCGGCGAGCGCGTCGGCTTCGCGGCGGTCGAGCGCGGCGAGCTGCTTCTGCGCGTCCTCGCGCGCGGTGTCGTCGAGGGCCAGCGACGAGAGCTTGGTGCGCAGCGCGAGCCGCTGCGCCGCGTCCTCGCTCGCCATCTTCAGCGAGAGCGCGGACTCCTTGGACTGGAGCTCCTCGACCTTGGCGCGGTAGGTGCGGTCGGCCCGCGCGCTGAGCGCGCGCTGCGCCGCGTCGATCTGCGCCTGGTCCTGCTTCTGGAGCGTCTTGCGGTACGACTCGAAGTCGCGCTGCGCGCGCACGCCGGCGCCGCTCTGCTGCTGCGCCGCGGTCGCGTTCACGTTGCCGGCGATCTGCGCCGCGCTCGGCCCGGTTTGGCCGGCGCCGCGCATCGCGGCCGCGATCGCGGTCGCTTCCTGCTGCTGGTACTCCTGCTGCTTCTGCCCGAGCAGCTTCTGCGTGCGGTCCGCGGCGTCGCGCAGCTCCTTCTGCAACGCGGCCTCGCGCTGCACGAGCTGCGGGTCGTTGCGCGCGACCTGCGGGGCGGTCGACGTGAGGTCGAACGCCTGGATGCTGCGCTCGTAGCGCGCGAGCTGATCGTACAGCGGATGCTTCTTGACCAGATCGTCCATGCGCACGTAGCCGACCGCGCCGGAGCCCGCAGAGCCGGACTGCGACTGGCCGTGTCCGCACGCGGCGAGCGCGCCGAGCGCGGCCGCCGCGGCGAGGCGGCGGAGCGCTCCGCCGGTACCCGTCATTTCAGCTTGTCGGTGACGTCTTTGGTGATGTCGGTCCCGCCGAAGACGATGTTGCCCTTGTCGACGACCAGGATCAAGCCTTTGGCCTTGGCGACCTCGGAAATCGCGCCGCGCGTCGTGTCGACCATCGGCTTGAGCGTCTGGTTCTGCTTGTCGTCGAGCGTCTTGCGGTAGTCCTTGAGGATCGCGTCGCGGTCGGCGTCGGTCTTCGCGCCCTTCAGCTTGTCGCCGGTGATCTTGTCCTGGTCGCCCTTGAACTTGAGGAACGCGTCGGTGACCGCCTTGACCTTGGGCGTCTGGTCGATCGTCGCCTGATCGACGAAGCCGACCTTCGAGGGCGGCGGCGTCGAGACCGGCGGAACCGGGTCGCCGGCGCCGGTCAGCAGGTCCCGCACGTTCGGCGTGATGTCCTGGCCGCCGAAGACGACGATCCGCTTGTCGACCACGACCGAGAGGTTCTTCGAGGACGCGACGGAGGCGATGGCGACCTGCGCCTTCTGGAACAGCGGGCCGAAGAGCTGGCGCTGCCGGTCGGCCATCTTGCCCTGGAACTCCTGGGCCAGCTTCTGCTGCTGCGCCTGCGACGCGTGCTGCGCCCGCCCGACGTACTGTTTCTGGAGCGAGGCGCCGTAGTCGCTGAGCTGTTTGTTGGCCGCCTGGAACGACGGCAGCGCGGCCAGCGCGCCTTGGTCGAGCGATCCGATGTCCACGACGTCCGTTGCGCCGATCGCCGGCGTCGCCAGCAGGGCGATGCCGAGTGCGAACGCGAGCGCGGCGCCGCGGCCGCGCGTGAAGGATCTGTTCATGCGTTTAGAAGCTCTGTCCGATTCCGAACGAGGTGTGCGTGCCCTGGCTTCCCTTCGCGAAGTCGAGACGAATCGTGCGAAGCCCGAGCTGCGGGACGTCGAACCGGAGACCGACTCCGACGTCGCCGTGGAACGAGTATCTGTTGAGGTCGAAGGTGGTGGTGGTCATCCCCGACAGGTCGGTCGAGACCGACTTGCCGCCACGGATGCGCGTTCCGCCGCTCTCGGCGAACGCGACCACCGCGAACTTACGGTCCGTCGTGAGCGGGACGCGCAGCTCCATCTGCCCCAGCAGGATGTCGGTTCCGTAGAACGGGTCGGAATACCCGCGCAGGTCCTGGTCGGAGAAGATGAAGAGTTTGTTCGTCGGGATCGCGCCGCTCGAAACCCCGGCCCGGCCGTGCAGGCCGAGCGTCGCGTTCCGCATGACGGGGAAGAACTTCGCTCCGTCGATCGTGAGCAGGTTGTAGTTGAAGTCCGAGCCGACGGCGTGGCCGCTGGCCTCGTCGCTCACGCTCAGGTTGATCCCGCGGCGCGGGTTGAAGACGTCGTCGCGCGAGTCAGCGCCGACGCCGAAGAGCAGGCTGCGGACCTTGTACGGCTTGCTCGCGTCGATCGTCGCGAGCGACGGGGCGTTGACGCCGTAGGCGTTGTTCAGCAGGTTGCACGACTGGCCGCCGAACGCGCTGGCGCTCGAGCCGCAGGTGGTGGTCGAGACGACGCCGGTGCTGGCCGAGTTGGGGAACACGTAGCCGCCGGGCAGATCGGCCGAGGCCGCGACCTGCTGGACGTTCGCGCCCAGCGAGACGCGGTAGACGTCGGTCAGCCGGCGGCCGACCGTCACCGAGAGCCCGGTCGAGCGCGACTTGTAGGTCGAGACCACGCCGTTGACGATGTTCGCCGCGGTGACGTCGGCCGGGACCAGCGTGACCGGGATGTTGCCGGTCGCCGGGCAGGCCGACGCCGTCCCCGTCGCCGCGCTCGGCGAGCAGGCGAAGTAGACCGGATAGAAGTTGGTCGCCTGCTGGGTGAAGAGCGTCGCCCCGAGGCTGTACCGCTGCGACTTCTCGGTCTTGCCGACGTACGGGATCGTCACCGAGAGCTGGGCGTCGGCGACGCGCGAGCCGCGCTCGAGCCGGATGTTCGCGCCGTTCCCGGTCCCGTTGATGTTGTTCTCCTGGTACGACAGGGTCCCGGTCAGGCCGGTCCCGGTCAGGCCGCCGGAGTACCCGGCGCCGAGCGTCGCGGTACCGGTGCGCTGCTCCTTGACCTGCCAGTTCACGGTGATCAGGCCGGGGCGCTTGGGATCGGGCCCGGGCTTGCCCTGGAAGTCGATCTTCTCGAAGAAGCCGAGGTTGTTGAGCCGGTCGTAGTCGCGGCGCAGCCCGGAGTCGGTCACGACCATCCCGGGGCGCAGGCGCAGCTCGCGCCGGATCACGTCATCGTGGGTCTTGGTGTTGCCGGTGATCTCGACCGCGCCGACGCGCAGCACGCTGATCGTGTAGCGGATGTCGGCGGTGCCGGCCTTCGCGTCGACCGTCGTCGGGTCGACGCCGGCCTCGACGTCACCCAGCTTGAGGTCGTACTTCTCGTAGAGGGCCTTGAGCGCGTCGTAGTCCTTGTCGCGCTGCGCCTCGGAGAACGGGCTCCCGGGCTTCGTCACCAGCGCGCCGATGATGAGATCCGGCCGCAGCAGCGGATCGGCCTCGGGGAACGGCGTGATGATGATGTTGCGGACGGTGAGGCCTTCCTGGACCTTGAGGGTCAGGACGCCTTCGGGCGAGATGTTGACGTCGGTGACGTGCGAGGGGAGCTGGCCGCCGAAGCCGATCTTGTCGTAGTAGCTGTTGATCTTGAGGACGTCTTGCTGATAGGTCTTGATGTTGAAGACCTGGCCCGGCGCCGTGTCCATCAGCGCCATCAGCGTGTCGGCCGAGACGCTCTTGTTGCCGTCGAAGCGGATCGACGTGACGACCGGGTTCTCGATCACCCGGTAGGTGACCGCGACGCCGTCGGGGCGCTGCTTGATGATCGGCGGCGCCTGGTCGGCGAAGAAGCCCAGATCGGCGATCGCGCGCAGGTCGTCCTGGACCTTCGCGGCGTCGAACGGATCGCCGACCTTCGTCTTGACGACGGAGAGGATGCGATCGGTGGGGATGTGGGCGTTGCCCGTGACCGAGACCGCGACGACGGTCGGCGCGGGAGCGGCGGGCGCCGGGGTGGCCGGTGCGGAGTACGCCGGGACGGCGAGACCCAGGAACCCGACCACGGCGAGCACGATGCGCGGCGTGCGGCGGAACCGTTCGAACAAGCGGAAGACGTCCTTCGTGCGAGATTGCGACCGTCATCGGCGGGCGGCGGGTCGCTGATACGGGGGTAACGTGCGCCGCTACGGGCGCGTTCCCGGGACCAACGGTACGACACACCCGCGTCAGCGCCTTTAGGCGCGACTAGGCAGACAGGCTGGCGCTCGTGGCGCTCAGGGGTACTTGCGGACGATCGAGAAGGTGAAGCCGGAACGGTTGTTCACGGCCTGGATCCCGCGCAGCCGCTGGGCGTAGCTGAAAGCCTGCGAGCCGTTCCCGTTCGACGTGATCGCCGGGTTGCCGTTCTGCCGGAAGTAGCTGAACTGGACCGAGGTCGTCGCGTCGGGCCGCGCGGTGAAGCCGAGCTGCGAGCGGACCGGAGACGACAGGGTCTGGCCGAAGCTGGCATACACGTCGCGCTTGCCGATCTGCTTGAGCGCGTTGTAGCCGATCCCGCCGCCGTAGTCGACGGTCAGCTCGAAGTCGGTCAGCCCGAAGCGGCCGGTGAAGATCCGCTCGATCGGCGCGAGGAAGCGCTGCGTGAGCTGGCCGTTCAGGACCGAGAACGCCTCTTGGTTGAAGTTGATCACGCCGCTCTGGTAGGGCGTCACGCCGGGCGGCAGCAGCGGGTTGGACTCGCCGGGGGCGCCGCGCAGCGTCGTGCCGTTCTGCTGCTGGCCGAAGTTCACCGCGCCGAAGACCGAGGCGTCGAGGAGCAACCCGATGATCTGCTCCTGCGAGTAGGGCGGGTTCGAGGCGTACTGGATCGCCGAGCCCGTGCCGGAGGCCAGCTCGTCGGCCGGGCCGGCGACGGTGACCGTGATGTCGGCGCTGCCGACGGCGTTGCGGGTGGGGTCGGGATCGGGGTTGGTGACGTGCGCGTAGGCGCGCAGGTCGATGTACGGCAGCACCCCGTTGGCCGGGTTGAAGACCACCTGCGCGCTCTGGACGCGGAAGGCGCGGTTGTAGGTCGAGAAGAGCCCGCCCGGCGTCGCCGTCAGCACCCCGGCCAGCTTCGGTGACGAGAGCCGGCCGGTGAGGTCGAGCGTTCCGGTCGCGCCGATGTCGATGTACGGCGCGCCGGCCTGGATGCGGACGTTCTTCCCGGCGTGCGTCATGAGCTCGAAGGCCAGGTCGAACGGCGGCTTGCCGCCGCCCCCGGCGGCCGCGCCGGCCGCGGCTCCGCCGTTGGCGTTGCGGTAGATCGCGAGGATCGGGATCGACGCGTTCGAGATCGTCACGTCGCCGCTGAGCGACGGCGGGGTCCCGCTGCGCAGCCGCATCGTTCCGTCGACGGTGCCGTTGCCGTAGAACGGCGAGTCGACGCGCGCGCCCTTCGCGACCAGCGACATCACGTAGTCGCCGGCCCGCGCGTTCGCGAACGGAAGCTGCAGCCGGCCGCGCCCGTCGAGGGTCCCCGCGCCGAGGTTCGCGTGCAGCGCCTGCAGCGTGACGCTCGTGTCCTGGAACGCGAGCTGCGCGACGGCCTTGGTGATCCCGGCGCGGTCGAGGTCGGAGACGTACGAGCCGTTCGCCAGCGCCAGCGAACCGGCGACGCGCGGCGCCTGCACCGTGCCTTCGATCGCGACGCGGCCGTCGACCGTCCCGCCGAGCTTGGTCTTCGGGCCGGGCACGAACGGCGAGAACGGCGCCAGGTCGATGCCGCTCAGCGCCATGGTGAACGAGACCGGCGCGGTCGGCGTCACGCCCAGCGGCTGCAGCGTCAGCGGCAGCGTGCCGGTGATGAGCGCGGTGCCTCTGGTGAAGGTCGCTTCGGCGTCGCCGACGTCGAGCGTCTTGCCGTCGTACGTGACGTTGCCCAGGACGCGCGGGATCGCCAGCGACGCGTAGCGCGCGTCCGTCAGCTCGAAGCCCACGTTCGCGCGCGGCTTCGCGAACGAGCCGGCGATCCGCGCGTCGGCTTGCAGCGCGCCGCCGACGTCGTAGCGCGGGCCTTTCGGCAGCAGCGTCACGAGCGCTTTGGCGACGTCGCGGGACTGCGCGTGCACCGAGAGCGCCAGCGGCGCGGCGGTCGTCAGGCCGAACGAACCGGACGCGTCGAAGCGCGCGAAGCCCAAGTCGAGCGCGGTGTTCGAGAGCGCGATCCGGCCGGCGCTGCTGCGCGCGTGCGCGTTCGCCGCCACGACCTTGTAGCCGAATAGCGAGCCGTTCGCCAGCGACGCGTCGCCGCTGACGCCGAGGTTCGGCCAGCGCCCGGCGATCGAGCCGCGCGCGTCGACTTGGCCCAGCAGCGGCGCGGTGACGCCGAACGGCGGCAGCCACGTCGCCAGATCGACCTGCTGCGCCTGCACGTTGGCGCGGTACGTCGCGCGCCGCATCGCGCGCACCGAATCGCCGGCCGCGGCGACGACCGTCCCGTTCGCGCGCAGCGCGCCGTGCGCGCCGCGCACGTTCAGCGCCGCGGCGACCGCGCCGGCGTGCTGCGACCAGGTCGCGTCGGTGTTGCCGAACGCGAAGCGCCGGTACCGCAGGTCTTTCACGCTGACGTTGCCGCTGGTGCGCGTCGCGCGCCCGTCGTTGGCGAACATCAGCGCGACGCGGCCGCGCCCGTTCAACGTCTCGGCTTCGTCGAAGTAGTCGTCGAAGTCGGCCAGGTTGGCGTTCGCGCTGCGCACGTCGACCGAGAACGCGCGGCTGGCGACCGAGACCGACGCGTCGAGCTGCGCGCGCGTCGACCCGACCGTCACGACGCCGTCGCTGGCCGAGAGCGCGCTGGACGACGCGACGACGCCGGCGCGCGCGTCCTTGAACGAGAGCCCGTTGTACGAGCCCTCCGGGACCGTTACGCCGCCGGCGACGCGCGGCCGCGTCCCGTTGCCGCGCACCCGGACGTCGGCCGAGAAGCTGCCCTCCAGATACTTCACCGGGAGCCGCAGCGCCCGGCGCACCTCGCCGACGTCGCCGATCGGCACCTGCGCGTTCAGGTCGTAGGCGAGCGCGCTCGCGCCGCCCGCGCCGATCCCGAGAACCCGCCCGTCGAAGCGCCCGAAGGTCTGTCCCAGCGCCGCGACGCCGGTGCGAACCGTCGCCGTGCCGTCGCTCAGCGCGAGATCGGCGCCGCCGCTCACCGGGTAGCCGTCGGCGACGCCGCCGTCGAGCGCGACCAGGCCGTCGAAGCTGGGCGCGCGGCCGCGGATGTCGGCGAGCCCGAAGACGGCCAGCGTCCCGCCCTGCAGCGGGAGCCCGGCGCCGCGCAGCGCCGCGACCGGGATCCCCGCGGCGGAGACCAGGAACGGCCCGCCCGCGTCGGCCGCCATCACGTCGCCGCCCCCGATCGTCCCGTCGGCCGCGACGATCCGCAGGGTCTTCCCGCCGTCGACGGCGAGCGTCCCGGCAACGCGGTCGAGCGCGATCCCGCGGATGCGCGCGCCGGGCAGCTCGGCGCCGGTCGTCTGCACGACGATCCGGTTCTGGGCGATGGTCGCCCGGACGGGGCCGTGGACGGGGCCGCTGGCGCTGGTGTCGGCGATGAACGGGCGCAGGTCCTCGAGCCGGCCGTCGTAGTTCCCCTCGAGCGCGAAGAGGTTGCCGTCGTACGCACCGGCGCCGTTGAAGCGGCCCAGCGGTCCGTTCAGGTGGATCTCGGCCAGGCGGATGTCGCTCATCGTTCCGCCGAGCCGGACGCTGCCGGCGCCCAGCGCGTACGGCCCGTAGCGCAGGTCGCGCCCGAACAGCACGCCGGCCAGCCCGAAGGCGTCGGGCGTTCCGCCGCCCGCGAAGTCGCCGTCGATCACGCCGGAGATCGGCGGCAGCCCCGCCACGATCCCGCCCGGCAGCGTCGCCGCGCGGCGCACGTCGGCCAGCCGGAAGCCGCGCGCGTGCAGCCAGCCCGCGCTCTGCGAGATCGGGCGCTCGAGCTGGAAGCCGCCGGCGAGCGTCTCGCCGTTCGCGCGCTCGAACTGGAACGGGCCGAACGCGCCGACCCCGCGCTGATCGACCGCGAACGTCCCGGCGCCGGTCGTTCCGCCGACGGCGCCGACCGTACCGCGCGCGTTGAAGAGCTTCTGCCCAGGCGGCTGCTCGAGCAGCGCGGTCGCGATGACGCCGGCGTCCGGCGCGATCGCCTCGGCGTACGGCAGCGACTTGCCCGGGCCGCGCGCGTTCACCGCGATCGTGATGTCGTCGCCCTTGTCGGTGAACACGATGCGCCCGCCGAGCGTGACGTCGGCGCTGCCGAAGCGCGCGCGCCCGCCGCCGAAGGTCAGCGCGCCGTCGTAGTAGTCGATCGTCGCGTCGACGCCGTCGACCGGGTAGCGGTCGTAGCTGACGCGGCCGCCGCTGAGGTGCGAGCGGATCAGCGGTTTGGCGAGCGTCGACGCGAGCAGCGTCTCGAAGTGCGATCCGCCGCGCAGCGGCATGTCGGCCATGAAGCCGAACAGCGTCCGCAGCTCGTGCAGGTCGGCGTCGGCGGCGAAGGCGAGCCGGAACGACGGCGTGCCGAACAGGTCGAACAGCGCGCCGCGGCCGTGCACCGGGATACCGTTGATCGAGCCGCGCAGCGTCGTCGCGGCGAGCGTGTCGCCGGTCACCACGAACGGTGCGTCGAGGTCGCGGATCGGGTGCGCCAGGACGCCGACGAAGATGCGCCCGCCGTGCAGGTCGGCGCGCCCGCCGAACTGGTACGCGAACTCCTGGCCGGCTTTCGGCGCCAGCGCGAAGTAGCGCACGTCGACGCCGTCGAGCACGCCGTCGTCGAAGCGGACGTCTTTCGAGTGGATGAAGAAGCCGAGCGCGCCGCGCAGCGGGAGCCGCGGCGCGCTGATCGTGTTGAGCCCGATCCCGCGCTGCACGTCGATGACGGTGCGCTCGGAGAGCGGGAACCGTTCGACCGGGGAGCCCGGCGCCCGCCGCGCGAGCAGCACGCCGTCGAGCTTCGCGGTCGTGCGCGTGTCCGACTTGACCGACGCGTCGATCGAGACGTGCTCGATCGTTTGGTTCGCCAAGTCCGCTTGCAGCGGCGCGGCGTCGATCAGCCGGATGACGCCTTCGCGCACGCGCGCGGTGAAGTAGTACGGCGCGGCCGCCTTGCGCGTCGGCGCGGGCGCGGTGCCCGGCGTGCCGCCGGTGCGGTTGAAGGTCAGCGTCCCGTCGGCGTGGCGGGTGATGGTCAGCACCGGCTTCTGGATCGCGATCGCGGCGAACCCGAAGCGGTGCTGGCCGCCCGGGAAGATGTCGCGCAGCGCGTAGTCGACGTCGACGCGCTCGGCGTCCAGGACCGGGTCGCCGTTCTTCGTGACGTGGACGTTGAAGAGCGCGGCGTGGTTCGTTCCCAGCGCCTGGTTTCCGATGGAGACCTGGTAGCCGGTCGCGGCGCTGAGCGTCGACTGCAGGACGCCACGGGCGATCACGTGCCGGGCCGCGATCAGCACGATGAGGAGAACCGCCACCGTCGCGGCGACGATGACCGCGCGACGCGACGCTCTCACGCCAAACACCGCTTCCTACGTCCCCGAGCGGGCATCCTCACAAACGTACATCCGGTACCTTGGAAACAGGCGGTTCGGCGCGGCAGGCGCCGAACGCGGCGGCTGCGGCGCTCGTTCAGAGCGGCGAAGCCACTAGAGGTCGAGGTTGCGGACGGTCCGGGCGTACTCTTGGATGAACAGCTTGCGCGGCTCGACCTTCTCGCCCATCAGCTCGGTGAAGACTTTCTCCGCCTCCTCGCCGGCTTCGTCGAGCTGGACCCGCTTGAGCCGGCGGGTCACCTGGTCCATCGTGGTCTCGGCGAGCTGCTCGGCGTCCATCTCGCCGAGCCCCTTGAACTGCTGGATGGTGTACTCTTTGGGATCGTCGCCGTTGAAGATCTGCTGCAGCTCGGCGTCGTTGAACGCCCACCACTGCTTCTTGCCCTTCTTCACGCCGTACAGCGGCGGTTGCGCGATGTAGACGTAGCCCTGCTCGATCAGCGCCTTCATCTTCCGGTAGAAGAATGTGAGCAGCAGCGTGCGGATGTGCGAGCCGTCGACGTCGGCGTCGGTCATGATGATGATCTTGTGGTAGCGCAGCTTCGCCGGCTCGAAGTCGTCGCCGAAGCCGGCGCCGAGCGCGGTGATCATCGTGCGGATCTCTTCGTTGGCGAGCATCTTGTCGATGCGCGCCTTCTCGACGTTGAGGATCTTGCCGCGCAGCGGCAGGATCGCCTGGGTGTTCGGATCGCGCCCGCCCTTCGCGGTGCCGCCGGCCGAGTCGCCCTCGACCAGGAAGATCTCCGAGTCGGCCGGGTTCGTCGTCTTGCAGTCGACCAGCTTGCCGGGCAGCCCGCTGCCTTCGAGCACGTTCTTGCGCCGGGTCAGGTCGCGCGCTTTCTTCGCCGCCTCGCGGGCGCGCTGCGCCTGCATGCACTTCTCGACGATCGCGCGCCCGAACTTCGGGTTCTCCTCGAGGAAGAACTCGAGCCGCTCGGTGACCAGGCCGTTCACGATCGGCCGCATCTTCGCGTTGCCGAGCTTGGTCTTCGTCTGCCCTTCGAATTGGGGGTCCTGCAGCTTTACCGAGACGATCGCGGTGAGGCCTTCCATGCAGTCGTCGGTCGAGAGGTTGGGCTCCGACTCCTTGAGGATGCCGCGCTTGCGCGCGTACTCGTTCACCTTGCCGGAGATCGCCGTGCGGAAGCCGGTCAGGTGCATCCCGCCTTCGATCGTGTTGATGTTGTTGGCGTACGAGTAGACGACTTCGTTGTAGCCGTCCTGCCACTGGAACGCGCACTCGACCACGACGTCGTCGCGCTCGCCGTTGGTCGAGATGACCGGCGTGAGCGACTCCTTGTTCTCGTTGAGCCACTCGACGAACGACACGATCCCGCCCTCGTACATGTACGAGCGCTCCTTGGGGCCGTCGTCGGGCCGCTCGTCGCGCAGCGTGATCGACAGCCCGCGGTTCAGAAAGGCCAGCTCGCGCAGCCGGCTCTCCAGGATCTTCCACGAGAAGTCGAGCGTCTCGAACACTTCGGGGTCCGGCTTGAACCACTGGAACGTCCCGGCGCCCTCGGCGCGGCGCAGCTTCTTCAGCTTCTGCGTCGTGGTGCCGCGCTCGAAGCGGATCTCGTGCTCCCAGCCGTCGCGGTGCACGCGCGTGACCATCCACTCGGAGAGCGCGTTGACGACCGAGACGCCGACGCCGTGCAAGCCGCCCGACACCTTGTAGCCGCCCTTGCCGAACTTCCCGCCGGCGTGCAGGATCGTCATCGCGACCTCGACCGCGGGGAGCTTCTCCTCGGCGTGGATGTCGATCGGGATCCCGCGCCCGTCGTCCTCGACCGAGGCCGAGCCGTCCTTGTACAGGATCACCGCGATGTTGCGCGCGTAGCCGGCCAGCGCTTCGTCGACGGCGTTGTCGACGACTTCGTAGACGAGCTGGTGGAGACCGCGCTCGGCCGTGTTGCCGATGTACATCCCGGGCCGCTTGCGAACCGCCTCGAGGCCTCGCAGAACCTCGATCTGCTCGCCGGTATAGTCTTGCATTCGATCCGACGTCTTCGACAAAGGGGACGATTTTCACTTGAGCGGCGGCGCCCGCGCGGCGCGGTTCGCGCCCGTCCCGAACGTCACTCTCGGATCACGCCGTCTCGATCTTCCTCACGAAGTCGTAGAGCTCGCCGAGGGCGTTCTTGCGCACGGCGGAGTCCATCTCGAGGCGCATCGGGTCGATGCGCGTCTCCAGCAGGACGAACGAGCTGGCCAGCTTGCGCAGCCGAACGCGGTCCAGCGGCTGGCGCAGCGTGTCGAGCTTGTGGGCGCGCCGCAGCTCGTCCCACCACGCGCGCAGCAGCCGGCGGCGAATCGCGTCGTACTCCTCGGCCGTCAGGCCCTCGACGACGCCCAGCACGCCCTCGGGTGTGATCCAGGGCGCCTCGAAGAGCAGCCGCTCGCAGGCGAAGTGCCGGCGCCGCTCGGCGTCGTCGCGGCACGGGCGACAAGCCGTCCCGGCGTCCACCGGCACCTCGCACAGCGCGCAGAAGCGGCCGCCCTGCTTGCGGTGCGCCGCGCGGGTGCGTTCGACGGCGCGGCGCAGCCGCGCGAGCGCGTCGTCGAGCGTCTTCGCCGGTGGCGCCTCGCCGAGGTCGCCGGAGCTCCGGCGCGGCCCCGCCGGGCCCGGAGCGCCCGGGACCGACCGCCGGATCTTGCCGACCCGAAACCGCAGCCGCGCCAGATCGCGGGCCTCGGGCAGCGCCCGCAGCCCGCGCACGATCTCGGGCTCGAGGAACGCGAGCTGGTGCGACCACGCCGACGACGCGGTCAGCACGATCAGCGTGTCCCGCTCGAGCGCGACCGGCTGCGCGGCGCGCGCGACGTCGGCGCCGACCAGCTCGACCCAGGCGGCGCGCACCGCGACCAGCGGATCGGCGTTCGGTCCGGGCTTCGGCCGCCAGCCGTCGAGGACGGTCCCGAGCTTCAGCACGCCGTCCGCCGCGCTCCCTTGCGCGGCGCGCGCGCAGCCGGTACACTGAAGACGTCCAGACGTCTTTCGCGAGGATGGATCGTGACGCGCAACAGGAGGAGGCCCGGTGAGGTTCGCGATCCCATCGAAGCGATTTTGGGCGACAACGAGCCTCACACCCTTGCCGAGATCCTGCGCCGCGTGAAGGAACGGGTGCGCGGCGTCCCAGACTCGTCGGTGCGGTCGTTCCTCAACATCGCGTCGCACGATCCGGCGTCGCGCATCGTGCGCGTCGAGCGCGGCATCTATCGCATGAAGGACGCGGACTGACCGATGCGCGAGCGCGAACCCGACAACCCGTTCGACCGCTTCGCGTTCGGCCGGCAGACGATCCTCAACGCCGACTGCTTCGCGTGGCTCGAGGGCACGCAGCCGCACTCGATCTCCGCGGTCGTGACCGATCCGCCGTACGGGTTCTTCGAGTACGAGGCGGTCGAGCAGCGGAAGCTGCGCAGCGGCCGCGGCGGCGTGTGGCGCATCCCGCCGTCGTTCGACGGCGCGAACCGCCGCGCGCTGCCGCGCTTCACCGTGCTCTCGTCCGACGACAAGTCGTCGCTGTTCGCGTTCTACCTCGCGTTCACGCGGCTGCTGCTGCGCGCGCTCAAGCCGGGCGCGCACGTCGCGATCGCGTCGAACGTGCTGCTCTCGCCGATCGTCGCGGCGGCGTTCGACGAAGCGGGCTTCGACCGGCGCGGCGAGATCGTGCGGCTCGTCCGCACGTTCCGCGGCGGTGACCGGCCCAAAGGGTCCGAGGACGAGTTCTCGACGCTCAGCACGATGCCGCGGAGCTGCTGGGAGCCGTGGGGCCTGTACCGCGCGCCGCTCTCGGAGCGGACGGTCGCCCGAAACCTGCGCGTGCACGGCGTCGGCGCGCTGCGCCGCATCAGCGAGGAGACGCCGTTCCTCGACGTGATCGAGAGCGAGACCGCACCCGACGCGGAGCGCGCGGTTGCCGATCACCCGAGCCTCAAGCCGCAGCGCTTTCTGCGCCACGTCACGCGCGCGCTGATGCCGAACCCGGACGGCACGCTGCTCGACCCGTTCTGCGGCTCCGGCTCGGCGCTCGCCGCCTGCGAGGCGAACGGGCTGACCGGGATCGGCATCGAGCGCGACTACAAGTACTTCTCGATGGCGATCGCCGGCGTCCCTAAGCTGGCTGCGCTTCGTTCTGATCCTTGATCAGCTTGTCCATGCGCTTGTAGAAGCCGGCATGATGAGCAGGGTCGATCCAGATCGCTCCTTGGCGGATCTTCAGCAAGCCTGAAGGGCGCACGGACGCCGTGCCGGAGCGGATCTTTCCGGGCTTCGCAGGTTGCCAGTTCCAGTCGTCCTCCCGGAGCTGCGCGACCATGATGGCTTCCATCGAGACCGGCTCGAGATCGTCCGACGCGATGTTCTTTCGCTCGTCGATCCGGAACTGAGCGAAGCAAAACCATCCCGCCCTGGGCCCGTGCGCTTGCCAGTTCGACCGCTTCCGAGACGCCTTCACTTCCAAGCCGTCCGTCGCGAACCGTACCGAGTTGTTCGGATGCGCACCGTCGACGATGAGGTCGGGATACCCGTTGTGATAGCGGTTGACCACCAGCCGGCGGGAGGCGCGAGCGAGGCGCTCGGCCACGGTACGGCTGACCAATCCGGAGAACGCGGCCCGGTCCATGAGATTCACGAGCGAGCCGTAGTGCTTGTCGTAGAGCATGTCGTTGAGGTCGCCGAGCAGGCTCTGCGCGTCCTCGACGGCACGAAAGAAGTCCCGCGTGGAAAGCCCGTAGGGCAGCGTCAGATGTGCGGCGCTGGCGACGATTCCGGCCGGATCGATCGTAACGCCCTTGAGATAGTTCGGTCGCTGGTCGTTCGCGTTCATGCCGGTCCTTTCCGAGCTCGGTTCTTCTTCGCCACGATTCTCGCTCATCGGCGAGTGACCGCCGCCGAGCGGATCGACCACGACGTGGCGGCGCGGAGATCGCGCGGCAGCTCCGTCGTCGTCAGAAACGCCTGCTCGAAGCCTTCGACCGCCTCCATGAAACCGCCGGCGCGTTCCGCATCGAGCTCGGACAGCACGTCGTCGAGGAGCAGAATCGGAGCATCGCCGGTGCGCGCGCGCATGACGTCGTATTCCGCAACCTTGAGCGCGAGCACCGCCGTCCGGTGTTGGCCTTGTGAGCCGAACGCCGCGAGCGGTTTGCCGTCGATCAGCAGCCGCAGGTCGTCGCGGTGCGGTCCGACCAGCGTCGTGCGGCGCCGCAGCTCGCCGTCGACCGCCGCGGCGAGCGCTTCGGCGACGTCGGTCTCGGGGTTGGGCGCGTAGGTTACGCCGAGCCGTTCGTGCGTGCCGCGCCAGCGCCCGTAGATCGCCGCGGTCGCGGCGGCGAGCTCGTCGACGAACGCGCGCCGCGCCGCGATCAGCGCCGACGCGGGCCGAATCAGCTCGTCGTTGTACGCCAGCAGCAGATCCCGGTCCGGTGCGATCGCCCCGCGCAACAGCGCCGACTTCTGCTGGATCACCTTCTGGTACAGCGCGAGATCGCGGTAGTAGGTCGGCGACAACTGCGCGAGCGCACCGTTCAGAAACGACCGCCGCAGTGCCGGCCCTCCGCCGACGAGCTGCAGATCCGCCGGCACGAACGTCACCACGCGCGTCCGCCCGAGAAACCGCGCGAACCCGACCGCGCCGCCGTTCACCTCGAAGCTCTTGCGCGTCCCCGCGGGCGTTCGCGAGATCGTGCACCGCAGGCGAATCGCACCGGCCGTGATGCGTGCGGTGCCGCCGACCTCGGCTCGTTCCCGTCCGGTGCGGATGAGCTCGCTTTCGCGGTGAGCGCGAAACGACTTTCCGGTTGCGAGCAAGGCGAGCGCTTCAAGCAGATTCGATTTCCCTTGCGCATTCGAGCCGACGAAGACGTTGAGCCCCGACTGCGGTGTGAAGTCGAGGCTCTCGTAGTTGCGAAAGTCGGCGAGGCGGACCTCATCGAACCGCATGTCGCGGCCTTCGACGGCCCGCCTCGCGTTCCGTCACATCACTTGTATGGCCGAAGCTCTCCGACCGCGCCGGTCGCCGGATCGACACGAGCCATGTACATGCCTTCCGACGCGAGAGCCCAGAGAGAACCGTCAGGCTCGACCGAGACGCCGTCATAGCTCGCCGGACGGACGTGCGCAGGTTCCCCAATGTGCCAGAGTACAGATCCGTCCGGGGCGACGTATGCGATGTTCCGCCTAGAATGGGTCGTATGCGCAAGCCCTTTCCGGTTCGGGTCCCACGTCGTCACAAGGAAGCCGTGCTGGAACGCCGTCACCGAGCTCACCTGCGTCGCGGGGAACGACGTCCTCGCGCCGCCAGGCAGTGTGACGACGTGACGATCGTCGCTCACCACGGCGTGAGGCGGCCCATAGGACCACCAGAGAACGCTCCCGCGCTCGATCTCGTGTCGTTCGACGACGGTACCGTCACGTCGCGGCCGGCGATACGTGACCGTAAAGCCTGCCGCGTCAGCGACGATATCCTCGACGGTCCCCGCGACCGAGAACTCGCGCCCGTCGTCGAGTCGCACCGTACTTCGGCCGTCACCGATCGCCGGCACGTTACGGACCGAGCCCCGCACTTCCAACGATATTGACGCTGCCGGGGTCGAACCAGAACTGGATCGCGCCACCGCCTTGGTTGAAATTTTCGTTGACCAAACCCATGTAACCGGTCGAGCCGTTCGTCACGGAGCCCCCATAGTAGATCGTTGTCGGTGTGTTGGGCAACGCGAGGACGTCCTGAATCTGCGCCGCCGACATCAGGCTGCCGTCCGCATTCGTCACCTGGCTCAATGTTGTCCACCACGATCCGCTAGGATTCCCGCCGTCAGCCGTCACGCGAACGAGTTGCTCGGCGCCTTGAAATGCCTGGTTGAAGCCGTCGCTGACCACAAATTGGGCGGCTTGCGAGCCCGGCACGAATGGCGGTGTCGACGACGCTACGCCCGGCAGATTCGCATTTAACCAATCCGCCGAGATCCGCACCACGTTCTGCTCGCCGACCGCCGCGGCGAGTTTGCTGAGGTAGGCGCCGAGGAGCCGCGCGCCGATGCGCGAGAGAAGTCTGCCGCCAATTTTTCCGACCAGCCCACCGACCGGGATGTCGAGAGGCATGGCAAAGCTGTAGAACCACGGCTCGATGTTGTCGGCGAATTGCCCCGCGGAAACGTATGGCTGCAAGGCTGGGTCGTATGCGGGGTTTGCCGCGGTGCCGCCGATGATCGGTAATCAACTCCCGCGACCGCCATTGCAACTGCTGCAGTATCCGAGCTGCTGTCCATACGGATTGTACCAGTTTCCGTCTCCGCCGATGATCGAGCCTGGCGGCGGGTCAGGCGCCGCATCGCAGCCGACAGTGTGCACGAAACGCTGGGTGCTCATCTCAGCTTGGCAATCGCGGGTCGCCCGGCTGAGAAACTCCTGGTCAGTAAGTGCACGCCTTCCGGCATGATGCAGCCACACTCGGGCGCTCCTGTCAAACAGCAGCGGTTTACCGCCGCTATCGACCACCAGTCCGTCCCGCGCAACGGTGGCGTACCGCGGAATCGTCGCCTCCGCTCCGATGCACAGCGCAACGGGACCCGAAGTACTGGCCGATGCATAACATTCACTGAGGAACTCGTGTCCGCGCAAGTTCAGCGGCACGTATCGTTTCATTGCTGAAACCTGCGATGCAGTCGGCGTCTACGGCACGACTCGTCCGCCGTTCGCGCCCGAGCATGCAGCAAGAAAAGCTGCAGCCGTGGCCGCTGCGATTGCGCGACGAAAAACGGTTGCCTTCATCGGATTCCACCCCTTCATCCAAAGCGTAGGTAACGTGCCCCAAGAATGGGACCGCGCCCGGATTCACGATGTCGCAGGGGCTATCCCTAGCAGGCGACGGGGCGCCAGGAACTCTACTGCCGCAGCGGCATCAACACATACAGCTGCTCGCCGGACTCTTCGCCGTGCTCCAGCGGGCGGATCGCGGCGGGCGAGAGCGGGCCGAGGAACTCGAGCACCGTCTGCGGCGAGTCGACGTGGTTGAGGATTTCGACCAGGTATCTCGCGTTGAACGCGATCGCCAGGTCTTCGCCGGTCTGCTCGACCTCGAGCTCTTCGTACGCGTTGCCGGTAACGTCCGATTTCGCGGTGATCATCAGCGTTTGGTTCGTCACCTCGAGCTTGACCATCGAGGCGCGGTCGCCGGCGACCAGCTCCGCGCGGCGCAAGCCGCCGATCAGCGACTGCGTGTTCACCACGACGCGGCGGTCGAACTTGGCCGGGATCACCTGCTGGTAGTTGGGGTACTGACCGTCGACCAGCCGGACGACGATCGACGTCGTCCCCGCGCTGAACTGGAGCTGGTTCGCGTTGGCGCCGAGCGCCGTCACCTCGACGAGCTCCGCGGTGCCGAGGTTGCGCGCCGCTTCGTTGAGCGCGCGCGACGGGACGATGTACTTCGCGGTGCCGTCGATCCCGCGCTCCAGCTTCGAGGTCCAGCGCGCGAGCCGGTAGCCGTCGGTCGCGACCAGCGTGATGGTGTCGCCGTCGAGCTCGAGCAGCGTCCCCATCAGCACCGCGCCGCGCGCCTCCTCGTTCGAGGCGGCGAAGATCGTCGCGCCGACGCCCTCGCGGAAGCGCTTCGCGCCGAGCGCGAACGACTGGCCCTTCTGCGCGGTCGGAAGCGGCGGGTACTCGTCGGCCGGCAGCGCGTGGAAGTCGTAGTTCGAGCGCTCCGCCTTGACCGACGCGCGCGACGGCGAGCCGGTCAGCTCGAGCAGTCCGGCCGGAAGGTTTCCGAGGTAGCCGCTGAAAAGGCGCGCCGGCACGGTGACGGCGCCCTGCTCGGCGATCTCGGCCGGGAACGACTGCTCCAGCGTCAGCTCCAGATCGGTGGCGCGGACGCGGATCGCGCCCTCGTCGGCGCTGAGCAGGACGTTCGAGAGAATCGGCACCGTCGTGTGCGCGTTGACGACCTTGCTCGCCGCGCCGACCGCGGACGCGATGTCTTTCGTACTACACGTGAACTTCACTGATCCACCGTTCCGAGAACCGTCCGTCGTCCGGTCTTTAGTTAAAGAAAGATCGTCGTACTAGCAGTAAGGCGGTGAACAGCGGGGACAACCGCCGAAAGCCGCTCGTACCGAGGCTTTGCGCGCGTTTCGGGCTGTGGACGCCGGACGCATTCCGTCCACGCGATCCCCGACCGGTGCGCGCATCCCGCTTTTCCACGGGTCGAACCCCGACCTGTGCCCCGGTCGGGGGATGGAGAATGTGAAAGCGGCAGGGATCGCCTCCCTGCCGCTTCCGTTGCACTGCCTGTCGCGCCGGTCCTAGGTGTTCAGCGTCAGCAGGTACGGTCCGGAGCCGAACCCCGCAACCACGAGCGTGCCGCCGGGTGCGAGCACGAGACCGTAGATGTTCCCGCTGCCGAAGGCGTTGAGCAGCTCGGCGCGGCCGCTGCCCCGGTCGACGCGCCCGACGCGCCCGTCTTGATACGAGATGAAGAACAGATTCCCGTTCGCATCGAGCACGGCGTACTGCGTGAACTCGTTCCACGCGTTGTCGCCGTACAGCCGCGGCACCGCGTAGGTCGTCAGCGTGCCCGAGGCGACGTCGTCGCGCACGAACTCGTTGAGGTTGCGGATGTCGACGAACCAGATCGAGCCGTTCACCGCGTCGAACGCCTGCGCGTCGAGCATCCGCCCGGGATGCTGCGCGTCGACCTCGGTCTCGCTGATTTTCGTTCCGCTCGGCGAGTACTTCGCGAGCCACGTTCCGTCGACGGCACCGTAGGACGTTTCGACGACCCACAGGTTTCCGTCGCCGCTCGGGAAGACGCGCGTCGGCAGCGGCAGCAGCACCGCCGTGGCGTCGCGCACCGCGGGCACCGAGACGGCGAACTCCGCCGGCGTTCCCGGTGCGCCGCCGTTGAACGGCAGCGTCCAGACTTTGCCGATCGTCCGCTCCGCGCCGACGATTGCGCCGTTGGCGACGGTCAGGTGCAGCACTTGATCGTTCGTCGGGTAGTCGGTGAACGCGTGCGTCACCGGATCGAAGCGCGTCACGTAGTACGGCGCCGTCGCGACGCCGTTCGAGACGGTCGCCGAGTCCATGTAGAACGCACCGTCCGGTCCGAGCACCGGCGTGCGCAGCGAGCGCGTGACCGAGCCGGTCGAGACGGTGTACGTGCCGGTGACCGTGTACGTGCCGTCGATGCCGGCGAACTTGCCGCCGGTTTGCGTCGTCCACAGCTTGCCGTTCGCGTCGTAGACCGGATCGTAGCTGCGCACGGTGTTGGCGAGCGCGTGCGTCGCGCTCGTCGTGCCGGGCGTGCGCGCGGCCCCGGCGGCCGGGGTGACCGTCACCGACGCCTGCAGCGTACCGTACGTCGCCGTGATCTGGAACGCTCCGGTCGCGCCGCCGTTGTACGAGAGGAACGGAACGGTGTAGCGGTCCTTCACCGAGACCGTTTTCGACGTCGCGGACGGGCCGGGACTCGGAACGGGGGTGCCGTTGTAGCGCTGCGTCGAGTTCTGCACGACCTGCGTGTACAGCGTCGTCGCGGCGCTGGTGTCCTGATCGGTCACGACGACCGGCTGCGTGTAGTTCTGCGGCGCGATCAGCACCGTCGCGGTCGCGTCGTAGAGCTGCACCGTGAGCGGCAGGGTCACGGCCGTCCCGGTGAGCGGCGCGGGATCGCCGATGAACAGACGCATCGACGTGACGGCGCCGTCGAGGGTCACCGCGATCGGATTGTCCTGGGCATCTTTGATCGTGACGGGGATCGTCGCGCTGCCGAGCGTCGTGCCCGATCCGTCGCGGGCCGAGTTCGTCGCGACGGTGAGCGTGTCGTCGCCGAGCGGCAGGCGAACCTGCACCGAGCACACCGTGTAGAGCCCGGAGACGTCGGTGGTGCACGTGATCCCGTTGCCGATCACCGCGCCGCTGATGTCGAAGACGGCGTGGTACGGCGCGGCGCCGGTCTGCGCCGCGTCGAAGACGAGCGCGTTGGCGCCGTACGAGAGCTCGTTCGGCCGGCGCTTCGTGCTCGCTTCACCGGTCGTCGCCGGGGTGACCAGACGTTTGAAGGTCAGCGTCGCGTTGCCGGTGTTGGGCGCCGCGAGCGAGCGCGGCAGGTTCGGAGCGGCGGCCGAGCCGCCGCCGGAGCAGGCCGCGACCGCGGCGAGCGCCATGACGGAGAGCGCGCGGGTGAGATGGCGCGTCATGCTAGTGTTTCCCTTGAACGGTCAGGCTGGAAGTGGCGACGGTCACCGAGACGGTCGTTTGGCGCTGCCCCGCGTCGCTGACGACGATCGAGCACGCGCCGGCCGCGACCGGCGTGACGGTGAACGTGTTGTTCGCGGCGACCGCGCCGACGGTCGCGATCACCGCCGTGGAGCTCGGATCGGCGTTGGTGCAGGCTGACGCCGTGAACGTGCCGGTGTAGAACTGGCTGCTGACCGTGACGGTCTTGGCGAGGTCCGCGCCCGTCCCGAGGAAGCTCAGCACGGAGGGCGCCGCGGTCACCGGACCGGGCGTGGGCGTCGGCGTGGGAACCGGCGTCGCGGTCGGGCTCGCGGTCGGCGACGTCGTCGGCGTCGCGGTGGGCACCGGCGAATCGGTCGGAACCGGCGTCGCGGTCGGGGTGGGCGTCGCCGTCGGGGTCGGCGTCGGCGCGGGCTGCGCCGGCGCGTAGTACAGCGCGAAGTAGTAGACCTGATTGGCTGCGTACGTCACCGGCCCGGCGGCGGAGGCGAAGCTGAGCTGCTGTCCCGACGGGGTGCCGGGCGCGCCGAGCGGATACGTCCAGCCATGCCCGTCGAAGTAGGCCAGCTCGAAGACGCCTTTCGACGGGTCGTAGCCCGCCGGGAGCGAGATCGAGAAGGCCGGGAAGGCCGAGAACGTGACCGATTGCGTGAACGCGATGCCTTGGTAGTACAGGACCTGCAGCCCGCTCGCCGCGAGCGTCCGCCGTCCGGTGCTGAGCGGCGCGAGGCCCGACGGCGCCGTCGTGGTCGTCTGAACGGTGAGGGTCGTCCCGGCAGGGAGCGTCGCGGCGGGGAGCACGAGCGAGCCGGAGAGCCCGGCGGCCGGCGGGATGGCGACGGTCTGCGGCGCGGTCGAGCCGGCCGGCAGCGGGACGGTGGTGGCGGCGTTCGCCGGCGCGAGCGGCGCCAAGGACGCCGGCGCGGTCGCGGTCGGAACGGGAGCCGGCGTCGTGAGCGAGCTGCCGCTACAGGCGGCGAGCGCGGACAGCGCGATGAGGACGGGTCCGAACAAGAGCGGACCCGGTCGTGGGAAACGCATGGGTAGTGAAGGGCCTCCGAAGCGTGAAAAACGGGGCCCGCACGTGCGTGGTCCCGTGTCGTCTGCCGTTCGCCTACCAGGTGTCGTAGGCATTCTTCCTAGACGATTTGTACAGAAACCCGTCCAAATCGCCTCGCGCGAGGCCCGCGCTACCAGATGAGGCGACGCCGCAGCGGCACGACGCCGCCGGTCAGCGCGTGGATCGCGGCCACGTCCCCGCCCATCCGCGCGAGCAGGTAGTCGTCGTCGTACGGTCCCACGTCCTCGACGGGATCGGTTCCGGCGCGCGTGCGGAAGCCGCTCGCCCCAACCCGCCAGCGGCGCCGCCCGTTGCCGCGGAACGCCCACAGGTTCCGGTGATTCCCTTCCCAGTTGCGGCTGTGCGTGAGCACGACCAGCACGTCGCTCCGCTCGAGGTAGAACGACTGCGTGATCGGGTGCCGGAACGTCGCGACCACGCGTCCGTCGACGAGCAGCCGGTTGCGGACGTGCTCGGCGTTCACGGGATGGCCCCTCCCATGATCGGTCGGCCGTCCCACGGATGCACGATCGAGGCCCAACTGATGCACGTGACGTCCAGCACGTCGGGGAAGAACGCATCGTCGAAGCGCGTGACGAGCTGCACTTCGCGCTCGGAGCTTGTCCAGCGCTCGCGCCCGTCGCGCTCGAGCGCGACCAGATTGCATTGCGCCGCGCGGAAGTCGAACGCGACGACGAACGCGCCGTCGCTGAGCTGCACCAGCCCCACGATCGCGCCCGGAAAGCGGTGCGTGAACTCGGCGGTGCTCAGCACGTCGCCGGCGACCGTGAACCGCGTCTCGTGCAGGACGCTGCCTTCCCACGCGCCGGAGACCCAGCGCACCGGTTTGACGACGTCGCCCGTCGCGCCGGGCGGGCGCGTGCGCGCGTAGCCGACGCCGCCGGAGGCGAACAGCTCGACGACCGGCGAGTGCGTGCGCACCGGATCGCCGTCGTCGAGCAGGATCAGTCGCGGATCGTCCGGCGAGACGCGCATCCCGAGCGCTTCACCGGAGCCGTCCGTCACTCGCTCTGGATCTGTGCGACCAGGGAGCGGATCTTGTTGCGGAACGCTTCGTCGGCGTCCATCATGTCGGCGATCTTGTCGCGCGCGTACATCGCGGTCGTGTGGTCTTTCTTGCCGAACTCGCGCGCGATCTGCGGCAGCGACGCGCCGGTGAGCTGCCACGAGATGTACATGGCGATCTGGCGCGGCAGCGTCACCCGCTGATCGCGCCGCTGCGCCTCCATCTCCTTGATCGAGATGCCGTAGTGCTTGGCGACGCGGTCCTTGATCCCGGGGATCGTGACGCGGTGCATCGGCGCCTGCGCGACCGCGTTCTTCAGCACTTCGCCGGCCAGCTCGACGGAGATGGGCGACTTCGTCAGCGAGGCGAACGCGACGACCCGGATCAGCGAGCCTTCGAGCTCGCGAATGTTCGACGGGATCACCTTCGCGATGAACGCCAGCACCTCGTCGGGGACCGGAACCTTCTCGGTCTCGGCCTTCTTGCGCAAGATCGCTTCGCGCGTCTCGAAGTCCGGCGGCTGGATGTCGGTGAGCAGTCCCCACTCGAACCGCGAGCGCAGCCGGTTCTCGAGCGTCTGGATCTCTTTGGGCGGCCGGTCGCTCGAGATCACGAGCTGCTTCTGCGCCTCGTGCAGCGAGTTGAAGGTGTGGAAGAACTCTTCCTGAGTCTGTTCCTTGCCTTCCAAGAACTGGATGTCGTCGATCAGCAGCACGTCGACGTGGCGGTAGCGGTTGCGGAACTCGACGGTTTGATTGTTCTTGATCGCGATGATGAACTCGTTGGTGAACTTCTCCGAGGAGACGTACACGATGTTCGCGTTCGGGTTGCAGTCGAGCACGCGATGGCCGATCGCGTGCATCAAGTGCGTCTTGCCCAGGCCGACGCCACCGTACAGGAACAGCGGGTTGTAGGCCATCGCCGGCGCCTCGGCGACCGCCTGCGCCGCGGCGTGCGCGAACCGGTTCGAGTTGCCGATGACGAAGTCGTCGAAGGTATAGCGCGGGTTGAGGTTGCCGATGCGCAGGTCGTCGGGGGCCGGCGGCTTGGCCGCCGGTGCGACCGCGGTGGCGGGGGTCTGCGTCGCGGTCCCCGGGTCGACCACCACCCGCAGCGCGATCTCCGCGCCGAGCAGCTCGTGCAGCACCGAGGTGATGTCGGTCTTGAGCCGGTTCTCCACCCAGTCGCGGGCGAACGTCGTCTGGACCGCCAGCACGATCTCGGACGGCGTCAGGTCCACCAGCCGCATCGGCTTCAGCCACATCTCGAAGACCGGCTTGTTGTAGCGCGGCTCCAGCCGCTCGAGGGCCGCGGTCCAGAGGTCTTGAGGAGCTGTTGCCATCGCGCTGCTGGTTTGTTGCATGCCTACCTACCGCATAGTCCGGACCGACGAGCAGAGAACGCGCCGGGGGAGAATGAGCGTTGGGGATTGGCCCGGAGGGGGTGGCTTCCTGCGCGGTTTTCCCCCGGAGTTGTGCACTTCTCCACAGGCGGCGGAACCGCGTCCCGACGAGGTCCGCGCCGCGTATCCACGAGTTTCCGGACCGCACGAAATGCGGCAGGAACGCCCGTCGGGAGCGGGTCCGCGGCGCATTCGGCGAGGCGCTCATCCACAGCTCTGTCCACCGCTGTGGACAAAACAGGAACGCTTCGCAGGACCGGCGATTTTCCTTGACGCTGGACCAGCCGGGCGCGTATACTGTCGTGTCGCACCGTTCGGGACCGGCTCGCCGTTCCCACGTCTCAGGAGAACTCCCTCGTGAAGCGGACCTATCAGCCGCACAACCGGCGCCGCAAGCGCGTCCACGGCTTCCTCGAACGCATGTCCACAAAGAACGGCCGCCGCGTCCTCGCCGCGCGCCGCAAGAAAGGCCGTCACCGCCTTACCGTGTAGCGGGTTCGCCGGCGGCGAGCCCGTCGCGGTCCTCGCTCACGCTGCGGTCCGCCCTCCCATGCGAACCTTCGACTCCCTGAAGCGCCGCGGCGACTTCGCCCGCGCGACGCGCCGGGGGAAGCGGTACGCCGGAACGTACCTGACCTGCTTCGTCGCCGACGGCCGGCGCCGGACACGGGTCGGGATCACGGTCAGCAACGCGGTCGGCGGCGCGGTCGTCCGGAACCGCCTCCGCCGCCGGATCAAAGCCATCCTCGACCGTTCTGCACTCGGCGCGCCTCCGTGGCGCGACATCGTCTTGATCGCCCGGCCCGGCGCCGGCGAGCTGCCGTTCGCGGCCCTCGCCGGCGAAGTGACGCGCGTGCTGCGGCCGGCGCCGTGAGCCCGCGCTCGCTCGCGCTCGGCGCGCTGCGCGGGTACAAGCGCTTCCTCTCCCCGATCCTCCCGCCGGCCTGCCGGTTCAGCCCGACCTGCTCGGAGTACGCGGCGGAGGCGATCGAGAAACACGGCGTTCTGCGCGGCGGTACGCTCGCCGTGCGCCGGCTGGTCCGCTGCGGACCTTGGCACCCGGGCGGCTACGACCCGGTCCCCCTCCGAAAGGCCTCCTGACGCCCGTGCTCCCGCTCCTGGCCGCGAACGCCATCTTCGACCCGCTCGTCAACGCGCTCGCCAGCGTGCTCACCGCGCTGCACGGGGTGATCCCCTCGTACGGCTGGGACATGATCGTCCTGGCGCTGCTGCTGCGCGTGGTCGTGTGGCCGCTCTCCGCGATCCAGTTCCGCTCGATGGCGGAGATGCAGAAGGTGCAGCCGCTGGTCAAGCAGTTGCAAGCCAAGTACAAGGGCGACCCGCAGCAGCTCAATCAGAAGATGATGGAGCTGTACAAGGAGCACAAGGTCAACCCGCTCGCCGGGTGCGTCCCGCTGCTGATCCAGTTCCCGATCCTGATCGGCCTGTTCTGGGCGATCCAGGGGCAGATCTCGCAGTTCGGCGCCGAGCACTGGCTGTGGATCGGCTCGCCGGTCTCCGAAGCGCTCAAGCACGTGCAGGTCCTCGGCACGCCGGTGCTCGCGACGAACCTGGCCGCGCCCGACATCTTCCTGCTCGTGCTGTACGTGATCTCGATGTACTTCACGGTGCGCTACGGCAGCCCGCCGTCGACCGATCCGCAGCAGGCGCAGACGCAGAAGATCATGGCGTTCCTCTCGCCGGCGATGATCGCGTACTTCGGGTTCCAGTACAAATGGGCGTCGGCGCTCTACATCTACTGGCTGGCGAGCAACGTGTTCACGGTCGCGCAGCAGTTCTACATGTACCGGCAGTTCGGGCTGATCGGGCCGCAGGCGAAGGCCAACCGCGAGGCGGCCGAGGCGCTGGCCGCCTCGTCGCCGGTCCTGAACGACGGCGTGAAGGAACAGCCGGGCTCGAAGGCCGCAAAGAACGGCAAGGTTTCCGGCGACGGGAAGCGGGCCTATCGCCCGAAGAAGCGCTCGCGCCGGTAGGAAAAGGGAGAATGGACGAGTTCGAAGGCGGCCGCCGTCGCGGCCACGGTCAGCGGCGCCGCGCGGGTCGCGCGCTCGACAAGCCGGTCCGGTCGGGGCCCCCCAGCGGCGCCGGCGGCGACCGCCGTCCGCCGCCGCGGCGCTCGGGTCCGCCGCGCGACCGCACGCCGATGGCCGACGTCCCGCCGTCGCCGGAGCCCGAAGAGGCGAAGCCGGCGCGCGCGCTGCTCGAGGAGATCCTCGCCAAGATGGGGCTCGACGGCGTCGAGATCGTCTACATCGCGCGCAGCGAGGGCGAGTACTTCGAGGTGCGCGGGCCGCTGCTCGCCTCGCTGATCGGGCGCGAAGGCAAGACGCTCGAAGCGCTCAACCTCATCTACAACAACATCATCAACGCCGGCGTGCGCAACAACCGGCGCTACTACACGATCGACGCCGAAGGCTACCGCGCGCGCCGCGCCGACCAGCTCAAGACGCTCGCGCTCGCCACGCTGGAGCGCGTCGTCCGCGAGAACAAGCCGATCAAGCTCGAGCCGATGCTGCCGTCGGAGCGCAAGATCGTGCACCTGGCGCTGGCCGACTCGCCGTTCGTGCGCACGGAGTCCGAAGGCGTCGAGCCCGAGCGCCGGCTCGTGGTGTATCCCAAAGCCGAATGAGCCCGTCGCGGCGCCGGCGGACGACCGTCGCGATGTGCGCCGCGCGCAGCCGAGCCTGACCGGCGACACGATCGCCGCGGTCGCGACGCCGCCCGGCAAGGGTGCGATCGCGATCGTGCGCTGCAGCGGCCCGGACGCGCGCGCGATCGCCGCGCGCGTCTTCCGCGCGCGCGAGCCGCTGCGCGACCGCGCCGTCGCGTACGGCGAGATCGTCGACGCGCTCGGCGCCGTGATCGACCGCGGGCTCGCCCTCGCGATGGACGCGCCGCGCAGCGTCACCGGCGAGGACGTCGTCGAACTGCACGTGCACGGCAGCCCGGTCGTCGCGCGCGAGACGCTGCGCGCGCTGCTGCACGCCGGCGCGCGCGCCGCCGGCCCCGGCGAGTTCACTCGCCGCGCGTTTCTCAACGGCAAGCTTGATCTGAGCGCAGCTGAAGCGGTCGCCGACGTCATCGACGCGGAGTCGCGCGCCGCCGCGCGCGCGGCGCAAGCGAATCTCGCCGGCGGTCTGCGCGCGGCGGTGGAGTCGGTGCGCGCCGAGCTGGCGACGGTGCTCGAAGAGCTGGCCGGCGCGATCGACTACCCCGACGAGGTCCCGGAGCCGCCGCGCGAGCGCGTGCGTGAGGCCGTGGAGCGCGCCGACGCGCGGCTCGACGCGCTCGTGCACGACTGGGAGCGCTGGCGGCTGGTTCGCGAGGGGCTGTCGCTGGCGATCGTCGGTCCGCCGAACGCGGGGAAGTCGTCGCTGCTGAACGCGTTGCTCGGCGAGGAGCGCGCGATCGTCTCGGCGATTCCGGGCACGACGCGCGACGTGATCGAAGAGAGCTTTACCGTCGAAGGCGTCCCCGTCCGCGTGCTCGACACCGCGGGCTTGCGCGCGAGCGACGACGTCGTCGAGCGGATCGGCATCGATCGCGCCCGCCGCGCGCTCGACGCGGCCGCCGTCGCGCTGGTCGTCGTGGACGGCTCGCGAACGCTCGACGCCGACGCGCGCGCGGTGCTCGCGCAGACGCGCGCCCGCGAGCGCGTGGTGCTGTTCAACAAGCGCGATCTCGGCACGGCGGGTTACGACGCGCGCGCTGCGGAGGAACGCGACGCGCTCTCGGGTTCGGTGTTCACCGAAGCGACGCTCGAAGCGGTGCGTGGCGCGATCGCCGGCGCCGGCTGGCACGGCGAGCGCGTCGACGCCGACCGGCCGCATCTCGCCTCGGCCCGCCAGGCGGACGCCGTGGCGCGCGCTCGTGAAGCGCTGGCGCAAGCCCGTGAAACGCTGGCCGCGGATGAGCCGGTCGACTTGATCGCGCCCGAGCTGCTGGCGGCGAGCGCCGCGCTGGCCGAGATCACCGGCGCCGCCGCGACCGAAGCGCTGCTCGACGGCGTCTTCGCGCGCTTCTGCATCGGCAAGTGATGCCGCCGTCGCGCACGCCGGGATGCGAGAGCAACGGGCGGAGCGCGCGCGGTGTTCCCAAGAGATACGGTAGACCCATGGAACCGATCGATGACGCGCGCTGGGATGCCGTGCGCGAACGCACTCGGGACGACAGCTTTCTGTTCGCCGTCCGCACGACCAGCATCTATTGCAGGGCGGGGTGCCCGTCACGCACGCCGGCGCGGCGCAACGTGCTCGTCTTCGCGAGCGCGGCAGCCGCGGAGCTCGCAGGATTCCGCGCGTGCAAGCGGTGCGCGCCGGACGAGAACGCGCCTGACGCCGAACGGGTGCGGTTGATGGGACGCGCATGCGCGCTGATCGACGCCGGCGACGCGCCGTCGCTCGACGCCGTCGCGCGCGAGATCGGGCTCAGCCGTTTCCACTTTCAGCGCACGTTCCGGCGCGTCGTCGGCGTCACGCCGGGCGAGTACGCGCGAGCGCGCCGCGCGGAGCGTTTTCGCGGGCGGCTCGCGACCGGATCGACGGTGACCGCGGCGATCCACGACGCCGGGTACGGTTCGGCGAGCCGGCCGTACGCGACCGGCGCGCTCGGCATGACGCCGTCGCGGTACCGCGCGGGCGGCCGCGGCGAGCGCGTGACGTATGCGCTCGCGCCGTGCTCGCTCGGACGCGTGCTGGTCGCGACGACGGAGCGCGGTGTCTGCGCGATCGAGCTCGGTGACGACGACGAAGCGGTGCTCGCCGCGCTCGCGCGGCACGTGCCCAACGCCGAGCACCGCCGGGACGACGAGGCGCTGCGTGCAACGGTCGACGCGGTGGTCGCGCTGGTCGACGATCCGTCGGCACCGTTCGCGCTGCCGCTCGACGTGCGCGGTACCGCGTTTCAGCGGCGCGTGTGGAACGCGCTGCGCGCGGTGCGACCGGGCGAGCCGGTGACGTATGCCTCGCTCGCGCGCACCGTCGGCAGCCCGAACGCCGCCCAAGCCGTCGGTGCGGCGTGCGCCGCGAACCGTCTCGCGATCGCGATCCCGTGCCATCGCGTCGTGCGCGAGGACGGCGATCTGGCCGGTTATCGCTGGGGCCTGCACCGCAAGCGCGCGCTTCTCGAACGCGAGCGCACGGGGTAGCGCGCGCGTTCCCCCGGCGACACGTGCGCCGCTGCAGCCATGGTGCACAGCGATGGTGCGCATGCGACGACCGTGCTACGATGGACGGCGTTCCATGAGACCGGTGCTGCGCGGCGATGATGCCGCCGTGATCGTCGTCGGAGGCGGGCACGCCGGGTTCGAGGCCGCGCTCGCGTCCGCGCGTCTCGGGGCCGAGACGCTCCTCATGACCGGCGACCCGGACCGCATCTGCACGCTCGCCTGCAACCCCTCGATCGGCGGCAGCGCGAAGGGCCAGCTCGTGCGCGAGATCGACGCGCTCGGCGGCGCGATGGCGCGCGTGACGGACCGCGTCTCGCTGCACTCGCGGTTTCTGAACGAGTCGAAAGGCCCGTCGGTCCGCGCGCTGCGCGCGCTCGCCGACAAGCCCGCGTACGTGCGCGTCGCGAACGAGACGATCGCCGCGCAGCCGAATCTCACGGTGGTGCGCGGGATGGCCGAAGATCTCGTCGTCGAGGCCGGCGCCGTGCGCGGCGTGGTGCTCGCCGGCGGCGAGACGTTGCGCGCGCCCAACGTCGTCCTCGCGACCGGCACGTTTCTCGGCGGCAAGACCTTCCGCGGCGACGAGGTCCGTTCCGAAGGCCGCTTCGGCGAAGCGCCCGCGGTCGGCCTGAGCGCATCGTTGGCGCGTCTCGGTTTTCCGCTCGCCCGATTGAAGACGGGCACGCCGCCCCGCGTGGACCGCACGTCGCTGAACTTCGCCGTCATGGCGGAGCAGCGCCCGAGCGCGAGGCCGCTGCCGTTCTCGTACGCGAGCCCGCGATGCTTCGCCGGACCGCAGCTCCCGTGCTGGATCGTCGACACCAACGAACGCACGCACGCGCTGGTACGCGAGAACCTCCACCGCTCTCCGTTGTACGGCCTCGACCTGATCCGCGGGATTGGACCGCGCTATTGCCCGTCGATCGAGGACAAGGTCGTCAAGTTCGCCCACAACCCGACGCACCAGATCTTCGTCGAGCCGGAGGGCTGGGACGAGCGGACGTTCTACGTCGGCGGCTTCTCGACGTCGCTCCCCGCCGACGTGCAGTTGGCGATGCTGCGCACGCTGCCGGGCTTCGAGAGCGTGGTGATGCTGCGCGCCGGTTACGCGGTCGAGTACGACTTCGTCCAGCCCACCGAGCTCGACCCGAGTCTCGAGACCCGCCGAGTCGCCGGCCTTTTCCACTGCGGCCAGCTCAACGGCACCAGCGGCTACGAGGAAGCCGCCGCCCAAGGCTTGATCGCCGGCATCAACGCCGCGCAGCGCGCCGGAGGCCGCCCGCCCCTCCGCCTCGGCCGCGAATCGTCCTACATCGGCGTCCTGATCGACGATCTCGTGACACGCGGAGTGGACGAACCGTACAGAATGCTTACCTCGCGCGCCGAGCACCGGGTGATCCTCCGCCACGACAACGCCGACTTGCGCCTGACCCCGATCGCGCACGACCTCGGCCTCATCGGCGATGACGCGTGGACCGCCTTCTCACGCCGCCGGGAAGCGCTCGCAGCCACCCGACGCCACGCCGACCGGACGAAGGTCTCCGCCGACGCGGTTCCCGGCACGCCGCTGCCCGCCGGCGCGACGTTGGCCGACGCGCTGCGCCGCCCGACGATCGGCATCGCGGAGGTGCTGGCCCTGTTCCCGCCCGGTACCGATCCGGAGGTCGCGACCCGCGCGGAGATCGAGATCAAGATGGACGGCTACGTCCGCCGCCAGCAGCTCGCGATCGACCGTGCCGCCCGCGACGAAGCCGTGACGCTGCCCGCGGACCTCGATTACGCGGCGGTCCGTGCCCTTTCGCGCGTGGCCCGCGAGAAGCTGGAGCGCGCTCGTCCTCGCACGCTGGGCGCCGCCGCGCGGATCCCCGGCATGACGCCCGCGGACATCGCGCTGATCGGCGTCCACGTCCATCGGCTCGGCGCCGCGCGACCGTCCGATCTGCCGGTCGGGCGAGCCGCCGCGCCGGCGTGACGCCGCTCCCGAACCCGGAAGCCCTAGCCCACCTGCGAGCGCACGGAGTCGACGACGACCTCGCGCTGCGCCTCGCGCTCTACGCCGAACTGGTGCTGCTTGCGAATCGCCGTCTCAACCTGACCGGCGCCAAAACCGGCGCCGCCTTCGCCCAGCACATCGTGGACGCCCTGAGCCTCAGAGCCGACGTGGAATCGCCGCTGATCGACGTAGGCTCCGGCAACGGCCTCCCGGGGATCCCGCTCGCCGTTGCGACCGGCGTGCGGGTCACGCTGCTGGAGCCGATCAAGAAGCGCGCCGCCTTCCTCGGCCAAGCATTGCATCTGCTCGATCTCGACGGCGACGTCGTCGCCGCGCGAGCCGAGGACGCCGCCCGCGACGCGGCCTACCGCGAACATTTCCGCACCGCGACAGCCCGCGCCGTCGCGACGGCCCCGACCGTTGCTGAGCTCACGGTGCCCTTCCTGGCGATCGGCGGTCGCGCGCTCCTCCAGCGCGGCTCGCTCGAGCCGCGAGAGCGCAATGCCGTCGCGGACGCTGCCCTGGTACTGGGCGCCGAGCTGACCGAAGAGCGCCCGGTCGACGGCGAACGCCGCATCGTCGTCCTCACGAAGCGTGCCCCGACCAGCGCGCGCTTCCCGCGAAAGAACGGGATTCCGGCAAAGCGCCCACTCTGCCTGACCTAGCCGCCCGGCTGCTCGTCGCCCCCGCACAGCGCCGCAATCGCGCGGATCAGGAGGTCCAGCGGATCGATCAGAAACGCGAGAAGATGGAGCAGGTCGAGCATCGCCCTACTCCATGTCCGCTAGGCGCTTCGCGGCGCCGCCGCTGAGCTGCGGCGGAACCGGCCGCACCGGGGATCGGTCTCCCGCCCCGGCGCCGCCGCTGCCTGGCGGCCCGCCACCGGCGCCAGGCGTAAGCGAAATCCACTGATTTCTGGGCCGCCCGCGGATCGCGCGCATCAGCAACAAAAGCACCGAAACCAGGATGCCGACGATGAAGCGGATCAGCACGGCCCGTAGTACTCAGCGATCGAGGCGGGGTGTCGGAGGCGATTCGCGCGCGGGAGGCGGGCCGCACACGGTGCTGTGGCCGGCACGCTCCCTCCGCGCATCCTGCGCTCCGGTCGCTACCGCTCCGGCGCTCCCGCCCCTCCAGGGCTCCGCGCCTCCGCGAGTGCTCGCCACAGCACCGTGTGCCGCCCGCCTCCCTAAGCCACGATCGTGCCCGTGTCCCCGAGCTGGACTGTTTCACGGTGAACGTTACCTTGTGACGCAAAGCATTGTTTCCCGGGAAACACTTCTGCGAACGGAGGGGTCGGGGCGGGCATGATGCTGTGCGGGGTGCTCGCGGAGGAGCGGAGGCCTGGAAGGCCGGGAGCGACGGAGCGGCAGCGACCGGAGCGCACGATGCGCGGAGGGAGCGTGCCCCGGACAGCATCGTGCCCGCCCCGGCCCCGGGCCTTTACCGCAATGCACGCACCACGGGATACAATGGGATGACGCCGTGCGCCACCCCCTTGATGACGTCCTGATCGCCACCCTCCCCTCCGCCGCGGTGTTCGCCGTTGGTGGCCGCGTCCGCGACGAGTTCCGCGAGCGCCTGGACGCGATCGAGCGTCCGCCGAAGGACCTGGACTACGTCGTCACCGGCATCCCGCTGGACGAGCTCCTCGGACGTCTCCGGGCGGTGGGCAGGGTCGACGTGGTGGGCGCCTCGTTCGCGGTCCTGAAATTCCGCCACGAGGCGGGCGAGGCGGATATCGCGCTGCCGAGGCGCGAGCGGTCGACCGGCGTCGGCCACAAGGAGTTCGCGGTCGAGTCCGGGCCGGAGATCCCGCTCGAGGACGACCTGCGACGGCGCGATTTCCGGATGAACATGATCGCGAGGCGGATCGCGGACGACGAGATCGTCGACCCCTACGGCGGCGTCGAAGACATCCGGTTCAGGCGAATCGACATCGTCGACGAGGCGGCGCTCGAGGAAGACCCGCTGCGGATCCTGCGTGCGGCGCAGTTTGCCGCCCGGTTCGGCTACGAGCTGACCGACCGGACGCGCGCGGCGATGCAGGCTGCGGCGCCGCTGGTCGGCACCGTCTCGGCGGAGCGGGTCGGCGACGAGGTTGCGAAGCTGCTCGCCGCCCAGACGCCGTCGGCCGGGTTCGACATTCTGCGGACGACGGGAGTCCTCGCGCATCTCTGGCCGGAGCTGCTCGAGGGGATCGGCGTCGATCAGAACGAGTGGCACGCGTACGACGTCTACACGCACAACCTCGCGACGCTGGATGCCGCCCCGCCCGAGGACGCGACGCTCCGGCTCGCCGCGCTCCTGCACGATATCGCGAAACCGCGGACGGCCGCGCCGCGGCCGGACGGGCGGGGGAACACGTTCTACCAGCACGAGCAGGTCGGGGCCGAGATGGTTCCGGCGATGCTGGCTCGGCTGCGGCTGCCGAACGAGACGGTCGAGACGGTCGCGCACCTCGTGCGGCAGCACATGTACACGGCTGACCCGGAGGCGCCCGACAAGACGCTGCGCCGCTTCGTGCGGCGGATCGGCCCGGAGCACCTCGCGCGGCAGTTCGCGCTGCGCTGGGCCGACATCCGCGGCTCGGGTCTGCCGAAACGGGACGACGCGAACGAGCGCTTCGAGGCGCGGGTGGCGGCGGTCGTCGCGGCGGCGCCGCCGTTCGATCTGCGCTACATGAGCATCTCCGGCGACGACGTCATCGCGCTGCTGGTGCGGAAAGGACTCGCTCCTCCAGGGTTCCGCGGCGACCGGCGGGTCGGGGAGGTGCTCCGCGCGCTGTTCGAGGAGGTCACCGACGACCCGTCTCGGAACGAGGCGGGCTTGCTCGCGGAGCGTGCGGAACGCTATATCGACGAGCACTTCTCCGCGTCCGCGTAGGGTCGATTTTTTGTCCGCGGTCATTCCAGCACAGAGGACGGCTCGCGTCATCGCGATCGTCAACCAGAAGGGCGGCGTCGGCAAGTCGACGACCGCCGTGAACCTCGGCGCGTCGCTCGCGCTGATGGGACGGCGCGTCCTCGTGGTCGACATCGACCCGCAGGGAAATACCACGACAGGGGTCGGCGTCGACAAGCGCGCGGTCGAGCGCGACGTGTACAACGTCCTGCTCCAGCAGACGCCGGTCGGCGAGGTCACGCGTCCCACGGAAGTCGAGAACCTCTGGATCGTCCCGGCGACGCTGAATCTCGCCGGCGCCGAGGTGGAGCTGGTCTCGGCGCTGCAGCGGGAAAACCGTTTGAAATCAGCGCTTTCGAAGGTCGTTCACGACTACGACGAGGTCCTGATCGACTGCCCGCCGTCACTCGGGCTGCTGACGATCAACGCGCTGACCGCGGCGCACGAGGTCATCATCCCGGTGCAGGCCGAGTACTACGCGCTCGAGGGGCTCAGCCAACTGGTCGCGATCGTCCGCCGCATCAAGGAAGGGCTCAATCCGGACCTCACGATCCGCGGCGTACTGATCACGATGTTCGACGGACGTACCAAGCTGGCGACCGAAGTCGTCGAGGAAGTGCACCGCTACTTTCCGGACCGCGTGTTCCAGACGCAGATTCCGCGCAACATCCGGCTCTCCGAGGCCCCGTCGTACGGAAAGCCGGCGATCCTGTTCGACGTGAAGAGCCGCGGGGCGCAGGCGTACCTCTCGCTCGCGCGCGAGCTGGCGCCGTGAGCAAAGGGCCGCCGCGCGGCCTCGGCCGCGGGCTCGGTGCGCTGCTCGGCGACGGCGGGACCGCCGACGTGACGTCCGCCGCGCCGAAGCGCGACCTGCAGCAGATTCCGCTGGCGAGGATTCGCCCGAACCCGCGCCAGCCGCGCCAGACGTTCGAGGCCGGCGCGCTGGACGAGCTGCGCGCCTCGATCGCGGCGTTCGGCGTGCTCGTGCCGGTGATCGTCCGTGAGCGCGGCGACGGCTACGAGCTGATCGCCGGCGAGCGGCGCGTGCGCGCCGCGCAAGCGGCGGGGCTCGACGCGGTTCCCGCCATCGTGCGCGCATCCGACGACCGCGAGTCGCTCGAGGTCGCGATCATCGAGAACCTGCAGCGCGAGAACCTCGACGCGCTGGAAGAAGCGATGGGCTTCCAGCACTTGATGGAGACGTACTCGTTCACGCAAGAGCAGGTCGCGGAACGTGTCGGCAAGAGCCGTCCGGCGATCGCGAACGCGGTGCGGCTGCTCTCGCTGCCCGACACGATCAAACAGTACGTGCGCGACGGGAAGCTCAGCGCGGGACACGCGCGCGCGCTGCTCGCGCTGCCGGTCGAGCGCCGCGAGTCCACCGCGCGCCGCGCGGTCGACGAGGATCTTTCCGTGCGCGCGCTCGAGCGGCTGACGCACGACGGTGCGCCGAAACGCCGCGCGCGCGCGACCGCGCAGCGAACGAGCACCGATGACGAAGCGTTCATCGAGAAGCTGCGCTACAAGTACGCGACGCAGGTGCGGCTGGTGCAGCAGGAGCGCGGCGGTACGCTCGAGCTGCGCTACGCCGATCCGTCCGACTTGACGCGCATCGTCGATCTGCTGCTGGGAGAATCTCCGTGAGAACGTTCGCTCGCGGCGCGTGCGCGCTGCTGATCTGCCTCGCGACGCTCGGCGCCGCGCCGGCGCCGCGGCCGCAATACGGGCCGGTGCCGAACAACGCGCAGACCGATATCATTCGCAAGTACGTCGACGCGCTGCGCGCCGGCAAGTACGACGACGCGTATGCGCTGCTCGCCGACGACGAGCGCGCCTACTACGGCACCGCCGCGTCGTACCGCAGCGTGTTCGAGGCGGACGCGTTCACGGTGAAGACCGCGAAGCTGCTCGGCGCGCGCGGCGACGACCGCGGCCGCGTCTACTTCGTGCGCGAGCGCGTGGGCTTCGTCGATCACGCGACCGACAAGCGGCGCGAGCTCGATGCCGTGGTCCCGCTCGGCGTGCTGCGCGAGCACGGTGCGCTGCACGTCAAGGATCCGGGGAAGCCGTACCGCGCGTTCTCGGCGGCCGCGGCCGCCGACGCGTCCGGCTTGCGCGCGATCGTCAAGAAGGTCGACTTCTATCCCGACCGCATCGATGTCGTCGTCACGTTCGAGAACACGGGCGACGGGTTCGTCACGGTCCTGCCGTACGGGAAGAGCGTGCTGCGCGACGACCGTGGCGGCGTGTACCGGATCATGGCCAACAAGAACTGGACCGTCACCGACAAGCGCCTCTACGAGGGCGCGCGGCTGGCGCCCAATTCCCGGTACACCGGGTCGCTGGCGTTCAGCGCGCCGCGGCTGGGCGACGTGAAACGGTCCTGGACGCTGACGCTCGCGCCGGCCCTGCGCGACGGCGGCGACGCGCCCTTCGATCTGACGGTCCCGATCGGGCCGCACGACTAGCCGAATCCGGTTGAGAGAGGAACCGTCTCTCGGGCTACGGAACGGTCGCACCGCCCGGTGGCGATGTTCAGCAAGGCTCCCGGGGCTTTTCCGTTCTCACGGGAGTCGCATCCATGCGTCGCATCGTCCTGTCCCTCGCCGTCCTGAGTGCCCTGACGCTCGGGGCTTGCAGCGGCGGAGGCTCAGCCCTGAGCTTCGGCGGCAACTCGCAGTCCGAACGGGTCATCGTGACCGTCCAAGCACCGTCCAACATCGCGCGGGTTCTGCCGGGTGCGAGCCTTGCGCTCAGCGCGGTCGGTGTCCGCGGCTCGCAGAACGGCATCGTCTTCGTCAACCGGTTCCGATGGAGCGCCATCGTGACGACCGGCCAGCAGTACGTCGCGAACGCCGAAGGCCAGACCAGGCCGTGCGCGACCCTGCTCTTCACGCCGGCCGGCGGAACGGCCGGCCCGTTCACCCCCGACATGGGCATCGATATCGCGATCGACCCGACGAACGAAGCGAACATCTTGTTCATCCCGCCGCCGACGCTGCCGCTGCCGGCCGGGGCGCCCGCCGGCTCGACGATCACGCCGGCGTTCCCGTACTGCGTCACCGTCTCGGCGACGCAGCTCGACGACCACGGCAACTCGACTCCGGCGGTCGGCTCGATCACCGTCGCGGTGGTGAACCCGCAGGCTCCCGTCAACTGAGGCGTCGGTCCGGATGACCAGCACGAGGAGCGGCGACGCTCCTCGTTCGCGTTTGCGGGGTGTCTACGCGCTGATCGAGCCCCACCGCGTCGAGCCGGTCGGGTTCACCGAAGCGCTGCTGCGGGCCGGGGTGCGGCTGTTCCAGGTGCGGGCCAAGACCGGGATCGACGGCGCCACGCTGATCGCGCTGGTCACCCGCGTCCGGGCCGCGGGCGGCCTGACCGTGGTCAACGACGACGTCCGTCTCGCGCGCCTCGCCGACGGCGTCCACCTGGGCCAGGAAGACGCCGCCGGCCTCGACCTGCGCGAGCTGCGCCGCGGCTTCGGGCCCGCCGCCGTCGTCGGCTTGTCGTGCGGAACGCCGCACGAGGCGCGCGCCGCCGATCCGTCGGTGGTCGATTACGTCGGTGCCGGCCCGGCCTTCGCAACGCCGTCGAAACCGGACGCCGGGCTGCCGATCGGCCTGAGCGGGATCCGCGCGGTCGTCGAAGCGACACCGCTCCCCGTGGCGGCGATCGGCGGGATCGGAGCGGAGACGATCGCCCGCATCCCCGAAACGGGCGCCACGATGGCCGCGGTGATCTCGGCGCTGATCTGCCCGGACCCCGAAGCCGCGGCGCGCGAATTGGGCGCGCGGTGGCAGGCTGCCGCCGCGGCGAGCGCGTCGCCAAAGCGTGCGGTACGATGATCGTCGTCGCGACGGTCGGCACGACGCACCCGCTCGCGTTCGCGGGACTGACGTTCGCCGCGCTGACGCTCGCCGCCGACGCCGTCCGTCCCGTCTGCATCACCGCCGGCGTCACCGCGCAGGACGCGGCGCGCGTCACCGCGCGCATTCCGATCGACCCGGCGACGATTCGCGCGCAATTCGATGCGCTGCACGACGTCACGATCGGCGCGTTTCACGTGGGCGCGTTGCTGTCGGCCGAATCCGTGCGCGCCGTCGCGGAATCGCTCGGCGCGTTTCCCGAGACGCCGATCGTCGTCGACCCGGTCATGGCAGCATCGGGCGGCGACGCGCTAGCCGACGACGCGACGCGTCTCGCGTTGCGCGACCTGCTGCTGCCGCGCGCGACGCTCGTCACGCCGAACCTCGGCGAAGCATCGGCGCTGCTCGGCCGCACCGTCGCCGATACCGCCGCGATGCACGAAGCGGCAACCGCGCTCACCGCGCTGGGCGCGAAGGCCGCGCTCGTCAAAGGCGGCCACCTCTCCGCGGATCCGGTCGACGTCCTGGCGGACGCGCAAGGCCTTCACGAGTTCCGCGGAACGCGCATCGAGGCATCGTTGCGCGGCACCGGCGACTTGCTCGCGGTCACGATCGCCGCCCACCTCGCCCGCGGCGCGACGCTCGTCGAAGCGATCGAGTGCGCGCGCCGCCACGTCCGCGAATCGATCGCGCGCGGCACGGATTTCGCCGGTACGCGCGTGGCCTCCCTCAGCGGCGGCTGATCGCGCCGTTCCGGCGCCGAAAGCGGGTGGGGCCGCCACACGCTTTCGTGTGACGGCCCCACTGCCTGCACCCCGGGACGAAACCTTACCGGTACGACGGCCGCTGTGACTGGAAGCAATCGCGGCAGTACACCGGTTTGTCGCCGCGCGGCTGGAACGGCACTTCGGCCTGCTGCCCGCAGGTGCTGCACGTCACGCTGTACATCTCGCGCGCGCCGCCGCCCTCGAAACCGCCGCGGCTCCCGCCGCCGCCGTAGCCTCCGCCGCCGTTGCCGCTGCCGCTGCCCTGCCGCGCGTTCTTGCGCACCGCCCGGCAATCGGGGCAGCGGTTCGGCTTGTTCTGAAAGCCCTTCGTCGCGAAGAACTGCTGTTCGCCGGTGGTGAAAGTGAACTCCGCACCGCAGTCGGTGCACGTCAGCCGTTCATCGGTATACAATCGAGTCGACTCCTACGGGTGGCCTGGTTTCGACTCGCCGAGTACCTGGTGTGGTGATTGCCACGGAGACGGACTGCGCGGGAGCGAGAACCGGTCGGATTGATGCGTGGATACTACCATGGTCGCAGGGCGCGCGCAATTGTGCGATATCGGCTGATTATGCGTCGTCCGCCAAGCGCTCCGGGCGCTCGTGCGCGAGCATTCCGTAGTGGCAAAGATCCTTGTACGCGCCGGTGAGGTCGTCGCGGTACCCGTCGCGGAACGTCCCTTCGAGGACGAACCCGGTGCGCTCGTACAGCGCGCGGGCCGGCGCGTTGTCGGCGGTGACCTCGAGGTAGATTTTGTGCGCGGCCAGATCGTCGAAGGCGCGATCGATCATGCGCCGCAGCGCGAACGCGCCGATGCCGCGCCGCGGTGCGAGTGCGATGATGCGCGAGAGCTCGACGAGCCAGCCGCCGGCGAGCACCGAGAGCGACCAGAAACCGACCGGCGTGCCGTCCGCGTCGAGGACGATGCGCCGCTCGCGGTCCGGCTCGCCGACCGTCGCGCGCACGATGGCCTCCGCCGGCGCAAGCACGTGCCCGCGCGCGTGCGGCGCGGCATGCAGCGCGACGACGAACGGTGCGTCGTCCGCGACTAGGAGCCGGTCCGAGTACTGCATCGGCTCGCTGCGAGGTTCGGTTCGGCCACGACCGCGACTGCCGCGTTAGCGCGCCGGCGTGTACCGCGGCAGCGCTTCGCGGAGCTGCGCGAGCGCCCAGCCGATGTCGTCGAGCGACGCGGCATAGGAGAACCGCAGATAGCCTTTGCCGGCGGCGCCGAAGCTGGAGCCGCCGAGACACGCGACGCCGGCGTTGTCGAGCAGCCACGCGGCGAGGTGCTTGTCGTCGCTCGTGATCTGCGAGACGTTGGGAAAGGCGTAGAACGCGCCTTCCGGGACCGTGCACGACACGTTGGGGATCGCGTTGAGCCCCGACACGATCGCATCGCGGCGCTCGCGGAAGATCGCGTTCATCCTCTGCACCGGCGCGTCGTCGCCGGTGAGCGCCGCGATGCCGGCGCGCTGCACGAACGTCGCGACGCACGAGAACGTGTTGTTGTTGAACAGCGTCACCGTCTCGGCGATCTCTTTCGGGGCGATGCAGTAGCCGAGCCGCCAGCCCGTCATCGCGTACGCCTTCGAGAAGCCGTCGACGATGATGGTGCGGCTGCGCATTCCGTCGATCCGCGTGATCGTCTCGAAGGTCGGGCCGTAGGTGTTGCGCGAGTAGATCTCGTCGGAGATGACCAGGAAGCCGTGGCGCTGCGCGAGCTCGGCGATCGTCTCGAGGTCCTCGCGGGTCAGCACGCCGCCGGTCGGGTTGTGCGGGGAGTTGATGACGACGGCTTTGGTCTTGGGCGTGATCTTGGCGGCCAGCTCGTCGAGGTCGAGCCGCCAGTTGCGCGACTCCAGCAGGTGGACCGGGATCGCCTTCGCTTCGAGGTAGCCGGCGGCCGAGGCGTACGCCGGATAGGCCGGGTCGGCGTAGATCAGCTCGTCGCCCGGGTCGAGGATCGCCGAGAGCAGGTTCCAGATGATCGGCTTGGCGCCGGCGCCGACCACGACGTTGTCGCGCGTAAAGGGTTCGGCAAGTCCGCGGAAGCGGCCGGCGTAGGCTGCGATCGTGTCGCGGAGCTCGGGGATTCCGGCCGATGGAGTGTAGTGGGAGTAGTTCTCTCGGATCGCCTGGATGCCGGCTTCCTTGATGTGATCGGGGGTGTCGAAATCCGGCTCGCCGATCTCCATGTGCACGACGCGGCGCCCCGACGCCTCGAGCGCTTTCGCGCGAGCGAGGACAGCGAAGGCGCTCTCGGACCCGATGCGGGACACGGCGGCGCAGAGGTAATCGGCGTGGTGGGCGATCGTCGTCATCGTCAAACCTGCAAGCGAGGTCGGCGACGCGGGATCGCCGAACGGGGGCGGAACTGATGCGGACCCTGACGGAAGTTTTCGCGCCGGGCGCGCCGTCGTTACCCGAAGGGCTACGAACCCTCGTCGTTTCTCCCGACCGGACGGTCGAACCTGGAACGACGGTTCGTGCGACGTTCGCATTCTACAACTTCGGCGGCGCGGCGGCGACCGGGCTGCGCGTTCGTTTCAACCTGCCCGAGGGTCTTCGCTTCGTACCCGGAAGCGCGCGGGTCGACGACCGTCCGCTCGACGACGCGCGCGGCGAGACGAGCCTGCTGGGCCCGAACGGCGCCGACGTCGGCGAGGTCCCGCCCGGCGTCGAGCGGCGCATCGCGCTGACCTACGTCGTCGCGCCGACGATCGAGAACGGCGCGACGATCGACGTGCAGGCGGCGCTCGCCAGCAACGAGACCGACGTCATCGGCTCCAACATCGTCCATCTGGTCGCGGTCAGCGCCCCGCAGCTCGAGAACCCTGAGACCGTCGCGTCGCTCGAGGCCGTGCGCGTCGCCGAGCCGGGCGAGGAGATCCACGTCGCCGCCCGCGTCCACAACAGCGGCCACGCGACCGCGCACGACGTGGTGGTGGTGCTGCCGGTCCCCGACCGCACCATGTATATCGAAGGCAGCGCGCGGATCGACGGCCGCGAGATCGCGCTCGACGAGCGCGGCGGCGACCCGTTCGGGTTCGGGAACGCCACGATCGCCTCGGGTGCGCTGGCGGCCGGCGCGACCCTGATGGTCGAGTACCGCGCGCGGATCGACTCGCCGCTCGACGACAACACACGCATCGTCCTGACCGGCGCGGTCGCCTCGAGCGAGACCGCCGAGTTCGAGCTGGCGCGCGCCGAGCTGACCGTGCGCAGCGCCAGCCGCTTCGACACCGAGGCGACCCGGCTGGTCGTCGACGCGCCGAACGAGGTCGAGCCCGGGCGCCGGGTGCGGGTCGGGCTGATCGCCGAGAACGCGGGAAGCTGCGCCGCCGAGGAGGTTCGCGTCCGGCTGACGCTTCCGGAGGGGCTGCGCTACGCGCCGGGCTCGCGCGCGCTCGACGGCCGCTCCGCGACGGAGACCGAGACGCCGGGCGCGTTCGTGTTCGCGCGCATCGACGCCGGCCGGCGCGTCGAGGCGGCGATCGACGCGTACGTCGTCTCGCCGGCGGTCGACGGCACGACGCTGCCCGTCCAAGGGTCGCTGCAGTGGTCGACCGGCTCGCGCCCGTTCGAGCGCACGCTCACGGTCCGCTCGTCGCCGCGCTTCCTCGACACACGCAACGTCCTCACGCTCGACGGCGCCGCCCACGTCACGCCGGGCAGCGAGGTGCGCGCCACGATCCGCATCGCGAACGACGGGACCGCGCAGGCGACCGGCGTCCGCATCGTCATCGACGCCGATCCGACGCTGCAGCTCCTGCGCTACGCCGACGACGGCGGCGAGGCGCGCGTGCAAGCCGCCGGGATCGACGTCGGCACGCTGGCCCCCGGCGCGACCCGCACCTTCACGCTGACCGGAACGGTGGCGTCGCCGATCGCCGACCGCACCGCGATCCGCCTGCGCGCCCGGCTCGACAGCGACCAGACGCCGTCGACGCCGCTCGGACAGGTCGAGCTGACCGTCCGTTCGCGGCCGCGCTTCGCACCCGTCACGTCGACGCTGGCCTACCCGGCCGGCGAGCCGATGCGCCCGAGCGGCCACGGCGACGTGCACGTCGCGCTGATCAACGACGGGACCGACGTCGCGCGCGACGCGCGCCTGCAGCTCGACATCACCGCCGACGCGCGGATCGAGGCCGTCGACGGCGCGACCCGCGTCGGGACGACGCTGCTGTTCGGCGACATCCAGCCCGGCGCGAAGGTCGAGGCCGTCGTGCGGCTGCGGCTGGCGCGGCTCGTCGCGCGCGGCACCGCGATCACCGTGAACGGCCGGCTCGAGGCGGTCGGCCTGCTGCCGCTGGCGCTGGCGCCGGTGACGATCCCGACGATCGCCGAGCCGCGCTTCGACCAAGGCGCGATCCTGCGCACCCAGCCGTCCGAGACGGTCGACGCCGGCGAGCCGCTGTACGTCCGGCTCACGGTGCGGAACACCGGCGACGGCGCGGCGAACCGGCTCGCGGTGCGCGCGCAGCTTCCGCCGCACACCGCCTACCTGCCCGGCACGACCGCGGTGAACGACGTTCCCCTGCTCGACGTCGACGGCGGCTCGGTGCTGTGGTCGAAGGCCGGCCTCGTCCTCGAAGACGTCGACCCCGGCGTCGAGGTGGTCGTCCGCTACGGCACGGTCGTCAACACGCCGCTGGCCGCCGGGACGCTGATCGACGCGCAGGTCGACCTGGGCTGGGACGGCGGCGGAACGCTGACGGTCTCGTCGCCCGCGGTCCGCGTCCGCTCGACGCCGGCCTTCGCCGTTCGCGCCACCGGGCTGCCGTTCTCGGTCTCCGGGATCGCGCCGCGCACCGCCGACGTCCTGCAGGACATCGCCGACCAGCGCCGCGCCGCGCAGGCGCTCCCGCCGCCGCCGCTCGCCGCGCTGCCGCCGGGCGTCCTCGAGCCGCCGACCGCGACGCGGGTGCAACCGCCGCCGGCCCCGGCGCTCGAGCCTCCGCTCGCGCGCACGATGGAGCCGCCCGCCGCGCGCCCGACGGAGCCGCCGGCACGTTCGGTCGAGCCGCCCCCGGCCCGGCCGTTCGAGCCGTCCGGCGCGATGGCACCGCCCGCCGCGCCGCCGCCCGCGCCGGCGGCGCCGCCCGAGCGCGCCGCGTTCCGGTACGACGAAGAGGCGATCGAGGCGCGCTTCATCCCGGCGCCGCCGCCGGCACGGGAAACCGCGCGCGTGGAGCCGCCGGCCCCACCGCGTCCTGCCCCGCCGCCGCGCGCGCCCGAGCCGCCTGCGCCGCCCGCGCCGGAGCCGGCGCTCGCCTCCGAGTCCGCGGTCGCCGAACCGGCCGAGCCGCCCGCCGCGGCAGTCGAGTCCGAAGCGGTCCCCGCCGAACCGTCCGCCGCACAGGCCTCCGCGCAACCGGCAGCCGCCGAGGCGCCCACCGCTGAAGCGCCCGCAGCCGAAGCGCCCGCAGCCGAAGCGCCCGCCGCCGAAGCGCCCGTAGCAGAAGCGCCCGCCGTCGAAGCGCATGCCGCCGAAGCGCCCGCCGCTGCAGCGCCCGCCGTCGAAGCGCCCGCATCCGAAGCGCCCGCGGCGCCGCTACCCGTCCGACCGTCTGCTGCCGAGGCGCCCGCCGCAGAGCCGGCGGCGCCCCAGCCTGCCGCCGCGGCACCGGCCGCGCCTGAGGCGCGGCCGCGTCAGCCGTCCGCCGTGGAGCGCGCGCTCGCCGCGCTCGCTGCGGCGCGGGCGCCCGCCGCGCCGAAGCCCGCACCGCCGCCCGCCGTCGAGCCGAAAGCCGCTGCAGCGCCGGCCCCGCCGCCGCCCACGATAAAGCCGCAGGAGCCGATCGCCTCGGAGCCGGTCGCCGCCGAGCCGCCGGTTCCCAAGCCGGTCGCCGTGGAGCCGCCGGTTCCCGAGCCGATCGCCGCCGAGCCGCCGGTTCCCGAGCGGGTCGCCGTGGAGCCGCCGGTTCCCGAGCCGGTCGCCGCGGAGCCGCCGGTTCCCGAGCCGGTCGCCGCCAAGCCGCCGGTTCCCGAGCCGGTCGCCGCTGAGCCGCCGGTTCGGGAGCCGATCGCCGCCGAGTCGCCGGTCGCGGAGCTCGCGATGCCGGATGCGGACGTGGCGGCCGGGGCGGTCGCCCCGTTGCCGGACGCGCCTGAGCACGTCGACGAGGTCGCCGCGGCCCAGGCCCCGATGACCGTTCCGACGGCCCCGGCGCCCGAAGCTCCGGTCCCCGTGGCACCGCCGGCCGCCGAGCCGGCCGCCGCAGTGCCGCCGGTTTCCGAAACGGTCCCCGAGCCGGTCGCGGTCGGGGTCCAGCGGCGCGTGCGGCTCACCTTCGCGCGCGATGCGCTGGAGCGCGCGCTGATGTTCCTCGAGCAGTCCGACTACGGCGGGCTGATCACGCACCTCTTCGCGATCCGCACGCTGCTGCCGACGTCGTTCGTCGGGCTCAACGGCGACATTCCCGGGAAGCTCGCCGCCGAGCGTGAGGCGCTGCGCGGCGTCGTCGACCGGCTGTTCATCAAGATGCGCATGCCGCGCTACGCGCTCACCGGCAAGGATCTCGAAGACCGCAGCAGCCGCTCCGCGCTCGGCGAGCTCGTTCGCGCGCTGCAAGACGCCAAACCGTCCGAAGAGATGGATCCGGGCGACGTGACGGTGCTGCTCGAAGGTCCGGTCGACGTCGCGCGGCTGCTGCCGCACGTCTCGGCGCTCGAGTCGGATCCGCTCGGCAGCGCGCGGCCGTGGCTCATCCTGGCCGAGCTGCTCCCGTCCGCGTTCGTGATCCCGCGCGGCGGCGAAGCGATGAACACCTATCGCAGCGCGCTGATCAGCACGTTCACCAACGTCGCCGCATTGCCGAGCGAGGAGTTCCACCGCGTTCTGGCCGGCACGCAGAACGCCGCGCTCGACACGGCGCTGCGCGACGTGCGCTTAGCGCTGCGCGACGCGCTCGAAGCGGCAGCAGCAAAAGCGTAGCGTGGTCGTCGGCGTTTATCTGGCGTACGTCGGCGAGCTGCTCGTCCCCGGGGTCATCCTCGGCATCATCGGGATCGCGCTGTACAGTATCGCCGTGTTCTGGCCGCCGTCGAAGAAGCCGGTCGTCACGTCGGTCACGCCGGTCGAGACGATGCCGCTCGGGCCGAACCCGGCGTGGGAGTCGACGTCGACCGGCCCGGTCGCGGTGTTCTCGCGCACGATCACGTGGCCCGCGCTGGTCGATCCGGAAGCCGGCGAGCTCGACGATCACGAACGGCGCCGCGTGCTCGACGGGCTGGGCATCGTCGGCGACGCGTGGTGCGCCGGAATCCTGGCCCAAGCGTTCGACGAGGAAGAAGGCGACCTGCGGGTCGCGGCGATCGAAGCGCTGGGCCTGTGCGACGGCGAGATCGTCGCGCCGACGCTCGAGCGCGCGTACGCGTCGTACGCGATCCCCGAACGCTACGCCGCGGTCGACGGCGCGTCGCGCCGCGGCGACGTCGCGCTGCTCGAGCGCGCGATGCGCGATACCGACGGCACCGTCGCGCTCGCCGCCGCGTACGGTCTGCACCGCGCCAAGCGCGACGATCTGATCGACGCCAACCTCGCCGGCCGCAACGATGCGCGCGCGAACGAGATCCGCCGCGTGCTGCCGATCCTCGCCGGCGTCTAGCGCCGCTCGCGCGCGGCGCGGCGCGCGTCAGATCGGCGGGAGGTGGCGGCCGAAGTACTCGGCGATCACGTGCTGCGCGATCGGCGCGGCGACGCCGGCGCCGTAGCCGCCCGACTTCTCCATGAACACGGCCAGCGCGAGCTTCGGATGATTGCTCGGCGCCCACGCGACGAACCAGGTCGTGTTCGGCCCGTGCCCGCCTTCCGTTTCCGCCGTGCCCGTCTTGCCGGAGAATGGCAGCCCGGGAATCTCGAGCCCGTACGCGGTTCCGCCCGGCTTCGTGACGGCGCCCATCCCGACGCGCACTTCGTTGATCGCTTCGCGCGTGATCGCGACGTGGCGGATCACCTCATGGTCGAACCGCTTCAGCACCTTGCCGCGCGGCGAGCGGATCTCTTGCACGATGTGCGGCTTGTAGAGCGTCCCGCCGTTCGCCACGGTCGCCGCGACGCTGGCGATCTGCAGCGGCGTCGCCTGCATCGAGCCTTGTCCGATCGCGAGCTGGCACGCGTCACTCTTCTCGAGGTGATAGCCTTTGCCGAACGTCGCCTGCACCCACTCCTCGGTCGGCCAGTTGCCGGGATACTCGCCCGGCAAGTCGATGCCGAGCCGCGAGCCGAGCCCGTACTGCGTCGCGTAGTAGCGCAGACGGTCGTGGCCGAGGCGCCAGCCGAGCTGGTAGAAGTAGCCGTCGGACGACGCCGCGAGCGCGCGCTCGAAGCCGACGCTGCCCAGCCCGCCGGCGGCGATGTCGACGAACGTGGTGCCGTAGCAGTACCACGAGCCGGAGTCGTACAGCACTTGGTGCGGCTTGATGACGCCGCTGCTGATCGCGCCGGTTCCGGTGACCATCTTGAAGGTGGAGCCGCTCGGCGAGGCCGCGCCGATCGCGCGGTCGTACAGCGGGTGCAGCTTGTCGCGCAGCAGCGCCGAGTACTTCTTCTCGTCGATCGGCGTCGCGAACGCGTTCGGGTCGAACGCCGGCATCGAGGCGAGCGCGAGCACGCCGCCGTTGTTCGGGTCCAGCACGACGACCGCGCCCGCGAGCCGCTGGCCCCCGCGGGCCTTGCCCCACTTCAGCAGTTGCGCGCGCAGGTTCTTCTCGACGATCTTCTGCAGCCGCCAGTCGATCGTCGTCACGAGCGTGTTGCCCGGCACCGGGTCGAGCGGCTTCAAGCGGCGCACCAGCGCGCCCGACGCGTTCACCTCGACCTGCTGGCCGCCGGCGCGCCCGTGCAGCCAACTGTCGTACGTGTTCTCGAGCCCGTCCTTGCCGGTGACGTCGTTGGGCGAGTAGCCGTTGCGCTTGCGCGCGGTGTACTCGTCCTCGTCGATGATCCCGACGTAGCCGAAGAGATGCGAGCCCGTCTTGCCGTAGGGGTAGTTGCGCACCGGCTGCTCTTCCATGTCAACGCCGCGCAGATCGCTCTGCGTCTCGGCGAGCCGCGCGGTCTGCACCGGCGTGAGATCGCTGGCGAGGATCACCGGGCCGTACGGCTCGTACGTCTGCACCTGATCGAAGCTCTCGTAGTTCTTGCCGTGGTGGTGGTAGAGCCGCCGGCGCAGCTTCTCGACCGGGATGCCGAGCACGTCCGACAACCGCGCCAGCGTCTTCTCGACGTCGGTCACTTCGGAGGGGATCAGCGCGCACACGAACGACGGGCGCGAGCGCACGAGCACCACGCCGTGCTTGTCGACGATCAAGCCGCGCGGCGCGGCGACGGGGATGACCTGGATCTGGTTGGCGCGCGCCTGCGCGGCGAACGTGTCGCCCTGGAAGAGCTGCACGTCGGCGAGCCGCACGACGATCGCGACCAGCGCGAACGCGAGCACGCCGGCGAACGCGAGCACGCGGATCAGCGGACGTTCGTTGTCGCCGGGCAGCCGTTCGATCGCGGCCATCAGGTGTACCCGTACCGCTCGATGGTCGTCTTGTCGGTGACGACGCGGCTGCGGATGAACAGCCAGGCGAACGCGACCAGCGCCGTCAGCAGCGCGCGCCACAGCGCGGTGTGCGCGTGCGCGGTCGCGAAGCCGGGCGGGAACCCTTCGATGCGCATCACCGTCCAGAACACGAGATCGCGCACCAGCACGGCGAACCCGCACAGCAGCGCCGGAACGACGGCGCCTTCCGCGAACATGCGGCGCGAGACGGCGCCGGCCAGCAGCGCGACGATCGTCGTCGCGATCGTCCAGCCGCCGCCGGTGCCGGCGAAGATGTCTTCGAGCAATCCGGCCAGCAGCGCGAGCATCGCGCCGCGGCGCGCGCCGGCGCGCGAGGCGTACAGCACGACCGCGATGGTGACCAGCGACGGCACCGCGCCGCGGAACGCGAGCAGCGGGATGACGGTGGTCTGCGCGAACGCGAGCGCGGCGGTCCAGCCGAGCACCGGCCCGAAGGCCGGTCCGACCGTGATCTCCATGCTGCGGTATTTTCTACGGTAGAACGACGACACGGGACAATGCGCTCAGGTCGGCGGCGGGTTCGACGATCGCGGTTTGATCGAGCGCGCCCGCCGAGACGGGCTCGATCTGCTTGATGCGGCCGATCAGCACGCCCGCGTGGAACGAGCGGCCTTCGCCGGTCACGACCCTGTCGCCGACGTGCAGCTTGGCGTCCTGCGAGACGTACTGGAGCTTCACGCGCGTCGACGTCCCGACCGCGATCGCCCACCAGCGGCCCTTCTGCACGACGGCGGGCAGCTTCGACGTCGCGTCGGTGACGAGCAGCACCTTCGACGAGAGCGGCGAGACTTCGACGATGCGGCCGACCGCGCCGCGCCCGGTGACGACGCCGTCGTCGCGGTGCACGCCGTCCTTCGCGCCGCGGTCGATCGTCACGACGTGCGTCGCCGCTTCCGGATCGTACCCGATCACCGTCGCTTCGACGCCGTCCGGATGCGCGAGCTTCGCCGCCGCGGCGTCCTGCGCGCCGGGGATGCGCGCGAGGCGTTCCTGCAGCTCGTCGTTCTGCGTGCGCAGCACCGCGTTCTCGCCGCGCAGCGCGCCGTTCTCTTGGGCGAGCCCGGGCGTGCGCACGACCGCGTCGAACGCACCGCGCACCGCGTGCACGACCGTCGCGGCCGCGAGCTGCACGTACGCGCTGACCGTCGTCACCGTCACGGTGAGCGGCGAGGTTCTACCCGCGCGCGCGAAATCGAGCTGAAGGAGCGCGATGAGCGCCGCCACGATGACCGCGCCGATTACCGCGAATAGCTTTCTCTCATCCCGATTCGTAACGATTGGTACCACCTCGTCAGCCGGTCCGCGTGCGGCCGCAGCCGTTCGAGCAGACCTGGCGACGCAAGAATCTCGCCGGCGCCGCGCGCCACGCATCCGAGGGGATCGTCGGCGACCGTCGTCGGCACGTTCGTGCGCGCGCCGATCTCGCCTGCGAGCCCGGGGACGAGCGCGCCGCCGCCGGTCAGCACGATGCCGGTCTCGAGCAGCTCGCCGGCGAGATCCGGCGGGCAGGCTTCGAGGATCGTCCAAGCGGCCCGCGCGATGCGGTCGATGGCGTCGAGCATCGCGTCGCCGACCAGCGTCTCGTCGACGAGCCGCTTGCCGGGGCGCAGGTTGCGCATGTCGGTGCCCGCGACCATGAACGGTTCGCGGCCCGGCGGCCGGCCGGCGAAGCCGCGCTCGATCTTCAGCCGCTCCGCGGTCAGCGCGCCGATCCCGAAGTAGTCCTGGCGCAGCTTCGCCGCGATCGCGGCGTCGAAGGTGTCGCCGCCGACCTTGATCGAGCTGAGCGCGACGACGCCGCACAGCGTGAGCACCGCGATCTCGGTCGTTCCGCCGCCGATGTCGATCACCATCGCCGGCCGCGTCGAGGTGATGTCGAGCCCGGCGCCCACCGCGGCGGCGACGGCTTGCGGCACGAACTCGGTCGTGCGCGGTCCGGCGGCGCGAATCGCCTCCTCGACCGCCTTGCACTCGATGTCGGTGGCGCAGCCGGGGACGCAGGCGATCACCCGCGGCGCGAGCCGGGTCCGCGCGGCCAGGGCGCGGTCGACGACGGTCTTGACCAAGGCGTGCGCGCCGCGGAAGTCGGAGATCGTGCCGCCGCGCAGCGGGCGGACGACCCGGATGCGGCCCGGGGTGCGCCCGTCGAGCTCCTTGGCGGCCCGGCCGACGGCGATGATCGCGTCGTCGCTGGTGCGGTAGGCCACGACGGACGGCTCGCTGACCAGGATCCCTTGGTCGTGCGAGTAGACGACCGTGTTCGCGGTGCCCAGATCGATCCCGATATCGGGGCTGAACGTCGCCCGCAGCGCCCCGCCCATGCTCACCGGACGAGCACCTCGGCGCGCGGGGGGACGAGGCGATAGCCCATCAGCGGCAGCGCGCGGGCGAAGGCGGCGAGCGGGAAGCCGACCACGGTGAAGTAGTCGCCGTCGATGCGCTCGACCAGCGTCGCCGCGAAGCCTTGAATGCCGTAGGCGCCGGCTTTGTCGAGCCCGTCGCCGCTCGCCGCGTACGCGTCCATCGTCTCTTCATCGAGATCGGCGAAACGGACGCGCGTCGACACCGCCTCGGCGTGCGACGCGCCGGTCGCGTCGTCGCGCAGCGCGAACGCGGTGTGGACGACGTGCCAGCGGCCGGAGAGCCGGCGCAGCATCGCGCGCGCCTCGGTGACGTCCGCCGGTTTGCCGAGGTCGGCGCCGTCGAGGTCGACGACGGTGTCGGCGGCGACGATCAGCGCGTCGGCCGGCGCGGCGCCGGCGGCTTTGCCGCGCGCGTGGCGCAGCGCGAGCTCGAGCGGCGCGACGCCCGGCAGCGGCTGCTCGTCGTACGTGGTCGGGATCACGCTGACGCGCAAACCCAGCGAGGCGAGTAACTCGCGCCGCCGGGGAGACGCGCTCGCAAGCGCGACGGAGCCGAGAGCCGTGTGGTGTCCGATGGATTCAGTGTACGTGCCGCCGCGCACGAACACAACGTTTCCCGAAAAATTGCGTTCGGTTGCGTACCGTCGCGCGCGTGTGACCGCCGTCAAATCACGTCGAGCCGCGTCACGTCTTCCGCCGACTCGCCGCGCACGACGCGGCGGTGATGGCCGTCGCGCACGAAGACGACCGGCGGGCGCCCGAAGCGGTTGTAGTTGCTCGCCATGCTATAGGTGTAGGCGCCCGTCGTCCGCAGCGCGACCAGATCGCCGGCGGCGAGGCCGCGCGGGAGCACGTAGTCGCCCATCTCGTCGTTCTCGCACGAGCGCCCGGTCAGCGTCGCCGGCTCGTCGGCGCCGAGCGCGCCGGCCGCCATCACCTCCGGGAAGTGGCGCGCGCCGTAGAGCATCGGGCGCGGGTTGTCGGTCAGCCCGCCGTCGAGCACGACGAAGCGGCGCCGCCCTTGCGCCTTGGTCGCCATCACCCGGTAGAGCGAGGTTCCGGCGCGCGCGATCAGCGCGCGGCCGGGCTCGATCGAGAGGCGCAAACCGCTGCCCGCGGCCCGCCCGGCCAGACCGGCCGCGAGGGCGTCCAGGTCGAGCGGGCGCGGGTCGTCGGGGCCTTCCTCGACGCCGATCCCGCCGCCGCAGATCAGCTCGCGCACCGGCAGCCCGAGCCGGGCCGCGGTCTGCGCGGCGGCGAGCAGCTCGTCGAGGTTCGCCATGAACGGTGCGATCTCGGTGATCTGCGAGCCGATGTGCGCGTGCAGTCCGATCAGCCGCACCTGCGGGACCTGCGCGACGCGCGCGAGGAGCGCCGGAAGCCGGTCGGACGGCGTCCCGAACTTCGTGTTCTCGCCGCCGGTGCGGATGAATGCGTGCGTGTGCGCCTCGATCCCGGTGTTGACGCGCAGCATGATCTCGACCGGCTCGGCGGCGCCGTGCGCCGCGGCCGCGAGACGCTCGAGCTCTTCTTCGTTGTCGACCACGTCGAACGCGACGCGCCGCTCCACGATCGCGCGCAGCTCGTCGTCGGTCTTGCCGCAGCCGTGGAAGTACATGCGACCGGCCGGGAACCCGCCGCGCTCGGCGGTGACGAGCTCGCCCAGCGAGCAGACGTCGAGCCGCAGCGGCGTCGCCGCGAGGTGCTCGGCCAGCGCCGCGCACAGGAACGCTTTGCCGGCGTAGCCGGTGCCGATTCCGCGCGGCTCGCACGCGCGCAGGAAGCGGTCGATCTCGAGATCGAGCTCGTCGACGTCGATCACGAACAGCGGCGTGCCGTGCGCCTCGGCGAGCTCGCGCGCGCCGACGCCGCCGATGCTCTTGTCGACGGCGAACGTCTCGCGACCCGTCACGCGGCGTACAACCCGTGCTCGCCGATGTAGCGGTACACCGGCTCCGGAACCAGATAGCGCACGCTCTCGCTCGCGCGCAGGCGGCGGCGGATCAGCGTCGCGGACTCGGCCAGCACGGGAAGATCGAGCATGCGGATCTTCGCGCGGCGCTCGGGCGCGAGGCCGGTCAGCGCGCGGTCGAGGTCTTCGTTGGTGACGTCGCCGCGCGGCGCGACGACCAGCCCGTCGACGATGTCGACGACTTCATCCAAGCGCTGCCAGCGCGAGCGCACCAGCGAGTCGGCGCCGACGACGAACGTCAGCGCGGCGCCGGGATAGCGCGCCTGCAGCCGCGGGAGCAGATCGGCGGTGTAGCCGGACGCGTCCGGCGCGAGATCGCTCTCGTCAAGCGCGAACGCGGCGTTCGCCGCGAGCGCCAGACGCAGCATCTGCGCGCGGTGCTCCGGCGTCGCGCTCAGCGCGCCGTCGCGGTAGTGCTGGCCGGCGCGCGTCGGGACGAACAGCACGCGCTCGAGCGCGCACGCGTCGCGCACCGCTTCGGCGACGAAGAGATGCCCGTTGTGAACGGGATCGAACGAGCCGCCGAAGACGCCGAGGCGCATTAGCTGTAGTCGAACTCGACGCCGGCGATGCGGACGGTGTCGCCTTCGCGCACGCCGAGCTCGCGCAGCTTCTTGTCGACGCCCATCTTCGCCAGGATCTGCTCGAAGCGCGCCAGCGCTTCATCCGAGTCGAAGTCGGTCATGCGCGCGAGCCGCTCGACGCGCTCGCCGCTGATGACGTACACGCCGTCGTCGACGTGGATCACGAACGGCTCGTCGGCGGTCAGCTCGATCTGCGCCGGCTCGGGCTCGGCGACCGCCGGCATCGGCGTCGCGCGGATCGTCTCCCAGGTCGCGTAGATCAGCTCGCGCACGCCCTCGCCCGTCGCCGCCGAGATGCCGCGCAGACCGGGGATGCGGTCGTGCAGCGCCTCGAACGTCGCGCGCGCGTCCGGCAGGTCGATCTTCGTGATGACGACGATCGACGGCCGGTCGAGCAGCGCGGCGTTCCACGCGCGCAGCTCGGTCTCGATCGTCGCCTTGTCGGCCAGCACGTCGTCCGCGGACTTGTCGCCGGCGATCAAGTGCACGAGCACGCGCGTGCGCTCGACGTGGCGCAGGAACCGGTCACCGAGACCGGCGCCTTCGTGCGCGCCTTCGATCAGCCCCGGCACGTCGACCATCACGAACGACTCGAACTCCGCGACGCGCACGACGCCGAGCTGCGGCTCGAGCGTGGTGAACGGATAGTCGGCGATCTTCGGCCGCGCCGCGCTGACGACGGAGAGCAGCGTCGACTTGCCGGCGTTCGGCAAGCCGATCACCCCGGCGTCGGCGAGCAGCTTCAGCTCGAGGCGCAGCTCGCAGCGCTCGCCGGGCGCGCCCTTCTCGGCGAAGCGCGGCGCCTGCCGCGCGGCCGTCGCGAAGTGCTGGTTGCCGAGCCCGCCGCGCCCGCCTTTCGCGACGCGCACCCGCTCGAACGGCGTGCTCATGTCGGCGAAGAGCCGCGAGTGGCCGCGGTTGCCCTCGGCGTCGAGCTCGGTGCGCGTGACGAGCGTCCCGACCGGGACGCGGATGACGAGGTCGTCGCCGGCCTTGCCCGACTTGTTCGAGGTCGAGCCCGCCTTGCCGGACTCCGCGCCGAACTGCTTCTTGAACCGGAAGTCGACCAGCGTCCCGAGCTCGGGATCGGCGAGCAGCACGACGTCGCCGCCGCGCCCGCCGTCGCCGCCGGCCGGTCCGCCCTTGGGCACGTACTTCTCGCGCCGCCACGCGACGACGCCGTCGCCGCCGTTGCCGGCGGCCGCGTTGATGACCGCCTCGTCGATGAACTGCATCAGGCCGGAAAAGCAAAAAGAGCCGTCATGACGGCTCTTTCGGAGCTCAGGACGAGCGCGCGGTCAGGCAGCCGCAGGCACCACGTTCACGTGCTTCCGGTTGCGGGAGCTGGTGAACGTGACGAGGCCCTCGACGACGGCGAAGATCGTGTGGTCACGGCCGATGCCGACGCCCTGGCCGGGGTGGAACTTGGTCCCCCGCTGCCGGACGATGATGTTGCCCGGGATGACCAGCTCGCCGCCGTAGCGCTTGACGCCGAGCCGCTGCGCGTTGGAGTCGCGCCCGTTGCGCGTGGACCCCGCACCCTTCTTGGATGCGAAAAGCTGGAGATCGAACCGGAACATAGCCGGAGAACTATACCAGAGCGCCGGGGGGCCGGTCAAACGGAAACGGCGGCCCGCCGGTACTCCACCCGCATGCGGATCGGGCGGCCGGGGCGCAGGGTCACCAGCGGCTCGAGCGGGATGCGCGCGCGGTCGAGCCCGCGGAAGCGGACCCGGCGAGCGAGCGTCGCCAGGACCAGCACGGCCTCGGTCCAGGCGAAGCTCTCGCCGATGCAGACGCGGTTGCCGCCCCCGAACGGGAAGTAGGCGAAGCGCGGCAGGCCGGCGGTCTCGCCGTTCGACCAGCGCTCGGGCCGGAACGCCTCCGGCTCCCGCCAGAAGCGCGGGTTGCGGTGCGTGACGAGCTGGGAGACCAAGAGCACCGAGCCGGGTGCGACCGACCATGCGCCGAGCTCGATCGGCCGGATCACGCGGCGGCCCAGGATCCAGGCCGGCGGGCGCAGCCGCATCGCCTCCGAGACCACGTCCCGGGTGAACGCCAGCCGCGGGTAGTCGGCCGGCTCGGGATCGCGGTCACCCAGCACGGCGTCGAGCTCGTCGTGGAGGCGCGTCTCGGCGTCCGCGTTGCGGGCCAGCGCGTCCCACGTCCAGGCCAGCGCGTTGGCGGTCGTCTCGTGGCCGGCCAGCAGCAGCGTCAGCGCCTCGTCGCGGACCAGCTCGTCGGGCATCGGGCGGCCGTCGTCGTCACGGACCGCGAGCAGCATCGAGAGCAGGTCGCCGCGGTCGCGCGGATCGCGCCGGCGGTCTTCCATCATGCGGTAGATCACGGCGTCGAGCGCGCCGCGCGCGCCCTTGAAGCGGCGCGTCGCGGGGTGCCACGGGATGTGGTCGAGCAGCTCGCCGAAGGCGGAGAGGCTGGCCGGAAACACGTCCATCGCCTCGGTGACGGCGTGGCCGATCGTGTCGGCGTCGTCCTCGACGTCGGCCGAGAACAGCGTCGCCGCGGCGATCCGCAGCGCCAGCCGGTTCATCAGCGCGTCGACCGCGAGGATCTCGCCGTCCTCGAGCCGCTCGGCGACCGCGCGGGCCGCGCCGATCATCGTCGCGGCGTACCCGGCCACGCGCTCGCGGTGGAACGCCGGCTGCACCAGTCTGCGCTGGCGGAGGTGCAGCGGCTCGTCGCTGGTGAGGAGCCCCTCGCCGAGCAGCCGGCGCATCCGCCGCAGCCCGCGCCCCTTGACCACGTCGTAGCCGCTCGCGAGCATGATCTGCTCGATCAGGGCCGGCTCGTCGAAGAACCAGAACCGCGCCCGCGGCATCCGCCACGACGCGACCGGCCCGTACGTGCGCGCGGCGTGATCGAGAAACGCCGGCACGCGAGCCAGGCTGCCGGAGCTCGCCATCCCGCCGAACGCGGACAGCGCGGAGGGACCGGCGGGATAGCGCGACGGGGTCATGGTGCCTTCAGTGTACTCCGGCGGAGTGGCGGAACATCGGCGGTTTGCCATCGGGGTCCGCCGGAGGTCTTAGTTGGTCAACCAACTAAGAACGTGGCGTGGAGCGATCTTCGCAGATCACGCGGCGGACTGTTGCGCGGCCGTCGCAGACGCGGGCGCGCATCGTCGAGCACGCGATGCGGCTGTTCTGGGAGCAGGGCTACGCGCGTACCGGGATCGCCGAGATCGTGGCGGCGGCGGGCGTGCGGTCGGGGAGCCTCTACCACTTCTTCAAGACCAAGGAAGACGTGCTCATCGCGGTCCTCGAGGCGTATCTCGACGGGCTGGCGCCGCAGGTGATGGACCCGGCGTTCGCCGCGACCGACGATCCGATCGGCCGGGTGTTCGCGGTGATGGACGGGTACCGGCGCGCGATCGTCGGGACCGACTTCCGGTACCGCTGTCCGATCGGCAGCCTCGCGCTCGAGATGCAGAACGCATCCGACCGTGCGCGCGAGCTGGTGAACCGCAACTTCGCGCAGTGGCGCGCGGCCGTCGCCGGCTGCGTGCGCGACGCAGCACCCGCGCTGCGAGACGACGTCGATCCCGACTCGGTCGCGTCGTTCGTCCTCACCGTGATGGAGGGCGGGGTCATGCAGGCCACCGCCGAGCGCGACATCGCGCGCTTCGACGACTCCGTCCGCCACCTTCGCATCTACTTCGACTCGCTGAAACGGAGCTGACATGTTCTCTCGACTCGCCGCGCGCTGCGCCGCGGCCGCCCTCGTTCTGGCAACCGTCTTCACCGCAGCGCCCGCGCGCTCGGCGCCGCCCGCCACGATGCCGCTGGCGCCGCAGATCGCGCCGTTCCAATGGCTGGCCGGCGGCGCCTGGCGTGCGGATCTGAGCGCGCTGCCCGGTGGCATGAAGCTGATCGAGACGCGCTACGACGTCGCCCCGAACGGCGTCATCCGATTCACCACCAAGTTCGTCAAACCGGACGGCGCCGTCGCGAACGGCTACGCCGGCAATCTCTTCTTCGACGCGGCGGCGAAGCGTCTGACGATGTGGTACATCGACGCGCGCGGCGACGTGACCCAAGGACCGGTCACGCTCGACGGCGACGTGTGGTCGATGACGTTCACCAGCGACGGCGCGATCATCGGACGCCCTGGCCCGGCGAACTTCCGCGTCGACGTCACCCGGCGCTCGAACGACGCCTACGGCTGGGCGCTCTTCGCCGATGCGGGCGGCTCGTGGAAGCCGGTGTTCACACTGGACTACGTCCGCCGCCCGGACTGACTGGACGTCGCAGGGCTTCCCCGCGCGCGGCGCGCCTGCTAGGATCGAGCTCTGATGCGAGCGCTCGTGACAGCGGCGAAGGCCTCCGCCATCTCACCCACGGCACCAGCCGCGCACGAGCGCTCGCATCCCAGCGAGCCGCTTCCGCGGGCCGTAGGAGAAGCGCCGGCACGGCTCGACCTGAGCCGGACGCGGGTAGCGAATCCGCGACCCCAGCGCATCCAGCCCAGCTTCGCGCTGAGCGCATCCGGTACCGATCAGGAGCGCGAAGCCGACCGCATCGCCGACGCCGTCACGCGCCCGGAAGGCCCGCCGCAGGGCGCCGACGTGGGCCCGGCCCCGCCGGTCGGGGAGGCGCGGTCACACTACACCGCATCGGTTCCGAGTGTCGTTACGCGCGCTGACAGCGCGGCACACGGCGGCAGCCCTCTCCCGCCGACGATACGCGCGTGGGCCGAGCGGCGCCTCGGATTCAACTTCGACGCCGTGCGCGTGTTCGCGGACGATGGCGCCGCACGAAGGAGTGAGCGAGTTGGCGCGCGCGCGTTCACCTACGGCTCGTCGGTGTACTTCGGCGCCGGTCAGTTCGCGCCGCACACACCGCCCGGGAGACGGTTGATCGCGCACGAGCTAACCCACGTCATGCAGCAGATGTCGCGTCCGCGACTGATCCAGGCGGCCCCGCTGGAGCAGGGCGCGCTGGACCCGGGCGTCGACGCACTGAAAGCAACGCTGAAAACGTCCTATGCGTTGGCGGACGTCCTAGATGGCGATGCGGCCTGGACGCTCGTCGAGCTCAAAGCGATGGCGGCGGCGCTGAAGCTCCTCCCCGACGCGGACAAGAAAGCCTTGGTAGGCGCGACACTAAAGCGCGTGCATTCGGCCGGTCCGTCGCTGGGCGGGCGGTTCGATTCGTCGCAAGGGTTCTCGAACCCAGAACATACCGAAGCCTTCGACCAGCGCGTGATCAACATGGCGGACTTGGCCTTCGACCCCAAGCTTTTCGACAGCCAGATCGTGCTCTTGCATGAAGTCGGACATGCGGTGGACGAGTATCGGAGGCGCAAGGCCGTTCACGACACGCGCGTCGCTCAGGCCGAAAAGAACAAGCTCGTCGAACAAAAAGAAACGACTGCGACCGCGATAGAAACGACGCAAACCGAGCTCGACAAGAGCAAACAGCCGCTGAGCGACGCCGAAGCGGAGCTGAAAGAAGCGAACAAGACGGTGGATGTGGCGCGTCAGAAAAAGGCGCAGGCAGCGTACTCCCAGCGGCTCGAAGAATCCAACGCGAAGCGAAGGCTGCTGAGCAAGCTCAAGGACACGAAAGCCGATCTGCTCAACAAGATCGCAACCGCCGAGGGCAAGGTCGTCGACAACGCAAACGCCATGGCGCAGCACAGCGTCTCGCCGAAGGTGGTCGAGGCCCTCAAGAGCGACGCTGACCTCGCAAAAAAGGCGCACGCCAAAGCCCTGAGCGCTGCTGAGGACGACGTGAAGAAGCTGACCGCAGCGGCGAAGAAGGCGAGCAGCGCGTACCGCACAGCGGTCCGAGTGTTGAGCGACGCGATCGATGCGTTCGCGTCCGCGACGGCCTCAGGCCAATGCACCGAGGCGGAGGTGGATCAGGAAGCGGACGCCGTCGAGGCGCTTATCGACGCACGCGACAAGGAGCACGCTGCGCTGGCTGCCGCCGATCCGGACGGCGTGCTAAAGATCTACTCCGGCGTCGAGGCCAAGCAGCAGCGCTGGTTTCGGTCGGTCTGGGGCCACGGGCTCGCCCGCTTCCGATCGCAACGGCTGCAGGACTTCGTTGAGTTCGTCGAGTCGACGTTTACGAAACGAGGCAAGCCGATCCCGTTCCCAACTCCGTACACCAAGGATTCCTGGCCGCACAAACCGGGCGAGCTTTTTGCGGAGACGTACGCGTGGTTCCGCAAGACGCCGCAGGCGCTGAAGGCGCTCTCGCCTCAGCTCTACGGCTACCTCAAAGAGAATTACAAGCAGTGAAGGGCGTCGCGGAAGGGGCGGTCCTCGCGTTTCCGAACCCGATTGCGTTTTGGAGACACGCCGCGTCGTCATCACCGGGCTGGGCGCCATCACGCCGCTCGGCAACACCGCCGGAGAGTTCTGGGAAGGGGTCACCGCCGGCCGGAGCGGGGTGGGTCTGACCAAGGTGTTCGACACCTCCAAGCTGCCCACGCGCATGGCCGCCGAGGTCAAGGACTTCGACCCGGACCAGCTCTTCGGGCGGCGCGACGCGCGCCGGATGGACCGCTACGCGCAGATGGCGCTCGCCGCCGCCCGCGAGGCAATCGCGGACGCGAAGCTGCCCGACGACCAAGACGTGCGCGACCGGACCGGCGCCATCGTGGCGACCGGGATCGGCGGGATCATCACCATCGAGGACACGACCTTCGAGATCGGGCCCAAGCAGGCGTGGGACCGGGTCTCGCCGTTCTTCGTGCCGATGCTGATGGGCAACGCCGCGTCGGCGCAGATCTCGATGAACTACGGGCTGCGCGGCCCGGTGTTCGCCGTGTCGTCGGCGTGCGCGAGCGCGAACGACGCGTTCTGCGTCGCGTTCGACAAGATCGTGCTCGGCGAAGCGGTCGCGATCGTCACCGGCGGCAGCGAGGCGGCGGTGATCCCGACCGCGATGGGCGGCTTCGCGTCGATGAAGGCGATGTCGACCCGCAACGACGACCCGACGCACGCCTCGCGGCCGTTCGACAAGGAGCGCGACGGCTTCGTCCTCGGCGAGGGCGCCGGCGTGCTGATCTTCGAGGACCGCGAGTTCGCGCTGGCGCGCGGCGCGCGCATCTATGCCGAGGTGCTCGGTTACGGTCAGTCGGCCGACGCGTTTCACATCGCGCAGCCCGATCCCGAGTCGAGGGGCGTCATCTTGGCGATGCAGCGCGCGCTGGCGCGCAGCGGCGTCGCGCCGGAGCAGGTCGGCTACATCAACGCGCACGGCACGTCGACGCCGCTCGGCGACGCGGCGGAGTCGCAGGCGATCGAGCGCGTTTTCGGCGAGCACGCGACGAGCGGCAAGCTCGCCGTCTCGTCGACGAAGTCGATGCACGGCCATCTGCTCGGCGCCGCCGGCGCGATCGAAGGGATCGCGACGGCGCTGGCGCTGCACCACGGCATCCTGCCGCCGACGACGAACTACGAGGTCCCCGATCCGCAGTGCCGGCTCGACTACGTTCCGAACGTCGCGCGCAAAGCGCAGGTCGAGGTCGCGATCTCGAACGGGTTCGGCTTCGGCGGGCACAACACGTCCGTCGTCTTCGGCCGGCACGCCTAGCTCCATGGCCGGGGAGAAGCGGCGCGCGCGGATGCGGGCGCTGCTGAAAGCGGCGGGCATTCCCGACGTCGACGTCGCGGTGATCGAGCCGGCGTTCGTGCACGCCAGCGCGGGGCGCGAGCAGCTGCAGAGTTCGAACGAGCGGCTGGAGTTCTTCGGCGACGCGATCCTGGGCTTCGTGGCGTCGGGCTGGCTGATGAAGCAGTACCCGGACCTCACCGAAGGCGCGCTGACGCGCCGCAAAGCGCACCTGGTCAGCGGCGCGGCGTGCGCCGAGACCGCGCGGCGGCTCGGCTTCCCGGATCTGCTCGTGCTCGGCGCCGGGATGGGCCGCAGCGGCGGGAGCGACAACGAGAGCATCCTCGCCGACGCGTTCGAGGCGTTCCTGGCCGTGCTGTACCAGGCGACCGGGCTCGAGCCCGTCACCCGCTTCCTGGAGAAGGAGCACCTCGTCCCGCTCGACCGGCGCAACGTCGGCGAGCGCGACGCGAAGACCGACCTGCAGGAGTTCACCCAGGGCGTCCTGCGCGTCACGCCCATGTACTTCGAGCGCGCGGAGGGGCCGCCGAACGACCGCCGCTACACGTCGCAGGTGCGCGTCGGCGACGAGATCCTGGGCGAAGGGATCGGTCCCTCGAAGAAGGCGGCGCAGCAGAGCGCGGCGGCGATGGCGCTCTCCGTGTTACGAAAGCGTCATCCGGCAGCGGCGGCGGCGCCGGCGTCGAACAGCGACGGCCGGGTGATCGCGCTCGACAAGCGTCGTCGTACCCCGTCCCCTCGCAAGCCCGACCGCGGAGCGCCCGTCTAAACCTTCATGCGCCTCAAGTCCCTCAAAGTCTTCGGCTTCAAGACGTTCGCCGAAGCGACGACGCTCGATTTTCACGACGGCACCACGGCGGTCGTCGGCCCCAACGGCTCCGGCAAGTCGAATCTGGTCGACGCCATCCGCTGGGTGCTCGGCGAGCAGTCCTCGCGCAGCCTGCGCTCGCAGAAGATGGAAGACGTCATCTTCGCTGGCAACAACACGCGCAAGCCACTCGGGATGGTCGAGGTCTCGCTGACGTTCGACAACGCGGAGCGCGTGCTGCCGCTCGACTTCGCCGAGGTGCAGATCACCCGGCGCGCGTACCGCGCCGGCGAGTCGGAGTTCTTCATCAACCGCGCGCAGGTGCGGCTGCGCGACGTGCACGAGCTGCTGATGGGGACGGGGCTCGGACCGGGCTCGTACGCGATCGTCTCGCAGGGCCAGATCGACGCGATCCTCTCCTCGAAGCCGGCCGAGCGGCGCGCGCTGTTCGAGGAGACGGCCGGGATCGGCAAGTTCCTGGCGCGCAAGAACGAGGCGCTGCGCCGGCTGGAGGCGACCGAGCAGAACGCGATCCGCGTGAACGACCTGATCGCGGAGCTGGAACGGCGCGTCCCCGAGCTCGAGACGCAAGTCCGGCGCGCGAAGCGCTACCGCAAGGTGACCGCGCGCGTTCGCGATCTCGAGATCCTGTCGTTCCTGCGCGCGTCGGCGTCGCGACGGGCCGAGCGCGAGCGCGTCGCGGCGGATCTCGATCAGCACGAGAACCGGCGCGCCGCCGCCGCCGCGCGCGCGGCCCAGCTCGGCGCGGCGATCTCCGGGCTGCGCGAGACGCTCTACACCGTCGAGCTGCAGCTCGACAACGACCGCGCCGAGGCGCAGGCCGCGCGCGCCGAGCTGGCGCGCATCGAGGCCGATCTCGCGGCGGCGGTCGCGCGGCGCGACGGGCTCGAACGGCAGTCGAGCGCCGTCGTCGCCGACCGCGAGCGCGTCGAGGGCGAGCGCGAGACGCTGCGCGAGCAGATCGCGTCGCTCGAGGAGCGGCTCGCGCCGCTGACGGAGCAGACCGACGGGTCGCGCCAGCGCGAGCTCGCCGCGTCGGCCGCGGTCGCCGACGCGCGCCGCGGGCTCGACGCGGTCTACCAGGAGCTGCGCGCGGTCGAGACGCTGGCCGCCGAGCGCGCGGCGAGCGAGGCGGAGCGCCGGGCGCAGATCGCCTCGGCGCGCACCGAGATCGAGCGGCTCGAGCGCGAGCACGCCGGCGCGCTCGCGGAACGCGACGCGCACGCGCGCGCCGCCGAGGAGGCACGCGGGCGGTTCTCGGAGCGCGAGCTGCTGATCGCGCGCTACGAGGCCGAGGCGGCCGCGCAGCGCGAGCGCGCCCGCGTCGCGCGCGAAGGCGGCGACGCGGCGGCGGCGCGCGTCGCCGACCTGCAGCGGCGCCATCGCGAGGTCGCGGCGGAGCTGGCGGCGGCGGAGTCGCGGCTGCACACGATCGAAGAGCTCGAAGCGGCGCTCGAAGGGCACGCGCACGGCACGAAGTCGGTCGTCGAGGCGGCGCAGCGCGGGCTGTTGCGCGGGCTGCACGGCGTCGTGTCGAACCTCATCTCCACCGACGAGCGCTACGCGCGCGCGCTCGACGTCGCGTTCGGCGCCGGGCTCTCGAACGTCATCGCCGAGACGTCGGAAGACGCCGAAGCGGCGGTCGCGTACCTGCGCGAGCGCGAGGCCGGGCGCGCGACGTTTCTTCCGCTCGATACGCTGGCCCAGCGCGAAGGGCGCGATCTCGGGCAGTTGCGCGGCCGCCCGGGCGTGATCGGCTACGCGCACACGCTGGTGCGCGCCGAGCCGCGCTACCGCGGGATCGTCGCGTTCCTGGTCGGGCGCATCCTGGTGGTCGACGAGCTGCGCACCGGGATCCAGCTCACCCGCGGCGAGGGCTTCCGCGACTCGGTCGTCACGCTCGAGGGCGACCAGATCATGGGCGGCGGCGCGATCACCGGCGGTCGCTTCCGCAAAGAGCGCTCGATCCTCGCGCGGCGCGCGCAGGCCGAGACGCTCAAGGAACGCATCCCGCAACTGCGCGCCGAGCGCGAGCGGATCGAGCGCGAGAGCGCCGCGGCGAAGGCCGAGCTGGACGCCGCGAGCGTTCAGCGCGACGAGGCGACGAAGCTGGCGAACGACGCCGAGGTCGCGCTGCAGGACGTCCGCACGCAGGTGCAGGGCCTGGTCACCGAGATCGAGCGGCTGGACGCCGCGGTCGTCACGTCGGCGAGCCGCAGCGACGCGCTCGCCGCGCAGGAGCATGACGTGCGCTCGCGGCTGCACGCGCTCGAGCGCGTCGCCGAGGACCACGTCGACCTCTCGGAGCAGCGCGCGGCGCTCGAGGGACAGCTCGCCGAGGCGCGCGAGCGCATCGCCGCCGTCGAGGCCGAGCAGAGCGACGTCGCCGCGGCCGCGAGCGCGCTGCGCGAGCAGATCGCGGCGCTCAGCGCCGAGCACGACGGCGCGGTGACGCGGCTCGGACTCCTCGACGCGGACGCGGAGCGCGCCGGCGCGGCGCGCGAGGCGATGCTGCGCGAGCTCGAGGCGCTGCGCGCGCGCGCCGCGGAGCTGGAGGCGCTGCTCGGGACGGCGCGCGAGCGCGTCGCGCGCGCCGACGCGGCGGTCGGGGCGTCGCGCCGGCAGCGCGAGGCGACCGCCGACGAAGCGGCGCAGCGCGAAGCGGACGAGCGCATCGCCCAGAGCGAGGACCGCGAAGCGACCGCGGCCGGCGAGTACGGGCGCCGCCGCCTGGCGGAGATCGACGCGGAGCTCGGGATGCTGCAGCAGACCTTCGCGCAGAACCCGGCCAGCGAGGAAGAGCAGTCGGACGTGCTGGCGCGCTATGAGAACGAGCCGAGCGAGATCCTCGACGAGCTGCCGCGCCTGCGCGAAGAGCTGGTGCGGCTGCAGGCCAACGTGAACCTCAACGCCGAGGCCGATCGCGACGAGCTCACCGAGCGCGAGCGGTTCCTGCGCGAGCAGATGGACGACTTGCACCGCGCGCGCGAGACGCTGCTCGCGACGATCGCCGAGATCGAGACGTCGTGCCAAGTGCAGTTCAACGAGACGTTCGACGCGGTGAAGCGCCAGTTCAGCACCGTCTTCGCGCAGCTCTTCCCGGGCGGCCAGGCCGAGATGTGGCAGACGAACCCGGAGAACCTCAGCGAGACCGGGATCGAGATCTCGGTGCAGCCGCCGGGCAAGAAGATGACCGCGCTGGCGGCGCTCTCCGGCGGCGAGCGCGCGATGACGGCGTCGGCGCTGATCTTCGCGCTGATCGCGGTGAAGCCGTCGCCGTTCTACCTGCTCGACGAGGTCGACGCCGCGCTCGACGACGCCAACGTCGAGCGGCTCTCGACCAAGATCCGCGAGGTCTCGGCGACGTCGCAGATGCTGATCGTCACCCACAACAAGAAGACGATGGAGCTCGCGCAGCGCCTGTACGGCGTGACGATGCAGGAGCCCGGCGTCAGCTCGATCATCAGCGCGACGCTCGACGATCGTCCGGTCGCACCGCCGCAGGTGGAAGAGCCGGAACGTGAACCCGCGTTCACCTGACGCTGCGCTGCTTTCGGTCTACGACCGCACCGGGATCGTTCCGCTGGCGCGCGCGCTGGCCGAGCGCGGGGTTCCGCTCTACGCGACGGGCGGGACGCGCGCGCACCTGCGCGAGCACGGCGTCGAGGCGCACGACGTCGGCGAGCTGACCGGCTATCCGTCGCTCTTCGGCGGGCGCGTGAAGACGCTGCACCCGAACGTCTTCGGCGGCATCCTGCAAGACCGCGGCGATCCCGAGCACCGCGCGGAAGCGGAGCGGCACGCGATCCCGGCGATCGCGACGGTCGTCGTGAACTTGTACCCGTTCGAGAAAACCGTCGCGCAGGAAGGTTCGACGCTGCAGGAAGCGGTCGAGCAGATCGACATCGGCGGCGTCTCGCTGCTGCGCGCCGCGGCGAAGAACTTCGAACAGGTCACGGTGCTGAGCGATCCGGCGCAGTACGACGCGTTCGTCGTCGCGCTCGGCGACGGCGGGCTCGATCACGCGACGCGCCGCCGCTTCGCGACGCGCGCGTTCGAGCGGACCGCCGAGTACGACAGCGCGATCGCGCGCTATCTGGAGTCCGGGATGCTCACCCGAGAGCTGCCCGGCTCGCTGGCGCTGACGATCCCGATCGAGCAGCCGCTGCGCTACGGCGAGAACCCGCAGGACCGCGCCGCGTTCTACCTCGCGCGCGAGGCGCCGCTCCCCGAGCAGCTCGGCGGCAAGGCGCTCTCGTACAACAACCTGCTCGATCTCGACGCCACGCTGCGCCTGCTCGTCCGCGCACCGCTCGCGTTCGGCGATGAGCCCGGAGCGGCGGACGCCGCGCCGCTCGTCGCGGACACGGACGCGCCGCGGCCGGTGCGCGCGGCGATCGTGAAGCACACCGTGCCGTGCGGCGTCGCCGAGCGCGCGACCGTCGCCGAGGCGGTGCGCGAAGCGCTCGATGCCGATCCGGTCTCGGCGTACGGCGGGATCATCGCGGTCGACGCGGAGGTCGACGCGGCGGCGGCCGAGCACCTGGCCGGATTCTTCCTGGAGATCGTCGCCGCGCCGGCGTTCGGGGACGCCGCGCTCGAGCGCTTGCGCAAGAAGAAGAACTTGCGCATCATGCGGTTCCGCCCCGGTCTGCCGCGGCGGATCGCGGCCGAGCTGCGCGTGCGCAGCGCGCTGGGCGGGATTCTGGCCGAGGACGACGATCCGCAAGCGCCGCCCGAGCGCTGGACCGTCGTCTCGGCGCGCCGGCCGAGCGCCGGCGAATGGCGCGATCTGGTCTTCGCCTGGGACGTCGTGCGGCACGTCAAGTCGAACGGCGTCGTCATTGCGCGCGACGGCGTCTCGCGCGGCATCTGCGCGGGCCAGACGAACCGCGTGAGCGCGGTGCAGATCGCGGCGCACCGCGCGCACGAGCAGGTCCGCGGCGCGGCCTGCGCCAGCGACGGCTTCTTCCCGTTCGCGGACGGTTTGATCGCCGCCGCCGACGCCGGCTGCACCGCCGTGATCGCACCGCAAGGCTCGATCCGCGACGCGGAGGTGATCGCCGCGGCGAACGAGCGCGGGATCGCGCTCGTGTTCTCCACCTACCGCTACTTCTTGCACTGACAATTCGTTCGCGCCGGCGTCCCGGCCGGCGACGAATCGTTACGGTTGCGGCTGTTGCTGCGCGGCCGGCGGCTGCTGCGGCGGCGACTGCTGCGCCTGCACGTCCGCAATGACGGCCGGCGTAGCGGCCGCATCCGGCGCGCCGGGTTCTTCGGGCGTGCGCATCTGGACGGCCGCGACGTAGGTGACGACGTCCCAGGCGTTGTGGATGCCGATGAAGATCAGCAGCAGCGATGCGCCGGCGAGCCCGAACAACGCCGGAACCGGCCGGAACGGCAGCGCGATCGCGGCCGCCAGGATCGCGGCGTACGTCACCAGCGGCAGAACCATGTAGCTGAGCCAGTCTTCGAGGTCCGGTTCGTAGTCGACCTCGGTGCGCGCTCGCGCGATGATGCGGATGCCGTAGACGATGCCGGCGATCGCGCCGGTGCCGAGCAGCGCGGCCGGGCACGCGAGCGTGGGCCAGGGTGCGGTCAGCGCCGCCGCCGTCAGCAGCGCGGCGCAGAAGTGCACGACCGTCGGCGTGCTGAACGCCGCGATCCCTTCGCGCGTCGTGCGCGCGCGCACGCCGGCGACCAGCGTGATGACGACGAACATCAGGCCGGTCAGCGCGGCGGCCGACGAGCCGGTGATCACGTAGAAGTCGGCCCAGGTGTGGAGCACCGACGCGGACGGTTCGTGCACGCTCGCTCCTTCGCCAAGCGCGTGCATGGACCGCTCGCCGCCCCCGCGAAAGCGCCTCGCCGCATGTTCGTCGCGTTCGTGATCCGCCTGGTCGGCTACGCGCTGCTCCTCGGCGTCGCGTCGCGCGCGATGGACGCGCTGTGGTCGAGCGAGGGCCTGGACGGCGTGCGCCGCCTGCAGCACTTCCACGACGTCACGCTGACCGCGCTGCTGGTCGCGCCGGTCGTCCTCGCGCTGATCGGGTTCGGCCGCCTGCACGCCGTCGCGATCTTCTGCGCGTGCTCGCTGGCCGGCGCCGCCGTCACCGCGCCGTTCGTCTGCGCCCGGGTCGCCGGCGTCTGAGACGCATCCGCGCCGCGCGCGCGCGGGTCTGTGCTCCGTGCCCCGCTCGGTTCAGAACGTCGTTTTCGTGCTCGTCACCGGGCTCGGCTGGGGGCTTCTCGGCCCCGCGAGCAAGGTGCTCTACGCGACGGAGCCGGGCGTGTGGAACGGCGTCACCGTCTCGGTCGCGCGCGCGGCGTGGGCGCTGCCGATCTTTCTGTTCGCGCTCGCGCCGGCGTGGCGGCTCAGCCCGCCGCGGCTCGACGGCAAGCGCTGGGCGGCGGTCGCCGTCGCGGGGCTCGTGTTCGGGCTCGTCGTCTCGGTCGTGTTCACGATCGCCGCGCAGTACACGTCGGTCGCGCACATCTCGTTCCTGGTCGGCCTCGCGCCGGTGACGAACACGGCGGTCGCGGCGCTCGTCTTTCGGACCGCGCTGGACCGGCGGCAATGGACGGCGCTGGCGCTCGGCGTGATCGGCGTCGCGATGCTGGCGGCGACGCACAGCGGCGACCGGTCCGCCTTTCTCGGCGACGTGCTGATGGTCGTCTGGCTGGCGTCGTTCGCCGCGTACGCCTGCCTGCTGCGCGTCATCGGCGCACGCATGAACGGCGTGATGACGATGGCGCTGATCGGGACGATGTCGATGGCGGCGCTGCTGCTGCCGGGGCTCGCGCTCGGCTTCGGCGGCGCGATCGCGCACGCGACCGGCGCTCCGCGCGTCGCGTGGTGGTTCTTCGGCGAGATCGTCGTCGGATCGACCGTGATCGCGCAGACGACGTTCGCCGCGGCGGTCCGCCGGCTCGGCGTCAGCGTGGCGACGATCGGCGTCGAGTACACCGCGCTCGCGGTCGGGGTCGTGATGTCGCTGCTGTTCCACGAAGCGTGGACGCCGCTGACCGTCGCGGGCGGGCTCGTGCTGTGCCTCGCGCTGGCGGCGACGTTCGTGCCGATTCCATGGCTGCGCGGCGGCGCACCGTCGGGCGCGTGAGCGGCAGAAGGCTGAGTCTCTCGGTCCAGCAAGGCAAGACCCCAGATATGGCGCGGGAAGGCGGCGGCCGTTTCGCGTAGCGCACCCGATCATGCCGCGCGTGCTGCACACCTCGATCTTCGTCAGCGACATGGCCGAGTCGATCGACTTCTACACCACCAAGATGGGGCTGAAGCTGCTGGGCGGCCCGCACCACTATCCGGGCAACGCCGACATGGCGTTCGTCGGCGCGAGCTGGGACTCGTACATCGAGCTCGTCTACGATCTCGAAGACCATCCGCCGTACGAGCTCGGCAACCGCTACGAGCACCTGGCGCTCGAGGTCGACGGCGATCTGCGGGGCGTCGTCGAGAAGCTGCGCGCGCAGGGCGTGAAGATCGTCAAGGAGCCGAAGACGTCGCCCGGCGGAACGCGCTCGATCGCGTTCGTCGAGGATCCGAACGGGATTCCGGTCGAGCTGCTGGAGCCGCGCGAAGGCGCGGTCACGTAGAGCCCGAAGCGGTCGGGTCCGTGAACCCGATCAGCGCGCCGCGCGGCACCCGCGACATCATCCCGCCCGAATCGGCGAAGTGGAACACGCTCGAAGCGGACTGCCGCGACATCGCCCACCGGTTCGGCTACGGCGAGATCCGCACGCCGATCTTCGAGGCGACGGAGCTGTTCGCGCGCGGCGTCGGCGAGACCACCGACATCGTCGAGAAAGAGATGTACACCTTTCTCGACAAGGGCGGCCGCAGCATGACGCTGCGCCCGGAGCTGACCGCCGGCGCGGTGCGCGCCGTGCTCGAGCACAAGCTGCTCGCGCACGGGCCGCAGCGGCTGTACTACATCGGACCGTTCTTTCGCTACGAGCGGCCGCAAGCGGGGCGCTACCGGCAGGCGAACCAGTTCGGCGTCGAGTGCTTCGGCGTCGCGGGCCCGGAGGCGGACCTCGAGGTGATCCAGATCGCCGCGCTGCTGATCCGGCGCTACGGCATCGGCGACGCCGCGCTCAATATCAACAGCATCGGCGACGCGACGTGCCGGCCGGTGTACCGCGACGCGCTGCTCGCGCACTTCCGCCCGCATCTCGCCGAGCTCAGCGCCGACTCGCAGCGCCGCCTCGAGCGCAACCCGCTGCGCATCCTCGACTCGAAGGATCCGCAGGACGCGCCGTTCGTCGCGAGCGCTCCGACGATGCTGCAGCACCTGTGCGACGCGTGCCGCGCGCACTTCGACGCGCTGCAGCGCTATCTGCAGGCGCTGGGGATCGCGTACACCGTCAACCCGCGCATCGTGCGCGGCCTCGACTACTACACGCGCACGGTGTTCGAGTTCGTCTCCTCGGTCCTCGGCGCGCAGAGCACCGTCTGCGGCGGCGGCCGCTACGACGGGCTCGTCGCCGAGCTGGGCGGCCCGCCGGCGCCGGGCGTCGGGTTCGGGCTGGGGCTCGAGCGGTTCCTCATGGTGGTCGAGAAGCTGGCCGGCGAGCACGCGCCGCGGCGGCGCGGCATCCAGGCCATCGCGCTCGGCGACCCGGCGCGCGAGCGCTTGGTCGCGATCGCCGGCGCGCTCCGGGAGATCTCCGCGGAGCCGACCTTCGCCGACTGGCAAGGCCGCAAGATCACCGCCCAGTTCAAGACCGCCGACCGCAACAACGCGCGCTGGGCGGTCATTCTCGGGGACGATGAGCTCGTGAACGAAGAGATCGTCCTGCGCGATCTGCTGGCGCGTGAGGAGCGGCGGCTGCCGCTGGCGGCCGGCGCGGCGGAGGTCGCGCGCGTGATTGTCGAAGCGACGGGCTGATGGAGCAGGACGAGGCGGCGCGCGTCCGCGCGCTGGGCGAGATCGCCGCGGAGTTCGATCTGGACGCGATCCGCGTCCGGACCGGCGACAGCGAGATCGAGATCGTCCGCCGCGACCCGGCGGTCCACGCGGTCCCGCCGGCCGGCTACGCCGTCGCCCCGATGCTCCCGGCCGCCGGACCGGCGGCGGCGCCCGGCGGCGCGGACGGGGCGCCCGGCGAGGCGGCCGCGCCGGCGCGGACGGCCGGGGCGAACGTCCGCAAGGTGACGGCGCCGGTCGTCGGCGTGTTCTACCGCGCATCCTCGCCGGGCGCCGACCCCTTCGTCGAGATCGGCACGCGCGTGCAGGTCGGTGACACGCTGTGCATCCTCGAAGCGATGAAGCTGATGAACGAGATCAACAGCGACCACGCCGGCGTCGTGAGCAACGTGCTGGTCAAGGACGGCGAGCTGGTCTCGCTCGGACAGGAGCTGTTTTGGATCGAACCGTGATCGAGGGCCGCCGCGGCTTCGACGAGCTCCTCGCCGACCGCAAAGGGCAGCTCGACAAGCCGCACTACGCGGCGCAGGTACAGGCGATCGTCGACGCGCTCGTGCGCGCGTTCCGCGCTGGCAACAAGGTGCTGTGGTTCGGCAACGGCGGCAGCGCCGCCGACGCGCAGCACCTCGCCGCGGAGTTCAGCGGGCGCTTCTTGCGCGAGCGGAAGGGCTTGCCGTCCGAAGCGCTCACCGTGAACACCTCCGCGGTGACCGCGATCTCGAACGACTTCGGCTACGAGCAGCTCTTCGCGCGGATGGTGGAAGCGCTGGCGAAGCCGGGCGACGTCGTCGTCGGGATCACGACCAGCGGAACGTCGAAGAACGTCGTGCGCGGGCTCGAAGCGGCGAAGGCGGCGGGCGCGACGACGGTCGCGTTCAGCGGGAACGGCGGCGGCCCGGTCGCGCAGATCGCCGACGTGGCGCTGATCGGCCCCGACGGCTACAGCGCGATCGTGCAAGAAGTCCACATCACGATGGGCCACATCATCTGCGACCTGGTCGAGCAGGAGCTGCTGTTCGCGTGACGCGGCCCGCGGTGTTCCTCGACCGCGACGGAACGATCATCGAGGACAAGGGCTTTCTCGACGATCCGCACGGCGTCGAGATCCTGCCCGGTGTGGTGGACGCGCTGCGCCTGTTGCGCGAGTCCGGCTTCGCGGCGGTCGTGGTCTCGAACCAATCGGGTGTCGCGCGCGGATTCTTCGGCGACGACGCGGTGCGGGCGGTGAACGCCGAGATCGCGCGGCAGCTCGCGAACGACGGGGTGGCGGTCGACGCCTGGTACTGGTGCCCGCACTACGACGCCGATTGCGACTGCCGCAAGCCGGCGCCGGGACTGATTCGGCGCGCCGTCGCGGAGCACGGGCTCACCCTCGACGGCGGCGCCGTGGTCGGCGACCGCGGCAGCGACGTCGCACTCGGACACGCGGTCGGGATCCCCGGAGTGTTGTTGCCCGGACCGTATTCGTACGAGGGGCCGGAGCCGGACTATCGCGCGGCGACGCTGTTCGATGCTGCCGAATGGGTCGTTCGGCGCGCACCCTTCGTGAATCGGGTTCGTGCGCGTGGCTGAGCTGATCGCCGCGCCGCGCGCCACCGAGCTGCTGGCGCGCATGTCGGGGCGGCGCGTCGTCGTGGTCGGCGACGTGATGATCGACGAGTGGATCTGGGGCGACGTGTCGCGCATCTCTCCCGAGGCGCCGGTGCCGGTGGTCGCCGTGCGCGAGCACACGTTCACGCTCGGCGGCGCGGGGAACGTCGCCAGCAACCTGCGCGCGCTCGGCGCGCGCGTCTCCTTCGTCGGCGGCATCGGCGACGATCCGGAAGGCGCGCGGCTGCGCGCGATGTTCGACGATCTGGGCGTCGACGCGCGCGGGCTGCTTTCGCTCGGCGACCGGCCCACGACGCGCAAGACGCGCGTCGTCGCGCACAACCAGCAGGTGGTCCGCGCCGATTGGGAGTCGACCGCGGCGCTGCGCGACGACGATCGCCGGCGGGTCGTCGAGGCGGTGCAGGCCGCCGTGCGCGAGGCGGACGCCGTCGTGCTGAGCGACTACGCGAAAGGGTTTCTCCACCGCGAGATCGTCGAAGCGGCGCTCGGCGCGCCGGTGGTCGTCGCCGATCCGAAGCCGGCCAACGTGGCGCTGTTCGCCGGCGTGACGTGCATCGCGCCGAACGCCGGCGAGGCCGCGCTCGCCAGCGGGACCGCGATCCGCGACGACGCCTCGCTCGAGCGCGCGGGGCGCGAGCTGCTGCGGCAGCTCGGCTGCCGTTACGTGCTGATCACGCGCGGCGAGCAGGGGATGTCGCTGTTCGGCGCGGAGGACGACCGGTTCGACGTCCCCGCCGTCGCGCGCACGGTGTACGACGTTTCCGGCGCGGGCGACACGGTGGTCGCCGTGCTGACGCTCGCGCTCGCGGCCAAGATCTCGGCGCGGACGGCGACGCAGCTTGCGAACTTCGCCGCCGGCGCGGTGGTGGAGAAGCTCGGCACGGCGACCGCGACGCCGCGCGAGATCACCGAGCTGATGGAGCACGCCGCCGACGGAGCGCAGCGCGGTGGAGGCTGAGCCGTTCGCCGGGCTGGTCCTCGACGCCGACGGCGCCGTCGCGTGGCGCGACGCGCTGCGCGACGCCGGCCGCCGCGTCGTCTCGACGAACGGTGTCTTCGACCTGCTGCATGCCGGGCACGTCGCGTACCTGGCGTGGTCGCGCGCGCAAGGCGACGCGCTGATCGTCCTGCTCAACGAGGACGACTCGGTGCGCCTGCTCGGAAAAGGCCCGGACCGCCCGCTGGTGCCGTTCGCCGACCGCGCGCGCGTCGTGGCGGCGTTGCGCAGCGTCGACGCGGTGGTCGGCTTCCGGCAGCGCACGCCGGAGACGCTGCTGGACCGCATCCGTCCCGACGTGCACGTGAAGAGCGCGCAGTACCGCGTCGAGGAGCTGCCGGAACGCCACGTCGTCGAGCGGCACGGCGGGCGCATCGTGCTCGCACCGCACCGAGCCGGCCGCAGCACGACCGACCTCGTCGCGGCGATCCGGTCGAAGCCGTGACGGGTGGCCGGCTGCGGGCGCAGCGCCGTTAGCATGCGAATCGCCCTGACGGCGAACGGCCCCGGCGAGTTCGCGGGCTGGGTGCGGCCGCTCGTCGCGGCGCTGCGGGCGCACGATCCGTCGCTCGAGCTGCACGTGCTGTGCGTCCCCGACGATTTCGCGACCGGCCGCGAGGCCGCGTACATCGAGCAGCTCTTTCCCGGCGTGCGCTCGTACCCGCCCGCGCAGTTTCTGCGCCTGGCGTTCGGACGCGGCGTGGAAGGGCTGCCGCCGGACTTCGACCGCGTGCAGTATCTGGGCGGCGATCTGTCGCACGCGGCGCGCGCGCACGCGCGGCTGGGCGGCGTCGCAACGTCGTACAAGTTCTCGCGCAAGAAGTACGCGCGAGCGTTCGCGCGCGTCTTCGCGGTCGACGCGGCGAACAAGGCGCAGCTCGAGGGGTGGGGGACGCCGCCCGACCGCATCCGCATCGTGGGGAACCTCGCCATCGACGGCGCGCTCGGCGAGGCGTGCGGCGCCTACGGCGATCCGCCCAGCGACGCCGCGCGCGACGGAGTGATCCTGTTCCCCGGCTCGCGCAAGCACGAGATCGCCAACGTGCTGCCGCTGTTCGTGCGCGTCGCGCTGAACCTGCGCCGCATGCTCCCGGAGGTGCCGATCGCGTTCGCCGGCTCGCCGTTCGTCTCGGACGACGCGGTGCGCGAGGCGCTCGCGCGCGGCGGCGCGCACCCGCTCTCGTACGGTGCGGCGGCGGCCTTCGAGGACGGCGAGATCGTCGCGGACGGGCAGCGCTTTGCGCTGGTGCGCGCCGCGATGCGGGCCGCGTCGAGCGCGCGGCTCGCCGTCTCGATCCCCGGCACGAAAGTGATCGAGCTGGCGTCCCTCGGCGTCCCCGCGGTCGTGTGCACGCCGTTCAACGCACCGGAGCTGGTCGTCGTCGGCGGCCCGTTCCAGTACGTCGGAAAGCTGCCGTTCATCGGCACGCCGATCAAGCGCGCCGCCGTGGTCGCGTACGCGAAGCGCTTCGCGCACTTCGCGCAGCCGAACATCGACGCCGGGAAAGATCTCGACGTCGAGATCGCCGGCACGCTGCTGCCGTCGCAGGTCGCGCGCGCGGCCGCCGAGCGCTACCGCGACGCGGCGTGGTGCGCGAAGACGGGCGCCGAGCTGCGCGGCTTGTACCGCCACCACGCCGGCGCCGCCGAACGCATGGCGGGCTTCTTGCTCGAACCGGTGCGGCCGTGAAGATCTCGGTCGTGATCGCGACGAAGGACCGCGCCGCGCTGCTCGACGCGGCGCTCGCGTCGCTGCGCGCGCAGGAGAACCCGCCGGAGTACGAGCTGATCGTCGTCGACAACGGCTCGTCCGACGCGACCGCCGACGTCGCGCGCAAGCACGGCGCGCTCTACGCCTTCGTCGCCGAGCCCAACCGCGGCAAGGCGCGCAACGCCGGGATCGCGCGCGCGAGCGGCGAGGTGATCGCGTTCGTCGACGACGACGTCGTCACGCCGCCGCATTTCCTGGCCGCGCACGCCGCGGCGCACGAGGACGACATCTTCCCGCTCGCGGTCTCCGGGCCGATCGTGAACGTGCCGGACCCGGCGCTGCAGCCGAAGCCGAGCCCGGCCAACGTCTCGCGCGCGTTCTTCGTGACCTGCAACGTCTCGGTGCGCGCGTCGTCGCTGCGCGCGGTCGGCGGCTTCGACGAGGCCTTCGATCTGTACGGCTGGGAGGACACCGAGCTCGGGGCGCGGCTGCGCGCGCACGGCGTGCGGCGCGCGTTCGCGTGGGAAGCGTATCTCTGGCACGTCAAGCCGCCGACGCCCGAGTCGCTCGAAGAAGCGCTCGGCAAAGCGATCGAGAAGGCGCGCATGGCGGCGCGCTTCGTGCGCAAGATGCCGACCCCGCGGGTGAAGCTCGCGACCGGCGCGTACGGGCTCAACCTGCTGCGCGCGCGCGTGCTGAACCCCGGCTTCGCGCAGCCGCTCTTCGCCGGGCTCGCGTCGTCACGGCGCGTCCCGCCGGTGGTGGCGCAGCTCGCGCGCGGCGCGCTGCTCGACAGCGTCTACACCGAAGAGCTCGACCGCCAGCTCCAGCGCGAGCGATGAGCGCCGCGCACCGCGCGCGGCGGCGCTGAGCGATGCGCGTTCTGCTGGTGCGGCTCGACGGGATCGGCGATGCGGCCGTCTGCGTCCCGCTGGTCGCGGCGCTGCGCGAGGCCGGGCACGAGGTCGGCGTCGCGCTGACCACGCGCAACGCCGGGTTGTTCGACCCCGCCGCGGTCGCGGCGCAGCACGTGCTCGAGCGCATTCCGTGGCCCGCGCACGGCTCGACGCCGCAGAGCAGCGCGCGCGCGCGCGCGGAGATCGCGGCGCTGCGCTACGACGTCGCGCTGATCGCGAGCGAGGAGCCCGAAGCGTTCGCGCTCGCGGCCGGCATACCGGAGCGCGCCGGCTTCACGACCGGGCTCGCGCGGCCGCTCAAATCGCTGTGGGTGCGCGCGCGCACGACGCGCACCGTGAGCCGTTCGCAGCGCATCGGTCGTGAGGACGCGCACGAGGTCGAGGTGATGTACCGGCTCGGCACCGGTCTGGTGCGAGAGGCGAGCCCGCCGGCGGACGCGGCGCGGCTGCGGCCGCTGCTGCTCGGCGCGGAGCATACCGTCGCCGGAAACGGCGGTTCGGGCGAACGGAGCGGCGCGATCGTCCAAGCCGGGCCGAAGTGGACCGCCTCCGGCGTCCCGGTGGCCGTCCAGCGCGCGTCGTTCGCACGTCTGAGGGACGGCGGCGCGCGCGTCATCGCCGCGCCGACCGACGCCGAGTGGGTGCGAGAGCACCTCGGCGCCGCACCGCAGACCTTCTCGAGCCTGCGCGACTGGGTGCGCGCGCTCGCCAACGCGGCGCCGCTGGTCACGGTCGACACCGGCGCGGCGCACGTCGCGGGGATGCTGGGCGCGCCGGTCGTCGACGTCTTTCCGGACCGCGGGTTCGACGCGCAGGTGCGGCGCTGGCGGCCGTGGGCCTCGCCGTTCCGCGCGTTCCGCGCCTCGGACGTCGACGGCGGTCCGCGCAGCGTCTTCATCGAAACGATCCGCGATGGGCTCTGAGCGCGCGCTGCTGGTCGCGGCCGGCGGCGGGATCGGCGACACGCTGCTGGCCGGCGTCGTGGCGCGCGCGCTCCGCTCGCGCTACGCCGCGGTCGACGCGGTGGTTCTGCCTGCGCACGCCGACCTCGCGCGGCACATGCCGGTGCTCGATCGCGTCGTCGCGCTCGGCGAGGCGCTGCCCGCCCGCTACGGCGCTGCGGTCGTCACCTGGGCGACGCTGCGCACGGCCCTGCTGCCGTGGCTGGCGCGCATCCCGGTTCGTGCCGGCCAAGCGCGGCGGCTGTACTCGGCGCTGTTCACCGAGCGCGTCGTCGTGCGCAGCGAGCTGGGCGACCGCACGTCGCACTGGACCGAGATCCTGCTCGACTACGCGCGCGCGCTCGGCTGCGACGCGCCCGGCGCCGCGCCGGAGCTCGCGCTGCGCGACGACGAGCGCGCCGCGGCCGGCGCGCTGCTCCGCGTGCACGACGTCGCGAGCGAGTTCTATCTGCTGCACCCGACGCGCGGCCTGTCCGCGCAGCGCTCGCGCTGGCCGGTCGACGGCTTCGTCGCGCTCGCGCGGCGGCTGGTCGCGCGCGACGGCGTCCGGGTGCTGGTGACCGGCTCGGCGGGCGACGCGCCGATCGCGCACGCCATCGCCGAGGCTGCGGGAAGCGCGGTCACCTCCGTCGCGGGCGCGACGTCGATCGGCGTCTTCGGCGCGCTCGCCGCGCGGGCGCGCGCCGTGGTCGCGATCGACTCCGGCCCGATGCACGTCGCCGCGGCGGCCGGCGCGCCGACGGTGGGCATCTTCGCGCTGCAGTCGGACGAGCCGGACCGCTGGGCGCCGAAAGGGCCGCGCGTCGCGGTCGTGCGCCCGACGTATCCGTGCCCGCCGGCCCACCGCAAGGAGACCTGTCCCGACTTCGCCTGCGTGCGCGCGCTGGACGAAACCGCCATCCTGCGCGCGCTCGACGGACTGCTCGTCGCGACTGCCGAACGCTGAGGCGGTGATCGCCTACGACGATTTCCAGCGCGTCGACGTGCGCGCCGGAACGGTCCTCGCCGCCGAGCCGCTCGCGGGCGCGCGCAAGCCCGCCTACGTGCTGCGCATCGACTTCGGCCCGGAGATCGGCGAACGGCGATCGTCGGCCCAGATCACCGGCCGGTACGCGCCCGCCGAGCTGATCGGCACGCAAGTCTGCGCGGTGGTGAACTTTCCGCCCAAGCGCATCGCCGGTTTCGAGAGCCAGGTGCTGGTGCTCGGGATGGACGACGCCGACGGCAACGTGATCCTCGTGCGCCCGACGTTCCCCGTGCCGAACGGCCGGCGGCTGTACTGATGACGACGGCGACGCGCGGCGTCGAAATCCGGCCGCTCGAAGCAACGGGCGAGCGGCCCGAATTGTTCGCGCAGCTGGCGCGGCTGCTCGCCGACGCGTACCCGATCATGCGCCGAACGACGGTGGAGGCGCTCGACGAGACCGCGCGCGCGCTGGCCGACAGCATCACGCAGCCCGGGCTGCTCTGGGTCGTCGCCGAGCGCGACGGCGACCTCGCCGGCGTGATGCGCTTGTACGACTACGAGATGAACGTGCGAGGCCGCGACGCGCTGACGGGCGGCGTCGGCAGCGTCGGCGTCGCGCTCGCGCACAAGCGCCGCGGGATCGCGCGCGCGCTGATCGGGTGGTACCTCGACCACTACCGCGAGCGCGGCGCCCCGTTCGCCGTGCTGCACGCGTTCCGGCTCGATTTCTACCGCGCGCTCGGCTTCGGCTACGGCACGCCGATGCACCGCTACCGCTTCGCGCCGGCAACGTTGCGCGACGACGGAGCGCGCGGCACGATTCGGATTCTCGGTCCGGACGATGCGGCCGCGCTCATGGAGTGCGACGAGCGCGTGCGGCCGTCGGTGAACGGCCTCATCCGCCGTCACCGTTCGGCCGTCGACCGCGCGCTGAACGATGCGGCGTTGCGCCACGTCGCGGTCGAGGAGCACGGCGTCGTGCGCGCGTTCATGCAGACGTTCGCGGTGCCGGCCGCGGACGACATGCTGCGCAACCGCGACGAGCTGGTGGTGCGCGAGCTGACGTACGAGGACTACGCCTACCGTGCCGCGCTGCTGGGCTACCTGCGCTCGCAGCAAGACCAGTTCACGCGGGTCGCGATCGAGTCGCAGGACGACGCGCTGTACTTGGCCTCCAGCGATCCGCGCGACGGCTCGGACGAGTCCGTCGCCCCGCCCGCGGCGCACCGCATCGCGCGCACCGGTTTGGGCGTCATGTACCGTATCGTCGACCTGGAACGGGCGTTCGCGCACCTTCCGCCGTCCGGGATGCCGTTCACGCTGCGGCTCGAGGTCGAAGATGCGACCTTCGCAGAGACGCGCGGGGCATGGACCTTCCGGTTCGGGCCGCAGGCGGCGCCGCAACTCGACGACACCGCCGCCTCCACGACGCGCTCCGATGGCACGTCGACCGCGGCGGCCGACGCGACGCTGACGATCGGCATCGCCGATCTGTCCTCGGTCGTGATGGGCTCGCTGCGCCTGCGCGACGCCGTGCGCAACCGGCTCGCGAACGTCGAGCCGCGCGCGAAGCTCGAGCTCGTCGACGCGGCCTTCCGGGCGGAGCAGCGGCCGTACTGCACGACGCGGTTCTGACGTGAAGCTGTCGATCCAGCTCTGCACCTACAACCGCGCGCCCCTGCTCGAGCGCGTGCTGCAGGCCTGCTTCGACCAGACGCTGCCCGCCGACGAGTACGAAGTCGTGCTGGTGAACGACGGTTCGCGCGACGAGACGCCGGCGGTGATCGAGCGCGTGCGCGGGCTGGCGACGTGCGGGTTCACGGTCGTGCACCAGGAGAACGGCGGGCTGGCCAAGGCGCGCAACGCGGGGCTCGCGCGCTGCACCGGCGAGCGGATCGCGTTCATCGACGACGACGTGCTGCCGACGCCGGTCTTCGCGGCCGAGCACCTGAAGTCGGACGCGCGGCACGGCGACGTCGTCGTGCGCGGTGCGGCGATCAACACGGAGTCGTTCGACGCGCTCCCGGTGCCGGTGTGGACGCCGCTGAACTACAGCGGCAACTGGTTCTGGACGACCAACGTCTCGGTGCGGCGCGCGCGGCTGGATGCGGCCGGCGGGCGTTTCGACGAGTCGTTCAGCGAGTACGGCTGGGAGGACATCGAGCTCGGCTTGCGGCTGCGCGCGATCGGCACGAAGGCCGTCTTCAACCGCCGCGCGCTGGCCTTCCACTACAAGCCGCGGCCCAAGGCCGCGAACGTGTCGGGGATGCTGCGCCAAGTGCGCGCGCAGGCGCGCACCGCGGTGAAGCTGGAGCAGTTGCATCCGAGCTGGCGCGTCGCGCTGGCGATCGGCGACACCGCGCCGCAGCGCGCGCTCGCCGGCGCGCTGCGCAAGAGCGGCCTGGCGGCGCGGCTGGAGCGGCTCGTCGGCGCGAGCGGCGCGAACGACGAACGGCTCTCGCCGGCGAAGCTCGCCGCCGCGCGGCTGCTCGCCGCGGCGGACTACTACGACGAGCTCGAGCGCGCCAAGCGCGCGTGAGCCGGCCGAGCCCGATGCGCATCCTGCTCTCGCGGACCGACCGCGTCGGCGATCTCATCCTGTCCACGCCGGCGATCGCGTCGGTGCGGCGCTCGTTCCCCGACGCGCACGTCACGCTCGCGTGCAGCACGTACAACGCCGTCGTCGTCGACCGCTCGCCCGACGTCGACCAGGTCGCGATGCTGGCGCCGGGCACGAAGCCGCGCGCGTTCGGCGCCCGGTTCCTCGGCGTCGACCTCGCGATCGCGCTCGCGCCGCGCGACGTCGACCACCGCATCGTCGCCGCGACGCGCGCGCGCCGGCGTGTGGGCTACACCTATGCGACGCGCTACGTGGCGCGGCTGCTGCTGCGCACGATGCTCACCGACGTCGTGCTGAGCGAAGCCGATCCGACCACCGCCGAGCGCCGCCCCGAGCTCGTCATCGCGCACGAGGTCGACCAGGTGCTGGCCGTGGTCGCGGCGGCCGGTGCGCACACCCTCGCGCGCGAGCTGGTGCTGCCGGTCACGGCCGAAGACCGCGCCGCCGTCGCGGACCTGCCGCCGCGCCCGGTCGTCGTCCAGCTCGGCCGCCGCTGGAGCGAGCACGGCTCGACCACGGCGAGCTGCCTGCAGCTCTTCCGTGACCTGCGCGCGCTGGGCCGCCCGCTGGTCGCCACCTACGGTGACGACGCGCGCGAGCTGGGCGAGGCGGTGGCGAACGCGCGGGTCGCCGACGTGGTGCTCGGCAGCTTGCCGTTCCACGTCTGGGCGGCGGCCTTCGAGCGGGCCGTCTGCGTCGTGACCATCGACACGGGTGCGACTCATGTCGCAAGCGCGGTCCGCGCGCCGACCGTCGTCATCTTCGAGCACAAGTGGTTTCGCCTGGCGTCCCAGGAATGGTCGCCGTACCGCGTGCCGAACGCGATCCTGCGCAAACCGCCGGACGACTCCGAGACCTCGCTGCGCGCCTCGCGCGCCGAGATCGTCGCCGCGGTCGCATCCTTGCTATGACCGAACCGCGCATCTCCGTCGTCGTGCCGACGTACAACCGCCTCGACACGCTCCGCCACGTGATCCCCTCGCTGCTCGCGCAGGATCTGCGGCGCGGCGAGTACGAGGTCGTGGTCGCCGACTCGAACTCGAACGACGGCACGGCCGAGTACCTCGCCGGCGTCGCCCGCGACGCGCCGTTCGTGCGCCATGTGCCAGGCCCGTACACCGGCCGCGCGTCGGCGCGCAACGCCGGCATCGCGGCGGCGCAGGCGCCGGTCGTGCTCTTCACCGACGCCGACATCATCGCGTCGCCGGATCTGCTCTCGCGCCACTTGGCGCACCACGCGCGGCCCGGAAACCGCGCGGTGGTCGGGATGGAAGTGCAGGTCTCGTCGTACGACGACTACTTGACGAAGCGCGCCGACCGCACGCGCCGCGCGCCGCTCCACGGCGAGCAGCCGAAGCGGCTGTCGTGGCTGTACTTCCTCACCGGCAACGCCTCGGCGCCGCGCGCCGAGCTCGACCGCATCGGCCGCTTCGACGAGGACTTCACCGGCTACGGCCACGAGGATCTCGAGCTCGGGTACCGCCTGCGCAGCGCCGGGATTCCGATCGAGTACGAGCCGAACGCGGTGAACTACCACTGGCACCCCGTGCCGTGGGAGGAGCAGCAGCGGAAGTACGAGCTCGCCGGGAAGTCGACGGTGCGCTTCTTCCGCAAGCACCCGGCCTGGGACGTGAAGCTGCGCCTGGGGATGACGCCGCTCTCGCTCGCGCTCCACGACCTGGTCGAGCGCGTCCCCGCGTTCAAGTCGTGGATCGAGAACGGCGCCTCGCAGCCGGGCTTGGCGCGCACGCTTTCGTACCAGTACCACTACCTGAGCGGAGTGAAGGCGGCGCTGCGTGGATGACCGGCCGGTTCTCAAGGCCGCCTGCGGCGCGCTGACCGCGGCCGACGCCGGGACAGCCGTCGAGCTCGACGGCTGGGTGCACCGCCGCCGCGATCACGGCGGGTTGATCTTCATCGACCTGCGCGACCGCAGCGGGCTCACGCAGACCACCTTCGACCCTTCGAACGGCCCGACGTTCGCGCAGGCCGAGACGCTGCGCGGCGAAGACGTCGTGCGCGTGCGCGGCGTCGTGCGCCGGCGCCCCGCCGGCACGGAGAACGCGAAGCTCGCCACCGGCGAGATCGAAGTCCCCGCCGGCGCGCTGGAGATCCTGAACCGCTCCGAGACGCCGCCGTTCGTCATCGCAGCCGACGAGGAGCCGGCCGAGGAGCTGCGGCTGCGCTACCGCTACCTCGATCTGCGCCGGCCGCGGATGCAGCGCAACCTGCTGATGCGGCACCAGATCGTCAAGGCGCTGCGCGACTACTTCGACGAGCACGGCTTCCTCGACGTCGAGACGCCGAACCTGATCAAGTCGACGCCGGAGGGCGCGCGCGACTATCTCGTGCCGTCGCGCGTGCACCGCGGGACGTTCTACGCGCTGCCGCAGTCGCCGCAGCTCCTCAAGCAGATCCTGATGATCGGCGGGATCGGGCGCTACATGCAGATCGCGCGCTGCTTCCGCGACGAGGACCAGCGCGCCGACCGCCAGCCGGAGTTCACGCAGCTCGACGTCGAGATGACGTTCGTCGAGCAAGACGACGTGATCGCCATGATGGAAGGCTCGATGCGTTTCGTGTGGCAGCGCGTGCTGAACCGCGCGCTCCCCGATCCGCTGCCGCGCCTGACGTATGGCGAAGCGCTGCGCCGCTACGGCTCGGACAAGCCGGACCTGCGCTTCGAGCTCGAGCTGGTCGACGTCGCCGAGCTCTTCAAAGGCGGCGCGTTCGGGCTCTTCGCGGGACTCGCCGAGAGCGATGCGAACCGCGTGATCGCGCTGCGCTGGCCGGGCGGCGCGTCGCTCTCGCGGCGCGACTTCGACGCGCTGACGGAGCTGGCGAAGACGTTCGGCGCCAAAGGGCTGGCGTACGTCTCGTTCGCGCCCGACGGCGTGAAGGGCTCGATCGCGCGCTTCGTCGACGAGCCGCTCGCGGCGAAGCTGCGCGAGCGCACCGGCGCCCGCGACGGCGACGCGATCCTCTTCGTCGGCGACGCAGCGGGCGCCGCGTCGGACGTCGCGGGCCGGCTGCGGCTCGAGATCGGCGACCGGCTCGGGTTGCGCAAGCCCGAGGACTTCGCGTTCTGCTGGGTGCTCGGCTTTCCGCTGTTCGAGCGCGACGAGGAAAGCGGTGCGATCACGTTCTCCCACCACCCGTTCACCGCGCCGCTGCCGGGGCAAGAGGCGCTCTTCGAGAGCGATCCGCTCGCGATCACCGCGCAGCACTACGATCTGGTGCTGAACGGCTCCGAGCTCGGCAGCGGCTCGATCCGCAACCACAAGCCCGAGTTCCAGCGCGCCGTGTTCAAGCGGCTCGGCCTGAGCGACGAGCAGATCGACGACCGCTTCGGCTTCTTCATGGAGGCGTTGCGCTACGGCGCCCCGCCGCACGGCGGGATGGCGCTCGGCATCGACCGCATCGTGATGATCGCGTGCGGCGAGTCGAACATCCGCGACGTCATCGCGTTCCCCAAGAACCAAGTCGCCCGCGACCTGATGATGGACGCGCCGTCGACCGTGCCCGAGCAGTCGCTCAAAGAGCTGGGCGTGCGCATCGTGCAGCCGCCGGCCTCGTAGGCGACAGGGCGAAAAAAAGCCACGGCGGCCTGAACCGCCGTGGCTTCGCTCGGAGGCAACGAGCGGGGGTTGCGTCTAGAAGGGATGCACGTCGCGGCGCGTCTCGCGGAAGAGCATCTTCTTGTTGAGCTCGCGCAACGCGTCGATCGACTTCTTGTGCTCGTCCGAGCGCCCGTACTTGTTCGCCGCGCGGAGCGAGGCATCGAGGCTCCGCTCGCGGGCCGCGTACACGAGGAAGGCGCTGAGGTCGCGGTCGTCGATGCGGAAGTTCATCATGGTGCGCGCTTCATTCCCCGCAGGAAGGCGCACTATGCATGCTTGCGCGCGCGAAAGCCGCGGTCATCGCTTGCGTGATGCCGATCTCACTCGAAAGGGATGACGTGCCTCACAGCGCGGTAGGGTACGTCGACCTGAGATTACCCGCGCTCGGGCCGTATCAACCCTAAAAACCAGTAGGACTAAATTACCAATGCACGCGCGCGAGCGAACACCGCGTCGAGCATCGGCTCGGTCAAAACGCCCGTATTCGTGTTCTGCCGGCTCGGATGATACGACGCGAGCACCGTCACGCCGGCTCGTCCGGGCAGGTCGACGACGGTCTCGGCGAGGTGCGCGAACGGCGCGCGCGGCGTGCGGTAGGCTCCGGCTTCCTTGATCAGCGCGTGGACGGTGTCGTCCGCGATCTTGCCCAGCGTCACCACGACCCGCGCGCCGGTGAGCGCCGCGAGCTCAGCGCGCAGAAACGGGAAGCAGCGCGCGCGCTGCTCGGGCGTCGGCTTGTTGGCGGGCGGCGCGCAGCGGACCGCCGCGGTGATGAACGCGTCGCGCAGCGTCAGCCCGTCGTCGCGGTGCGAGGCGTTCGGCTGGCTGGCGAAGCCGGCCCGGTGGAGCGCCCGGTAGAGCCACTCGCCGCTGCCGTCGCCGGTGAAGACGCGCCCGGTCCGGTTCGAGCCGTGTGCGCCGGGCGCGAGACCGACCAGCACGACGCGCGCAGCCGGGTCGCCCCAGCCGGGGACGGGGCGCGCCCAGTAGTCGTGGTCGCGGAAGGCGCGCTTCTTCACGCGGCCGACTTCGGCGCAGTAGGCGCGCAGCTCGGGACACCGCCGGCACGCGACGACGCGCCGCTCGATGGTCTCCAGGCTCGGCATCGGCACGTCACTTCGACGGCGCCGGAGGAGTGCCCGCGATGTGACGCCCGGCGGGGCCGCCGAGCGGCCGGTCCGAAGCGCGCACCGTGTTCGCCTTCGACGGGTTCCGGCTCGACCCGTACGCGCGCTCGCTGCGCTTCCGCGGCGCCGCCGTCGCGCTGCGGCCGCGCACGTTCGCGCTGCTCGAGTACTTCGTGCGCAATCCGGGCCGCGTGCTCGGCAAACGCGAGCTGGTCGATGCGCTGTGGCCCGACGCCGACGTTACCGAAGCCAACCTCACGCAGCACGCCTTCACGCTGCGCGCGGCGCTCGCGCGGCACGCGCCGCGCACGACGTTCATCATCACGGAGCCGGGGCGTGGTTACCGCTTCGTGGCGCGCGTCGCGCTCGGCGGGACGCCCGTGCCGCAGCCGGACTCGGCGGCGCACCGTCTGTACGTGCGCGGGCGCGTGAGCTACGAGAAGCGCACCGTCGCGGCGCTGCGCCGCAGCATCGGCTGGTTCCGCCGTGCGCTGGCGGAGGATCCGTCGTTTGCGCCGGCCTGCGCGGGGCTGGCGAGCGCGTACGCGCTGTCGGCGGAGTATCTCGCGCTCGCGCCCGGCGTCGCGTTCGCGCGCGCCCGCGAAGCCGCGCTGCGCGCGCTCGCGCTCGACGCGCTGTCCGCCGAAGCGTGCGCGGTCCTGGGTGAAGTGGCGTGCTACCACGATCGCGACTTCGCGGCCGCGGAGAGGCACTATCGCGACGCCGCCGAGCTCGCGCCGCACGCCGTCGCGCCGGCCGTGCTGCGGGCGTGGTTCCTGTGCATCGCCGGGCGCGCGAACGAAGCCGCCGAGCTCGCCGGCGCCGCGCTCGCGCACGAGCCCGCTTCGCTGATCCTGCACGCGACGCTCGCGGTGACGGCGATCTTCCGGCGCCGTTTCGACGACGCCGCAGACTTGATGCGCGCGGTGCTGGACGTCGATCCGGACTACGTCCACGCGCGGTACTATCGCGCGATGGCGCTGCAGCTCGCGGGCCGCTACGACGACGCGCTCGCCCTCGCGGGCGGTCCGCTGCCGGACGGCTACGAGCAGCAGCTTCTCGCGCTGCGCGGTTATCTGCTCGCGCGGCTCGGGCAGCGCGATGAAGCGCGCGCATGCGAGGCGGAGCTGCGCGCGCTCGCAGCGCGCGGGCGGGTGGTATCGAGCTACAACACCGCGCTGATCGCGCTCGGCCTCGGCGAGCGCGACGCGGCGGTCGCGCGGCTCGAACGCGGCCTGGCCGAGCGCGATCCGTGGATCGTCTTCGTGCCGCGCCATCCGCAGTTCGACGAGCTGCGCGATATGCCGAAGTTCGCGGCGCTCGCGCACCGCATCGCGTTGAGACCGTTTGAGGACGGGGTGCGCGCCGCGGCGCTACGCTGAGCGGCGATGCACCGTCTTCTGGCGACGGCGTGCGCGCTGGCGCTCGCCGCGTTCGCGCCGCCGCTCGGCGCGCAGCAAGCCGCACCGCGGCCGTGCCCGGCCGCCGTTCGGAGCGCGCTCGACTTCTGGCTCGGCGACTGGGTCGTCACGGCGGGCAGCAAGCGGGCCGGAACCGACCGCGTGGAGCGCGTCTCGAAAGGCGCCGCGGTGATCGAGCGCTGGACCGACGCCGACGGCAGCGAAGGGACGAGCCTGTTCTCGTTCGACCCGTACGCCTGCACCTGGCATCAGCTCTGGATCACCGACGCGCCCGAGCGGGTCGGCGGATTGAAGCACAAGGATCTCGTCGCGCTGCTGCCGGGCGGCGGCGTCCGCTTCCAAGGCGCGTATCCGGGCCGCAAGGCGATCACCGTCCTCGACCGGACGACGCTGACGCCGCGCGCCGGCGGCACGGTGCGCCAAGTGATCGAGGTCAGCGCCGACGGCGGAACGACCTGGCGCGCCGGGTTCGACGCGGTCTACGCGCGGCGTTGAGACGGTTTGAGGACGCGCGCTCGCCGCACCGCTAGCATCGAGATATGAACCCGCTTCGTTGCGCCGCGGCCGCGGCGCTGCTCGCCGTCTCGCTGCCGCTCGCCGTCACCGCCCAGAGCCCGCTGCCGAGCCCGGCGGCGAGCGGCTCGCCGGCCGCGCGGCCGCCGGCGTGCACGAGCCCGCAGGACCGGCAGTTCGACTTCTGGCTCGGCGACTGGACGGTCACCGACAACGCCACCGGGCGGCCCGAGGGCACCAACCGCATCACGCGCGAGCTGCGCGGCTGCGTGCTGCAGGAGCATTGGAGCGGCGCGCAAGGCGGCCACGGGACCAGCTTCAACCACTACGACGCGGCGCGCAAGCGCTGGCACCAGACCTGGGTCGACGACTCGGGCGGGATCCTGTACCTCGACGGCGGCCTGCGGAACGGCGCGATGGTGCTGAGCGGGACGCGGCCGGGCCGCGCGGGCCGGACGATCACCGACCGCATCGAGTGGACGCGCCGGCCGGACGGCTCGGTGCGGCAGTGGTGGCGCGCCTCGCGCGACGGCGGCACGACGTGGAGCACGAGCTTCGACGGGATCTACCGCCGGACGAGCTGAGCCGGGCGGGCGCTCCGACCATCGTGGTGTTTCGGACGCCGGTCCGCGTGCGACGATGGAAAGACCGTGTCCCGCCTCGACGTCCGCGCCATCGCCCTGCTCGGCACCGCCCACCTCGCGGACGACGTCAACCAGAGCTTCATCCCCGCGCTGCTCCCGTACCTGATCGTCCACTGGAACATCTCGCACGCCGCCGCCGGCTCGCTCGTCCTGTGCCAAGCGATCTCGTCGTCGGTGGTGCAGCCCGGGATCGGGCACCTCGCCGACCGGCGGGCGATGCCGTGGCTGATCCCGCTCGGGATGGTGCTCGCCGGGACCGGCGTCGCGGCGCTCGGCGTGCTCCCGTCCCTGCCGCTGCTGTATCTCGCCGCGCTGGTCAGCGGCATCGGCGTCGCCGCCTTCCACCCCGAGGCCGCGCGCTTCGCCAACTACGTCTCGGGTGAGCGGAAGGCCAGCGGGATGCGCTGGTTCACGGTCGGCGGAAACCTCGGCTTCGCGATCGGTCCCGCGTTCGCGACCGCGGTGCTCGCGGTGTGGGGGCTGGCCGGGACGCTGGCGGCGGCGATCCCGGTGCTGTGCATCGCCGGCGTGGTGGTGTTCGAGCTGCGCCGCCTGCACGGCTTCGCGCCGAGCCGCGCCAAGACGCGCCGTTCGGCCGGCACCGACGACTGGCGTTCGTTCGGCAAGCTGAGCGCATTCGTCATCGTCCGCTCGATGGCGTATCTCGGGCTGGTCGCGTTCATCCCGCTCTACGTCGTCGAGGTGCTGCACGGATCGGCGGCGGTCGGCGGGCTCACCGACACCGCGTTTCTGCTGGCCGGCGCGTGCGGGACGATCGCCGGCGGCCCGATCGCCGACCGGGCCGGGCGCAAGCCGGTGATGCTCTGGTCGACCGGGCTCACCGTCGTGATGGTCGCGGCGCTGGTCGGCCTGACGCACGGCGGCGGCCCGCTCTGGCTCGCGGTCGCGATCCTGGTCCTCACCGGCTTCGTCCTGGTGTCCTCGCAGGCGGCGTTCGTCGTGCTGGGTCAGGAGTTTCTGCCGAACCGCGTCGGCCTCGCCTCCGGCGTGACCCTCGGACTCGCCGTCTCGCTCGGCGGGAGCCTCTCACCGGCGCTCGGCGCGATCGCGGACCGCGCGGGGCTCGCCGCGACGTTCTGGACGATCGCGGGCCTCGCGCTCGCGGCCGCGCTGGTCGCGCTCACGCTGCCCAGCGAGACCCGGCGCCGCACGCTCCCCTCGGAAGCGGTCGTCTCGACCTAGCTACTGCGGCCGCGGCGGCGGCGTGGCGTGGATCGTCCCCCACTTCAGCCGCGCGTCCGTGCAGATCGAGGATGACCAAGTCGAGTGGAGGCTCTTGTTGGCGGTCGGCGTGCAGTACTTCGGATGCCCGTTGTCGAGGTTTTCCGGCGCCGCGTCGTGCGAGTCCCACAGGAGCGCGCGCATGTACGCGGGCTGCAGCGCCCACTCGGCGCGCGCCTTCTCGCACGACTCGGTCTGCCAGAGCGGTTTGCGGATGCGGTCGCCTTCGCGGACGACACACGTGACGGGGTGGCCGTCGACGTTTTGCGCGTCGTAGTCGACTTCGACGATCGCCGCCGGTGTGGGGGCAGGCGCGGCCGTCGCCGGAACCGGCGGCGCGTTCTTTCCGCCGCCCGCGGCCGCTGCTGCCGAACCGCCGTTGAGCCAGGCGCGGCGCGCGTCCGCGCAGCCCGCGTTCTCCCACGGGATCTCGATCGTGCGGCCGTCGGCCAGACGTACGCTGCAGCTCGACGGGTGCGCGCGCGCGGCGAACGCTCTGCGCGCGTTCGCGCAGCCGGCGTTCGCCCACGGAATCTCGATCTGCGACTTGTCGGCCAGCGTCACGCGGCAGGTCGCCGGATGATCGGGCGCCGCGGTCGTGTGCGCGGGCGGGCGCTCGGGCTTCGGCGCGGCCGGCGGCGCGGCGGGCTCGGGATTGCGCGGCGCGTGCTGCTTGAAGTCGTTGGTCCAGGTGGTGCCGTCGGAGAAGCGCGCCATGTACGGCATGCACGTCACGTTGCGCGCGGTGTCGTGCAGGTTCAGCCATTCCCAGCTCGCGTTCCCGTGGTTGCCGGCGCCGATGATCGCGTCGTCTTGCCCGACGTACTCGTCGAGCTTTTCGTCGAACGCGTCGCGCACCACGAAGACGACCTTCACCGCGACGATCATCTTCGAGGACGCGTTGACGTAGCCGGCATGCGGTCGGAAGTAGTAGTTGACGTTGCCGAACTCCGTATCGGCCAGCGTCGCGGCGCAGTTGACGATCGTGAGCGGAGCGTCGTTGAAGTTCACCGTGCTGGTGTTCAGCGTCAGCGAGGCCGACGCGGTCGGCGCAGCGAGAACCAGGCACGCGATCGTCGCCGCGGCGGCCGCCAGGGGTCGAAGCATCCGGCTGCGGTTCGCCGCCCGGAAGCCCGATTCCGACGCGCTAGGTTCGATTTCGGTAAGGCGCGTGTGATACGATGGCGTCGATGACGCTTTCCAGAGCCGAGCGCGCGTCCGAGGTGAGCGGAAGACCAAACGGCCAAGACGCGCTCGATCCGCGCGCCGTGGTCGGGTTGCCGCTGCCGCCGCCGAACGTCCAGCGCATGTACGCGATCACGTTCGATGTCGATACGGACACGCTGCAGCAGGTGTATCCGGGTGACTCGTGGCGCAACGCCTACACCGAGATCCGGCGCATCTTAATCGAGGGCGGGTTCGAGTGGCAGCAGGGATCCGTGTACTTCGGTGACCCGAAGCGCATCGATGCCGTGACCTGCGTGGTGACGGCGCAGCGGCTTGCCCGCGACCTGCCATGGTTCACCGAGTCGGTGCGCGACATTCGGATGTTGCGGATCGAAGAGAACAACGACCTCGGACCCGCCGTCGAGCTATCGCGCCGATAGCTCAGCGGGTTCGCTTTCGGTATGGTCGGACGTCGCGATCGGCGTTAGGTCAGGCCAGGGAACCCGAGGCGTGCGAGTGCCGCGTAGGTGACGATGCCCGCGGCCGTCGAGACGTTGATGGAGCGCACCGCGCCCGGCTTCATCGGGATGCGGAGCGCGCGATCCGCGTTCGCGTCGAGCAGCGCTTGCGGCAGCCCGGCGGTCTCTTTGCCGAACACCAGCGCATCGCCGTGCGCGAACGCAGCGCCGGCGTAGCTGCGCGCGGCGCGCGTGGTGAGCAGCCAGAGACGGCGGCTCGCGAATGCGTCGGTGAACGCGGCGAGCGACGGGTGGACGACGACGCCGAGCGCGTCCCAGTAGTCGAGGCCGGCGCGCTTGAGCTCGCGGTCGCCGATGCGGAAGCCGAGCGGCTCGACGAGGTGCAGCGCGCAGCCGGTCGCGGCGCACAGCCGGGCGACGTTGCCGGTGTTCGGCGGAATCTCTGGCTCGACCAGCACGATATGCAGCGGCGCCTCGCGCACCGCGGCCGCGTCGAACGGAACGACGCGGTCCTGCGGCTGCGTCATGCCGAGCCGCCGCCGTTCGGCGAACCGAGCACGACGGTGCGTTCGACGGCGACGCCGTTCATGGGGCCGCCGCGTTCGCGAGCGCGACGAGCTCGGCGGTGCGCTCGCGCGGCGCGACGAGATACGCGATCCCGCCGTGCGCGCGAAACAGGCGGTCGAGCGCCGTGCGCGGATAGGACGTCGCAACGTCCGGGTGCGCGGGGTCGTTCACCGCGACCAGGTCGTCCACGACGCCGCGCACGACGAGCAGATGGCCGGCGCTGTGCTCGAGCGGCGCGCCCGGAAGCTCGTCGCGTTCCCAGCCGATCGAGATCGCAACCGGAAGGCCGGCGCTCAGGAACGCGGCGGCGTGCTCGATTCCGCGCAGGTACGCGACGACGCCGCGCAGCCCGCGCGCGCCGGCGTGCGCGGCGTTGAACGCCCAGTTTCCGGTGCCGGCGTACGACCCGTCGAAGATCGCGCGCGCCACGGCCGGCACGTCGCTCGCGCCGAGCGCCCCGTGATAGCTGAGCAGCATCGCGAGGGATGCCGCCGAGCACCAGCCGCGCTGGCCGGGAAAGGCGGCGAGATACTGCGAGAGCTGCGGCACGTCGAGCTGGCGCGCACGCGTGCTTTGGCCCGGCGGAACGGCGGACGACGCTTCTGACGGCGGTACGGTCACGGCGATGCAGTCGAGGTCGACCGTGCTGGCAACGCCGATCGCGGTGAGCGGGACGTCGCTGCGCACGACGTCGACCTCGATGCGCGTCCGGTTATCGCGGCCGTTGCGCGAGCAGCGTGCATCCGGCGCCCAGCGCACGAACGGCAGCGGCTCCGAGACCGAGCCGTCGGCGCGGTGCGCGATCAGCGCGATCTCGCCCGACGGCTCGTCGGCGTTCCAGCTCACGACCGCGTGCAAGCTCGGCGGAATCGACATGCGCGCTTCCCGCCCCGGCCGTTCGATCAAGGCCAGCAGGGACGAGCCTCCTCGGCGCTTCCGCCCGAGACGCGGGGCGCGCCGTGCGACCGCGGCGCGGTCAGATCGTCCACTCCCAGCAGTTCCAGTAGTTCGAGATGTACGACGCGGGCTTCCAGTTCTTCAGGTCGCTGTTCACGGCGGTGAACGAGTTCTGCCAGTAGAGGTAGACGACCGGGACCAGCGCGTGGATCCGCTCCGCCATCTCCTGATAGTACTGCCGGCGCTTCGCGCGGTCGAACGTCAGCAGCGCGTCGTGGCTGTCGCGCGTGAGCACCGGGTCGTTCAGCCAGCTCGTGTTCGCGCCGTGCGGCGGGATGAACTTGCCGCTCCACAGACCTTCGTTGTCCGGGTCCGGCGCGTTGGTCGCGATGGTGAACTCGGTGTCGAACTTGCCCGTGTAGATCGGCCCTTCGCGCGAGAACAGCAGGCTGGTCGGATAGTTCTTGATCTCCAGGCGCACGCCGAGGTCCTTGAGCTGCTGCTGCATCTGCACCTCGGCCTGCACGTTGGCCGGCTTCGACGGCGTGGTCGAGACGGAGAACGCGAGCGGCGTCCCGTCCTTGGCGCGCACGCCGTCGGCGCCCGTCGTCCAGCCCGCGTCGTCGAGCAGCTTCTTCGCCGCGGCCGGATCGTACGGGTAGCTGGTGATCCCTTTCGGCGCGGCCCAGTTGCTCGGCAGCAGATCGCTCACGGCGCGCACGTTGTAGCCGTGGTAGATCGTGCGGTTCATCCGGTCCCAGTCGACGCCCATCGCGACCGCCTTGCGCACGCGCACGTCGGAGAGCACGGGGCGGGCCGTGTTGAACTCGAGGCGCCGGTAGTTCGCGACGAGCTGTTTGCTCACCGTGTAGCCGCTGACGGAGGGCAGTTGCGCGATCTGCGCCTCGGGGATCGACTCGTAGACGTCGACCTCGTGCGTCTTGAGCTCGTTGAAGAGCGTGTCGGCGTTCGGGACGACCTTGTAGGTGATCGCGTCGAGACCCGGCTTGCCGCGCCAGTATTTCGGGTTCGCGACCAGCTCCAGCGACGAGCCGTGGTTCCACTGCCGCAGCACGAACGGACCCGACGAGAGCGGCTTCGTGTTGAACGGCGCGCGGTTGATGTCCGGCAGCTTCGCGAGGACGTGCGCGGGAAGCGGCGGATAGGCCGCGCCGCCGAACGCGAAGATGCCGAGCAGCCCGGAATAGACTTGCTTCAAGTGGATCGTCGCGGTGAGGTTGTCGGGCGAGAGGCCGATCGCGGTGATGTCGTCCCAGCCGTTGCGCAGCTTCACGTTGTTCGCCGGGTTCAGCGCGGCGTGCCAGGTGAAGACGAAGTCGCGCGCGTCGTACGGCTCGCCGTCCGACCACGTCATCCCTTTGCGAAAGCGGATCACGACCGTCTTGCCGTCCTTGCTGATCCCGCCGTTCTCCAAGGTCGGCACGACGGTCGCGGCGGCGGGGACGAAATCGCCGTTGGGGTCGTAGCGGAACAGCGGCTCGTAGATCAGGTTCGCGATCTGGTCCGCCGCGTCGCTGTGCGCGTACATCTCGTTGAGGTTGTCCGGCTCTTCGCCGGCCGTTCCGATGATGAGGTGGCCGGGATGCGTCCACGGATGCCGGCCGGCGCCCTGCGCGGTCTGCGCCGCCGTCTGATCGGTCCGGGTGCACCCGCCGAGCGCCGTGCAGGCGAGCAGCAGCGCGAGAATCTTACGCATGGAGGACCTCGGTCTTGACGAGCGCGGGGGCGATGGCGTCGTAGAGCGCGTGCGGTCCGTTGCGCACGACGTCGTCGCACGGCAGGCCGGTCTCCGTGCGCGCGCGCTCGATCTGCGCGCGCGCTTCCGCTTCGCTGCAGTCGCGCGTGTTGAGCGCGAGCCCGGCGACCCGCGCCGGCTTGACCGTCGCGCACAAGGCTTCGTAGGTGCGGATCAGCGCGCGGTACGAGAGGATCGGCACGTCGTAGTCCTCGATGCGGTCGCGCGCGACGTTGTGCACGAGCACCAGCGCGTCGGGCGCGCCGCCGAACAGCAGCGCCAGCGTGACCGGCGCGAACGCCGGGTTGTTGATCCCGCCTTGGCCTTCGAGGAACAGCAGGTCGCGCGCGCGGCGCTCGCCTTCGAGCACGAGCTGCTCGGCCGCGCCGGGCGCGAAGTCGGCGACGACGCGGTCGATCGCCGTTCCCCAGCCGGCGATGGCGATCCCGATCTGCCCGGTCGGCACGAACGCCGCGTCGACGCCGCGTTCGCGCGCCGCGCGCAGCAGCTCCAGCGCCGCGGTCATCTTGCCGACCGCGGCGTCGCTGCCGACCGTCAGCACGATCTTCGCTTTGACGTCCCAGGCCGCGCCGGAGAACAGCGGCGCCGCGGGCGGCAGCCGCAGATCCCAGATGCGCGTGTCGTGCGCGCGCGCCAGCTCGGCGAACTCTTCGTCGTCGTTGAGCATCGCGTGCAATCCGCTGACGATCTCGAGCCGCGCTTCGAGCGCGCGGCGGATCGCGGCGCGAAACTCGTCGGGGAGCCGTCCGCCGGCCGGCGCGATCCCGACCAGCAGCGCGGTCGGCGAGAAGCGCAGCCCGTCGTCGACGGACGCGACGATCGGCGCGTCGCTGCCGAGATACGGCAGCACGTCCCCGACGCGCTTTCCGGCGTGGTCGGGGTCGACGACCGCGACGACCGTGTCCGACGAGTACGCGATCACGCCGTGCGCCATCTTCGCGGCGCGCGACGTGAACGCGTGCGGCGCGAGCACGACGTAGCGGCGCTGCGGCCCGGCGGGCGGGCTCAGGAGACGCTCTCCGCCAGTTGCCGGACGCCGAGCCCCGGCCCCTCGGGGAGGACGATCTTGCCGTCGTCGTAGGTGATCCCGGCGAACGGATCGCGCGCGGTCAGGAACGGCCCGTCCAAGTCGGCCCAGTCGACCAGCGGGCTGATGTGCGCGGCCGCCGTGGTGAGGATCTGCGACTCGACCATGCAGCCCAGCATGATCTTGAAGCCCAGCGCGCGCGCGGTGTGGATCATCGCCAGCGCGCCGCGGATGCCGCCGCACTTCACCAGCTTCACGTTGATGCCGTCGACGCAGCCGAGCAGCGCGGGAAGATCGTTCGCGTCCTTCGAGTCCTCGTCGGTGACGATCGGGATCGGCGAGCGCTCGCGAATCCAGCGCAGCTTCTCCGGTGAGCCGGCCGGGATCGGCTGCTCGCAGAACTCGATCTCGTGCTTGCGCAGCGCTCCGAGCAGCTCGACCGAGCGCTCCGGCGTCCAGCCTTCATTCGCGTCGATGCGGATCGTCCCGGTGTAGACCGAGCGAATCGCCTCGATCGTCTCGAGCTCGGAGCCCGCGCCGAGCTTCACCTTGATGACCGGATGCGTTCCGACCTCGCGCACTTTCGCGAGCGTCTCGTCGAGGCTCGCGATGCCGATCGTGAACGACGTTTGCGGCGTGCGCGCGGGATCGAGCCCGAGCAGCCGCCACAGCGGACGGTCGAGGTCCTTTCCGACCAGGTCGTGCAGCGCGACGTCGAGGCCGCACCTCTGCGCCGGCGTCAGCCCGTCGAGCAGCCGTTCGTGCGCGTAGGGATCGTCGCCGAGGTCGAGCGACGACAGACCCGCCGCGACGCTCTCGACGTTCTCGTCGTACCGCTCGCTCGGAGCGCTCTCGCCGAGCCCTTCGAGCCCGTTCCAGCGCAGCCGGACGACCAGGCTGCGCGCCACGCTCTCCGACGAGCGCGCGATGGTGAACGGGTGCTTGAGCGGCAGCGCGATCGGTTCGACGGCGAGCTGGATGGGGGCCACGCCGGGCGCGCTTCTGGACCCGTCACGCGCGCTCCGCTCGCCGCGCTTCGGCTAGGGCCGACGGACCGAGCGAGCGAAGCGCGCCGCATGAGAACACGAACGCTCACGCTCGCGCTGCTCGCGTGCGCGCTGGCGCCGCTGCCCTGCGCCGCGGCCGGACAGCAAGAGACGCACGCGACCGCAGTCGGTATCGTCCGCACCGCGGGCACCTGCCCCAGGAGCATCGTGGTTCGCGTCGCGACGCAGGGCTACGAAGGCGGCGTGAACATCGAGATCGTCCCGCAGACGTTCGCGGTGGCGTTCGTCAGCGAGCTCGTGTCGGCGACGCCGCAGCGCGTCGTGTTCCGGGCCGGCTTGCGGCCCGCGTACGCGTCCTGCCGCGGCACCGGGCGTTCGTCCGACGGCGAGCATGCGTTCAGCCTGAAGGACGGCAACGTCGAGTACGTGCTGAGCCCGGTGAAAGGTCCGAACGCGACCTGGCCGGTGCTGCTGAACCTCAGCTCCGAAGGGCAGAACCCGCGGCTGAAGCTCGCGTTCAGCGACTGATCGTGTCGTCGTCCTTTGCGGCAGAACGCGCGCGGGGGATTGCCCGGCGACCTGTCAAGACTTGACGCCGGGTATACGATACAGCAGCGACACGACTGCGGCGGTTCGCGCAGGTTCCACGGTGGTGGACCAACGTCGAAACCAAGGGAGCATCAGCTCCGGATACGACCGGTTGACCGGCAATCGCTGGCCTCTGGGCGCCCGGGCCGCACCCACCTGCCAATGGCAGGTCTTCAACCGGGTTCCGGACGGCCGCTGCGGTTGCGTCGCTCTTTCCAAGCCTACGGCCGGGCGAGCAGCCTCCGCTCCGCCTCGGCATTCCGCAGCGCCGTGATCGCGTCCCGAGCGAGGTCCCACGGAGCGCCGGCGGGCGCGACGTCCAGGACGAGCCAAGCGCGCAGCGCACGCGCCGCGACGGCGACCGGGTCGTCCGCCGGGGTGGCGATGAACGCAGGGTAGCGGTCTTT
>DASWRW010000018.1:0-5211 GCA_036402975.1 Candidatus Elarobacter sp. | reverse complement strand
TGCCAGCCGTTTGAGAAGGAGTACGTGCACAAGGAAGGGCACCGGGTGCCGGTGCTGGTCGGGGCGGCAGTACTTGACCGCATCCCGCTGCGCTGGACGTCCTTCGTCGTTGACCTGACGTCTCGGCAGCGGGCCGAGCAGGAACGCGCGAAGCTGCTCGCCAGCACCCGCGCCGCGCGGGCCGAGGCGGACAGCGCCCGGGAACGGCTGGCCTTCCTCATGCGGGCCGGGGCGCTGGTCGCCGCCACCCGGGACCGCGATGAGCTGCTGGGCCAGGTTGCCGAGCTGGTGGTCCCGGTCCTGGCCGACTACTGCGTGGTGTTCCTGCCGTCCGCCGGCGGCATGCTGCTCGCCAGCGCGCTCAGCCACACCGGGCACGCCCAGGCGCAGCTGATCGCCGACCTGCGCAAGCAGCCGATCTCCGCGCAGGGCCCGATGCTCGCCCAGCGCGCCTACAGTACCGGCGTCACCCGGCTGTCGCTTGACGTCGCCGCCGAGATTTCCGCCTGGTCCGAGGCCGAGCCCGACGCGGTCAGCATCGTGCGGCTCATGCAGCCGCGCAGCGCGATCGCCACCCCGCTGCTGGCCGGGCAGGGCCCGCTCGGCGTCATCGTGCTGAGCCGCGGGGCGGGGCGGCCGCCGTTCACCGCGGCCGACGTCTCGATGGTTGAGGAACTCGGCCGCCGGCTGGGGGTGGGCCTGGCCAACGCGGACACCTTCACCCGCGAGCACGCCATCGCGGAGACGCTGCAGCGTTCCCTGCTGCCTGACGCCCTGCCCCAGATCCCGGGGCTTGACCTCGCGGTCCGCTACCTGCCCGCTACCGACGGAGCGGCCGTCGGCGGCGACTGGTACGACGCGTTCCCGCTCGCCGACGGCCGGCTAGTGATGACCGTCGGCGACGTCGCCGGCAAGGGACTGCAGGCCGCGGCGCTGATGGCGACGGTCCGGCAGTCGATCCGCGTCGCCGCGCTGCAGGGCCTGACGCCGAGCGCGATCCTGAGCGCCGCCGAGGCCGCGCTGCAGCTCGAGTACCACGACCGGCTGGTCACCGCGTTCGTCGGGATCGTCGACCCCGGCTCGTGGACGATCGCCTACGCGTCGGCCGGCCACCCGCCCGCCCTCGTTCGCCGCCCGGACGGAACGCTGCTCACGCTCGAAGGCTCCGGCCTGCCGCTCGGGGCGCCGTCGGTCGGGGAACGCCGGACCCGGCAGCTCGTCGGGATCCCGCCCGGCTCGCTGATCGTGCTCTACACCGACGGCCTGGTCGAGGCGACCCGCGACGTGATCGAAGGCGAGCGGCGGCTGCACGCCGCGCTCGCGCACGACGCGGTGCTGCACGCGCGCTCGCCCGCGACGCTGATCCGCGACCTCGTGATCCCGGACGGCGCCGGCGACGACGTCGCCATCCTGACCCTCGCGCTCGGCCGCGAGACGCACTGGGCGTTCGAGTCGGGCGACGCGGTCGCGGCGCAGAGCGTGCGCTCCTCGTTCGTCGGCGCGCTGGCGCGCGAGGCGTCCGAGGACTCCGATCTCGGCGCCGCCGAGCTGATCTTCGGCGAGCTGATCGGCAACGTCGTGCGCTACGCGCCCGGGCCGATCGACATCGACCTCGACTGGGCCGGCGCGGTCCCGACGCTGCACGTCCTCGACCGCGGCGGCGGGTTCGACCTGCACTCGGCGCTTCCCGAGGACGTCATGAGCGAGCGCGGGCGCGGCCTCTTCATCGTCTCGGCGCTCGGAGCGGACTTGCGGGCCGATCGTTTGCCGGGACGCGGGAATCATGTGCGTGTGGTGCTTCCGGTCCGGAGACGCGAGGGGTGACGCGTCTGGCCGCCTCGTTACGTCTGCTGGTCGCCGCGAGCCGCGAGCTGGCGGCGTCGTTCGACTACGCGCAGACCCTGGCTGCGGTCGGACGGCTGATCGTGCCGGCGTTCGCGCGCGGGTTCTCGGTCGAGGTCGACGAGGGCGAGATCCGCACCACGATCGCGCGCAGCGGCCGGGCCGGCCCGCGCGCCGCGTCGTTTCCGCTCGTCGCGCGCGGCAAGCAGCTCGGCGTGATGCTGGTTGACGGCGCCCGGACGGAGCCCGACGCCGAGAGCGGGCTCGACCTGTGGGAAGAGCTCGCGCTGCGCGTCGCGGTCGCGGTCGACGCGGCGCAGGTCTACGCGCGCGAGCACCACGTCGCCGACACCCTGCAGCGCGCGCTGCTGCCGGAGCGGCTCCCAGCCGACGACCGGCTCGCCTTCGACGCGGCGTACCGGCCGGGCGCCGAGGAAGCGATCGTGGGCGGCGACTGGTACGACGCGTTCCGGCTCCCCGACGGCCGGATCGCGTTCTCGATCGGCGACGTCGCGGGGCACGGTCTGCGCGCCGCGATCGTCATGGGCGAGGTGCGGCAAGCGTTTCGCGCCGCGGCGCTCAACCCCAACTCGCCCTCGCTGGTGCTGGAACGCGCGAACACGATCGTCAACATGCGCGCCAACCCGGTGATGGTCACGGCGATCTTCGGGATCTTCGACCCGCACGACTCGGTGGTCACGTACGCGGCCGCCGGGCATCCGGCGCCGATCCTCGCGCTCCCCGACGGCGCAGTGCAGATGCTCCCGAAGGACGGCGTCCCGCTGGGGATCGTCGACCACGTCGACGCGACGGACTGGACGTTCACGCTGCCGCCCGGTTCGCGTTTCACCGTCTACACCGACGGCCTCATCGAGCACTCGCGCGACGTGGTCGAAGGCGAGCGGCGGCTGCTGCAAGCCGTGCGCGACAGCGTCGTGGAAGACGACGACGCGCCCGCCGCGGCGCTGATGCAGCGCGTCTTCGACGGCGGCTCCAACAGCGACGACGTCGCGACGCTCACCGTCGGCGCCGCCGACGTCGCCGGGACGACGTTCCGCTATACGTTCACCGCGCTGCCGATGGCGGTGCCGCTGGTGCGGCGCAGCCTGGAGCGCTACGCGCAGCGGCTGGGGCTCGACGACGACCGGCGCTTCTCGCTGCTGACCGCGGTCGGCGAAGCGCTCGCGAACGCGGTCGAGCACGCCTACGCGGGGCCGCCCGGCGTGGTGCGCGTGCACGCCGAAGCCGACGGCGCCACGCTGCAGATCACGATCGAGGACGACGGCAAGTGGAAGCCGGCGCAGCGCCGCGACGAGCGCGGCCGCGGTTTGCCGCTGATGCGCGCGCTGATGAACGGCGTCGAGATCCGCACCCACCAAGCGCGCACGGTCGTGCGCCTCACGATGGAGCTGACCGCCGTCGACGTCCCGGCCTGACGCGAATGCCGCGCCGGCATGCGGCCGCTCCGGCGTGCCCCGGTACGCGCGGGTCAAACTAGGACGAACGGCCTATAAATGTGCGCTAGCACCACAAATGTCCGGGTATGACATTTCCACGATGCTTGCCGGTACGGCCGAAAAGAACCGATTCCTCAGCAGCCTCGCGCCGGCCACGCGGTCGCTGTTCGAGATGCGCATGACCGCGCACGGCGGCGGGATCGGCGACGTGCTGCAATCGCCGAACACGCCGATCGACGCGGTGTGGTTTCCGCTCTCCGGGATCGTCTCGACGCTGCGCCCGCTCGACGGCGACGCGAACGTCGAGGTCGACGCCGCCGGCGCGGAAGGCTTCCTCGGCATCGAGCTGGTGCTCGGTTCGCGCCGCACGCCGGACACCTGGATCGTGCAGTCGCCCGGCCGCTTCGGGCGGCTCGACGCGCAGATCTTCATCGAAGCGCTCGACCGCGACAGCTCGCTGCGCGACGCGTCGCGCCGCTACGTCTCGGCGGTCCAGGCGATTCGCGGGCAGTGGGTCGCCTGCAACGCGCGCCACACGATCGAGCAGCGGCTGGCGAAGTGGCTGCTGACGACGCGCGACCGGGTCGGCGACGAGATCCAGATCACCCAGGACGTGGTCGCGATGATGCTCGGCGTGCGCCGCGCGAGCGTCGTGACGGTGCTCGGCCGCTTCGTCGACGACGGCCTCGTCTCGCACGGCTACGCGCGGGTGCGCGTCACCGACGGCGCCCGGCTCGCCGCCGTGTCCTGCCCGTGCTACGCGAAGGCGGCCGAGTTCTTGCGCGCCGGGCTGGCCGCCGCGTAGACGATCCCCGCCGCCTCGAGATCGCCGCGCATCGCGGCGGCGATCGCGTCCCACGTCGCGGCGCGCGCCTTCTCGTCGCCGCGCGCGGCGCGCACCTCGTCGCGCGTGCGCGCCGTTTCGACCTGCGCGATGAAGTCGTCGCGGTCGCGCGCGACGTAGACGACGTCGGCGTGGTCGGCGACCACGTCCGGCACCGCGGTGCCGACGACGGGTAAGCCGGCCGCGAGGTACTCCAGCGTCTTCGTCGGCGAGATGTTGTGGGTGTGCTCGTTCAGCGCGAACGGCATCAGCGCGACGTCGAAGCCCGCCATCGCCTCCGGCAGCTGGTCATAGGCCGTCATTCCGGTGTACTCGATGTTGGCTCGCCGGGGCAGCAGGCCTTCATCGATCTTCGTGACCGGGCCCACCATCCGGATCGTCCAGTCGGGCAACTCTTCAGCGAGCCGGCCGACCAGGTCGAGGTCGAGCCGCTCATCGATGACGCCGACATAGCCGGCGACCCGCCGGTCCCGGGGTTGGCGCAGCGCGCGCGACCTGGCGTAGTGGGCGGTGTCGACCCCGCTGGGGAACAGGTGCACGCCGTGCCTGCGCTGACTGCTGATGCCGCGGTGCAAGCTGCGGCCGCCGGTGAAGACGACCGCCGCTTCGGCGAGCAGCCGGCGCTGGCGCAGCAGCAGGCCCTGCGGCGCGTCGGCGAAGGAGGACAGGTCATCCATCACGTCATAGATCAGCCGGCGAGCGCCCAGCCGCTGCGCGATGTCGAAGGCCATCGGGGTGAACAGCCACACGTCCGGCGCGACGGTACGACCCTCGGCTGCCAGCAGCTCGGCCAGCATGCTCCCGTACGCCGAGGTGGCCGGGTCATCGAAGCCGAGGTACTCCACCTCCCCGCTGCGGCTGGGAACCACCAGCCGGACCCGGGTCAGGCCGTCGATCTGCTCGGTCCACAACTCCGGCTCGGTAACCGGTCCACCGATCGGCTCCTCCACGAACCAGGTCCGCCCGCCCGCCGCGGCGCGGACCGGCGCCAACCGGGAGATCAGCTGTTGTGGCCGCTGCCAGACCCAGGGCCAGCGCAGGTGGGACAGCACGATCAGATCCGCGCCG
>DASWRW010000017.1:0-242094 GCA_036402975.1 Candidatus Elarobacter sp. | reverse complement strand
TTCCTGCGCGCGCGGTCGCTACGCTCGCGGTCGCTACGCTCGCGGTCGCTCTCGCCATCCTGGCTTCGCGACCGCTCGCAGTGCCCCGCGACGAAGTGTACGCCGCACCGCTCGGCACGATGCGAGGGGAGCGTGGCGTTGCGCGCGATGGGGGTGGGGGTGGCGGGGTCGTGGAGTTGCCCGGTACGCGGAAGAGCCTCCCCCGTGTCACCCTGAGCTTGTCGAAGGGTGCGCCGGGGACCACGCGCTTGGGGTTTCTCAATGCGCGGCGCGGTTGGGGGTTCGTGTTTCCTCGGGATCATGCGGCGCATGCGGGGTTTCAGAGCGAGTGGTGGTACTACACGGGGCACCTGCGCGCTCGCGACGGGCGGCGGTTCGGGTACGAGCTGACGTTCTTCCGGTTCGGATTGCGGCCGGGGGACCCGCGGGCGGTGCGCGGCGCGTCGGCGTGGCGGCGGCATCAGCTCTTTCCGGCGCACTTGGCGATCACCGACGAGCGCGGAGGACGGTTCGTGTACTTCGAGCGGTTCGCGCGCGAGGCGCTCGGGATGGGACGCGCGTCGGAACGCACGCTCGACGTCGTCGCCGGCGACTGGTCGCTGCGCGGAGATGCGCCGTTTACGATGCGGGCGTTCGCCGGAGACGTCGGGCTGGAGCTGACGGACGTCGCCGAAAAGCCGCCGGCGGTGCACGGGCACGACGGCGTCTCGCTCAAGGCGGCGTGCGCGACGTGCGCGTCACACTACTACTCGATGACGCGGCTGCGCACGTCGGGGACGCTGCGCTACGGCGGCGAGCGGCTTGCGGTCGAGGGGACGTCGTGGATGGATCACGAGTTCGGCTCCGACGAGCTGCAGGGCGATCAGGCGGGCTGGGACTGGTACTCGATCCAGCTCGACGACCGGCGTGAGCTCATGCTCTACCGCTTGCGGCGGAAGGACGGCTCGCTGACGCCGGAGTCGAGCGGATCGCTGATCGAGCGCGGCGGCGGCGTGCGGTATCTGCGGAGCGCGGACGTGATCGCCCAGGCGCAGGGCACCTGGACGAGCCCGCATTCCGGCGCCGTGTATCCCAGCGGGTGGCGCGTGCGCGTGCCGCCGGCGGGGCTCGACGTGCTCCTGACCCCGCTCGTGCGGGATCAGGAGCTGGCGAATCTGGTCGAGGGCGTTTCGTACTGGGAAGGCGCCGTCGACGTCGCCGATGCGACGACGGGGCGTCACCTGGGGCAGGGCTACGTGGAGCTCACCGGATACGCCGGCGCGGTCCCGCTCTAACGCATTCTTTGCAAACGGTGACCCGTCGCACACCGGGCGCGGGGAGCGCGAAAAACCCTCAAGCGCGCGCATCGGCGTGACGATGAAAAAAGCCCGGAAGCTCAGTATGGAGGCTGCTTTGGTTGGTCCGGGTCTTACGCTGTCCGTGTGCGCGCGGCCCGTTTTCAACGGGGTCGAGCGCCGCCGTGTGGTGGAATGGCTCGAGTCGGCCTGCGACGCCCCGGTCCGCATCGTGTGCGGTCCCGTCGGCTCGGGGAAGACGTTCGCCGCTCGGCAATACGTCGCGCGCAGCGAAGGCCACGCCGCATACGTGCGCGTTCCGGCGCGCGCCGACGCGGACCGGCTGCGGGCGATCGTCGCGACGACGCCGGCGCTCGAGACCGTCGTGCTCGACGACGTCGACCAGATCGCGCCCGACGCCTACGCCGAGCTCGTCGACGCGATCCTCGGCGGCGAGCTGGAGCGCAAGCTCGTGCTCGTCGGCCGCTCGCGCCGCCGCCTTCGCGCGGAAAGCTTGATCGCGCGCGGCTTTGCGCGAGCGTGCTCCGACGAGACGCTGGCCTTTCAGAGCGATGAGGTGGAACGGCTCGCGACCGCGCACGGGATCGCGTGCGGCCCCGACGACGCCGCGCAGCTCCTCCACGACACCGACGGCTGGGCGCTCGCGACCGAGTGGCTCGTGCGCGACGCCGCCGAGAACCGGCGCTCGCTGCGCGACGCGTTCATGCACTGGCGGCAGCGCAACGGCCACCTGCTGCTGGAGTTCGTCGAGCGCGAAGGGTTCGAAGACGCCGCCTCCTACGAAGCGTTCTTCTCGGCGCTGCGCAAAGGCTGGCCCGCCGGGGACCACGAGACGGAGCGGCTCGAGCAGCTCGGCCTTCCGATCGTGCGCACGCGCAGCGGGCTGCGGCCGTACCGGATCCTGGCCCGCCTCGCCGCGCCGGCGACCGATGCGGCCGCCGACGTGCGGATGACGATGAGCATCCCACCGCTGATGGCGGTGACGATGTTCGGCCGGTTCCGCTGCGAGATCGCCGGCCGTCCCGTCCCGTTCTCGCGGCGGCGCGACCAGCAAGTGTTCTCCTTCGCCGTCCTGCAGCCGGAGTGCCGGACGACGCGCGAGAAGCTGCTCGAAGCGTTCTGGCCGGGCGTCAGCCACGCCGTCGCGTCGCAAGGGCTGCGCACGACGCTCAGCCGCATCCGTCGTGCGATCGCGGAAGCCGCGCCGGCGATCGACCCGCAGCGCTACTTCGAGACGGCCGGCGAGGTTCGCGTGAACGTTCGCGCGGTCGCGGTCGACGTCCATCGGTTCGTCGACCGCATCGAGCAGGGCCGCATCGACGACGCGCGCGGCGCGGTCGACGGCGCGAAGCACCACTACCGGGTCGCGCAGCGCATCTACGCCGATCGCGTCCTCGCCGCCGAGGCGCCCGAGCCGTGTCTCGAGCGCCAAGCGGAGCGCTACGAAGCGCTCTACGTCGAGGTCCTCACCCGCATCACGGAGCTCCATGCCGCGACCGGCGACTTCCAGACCGCTCGCGACGCCGCGCGCGCGCTGCTCTCGTGCAACAGCGAAGAGGCGCGCCGCCGCGCGCTGACGTGCATGGCGGCCCAGCCCGCCGAGCCGGCGATCACCGCGTGAGCGCGATCGTCGCCTACGCACCGCGCGAGCCGGCGCGGCGCAGCCGCCGCGGTGCGGCGACGGTGCTGCAGTTCGCCTCCGGCGGGGTCGTTGCGGACGTGCGCGTCGAGCGCGTCGAGCGCCGCAACCGGCGCGCATGGTATGCCGTGAAGCTGGCCGCGAACGCCTCCGAGGTCACCGGCCGTCTCGTCGGCGTGAAGCGCGGCGGCGCGACCGAGGAGCTGGGTTTGCTGGTCGCGGCGAGCGGCGCGATGAGCTGTGCGCGGTTCGCCGTCACCACGCCGCGGAGCGGCGCGTACGAGGCGCTCTTCCTCGAGCTTCACTCGGATGAGGTCGCACTGCGCGTCGATGCGCCGCGCCCGCCCGCACCGCGCGGCATCGCCGCGGTTCTCGCGCCGGCTGCGGCGCTCTTCGCGCTGGGCGCCGGCGCGATCGTCGCGGGCGTCGCACCGCTCGCGTTCGCGCACGGCTCGAGCGGGAGCGCTTCGCCGCGCGCGGCCGCGGCCCGCTTCCCGCAGCCGAAGCTTCCGGCGCTCGCGGCGCCGGCCGCCGTGCGTTCCTTCTCGGCGAAGCGGGACGTCGCGCCGGGCGGGCGCGAGACCGTGCTCGCATCGTACCTCGCGGCCGGCGAGCGCGGAACCGTCGCGCTGCTCGACGCCGGCGGGACCGTCGTCTCCAGCGCGCCGTTCCGGCGCGCTGGAACCGTCCGGCTCGCGGTTCCGCACGGCTACGCCGGGCTGCCGATGACGGTGCAGATCACCGTCCACCGCGGCGCGACGAAGGCGGTCTCGAGCCTCGACGTGCCGCCGGTCGCCGCAACGCCCGCGACCGCCTCGCCGCTCCCGTCGCCTTCCGCGACAGCCTTCGCCGGCGAAGCGGCGCCCGGTGCGCTCCGGCCCGTCCCGGCGGGCGACATCGTGCGCATCGACGGCGCCGCGCGCGCCGGCCGGCTCCTGCGGCTGCGCATCGCGCCGCAGCCCGGTCCGGTCCGGATCGAGCTGGAAGACGCGAGCGGCGCCGCGATCACCGAGACCCGCGTCGCCGCCGGCGCGTCGCACGCCGCGCTTCCGCTCCCCGACTCGGCGGAGCGCTCGACCTATCTGATCGCCCTGCACTATGCGCGCAACCGCGGCGAAGAGACCGTCGTCCGCGCGCTGGTCGCCGCGCCGCGCTGAGCTGAGCGCGCCGGTCAGCCCGCTGCGCGCAGGTGCTCGATCAGCGCGCCGAAGGGCATCGGACGGGCGAAGTGATAGCCCTGAAACGCCTCGCAGCCCAGCTCGTCGAGCGCGCAGTACTGCGCGTACGTCTCCACGCCCTCGGCCAGCGAACGCATGTCGAGCGTGTGCGCGAGGTTGATGATCGTCGCCGCGATCGCGCGCGAGGTGACGTTCTGCTCGAGCTCGGTGACGAAGGAACGGTCGAGCTTGAGCTGGTGCACCGGGAACTGGCGCAGGAAGCTCAGCGCGCTGTAGCCCGTGCCGAAGTCGTCGAGTGCGATGCGAATCCCGAGGGCGGCCAGCTTCTCGAGCAGCGCCGCGGCGCGCGCGGGGTCGGTGACGAGGTACGATTCGGTGACCTCGAGATCGAGCAGCCGCGGCGGAACCCCGCTCTCGGCCAAGGCCGACCGCACCATCTCGGCGAGCGTCTCCTCGACGAGCTGGCGCGGCGACAGGTTCACCGCGACGCGCAGCTCGGGGTACCCGGCGCGGTGCAGCGCCGCGGCCGCGGTGAGCGCTTCATGCAGCACGTACTCCCCGAGCGGAACGATCAAGCCGGTCTCTTCGGCGAGCGGGATGAAGCCTGCCGGCGACTGGAGGCCGTCGCCGGGATGCTGCCACCGGACGAGCGCCTCGACGCCGTCGACGCGCCGCGTGCGTGCGTCGACGATCGGCTGGTAATACACCTCGAGGTGGCGGTTGCGGATCGCGTCGCGCAGCTCGTGCTCGAGCCGCAGCCGCTGCGTCGCCGCGTGCTGGTCCTGCGACTCGAAGAACGCGAAGTCGCCCCGGCGCGTCTGCTTCGCGCGGGACATCGCCATCTCGGCGAACCCGATCAGTTGCTCCGCCGAGTCGCCGTCGCCCGGGTAGCAACTGATCCCGTAGCTGGCCCGGAGCCCCACCTGGATCGTTCCGAGCGCCACCGGCTCGGCGAGCGCCGCTTGAATCTGCTTCACCGTCCGCGCGGCGCCTTGAGGCTTTTCGACGTCGGCGAGCACGACGACGAACTTGTCGCCCGAGATGCGGGCGACGGTGTCGCGCGGCGCGGTACATCGCCGGATACGTTCGGCGCAGCTTCGAATCGTCTGATCGCTCTCACTCAGGCCGTAGCTGTCGGCGATCCGCTTGAAACCATCGAGGTCGACGAAGATCACGCTCACGACGCCGTCGCGCCGGCGTGCATCGGCGATCGCGTCCGTCAGGCGCTGGGTAAGGAGCGTGCGGTTCGGCAGCCCGGTGAGCGGATCGTAGTGCGCGAGGAACGCGAGCTCGGCTTCGATCTTCTTGCGCGCGGTGATGTCGGTTGCGGCGCCGTGCAGCTTCGCGACGCGATCGTCCGTCCCGCGCACGGGCTGGGCGCTCGATTCGAGCCAGCGCTCCACGCCGCTCGCGAGCACGACGCGGTGCTCGATGTGGAAGGGAACGCAGCGCTTGCGCGCCTCGCGCAGGGCGCGGCGCAGCATCGCGCGGTCTTCCGGATGGACCTTGCTGAAGAACGTCTCGCCGGTGACCGGGGCCTCGGGCGGCACGTCCAGCAGGCGCCGCAGCTCTTTGGACCAGGTCAGTTGACCGGTCGCGACATCGAGCTCGAACGTACCGACCCGCGCGGTCTCCTCGGCGATGCGCAGCGAGGAGCGGGCGTTGTTCAGCGCGCGCTTCAGGTTGAACTGCTCCGAGATCTCGAAGGCCAGGCCGATGACGCCGACGATCTCGCGCTCCGTATCGCGGAGCGCATCGACGAAACACCGGTAATGCCTGTTGCCGCTGTGCACCTCGTACTCCGACGGCGTGCCTTCGAGGGCGCTTCGGTGCGCCTGCAGCGCGGCGGCGGCGCCGTCGAGGTTGGCGAACAGGCGCGCGATCGGGGTGCCGATGATCCCGCGCGAGCGCGCGGCGAACCCGTTCGCGAGCGTGCTCACGGAGGTCGCGAGCCGAAGGCGCGTGTCCGTCGTCCACATCAGCAGCGGCGCGTCGGTCGTCTCGCTCTCCGCGCGGAGGCCCGCGGCGACGGGCGCCGAGACCGGCTCGGTGGGGCGGAGCAGCACCAGGCGCGCCGGCCGGGCGTCGATGCTCGTCTGAGCCCCGGCGGCGTCCACGGCGATCTCGTCGCCGTTCTTTCCGCGCAAGCGGAACGGGCCGCGAAAATCGGTCGACGTGCCGGATGCGGCGACCGAGGCGCGCAGCAGCGCGAGCTGATCGTGGTCCATGACGTCGTTCAAGCGCAGCAGCTTCAGCTCGGCGACGGTGTACCCGAGAAGCCGGGCCGCGGCGCGGTTCGCCCCGAGGATGCGTAACTCGCGGGCGTCATAGACGGCCGCCGCGAGCGGGAGCGCGTCGATGGGAACTCGGCTCGCATCCGTCTCGTAGGTCGTCGCGATTCCCACTGGACCCGCCTTCTCCGGGGCGTTTTTGCCGTTGACTCGATCACCCCCGGATCACGACTATACCCTGTCAGCTCGGCTCCAGTGCCGCGTAAGTGCCACAATCCGTTGCGCGGACGCGGCTCGCGGGTACCGCCGTCCAACGCTCGTCCTCGTCCCCGGTCGCGAGCCGCCGTCCATACCCAAAATCGGGTAGAACGCCCTCCGGCGAGCCTAGCTCCGGCCGGACCGGACCAGGAGCCGCACCGGCGCCTCGTCGGCGACGGTCCAGCCGGCGGTCCGCGCCGCTCGGTCGAGAGCGCTCCCGCGGTGCGCGAGAATCGCGTCGACCCGGCGTCGCCGAAGGATCGCGCGCCACCCCGCGCGGGCGTGGAGAATCGTGTCGTACTCGTTCCAGACGCGGAGCGGAAACGGGTCGGCGCGGCCGTCGACGAACACCGCGATCCGCCCGGTGTCGAGCGCGGGTCCGCACCACGCGAAATCCTCGCAGAAGAGACGGTGGTCCCCGGGCGCGCGGGCCAGCGCGGCGATCCCGTGCAGCGGCCGCGCATCGTGCGCGCCGTGCGCCGCGAGCGCCGTCGCGCCGGCCGCACCGGTGAAGGAGACGGCGATGGTCACTGTCGCGAGCGCGCGGCCCGCGCGGAGCCGAAACGCCGCCAGCGAGGGCAGCAGCGCGCTCAGCGCGCAGGCGGCGAGCGGCGCGCACGCGATCGCGGCAAGCGGGACGTTTCGTACCGCGCCGGCGGCGAGGTAGCAGAAGGGCAGCGCCAGCGCGAGCGAGCGCCGCCGGGCGGGAGCGGCGCGCGGAACCGCCGCCGCGGCCAGCGCGATCACCGGGAGCGCTCCGAGCAGGAACGAGAGATCGCCGAACGACGGCGCGTGCCATTCCTGGATCCAGTGCCGGATCGGGCTGCGCATGAGGGCGACGGCGTATTCCGGGAGCGCGACGCCGAGCGGCGTCGCGCAGACCGCGGCGCCGCAGGCGAGCGCGAGCACCGCGTCGCGCGCGGCGGCGCGGCGATCGCCCTGCGCGACGCTTCCGAGCGCGGCGGCGGCGGCGAGCGCCGGCGCCAGCATCGCGCTCGCGTGCAGGTTCGCCCACGCAACGGCGATCAGGACGGCGCACCAGCCAGAACGCCCGGGCAGCTCGAGGACGAGAAGAAACGCGGCGAGCAGCGCCCACGCGACGACTTGCACGCGCACGCCGAGCGCTTGCGACATCGCGACGTCGACGAACACCAGCACGAGCGCCGTCGCGAGCGGCTGCGCGCCGTGGCGCGCGCAGCGGAGGGCGACGCAGCCGAGAGCGAGCGCGGCGCAGAGGCCGACGGCGAGCGCGAACAGCGACTCCAGCCCGTGGTTTCGCGCGACGGCGAGCAGCGTGCAGAACAGCCACTCTTGCGGGACCCACGGAGCGCCGGCGGCCGCGAACGACTCGGCGCCGAGCGCGTGCGGGATGCCGGCGTGCAGCACCTGCGCGCCGAGCCAGTGCTGCCAGCCGAGATCGCCGTCGCCCGGCGGCACGAGCAGCGCGCTCGCCGCGTTCGTTCCCGCGAGCGCCGCCAGAACGGCGCCGGTCACCGACCAGCGCTTCACGCGCTCAGTCGAGGACGAGGACGTCGCCATGGCGGAGATCGCGGTCGGGCGAGATGCCGAGCTGAACCGCGCTGCTCGCGTGCGCGCAGCGGATCGGCCGGTGGTTCGGCGGGATGCGGCGATACGTCGCGAGCACGCCGCCCCGTGCGTCGAGGAAGATGACGTCGATGCCGGCGCGCATCCCGAAGGTGTCGATCTCGACGCAGCCGTCGAGCCAGAGCCCGTCGTCGTGCCGAACGACGTCGCGGGCGAGAAGGCGCAGCTCACGCGAACCCGGCGTCGCCGCAACGTGGACGCTGCCGGCGATCACCGCGCCGGTCCGGAGGTTTCGCAACACGCGCATCATGCGACACCGCGCACGGCGACGCCGACCGCGATCGCGCAGGCGAGGTACGGTGCGAACGCGATCGCCGTGGAGCGCCGCCCGCGAACCGCCGCCACGGCGACCGCGGCGAAGCAGGCCGCGACGAACCCGAGCAGCGCGGGCTCGGCGCCGAGCACCGCCGCGCCGAGCGCGACCAGCTTGACGTCGCCCCAGCCCATCCCGCGGCCCTTCGAGAGCCGAGCGGCGAGCGCGAACGGCCCGGCGACGATCAGCACCGCGGCGAGCGCGCTCCACTGGTGGAGCAGCGCGTCGCCGGCGAGCACGGCGGCCAGCGGCGCCAGCGTGAAGACGTCGGGGACGAGACCGCAGCGCATGTCGGCGTAGCAGACCCCGGCGAGCACGAGCGTCAGCACCGCGCAGAGGCCGAGCTCCGGCAAACCCGCGGAACGCGCGGCCGCACCCGCTCCGAGGAGTGCGCCGGCGGCGACGATCGCCGCGACGTTCGGGCGCCCCGGCGGCGGGCCGTCCTCGAACGGCTGAGCGCCGCGCACGAGGGAGCGTGCCGCCGCGGTTCCCGTGAAGGCGAGCGCGGCGAAGACTCCGGACGCGGCGAGCAAGGTCGAAACGGTCATCATTACCTCGAGAAATAGTCCGCGGCGACGGCGCCGAAGATCATGACGAAGAGCGCGGGCAGCATGAAGAACGCCATCGGCAGCACCATCTTGACGGGCAGCGACGCGGCGATCTCCTCGGCTTTGAGGACGCGGCGCTCGCGCGACTCTTCGGAGAGCCCGGCGAGAACCGCCGAGAGGTTGGCGCCGAGCCGTTCGGCCTGCACCATCGCGCGCACCATCAAACCGATCTCCTCGTTGTCGACGCGCGCGGCGAGCGCGCGCAGGGAGTCGGCGCGGCCGCGCCCGAGGCGAATCTCGGCGAGCGTCATGCGCAGCTCGTCGCGCAGCGCCCCGGGGACGGCCTCGGCCGCGTGCGCGAGCGCCGCGTTGAGCGCGAGCCCGGCGCGAACCGTGGCGGCGAGCGTGTCGAGCAGATCGGGGAGCGCGCGCGAGATCTCTTTCGCGCGCCGCTTCGCCGCGCCGTTCATCTGCGAGAACGGCAGGTGACCGGCGCCCAGCCCGAAGACGAGCACCGCGCAGACGGCGAGCGTGAGGCTGAAGTGCAGCAGCCACGACGCGGCGAGCGCGAGCGCCGCGCCGCCGCCGGCGAACCCAGCGCAGCGGGCGACGAACGCGGCCGGGGTCACGCCGTGCCAGCCGGCCGCGAGAAACTTCGCGCGCAGCGCGTCGAGCTTGCGGCCGTCGAGCACGCGCTCGGTGAGCGCTTGCGCCGGGCCGTCGTTCGGGCGGCGCTCGAGATCCTTCACGATGCGCGACGCGGCCGAGCGCTGCGGCAACGCGAGGACCACGCCGAAGGCGCTGACCGCGGCGACCGCGGAGAGCGCGAGCGTCGGGACGCCGATCACAGCTCCACCTTCAGCATGCGGGCGATGATGAACGAGGCGAGGCCTTCGAGCACGGCGACCACCGCGATCGATGCGTGGCCGATCCCCGACGTCAGCAGGGCGTGCCCCATGCGCGGCTGCGTCAGGCCGAGGAAGATGCCGACGCCGACCGGGAGCGCGAGGATCACGTACGCGCTGATCCGCCCTTCTGCCGTCAGCGCTTTCACCTTGCGGTCGAGCGTCCGGCGCGCCTTGATCGTGTCGGCGATCGTCTCGAGCAGGTCGGCGAGATCGCCGCCGGTCGTCGACTGCACGCGGATCGCGCGCACCGTCATGGACAGCTCGCTGCTGGGCATCCGTTCGGCGAGCTCGTCGAGCGCGTCGAGGATGCTCACGCCGAGGTTCGTGCGGCCGACGACCCGCGCGAACTCGCTCTTCGCGGGCTCGGCGAGCTCTTCGGCGACGACGACCAAAGCCTGTCGCAAGCCGAGGCCGACGCGCAGCGAGCCGGAGATCATCCGGAGCGCGCCCTCGAGCTGCGGCATGAACGTTGTGCTCTTCTTGCGCCGCGCGAGCGCCGCGAGCGGTCCGCGCGCCTCGCGCTGGCCCTTCGGCTGCTTCGGACCGCGCGAGCGAAAGGCGCGGAACGCCGCTTCGGCGCGTCCCGCGACGGAGATCCAGAACAGCGCGACGGAGGCCGCGACGCCGGCGACGATCCCGAGCTGCATCACGGCGCTCACCACAGACCTCCCGCCGAAACCATCGTCGAGAGCTCTTCGCGCTCGAACGCGATCCCGAGCTCCTCGAAGCGCGAGACGCACTGCGGCTGGACGCCGCTGAAGGCGAAGTCGCCCTGGACCCTGCCGTCCTCGTTCATCCCGCGCTGCTGGAACGCGACGATCTCCTGCATGGTGATCACGTCGCCTTCCATCCCGACGACCTCGGTGATGCTCATGATCTTGCGGCTGCCGTCGCGCAGGCGCGCGGTCTGGATGATGAGGTCGACGGCGCCCGAGATCTGTTCGCGGATTGCGCGGACCGGGAGGTCGAATCCGGCCATCATCACCATCGTCTCGATGCGCGAAAGGGCGTCGCGCGGCGTGTTGGCGTGAACGGTCGTGAGCGAGCCGTCGTGACCGGTGTTCATCGCCTGCAGCATGTCGAGCGCCTCGCCGCCGCGGCACTCGCCGACCACGATCCGGTCGGGGCGCATGCGCAGCGAGTTGCGCACCAGCTCGCGAATCCCGATCGCGCCCTTGCCTTCGAGGTTCGCCGGGCGCGACTCCAAGCGGACGACGTGCGGCTGCACGAGCTTCAGCTCGGCGGCGTCCTCGATCGTCACGATGCGGTCGCGCTTGGGGATGAAGCTCGACAGCCCGTTCAGCAGCGTCGTCTTCCCGGAGCCGGTCCCGCCGCTGACCACGATGTTCAGCCGCGCCTCGACCGCGGCGCGGAGAAAGTCCAGCACGGGCGGCGTGATCGCGCCGACGCGGATCAAATCATCGACGCCGAAGCGCTTGGTGCCGAAGCGGCGGATGGTCAGCGTGGGGCCGTCGATGGCGAGCGGCGCGACGATCGCGTTCACGCGCGAGCCGTCGGGGAGGCGGCCGTCGACCATCGGGCTCGACTCGTCGAGCCGGCGGCCGATCGGCGCGATGATCCGCTCGATCACCAGCCGGACCTGGCCGTCGTCGACGAACTGCTTCTCGGTGCGCTCGATCTCGCCGGCGCGCTCGACGTACACGTTCGCGTGGCCGTTGACCATGATCTCGGTGATGTCCGGCTCGTGGAGCAGGCTCTCGAGCGGGCCGAGGCCGAGCGCCTCTTCGATCACTTCCTGGCGGATGCGCGTCGCGTGCTCGGCCGACGCCACGTCCTTGCGCGAGGCGAGGAAGTCGTCGGCGATCGTGTCGACCTGCTGTCGCAGCTCGGCCAGCTTCTGCTCGTCGGTGTGCGCGCGCGCGGCGGCGAGGAAGTCGATCTTCTTGAGCATCGTCGCGTGCAGCTCGGTCTTGAGCCGCTCGTGCGCCGGCGACTCCGCGTCCGCGAACGGCGTCGTGAAGACCGTCGCCGGGCCGCTGGACGAGCCTGGGAACGGCTGCGTGGGCGCGGCCGGCGGAACGTTGCGCACGGCGGAACGCCGGTCGCCGATCGGGTTCGCCGCTGAGGGCCGCAGCCCGCCGAGCGGCTCGCCGGCGGGCGCCGACGCGAGCGCTTCGGCGAAGCGCGCGAACGTCTTGGTAAAGCCGCGGTCGCGCGGCTGCGGCAGGTCGGCCGCGACGCTCATTCCGAGCGCGCTCTCGATCTCGCGCGTGCGCAGCTCCGCGTTGCCGCGCAGATCGAACAGCGCGAACGCGATGCGCGCCGCCGGAACGCCGAAGCGTTCCAGCGAGCCCAGCATCGACTTCGCCGAGCCGACGCCGAGCAGCGTCGGCTCGGTCAGCACGACGACCTTCGCCGCGTGCGTCACGAACGGCCGCACGGTCGCGGCGAACGGCTGCGGCGCGTCGACCACCACGAGCGCGTCGGGCGGCAGCTTCGCGGCGAACTGCTCGACCGCGTCGACGGTGACCGTGAAGCCGTCTTCGTACGAACGCGCCAGCTCGACGATCGACAACGCGCCTTTCGTGCAGATCGCCGGCGCGCCGGGGACGCGCGCGAGGTCGAGCTTCCCGGCCACGTCGTACCACACCGCGTGCGCGCGGCGTCCGCCGAGGTCCGCGTCGACGATGAAGCGCGGGCCGTTCGACGGAAGCTGCTCCGCCAGGCGCATCGCGGTGCTCGACGCGCCGGCGCCGCCCTTCGCGCCGACGACGACGACGACGCGCGGGCTCATGGCCGCGACGACGTCGCGGCCGAGATGCGGTCGAGCTCGATCACCGTCACGCCGGACGTCTGCACCGGCGGCGCGGCCGCGGGCCTCGGCGCGGCGGCGACCAGCGCCGGCGTCGGGGCCGGCTGCGGCGCCGCGGGTGCGGGCGCGGGCGGCGGAGCGGCCTGGCGTTCGGGGGCGCCGAGCACGAGCGGTTCCGCGGCGAACGCGCGAACCGGCTCCTTCGGCGGGCGCAGCGCGAGGCGCAGCGTCGTGTTCAAGTCGGCCGACGCGAGCAGATCGACTTGCTTCGGCGTCAGCGCGAGCGTCACGGTGGTGAGGTTCTGGTTGTCGGGGCTGGGGGTCGCGCTCGTCGTCTCGACGGCGTTGCCCATCGCGAGCACCAGCGCGCCGCGCAGGATCGCCGAGGCGCGCGGCACTTCGGAACCGACGCGCGGCGGAACGGCGACCACGTCGACGCGGTCGCCCGGCTGGATCAGCCCGGCGACGCCTTTGACGCGGTCGATCGAGATGCTGACCGCGCGCATCCCGAACGGGAGCCGCGCGGGCAGCGCGTTCGCGCCCGCCTCGCTGATCTTCGCGCCGGTGACGACGCTGCCGGCCGGGATCGTGATCAGCGAGTACTTGCCCGCGATCTGCTTGCGGTCGGTGATCGCGTCGGCGTCGGTCTCGTTCGCCGGGCGCGTGACTTCGGTGAAGAACGACGCGCTCAGCAGCGCGCGGGCCGGGACGTCGCGCAGCGCGACGAAGACGTGCTTCGTCGGCACGGCCGCGTCGGAGCCGCGCAGCGAGCCCAGGTAGTTCAGCAGAAGCACGCCCGTGCCCAGCGCGAGCAGCACGCCGACGATCAGCGGGATCCGGCGGGCGTTCTTCATACGGGCAGCCTCATGGCGGGGACGATGGTGGAGATCGCGTAGACGAAGCCGCCCGCGGCGATCGCGACGCCGTACGGCAGCGGATCCGCTTCGGTCGGCGCGCCGTACGAGGCGACGGCGATCGTGCTGCGCACGAGCGCGACCAGCCGGCCGCGCAGCGCGGCGGTGATCACGGCGAGCAGCGCGCCCGCGACGAGGACGTAGAGCATCAGCGAGAGCGAGCCGGGAAAGCCCGCCAGCCCGCAGCACGCGGCGACCAGCTTGACGTCGCCGCCGCCGAACCAGCCCGCGGAGAACGCGAGCATGCCGGCCAGAAACGCCGCGGCCATGGCGGCGACGGCGAGCGCGACCGCGCCCGCGCCGTCGGGAACGTGCACCGCGAGCGCCGCGACTGCCGCGGCGCCGGTGAGTGCGTTGGGGATCCTGCGCGTGCGGACGTCGACCGCCGCGGCGGCGCAGGTGACGAGGATCAGGACGATCGCGGCGGCGCTCACGGGTAGGTCGTTCCGATGTCCTGATAGCTGCCGAGGATCTGTTGGCCGATGAAGATGACCGCGCCGACGCACAGCACCGCGACGAAGCCGAGGATCAAGGCGTATTCGCCCAGTCCTTGCCCCCGGTCGTCGCGGAGCGCGCGCAGCATCACGAGAACGCCGATCGGATGATGGAGAGAACGTCGTCGATGCGGGTGTGCAGCACGAGCGCGGCAGCGATAGCCTGAACGCCCACGAGACCGACGACGACGGCAAGCCCCGAGTTCATGCGTGCGACCTCAGATGCTCGAGCCGACGTTGCTCAGCAGGCCCTGGATCTTGCCGCTCAGGAACGTGACGGCCGCGATCGAGAGCACGGCGACGAGGCCGAGGATGAGACCGTACTCGGCGAGGCCCTGGCCCGCGTCGTCGGCGAGGATGGTGCGAATCGTCTTGGTCATGATGTGAATCTCCTTATTCTGATGTGCTAGCGCACGGAGGCGGGGATGTCGTCCGGCGGGGCCGGTACGTTCGGAGGTTGGACGGTGATCGTCGCGCGAGCGCCGGAACCGGCCGGCACGGAATCGACGACGACGGTGAGGATCGAGTTGCGGAAGAAGCCGGGCGCGATCGAAAGCGTCGCGTCGTAGCGTCCGGCCGCATCGGTGGCGATCGAACGGCGGCTGAGCAGCACCGTCGGAAGATCGCGCGAGTACGTTCCGTACAGCGCGACGTCCAGCGGTCGTGCGGCGGGTGCCGTGCCGGTGATGCGAACCGACTGCGACCCCACCACGCGGGTCGCGGTCAGTGTGACGCCGGCCGCTTGCGCGCCCGTGCTCTGCGCGCCGGCCGGTGAGCCGAGCGCGATCATCGCGGCTGCGATGAAAACGAGTGTGGACGTGCCGTTGACCTGCATCGTGGCCGCATCGTACACGCCCCGAACCGCGCTGAAAAGACCGTTCCGGAAGAATTGACTTTGTGTCAACGGCGTGTCAACGCACGGTCAACGGAGCGTTCTGGCATACTGCGTTCAACCGACTCGCGCTAAGGATGCGGGAGAACTCGCTTTGCTTCAGACCCTTCGTTCGCTCACCATCGCCGCCGCCGTGACCGGCGTCACCGCGGCTCCCCTCGGCGCGTTCGCCGAGACGATGACCCCGGTCGCGCTGCGCACCGGGCAGTCGACCGTCGTCGCGACCCCGCGCCTCACCCGGGTGGCGGTCGGCGACGGCAAGATCGCCGGCGTGCTGGCGGTCGGCAACAGCGAGATCGTCGTCAGCGGCCGCGCCGCCGGGCGCACGACGCTGCTGGTGTGGACCGCGAGCGGGCGGCGCACGTACGACGTGACCGTCACCGAGCAGAGCCTCGAGAGCCTGCGCACGATGCTGCAAGCGTCGATCACCGACCCCGGCGTGCGCGTCGAAGCGGTCGATCGTTCGATTGTCGTCAACGGCACCGTGCCGAACGGCGAAAGCCTCGTGCACATGACCGAGGTCGTTTCGCACTTCGAGCCGGCCGCGGCCGCCGGGAAGTTCACGCTGGTCAACGCGGTCACGGTCGCGAAGCCGCTCGGCCCGCTGCAGAGCGAGCTCGCCGGAGTGCCGGCGACGGCCGGCGTGCGCGTCGACCGCGACGTGAAAGGCAACCTGATCGTGAGCGGTCAGGTGCCGGACCGCGTCACCGCCGAGCACGTGCTGCACCGGGTGCGCGCGCTCGCCGGACCGTACCTCGCGATCGACGGCAAGGTGATCGACCGCATCGAGACCGCGACGGTCAGCCAAGTGGACGTGAAGGTGTACGTGCTGGAGGTCGACGAGACGGCGCTGCGCCAGCTCGGCGTGAACTTGCAGTCGGCGTCGTTCGCCCCGGACGGGACGTACCGGCTCGGCGGACCGCAGTTCCCGGTCGTCGAGAGCCCGTTCCCCACCAACGGCATCCCGGGACCCGGCACGAACGGGCGCGCGCTCTCGATCGGCGGGTTCTTTCGCTCGATCACGCTCGCGCCGACCGTGAACCTGATCCTGAACAACAGCCACGCGCGGCTGCTCTCGTCGCCCGACTTGATGACGATGCCCGGGAAGCAGGCGGACTTTCTGGTCGGCGGACAGATCCCGATCCCGGTCGCCAGCGGGCCGCAGCAGATTTCGATCTCGTACAAGGAGTTCGGCGTCAAGCTGGTCGTCACGCCGACGATTCTCGGCGACGGCAGCGTCGAGACCGTGATCGCGCCCGAAGTCTCCGATCTCGACTTCCAGGACGGCGTCTCGCTCAACGGCTTCGTCGTCCCCGCGCTGAAGACGAGCCGGCTCTCGACCGACGTCGTCACGAAGAGCGGCGAGTCGGTCGTGCTCGGCGGGCTGCTGCGGCGTCAGGAGACGCGCAACGTCGACAAGATCCCGGGCTTGGGCGACCTGCCGATCCTCGGCAAGCTGTTCCGCTCGACGCGCTATCAGAACGCGCAGACCGACGTAATCTTCGTGATGACGCCCGAGATCGTCTCGCGATGAGCACCGCGCCGCACCGCTTCGTGCGCTGGGCGGCGTATCTCGTCGCGCCGCTGATGCTGGCGGCGATGATCGCGGTCAACGGGATGCGCGAGCCGACCTACCTGATGGGCGACTTCCGCGCGTTCTACTGCGCCGGGCAGACGGTCGCGCACGGCGCGAACCCGTATCTCACCGAGCCGCTGCGCTCGTGCGAAGCGACCGCCGGTCCGCCGGCGGAGCCGGAGTTCTTGCGCGGCGTCGCGCTGCCGGCTCCGCTGCCGCCGCACGGATTGCTGCTGTTCGTGCCGTTCGCGCTGCTGCCGTTCCCGCTCGCCGCGGCGTGCTGGGGCGCGCTGCTGATCGGCGCGCTGATGCTCGCCGTGGCGCTGTGGTCGCGCGTTACCGGGGCTTCGAGCATCGTGCTGAACCTCGTGTTCTCGCCGATCGCGGCGACGGTGACGTTCTACGTCGGACAGCCGGTGCCGCTGGTCTGCGCGGCGCTCGCCGCGGCCGCGCTGCTCGTGCGCGAGCGGCGCTGGAACGCCGCGGCCGCGTGCGCCATGGTGGCGAGCATCGAGCCGCACGTCGCGCTCGCCGCGCTCGCCGGCATGCTGGTCGCGTTCCCGCGCGTGCGGCTGCCGCTGATCGCGTGCGGGGCGGCACTCGGCGCGGCCGGTGCGCTGGCGCTCGGATTGCCGGCGACCGTCGCGTACGCGCGCGACGTCGTTCCCGCGCACGCGCTCGCGAACGTGTACGAGTGGCAGTTCAGCTTGACGTCCGTCCTGACGTCGGCCGGCGTCCCCGCGCCCGCCGCGATCCGCGCGGGCGAGCTCATGTTCGCCGCCATGCTGCTTGCCGGCGTCGTCGTCGCGCTGCGGCTGCGCAAGCTGACCGGCGACGACGCCGTGATGGTGCTCGTGCCGCCCGCGTTCGCGCTGTTCGGCGGCGTGCACGTGCACTTCCAGCAGCTCGCCGTCGCGTTTCCGGCCGTGCTGTACGCGTTCGTGCGCTATCCGCGCGTGCGCGCGCTCGCCGCGGCCGGGCTGGCGTTCGCGATGATCCCGTGGAACGTCATGTGCTCGAGCGTGCTGGCGGGCCTCGCGCCGCTGGTCGCCGGATCGTTCGGCGCGCTGACCGCCGGCCGCCGCGCGGGCCTGGTCTTTGCGCTGGGCGCGGCCTGCATCGGCCTCTCGCTGCTGCTGCTCGCGACGGCGGGGCTGGGGCCGCAGACGATCCATTTCGTCGCCAAGCCGTATCCGCCGAACGCGCTGGCCGAGCTGAGCTGGGGCGACTTCTCGCGCGCGGCGCTCGCGCGGCCGTCGGTGATGATGCAGTGGCTGCGCATCCCGACCATGGCCGGGCTCGCCTGCGGTCTGCTGGCGATCGTCTCGGCCGCGTACGGCGACGCGCTGCGCGCCGGCCGTTCGCCGCTGCGCACGACGGTCGTCGCGGCGGTGACGTTGCCGTGATGCGGGCGCGCGCGCGATTCGCGGTCGATCCGGCGCGGCTGCTGCCGTGGGCGTCGGTCGCGGCCGTCGTCGCGTGGCAGACCGCGCTCGCGCTGCGCTTCCCGCCGCGCGACGGCGACCTGCTGTGGCAGCGCTGGCTCGGCGAGCGCATCCTGCACGAGCAGGCGATCCCGCGCGCGCTCGGCGCCGAGACGTTCGCGGCCCCCGGCGCGCGCTGGACGCCGCAGGAGTGGCTGTTCTCGACCGCGCTGGCGTGGAGCGGCGATCACGGAGCGGCGTGGCTCGTCCCGCTGCTCTGCGCGCTCGCGATGGGCGTCGCGCTGTGCGCGGTCGTGGTCCGCTGCCTGCGCCGCGGCGTTCCGCCGGTGACCGCGTCGTCCGCGGTGCTGCTGTGCGCGATGGCGGCGATCCAGTCGTTCGGCGCGCGCGCGCAGGTGCTCGGCTGGGCCGCGCTGAGCGTGTTCGTGCTGCTGCTCGAGAGCGAAGGGCCGTGGGTGTGGGCGGCGGTGCCGCTCACCGCGGTGTGGGCGAACCTGCACGCGAGCGCGTTCCTGGCGCCTGCCGTCGCATCGTTGTTCGCCGTTGCGGCGCTGCTGCGCGACCGCGCGTGGTCGCCCGCCGTGCGGCGCGCGGCGCTGGTGGCTGCGGCCTGCGCGGCGGCGACGCTCGCGACGCCGTTCGGCGCCGATCTGCCGCGCTACGCCGCGGAGCTCTTGACCAGCCCCATTCGGCAGTCGATCAGCGAGTGGGGCGCGACCAGCATGAGCAGCGCGGCGTTCGTGCTCGGCGCGCTGCCGCTGGTGCTGCTGCTCGCGGCGTTCGGCGTGCGCGCCTCGCTGCGCGACCGGCTGCTCGCGCTCGCGTTCACCGTCTTGCTGTTCACGGCGGTGCGGAATGTCGCGGTCTTCGCGATCGTCGCCGGGCCTGTCGCGCTCGCGGCGCTGCCCGGTGCGCGGGTGTCGGCGAGACCGGCGACGGGCCGCCGCGCCGCATGGGCGACGCTCGTTTGCGTCGTCGCGTGCGGCGCGGCGCTCACCGCGCTGACCTGGCGCGGTGCGCCGGCAGCGGCCGACACGTTGCCGAGCGCGACCGCCCGCGCGCTGCTTGCCGAGGGCCGCACGGCGCCGCGGGTGTTCTGCGAGGACTTCGCGTGGTGCAGCCTGTTCCTCGGCGAGCCGGTGCGGTTCTTCATGGACGGGCGCTGCGATCCGTATCCGGCACCGGTCTGGCGCGACTACCGCGCGGTGATCGACGGCAACGCGCGCTGGGCCGCGATTCTCGACCGCGAACGGGTCGACGCCGTGCTCGTGCGACGCGGCGGCGCGCTCGACAGCCTGCTCGCCGAGCGCGGCGGAACGTGGCGGCGCGCCGCGTCCGACCGCGTCGCGGGACTGTACGTTCGTCCGGCGCTGCTCGCCGTCGCGCGCCGGTGACGCAGCCGCGCGAGGTGCTGCGGCCGCTGACGGCGTTGCGCTTCCCGGCGGCGCTGCTCGTCTTCACCTGGCACTGCGTCCCGACGCGCCGCGTCTCCGCGACGTTCTCGTTCGGCTACATCGGCGTCGCGTTCTTCTTCCTGCTCTCCGGCTTCATCCTGACGTACACGTATCGGGACGCGTTTCGCGAGCGGTTCGACCTGAACGCGGTCCGCGCGTTCTACGCGGCGCGCATCGCGCGCGTCTACCCGCTGCACATCGTGACGATGGTGCCGATGATCGCGTGCCTCGCGTACCTCGGGCCGAACCCGTTATGGAGCGGCGTCGACGTCTCGACGCGGCTGCACGCCGTTGCGGCACAAGCGGTGCTGGTGCAAAGCTGGAGCGCGGACCGCGCGATCCACTTCGGCGCGAACGGCCCGGCCTGGAGCATCGCGGTCGAGGCGTTCTTCTACGCGCTGTTCCCGCTGCTCGCGTACGCGCTGCTGCGCGCGTTCCGCGCCGCGACGCCGCGTACGGTCGTGCTAAGTGCGGCGGCGGTCTGGTTCGTGCAAACGCTGTTGCTGTGGCCGCAGCAGGCGGCGGTCGACGACTGGCGCTGGTACGTGTTCCCGCCGGCCCGGCTGGCCGACTTCGTCTGCGGCATGCTCTTGGCGATCGCGTTCCTGCGCCGGCGCGACGCGTCGGAAATCAGCGTCCGTGACGCTTTCGCCCGACCGCTCCGCGGCTCTGCGCAACCGCTCCGCGGCTCTGCGCGACCGCTTCGCGGCCGGGTGCGCCTACGGCTCGGCGCCAGCAGCGTCGAGGTCCTCGCGCTCGCGGCGGTCGCGTGCGCGGTCGTCGCGTCGCCGTTCGTGCCGCTGTCGATGCGCTTCTCGGCGTGGGTGATGCCGGCTTGGGGCTTTCTGATCCTGGTCTTCGCGGACGGCCGCGGCGCGATCTCGCGCGCCCTGGCGCATCGCGCTCTCGTGCGGCTCGGGGAAGTCAGCTTCGCATTCTACCTGTGCCATCTCGCGGTCATCGTTGCGGTCGGCCGCATCATCGCGCCCGAGCGCCCGCTGTTCGCGTTCGTTGCGCTTACGGTCACGCTGCTGGTCAGCTTCGCGCTCTACCACGGCGTCGAGCAGCCGCTGCGCGCGCGCGTCCGATCGCTCCTGACGCGGGGCGGAACGACGCGTTCGACCGCTGTACCGGCCTCGCCGCCGCGCTCCGTGCCGGCCGCGGTGCGCCCGGCTCGCGTCTCCGGGACGCTGCTGTCCGCGAGCGCCGACGCGTGAACGGCGCGCTCGTCGGCGTTCGCATTCGCACGCGCGAGGAGACGCTGCGCGGCGCCCGGTGGCCGCTGCGCCCGCTGCTGTGGACGTGGGCCGGCGCGGTTGCCGTCGCGATCGCGTCGGCGTGCGTGTGGTCGGTGCAGCACGGCGGCGGCGACTGGCGCGTCTTCGCGGCGGCCGGCGCGCGCGCCGGGACGCCCGCGCTGATCGACGCGCCGGAGGCGTGGCAGGCGTTCTTCTATCTTCCCGGCGCGGCATGGGCGCTGACCGCGGTCGCGCGGATCCCGCTAGCAGCCAGCTTCGCGCTGAACGCGGTCGTGATGCTCGCCTGTGCCGCGGTCGCGGGTCTGATCGCGGCGCGCGTCTACGGCCTCCGCCGCGCCGATGCCGTCGCGACGTTTCTGCTGTGGCCGCCGGTCGTGTACGCGGCGGCGATCGCGGGCCAGAACGCACCGCTCGGCGTGCTGCTCGCGCAGCTCGCGGTGGCCGGTTTCGCGGCGCGCTCCGTCGTGCTGACCGCCGTCCCGGTCGGGCTGCTGCTGTACAAGCCGACGTACGCGCTGCCGTTCGTCGCGCTGCTGGTGCTGCGCCGCTCCGTTCGCGAGCTGTCGGTCGTGGCCGCCGTCGGTGCGGCGTGGTATGCCGCGAGCGTCGCCGCGACCGGCGGCGACTGGGCGTGGCCGCTCGCCTGGTGTCGGCTGATCGCGCGCTTCGCGGCCGGCGACATCGCGCACAACGCGCCGTTCGCGATCGGTTTGCCGGGTGTGCTCGCACACGCGGGCGCGAGCACGGTGCCGATCGCGGCGGTCGTCGTCTGCGTCACCGTCGCGTGCGCCGCGGCGTTTCGGCGCGTCGGTGCGACCGAAGCGGCCGGCGCCGCCTGCCTGGCCGGGCTCGCGCTGAGCCCGCACGCGTGGGCGTACGACGCGGTGCTCGCGCTGCCGATGATCGCGTGCGTCACCGCGCGGCTCGGCGAGCGCCGGCGCACGCGGCTGCTGCTCGCGCTGTGGCTGGTCGCACCGCTGTTCTTCCTCTCTCCGCTGCTCGGCTTCGACCCGCTCGCGCTGGTCGTCAGCGGCGGAACGCTCGCGTGGCTTGCGTGGCGGCTGCTCGGGCCGTCCGCGGCGCTGACGCTCCCGGTGTCGGAACGATGAGCGTCGCGGCCGCCGCGAAACCGCGCGAGCTCGACGCGGTCACCGGGTTGCGCTTCTTCGCGGCGCTGCTCGTGTTCGTCTACCACTGCGCGCCGACCGAGCCGTTCGGCGCGCGCTACGCGCTCGGCCACACCGGCGTCGGGTTTTTCTTCCTGCTCTCCGGACTGATCCTCACGTACACGTATCACGGCCGGTTCGACGGAACCGCGACCTGGGGCGCGCTGCGGGAGTTCTACGTCGCGCGCATCGCGCGCATCTACCCGGTGCACATCGTGGCAACCGCGTTCGCCGCGGTCGTGCTGTGGCGCTTCGGCGGAACGACGTGGGACGTCTCGAGCGCGGCGACGCGCGAGCTCGCGCTGCTGGCGCAGCTCGTCCTGGTGCAGTCCTGGATCCCCGACGAGAAGGTCTACCTCGGCGTCAACGCTCCCGCTTGGAGCATCTCGGCCGAGATGTTCTTCTATGCCGTCTTTCCGTTCGTGCTGCGCTCGCTGCTCCGCTCGTTCGGCGCGAGTCCGCCGCGCGTGATCTGGATCGCCGCCGCGATGCCGTGGGCGATCGAGACCGCGGCCGCGCTGCTGCCGCATCGCACCGCGGTCTGGACCGCGTACGTGCTACCGCCGGTGCGGCTGGCGGACTTCATCGCCGGGATGCTGCTCGGCCTCGCGTTCCTGCGCTCGAGGCCGCTCGCGCGCGGCGCCGGGCGAGCCACCGCGCGTGAGGCGATCGCAGTGGGCGCCGTCGTCCTCGCGATCGCCATCTCGCCGCGCGTCCCCGAGGCGCTGCGCTATTCGCTGTACCTGATGCCGTTCTGGGCGGCGCTGATCGCGATCTTCGTGCATCAGGCCGGTGCGATCTCGCGCTTGCTGCAGCGGCCGCTCTTCGTCGCGCTCGGCCGGGCCAGCTTCGCGTTCTACCTGATCCATTGGCCGGTGATCGCCGTCGTCGGCGGAACCCTGGGCTGGTCGCGTCCCGTGCTCGCGATGCTGGTGGCGTTCGGCATCAGCATCGCGCTCAGCTTCGCGCTCTTCCACGCGGTCGAAGAGCCGTTGCGCACGCGGCTGCGCGCCGCGCTCGGGTCGGTGCGGCGCTACGAAGCGGTCACGGCGCGCGCCTGAAGCGCCGGACGGCCTCCATCGTCACCGACTCGAACGGACGGTAGAGCGCGAGCCCGAGCGCTTGCAGCGGGGTAGCCTGGGCGTAGCCCTCGTCGATGTCCCACATCGGGATGAAGCCGCGGTACGTCGAGGTGAACCGCTCCGACCAGCGGCGGACGCGCGCTTCGTCCCAGGTTGTGCGAACCGCGGCCAGCACGGCGTCATCGTCCGGCGCCGCTTGGACGATCTCCGCGAACCGCTCGGTCGAAAGGCCCAAGCGCGTGAGCAGCGCGTGGTCCACCGGCGAGTGGCCGAGCAGATACGAGCCGAGATCGCCGCGATCCCGCATCCGCGCTTTGTCGATCATGCGCGGCAGCCAGCGAACCCCGTCGAGCTCGTCGCTCCAGCGCCGCGGAACCGATGTCGTCGAGCCCATGACGGGGCGTTCGCCGTTCTCGACGCGATCCCGTGGCGAACGCGCCGCTGGGCGCCGAGCGCTACCGGACGGAAAACACCGGCAGCGCCGCCGCCGTCAGCGGCAGCACTTCCACGACGACTTCGGCGTCGAGCGGCGCTTCGATCGCGTTGCCGTCCGCGTACCGCAGACGGACGCCGCGGGCGCGGTACGTCCCCGCCGCGATCTCCGGCCACCAGTGCCAGCGGTGGAAATGATAGGCGCCGTCGACGTAGTCGCTTTCGTCGGCAGTCGTGCGCAGCATGCGAAACCCCGCCGCCGGCGACGGCCGGTCGAATCGCAGCGTGAGGTCGATGACGTTCCGGAGGGGCTCGGGCGTGGCGAGGACGACCTCGTCGCGCGGCTCACCGTTGACGGTGATCGAGACGTGATGACGCATGGAAACCTTTCAAGCCGAGATGGCGCAGTCACCCCCGAACGCCGGGCGGCTCTTCCTCGTCGCGGCTCGTTGTCCCGCGGATCGTGTTCACACGCTGCTCGATCCGGTCGACTGTGTCCGCAATGTGATGAAGGCCGCCGGCGTGTGCCGCCTGTTCGTTTTCGATCCGCTCCACGGCTTCGAGCAGATCGCGTATCGTGAAGAGCTTCATACCGGCTCATCACGCGAAGCCGACGGCCCGGCAAGGGCTAGACCTGTTCGACCGCGCGAATCTCCGGGACGTCCTCGCGGACGACGGCTTCGATGCCGCTCTTCAGGGTCATGTGCGATGCCGGACAGCCGCCGCACGCGCCGATCATCTGCACGTAGGCGACGCCGTCGTCGACCTTGACCAGCCAGACGTCACCGCCGTCGCGGTGGATCGCCGGGCGAATCCGGTCGAGTGCCGCTTCGATGCGGCTTTCGACCGTCGCGCTCACCATCGCTACGCGCCGAACTCTTTCATCAGGTCGTGCATGCGGCCGGCCATCGAGAGCGCGTCGTCCCACCTGCGCTGCCACATGTTGCGGCCGAAGATCAGGCCGACGCAGCCGGCTTCCATCGCGAGCCGCGCCTTGTGCACGGTGTCCTCGTCGCTCAGCTTCGAGCCGCCCGAGACCAGCACGAGCGTGCGCCCCGCCGACTTCACGACCTTGCGCAGCCCGTCGAGCTCGTCCATCGTCAGCGTGTTGTACGGCTTCGGCGCGGCGGCGGCGGCCTCTTCGGACTTGGGGACGTTGAGCTTCACGATGTCGGCGCCGATCTCGCAGGCGACGCGCGCCGCGTAGTCGACGGCGTAGAGCGAGTCCTGTCCGCCCTTGGCCTTGATCGCGCTGCCGCGCGGATACGCCCACACGATCAGCGGCATCCCGAAGCGCTCGCAGTCGCGCCGCACCTCGTTGGCCTGCGCGAAGTCGACGTCTTGCGACGGCGAGCCGACGTACAGCGTGTAGCCGACCGCGTCGGCGCCGAGCCGCACCGCGTCCTCGACCGTCGACGTCAGCGACGAGAACGAGTCGTCGTCGGGCGGAACGTTCGTCTTGCCGTTCACCTTGAGCACGAGCGGGACGCGCCCGGCGTACTGCTTGTGATACTTCTCGGCCAGCCCGATGTGGTAGGCGATCCCGGAGAAGTTGCCCTCGACCGCGAGCCGCAGCACCCAGTCGGTGTCGAGCGCGTCGGGGTTGTCGAAGAAGTCGATCGGGCCGTGCTCGAGCCCCTGGTCGATCGGCAGCAGCATCAGCGTCCCGTTGGCCGGGCCGTGCCCGTACATCATGTGCCGAAGGCGGGCGCGCTTGCCGGTCGAGAGGTTGAGGTCCTCGAACGTCGGGCGGCGGATCGAAGCAAGCATCCTGTCGGTTCCCCTTGCGAGAGTTTCGGATCGACCCGACCGCTTCTCGTGCGTCGCGTCGCCTCCATTGTCTCCCGCGGAACGGGCCCGCGCAACGACGGCCGTCTGACGGACGCGCCGCGGGTGCCGCAGCTCGGTTAGCAGTGCGCTAGTCTCGCTACCCGGAGGTAGCGACGCTCGGCACGCGGAACCCGAGCCGGACCGCTTTCGTCCAACGGGGTGCCGATTCACCATGCCCTCACTCTCGCCCATTCTCGACGTGATCATCGGGCTGGCCGGCGTGTACATCGCCTTCAGCTTGCTGGCGTCGTGGCTGCAAGAGCGCGTCGCCGCGTTCTTCAACCTGCGCTCCACCGGTTTGGTCAACGGAATCTATCAGCTCTTCAACGGGAACGTGACCGCGTTCTCGCAGTTCGTGCAGGACCCGATCTTTCAGGCGCTGATGAGCGCCGGAAAGAGCGCGCTGCCGGCGCCCGTGACGGCTGCCGAGGCGACTGCCGCGCGCGTCGTCGCGCAGGCGGCCGTCGACCTGAACGCGGCCGCGAAGACCGCGACCGGCGTCTCCGCGACGGTCGCGACCGGCGCCGGTGCGCTGTCGCTCGCGGCGAAGCTCCAGCGAATCGCCAAGGACCCCACGCCGAACGACGTCGCCGGCGTGATGAAAGATCTCGCCAAGAACGGACCGTCGTACGTGTCCAAGGAACAGTTCGGGGCGATCTTCATGAACCTGGTCGCGCAAAACGGCGCCGGCGGCACGCTCAAGGCGGCCGCGGCGATGCTCCAGCCGCCTCCGCCGGCCGCCGCCGGGGCGAGCGGTTCCGGCCCGGCTGCCGCGCCGAACGCGTCGCCGGCCGAGCTCGCGCGGCAGTTCGCCGACAACGTCAACAAGGCGGCTGACGCGCTCGGCGTCGGCGCGCAGATGAACGCGCTCCTCTCGCAAGCCGGCGGCGACTCCGACAAGTTCCTCGCCGCGGTCGAGAACTGGTACGACGACCACATGGACCGCGTCTCGGGCTGGTACAAGCGCAAGTCGCACACGATCCTGATCGTGATCGGCTTGCTGCTCGCGGTCCTCTTCAACGTCGACTCGGTCCGGCTCTACACGGGCTTGAGCTGCAACTCGGCGCTGCGCGGCGCGGCCGCGATCGCGGCCGCGAAGGTGTCGAAGGAGACCGCGACGACGACCGCTCCGGGCACCGCCGCCGACGCCGCGTTCGTCACCGGAATGCTGAACGCCGTACCGATCGGCTGGCCGGACACGCCGCTCTCGTGCACGCCGGCGACGCTTTCGCAGCCGCAGAACGCACCGCTCTATCTCGGCACCAAGCTGCTCGGCTTCATCATCACGATGCTCGCGCTCTCGCTCGGCGCCCCGTTCTGGTTCGACACGCTGAGCCGTCTCACCAACGTGCGCGCCGCGGGGAACAAACCGGACACCGATCGGAAGAAGGCCTGACGCCCGCGTGACGACGGTCTTCGTCACCGGCGGCGGCGCGTTCGTCGGCACGGCCTTCGTGCGCGCCGCCGCCGCCGGCTGGGCGCTGGGCGCCGAGCCGCTCGACGGCGACGTCCTCGACGCTCAGCGCGCGGCGAGCGCGTAGACGACCGCCAGCCCCGTGACCAGGGTCGCGTAGAGCGCGACGCCCCAGAACGCGATCGGGCCCGGGCGCGCGCCGCGGTTCAACAGGAGCACGAGCTTCAAGGCCGCGCCGGCCGCGGGGACCAGTGCGAGCGGCCCGAAACCGCCGTACACGCGCGCCGCCAGCCCGATGGCGAAGATCGCAGCCAGCGTCGCGGTCAGTGCGATGAGCCCGCCGGCGGCCGCCGAGCCCCAGATCACGACCAAGTTGCGTTTTCCGGCCTGCCGGTCGCAGTCGGCGTCCGGCAGCTCCACGCCGAGCATCATCGCGATCATCGCCAGCGCCGGCGGGATCACGGCGGCCGCGATCGTCGTGTCGATGCGGCCCGCGAACGCGGCGTAACCCGCGAACGGGAACAGCACGGCGACGACCAGCGCCGTGTCCACCTCGCCCAAGCCGCGCGCGGCGAAGCGCACCGGCGGCGCCGAGTAACACCACGCGAACGCGAGAATCGCGATCCCGAGCGCGGCGAGAAGCGGGTTTCCGGCCAGCGCGAAGTGCGCGCACGCGATCAGGCCGGATGCGACGCAGACCAGCGATGCCGCGAGCGCGACCTGCGGCCGGAGGTGCCCGTCGACCAGCACGCGGCTGCCGCCCGACCAGCGCGTCGGCACGGCCGTCGCGTCGCTCTCGCGGTCGTAGTAGTCGTTCGCGTAGTGGACCATCAGGTGGAACGACGTCACGAGCAGTTGCGCCCAGACGTAGGTGCCGAGATCGAGCGGATACGCCGACCGGTACGCGACCGCCGCGCCGAGCGCGACGCCCGCGAAACCGCCGTACAGGAACAGCGGCCGTGACAGCCGGACGAAGGCGCGCAGCGGCGTGAGCTTCAGCCCCGAAGCGGACGCTTCCACGCCGCGATGGTTCGGTCGCAGGCCGGTCCTTCCCGCGCGCCGTACGCGTGCGGCTCGTATGGCAACTTCGGTCGGAGTGATCGGTACGGGCGCGATGGGCGAGCCGATGGCCGCCGCGCTGCTGCGCGCGGGGTTCGCGGTGACGGTCTGCGCGCACCGCAACCGCGAGCCGGTCGAACGGCTGGTGGCGCAGGGCGCGCGCGACGGCGGCGACCCGGCGGGCGTGGCGCGCGCGAGCGCGTTCGTCGTGACCTGCGTCCCCGACGCGCCGCAGGTCGAGGAGGCGCTCTTCGGCGAGCGGGGCGCGGCGAACGGTGCGGGGCCGGGGACGATGTTCATCGACATGTCGACGATCTCGCCGGTCGCGACGCGCGCCTTCGACGCGCGCTTGCGGGCCGCGGGATTCCGCTTCGCGGACGCGCCGGTCTCGGGCGGCCCGGCGCGCGCGAAGACCGGGACGCTCACGATCATGGCCGGCGCGTCGGACGACGACTTCCGCGACGCGGAGCCGGTGCTGACGGCGATGGGAACGCCGAACCACGTCGGCGGCGTCGGGATGGGCGAAGTGGTGAAGCTCGTCAACCAGATCATCATCTCGAACACGATGCTGGCGAACGTCGAAGCGCTCACGTTCGCCGCGAAAGCGGGCGCCGACATCGACGCGACGCTGGCCGTGATCGGCACGGCGACCGGCTCGAACTACCTGCTGCAGAACTGGCTCCCGCAGAGCTGGCTCGCCGGCTCGCACAAACCCGGCTTCATGCTGGACCTGTTGCGCAAGGACCTCGCCGCGGCGCTCGACTCGGCCCGTGCGATGGGCGTCCCGATGCCGGCCAGCTCGCTCGCGTACCAGATGTACACCGCGGCGTCCGGCGAGGGGCACGGCCGCGACGACTACTCGTCGGTCGCCGGGTTCTACGAGCGCGCCGCGGGCGTGCAGGTCCGCAAACGACCATGACGCCGCCGGAACCGGCGCCTCGGCGTGGTGACCGCGCGGCCCGAGCGACGGCGCGGGTGAACGCGACGCTGCGATGAAGAAGGCGGAGCGATGACGGCCGCGGTCGCGACGAAGAAGAAGATCCTGCTGGTCGACGACGAGGCCTCGATCGTCCACTCGCTGCGCTACAACCTGGAGAAGAACGGCTACGCGGTGACCACGGCGGGCGACGGCCGCACCGCGGTCGCGCTGGTGCAGACGGAGCATCCCGATCTGGTCGTGCTCGACATCATGCTGCCGATGCTCGACGGCATCGAGGCGTGCAAGGAGATCCGCAAGACGTCGAGCGTGCCGATCATCATGCTGACCGCGAAGGACCGCGAGTTCGACAAGGTGCTCGCGCTCGAGCTGGGCGCCGACGACTACGTCACCAAACCGTTCTCGCTGGGCGAGATCATGGCCCGGATCAAGGCGCGGCTGCGCCGCGTCGACGTCGACGAAGCGGAGCGGGACGAGTCGATCACGGCGGGCGAGATCACGATCGATCCGGCGCGCCAGCGGCTGCTGGTGCGCGGCCGCGAGGTCGCGCTCGCACCGAAGGAGTTTCGGCTGCTGCACGTGCTGATGGAGCACCGCGGCCGCATCGTGACGCGCCAGATGCTGCTCGAGAAGGTCTGGGGCTACGACTTCGAGGGCGAGCACCAGACGATCAGCGTGCACGTGCGCTGGCTGCGCGAGAAGATCGAGGTCGACGCGAACAACCCGCGCCACATCGTCACCGTCCGCAGCCGCGGCTACATGTTCCGCGAGTAGTGGGTTCGCCGCTCGCGAGCCCGTCTGGTTCGGCCTGCGGCCGATCCGCCCATGACCGCTGACGCCGTCTCGCTCGCGCTCGGCGCGCTGACCGGGATCGCCGTCACGTACGGCGCGTTCCGCCGCATCGAGCGCGCGCGCGCCGTCGCGCCCGCGCGCGTGGCGGCGCCCGTCGAGTCGGACCGCGACCGCGTCGCCCGGCTGGTCGACGCGCTGCCGTTCGCGGCCTTCACCGTCGACGAGCGCGGCCGCGTGAGCGTCTTCAACGCCGCCGCGGCTAGCCTGTTCGGCGTCGAGCGCGCGCGGGCGCTCGGCCGCGCGCTGATCGAGGTCGTGCCTTCGGTCGAGCTCGAGCGGATGGTCGACGCGGCGCTCGGCGGCGCGACGCGCACCGCCGACGTCGTCTTCGGCAGCGGCGCGCGCGAGCGCTACGTCGGCGTCACGGCGCAGCCGTACGAAAACGGTGCGATGGCGATCGCCGCCGACCGCACCGCGCTGCTCGCCGCCGAACGGATGCGCAGCGACTTCATCGCCAACGTCTCGCACGAGCTGCGCACCCCGCTCACGGCGATGCGCCTGATGCTCGAGACCGTGCTGATCGCGCCCGACGACGCCGAGGCCCGCGCGCTGTTCCTGCCGCAGGTCCAGAACGAGGTCGACCGGATGGTGCGGCTGGTCGAGGATCTGCTCGAGCTCGCGCGCTCGGAGTCGGGGACGATGCCGCTGCGCAGCGAGCGCTTCGACTTGGGCGAGGTCGCCGCGTCGACGGTCAACACGTTCGCCCAGCGCGCGGCGGCGCTCGGTGTCGCGCTGAAGCTCGATGCGCCCGAGCGCGTCGCGGTCGACGCCGACCGCGGCAGCCTGACCCAAGTCGCGGTGAACTTGCTCGACAACGCGCTGCGCAATACGCCGGCCGGCGGCGCGGTGACGGTCGACGTGCGGCGCGAGCGCGCCGCCGCGGTGCTGCGCGTGCGCGACACCGGCGTCGGCATTCCGTTCGCCGACGTGCCGCGCGTGTTCGAGCGCTTCTACGTGGTCGACCGCTCGCGGGCGCGCGAGCACACCGGAACCGGCCTGGGCTTGGCCATCGCGAAGCACTTGGTCGAAGCCCACCGCGGCACGCTGACGGCGGATTCGGTGTACGGCCAAGGCGCGACGTTCACGATGCGCATCCCGGTCGAGCGCACGGAACATTAAGACCGCTTAAGCGCGGCTTAACGCGCGCTTACGGTTCGCCTGCGACGATCGAGACCATGGATTTGAAGAGAAGCGCTGCGAGCGCAGCTTTGCTCCTCGGCTGCGCAATGCTCGGTGCACCGGCGCCGGCGTTCGCCGACACGACGATCACGATCGCCGGCTCGACCGCCCTTCTGCCGCTCGTCAGAGACGCGGCCGCCGAGTACCAGAAGGCGCATCCCGACGTCAAGATCAGCATCTCGGGCGGGGGCTCGGGCACCGGGATCAATCAAGTCGCCGCCAAGGCGGTCGACATCGGTGACTCCGACATCCTGGCGCCGTCGCATCCCGAGCTGCACGACAACCGCGTCGCGGTCGTCGGCTTCGCGGTGATCGCGCATCCGGGCGTGACCGTGAAAAACCTCAGCAAGAAGCAGATTCAGGACATCTTCTCCGGCAAGCTGACGAACTGGAAAGACGCCGGCGGAGCGGATCAGAAGATCGTCGTCGTCAACCGCCCGCGCACCTCGGGGACGCGCGCCGTCTTCGCCAAGACGCTGATGGGCGGCGTCCCGGTGAACGAGAGCAGCCTCACCGAGGACGCGACCGGAACGGTGGTGAGCGTCGTGAAGCAGACGCCGGGCGCGATCTCGTACGCTTCGTTCGGCGGTACGCGCGGCTCGGGCTTGACTGAGCTCTCGATCGACGGCGTCGCGCCGAACGACGACAACGTCGTCACCGGCAAGTACCCGGTCTGGTCGTACGAGCACATGTTCACGAACGGCCCGCCGACCGGCGAGGTGTCGCGCTTCATCGCGTTCGTGCAAGGCCACTCCGAGATCGTGCGCAAGGACGGGTTCATCCTGATTCGCGACATGAAGGTCAAGGAATCCGACCGCTGACGGCCCGGCGTCCCGAACATTAAGGCGCCTTAACCTCGGGTTAAACGGCCCTTAGGATTGGCTTGTCACGATGGCGCCGGTGGCGGGGTGAACCACCGGCGTCTCGGCTCGTCATTCGGAGGTTCTGGTGAAGCGGAAGCCCGCTCGGGCGGCGCTGCTCCTCGGCTTGGTGCTGACGAGCGTCACGCAAACGGCCTGCTCGTCACCGCCGAGCTCCGAGAGCGGCAGCACCTCGCGCGGCGGGACCGTTCAGGTCGCGGGCTCCACCGCGATGCTGCCGCTCGTCAAAGAGGCCAGCGCCGCGTACCAGGCGCAGCACGCCAGCTCGAAGATCAGCGTCTCCGGCGGCGGCTCCGCGACCGGGATCGCGCAGGTCGTCGCCAAGGCGATCGACATCGGCGACTCCGACATCACCGCGCCGAATCATCCCGAGCTGGTCGATCACCGCGTCGCCGTCGTCGGCTTCGCGATCGTGACGAATCCCGCGGCCGGCGTGAAGAACCTCACGCGCGCGCAGTTGCGCGACGTCTTCGCGGGCAACGTCGCGAGCTGGAAGCAGGTCGGCGGCGCCGACCAGAAGGTCGTGGTCGTGAACCGGCCGCGCACGTCGGGGACGCGCGCCGTGTTCCAGAAAGTCATCATGCGCGCCGTGCCGATCGCCGAGTCGGGACTGGTCGAAGACGCGACCGGGACGGCGGTCTCGGTCGTGAAGCAGACGCCGGGCGCTGTCTCGTACGTCGCGCTGAGCGGGATCACGAACGGCGGCGTGACGATCGTCCCGGTCGATGGCGTGACGCCGTCGCCCGACACGATCGCGAGCGGCAAGTACCCGATCTGGTCGTACGAGCACATGTTCACCAACGGAGAGCCGAAGGGCGACGCCGCGGCGTTCATCGCGTTCGTCACGCAGAGCGCCGGCTTGGTGAAGAAGAACAAGTTCATCGAGATCGCCGCGATGAAGGTCAACGAGAGCGATCGCTAGAGCCGCCGCGTGATCGCCCTCCAAGCGCGCCGCGCGCGGCGCACCGAGCTGATCGCCTTGGGCGGGCTGCGGATCGCCGCGGCGTTCGTGATCCTCGCGATGGTCGCGCTGCTCGCATACCTCGCGTTCGAGGGGACGAAGACGTTCTACGTCGACAAGTTCCCGCTCTGGTCGTTCCTGTTCTCGCCGGAGTTCGCGCCCGACGCGAACCGCCCCGGCGCGGCCGTCTTCATCGCGGGAACGCTCGCGGTCACCCTGTTCGCGATCGCCGCCGGCGGGCCGTTCGGGATCGCGGTCGGGATCTTTCTGGCCGAGATCGCGCCGCACCGCATGACGCAAGTGCTGAAGCCGGCGATCGAGGTGATGGTCGGCATTCCGTCGGTCGTGTACGGCTGGCTCGGTTTGACGCTGCTGGTGCCGCTGATCCGCACGCACACGAGCTCGCCCAGCGGCTTCGGCCTCGCCGCCGCCGGGATCGTGCTCGCGATCATGATCCTGCCGACCGTGATCACGCTGAGCGAGGACGCGTTCCGCTCGCTCCCGGCGTCGCTGAAGGAAGGCTCGCTCGCGCTCGGCGCGACGCGCTGGCAGACGATCACGCGCGTGCTGCTGCCGAGCGCGTCGAGCGGGATCGCGGTCGCGCTGATCCTGGGGATCGCGCGCGCCGTCGGCGAGACGCTCGCGATTCAGATGGTGATCGGGAACGCGACGCAGTTCCCGAAAGGACTCTTCGCGCCGACCGCCGCGCTCACCACCGAGATCGTCACGGACATGCCGGGCGCGACCGCCGGCTCGCTGCTCGAGCACGCGCTGTTCTCGATGGCGTTTCTGCTGCTGCTGATCGCGATGCTGTTGATCGTGCTGGTCCGCTTCGCGCTGCGGAGGCGCGCGTAGCGGATGGCCGCGACGTTCACCACGCGCAGCCCGCGCAGCGTCGCCGCGACCGGAAGCGTTCGGCAGCGCAAGATGACGGACGCGGTCGCGACGGTGATACTGTGGGCGATGGCGTCGAGCATCATCGTCATGCTGGCGGCGTTTCTCTTGTACTTGGTCTATCTGGGCGGCCACGCGCTCTCGCCGTCGTTCATCTTCGGCGTCCCGAAGGAGACGACGGCCGGCGGCGGGATCGGGCCGGAGATCTACAACTCGTTCTACATCCTGATCCTGACGCTGCTCTTCACGACGCCGATCGCGGTCGCGGGCGGCGTCTTTCTGCAGGAGTACGCGAAGCCGGGTCTCTTCCGCAGCGCCGTGCAGTTCAGCGCCGAGTCGCTCGCGACGGTGCCCTCGGTGGTGATGGGCCTCTTCGGGCTGCTGGTCTTCGTCTACACGTTCCACTGGGGCTACACCGCGCTGGGCGGCGCGTTGACGCTGACCGTGCTGAACCTGCCCGCGCTCTTGCGCGTCACGCAAGAGGCGCTGGCGAGCGTGCCGGACTCGCTGCGCGAAGCGTCGATGGCGCTGGGCGGGACGAAGTGGCAGACGATCACGCGCGTCGTCCTGCCCAGCGCGATCGGCCGGCTCACGACCGGCATCGTCCTGATCGCGGGCCGCATCTACGGTGAGACCGCGGCGATCATCTTCACCGCCGGCCTCAGCGTGACGGGCAACCACCCGTACGACCTCAACCCGTTCCACACCGCCGAGACGCTCGCCGTGCACGTGTGGTACACGCATGCCGAGTCGCTGGTCCCCGACGTCGACCGCATCGGAAACGGCTCCGCGCTGGTTCTGCTGATCATGGTCCTGATCTTCAACGTGAGCGCGCGCATCGTCGGGCGGCTGCTCACCAAGCGCTTCACCGGGAGAGCCGCGTGATCCAGACCGCGCCCGACACGCTCGAAGCCGCGGCCGACAAGATCGTCGCCCGCGACGTCGACGTCTACTACGGCGCGTTCCAGGCGATCAAGCACGCCTCGCTGACGATCAAGGACCAGCACGTGACGGCGCTGATCGGGCCGTCGGGGTGCGGAAAGTCGACGTTTCTGCGCGCGCTCAACCGCATGCACGACCTCACGCCGGGCGCGCGCGTCGAGGGGACGATCTTGCTGGACGGCGAGGACGTCTACGGCGCGGACGCCGATCCGGTCGTGATCCGGCACCGCGTCGGGATGGTCTTCCAGCGAGCGAACCCGTTCCCCAAGACGATCTTCGAGAACGTCGTGTACGGCCCGCGCATCCACGGTGAGCGCAGCCGCGCGAAGCTCGACGAGATCGCCGAGCGCGCGCTGCGGCAAGCCGCGCTCTGGGACGAGGTGAAGGACCGTCTCAGCCGTTCCGCGCTGGATCTTTCCGGCGGCCAGCAGCAGCGGCTCTGCATCGCCCGTGCGGTCGCGCTGGACCCCGAAGTGATCCTCATGGACGAGCCGGCCTCGGCGCTCGATCCGATCGCGACCTCGAAGATCGAAGACCTGATCGGTCAGCTCACCGAGCAGTTCACGGTCGTGATCGTGACGCACTCGATGCAGCAGGCCGCGCGCATCTCCGACGTGACCGCGTTCTTCCACCTCGGCGAGATCGTCGAGGTCGGCTTGACCAGCCAGATCTTCACGCACCCCAAAGAGAAGCGCACCGAGGACTACATCACGGGGCGCTTCGGCTAGCGCTCCGCGCGCGCTTGATTCAGAGCGCCGTACGTCGGGTTGCGGTCAGACCTCGAACAGCTTGGCGTGCGCGGCGCACGGGACGAGCTCCAGCGAGGTCGTCGTCTGGCCGGTCGCGACGCACCCGCACGACCATGTCGCGCGCAATTCGGCGCGCGCGCCGCCGCCGTTGCGTGAAAGGTGCTGCGGCTTGTCGAGCAGCGTCTCGAGCGCGTACAGCGCGTACGTCGACGTCATCACGTGCCGGCCGCGAGGATCGCTTCGAGAGCGGCGATCAGAATCTGCGCTTTGGCGTCGTCGGCGGCTTCGGCGTAACGGCGGTACGCGCTCCCGAGCCGCTCGGTGAGCCACTCGTCCCGGAGGGCTTTGGCGTCGTCGGAGATCTCGTTGACGGAGCCGGGCGCGGGCCGCAGCGAACCGTCGATGCGGCCGACGCGCAGCAGCCGCAGCATCGTGTACTCGCAGGCCGCGCGCTGGTAGACGTTGCGCCGCGCGCCTGCCGTGCGGACGCGCCGGTGCGTGCGCAGGATGAAACCGAGATCGTCGAGCGCCGCAAGCGCTTCGAAGACGGCGGACTCGCTCGAGAGGCCGAGGTCCTGCCGGATCTGCTTCACCGTCGGGTGGCAGACGCCGCCGTGTCCGCCGAGCATCGCGAGGTAGAGGTACAGGCAGAGCTGGCGCGGCGTGAGGATGTGGAACAAGAAGCCGCTCCACCAAGCCGGAATCTCGGCGAAGGGGCGGCAGTCACGGTCGAATCTATTCGCCGAGTCGATAGGGCTGTTCGGAATGGCGAAAAACCACCGTAATGAGCGGCCAACGGACAACGCGACGACTCCTCAGAGCGCCGGCACCGCTCAAGTCCGCGCCTTCCGCAGCGTTGACCTGCGCCTTCGCCCTCCGAATACGCGGAGGTACCGAACGAGCGCCGTTCGTACGCAGCCGTACGAACGACGCTCGCTCGGCGCGCTCCGTCTACCGGGCCGGGCTGGGGGACGCGCTCGGCGTGGGGCTCGGCGTCGGAGCGCCGGTCGGCGATGCGGTCGGTGCCGGCGAGGCGCTCGCGGTCGCGGTCGGCGACGGGCACGGGCTCGCGCTCGGGTTCGTTCCGCTCGTGAACGCGCCGATCGGCGCCTTCACCTCGATCAAGCGGTGATGCTGCGCGTCGAAGATCTCGATGTGGACGCGCGCGGCGGACGAGGCGGCCGGGAAGTGCAGCGGCCCGGTGAACGCGCCTTCGAACCGCACCCGCCCGGCGTCGTCGGACTCGCCGTCGGAGCCTTTCTCCTCGAACTTGATCGACGCGACCGCCGAGCTGGTCGGCGTCAGCGTGATGACGCCGCAAGCGTTCACGAAGGTGAACGGCGCGTTAGCGGGCAGCACGTTGCCGTTCGCGGTGACCGACGTGACGTTGCCGTGGCCGTCCTCGTCGGCGTCCTCGTGCTCGGGCTCGTTGGGATTCATCTCGCCCGTTCCGCCCGGATCGGCGGACGTCGAGACGCTGACGCTGCCGTCGGCTTTGACGGTGACCAGCACCGCGGTGTTCTGCGAGCTGGTGGCGAGCGTCGTCGTGACCGTGACACGCCCCGCGACGACGGTGATCGTCGTGCCCGGCGCGACCGGCACGGTGAACCGGATCTTCGCGCGGCCGTTGCCGTCGAGGGTGCCCGTTCCGACGACGGTTCCGTTGACGCTGACGGTCACCGGAGTCGACGCGAGATCGCGCGGCGCGCGCGCCGACGACGCGAGCGTTTGCGTGCCGGTGAACGCGATGCCCAGGGATTGCGTTGCGAGCGCCGGAGTGCCGGGCTGGCTCGGTGCGGATGCGCCGCCGCCGCCGCCGCATGCTGCGAGCAGCGCGGCGGCGACGACGAGCGCGAAAGGTTTGATCATCGGTTGCTCCTGTCGTGAAGTGCGTGGATGAGGTCCGGTGCGCGACGGAACCGTATCCACGACCCATGAACAACCGATGAAAAACGACGCGCGCATAGGTCGACGACGATCGATGTGTCGCTCGTCACGTACGACGTCGTGCCGCATGATGACACGACCATGCCGTTGCCGCACTCGCGGGGAACTCGAGGTCCGCAGCGCCAAGACTCGGCAAGTGCCGAACTGTCCGTTTCGTCGTGCCCTCGCGGCATTTCCGGTCGTCGTCGTCCTCGCGCTGATGTGCGCGCCGCTCGCGGCACGCGCGGACTCGGACGTGCTGCCGGGCGTCGATCCGACCACGGTCGGCTTGCAGCCGATCAAAGGCGCGATCCCGGCGGTGACGCCGGCGCCCGGCGAGCCGAAGCTGACGAAGCGCGAAGACGGAACGTTTCAGGCGCTGCCCTCGCGCAGCGGGCGCAACGCGACCTTCGTCATCGTCGCGCGCGAAGCGCCGTGGACGCTGCGCCCGGGCCTGACCGTTCTGGCGAAGACCTACAACGGCGTCGTGCCGGGGCCGACGCTGGTCGTGCAGCAGGGCGATCGCGTCGCGATCGACTTTCGCAACGCGATGACGATCCCGGATACCGTTCATCTGCACGGAATCCACGGCGGTCCCGACTCGATGGACGGCGTCGCGGGGATCTCGCAGCCGATGGTCGAGCCGGGCGGGCGCTTCCGGTACACGTTCACGGCGAATCAACCGGGGACGTTCATCTACCACTCGCACGACAACGAGCAGACCGTGAACAGCGGGCTGTACGGTGCGATCGTCGTGCTGCCGGCGCACCCGCGGCCGGAAGAGCGCGTGCAGCGCGACGACGTCGAGCTGCTCTCGTCGTGGTCGATCCAGAGCATGGCCGAGAACCACTTCACCATCAACGGCAAGGAGTATCCCGCGACCAACCCGATCGAGGTGCGCCGCGGTGACCGCGTTCGCTTGCGCTGGATCAACATGTCGTCCGAGAATGTGCACACGATGCACACGCACGGGCACGACCAGCTCGTCATCGCGCGCGACGCGCAGCCCGCCGGCACGCGCGACCTGCAGGACACGGTGCTCATCGGACCCGGACAGCGCCTCGACACGGTCGTCACGGCCGACCAGCAGCCGGGGAACTGGGCCGTCCACTGCCACGTGCTCGACCACGCGGAGGACGCCGCCGGGATGCCGGCCGGTCTCATCACCACGATCCATTACGCCGGGACGCCGCAGAAGCTGCCGATGATGGCGGCGGCGATGCACCGCCACATGCCGGACTCGTCGAACGGCAACCCGCGCGGACCGCTCTCGTTCGGAACGACCGCGCTGCTCGGCGCCTTCGCCGGGCTGACGATCTTCCTGGGCTTGCCGATCGCGCGCGCGCGCCGTCTCTCGCCGCAAACGATCGCCGCGCTCAACGCGCTGGCGATCGGGATCCTCCTCTACCTCATCGTCGAGATCGCCGGCAACGCGACGTCGCCGCTCGTCCGCGCGCTCGGCTCGTGGCGGCTCGGCGTGCTCGGACACGGCGCGCCGTCGCCGCTTCCGGCCGCGATGCTGCTGGCGTACGTCGGCGGGTTGCTGGCCGGGATCGTCGGCCTCGGCGCCTTCGCGACGCGCTTGGCGAAGGCGGGCGCCGCGCGGCCCGCCGCAGAGCGGCCGCTCGTGCTCGCCGGCATGATCGCGGTGGGCATCGGCGCGCACAACTTCGCCGAAGGGCTCGCCATCGGCGCGTCGGCGGCGGCGGGCGCGACCGCGATCGCGTTCAGCTTGATCCTCGGCTTCGCGCTGCACAACGCGACCGAAGGCTTCGGCATCGCCGCACCGCTGGCGGGCGCGGACCGCCCGCCCACCTGGCCGCAGCTCGGACTCGCCGGCGTCGTTGCCGGCGGACCGACGTTCGTCGGGTCGGTCATCGGGTACCAATTCTCGTCCCCGGTGCTGCAGACGTTCTTCCTGACGATCGCGGTCGGCGCGCTGATCTTCGTCGTCGGCGAGCTGTGGGGCGTGCTGAAGCGCAGCGGCCTGACGGTGATGTCGACCTCGATGCTCGCCGCCGGTTTCGTCATCGCGCTCGGCACGGAGATCGTGATCGACTTCAGCGGCGGCTGACGCGTTCGAGCGCCTGCCGCGCGCGGGGAGCGGCCGCGGTGCTGCAAGAAACACCCGCGCGATGATCTCGACCTCCAGCGAACCGGCCGCTTCCGCCGCGGCGCTTCCGGACACGATGCGGGCGCTGCGCAAGACCGCCGCCGCCCCGGGCTTCACGCTGCAGCGCATCCCGCTCCCGGCGGTCGGGCCGAACGACGTGCTGATCCGCGTGAAATGGGTCGGCTTGTGCGGCACCGACCTGCACATCTACGGTTGGGACCACTGGGCGGAACGGCGCGTGAAGCCGCCGCTCACGATCGGTCACGAGTTCATGGGCGAGGTCGCCGCGGTCGGCAGCGCGGTCAAAGCGCTGGCCGCCGGCGACCGCGTCTCCGCCGAGGGCCATATCGCGTGCGGCGTGTGCCGCCTGTGCCGCACCGGCGAAGCGCACATCTGCGAGCACGTCGAGATCATCGGCGTCGACACCGACGGCGCGTTCGCCGACTACATCCGCATGCCGGAGTCGAACGTCTGGAAGCTGGACCCGGCGATCCCGGACGCGTGGGCCGCGGTGTTCGACCCGCTCGGGAACGCCGTCCACACCGTCATGGCGGCCGGCGTCTCGGCGAAGTCCGTCGTGATCACCGGCGTCGGCTCGATCGGGCTGATGGCGATCCCGGTCGCGCGCGCGGCCGGCGCGTCGACCGTGTTCGCGGTCGACGTCAACCCGCAGAAGCTCGAGCTCGCCAAGCGCGTCGGCGCCGACGCGACGTTCAAGGCGACGCAGCCCGATCTGGTCGACGAGATCGTCACGCGCACCGGCGGCGACGGCGTCGACGTGCTGCTGGAGATGTCGGGCTCGGGCCAGGCGATCGACAGCGGGCTCGCGATGGTGCGCAACGGCGGCGTCGCGGCGCTGCTCGGCATCCCGTCCGACGACGTCGAGATCAACCTCGCCGAACGCATCATCTTCAAAGGGCTGACCGTGCTCGGCATCAACGGCCGGCGCATGTTCGAGACCTGGTACCAGACGCAGGCGCTCGTGACCAGCGGCCGCGTCGACCTCACGCCGATCATCACGCACGAGATGCGCTTCGAGGACTTCGACGCGGCCTTCGCCCTGATGAAGTCGGGCGAGGCCGCGAAGATCGTCCTGAAGCTCTAGGCGCTCATCGACTCGACGGCGAGGTACGCCGGCGGCGCGGACGGCTCGATCGTGCCGCTCTCCGTGCGCACGCGCTTCGAGATCGGCGTGACCGCCGCGGCGCGCTCGACCAGCAGCGGGCGCTCGCGCGTGATCGCGATGCGGTTGCGCTCGACGTAGCCGGCGAGCTCGCCGAGGCTCTCGATGACGACCCCGTCACCGTGCGCCGCGGACCACGGGCGGACGCAGACCGGAAGGCCCAGCTCGCGCGCGGCGCGGCGCGCCTCGCGGAACGTTGTCGCGGCGCGCGTCTCGAGCGAGCGTCCGGCGTCGCGGCCGCGCACGGCCATGTCGGAGACGACGACCTCGTCGACGAAGCGCGCGAACTCCTCCGCGACGGTGGCGGGATCCGAGAAGCGCACGTAGCGCACCTTGGCGAGGTCGTCGAGGTCGCGCAGCAGCGTGGTCTTGATCTCGGCTTCGTCCCACACCGCGAACAGAATCGGGATGCGGCGGCCGCCGAAGATGTTGTACGCGACCTCGAACGCACCGCTTTCGCTGAGCCCGGTGCGGATCACCAGCATGACATCGGCGCGCGACAGAAGCGCCAGCCGCGAGTCGCGAAAGCGGCGCGGCGCGAACGAACCGCCGGCTTCGGTCGCGAACGCCTGCCGGAACGAGTCGTTGTCGTGGGCTTTCGTTCCGGTGAGGAAGTCGAGCGCGTAGCGCCCGTCGCCGACGAGGCCGCCGATGCCGTCGAGCGCGGCCTGCACGACCCGCGCCTCACGCTCGCCCGTTTGCGTGAGCGGCTGCCGAACGAAAACTGAAATCGCCATCAGAGATACACCCGTGATCCCGACAAAAAAGCGAGCGGCCCCGGTGTAAACGTGCACCGCGTGTTCCCCATAGAACCGCACCGTTGGCCGAATGTCAAGACAATGTACGCTTTGTGTTCGCCATTTGACGTGCCTCACTGGCGGCACGCGGCGAAGTAGGAGCGACCTTTGTTTTCGGGCGCGTCCAGGACCGCGGACCGCCGGGTTCCAAAGCTGCCGCATGAACGCCGCGTTCCAGAGCCGCCTCGAAGCCGACCTCGACGCCCTGCGTGCCGCGGGGACGTACAAGCGCCTGCGGCACATCACCGGCCCGATGGCGCCCGAGGTCCACATGGAGGAGGCCGGCTACGTCATCGTCCTCTCGTCGAACAACTACCTGGGCTTGGCCGATCACCCGGAGGTCGTCGCGGCCGGGATCGCGGGGCTGCAGAAGTACGGCGCCGGCACCGCCTCGGTGCGCTTCATCTGCGGGACCTTCGACATCCACCGCGAGCTCGAGGAGAAGATCGCTGCCGTCTTCGGGTTCGAGGCCTCACTCTCGTACGTGTCGTGCTGGACCGCGAACGAAGGCGTGATCCCGACGGTCGCGACGGCCGGGAACACGGTCATCAGCGACGAGCTGAACCACGCCTCGATCATCGACGGCTGCCGGCTCGCCGGCGCGAAGCGCATGCGCTACAAGCACGGCGACATGGCCGATCTCGAAGCGAAGCTGCGCGACGCCGAGGGCACCGCGTTCATCGTGACCGACGGCGTCTTCTCGATGGAAGGCTCGATCGCGAAGCTGCCCGAGATCGTCGCGCTGGCGAAACGGTACGACGCGGTGACGATCGTCGACGACTCGCACGGCACCGGCGTGATGGGCAAGACCGGGCGCGGGACGATCGAGCACTTCGGTCTCGAAGGCCAGATCGACATCCTGACCGGGACGCTCGGCAAAGCGCTCGGTGGCGCCGCCGGCGGTTTCGTCGCCGGTTCGAGGGCGCTGGTCGACACGCTGGTGCAGCGCTCGCGCACGCAGCTCTTCTCGAACGCGCTCCCCGCGACGGTCGCGTGCAGCTCGCTCAAAGCGATCGAGCTGCTCGAGTCGCAGCCGCAGCTCGTCGACGCGCAGCGCGCCAACACGGCCTACTTTCGTAACGGGCTGAAGAGCCTCGGTTTCAAGCCGCTCGACGGACCGAGCGCGATCGTCCCGATCATCGTCGGCGAGACGGCGTTCGCGATCGCGATGAGCGACCGGCTGTTGCAGGAAGGCGTTTTCGTGACGGGTTTCGGCTTCCCGGTCGTCCCCGAAGGGACGGCGCGCGTGCGCGTCCAGATCTCCAGCGGGCTCACGCGCGACGAGCTCGACCGCGCGCTCGCCGCGTTCGCCAAGGTCGGCCGCGAGCTCGGCGTCATCGGCGAGGCGGCGCACGCCTGAGCGTGAGAAGCGACGGTCGACGCACCTGACCTGACGAAGCTCACCAACACGCGTCCGCAAGGCACCCCGGTCGGCGCCGACGTGACGAGCACGCTGAACGCGTACTGCGGAGGAACGCACCAGGCCGCTGCGGCGCCCACCTGGTCCGAGAACGAGACGCCGCGAACGAAACAGGTCCAGGAAGTCAGCACTTCCTGGACCTGTGTTTTGGTTGCGGGGGCGAGATTTGAACTCGCGACCTTCGGGTTATGAGCCCGACGAGCTACCGGACTGCTCCACCCCGCGGTGGGCGACGGTTACTATAGCATCGGCGTCGAACGAACGTCAAGGTGGAAAGTCTCGATCTCGCCGCGCTCCCGAAGGTTCAGCTCCATTGCCACCTCGAGGGGACCGTGCGGGCCGAGACGTTTCGTTCGCTCGCGCGGAAATACGGCTTGGACTTGGGCGAGCGCGCCGACCCGTCGCGAACCTACGCGTTCGCGACGTTCGGCGAGTTTCTGCTGCTCTTCGCGAAGGTCACCGAGACGTTGCGCGCGCCGGACGACTTCGCCCGCGTCGCGCGCGACTACGCGGTCGACGCGGCCGCGCAGGGCGTGGTCTACGCCGAGATCTTCGTCTCGCCGTCGGTCTGGACGTTCTTCCACCGCGACCTCGACGTGCGGGCGACGGTCGAGGCGATCCGCGCCGCGCTCGACGAGACCGGCCGGCCGCTCGGGCTCGAGGTCGCGCTGGTCGCCGACCTGACCCGCAACTTCGGCCCCGAGCGCGCCGAGGAGTCGGCCCGCGAGGCGGTCGCCCTGCGGGACTGCGGCGTGATCGGGATCGGGCTGGGCGGCGACGAGGCGCGCTTCCCGCCTGAGCGCTACGCGCGCGCCTACGCGCTGGCGCGCGAGGGCGGGCTGCACGGCGTCGTCCACGCCGGCGAGGCCGCCGGGCCGGAGTCGGTCCGCGCGGCGGTCGAGGTCCTGCGGGCCGAGCGCATCGGCCACGGCGTCCGCGCGGTCGAGGACCCGGCCGTGGTGGAGCTGCTGGCCGAGCGGCGCATCCCGCTGGAGATCTGTCCGACCTCGAACCGGCTCACGGGCGCGGCGCCCGCCGGGGCGGTCCACCCGCTCGGCGCGCTCGACGCGGCCGGCTGCGTGGTGACGATCGACGCCGACGACCCCGCCCTGTTCGGGACGACCCTGCTGGACGAGTACCGCTACGTCGCCGAGGCGTTCGGGGACGACGCCGTCGTGCGCTTCGCCCGCAACGCGATCGACGCGTCGTTCGCGCCGCCCGCCGCGAAGGCGCGGCTGCACGCGATCTTCGAGCGGTCCCGGAACTCCGCCGTCGCGGGGCGAATCTCGTAGAGCGATGCCCGGTCACACCCATTTCGACGAGTCGACCGAGGAGTATCTCGAGGCGGTCTACCGCCTGGAGCGCGAGGGCCCCGGCGTGACGACGTCCGGGCTGGCGGCCGACATCGGCGTCGCGCCGGCCTCGGTCTCCGGGATGCTGAAGAAGCTCACCGCCGACGGCTACCTGACCTACGAGGCGCGCGGGGTGGCCAAGCTGACCGAGAAGGGCCTGCGCGTCGCCGTGCGCGTCGTGCGCCGCAACCGGCTGGCCGAGGTCTTTCTCCAGGACGTGCTCGGGATGCCGTGGGACGAGGTCCACGAGGAAGCCTGCCGCCTCGAGCACGCCATCTCCGACCGCGTCGAGCAGCGGCTGGTCGCCGTGCTCGGCGACCCCAAGGTCTGCCCGCACGGGCACCCGATCCCGCCCGCCGACCTCAGCGAGGAGCTTGTCCGCGTCGGGCTGCGCTTGTCGGACGCCGAGGTCGGGACGACGGTGCGCATCGTCGAGGTCGTCGAGGACGTCCCGGAGACGCTGCGCTACCTCGACCGCATCGGCTTACGTCCGGGCGCCAGCGTCGACGTGGTCGAGCGCGGCCCGCTGGGCGGCCCGATCACGATCGAGTGCGCGAGCGGGCGCACCGCGATCTCGATCGAGCTCGCGCGGCTGATCGCGATCGCGATGGAGGAGAGCCCGGCGCTCAGCGCGTGAGAGTCACCAACCTGACGGTCACCAAGCTGTTGATCGCGGCCAACGTCGTCGCGTTCGGCTGGCTCATCGTGCGCGGCGGCTTCGCCGTGCTGACCGGCGCCACCACGGACTTCTACGTCGCGCACGGCGCGCTCGTGCCCGTGTTCGCCACCCAGTACGGCCAGTGGTGGCGCATCGTCTCGTCGGCGTTTCTGCACGGCTCGCTGATTCACATCGGCGTGAACATGATCGCGCTGTACATCGTCGGCAGCGACGTCGAACGCCTGATGGGGCCGCTGCGGTACGCGCTGCTGTATGCGATCGCGATGGCCGGCGCCGGGCTGGCCGTGATCTACTTCGCGCCGTACGACAGCGTCACGCTCGGCGCGAGCGGCGCGATCTTCGGGCTGTTCGGCGCGCTGGTCGCGATCGGGCTGAGCCTGCTGCCGCGCGGAATGACCCTCGTCACGCGCACGCTGCCGGTGATCGGCATCAATCTGGCGTTCGGGTTCGCCGTTCCCGGAATCTCCAACGAAGCGCACCTCGGCGGGGTGATCACCGGGTTCGTCGCCGGCTGGCTGCTGTACCAGATCCCGTCGGCGCGGCGCCGCGCGGTCTACGCCGCGCTGCACGCGCCGGTCGCGGTCGAGACGATCGATCGCCCGCCGCTCGCGGTCGAGACGATCGAGCACCCGCCCGACGCGGGACCGCACGAAGAAGCGGGCGCGCCGCCGCTGGAAGTGCGCGACCCGCGCGAATGAAGCTCGTCGACGACGCGTTCGCGGCCGGCGGCCCGATCGCGCGCGCGCTCCCCGGCTTCGAGGCGCGCGAGGGACAGGTGCGCATGGCGCGCCTGATCCAGCGCGGCTTCCTCGAGAACGTGCACACCATCGTCGAAGCGGGGACCGGCGTCGGGAAGTCGCTCGCGTACCTCGTGCCGGCGCTGCGCGCCGGCGCGCGCGTCGTCGTCTCGACCGGAACGATCGCGCTGCAGGAGCAGCTCGTGCGCAAGGACATCCCGCTGGTGACGCAGGCGCTCGGGATCGAGGCGCGCGTCGTGCTGCTCAAAGGCCGCAACCACTACTTGTGCAAGGCGAAGTTCGAGAAGGAGAGCGGCGCGCGGCTGGTCGCACCGTCGCTCGCGCTCGAGCGGCTGTGGGCGTGGGCCGAGCGCACCGAGACCGGCGACCGCGCGGAGCTCGAGTTCACGCCGCGCTCGGAGGACTGGGAGACGCTCGACGCCGACGGCGACGACTGCGTCGGCGAGTACTGCGCGCGCTTCGCCGACTGCCACTTCTTCGCGAAGCGCGACGCGGCGCGCTTCGCCGATCTGGTCGTCGTCAACCACGCGCTGTTCTTCCTCGACCTCGCCAGCGGCGGCGCGCTGCTGCCCGCCTACGACTTCGTCGTGCTCGACGAGGCGCACCACGCCGAGAAGTACGCGACCGCCGCGCTCACCGCGACGCTCTCGCCGATCTCGGTGAACCGCATGACGCGCAAGCTGCACCGCACCTACGCGATCCCCGGCTCCTTCGACGCCGAGCTCGACGAAGGGATGCGGCGCTTGCAGCAGACGCTCGCGCGCGTCCCGGGCGACAAGTACCCGATCGCCGCGAACGAAGGCGTCTTCGACGTGCTGCCCGGGCTGCGCGAGTCGTTCTACCGGCTCGAGAACTGGCTGCACGCGAACTGGAAGGACGGGCTGCGCCGCCCGATCGACAACGAGTCGGAAGCCGAACGCCGGCGCGATCTCGCGTTGCGCTCGGTCGCCGCGCACGTCGCGACGGTCGACCGCATCGAGAGCGCCGCGCTGCAGGCGACCAGCGGCGCCGTCCCGGCCGACGAGATCGAGGCGGTCGCGTGGGTCGAGCGCGGCGACGGCGGCGAGCGCTACGAGATCAACGCGGCACCGTTCAGCGTCGCGGAGTTTCTCAAAGCGACGCTGTTCGCGCGCACGCGGAGCGTCGTGCTGACCAGCGCGACGATCTCGGCGCCGCTCGGCGGCGGGCTCGACGACCCGTTCGCGTTCCTCAAGTCGTCGCTCGGCGTCGACGACGCGCAGCAGCTCATCGCGCCGTCGCCGTTCGACTACGCGAAGCAGGCGCGGCTGTTCGTCGCGCCGCCGCGCCTGAACCCCAAAGCGCTCGACTTCGCGCGCCGCGCGGCGCCGCTGATCGAGGAGATCCTCGACCGCAGCGGCGGGCGCGCCTTCGTCCTGTTCACCTCGTACGCGCGCTTGCGTGAGGTGTACGGGCTGCTGCGCGAGCGAATCCCGTTCCCCGTCAAGATGCAGGGCGATCTGCCGCGCTCGGCGCTGCTCGACTGGTTCCGCGCCACGAAGAACGCGGTGCTCTTCGCCACCGGGACGTTCTGGGAGGGGATCGACGTCGTGGGCGACGCGCTCTCGTGCGTCGTCATCGACCGGCTCCCGTTTCCCTCGCCGCACGAGCCGCTGGTCGCCGCGCGGATTGCGGCGCTCGAGGCCAAAGGCCGCTCGGGCTTCGAGCACTACATGATTCCCAGCGCGATCGTGCGCTTGAAGCAGGGCTTCGGGCGGCTCATCCGGTCGACCAGCGACCGCGGCGTGGTCGCGCTGCTCGACGGGCGCGCGACCTCGATGCGCTACGGCGCGACGATCGTCGGCGCGCTGCCGCCGGCGACCCGCATCACGGATCTCAGCGCCCTCGACGAGCTCTTCGGCGACCGCTGAGCGGCGACTCGGTCGCGCGCGCGTCCGAGCGGAAGCCGAATCGGTCCGCGCGAACCTCGCCCCATGCGTCTTCGTTCGCCGCTCGCGCTGCTCGCCGCCGCGCTCGTCGCTCTGCCGCTGCCCGCCTCGGCGTGGGGCGCGCAAGGCCATCGCATCGTCAACGGGGCGTCGGTCCGCGGCTTGCCGGGCTCCGTCCCCGCGTTTCTGCGCAGCGCCGCGGCGCACGACGAGATCGCGCTGCTCGGGCCCGAGGCCGACCGCGTCAAAGGCGCCGGGATGCCGCTCGACGGCGACGACGACCCCGGCCACTACGTCGACGTGATGGACGACCTCACGATCGCCGGAGCGGTGAAGCTCAGCGCGCTGCCGCGCGACCGCGCCGACTACGACACGGCGTTGCGCGCCGCCGCGCCGGCGACCAACCAGTACGGTCAAGGCTATCTGCCGTACCAGATCGCCGACGGCTGGCAGCGCATCGTGCGCGACCTCGCGTACTGGCGCGTCGACGTCGTCGGCTCGACGAAAGCGGCCACGCCCGAGGAGCGCGCGTTCTTCGCCTTCGACCGCGGCGTGCGCGAAGCGGTGACGCTGCGCGACATCGGCTACTGGGGACACTTCGTCGGCGACGGCTCGCAGCCGCTGCACGCCAGCGTTCACTTCAACGGCTGGGACGGCAAGCGGTACGGCAATCCGAACAACTTCTCCGAGTCGCGCACGATCCACGCGCGCTTCGAGACCGCGCTCGTGCGTGCGGTGGCGACGGAGGACCTGGTCGTTCCGCGCATGCCGGCCGTGGCGACGTCGAACGATCCGGCGCTGACGCAGATCGGCGCGTACCTCAGCGAGACCGCGAGCCACGTCCCCGAGGTGTACCGGCTCGAAGCGGCGGGCGGGATCGACGGTCACAGCCCGGCCGCGACGACGCTCGTCCTCGACCGGCTGGCGGCCGGCGCCGCCGAGATGCGAAATCTGATCGTCGAGGCGTGGCTGGCGAGCGCCGATTCGACGGTCGGCTATCCGGCCGTGAAGGTGCGCGACATCGAATCCGGCGCGGTCGCGCCTTCACGGGCGAACACGGGACTCGGAGACTAGCGCCGGCTCGCCCGCGCAGCGGGTGAGCGAGTTTTGTCCCAGGCGGCCTCGGACAAACCGAGGCTGCCATGCTCAACATCATCATACGCTGCGGCGCGCTCGCCGCCTTCGCGTTCTCTACCGCTGTCCCCGTGAGCGCGGCTGACACGGGCGGTGCCACCGGTCAGGACACGAACTTCGCCGTCCGCGCCGCTCAGGGCGGCCAGGCCGAGGTGACGTTGGCCGCGATGGCGATGAAGAAGTCGAAGAACGCGACGGTCTTGGCGTTCGCGCGCATGATGAACGCCGACCACACCAAGAACAACGCGCAGCTCGCGACGATCGTCAAGCGCATGGGCGGGATGCCGCCGAGCGACGTGGGACCGGACAACAAAGCGGTCGCGGCGCGGCTGAGCGCGCTCAGCGGCACGCCGTTCGACGCGGCGTATCTTCAGTCGCAAGTCACGGCGCACCAGAAGATGCTCGCGCTGATGCAGACCGAGGTCACGAGCGGACGGGCGCCCGCGCTCGTCGCGTTCGCGAAGCAGACGGCGCCGGTCGTGCAGCGCCACCTTGCGCTCGCGCAGAGCGACGTCCGAAAGATGGGCGGTTCGCCGCCGATGTCGTCCTCGATGTAACGGGAGATCCACGTTGAAACACACCACTACCGCCCGCGCACTGGCGGCGCTCGTGGCGCTCGGGGCGCTCACCACGGCGACGCTCACGGTTCGCGCGCAGAACGCACCCGCCGGTCCGGGGCCCGGCACGGTGTCCGGAGCGCAGGTCTGGGCCCGGATGCCGGCCAGCGATGCGGAGTTCGTGCGCGCGCTGGACCTCGCCAACACCGCGGAGCTGAACCAGGCGAAGTACGTCGTCAACCGCACGCGGGACGCGACGGTGCACCAGTTCGCGCAGCACATGATCGACGATCACAGCACCGCGGCCGTGCAGCTCGAAGCGGCGACGCGCGGGACGAACTTGCGCCCGGCGCCGCGCGACGACGGCCGCGAAGGCGTGCTCGCGCTGCGCTTGATGAGCGTCTTGCAGAGCGACACCGGAACGCAGCTCGACACCGACTACATGCGCATGCAGGCGCCGGAGCACCGCCGCGCGCTGGCGCTGCTCAACTGGGAGCAGCAGAACGGCTCGAACACCAACCTCAAGGCGCTGGCGTCCCGCCTCGCTCCCACGGTGCAGCAGCACCTGCAGCTCGTGCAGCAGTATCTCGCCGCGCATAACCTGACGCCGTACACGCCGCCCGACGTCATCCCGGTTCCGGGCAACGTCAACCCGAGCGGTGCCGGAACCGGCCCCGGCCCGGGCGTGCCGAACAACCCGGCGTCGATGCCGAACGGCGGCTCGACGAGCGGCCAGGGCAACGCCAGCGGCGGCACGCAGCCGAACACCGCGCCCGTCACCGGCCCGACGTATCAGCCGCTCGGCGCGGGAACGCCGCCGCCCGGCGCCGGCGCAGCGACGTCGCCCTCGCCGCTCCCGTCCGCCTCACCGCGGCCGTAGCCGGCCGCCTCAGTCCTCCTTGCCGGCTTCGTCCTTCGCGCGGCGCTGCAGCTCCGCGACGACGGTCGAGTCGGCGAGGGTGGTGGTGTCGCCGAGCATGCGGCCTTCGGCGATGTCGCGCAGGAGGCGGCGCATGATCTTGCCGGAGCGCGTCTTCGGCAGCTCTTGCGTGAACGTCAGGTACTTCGGGCGGCAGAATTTCCCGAGCTTCTCGGCGACGTGCTCGCGCAGCTCGTCGGCGAGCTGCGGCGTGCCCGTGACGCCGGTCTTGATCGTCACGAAGGCGCAGATCGCCTGGCCGGTGATGTCGTCGTTCTTGCCCGTCACGGCCGCTTCGGCGACCGCCGGATGGTCGACCAGCGCCGACTCGACCTCGGTGGTGGAGATGCGGTGGCCGCTGACGTTCATCACGTCGTCGATGCGGCCCATGAACCAGTAGTCGCCCTCCCGGTCGCGCTTGCAGCCGTCGCCGGCGAGGTACATGTGCGGGAACTTCGACCAGTATGTCTCCGCGTAGCGCGCGTCGTCGCCGTAGATGCCGCGCAGCATCGAGGGCCACGGCCGCTTCAGCACGATGTACCCGCCGCCGCCGAGCGGCACCGACTCGCCCTTGTCGTTGACGATGTCGGGCTGCACGCCCGGGAACGCCTTGGTCGCCGAGCCCGGCTTGAGCGTGGTGATCCCCGGCAGCGGCGTAATCATGATCGCGCCGGTCTCGGTCTGCCACCACGTGTCCATCACCGGGCAGCGCCCGCCGCCGATGTGCTGGTGGTACCAGATCCAGGCCTCGGGATTGATCGGCTCGCCGACGGAGCCCAGCACCCGCAACGACGTCATGTCGTGCTTCTCGGGATACTGCGTCCCCCACTTCATGAACGTGCGAATCGCGGTCGGCGCGGTGTAGAGGATCGTCACCTTGTAGCGCTCGACGATCTCCCACAGCCGGTCCTTGTCGGGGAAGTCCGGCGTGCCTTCGTAGATCACGCTGGTCGCGCCGTTGCACAGCGGTCCGTACACGATGTACGAGTGGCCGGTGACCCAGCCGATGTCGGCCGCGCACCAGTAGACGTCGGTCTCTTCCTTGAGGTCGAACACCAGCTTGTGCGTGGCCGTGACGCCGGTCAGATAGCCGCCGGTGGTGTGCTTGATCCCCTTCGGCTTGGCCGTCGTCCCGGACGTGTAGAGAAGGTAGAGCAGATCTTCGGCGTTCATGCGCTCCGGCTCGCACGACGACGGCTGATCGCGCACGACGTCGTCCCACCACACGTCGCGCCCCTCGGCCATCGGCACCGGATCGCCGACGCGCTTGGCGACGATCACGTGCTTCAGCGACGGCATCCCCTTGGCGATCGCGTCGTCGACGTTCGCCTTCAGCGGCACCTTGTTGCCGCGCCGCCAGCCCTGATCGGCGGTGATGATCGCGACGCACTCGCTGTCGTTGACGCGGTCCACGATCGAGTCCGGTGAGAACCCGCCGAAGATCACCGAGTGCGCGGCGCCGATGCGCGCGCAGGCCAGCATCGCGACCGGCAGCTCGACGATCATCGGCATGTAGACGGCGACGCGGTCGCCCTTCTGGATGCCGAGCTTGCGCAGCCCGTTGGCGAAGCGGCAGACCTCGTCGAGCAGTTGCCCGTAGGTCACCGTCCAGCGGTCGCCGGGCTCGCCCTCGTAGTAGAACGCCACCTTGGCGGCCTTGCCGGCCCGGACGTGGCGGTCCAGCGCGTTCACCGACGCGTTGAGCTCGCCGTCGGCGAACCACGTCGCGAACGGCTCGTTCCACTCGAGCGTCTTGGACGGCGGGGTCATCCACTCGAGCTTGTCGGCCCACGACTTCCACCACGCCAGATAGTCGCGCTCCGCGTCCTCGTAGATCCCCGGCTGCGCGTTGGCCTGCGCGGCGAACTCCGGCGACGGCGGGAAGCGGCGCGCTTCGCTGAAGAGCGCCTCGATGGCATCGCTTTGCGTGGGCGTCGACATGGCGCCCGGATTCGGTTCGTCCGGCGCGAACCCCCCGCTTCGCGCACGGCGTGCACGCCGCGCGAGGCGCTGCCGATAGAAGAAGGGATGGTCCGCTGGATCGACGGCTTCTACGGCGGTTTGCTCGCCGGCGCGACGAGCGCGGGGTTCTACGCCGTTGCCGGCGCCGCATGGTTGCACGACATGACGCCGGGGGACTTCTTCGCGCAGGCCGCGCAGGCGCTGGCACCGTTTCACGGTGCGCCGGTCTCGTGGGCGCTGACCGGCCTGGGCGTCGTCCTCTACCTGCTGATCGCGGCCGCCTTCGGCCTCCTCTACGCGCTGCTCGCGCGGCACCTGCGGTCGATGTGGCGGGCGCCCGGCTCGGTGGTCTGGGGGCTGTTCTACGGCTTGCTCGTCTGGTGGGCGATCAACGACGTCCTCGTCCCGGTCAGCGGAGCGGTCGACCTCCTGCCTCTGTGGGAGGGCTTGGTCGGTACCGTCGTCTTCTACGGCGTCGTGCTGTCGGAGGCCATGACGATGGCGCGGCGCCGCGCCCAGGCCGCGCTCCCGCCGACGCCTTGATCTTGTTCGCGGGGGATGCTACGCTAGCGGGAAGCCTGGCACTCCTTCGTGCCGACTGCTAGCAATGCGAATGCGACCGCGGTGAACGAGAAACCCGAGCTGGACAAACGAAAGGCCTTCATCCTCGCCACGGTCGTGTACGAGTACATCAACACGGCCGAGCCGGTCGGGTCCGTCACGCTCACCCAGAAGTACAACCTCGGCGTCTCCTCGGCTACCATCCGGAACGAGATGGCCGAGCTCGAGGCCGGCGGCTATCTCGTTCAGCCGCACACCTCGGCCGGACGCGTCCCCTCGGACGCCGGCTACCGCACCTACGTCGACCGGCTGATGCAGCCGGAGTCGCTGACCACGGACGACGCTCGCCGCATCCGCGACCAGTTCCGCGACGCCTCGCGCGAGCTCGAGGAGGTCATCGAGCAGACGACGCGCCTGCTCTCGGGGATGTCGGGGAACCTGGCGATCGCGATCGCGCCCTCGCGCGATCTGCACGCGTTCAAGCACGTCCAACTGATCTGGCTCTCGCCGCGCACCAGCTTGGCGGTCGTCGTCACGTCGGCCGGCGTCGCCGCGCAGCGCGTCTTCGAGTGGTCGAGCGACGTCGCGGCGGACGACCTGACGCGGCTGTCGAACGCGCTGAACTCGCGTTTCGGCGGCCGGGTGATGGAACAGATCGGCGCGGCCGAGATCGACGAGCCGTGCGCCGAGCTGCACGTCGGCGCCGAGATTCGCGACGCGGTGCGCGCCGTGTTCGCCGCCGCGCGCAAGACCGACGAGCCGGAGATCGCGGCCGCGGGCGCCCAGAATCTGCTCGACCAGCCCGAGTTCCACGACCTGCGCAAGCTGCGCGCGATCCTGCGCATCGTCGAGGAGCAGCGCACGCTCTACGATTTGATCGCCGACGAGCTGAACGCCGACGGCGCACCGTCCCCCGCCGCCGCCGGCGGCGTGCCGGTCGCGCCGACGCCGCACGTGCGGATCGGCCACGAGCTCGGCGCGGACGAGCTCGCCGAGTGCAGCGTCGTCACCGTCCCCTATCGCTTCGGCGACCGCGGGGTCGGCATGCTGGCGATCCTCGGGCCGCGGCGGATGCCGTACGGCCGGCTGATCGCGCTCGCCTCGGGGACCGCCCGTTCGCTGGGCGACCACCTCAACGATGTCGAAATCAGGTAACGTGCCGGCGGACTACTACCAGGTTCTCGGCGTCGCGCGCGACGCCGACGAGAACACGATCAAACGTGCGTACCGCCAGCTCGCGCGGAAGTACCATCCCGACGTCGCGACCGACAAGGTCGCCGCCGAGAGCCACTTCAAGGAGATCAACGAGGCGTACGAAGTGCTCTCGGACGCGCAGAAGCGCGCCAACTACGACCGCTTCGGGCACGCCGGCGTCAACGGCGGCGGTGACGGCGGTTTCGGCCCGTTCGGGTCCGAGGGCTTCGGCGACATCTTCGACATGTTCTTCGGCGCGGCGCGCGGCGGCGGCGCGCAGCAGCGCCGCAACGGTCCGGCGCGCGGCAGCGACCTGCGCTACGACGTCGAGATCACGCTCGAGGACGCGTACCGCGGCACGACGCGCGACATCAATTTCCGCCACCTCGCGTCGTGCGCGACGTGCCGCGGGACCGGTGCCGAGCCGGGGACGCTGATCGTGCCGTGCGACCGCTGCGGCGGGAGCGGGATCCAGCGCCAAGTGCGGCAGACGCCGCTCGGCCAGTTCGTCACGCAGACGACGTGCTCGAAGTGCTCCGGTGACGGGCAGATCGTGCAGACCCCGTGCTCGACGTGCCGCGGACGCGGTCGCGTGGAGCAGGAGAAGACGCTGCAGGTCCGCATCCCGGCCGGCGTCGACGACGGCTCGCGCATCAAGATCACCGGCAGCGGCGAAGCGGGGATCCGCGGCGGCCCGGACGGCGATCTCTACGTGTACCTGAGCGTCGCGCCGCACGCGATGTTCCGCCGCGACGGCCTCGACGTGCTGATCGACGTCCCGGTGTCGTTCCCGCAAGCGGCGCTCGGCGGCGAGATCACGGTGCGTTCGCTCGACGGCGACATCCCGCTGACGCTGACGCCGGGCACGCAGAGCGGCTCGCAGTACCGCCTGCGCGGGCGCGGGATGCCGAGCGTGCGCGGCGGCGCGAAGGGCGATCAGCTCGTGACGATCTTCGTCGTCGTCCCGACGAAGCTCGGCAAGCGCGAGCGCGAGCTCTTGGAAGAGTACGCGCGCGCCGGCGGCAACGAGATCGAAGAGAAGTCGTTCTTCGACCGCGTCAAAGACGCGTTCCGCGCCGAGTAGTCCGACCGGCTCGCCGAATCGAGCCGCCAGATCTCTCTGCGGACCGCATCGCAGAACAATGCCGAGTATCGAAACTCCTTGCGGTGCGCGAGCGGAGCTCTTTGAGAAGAGCGCGCTCGACCGTTACGGAAATCCGGGTCGTCTTCGGCATCGCGGCGGATTTTAGCATGACGCAAGCGTACGCGCCATACCGAACCGCCGTATTGCCGCTATGGTGTCAGCCGCCGATCTCCGTTCCGGCCGTCGCTTTCGCGCGGTCGAGCTCGTCGTCGAGCTTGCCGGTGAGCATCGACCAGCACATGCGGTAGTCGCTCGCGAGCGAGCGGAACGGCGCGCTGAACGTCTCCGGCTTGTTGCGCTCGATGCGCGCGTGGGCGTACCAAGCCGGGCCGTAGCCGCAGACCAGCGCGGCGCCGAAGAGCTTCGGGTCGCGGCGGACGACCGCCGTCGCCGTCAGCGCCGTCGCCAGGAGCGTTCCCGCGGCGTGCATCCGGCGGGTGCGGGGGTCGGCATGGGCGCGCAGATAGCGCAGCCAGAAGGCGTCGTCCACCATGCGCGGGCCTTCCGCGGCGGCGGAGCGAATCGCCTGCCGCGATGCGGGACCGCTTCTTCGTCGAAGGCGTCCACGCGGTCGGCGACCGCGTCGCGTTCGCGCCGGACGACGCGCGAAAGCTGGTCACCGTCCTGCGGAAGCGCAGCGGCGAACGCGTGCAGGTCGTCGACTCCGGCGGCGTGGCGTACGCGGCGACGCTGGCCGTCACCGGGCGCGACGTGGCCGCGACGCTCGACGCGCGGCTCGAGCGCGGCGAGAGCGAGACCGCGCTGCGCGTGACGGTCGCGCAGGCGGTGCCGAAGGGCCAGAAGATGGACCTCATCGTCGAGAAGGCGACCGAGCTGGGCGCGCACGCGATCGTCCCGGTTCGAAGCGCGCGCGTCGTCGGCCACGACACCAGCCCCGCGAAGGTCGAGCGCTGGCGCCGCATCGCGAAGTCCGCGGCACAGCAGTCGGGGCGCGCGCGCGTCCCGGAGGTCGCGGACGTTCACGACTGGGACGGGCTGCTGGGGACGTTCGGCGGCTACGACCGCGTCTTCGTTCCGTGGGAGCTGGCCGAGCCGCGGCCGCTGCGCGAGGTGTTCGAGCGCGCGCTGCCCGCGGCGAGCAGCGTCCTGATCGTGATCGGCCCCGAAGGCGGCTTCGCCGCCGGCGAGGTCGAGCGCGCGTCGGCGGCCGGCGGGCTGGCGATCTCGCTCGGCCGGCGCATCCTGCGCACCGAGACGGCGGCGCTGGTCGTTCTCAGCGCGATCCTCTACGCGCGCGGCGAGCTCTGAAGGTGTCGGAGTTTCATGCCGGCGCGCGCTCGGCTTCCGCGGCGAGTGCCTGGTGGACGAACGCGATCGCCATGCTGCCTTCGCCGACCGCCGCGGCGACGCGCTTCACCGAACCGTGCCGGACGTCACCCGCGGCGAAGATGCGCGGGACGCTCGTCTCGAGCAAGAACGCGTCGCGGTCGAGCGCCCAGCTCGCGCGGCGGTCGCGCGCGGCGTCGCGGCCGGTCAGCACGTAGCCCTCGTCGTCGCGGAGCACCTCGTCCGGCAGCCAGCCCGTCTCCGCGTCCGCTCCGATGAAGACGAACAGCGCGTCGGTCTCGTGGCGGGTCTCGGTGCCGTCCTTCGCGCGCACGACGATCGCGCTGAGGTGATCGTCGCCTTCGACGGCGACCACCTCGCTGCGCGGCATCACGCGCGCCGACTCGTGCAAGCGCTCGAGCTGATCGATCAAGTAGCGCGACATCGTCTGCTCCAGCGACGCGCCGCGGATCACCAAGGTGACGCAGCGCGCATAGTTGGCGAAGTGCACCGCCGCCTGCCCGGCGCTGTTCCCGCCGCCGATCAAGAAGACGTCCTTGCCGCGCGTCGTGATCGCCTCGGTGCGCGCCGCGCCGTAGTACACGCCGCGGCCGATCAGCGACTCGATGCCGTCGATCGGGAGGTGCCGCCACGTCACGCCGGCCGCGAGCACGACGGCGCGCGCGCGCACTTCCGCGCCGCCGTCGAGCCGAACGCGGTGGTGCACGCCGCCCGGCTCGATGCCGGCGACGTTGCGCGTCACCACGATCTCGGCACCGAGCCGCTGCGCCTGCTGGAGCGCGCGGTCGCCGAGCTCGCCGCCGGAGAGCCCGGCCGGAAAGCCGAGATAGTTCTCGATGCGCGACGACGTGCCGGCTTGGCCGCCCGGCGCTTCGCGCTCGACCATCAGCGTGGTCAGCCCTTCGGAAGCGCCGTAGACCGCCGCCGCCAAGCCGGCCGGTCCGCCGCCGGCGATGACGACGTCGTACTCGTCGAGCGCCGGCTCGACGCTCAAGCCGATCGCGCGCGCGAGCTCGCGCGCCGACGGCGCGACCAGCAGCGTGCCGTTTCCGACGCGCACCAGCGGGCAGTCGCCGAGCCGGCCCGCCGCATCCGGAACGCGCGCGAGCAGATTCGGCTCGTCGGGATCGAGCCACTCGAACGTGATCTGGTTGCGGGCCAGAAAATCGCGGACGTCGTGACAGGCGAGATCCCAGCGGCGCCCGATGATGACCACTTCCGCCGGCGACCGCGAGGTCGTCTCGCGGGTCAGCTCGGCGACGCGCAGCGAGATCGCCTGCGTCACGGCCGCGGAAACCGCCGGCGACTCGTGCAGCAGCTCGCGGAACATCACGCCGTCCAGCCGCATGACGCGCGAGCGCTGCGCCGCGCGCGCGTTGGCGAACGTCGCGGAACCGAGCGTGAGCGGGATCTCCCCGAACGTGTCGCCCCGGCACCGCACGCCGAGGACGCGTTCGATCGTGCCGGAGCGCTTCGTGATCTCGAGGCTCCCCTCCACGACCACGAAGAACGAGGGCGACTCCCCTTCGTGGATGACGTAGTCGCCTTTGGCGAGCGGGATGTCGGCGGCGCGCTCGGCGACGTGCGCGAGCCGCTCCGCCGAAAGACCGGCGAAGAGCGGCAGCGCGCGCAGCTCGTCGGGCGTGATCATGTGGACGCCACGATGCGAACCGAGACGGCGCGGTTGCGCTAGACTCCCTGCGGTGCGCTCCGCAGCGCCTCGAAGCTCAGCGGCTGCGTGCACGCGTAGGCGCTGCCCTGCGTCGTGAGCTGCGGCGTGCAGCGGCCGTAGCCGATCGACGAGATCAGGGGGACGGTCTGCGGCCCGCTGCCCCCGACGCGAAGCTGCACCGTGCCGACGTCGCCGTAGTGGCCGCGCGTGACGAGCCGCATCCACATCGCCGGGCCGACCACGCTCCACGGGGAGTCCAACGTCGACACGTCCGCGGCTTGAATCGGCGCGAACGTCCGGCTCAGCGCGTTGAAGTCGTTCGCGTTGCTGATGATGTCGGAACGCATCCCGCGCAGCTCCTGCACGAGCTGTCCGGCGCCGCCGAGCTGGCCCAGGATGCTGTCCAGCGACGGCCCGCCGACGGAGCTCGAGAGCGAGCTCCACTTGCCCTGGATGTCGTCCAGCGTGTTCGACGCGAGCAGCCCTTTGTAGTCGGGGATGAGCTGGTCGACGACCGTCCGCGCGCTGCCGCTGAAATCGCCGAATCCGACGCCGCTCTGAATCGTCCACGACGTTGTCTGCACCGGGCTGAACGTCAACGGCGTCGCCGATGCGCGCGAGTTCATCGCGATGATCGCCGGCGCGCGCTTGCCGCGCATCGGACCGAGCACGAACGCGAGCGGCGAGCGCGCCGGGCGCGAGTGGCTCATGCAGAACATGCGCACGGCGATCGCGTAGTCGCCGGGTGCGAGCGAGACCGTTCCCGTGCTCGACTGCCGCAACTGCTGAACGATCGAAACGATCGCCGCGCTCTGCGCCGACGCGGCGGGCGCGAACGGTGCACCGGGCAGCGCGTCGAGCGTCGGGTACAGATCGACCGGGTCGAGCCGGATCGGCGCCTGCTCGACGATGTACGGAGCGAGCTGTCGCGCGGCCGCGCCGACCGCGGCGCGCCGCGGATCGAGCCCCGGTATCCCGAGCTGGGCCGACGCCGAGCCCGTGCAGAGCGCGGACGCGAGGAGCGATGCGGCCAACGCCGCGACGGAAGAGCGTCGCATGAAGTTCATGGACGAGCCGTTCGTTCGCCGGGCGCGCGGCTCCTCACCGAACCGTAGAGACCGGCCATTCCGGCAGCGTTCTGCCGCGTTCCGATGAGGATTCTGAGAGAATCGTTGATCCCGAGCCTGTTCACAATCTGGCGGACTACGATGCAGTGGACAAACGGGCGGCTCGACCGCCGGTCACAACGAGGAACTCATGTTGAACCGTCTTTCCAAGCTCTTCATGGCGACCGGAGTCGCCGCCACCGTCACGGCCGGCACGATGATGCCGCGCCCGGCATCGGCCGACACGACGTCGACGCTGCTGACGGCCGCGGCCGCGATCGGCGCGATCGTGCTGTACAGCAACATCCAGCGCAAGCAGCAGCAGGCGAACACCGTCGTCGGCTACACGCGCAACGGCGGCACCGTCTACGCCGACGGCCGCATCGTGATGCCGAACGGCCAGACGTACTACCCGAACGCGAACGGCCAGTCGAACATCAACCAGTACGGCTACAACAACGGCTACAACCCGCAGACGTACGGCTACAACGCGTACCCGAACGGCGCCTACAACAACGGCGCCTACAACAACGGCGCGTACAACAACGGCGCCTACAACAACGGCGCGTACAACAACGGCGCGTACAACAACGGCGCGTACAACAACGGCCGGCGCTACGACAACGCGCGCTGGCAGCAGCAGCAGGCCGCGGCGGCTCAGCAACGGCAGGCGTGGCAGAACCGCCAGAACACGCGCGACAACGACGACCGGAACCGCAACCGCAACCACTAGGCCGTCGGCCGCGGCATGACATCGCGGGCCGCGCGCGGTAGACTCGCCCCATGAGTCTCCACGCGTGGCTCGCGTTCGTTCTGGTCGCGGTGCTCGTCTCGCTGCTGCCGGGACCGGCCGCGATCGCGATCGTGTCGACGGCGCTGCGCGGCGGGTTTCGCGCGTCGCTCGCCGCGAACGCGGGCGTGCTGCTCGGCGACGGGGTGTTCGTCGGCGCGGCCGCGCTCGGGCTCGGCGCGGCGCTGGTCGCGTCGCACGGCGCCTTCATCGCGTTGCGCTGGCTCGGGATCGCGTACCTCGCGTATCTCGGCGTCCGCGCGCTGCTGGACCGCGGCGCCGCCTACGCGGTCGACGCGCCCGGCGCCGAGCGGCGCGCCTTCCGGCTCGGTCTGACGACGCAGCTCTCGAATCCGAAGGTGATCTTGTTCTTCGGCGCGCTGCTGCCGCAGTTCGTCGATCCGGCGGCTCCGGCGGCGCCGCAGTTCGCGCTGCTCGGCGCGACGTTCATCCTCAGCGACCTGGTCGTGTTCGTCGGGTACGGTGCGCTCGCACACCGCGCGCGCGTGCTGCTCCGGAGCCCGCGCGCCGCGCGCGTGACCGCCCGCGTCACGGGCGTCGCGATGCTCGGCGCGGCGGCGCGGCTCGCCGCCGAGCGCTGACGCCGGCCGGACGCCGTGCGCACCGGCGCCGGCGTTCGCCGTTCGGGTTAGGCGGGGACCGCGTCGCGAACGACGCCGGCGAAGCGCTCGAACGCGCTGCGGTGCAGCGCGTGTCCGTGGCCGCCGAACGTCTCGACGCGGACCGTCGGGCTGACGTTCGTCAGATCGTCCGGCGCGACGACCGACTCGTCGCCCGCGACTAAAATCGCGGTCGGGATCTTCAGCCCGGCGAGGCGTTCGCGCAGATCCCACCCGTCCGCGTCCGCGGCGAACGTTCCCGGCGCGACGCGGATCAGCGGGTCGATCAGGACCAGCGCGCGCGCGACTTTCGGGCCGCCGGCGAGCGCGACCGCGCCGCCCCAGGCATGGCCGACGACCGCCGCGACCGTTCCGATGCTGTCCGCCACCGCGCGCAGATCCGCGGCGAGCGCGGTGAGGGCCAACGGCTCCGCGGTCTCCGAGTCGCCGTGCCCGCGCTGGTCGTAGGCGAACACGCGGTGCGTCGCGGCGAGCGCCTCGCCCAGCCCCGCGAAGTCGCGGCGCGAGGACCCGAGCCCGTGCACGCACAGGATCGCGGGGCCGGCATCGCCCCAGCACTCGACGGTCGTCGTCGCGCCGCTCTCGAGCACCAGGCGCCGGGCTTCGTTGTACGAGGTCGTCGTCATCGAAGGCGGTCTTCTACGCGCCCCGCACGATCAGCTTCGCCTGCGCCGGACTGCTGACCACGGCCCGGACCCGGACGGATGCATCGGGTACGCTTGCTTTCGCGATATCGCTATGATATCATAGGCCTTACCATGCGTGCTTTTCCGGCGCGTCTGGACGACGGCGTGTACGACGAGCTGAAACGACGGTCGGAGACAGAACGCAAGAGCATGAACGCGGTCCTGAACGAATCGCTGGAGCGCCATTTCCACGGCCACTCCGACGCGAAGGCGGCGCTCCTCCGCGCGCTGGCGGCGCTCGACGAAAGCGAGCGGAGCGGAGCGTGATCGCGGCGTACACCTCTGGTTCGACCATGGCAGCAACGCTCGAATCGCTCGAACCCGGAACCCCCGTCTTCGCCGGCGCCACGCGCGTCGGTGACGTCCGCGCCGTCTACGCGGAAGGCGATGCGCGGATCGCCGAGCTGCTGATCGTGCACTGGGACGCGCGCGGCGAGGAAGTCGCGATCCCCACCACCGAGGTCGAGAGCGTGAACGGCGGCGCGGTGCGGCTGATTCGCCAAGAGTCCGACCAGTACGAGGACTTCCCGCCCTTCGACGCGGCCCGCTTTCCGACGATGAAGAAGCTGAAGTGAGCACCGGCGCATCGACCGGCTCCGCCCAGTCGCCGAGCGCGGCGGCGAACGGCGCGAGCACCGCGGCGAAGCTGAAGTTCTCGGTCGTCGTCCCGACCTACAACGAGGCGGACGGGATCGAGAAGCTGATCGCCACGCTGCGGGACGTCTTCGAGAAGAACGGCCTGGACGGCGAGATCGTCGTGGTCGACGACAACTCGCCCGACGGGACCGGCGCGATCGTCGACCGGCTCGAGCGCGAAGGCTACCCCGTGCGCTGTCTGCACCGGCCCGGCAAGATGGGGCTGTCGTCGGGCGTGATCGACGGCTGGAAGTTCGCGCGCGCCGAGTCGCAGGCGCTCGGCGCGATGGACGCGGACTTCTCGCACGACGCCAACGTGTTGCCGCGCATGGTGCGCGCGCTGCAGGACGAGGGCTACGGGCTGGCGATCGGCTCGCGCTACGTCCCGGGCGGCGGGATCAGCAACTGGCCGAAGCGCCGCATCGTGACGTCGCGCGTCGCGATCGCGCTGGCGCAGCCGCTCACGAAGATCCGCGACATCACGTCGGGGTACTTCCTGGTGAAGCGCGAGGCGCTCGAGGGCGTCGAGCTCGACCCGATCGGGTTCAAGATCGGCCTCGAGGTCATCGCGAAGGCGCACTACGGCCGCGCGCTCGAGGTGCCGTACGTCTTCACCGACCGCGTCGCCGGGACGTCGAAGCTGAACCAGAACGAGATCCTCAACTACCTCAAGCAGCTCGGGCGCATCTACGGTGCCCGCCTGCTGGGCCGGCGGTAAGCCGCGTGCCGATGCCGGAGTGGCTGCGCCTGCGGCGCGCGCAACCGATCCCGGCCGAGGACGCCGCGCAGTGGACGAAGTGTCCGAAGTGCGGGACGATGATCTACCGCCCCGACCTCGCGGCGAACCTGTGGGTCTGCACCAACTGCGCGCACCACTTCCGCATGCACGCGTTCGACCGCGTCGCGATGCTGGTCGACGCGGACTTCACCGAGATCGGCGGCGAACTTTTACCCGGCGACCCGCTTGGCTGGACTGACAAAGTGCCGTATCCGCAGAAGCTGCGGCGCGATCGTGAGAAGTCGAAGCTCACCGAGGGCGTCGTCTGCGGGTTCGCGTCGATCGGCAGCTATCCGCTGGCGCTCGGCGTCATGGACTTCAATTTCCGCGGCGGCACGATGGGAACGGTCGTCGGCGAGCGGATCGCGCAGCTCTTCGAGCGCGCCCGCGAGCGCAAGCTCCCGTGCATCGTGTTCACCGCCAGCGGCGGCGCGCGCATGGAAGAGGGGATGCTCGCGCTGATGCAGATGGCGAAGACGACGCTCGCGGTGCGGCGCTTCCACGACGACGGCGGCTACTACGTCAGCGTGCTGACCGATCCGACGACGGGCGGCGTCTCCGCGTCGTTCGCGTTTCAGGCCGACATCGTGCTGGCCGAGGCGCGCGCCGCGATCGGCTTCGCGGGCCGCCGCGTGATCGAGCAGACGATCCGCCAGAAGCTGCCCGACAACTTCCAGACCGCCGAGTTCTTGCTGGAGAAGGGCGCGATCGACATGGTCGTCGAGCGCCGCGCCCTCAAAGAGCAGCTCGTGCGGCTGCTCGACTACGGGACCGGGTCGCAGCGGCCGTCGAACGGCCGCGCGAACGGCGCGAACGTGATCGCGCCCGCGCCGGCGCCGGAGAAGCGCGCGTGAACGTCATCGTCGAGCGCGAGAAGGGCTTGATCCAGCTCGAGCAGCGCATCGAGGAGCTCAAGGCGCACGCCGCGCAGCAGCCGGTCGACCTGACGGCCGAGATCCGCGCGCTCGAGACGAAGTACGCGCAGATCCAGCGCGAGATCTTCGGCACGATGACGCCCTGGCAGCGCGTCAACATGGCGCGCCACCCGAAGCGCCCGCTGGGCTCCGACTACATCGCCGCGCTCGACCAGTTCGACGAGCTGCACGGCGACCGGCACTTCCGTGACGACCACGCGATCGTCGCCGGCTTCGCGAAGCTCAAGGGCCGCCGCGTGATCGCGATCGCTCAGGACAAGGGCCGCGACACCAAGGAGAAGGTCTACCGCAACTTCGGGATGCCGGCACCCGAGGGCTACCGCAAGGTGATCCGCCTGGTGCAGCTCGCCGCCCACCTCGGCCTCCCGGTCGTGACCTTCATCGACACCAGCGGTGCGGACCCCGGGATCGGCTCCGAGGAGCGGGCGCAGTCCGAGGCGATCGCGCGGTCGCTCTACGAGCTGGCCGAGGCGCGCGTCCCGATCGTCGCGACGATCATCGGTGAAGGCGGCTCGGGCGGCGCCCTCGCGCTCGGGCTGGCCGACCGCGTCCTCATGCTCGAGCACGCGGTCTACTCGGTCGCGTCCCCGGAGGGCGCCGCGGCGATCCTGTGGGGCGACGCCGCCCGCGCGGAAGAAGCGGCCACGAGGTTGAAGTTGACCTCCGATGATCTCCTCCAGTTCGGGATCGTCGACGAGGTGATCCCCGAACCGATGGGCGGCGCGCACCGGGACGGAGCCGGGACGGTTTCGCGCGTCCTGGAGGCGGTCGACCGCGCGCTCGAAGCGCTCGTTCCGATCGCCGCCGACGAGCTGCGCGACCGCCGCTACCGCAAGTTCCGCCGGATCGGAGCGGCCGCGGGATGAGCGGGCCGGCGCTGTTCCGACTGTTGGGCCGGATCGGCGTCGCCTGCGTCGTGCTCGTCGCACTCTCGCTGATCGGCGTGCAGTACGCGCGGGTGATCGGGCGCAACATCGCGCTCGCGCACGAGCTGCGCGACGTCGAGCGCGACGTGGTCGCGCTGCGCGCGAAGCGCGCGCAGCAGCAGCACGACATCTCGCGCCTCTCCGACCCGCACGGCGCGGTGCCCGAGATCCACGACCGCCTGCATCTGGTCGGCGATCACGAGGCGATCATCTACCTGAAGCGCGGCAAGCCCGCGGCTCCCGACCAGCGGAAAGCCGGCGACCCGTGAGCGATCGCGTCCGCGGCAGCGTGATCAACGTCCACAACCTCGGCGCGACGATTCGGCTCGAGGACGGGCGGCTCGTCGCCGCGCCGATCGGCGACGTGAACAAGAACCGCGCCGCGTACACGCGCGCGCTCGACCAGAAGAGCGTGACGCTGCCGTTCGACCGCGTCGGGAAGATGGTCGTGCTGGCGCAGACGCGGATCGACGAGGTGACGCCGACCAGCGAGGTTCCGGCGCTGACCGATCCGTCGTTCGAGGCGCAGATCGCCGCGTATCTGAAGTCGACCGAGCAGTGGGCGCCGCCCGACCGCCCGCAGCCGTTCGAGCGCCACCTGGTGCGCAAGCAACATCGCGCCAAGCTTTTCGAGAGCCGTTCCGACTAACGTATCAAGGCAGCCTTTCGGCGGTCGCGAACCATTGGGAGACCATGGCGATGAAAGCAGCGCAGGTCGATCCCGTCAAAGTCCCCGGCTCGTTCATTCGGCTCCAGGGCTCGTACTCGAGCCTGCGCGCAGCCGAGCAGCGCGTCGCCGACTTCATCCTCAAGCACCCCGACGAGCTGATCTACCTGACCGTCACGGAGCTCGCCGAGCGCACGAACACGAGCGAGTCGACCGTCGTGCGCCTGTGCCAGAAGATCGGCTACAAGGGCTATCAGGAGTTCAAGATCGTGCTGGCGCGCGATCTGGTCGAGCCGACGACCGAGATCCACTCGGCGATCGAGCCGGGCGACGATCTGTCGACGATCAAGACGAAGGTGTTCCACGCGAACGCGCAGGCGCTGCGCGACACGATCGAAGTCCTCGACGACGAGATGCTGAAGCGCGCGGTCGCCGCGCTGGCCGGCGCCCGGCGGGTGGAGATCTACGGCGTCGGCGGGAGCAGCCCGCTCGCGCTGGACGCGTATCACAAGCTCATCAAGCTGGGCGTCAGCGCGCTCGCGCTCTCGGACGGCGACCTGATGGCGATGTCGTCGTCGCTGCTCGGCCCCGAGGACGTCGCGCTCGGCATCTCGCACACCGGCGCCAGCCGCGACGTGACCGACGCGCTCGCGCGCGCCAAGACGAACGGCGCGGCGACGATCGGGATCACGCACCGCCCGTCCTCGCCGATCACGAAGGTCTCGGACATCGTGCTGGTCACCGCCGCGCAGCAGACGGCGTTTCGCAGCGACGCGAGCTCGAGCCGCATCGCGCAGCTCTCGATCATCGACGTGCTCTACGTCGGCGTCGCGCACGAGAACCACGAGCGCTCGCTGCGCATGATCGAGCGCACGCGCGAAGCGACCGCGGCGAAGCGCTACTGACCGGAACCGACGGCGGCAACGTGCCGCGCGCCGGCGACGGGCGCTGGACGGCCCGCTCGGGACGCCGTGCCGGGCAGCGTTTCGACGCCGAGCACGGCGTGACGACGGAGGCGCTGGTCTTTCTCGGCGAGCTCGATCCCGAGGCGATCGGGCCGTCGATCGAGCACGCGACGCACTACGACCCGACGCCGGTCGGACAGGCTGAGGCGCTCCTCGACGCGTCGCCGCTCGCGCCGGCGTCCGCCACGTTCGTGGATCTCGGTGCGGGGATGGGCCGGGTGGTGCTGCTCGCGGCGCGGCGTTCGTTCCGCGCGGTGATCGGCGTCGAGATCTCGCCGGCGCTGGTCGAGGTCGCGCGCGAGAACCTGGCCTCGGCGCGCGACCCGAAGCGCGTCGCGCGCGACGTGAAGATCGTCCGCGCCGACGCCGCGGAGTACGGATTCCCGCGCGGTGATCTGGTCGTCTACATGTACAACCCGTTCCGCGCGCCGATCGTCAGCCGGGTCATCGCGAACCTGCGCGAGTCGGGCGACGGACGCCACGTCGTGCTGCTCTACCACACCCCGGTCGAACGAGAGCTCATCGACGAAGCAGGCACGTTCGAGCTCGTCGAGGATGTCGGCTTCGGCCTCGTCTACCGCTTCCGCCGCTAACCGCATCCGACCCGAAGCCGCCCGACGCACCGAAGCCGCGCGATGCCACCGAAGCCGCCCGATGCGACCGGAGCGTTCCGCATGTCATCCTGAGCTTGTCGAACGATGCGCCGCAGCCGAAACGGCGCCGCGCCTCAGTCCGGTTCGCGCACCCCGACTTCGTCGAGATGCCGCAGCAAATCCGCCGGGTCTTCGTACACGCGATACGCGCCGCCGCTCTGCAGCTCGTCGTAGCCGTAGCCGCCCGAGAGCAGCCCGACGCCGAGCGCACCCGCACGCCGCGCCGCCAACAGATCCCACACCGAGTCGCCGACCACGATGCTGTGTTGGATCGCGACGCCGAGCCGCTCCGCCGCGCGCAGAAAGAGGTCGGGGTCCGGCTTGGCGTGCGACACTTCATCGCGGGTCACTACCGGAACACCGGGTGGAACGTCGAGCAGCGCCAAGGTGCGGTCCGCGACGTCGCGCCCGCCGCTCGTGGCGATCGCCCACGGTGCGCCGAGGCGTGTCAGCGTCGCGAGCAGCTCGCGCGCGCCCGGCAGCGCCACGACGCCGTCGAACCGCGCCGCGTACGCGGCGGCGTGCCGGCGCCGCAGATCGAGGAACGTTTCGGGCTCGAGCTCGCGACCGAGCTCGCGCATCAAGCCGCGCACGAACAACCCGCCGCTCATGCCGATCTTGCGGTGGATGCGCCACACCGAGAGCGGGATGCCGCACGCGGTGAGCGCCTCGTGCCAGGCGCCGACGTGCTGATAGACCGAGTCGACGAGCGTCCCGTCCAGATCGAACAGCAGCGCGGGAACCGAGCGCGTCATGCGGGGCGCTTCGCGCCGGCGCGCGAACGGCCCGCCCGTGATCCGCGCGCTCGTCTCGATCGGCACGAACTCCACCCGGCTCCTGATCCTCGACGGCGACCGCCGCATCGCCGCCGAATCGCGCGGCACACGGCTCGGCGCCGGGATCGGCGAAACCGGATCGATCGAGCCCGACGCGCGCGACCGGACGCTAGCCGCGATCGACGACTACGTCACGCAGGCGCGCGCGCGAGGCACGACGGCGATGGACTGCATCGCGACCAGCGCGCTACGCCGCGCGAGCGACGGCGAAGCGTTCCGCGGCGAGGTCGAGGCGCGCGTCGGGATCGCGCCGCGCATCTTGGCCGGTTCCGAAGAGGCGACGTACTCGTTCCTGGGCGCGACCGCCTCGCGCAGCGACAGCCACGAACGGATCGGCGTCCTCGACGCCGGCGGCGGCAGCGCCGAGCTCGCCGTCGACAGCCCGCGGCATGCACGGGAAGCGCGAACCGTAGAAGCGACCGTGTCTCTCGAGGTCGGCGCGGTCCGCCTTTCCGAGCGCCATCCCGCGCTGCTCGGCGCGCGCGCGCTCAGCGACGACGAGCGCCGAGCCGTCGAAGCGGAAGCCCGCAGCGACGCCGCCGCGGTGCTGGCGCCGTTCGGCGCGCTACGCGGCTTCACGGAGCTGATCGTCGTCGGCGGAACCGCGTTCACCGCTGCCGCCATGGTCGCCGGCGGCATCCGCGACGGCGCGACGATGACGCGCGCCGAACGGCAAGACTTGATCGACCAACTGCTACGGCGCGATCTCGACGCACGCAAGGCGATGCCGTACATCCGCCCGCAACGCGCCGACATCTTACCGGCCGGCCTCATCGTCGTCGACGAATCGTGCCGCCTCCTCGGCATCGACACATTTACCGTGAGCGAAGCCGACTTGCTGCTCGGGTATCTCACATCTTCGGCCTTCCGCGCGGTACCATTCCGGCCGAGTGCGTCATAACGGGCCGTCGACAAGCGGAACGACATTGACCCGGACGCGCATCGGACGTACCATCCACACAAGGTCCGCGTAGTCAACGGGCCTCGGTCCCCGGGAGCAATCTCGGGGGTTCGTTTATTTCAAAGCGGTAAGCATCGTGCGCCCGCCGAATCGCCGCCGCGGGATGATGGTGGAATCGGCAGACACAGCAGACTTAAAATCTGCTGCTCGCAAGAGCGTCCGGGTTCGAGCCCCGGTCATCCCATGACACGGCGCCGGCTTGACGCACCGGGGGTGCTGCGCACCGCGCGGCTCACGTGCGAGCGGTTCACGATGGACCACGTTCAGCAACTCGCGACGATGGACCGCGACGCGGACGTGCAAGTCTGGCTGTTCGGCAAGACGTACACGCCGGAGGAGACGCGGGCGCGAGCCGAACGCCGTGTCGCGTACTGGAACGAGCACGGCGCCGGCGACTATATCGTCCATACGGCGGATGACGGGGAGCTCATCGGCTTCGCGGGGTTCTTTCCGTCGCCGCGGCCGAACGCGATCGCGATCGGCTACGCGCTGTTCCCGCGGTTCTGGGGTCACGGCTACGGCACCGAGCTCGCGGACGTCCTCACCCGGACGGCGCTCGGGTTCGACTGCGCCGAGATCGTCGCGACCGTGCTCGCCACCAACGCCGCGTCGCGCCATGTGCTCGAGAAAACCGGCTTCGCCGCGCTCGAGCCCGGCCCGGAGGACGACCCGGGGACCCTCGTCTACCGCTACGTCGGCCGCTCTTGACCTCTTCCCGCTAACCTATTATTTTGTATAGGTTGGAGGGCTCGCGGCCCTCACCCAGAAGCTTCGGAGGTTCCCGACGACCCGGCGAGCCGCCGGGTTTCGTGCGTCCGGAGGTTTCCGAACCTGAAGATCCTCGTCACCGTCAAGCTCGTCCCGGATACGAATGCCGACAAGCGCATCGACCCGGCGACCAAGCGCCTCGTCCGCACGGGCGTCGAAACGGTCCTCAACCCGTTCGACGAGTACGCGATCGAAGCCGCGCTCCAGCTCAAAGAGAAGCTCAACGATGGTTCCACGGTGACCATCGTCTCGATGACCCCCGCGTCCGGCAAGGAGATCGTGCGCAAGGCGCTCGCGATGGGCGCCGACGACGCGGTGATGCTCTCCGACGACAGCGTCGCCGGCAGCGACCTGTGGGGCACCGCCGTCGCGCTCGCGGCGACGATCAAGGCGCAGAACCCCGACCTCGTCATCACCGGGACGCAGTCGACCGACGCGATCTCGGGCGACCTGCCCGGGATGCTGGCCGAGAAGCTCGGCTTCCCCGGCCTGACCTACGCCCGCAAGATCGAGTTGGAGGGCGGCCGCGTGCGGGTGCAGCGCGAGACCGACACCGGCTACATGACGATCTCCGCGGCGCTCCCCGCCGTCGTGAGCGTGACGAAGTCGGCCAACGAGCCGCGCTACCCGTCGCTCAAAGGCATCATGGGTGCCAAGAAAAAGGAGATCAAGCAGCTCGCCGCGGCCGACATCGGCCTCACGGTCGCGGTCGGGACCGCCGGCGCGAAGGCGCAGCTCACCGATCTCGCCACGCCGCCCGCGCGCGCCAAAGGCCAGGTCATCCCAGCCCCCGACGCCGCCGAAGGCGCGAAGGCGATCGTGCAGTTCCTCAAAGAGCGGAAGTTCCTGTGATGCAGAACGTCATCGCGTTCATCGAGCACAAGGGCGGCCAGATCCGCCGCAGCTCCCTGGAGGCCGCGACGCAGGCGCGCACGCTGGCCGATCAGCTCGGCGGCAAAGCGCACGCCGTCGTCGCCGGACCCGGCGCGCAGCAAGCCGCCGAGACCCTCAAGAAGTATCCGCTCGACGAGATCCACGTCAGCGACGAGGACCGCTTCATCGACGGTGCCGTGGACGCCGTCGAAGCCGTCGCGAAGACTGCCGGCTCGGCACTCGTGCTCGTCGGCAACACGACGCTCGGTCGCGACGTCGGCTCGCGCTTCGCCGCGCGCGTCGACTGCGGGATCAACGCCGACGTCACCGACTTCACGGTCGAAGGCGGCGCCGTCGCCTGCGTGATGCCGAAGCTCGGCGGGCTCGTGATCACGACGTGCACGCTGACGGGTTCCGACTTCGGCGTGGCAGCAATTCGGCCGAACGTCTTCGCCGCGAAGGAAACTTCCGGGGCCGGTGCGATCGTTCAGATTCCGTCGAGCGGGAAGGCCTCCACCGTCACGGTGGAGGACGAGGTTGAGGAAGCTGCTGCGGAGCTCGGCGTCGAGGAGGCGTCGGTCGTCATCAGCGGCGGTCGCGGGATGGGCGGTCCGGAACCGTTCACCACGATCCTCAAAGACCTCGCCGAAGCGTTCGGCGGTGCGGTGGGTGCTTCTCGGGCGGCGGTCGACGCCGGCTGGGTCTCCCACGGACATCAGGTCGGGCAGACCGGTAAGACGATCAGCCCACAGCTCTACATCGCGGTCGGAATCTCCGGCGCGATCCAACACAAGGTCGGTATGCGCACGTCCGAGACGATCATCGCGATCAACAAGGACGCCAACGCCCCGATCGCCGAGTTCGCCGATCTCCTCGTCGCTGGAGACGCGTTCGCCATCGTTCCGGAGTTGACGAAGCTCGTCCGCGACGCGAAAGCCGTACACGCCTAGCATGAACCGTCTCGTCCCCGCCGCCCTCGCCCTCTCCGCCGCCGCGCTCGTCGCGGCGGTCGGCGTGCTGCCCGTCGCGGCCGCCCCGAAAGCCCCGGCGAAGCCAGCCGCGAGCGCCGCTCCGTCCGCTGCACCGGCGGCCTCGCCGACGGCGACGCCGGAGCCGCTCGACCGCGCGATCCCGCGCCTCGAAGCCGCGATGAAGACCGACCCCAACAACAAGCAAGCGGCGACCGAGCTCGCGCTGGACTACCTCCAGATCAACCGCCCCGACCTGGCGCTTCCGCTGACGCAGAAGCTGCTGCAAGGCGGGACCAAGACGGCCCAGATCTACTACTACGACGGCCTCGCGCAGAACGGCGTCGGCCACGACAAAGAGTCGCTCGCCGATCTCGAGCAAGCCGCGAACCTCGAGCCGACCAATCCCGGCGTGCTCGGGATGCTGACCAACATGTACCTGCGGCAGAACCGCCCGCAAGACGCGGAGCGCGTCGCGAAGCGCGCGGTCACCTTCAACAAGGACGACAAGAACGCGTACCTCGCCTACGGTCAGGTGCTCGCCGCCGAGAACAAGTACGACGAGGCGCGCCAGCAGCTCGAGAACGCCGCGAAGCTCGATCCGAAAGACACGCGCCCGGTGCTGCTTCAGGCGCAGACGTACATGTCGCAGAACGCGATCGCGCTCGCCGCGCAGCTCTACGACCGCGCGATCGCGATCGACCCGACCAGCGTCGAGGCGCTCGTCGGCAAGGCGCGTCTGGCCGCGTCGCAGCACAACGTCAAGGACGCGATCGCGACCTTCGAGACGATCTACAAGCTGCAGTCGGATCCGACCGAGAAGGTCGCCGTGATCGACCAGGAAGCGGTCGTCTACGCCGGCGAGAAGATGGACACCGAGGCGGAGGCGGCGTTCAAGCGCGCGATCTCCGAGTTCCCCAACGTGATGTCGGCGCACACCGCGTACGGTGAGTATCTCCTCGCGAAGAAGGACACCGCCGGAGCGGAGCGCGAGTTCGTCGCCGGCGCCGGCCCGAACCGCGACCAGGTCGACGCCGTCGTGCGGCTCGGCCAGCTCTACGCGAACCAGAACCAGATCCAGAAGGCGATCGATCAGTTCAAGCGCCTCAACGAGCTCGCGCCGCAGGACCCGCGCTCGCACCTGCTGCTCGGCGCGACGTACGCCGCGAACCGGCAGTTCTCGCAGGCCGCCGGCGAGTTCAAGGCGTCCTACAACCTGCAGCACACGCCCGACGCGCTGATGGGGCTCGGCCAAGCCGACTTGCAGACGCGCAACTACAACGAGTGCGCGCAGGTGTACGACGCGCTCGACAAGGGCGCGCCGGATATCTCGAAGCAGAATCCGAGCATCTTGTTCGGTCTCGGCCAGTGCTATCAGGGCGCGAAGCAGCCCGACAAGGCGAAGGCCGCGTACCAGAAGCTGCTCGGCTTCGTGAAGCCCGGCACGCAGGCGTCGAACCAGATCAAGGCGCTGATCGCGTCGATCGACCGCGAGCAGCAGGCGAAGACCAAGAAGCCCGCCGCCGCGAAGTCGCCCGCGCCGAAGAAGTCGACCTAACCCCACCGAGACGTCGATGCTGGTCGCGTACGACGACGGCCTGACCGCGCACCTGAACGGCGTCCCGCATCCCGAGTCGCCGGACCGGGTGCGCGCCGTCGCGTCGGAGCTGCGCCGGCGCGGGATGCTCGGCGAGCGCGTCGACGCGCGCGTCGCGCGCCCGGACGAGCTCGCCGTCGCGCACCCGGCCGCGTACATCGAGCTCGTGCGCCGCACGTGCGACCGGCTCAGCTCGGGCGGCGTGACCCAGCTCGCGACCGGCGACGTCGACGTCGACGAAGGCTCGTATGAAGGCGCCGCGCGCGCCGCCGGCGCGACGCTCGTCGCGATGGAGGCGGCGATCACCGGGCGGCGCGGCACGTTCGCGCTGGTGCGGCCGCCGGGGCATCACGCCGAGCCCGCGCGCGGGATGGGTTTCTGCGTCTTCAACAACGCCGCGATCGCGGCGCGCACCTACGCGCTCGGCGAAGGGAAGCGCGTCCTCGTCTGGGACTTCGACTACCACCACGGCAACGGCACGCAGGCGCTGATCGGCGGCGGCGTCTCGTACGTGGGCTCGCACGCCGACCCGGCGTATCCCGGGACCGGCGATCCGAGCGCGAACCGCGTCGCGTCCGGCGCGGCGCTGGTCAACGTGCCGATCGACGCGCGCGGGATCTCGACCGAAGGCTTCGTCGGGATCCACACGCGCACGCTGCGCGCGCTCGCCGAGCGCATCCGGCCGAATCTCATCGTGGTGAGCGCCGGCTACGACGTCGTCGCCGGCGATCCGGTCGGCGATCTGGGCGTCGATCCGTCGTTCGCGCGCCAGATGGGGCGGCTCGTGCGCGAGATCGCGGACACGCACTGCGACGGCCGCGCGGTCTTCGTCCTCGAAGGCGGCTACGATCCCGCCGTGCTGGCGGGCTGCGTCGCGGAGACGATCCTCGGTTTCGAGGAGAACACCGCCGTCGAGAAGACCGACGTTCACGCGATCCCGCCGGCGCAGCGCGCGATCGTGCGCGAAGTGGAAGAAGCGGCGCTGTGCGGAGCGACGCGGTGAGCGCGAGCCGCGGCGCCGGCGCGGGCCGGGTCGAAGGCATCATCGTGCTGATCTGCCGGCTCGTGATCGGCGTGATCTTCATCGTCGCCGGCGCGGCGAAGGTCGGGAACCCGGCGCAGTTCGCAGCCCAGATCGCCGGGTTTCAACTGCTGCCGCAGGCCGCGATCGCGCCGATGGCGCTCGGTCTGCCGTTCCTGGAGATGCTGCTCGGCGGATGTCTCGTCGTCGGCGTGCTCACCCGCCCGGCCGGCTGGGTCGCGGTCGCGCTGTTGGCCGCGTTCGACGCGGCGATCGCCTCGGCGGTGGTGCGCGGCATGACCGTCTCGTGCGGCTGCTTCGGCCCGAACGACCAGACCGTCACCACCTGGGCCGAAGTCGCGCGCGACGCGATCTTCGTCGTCCTCGCCGTCGTCGTCGCGCTTCGCGCGCCGGGGGCGCTCGCACTCGACCGGAGAATCGAGAACGCACCATGAGCCGCGCCACCGCGAAATCCCCTGCGCCCGACCGCCGGAAGCTGATCCTGTACATCGTCCTGGCCGCCGTCATCGTCGCGATCGTGGTCTACGTGGGGCTCGCCTCACGGACCAACGTGGTGCCGAAAGCGGCTTCCCAAGCGCCGATGAACTCGAAGCTCAAGCCGGGCGACACCGCGCCGGCCTTCGCGGTCCAAACGAACGCCGGACCCTTCGATCTCGCGCAAGTCTCGACGCCGGTGCTGCTCGAGGTGTTCGCGACGTGGTGCCCGCACTGCCAGCGCGAGACCGCCGTGCTGAACGATCTTTCGTCGAAGTACGCCGGCAAGCTCGCGATCGTCGCGGTCAGCGGGAGCCCGTACGCGATCGACGGCTCGAGCCCCGAGTCGCAGACCGACGTCAACCGCTTCGGCGAGCAGTTCCAAGTGCGCTACCCGCTCGCGTTCGACCAGGATCTGAAGGTCGCGCAGCTCTACTTGCAGGGCGGTTTCCCGACCCTGGTGCTGATCGACAAGAACAAGAAGATCAAGACGGTGAAGAGCGGCGAAGTCACCCCGGCCGACCTGCAGAAGGCGATCGACCCCGTGCTCTAACGGCGCTTTCACGACGCCTGGGCCGCCGTACGCGTATGCTGGAGAGAGCACTACGTACCGCGTCCTTCGGGCGCAGGAGCATCGTCTTGTCCACCACACGTCTTCTGGGCGTCGCCGCGTTGCTCGCCGCGCTCGCCCTCCCCGCGGCCGCGCTGGCGCAGCAAGGGCCGCCGGCGCCCGCGGCAACCGCCGTGCCGGGCATGCCCGGCGCCCAGCATGGCCATCGCCACAACGGCCTGCGCAACGCGCTGCGCGGCCTCAACCTGACACCGGCGCAGCAGTCGCAGATCGATCAGGCCTTCGCCCAGACGCGCGCGGCGAACCAGAACGCCGACAAGGCGGCGCGCAAAGCGAACCGCCGGCAGCTCCGAGCGCGCATCGACGCGATCCTGACGCCCGACCAGCGCACGCAGTTGAACGCCGCGCTCAAGCGCAACCACCGCCGCGCCTGATCGCGCGCCTCAGCGGAGGTCGCGCGCGAGCGCGCCTCGCACGGCGGCGACCAGCGCGCGTGCCCGCGTGAGCATCCCCCACTCGAGCTGACCGGCGTTTCGTCCCGAAGCGCCGGTCGCGTTCCCGGAACCGATCCAGGCGGTGTCGCCGGCGAGCGCGAGCTTCTCGTTCGTGCCGCCTTCGCGCACGTCGACGCCGCCGGCGCGCAGCACGGCGAGCGCGTGCGACTCGGCATGCGAGCGCCGCGCGTCGTGCGCCACGATCAGCGTCGTGCGCGCGCCGCGCGCGGCATGCCGCAAGAGCGCGCGCGTCAGCGGCGACGTCGCGACGCGTTCGGTCTCCAGCGTCACCGCCTTGTCGCCCGCGCGGTCGACGAGCGCGACCTCGCGGCGCAGCGCCTCGTCCTTGCGCGTCGCCAGCCGCGTGCCCGCGCCGCCGCGCCCGGCCAGCGCCGCGCGCACCAGCGCGACGTCCTTCGGATCGTCGTCGCGCACGACCGTCTCCGGCCCGCGCTTCGTCCAGTTGCGGTCGTCGAGGTACGCGGCGCCGTCGCACACCGCCGCTTTGAGATGAAACGGCACGGTGTCGCTCCGCAGCAGCGTCACCTGCGCGCCGGCGGCCCGCAGCGCGCGCGCCGCGTCGCGGTTGAACCGCGCGCCGTGCGGGTTCCGGTACGGATCGGCTTGCAGCGTCACCGCGACGTGCGCTCCGCGCCGGGCGGCGCTCGCAAGTGCGTCGCGCACCGCGTTGTGCGGAAGGAAGTACGCGCCGAACGCTACGTCGCGCGCCGACGCGATCCGCGCCAGCAGCGCGGGGACGGAGGAGATCGAGACTGCCACGCCCGCTCATCACGCGCGCGGCTGATTCCGGCTAGGCCCGCTACGGGACGACGGAGATCGCGATCTGCGTCAGCTCTTTGAGGTCGAGGTCGCCGACCAGCGCGAAGGCCAGCTTGTGCTCGCGCCAGGCGACCAGCGTCGTCGGCCCGTCGTGGACGTACTGCGCGTCATGGTTCTCGAAGCGCGTGTGCTGCGGGCTCATCCCGGTGAAGTCGACCGCGCGGTCCGTCGCGCTCTCGAAGAGCGACAGCGTGCGGATCCCGTCCGAGTAGATCAGGTGCAGGTTGCGCACGTCCTTGATCGTCGAGATCGAGGCGCCGACCAGCGCGAACCCTTCGGGGAGATACTTCGGCGTCACCGGCTTGAAGCCGGCGTCCGGGAACGGGTTCGGGAGCGACTGCGCCTTCTGGTACGAGCGGCCTTTGACGGTCTCGAATCCCGCCGGAACCGCCGCGGTGAAGATCGCCTCGGGGATGCCGTCGGTGTAGCGGATGTCGTCGAAGCGCGTGCTCCACGCCAGCGAACCGTCGCTGTGGTACGCCTCTTTGGCGAGCACGACGTGGGTCTCGGTGTCGATCCAGAGCCGCATCGCGCGCTCGCCGGTGTAGCGGCTGACGAGGTCGACGACGTCGACCTTGCGGTCGGCGACCGCGTCGGAGGCGGTTCGCACCGCGCGGTAGTTCGCGTCGACCAGCGCCAGGTCGTCGACCACCGCGACCGGATCGACGGCGGCTTTGTTCTCGCTGACGACGACGCGCTTGCGGTTGGGGTCGACGTCCCATGACATCGCGCCGCGGCTGATCACGAACTGGCCGTACAGCACGCGCGGCGCGAGGTAGGTGCGCCGGGTCTCGTCGGGCGCGCGGTGCTCGATCTTCGACACGACGGCGAGCGCGCGCGTCTGGCCGCTGCGAATCGTCGAGCTCTTGCCGACGAACGAGACGTGCTTCGGCGCGGCGGCCGCGGCGACGATCAGCGGGCGCGCGTCGACGGCCGGCGGGGGCGCCGGGACGTTCGCGGAGCGCGCGTGCGGGATGATGCGCCGCACGGAGTTCGGTGCCGGTGCGGGCGCCGGCGTCGATGCGGCGAGGAGCGCCAGCAGGGCCGGCGCGGCGAGCGCCGCCCTAGCGGAACGCACCGCTGGCGTCGTCGAGGGTCGCGGCGTCGGCGGTATCGATGTACGAGGCGGCGGCGGAGGTGTTCGCGCGGTTCGAGGAGTCGGTGTAGACTGCCGGCGCGACGCCGGGGCCGAACGGGTTCTGCTGCGCCTCGGCGGCGTGCTCGTCGAGCAGCAGCGCCGCCTCGATGCCGGTCGGAGCGACCGGATGGCGCAGGATCGGGCCGCCGAGATACGCGGCCAGCGCGACCGCCGCGGCGACCGGGACCGCGAAGCGCGGACCCCACGCCCGGAGGCGGTCGGTCCAGGAGGGCTGCTCGCGGCGAACCGCGTCCCACACTTTGGCCTTCACCATCGGCGGAAGCTCAAGCGTTTCGGCGCGCGCAGCGCCGCGCAGGAGCTCGCCGAGCGCGGCCTCCTCGTCGTGGATCGCGGTGCAGTCCGGGCAGCGTTCGAGGTGCGCGAAAACCGCTGCGTCGGCGGTCTCGCTCAGAGCGCGGTGCAGGTAGTCGATCAGTGTTTCGCGGTCGTAATGGGTGGTCATCGTTGTTCCTGTTGCGCCCGAGTCACCAGCCGACGGAGCAGAGCGCGCGCGCGATGGAGCCGAGATCTGACCGTTCCGATCGAGCATCCCATGATGTCTGCGATCTCCTGGTAGCTGTACTCCTCGATATCGGCGAGAACCACGACTTGGCGCTGCTCCGGGGAAAGCTGGGCCAGCGCCTTCGCCAGCGGCTCTCCCAGTTGCCCCGCCACGTAGTCTTCGATGGGATCGACCGCCAGCGGCCGCTGCCCACCGTACTGCTGCGGGGCGTTGTCTTCGGGGATCTCTTCCTGGAAACGTCCTTTTCGGCGTCTTAGTTCATCCCGGTACAGGTTCGTGACAATCCGGTAAATCCACGACAGGAACGACGTGCCTGGTTGGAACGATCGCCAAGCCCGGTAGACGCGGATGAAGGCGTCCTGGGTCAGGTCGCGGGCGTCCGCCTCGTTGCCGGTGAGCCGGTACGCGAAATTGTACGTCGCCTTGCCGTATTGGTCCATCGCCTGCTCGAGGAACGCCGACGCCTCTCGACTGGGCGGCTCGACAGGCTTGCGCGGGACCCCCATCGGGATACGGCCCTTCGGGGGACGGTCCGCCTCGGCCTCGCGAGGGCGCGAACGACTGCTACGGCTGCGGCGACTGCTGCGGCTGGGCCTTGCAACTGTTCGCGGCGGTCACGATCACTTTCGACGCGGTGTCCTCCAGCCGGCTGGTGAACGCGGCGAGGTCGCCGAGATCGTGGTCGACGAGATGGCCGTCGGCGAGCCCGTTCGGCGTGACGTTCCGCTGCGGGTCGAAGACCGGTCCGGACTGGCGCAAGAACCCGGAGACGGGGAACGGCGTCGCGAGCGTACCGTTGATGCTCGGCGCGACCGCTTTCTGCATGTTCTCTTCCGCCTCGCTGAGCTTGCCGAAACGGCGCATGCGCTCCGTCTCGACGAATCCGCTCAGCACGCTCATTTCGGTCTTTTGCGCGGCCAGCACGCCGGTCAGCGTCGTCTTGAGATCGCGCAACAGCTTCGCGTCCTCGGGCCTCGCGTTCGCCGGGACGTCGAGCGTCTTGAGGGCCTCTTCGATCTGCTTGACGTTGGCCAAGATCGCGTCGACTTGGCGGTCCATCTGCGTGAGGTGCAGATCTTTCGCGGCGTCCGAGTCTTTGACGATGTAGTCGAAGATGCGCTTGCGCACGTCGCTGTAGGTCTGATCGTTCTTCATCGCGGCCTGCACGGCCGGCGCGACGGAGCGCCGGATCGCGGTGCAGACCGGTTTCGCACGGGTCGTCCCGATGACGGGCAGGTTCGGCGTCGGCGGGGCGACCGGGCTCAAGTTGAACGGGTTGGTCGGCTCCGGCTGCGGCGCCGGCGCGGCCGTCTTCGCGGCAGCCGGCTTCTTCGGCGCCGGGGCGGGCGTCGCGGCGACCGACGGCGTCAAGGACACCGGCGCTGCGAGGGCGACGAGAAACGCGCCGAGCGCGAGGTAGCGGAGCACCCCGCTTGCTTCGACGCCGCCGGTCCCGTTCCGTGCAGAGCGAGCGTGACGCCCGGCGAACGGCGGCGAGGAGTGTTCGGCGCGCCTCGCTAATCCGTTAGGCTCACCTCACTCTCCTCCGGTCAACCGGAGCGCCCCGAAAGCGACGATGGCCGCGGTCCACGCCAAACCCCAGACGATCGACGTCCCCCGTGGCCCGAAGCGCCGCGCGCTCTGGCGCTATCTGGCGGTCGCCGGCCCCGGCCTGATCGTCGCCTTCGCCGACACCGAGGCCGGCAGCATCACGACCGCCGCGACGTCGGGCGCGCAGTTCGGCATGAAGCTGGTGCTGCTGCAACTGCTGCTGATCGTGCCGCTCTTCGTCATCCAGGAGATGACGGTGCGGCTCGGCACGATCACCGGCAAGGGGCACGCGCAGCTCATCCGCGAGAACTACGGGCTGAGCTGGACCTGGGTCTCGCTCGGCACGATGCTGATCACCAACCTGGCCGCGCTCGTGACCGAGTTCATCGGGATCGCCGGCGCCGCGCTGGTGTTCGGCGTGCCGGTCGTGCCGATGGTCGTCGTCTCGGCGACGGTGCTGATCGCGATCGCGTTCAGCGGCCGCTACAAGCGCGCGGAAGTCTTCGCGCTCGGGTTGTGTCTGCTGGAGCTGTTGTTCATCCCGGCGGCGTTCGCGGCGCACCCCGATCCCGGCGCGCTGCTGCGCGAGGGGATTCTCGGCAGCCAGCCGCTGGCGAACCGCGACTACCTGCTGCTGGTCGCCGGCAACATCGGCGCGGTGATCATGCCGTGGATGATCTTCTACCAGCAGTCCGCGACCGTCGACAAGAAGCTGAAGGTGAAGGATCTGAACCTGGCGCGCGTCGACACGGCGCTCGGCGCGGTGTTCACGCAAGTCATCATGATCGCGGTCGTCGTGACGTGCGCGGCGACGCTGTTCGTGCACCACACGACGGTCTCGGACGCGGCGCACGCGGCGCTCGCGCTGGTCCCGCTGACCGGCTCGAAGCTGGCCGGGATCGCGTTCGGCGCGGGGCTGCTGGGCGCGGCGCTGCTCGGCGCGCTCGTCGTCTCGCTGGCGTCGGCGTGGGCGTTCGGGGAAGCGTTCCAGTGGCGCTGCTCGCTCGACGCGGCCGCGCACGAGGCGAAGCGCTTCTACGGAATGTACGCGGCGATGGTGATCGTGGCGGCCGGGATCGTCTTGATCCCGCATCTGCCGCTGATTCGGATCACCGTCTGGGTCGAAGCGTTCAACGCGTTCGTCCTGCCGATCGTGCTGGGCTTTCTGCTGGTCATGGCCAACGACCGCAAGATTCTGGGCGACCGGGTCAACTCGCGGCTGGGCAACGTCGTCGCGGTCGGCGTCGGGATCGTCTGCGTCGGGCTGGGTCTCTGGATGGGGACCCTGACCCTGATCGGCCAGGCGGGTTAACGAAATCCTGACCTTCGGCCGATAAACGAGTACGAAGGGTCCGGAAGACGCCCGCCGGGCCGATGGATCGGATCAGGGCGTCGCACCTCGGCCGCCGCACAAGAGTACGGCGGAGTTCGCCTGCGTCAGGGGTCCGGTTCACGGATGAACTTCCCGCTCGCCGCGCTGAATATCGTGGCGCCGCTCGCGCTGGTCGGGCTGGCGGCGTACGCCGTGCGGCTGCGGGCCGCGTGCAACGCGCTGCGCCGCGACCGGGACGGCGTCGCCGAGCGGCAGGACGGCATCGTGCGTGCCGCGGCCGACGGGATCTACGTCCTCGACGAGCAGTTGCGCATCGTTCAGGTGAACGCCGAGGCTGAGCGGCTGCTGCGCCGTCCCGCCACGGCGCTCACCGGGTGCGCGCTCGACGAGATCGTCGATCCGCTCGCCTCGGAGCTGGTGCCCGACGTGCGGTTCGTGCGGCGCACGCGGGAGCACACGGCGCGCACGCTCAGCGTCGCCGCCACCGGAACCGTGGTCGAGGTGCGGGTCACGCCGGCCGGGCCGGACGTCATGGTCGCGTTGCGCGACGTCGGCGAGCGCGCGCGCAGCGAAGCGCGCATCCGCGAGAACGAACAGCGCGTCCGGCTCATCACCCAGCACGTCGACGCGGTGCTCTGGACGACCGACCGCGACGCGCGCTTCACCTCGATCGCCGGCGGCGCGCTCGACGATCTCGGCTTGCGCGGCGAGCAGCTCGTCGGCCAGCAGTCGGGCGCGCTGATCGCGGAGCACGTGCTGCGCGACGTAATGGCGGGGACTTCGGTGCGCGCCGAGACCGCGCGCGGACAGCGCTGGCTGCGCCACCACGTCGAGCCGCTGCTCGACAGCGCCGGCGCCGTCGCCGGCGCGGTCGGCGTGACGCTCGACGTCACGGAGCTCAAGCGCACCCAGCAGGAGCTCTTCGACAGCTCGCACCGCGACCGGCTGACGGGATTGCCGAACCGCCTCTCGCTGGATCAGCGCATCGAGGAGACGATCGCCGACGCGCGCCGTGACGAGCGCCGCTTCGGCGTGCTGTTCGTCGACCTCGACCGCTTCAAGACGATCAACGACACGCTCGGCCACGGCGTCGGCGACGATCTGCTGCGCGAGGTCGCGGGCCGGCTGCAGGAGACGCTGCGCGCCGGCGACGTCATCGCGCGGCCGGGCGGCGACGAGTTCATCGTGCTGCTGCCGCGCGTCGTGCACGCGGGCGAGGTGGAGAGCGTCGCGCAGCGCCTGGTGCGCGCGCTCTCCGTGCCGCTGACGGTGCACGGGCACGATCTGTTCGTGAACGCGAGCGTCGGCGCGGCGATCTTCCCCGACCATGGCGTCGACGCCGACGCGATCCTCACGCACGCCGACGCCGCGATGTACCGGGCGAAGGCGCTCGGCGGAAACCGCTGCGCGCTGTGGGACCCGTCGATGGAAGCCTCGGCCAGCGAACGGCTCGTGCTCGAGAACGACCTGCGCCACGCGATCGCGCGCGACGAGCTGCAACTGCTCTACCAGCCGGTCATCGACGTCGCCACGCGCCGCATCGTCGGCTGCGAGGCGCTCGTGCGCTGGCACCACCGCGTGCGCGGGCTCGTCCCGCCGGCGGTCTTCATCCCGATCGCCGAGGAGAGCGGCGCGATCGTCGCGGTCGACCGCTGGGTGCTGCGCGAGGCCTGCATGACCGCGGCGCGCGTGCGCGCGTTCCAGCCCGACTTCCGCGTCGCGGTGAACTTCTCGCCGCGCGACTTGTGCGAGCCCGATCTGCCCGACGTCGTGCAGGCGATGCTCGCCGAGCACGGGCTGCCCGCGAGCGCGCTCTCGGTCGAAGTGACCGAGCACGTGCTGCTCGACGACACGGTGCTGCCGGCGCTGCGCCGGCTGTGCGCGCTCGGCGTCACCGTGACGGTCGACGACTTCGGCGTCGGCTACAGCTCGCTCGCGTACTTGAAGCGGCTGCCGATCACCGCGCTCAAGATCGACCGCGCGTTCATGCGCGACGTCACCGAGGACGCGTACGATCAGGCGATCGTCGGCTCGATCGTCACGGTCGCGCGAGCGCTCGGGCTCCACGTCACGGCGGAAGGGTTGGAGAACGAAGAGCAGTTGGCGTTCGTCGCCTCGCTCGGCATCGAGGAGGCGCAAGGTTTTCGCTTCGGCGTCCCGATGACGTACGAAGCGCTCGAGACAGCGCTCGGCCGCCGTCCGCTGGCCTATTCCAACAGCGTCACGTAATTCCGAAACCCCCTGTTCCCAGGCGCGTCACAGGCCGCGAACCTTGGTACGATTACGTACCGAGGGGAGGTGCAGCAGAGATGGCGATCGTGTGGAAGGTCGAGGACGAGGCGGACCGGGTGCTGCGGCAGCGGCGTGCGTTCCGCGCTTGCCTGGTGTCGCTCTCGGAGCCGGCATCGGACGTTGACGCGGCGGAGCTGATCTACGGCGAGCTGGTGGCGAACACGGTTCGCCACGCGGGCGGTGAGGTGGAAGCACGCCTCGAGGTGCACGGCGGCGACCCGCCGGTGCTGGTGGTGCGCGATCACGGCCCCGGGCTGCGCGTGCACCCGTGGGCGCCGCGGCGCGATCCGTATGCCGAATCGGGCCGCGGCCTGGGGCTGGTCGAGCTGCTGGCGCGCGACGTCGAGGTCGACACCGCGCGCGGCGGCGGCACGGTGATTCGCGCGACGCTCCCCGTCAGGCCGCGCGAAGCCGCCTGAGCGCCGCACGCGGCGGCGCCCTGAACGTCACTTGGTGTTCAGGCGCAAGCCGAGCTCGAACGTGCGGGGCGGCGCATAATGGTCGCCCTGCGCGTTCGCGAACGTGACGTAGTAGCGGTCGTTGAGCAGGTTGCGCACGCGCAGTGTCAGCGCCATCCCGTTGCGCAGCGCGACGCCCTTCTCGACATCGAAGGTCAGGTGCGGCGTCCGTTTGCACGGGCCGCCGGTCAGCAAGTCCGGTCCGCCGCACGCGATGTCGCCGTTCGGGTTGAGCGCCGCGGAGAGCCCGCTGCCGTACTCGCCGTCGGCGGCGAACCAGCCGCCGTGCCGGTCGTTGAGCGTGAGCCCGGCGTTCGCGTCGACGCGCTGGTCGTGATCGGCCGGGAACCAGTCGGCTCCCGTTCCGAAGCAGGGCGCCAGCAGTTGCGTCTCACAGCCGCGGTTCGCCGAGTACGTGTGCGTCAGCGAGGCGTAGAAGCGCCCGCCGCGCGCCAGGCCGAGCTGGTAGTACGCCGTCTGCGTCGCGATCCGGCCTTGCGCGAAGTTGATGTCCTGATGCAGGTTGGTCGTGCCGACTTGCGTGTCGTCGATGAGGTCGGTCGCGTTCTTGTGCATGATGCGCACGCCGAGGTCGCCGCGCCCCAGCGCCAGGTGCGCGCCGATCTCGTAGACCGAGTCGCGCTGCGGCTTCAGGTCGAACTGCGCGATCGACGACTGCGTCGGGAGGTTCAGCGTATACGCGGCGAGCGGTGAGACGTTCTCGAGCGAGAACGGCGTGAAGAACCGGCCGTAGTACGCGTACACGCTGCTGCGCGCGCCGAAGGACCGGGTCAGCTTGATGCGCGGGCTGACCTGCCCGAAGCCGGTCGCGAACTGGGTGGAGCTCACGCTGAACGAGTCGGCCCGGATGCCGTAGTCGAGCTGCCAGCCGGAACCCATCTTCCAACCGTCCTGCACGTACAAGGCGACGAGGTGTCCGAGGTTCGGCGACGTGTCGACGACGGTGAACGGTGCACCGGGCGCCGCCGGCGTGAAGATGGGCGCCAGGAAGTTCCCCGGCTGCAGCGTCACGGCGTAGGTCTTCGCGACGTGCGTCGCGTCGTACAGCGCGCCGAAGGCGAGCGCGTGGTGCGCGCTGCGGTTCTGGTAGTCGAGGTTCGCGCCGGCGTCGATCGCCGTGCGGTCGCCGTTCAGCGAGAACGCGCAGGTCCCGTTGGCGTAGGCGACGTTCGGATTCGGCTGGGGGTTCGTCACGACGCCGCCGGCGACCGGGCCCGCGGACGCGACCGCGTTCGCGCAGTCACCCGGCGCGCCCGGATTGTTCGCCATGCCGAACGCGAAGTCGTTGACCGGGTCGCCGAAGTCGCGGATCCGCGAGCGCTTGAACGACGGTCCGAACGAGAGCGAGCCGTGGTCGCCGATGGGGTGCCGGAACTGCAGCGCGGTGAAGAGGTCTTCCTGCACTTCGTTGTCGTCGCTCTTCGCGGGCTGGCCGCTCGCGACGTCGTTCGGGATCTGGTAGGTCTGCAGCGACCGGCTCACCGTCAGGTTCAGAAAGTTCGGCCCCGCCGGCAGCGTGTAGCGCAGGAACTGGTTCGCGTTACTGAACGCGTTGTGCGGTGAGTCGAAGTTGGGCGGATCCAGGCCGCGCTCGCCGCGCTGGTTGCGCGCGGCGACGACCAGCGATCCTTTTCCGACGTTCGTGTGGTAGCCGATCGTCGAGTCGAGGCCGGCGTACGAACCGAACGTGAGGTCGCCGATGAACCCGGGCGGACCCGAGCCGGTTCGCGTGTTGATGTTCAGGACCGAGGCGAAGCGCTCACCGTACTGCGCCGGATACGCGCCCTGGAGCGCCTCGACGAACGCGATGTCGTTCGAGTCGAACTCGCTGCCGACGATGCGGTTCAGCTCCTGCGGGATCGGCACGCCGTCGACGATGTAGTTGATGTCGCCGTGGTCGCCGTTGATGTGGACGACGCCGTTCGCGCCGCGCGCCGCGCCCGGGAGCTGGATCAGCAGGTTCGGCAGGCTGCCGCTGGCGGGCGAGCGCGTGAGCGCCTCCGCGTTCAGGCTCAGATCGGTCCCCGAGCCGCGCACGGGCGGGCGCGCGGTGACCGAGGTGCGGCCGATCTCGCGCAGCGGGGAGAGCGCGACCGTGACGTTCGCGCCGGCGCTCGTGACGTCGGCGCGCAGCGCGGCGCGGCCCTGCGGAGCGACGACGTCCACGTCGTACGAGCCGATCGGGACGGCGCTGAGGATGAAGACGCCGCGCGCGTCGGTGCGCGCGCGCAGCGTGAGGTTCGAGCCGGTCGCGGTGACGTCCGCGCCGGCGACCGGGACGCCGGCCGCCGTGACCGTCCCCGAGAGGGTCGTCGTGGCGGTTTGGGCGAGCGCGCCGGAGCCGCCGGCGAGCACGAGAACGAGCGTGATGGCGAGCGCGCGGAGCGGCTCGCCGAAACGATGACGGTTGAACATGATTCCCTTCGCTGATCTGTGACGAGGTCGAGGCCGCGCTAGGGGCGCGGCGGGACGAGGTCGGCTCCGTCGCGCGCCGCGTGGCGGCGGGACGGGTCAGGCAGCGATCGGGGGCGGGCGGTTCGGGACGAAGAGGTGGTAGGGCGCGGTCGCGCGCTGCGGCCGCGGAACGTGGCGGCGCTGCGTCGCCGCGGGCGGGGCGGGCGCGACGGTCGCGACCAGCGCGACCAGCAGCGCCACGACCCGGTCGCGGGTCGCGCGGAACAGGAACGCCGAGCAGAGCAGGGCGACGAGGCCGCACAGCAGCGCCAGCGCCAGCCGCTCGGGTTCCAGCGAGGCGCCTTCCGCGAGGAAGAACAGTGCGGCCAGCGCGCCCTGCACGGCCAGGCCGACGGCCGCGACGGCGGGCCGGACCGGCCCCAGCGCGGCTCGGACGAGGGCGAGGCGGCGCCTGCGCTCACGGGCCGGCCCGACCAGCCCCAGCGGGGCGGCGACGGCGGCCAGCAAGCCGAGCGCGGCGACGAGCATGACGACGTGCGCGGGCGAGTCCCAGACGAAGCTCCGGGAACCTGCCGCGTGGATCGCGTCGTGCACCAGCACGGCCGCGGAGAACGTCAGCGCGGCCCAGAGGCCGAACGCCGCGCGACGCCGGGGGATCATGATGGAGACCGGTTCGCCGTGAGGGCTAGCCGAACCCGTCCGGCCGCGCAGAGGACGGGCGGGTCGAGGCGAGAGGTCCCGGCGCGGCCGGTCCGAAGCATCGTCCCCCCTCCCCCGCCAGCCCGCCCGCCACCCCGCGAGAACGCCATGCACACCCCCTCCGCCTTCGAGTCCGCCGACACCGTGAACCGGGTCGTCGCGCTGCTGGTCCGCTTCCCGGAGCTCCACAGCGTGCGCTCGAATCCGGGCGACGCGACGCTGACGCTCTCGTTCGCGCTGCGCGAGCGGCTCGACCGCGCCAAGACCGCGGCGCTCGGCGAGCGCGTCTCCGACCACGTGCGCGCGTTCCTCGACTTGCGCGGCGACGAGCCGGCGAAGATCGCGGTGACGTGCGAGCGCGACGCCGCGGTCAGCTTCGTCAACGTCACGCGCGACGCGGCGTCGTTCTCGCGCGAGGAGCTCGAGCTGCTGGTCGCGGTCTTCGCCGACGCGTTCGGCGAGCGGCTCGTGCGTGACGGCGCGAGCGCGGCGCCGGTCGACGACGATCCGGCCGCGCGCGACGAGCTGGTCGAGGTGGCGCTGGACGCGCTCCGCGATCCCACGCAGCGCCGGCGGCTCGTCGGGTTTCGGGAAGAACAGCGCGTGCTCGTCTACTTCGTGCACGCCCGGAAGCGCGTGAAAGCCAGGGCCAGATCCTAACTCCGACCACCGTCACCATCCTCGTCGTCGGCGACGTCATGGGCTCGCCGGGCCGCGAGACCCTCAAGAAGCACCTCGCGCTCGCGCGCGAGCAGCACCACGTCGACGCGGTGATCGCCAACGGCGAGAACGCGGCGGGCGGCTTCGGCCTGACCGTGCAGACCGCCGACGACATGTTCGGCGCCGGCGTCGACTTCATCACCAGCGGCAACCACATCTGGGACAAGCGCGAGTTCCGGCCGGCGCTCGACGAGTCGGACCGCATCCTGCGGCCGGCGAACTATCCGCCCGCGCTTCCCGGCCGCGGGTCGGGGACGTTCACGGCCGGCAACGGCGTGCAGATCGGCGTGGTCAACCTGATGGGCCGGGTGTTCATGCCGCCCGTCGACGACCCGTTTCGGATCGGACGGCAAGAGGTCGACGACCTGCGCGCCGTGACGAACGTCGTCGTGGTCGACGTGCATGCCGAGGCGACCTCGGAAAAGATGGCACTCGGGCGGTTTTTCGACGGCTCGGTCTCGCTGCTGTACGGCACGCACACCCACGTCCAGACCTCGGACGAGCAGATCTTCGCGGGCGGGACGGCCTACCTGACCGACGTTGGCATGACCGGTCCCAGCGACGGCGTGATCGGGATGGAATCCGGGCCGGTTCTGGAGCGTTTCACCAACGCGGTATCCGAGCGCTTCGCAGTCCAGAAAACGGGTACACGACAATTTTGCGCGGCAGTTGCGACGGTGGACGTCGCATCCGGACGTGCGCTCGACATCAAACGCATTAATCTTCGAGGCCTAGCATGATCGAGCCACAGAGGACGCCCGCGTCGGGCGTTCTCAAGGTGTCTGCTCAGTCGAATCCCAACTCCGTCGCCGGCGCGCTCGCCGGAGTCCTGCGCGAAAAACCTACGGCCGAGCTCCAAGCGATCGGAGCCGGGGCGACGAACCAGGCGGTCAAAGCGATCGCGATCGCGCGCTCGTACCTGCGCGACAGCGGGATCGATCTCGTCTGCGTCCCCGAGTTCACCGACGTGGAGATCGAGGGGAACGTGCGGACCGCGATCCGGCTGCTGGTCGAGCGGCGGAGCACCTGACCATCACCGTCGACTTCCACTCCCACACGCTCGAGAGCGACGGGACGCTGGCGCCGGCCGAGCTGGTCCAGCGGATGCGCGCGCGCGGCGTCTCGTGGTTCTCGATCACCGACCACGACACGACGCGCGCGTACGAGCGCGTCGACGCACCGGGGCAGCACGTCGTCACCGGGATCGAGATCAACACGACCTGGGACGGCAGCGACGTCCACATCCTCGGCTACCGCATCCCGACCGGCCCGTCGCCGCTCGGCGAGGTGATCGAGCACAACCGCGCGCACCGGCGCGGCCGGATCGACACGATGGTCGCCGGACTGAACCGCGCGGGCTATCCGATCACCGTCGAGGCCGTGTTGGCGGAGTCGAACGGCGGTCACGCGCTGGGCCGGCCGCACGTCGCCAAGGCGCTGGTCCGGGCCGGCATGATCCCCGACGTGCGGGCCGCCTTCGACCGGCTGCTCTCGCGCGGGATGCCGGGCTACGCGCCGTCGCACCACATCACGCCGCTCGAGGCGATCGAGGTCGTGCGGCGCAGCGGCGGAGTGCCGGTTTTGGCACATCCCGGGCGGCTGAAGGACCAGGCGATCCTCGACCAGCTCGCCGAGCGCGGCTTGGCCGGGCTCGAAGTGTTCTATCCGACGCACACCACGCCCCAGACCGCGCACTACCGCGAGAAGGCGCGCCGCTACGGCCTGGTCATGACGGCCGGCTCGGACTTCCACGACGCGCGCTGGAACTCGGCGACCGTCGGCGTCGACGTCGACGAGGCGGACGTGCGCCCGTTCCTGGACCTGGTCGCCTAAGCGCCGCGCCTCGTAGCATACTCCGAAGCCCCGTCCGGCGAGTACAGGCCACGCCGCACGCACTCGACGGCGAGCTGCTCGCGGCTGTTGACCTCGAAGATCTCGAACAGCCGCGCGACCAAATTGCGCACCGTGTGCAACGACCGCTTGCGCAGCCGCGCGATCTCCGGATTCGATTTCCCTTGACAGATCAGGACGACGACTTCACGCTGCACGTCGGTCAGCCGAACGCGCAAAGCATGAACGGTTTCGGCGTTCCGGCGAAGGGCCGATGTCGCGGGTAGCCGCGACGTCGCACGAATGGCGTATGATCGCAACTTCCGATCGCCCGTTCGCCGTGCGATAGGTAAGGCAGCCATAATTGCATGACGTTCGTAACCGAGCCGCTCCAGTGTTGCGTGTGTCTTGCGGTAGAGCGCTAAGGCGGTATCGATGCTGCCGGCGGCCTCGAGCACGGTTGCCTCGATGAACCAGCGATACGCCTCCGCTGCGATCGATTGCTTCACCGCGAGCACCGGTCCGGCCGGCCGAACTCTGTTCTGATAGATAGCGAGCGTTGCTTCTGCGCTCGGATGGCCGGCGGCAGCAAGTTCCTCAGCCAAGATCAGCGGAACGAGTGTCTCATCGCCGGAAAAAGCGGCGGCGTCGCATTCCTGAAATAACTCCAGCGCTGCTTCAACGTGATCGCGCTGGCTCATGTGTTCCCCGGTTTCGCGCGCGATCCATGCGCGCGCGCAACGCGCCTGGACCCGAAAGGCGTCGCTCGGCGCGATGCGCTCCGCAAAGCGTGCCTCCCGATATGCTTCGGCCGTGTTGCCTGCCACATCGAGTTGAAAGGCCGCCGCGCAAAATGCGATGTAGAAGCGCGGCTGGGCGAGTCCTTTCGCGGACCAATCGATCTTCGATCGCCGGGCGTCGACGACGTCCCACGTGCCCCCGTCAAGCCGCTCGAGCGCCAAGTGCGCAAGCGCCCGAACGCAATTTGCCTCGAAAAAGCGGTCGTAGTGCTCGCAACGGTCCAGCATGTCGAGCGCGGCCATGAAGAGCTCCGTCGAGCGCTCGTTGCGCGAGCGCGCCTGCGCGATCCAAGCCAGATACTGCGTCGCTCTGGCGTGCACCAGATCCGAATCTTCGGCGACCTGGGAGAGCGCGCGCTCCGCTGAGTCGAAGTCGTGAAGCGCGTAATAGGCGAGTCCTACGTTGAGGTTGACTTCTGAGCGAATCGTCGGGTGCGCGTTCGACGAATCCAACGCTGCAGCGAGGAGCTCGTCCAAGCCTTGCCGGGCTTCGCCGCGCCGAACGGAAGCGGCACCCCGAAGCATGCGGAGCGTTATCGACTCGTCCGTTCCCATCGGAACCGCGACGAGCTCGTCCAATGCGCGCAACGCATCGTCGGGCCGGTCGAGCCGAAGAAGCGCACGTGCGCGCAGCAAGGCGACGTTGACCCGAGTTTCGACGCGGTGCTGTCGAATGTGATCGCACGTGTCCAGGCAACGCTCGAACTCGCCGGCGAACCACTGGCGCATCGCGTCGTCGAAAGTCGCCCGTCGCGCGACTCTCTTATGAAGTGCTGAAGCCGAGATGGTCCTCCCGGATGAAGAAGTGAAGAGGCACCGGACGGGCTGCCTCCCAACACCCTGATAACCGCGAACGTTCTCGGTCTCCGATGGAAATCCGGCTTGCCCGGTCGCGACCGCGTCGTGATCGCGCCGGGCAACGCGGCATCAGTGTCCGCCCGTTTGCGCGGGAGTTCCCGCAGGACCGTCCGGACCGCCCGAGATGATGCTGTTCGTCGACGGCGCGACAGCGTCCGGGCCGCCCGAGATGATGCTGTTCGTCGACGGCGTTGCTCCGTCCGGGCCGCCTGATATGATATTGAATGGACCGTTTGTACCAATGCTTAACCCGATGACGAGCGCGATTAATACCAACATGTTGCGTACGACCTCATAAGCGCTTTTGCATGAATGGCAGGTACGATCGTACCTGTCTCGATGCAGTATAGTGGCTCGGCGAAGCGTGCGCACCGTTTTTGCTGTGCACGACCCCGCAAAAGACTAGTACGACCGGTCCGTCGACAAAAATGCCGGTGCCGTGCACCATGACAGTGCAAATGAATCAAGCCGTCGCCGCGTGGGTGTGTCCGGTGCGCGCGAAATCAGGACGACTGACCTGCCCCGATTGCGGGCACCGCACGTCTCAGCACGGGGATCACGGGTGTACGCACTACGATCCCGGCACGCGCCTTAGCCGTCCGCTCTCGTGCTCGTGTCCGCGGACGAAGAACGAACTTCGCGTTCGGTTCTTCGGCCCGGATCCCGAGCGCAGCGAGTAGCGGCGACCCCGCCGTCGATCGTCTCTGCGAGCCCGCTTCGCCACACCGAAGCTGCGGCTCGCCTACACCCCGGGGACGATCGGCGGCGGCGGTGATTCGCTCGTAGCATGCTCCGAACGGCGCGTCGGACGCCGCCGGACGGGTAGATTCCCCTCACGAGCCCTCTCGTCTGAGGGCCCGATCGACGCTGCAAGGAGCTCTCCACGCCATGACCGATGACGAAGTCCGGCCCTGGGTCGGCAAGCCGGTCCGCATCACGCTCGACGACGGGCGCGTCCTCGCCGGGACCCTTCACGCCGACGACGACGACGGCCACGGGCACGTCCATTTCGGCGTCGTCTCCGACCCCGTCCAGGAGGGCGGCGAGCCGGTCGTCGAGGTGATCCACGGGGCCGGCCGGATCACCACCATCGAAGACGCCGCGGACGACCCGGCCGCCGTCGAATGATCGACAGCATCGGCCTGCTGACCTCGCGGCTGGCGCTCGGCTTGAGCTACGCCGCGCACGGCGCGCAAAAGGCTTTCGGCTGGTTCGAGGGGCCCGGTCCCGAAGGCGCCGCCGGCTTCATGGAGAGCCTGGGCTTCAAGCCCGGCAAGCAGTACGCGATCGTGGCCTCCGACGGTGAGGTCGCGGCCGGCTTGATGATCGCGCTCGGCCTGGGCGGCCCGATCGGGCCCGCGATCGTCCTCTCCGGGATGGTCGTCGCGCAGTCGAGCGTGCACGCCAAGAACGGTTTCTTCGCCTCCAAGAACGGCGTCGAGGTCGGGCTGCTGTACGCCGCCGGCGCGCTCGCGCTGGCGTCGTCGGGCTACGGCGCGATCTCGCTCGACCGTGCGCTCGGGCTCGAGCAGAAGCTCCACCACCCGGTCCTGACCACGCTGCTCCTGGCCGGCGCGCTCGCCGCCGGTTACGCGATCCTGGCCCAGCGCGATACCGGGCCGCCCGAGGGGACGCTCGCGACGCCGACGATGCAGGGCGGTCGCCGCAACGGCGAGACCGCCGGTTCCGAGCCGGCCCCCGCCACGCCCTGATCTCCAGCCGCGCTACGGCAAGCGCGGCAGCAGCCGTTCGAGCGTCTCGCGCGCGACCGACACGGTCGCGACGAGGCGCTCGTCCTGTTCCTTCACGACCGCGGCGTCCTTGATGAAGCGGTGGTTGATGCGCACGTTCGCGACCGACGCCGCCAGCGCGGCGCGGAAGAAGTGCAGCGCGCACTCGACGTCGCTGACGAGGTGCGTGTTGCCGAGCGCGCCGGCGCGCGCGGCGAGCGCGATCCCTTCGGCGCACAGTCCGCATGCGGCGAGCGGCGCCTCCGCGGCGCCGATCAGCGCGGCTTGCAGCGCCGCGGTGCGCGCGCGCTTGTCGTCGTCCGTGCCCTTGGGGAGCGCCGACGCGACGACGACCGCGTCGTACGCGGCCTCATCGACGTCTTGCGCCGCGCGGAAGCGCTCGCGCAGCACGTCGGCCGCCTCCACGATCGCCCGCGCCTGTTCGTTGACGGCGGCGTAGCGCTCGTTCGCCGCGGTGATGCGGGCGACCATCGCGCACAGCGCGGCGCCGAGCGCGCCGACCAACGTCGCAGCCGAGCCGCCGCCCGGTGTCGGGCCGGCCGAAGCGAGCCGGTCGAGGTATGCATCGATTCCGTTCACGGGACGGTCTACCAGGCAAGAACCCCGGACGCCTCGCGGCGAAGAGGGTCCGGTCGCGCCGTTAGAGCTGGTTTCAACAAGCACGGCGTGTTTGAACCAATGGCACCGCGCCCCGGGCGCGCGCGCCTACACCCGTACAAGGACATCAAACACACGTGCAGACCATAGAGAAAACCCGCGGGGACGTGAAGGACCTCGCGCTCGCCGATGCCGGCAAGGCCCGCATCGAGTGGGCGGCGAGCTTCATGCCCGTCCTCGCCCAGATTCGCGACCGCTTCGCGAAGACGAAGCCGCTGGCGGGCGTGCGCATCGGCGCCTGCCTCCACGTCACCACCGAGACCGCGAACCTCATGCTCGCGCTCAAAGCGGGCGGCGCCGAGATCGCGCTGTGCGCCTCGAATCCGCTCTCGACCCAGGACGACGTCGCGGCGGCGCTGTGCGCGCACTACGAGATCCCGACCTACGCCATCAAGGGTGAGAACGAGACGACCTACTACTCGCACATCGAGTCGGTGATCGCCTCGAAGCCGCACATGTCGATGGACGACGGCTGCGACCTCGTCACGACGATCTACACCAAGCACAACGCGCTGCTCAAAGAGATGATCGGCGGCTGCGAGGAGACGACGACCGGCGTCATCCGCCTGCACGCGATGGAGAAGGACGGCGTGCTGCCGTATCCGGTGATCGCGGTCAACGACGCGCTGACGAAGCACATGTTCGACAACCGCTACGGCACCGGCCAGTCGACGCTCGACGGCGTGGTGCGCGCGACCAACGTGCTGATCGCCGGCTCGACGGTCGTGGTCGTCGGCTACGGCTGGTGCGGCCGCGGCGTCGCGTCGCGCGCGAAGGGGCTCGGCGCCCACGTCGTGGTGACCGAGATCGACCCGCGCAAGGCGCTCGAAGCGGCGATGGACGGCTTCCAGGTGCTGCCGATGGCCGAGGCCGCGAAGGTCGGCGACGTGTTCATCACCGTCACCGGCAACTATCACGTGATCCGCAAAGAGCACTTCGAGGTGATGAAGGACGGCGCGATCGTCTGCAACTCGGGGCACTTCAACGACGAGCTCGACCTCGACTCGCTGGCCGCGCTCGCGACCTCGTCCACCCGCCCGCGCGAGTTCGTCGAAGCGTTCGCGCTGCGCAACGGCAAGACGGTGCGCGTGCTCGGCGACGGGCGTCTGATCAACCTCGCCGCCGGCGAAGGCCACCCGGCCGCCGTGATGGACATGTCGTTCGCGAACCAGGCGATGGCCGCGGCGCATCTCGCGCAGAACTACAAGACGCTCGAGAAGAAGGTCTACTCGGTCCCCGATCACATCGACGAAGAGGTCGCGCAGCTCAAGCTGGCGGCGTTCGGGATCGCGATCGACACGCCGACCCCCGAGCAGGTGAAGTACATGGCGTCGTGGAGCGAAGGCACGTAGCATGGCGTACCGCCGTCTGTTCACCTCGGAGTCGGTGACCGAGGGGCATCCGGACAAGCTCGCCGATCAGATCTCCGACGCCGTCCTCGACGCGATCCTGGCCAAAGACCCGCAGGGCCGCGTCGCGTGCGAGACGTTCGCCATCACCGGGCAGATCCACGTCGCCGGCGAGATCACGACGACGACCTACGTCGACATCCCGCGCATCGTGCGCGAGACGGTCAAGGAGGTCGGCTACGACAAGTCCGCGGTCGGGTTCGACTACGAGACCTGCGGCGTCTCGATCTCCGTCGACGAGCAGTCGGCCGACATCGCGATGGGCGTCGACAAGTCGCTCGAGGTCAAGCAGACCGGCGAGCGCGACCCCTTCGAGCTGACCGGCGCCGGCGACCAGGGGATGATGTTCGGGTTCGCCTGCCGCGAGACGCAGCAGCTCATGCCGCTGCCGATCACGCTGGCCCACGACCTCACGCGCCTGCTCTCCGCCAAGCGGAAGAACGGCGACATCAAGTACCTGCGCCCCGACGGCAAGTCGCAGGTCACCGTCGAGTACGACGGGCACAAACCGGTCCGCGTCGAGGCGGTCGTCATCTCGACGCAGCACGACGACGACATCCCGCTCGACCTGATCCGCCGCGAGGTGACGGAGCAGATCATCGACGCCGTGATCCCGCGCGGGCTGCGCGACGAGCATCTCAAGATCTTCGTCAACCCGACCGGCCGGTTCGTGATCGGCGGGCCGAAGGGCGACGCCGGTTTGACCGGGCGCAAGATCATCGCCGACACGTACGGCGGGATGGCGCGGCACGGCGGCGGCGCGTTCTCGGGCAAGGACCCCACCAAGGTGGACCGCTCGGCGGCGTACGCCGCGCGCTACGTCGCGAAGAACGTCGTCGCGGCGGGGCTCGCGGAGCGCTGCGAGATCCAGGTCGCGTACGCGATCGGCGTCGCGCACCCGGTCAGCGTCCTGGTCGAGACGTTCGGCACCGCGAAGATCGACGAAGAGAAGATCGCCGAGCTGATCCAGGTCCACTTCGACCTGCGTCCGGCGGCGATCATCCACAACCTCGACCTGCGCCGGCCGATCTACAAGCAGACCGCCTCGTACGGGCACTTCGGCCGGCCCGAGCTGGACCTCCCCTGGGAGAAGATCGACAAGGCGGAAGCGCTGCGCGCCGACTCCGGCCTGCGGGGCGAGGTCGACCGGGAGCTGGCGCCGCTGACGGCCTAGGCACGGTATCCGACATTTGGCCAAGCGAGGCGCCGGTGGTAACCGGCGCCTCTTTGCTTTCCGGCGGGAACACCGGCGTCGTGGCACGCGTTACAAGGACAACTACGCCATGAGGTATCCGATGCTCCGCAAGACACTCCAAGCGCTCGCCGTCGCCGCCATCGCGGCGCTGCCGCTCGCAGCCTCCGCTCAGTACAACGGACAGTACAACGGGCAGACCGGTGAAACGCTGCTGCCTTCGCAGACGGTGATCTCCGGGACGCTCGAGCAAAACATCACCAGCCGCACGGCGCAGGTCGGCGACCCGTTCGTCCTCGACGTGCAGCCGCCGTTCCCGATGGACGACGCGCGCTACCAGGGCGCGAAGGTCTACGGCCACGTCGCCACCGTGCAGCGCGCCGGCGGGATGCACAAGGGCGCCGTGTCGCTCGGCTTCGACCGCCTCACGCTGACCGACGGCACCACCGCGGCGCTCCAGGGTCAGGTTCTGTCCTTCGACGCGCAGGGCAACAAGGCGAACTCCACCGCGAAGACGATCGTCGGCGGCGTCGTCGGCCAGATCGTCGGCAACTACATCGGCAAGCACATCGGCACCGATGTCGGCGGCGCGGTCGGCGCGGTCGGCGGCGCGATCCTGGCGGCGAACACCGGCCAGAACATCACCGTCCCGCAAGGTTCGAGCGTCTCGATGAAGACCACGGCGCCCGCTACGGTGCTCTCGCGCCGTCAGGCCGGCTACCCGAACGGCGGCTACAACAACGGCGGCTACAACAACAACGGCCAGCCGTACCCGACGCCGTACCCGACCCCGTACCACTAGCTTTCGTCCTACCGCGCTAGCGACGAACAACCCGAGGCACCGCTCCGGCGGTGCCTCTTCTTTTGCTATGCTGGTGATATAGGGATGCGAGCGCTGGTCTGATCGGCGCGGAAGTGGGTGGATTTCCATGGGCATTACCGAATCGCCGCAAGAACCGCCATCCGACCTGGAGCGCCTCGTGCGCGAGGTCCATCGGCACCAGCGGGTGATCTCGATCTTCCTCATGGCAGTGAGCGCGATGCTGATCGTGACCATCGGCGTCGCACTGAGTCTCCTCACAGCTCGCACGAGCGCACACGGTGGCGTACCTGCCGCAACGGCCACGGGCAGCCCGGCACCATCCAGCAGCAGCAGTCCGGTCTCGAGTCAGGGCCCTCTCGTGCCGGTCACGCGCGCGACGCGCGTTGAAGCACCGATGGGGTTCGACACCATCCTGTCGATTGCGGTACTGGTCTGCGTCGCCGCGATCGTCGCGATCCTCATCGTGCTGGGAGACCGGAACGGACTCGTCAGGGCTGCTCAGGCCGCAACGGTGTTCATACCCGTTGCGGCCCTCGCCGAGTTCTACGCATATCTCTTCAACGTCGGTTGGGCAAATCGGTTCGGATTTCCATTGTGGCGCGTGCCGCTGAAGGCATCACCGCCGACGGTGGTTCTAGCAGGCATCGTGACGTTCATCGGCCTCGGTTTCATCGCGTGGTGGTTTCGCGCTCCGCCCGATGAGAAGCGTACGATCCCCGGTAATGGGATCGAAGAAACCGCTCAACCGAAAAACGTCGATGCGGCGAATTACAGCGTTCCCATACCGGAGAAAGGACGTGTGGCCGCGATCCTTTGGATTGCGGCGCTCATCCCTATCTCGCTGTTGTCGGGACGGATGTTGCTTCAGCCGCCCTACTCGTCGTGGACGTACATCCAAACAGGGTGCGTCGTCGTCGCCACCTTCGGTGACACGATGGTCGCTGCAGATGTCGATGCGGACCATCGCGTTGCTACGGACTTCACCGTCTATCGCGGAGATGCGTTCCCACAGTCGTGGCAATCAGGCGAGTTCGTTCTTCCGCCTGCCAGCGCAGACTCCGCGCTATATCATAGACCGATCTTCGAATGCCCGGCGCCTGCCGCCGACGAAAAGCCGGCCGGCACCTCCGGCGGATCTCCGAGCGCGCGGCCCACGGCATCGCCTCACGGCTCACCAACGACCCGCGCTAACGCTCGAGAGCGGATAGGACCGCACCGCTGAAGTATCGCTAAACGCCCGAATCGCGTTTCCTTACGCAATTCTTGATGCTCAAGCGCTCGGCGCCGAGCCAGCCGGCCATCGAGGCGAGCTCGTCGCGCAGCGCGGGCTCGACGGCGGCGCGGTCCGCGTGCGGCTCGAGATGGACGGCGTGCGCGCGCAGCACGCCGGCCTGGCGGTCGTGCTTGAGGTCGACGCGCGCTACGAGCCGGTCGCCGAGCAGGAACGGCAGCACGTAGTAGCCGTGAACGCGCTTGTCCTGCGGCGTGTAGATCTCCAGCCGGAAGTCGAAGCCGAACAGCTCGCGGTTGCGGGCGCGCTCCCACACCAGCGAGTCGAACGGCGAGAGCAGCGCGCGCGCCTCGATGCGGCGCGGCAGGCGCGCGCCGCGCGCGAGGTAGCGGTCACCGCGCAAGCCGTGGACCTGCACGCGCTGCAGCTCGCCGGCGTCGGCGAGCTCGGCGATGCGCGCGCGCGCGCCGGCGACGTCGAGCCGGAAGTAGTCGCGCAGGTCGCGCTCGCTCGCGATCCCGTGGCAGCGCGCGGCGATGCGGATCAGCTCGCGCTGCGCGTCTTCCTCGGCCGGCGTCGGCGCGTCGAGAATCGCACGCGGCAGCACGCGCTCGGGGAGATCGTAGACGCGCTCGAAGCCCTTGCGGTGCGCGGTGGTGATCTCGCCGCACCAGAACAGCGCCTCGAGGCCGATCTTCACGTCGCTCCAGCCCCACCACGAGCCCTTGCCGCGCGCGCCCTCGAAGCCGCTCGCCGCCATCGGTCCGCGCTCGGCGATCGTCGTGCGCAGCCGTTGCAGCATCGCCGGCTCCGTCTTGATGAGCTGCGAGACGTGGCGCCAGGTGTCCAGTCCGCGCTTCGCGCGCTCCATCCGCCAGCGCAAGAAGGGGTGCAGCTCGACCGGGATCAGCGACGCCTCGTGGCCCCAGTACTCGAACACGAACCGGTCGGGCCCGTACGCGGCGCGCTCGAGCACCTCGCGGTCGTACGGACCCAGCCGCGAGAACGCGGGCAGGTAGTGCGAGCGCACGAGGACGTTCACGCTGTCGATCTGGATCAGGCCGGTGCGCGCGAAGACGCGCCGCAGCAAGCGCCGGTCGACGGCGCCGCGCGGCGCCGGATCGGCGAACCCTTGCGCGGCGAGCGCGATGCGGCGCGCCTCGGCGAGCGAGATGTCCGAGCTCACGCCGTTCGCGGTTCGAGGCGGCGGTCGAGCGCCGAGGCTACTTGAAGCTGCGCAGGAACTGCGTCGTGCGTTTCCACACGCCGGGGCGCGGGCCGCGGTCGCCGCGTTTCCGCGCGACGACGTGGTACGCTTGCAGCGAGTCCTCGTGGAACGCATAGCTGCCGGTCCACAGGTACAGCCGCCAGATCCTGAACGTCTCCTCGCCCCACTTGGCGACGATCTCGTCGCGGTGGGCATCGAAGCGCTCCGCCCAGTGGCGCATCGTCAGCATGTAGTCGTGCGTCTCGTTCTTGGTCTCGACGATGTCGAGGCCGTGGAAGAGCAGCTCTTCGATCAGATCCTGCAGGCACAGGAACGAGTGCGCGCCGGGCCAGATGTAGCGGCGCGTGAAGTCGGACGAGTCGTACTTCTGGATCGCCGCGGACGCGTCGAGATACAGCCGCCCGTTCGGTTTCAGCAGGTCGTGGAGCCGCGAGGCGAACCGCTTGTAGTACGGAATGTGCTCGATGACGCCGTAGATCACGACGCCGTCGTAGGGCTCCGCCGGCTGGTGGACGAGGAAGTCTTCCAGCTTCACCGCGCAGTTGTCGAGGCCGAGCCGCTTTTCGAGCGCGGTGATGTAGGCGAACGAGTCGTCGGCGATCGTCAGCGACGTCACGCCGACGCCGCGCGGGCCGCAGTACTCCTGCACGCCGCCCCAGCCGCCGCCGATGTCGAGGATTCGCATCCCGGGCTGGAGCTGCAGGCCGTTCCACATCGACTCGAGCTTGTGCTCCGCCGCCTCTTCGAGCGTCTCGTCGTCGCGGTGGAAGATGCACTGCGAGTAGAAGCGGTACTTCGCGTCCATGAACGAGAGATAGAAGTCGTCGCCGAGCTGGTAGTGCTTCGCGATCGACGTCTTGTTGATGCGCGTCGCCGGGACGAAGATGCTCTGCAGCAGCGTGACGAAGCGCAGCCAGTTCGGGGTGTTGGCGGCGAGCTGCGTCTGGACGTCGCCCAGCGCGAAGAAGTCGCCGTCGATGTCGAAGTCGCCCCGAACGTAGGCCTCGCCGAGGGCGATCTCGCTCATCGGGCCGAGCAGCGGTTTGTCGTTCTTGAACGTCACGGTGAACTGCGGCGCGCGCGGACCGAAGCGCAGCACCTCGCCCGATGCCAGGCGGATCTCGCACGAGGTCCCGGTCGTCGCGACGGCCCGCTGGACGACCTCGGAGATCTTCCGGGCGGCGAGCGAGCGCGGCCGCGCGGGCGCGGTGCTCGGGGCGGGTTCCGTCGCGGCGGACTCCGCGGCCGCTGGACGCGCTGCGGCGTCGCCGGTGATCACGTCGTCCGTTGTCTGCATCTAGCTCCTCGATCGTTGCGGCGGGGCGACTAGCGCCAAAGGTGCGCGGCGGCGCGCTGAGGCGCCTGCTTGCGCGCGGCGGCCGGGCGCTCGGCGCCCATTCCGGCGAGCCGGGGTAAAAGGAGCGCATGCGTACGTTCAAAGTGCTCGCCGCTGCGGCGCTCGCGGCGCTGGCGGCCGGCCCGGCGCTCGCGCAACAGATTCCGAGCGACACCGGGACCAGTGCCGGCGGGCCGATCACGATCCTCAAGAACATGCAGGCGGAGCCCGACGGGGTCGTCGTGCGCGTCGACGGCGCGGAGGTGGATCATCTGCAGGTCGCGACCTACGACGACATCACCGGCGTCGTCCATCCAGGCCAGAACACGCTGACCGTCACGTGGAGCGGACCGATTCAGAGCTTGAACTTCAAGATCGCGTACGCGCCGACGCGCAACAACTTCAAGGACGTGGTCGTCGTCAAGGCGGACGCGGCGCACGACGCGTCGCTGCGCAAGGCCGGCGCGCGCGCGCTGACGTTCACGATCCCGGGATCGCCCGCCCAGCACGGCTGACGCCGAGCGCCGCACGGCTGCCGGCGAGACGACTTCAGCCGCCGGCGCGTTTGACGCGGCGACCGCGCTCCTCGAGGTAGGCGACGACCTTGTCGCGGTGGTCGCCTTGCAGCTCGACGACCCCGTTCTTCGCCGTGCCGCCGGTGCCGCAGACGCGCTTCAGCTCTTTGCCGAGCGCGTCGAGCTCGGCGGCGGCGAGGCCGTGGACGAGCGTCACGGCGCTGTTCCGGCGCCGTTCCCGGGCGACGCGCACGACCCCGTCGTCGGGAAGCGCGCGGCCGGCCGGCTGCGGCTTGCGCGGGGCCGGCTTCGGGAGCGGCAGGCCGCCGTCGGTCGAGTAGACGAGGACCCGCTCGTCGCGCACGCGATCGTCCTTCACCTGGCATGCAACCGCGGCGCGCGGCGCCCGGGTTCCGCGTGAGGTGACGGTCGTTCTGCCTGCCGCGCCGCCGCGCGTCGTCGAGGAGATCGCGGCGTTCGGACGCCTCGCCGCGGCGCGCGGCTGGGTCCCCGCGACGTCGGGGAACTTCTCGTGCCGCATCGACGCGCGCACGGCCGCCGTGACGCGCAGCGGGATCGACAAGGGCGCGATCGGCGCCGGCGACGTCGCCTGCGTCGCGCTGGGCGAGCCGGTTCCGGCGGGGCTGTCGGCCGAGACGCCGATCCACCTCGCGCGCTACCGCACCGACCCCGCGATCGGTGCGATCTTCCACGTCCACACCATCGCGGCGACGGTGCTGTCGCGGCGCGATCTGCCGTACGGACGGGTCATGACCGAAGGCTACGAGATGCACAAGGCGCTCGGCCTGCGCACGCACGACAGCGTGGTCGAGATCCCGGTGTTCGCGAACGACCAGGACACCGGCGCGCTCGCCGCCGCGATCGAAGCGCGGCTCGGCCGCGACGCCGCGGTCCCCGGCTTTCTGCTCGCGGGACACGGGCTCTACGCGTGGGGTGCGACGGCAGCCGACGCCCGCCGCCACGTCGAAGGCTTGGAGTTCCTCCTGGCCTGCCACATCGAAGAACGGAGACTGTGATGAACACGACGCTGACCTCGACGCTGCGGGTCTACGACGAGAACGACGCGACGAAGCCGCTGATCGACACGACCGATCGCGCCGAGATCGCGCGCGTGCTCGGCGCGGAGAAGATCCTCTTCGAGCAGTGGGAGGCGAACGCGCCGCTGAGCGCCGGCGCCGGCCAGGACGAGGTTCTCGCCGCGTACGCCGCCGACGTCGAGCGGCTGAAGAGCGAGTTCGGCTACACGACGGTCGACGTGATCCGCGTGACGCCGGAGACGCCGAACGTCCCCGCGCTGCGCGAGAAGTTCCTGAACGAGCACACCCACACCGAGGACGAGGTGCGGTTCTTTGTCGAGGGCAGCGCGTCGTTCTACCTGCGGACCGGCGGCAAGGTCTATCAGACGATCTGCACGCGGGGCGACCTGCTGAGCATTCCGGCGAACACGACGCACTGGTTCGACATGGGACCGGCGCCGGAGTTCGCGGCGATCCGCCTGTTCGTCGATCCGTCCGGCTGGGTCGCGAACTTCACCGGCGACGACATCGCCACGCGGTTCCCGAAGTTCGAGTGATCGATCGCGGCGCAGCCGCCAGCTCGAGCAGCATCGGCAGATGGCCTGATCCGTGATACACATCGCAGCGCGTGCCGTGCTGGTCGACATCGAAGGGACGACGAGCACGATCGCGTTCGTCCACCAGGTGCTGTTTCCGTACGCCGACGCGCATCTCGACGCGTACGTCGCCGCGCACCGCGACGAACCGGCCGTCGCCGAAGCGATGCGCGAGGCGGCGCGGCTCGCCGGTGACGAAGCGGACACGGACGACGCGACGGTGCTGGCGCGCCTGCACCGCTGGATCGCGGAAGACCGCAAGGCGACGCCGCTCAAGACGCTGCAAGGACTGATCTGGGCCGAAGGGTACCGGCAGACCGGCTTGCGCGGGCATGTCTACGCCGACGCGGCGGCGGGATTGCGGCGGTGGCACGACGCAGGGCTGCGCCTGTACGTGTATTCGTCCGGCTCCATCGAGGCGCAGCGCGTGCTGTTCGCGCACAGCGACCACGGCGATCTGACGACGCTGTTCGCTGGGTACTTCGACACGACGACCGGCCCGAAGCGCGAGCCCGCGTCGTATGCCGCGATCGCGCACGCGATCGGACTCGCAACGGGCGAGATCGCGTTCCTCAGCGACGTCGATGCCGAACTCGACGCCGCGCGCGCAGCGGGGATGCGCACGGTGCGCCTGCTGCGCCCCGCCGACACGCCGCCCGGCGCGACGACGACGCACCCGAGCGCGGTCAGCTTCGACGACATCGACATCACGCTCTCGGCATAACGCCCACCGCGTACCGCCCCGCGCAGTGCGAACGCCCCGCGGTTGTGTCATCCTGAGCTTGTCGAAGGATGAGCCGAACCCGACGTCGTCAGCGGCGTTCTCGGCGCACCGAGGGAATCGCCGCCATGAGCGCCGCGACGAGGAGGAAGCCGAGCGCCGACATCCACAGCGTCGGGCGAACGCCGACGCGATCGGCCAGCCAGCCGCCGGCGAGCGAACCGGGCAGAATACCGACCAGCGCGATCAGACGAACGACACCGAACGCGCGGCCGACCACGTCGCCCGGGACGATCCGCATGCGCCACGACACGACCGTGGTCACGTAATAGCCCGAGCACACGCTGGCGGCAAAGAGCGCCGCGACGGCGAGCGGCATCGTGGTCGCCGACGGGACGCCGAGCCACAGCAGGCCGTCGAGCACGTTCGCGGCGATGAGCGCGGGCCCGACGCGCCAGTGCGTGCGGCCGGCCCAATACGACCCGATCGCCGCGCCCGCCGCGAACGACCCGTATGCCAGACCGACTGCCGAATCGTGCGCGTCGAAGACGCGCTTGAAAAACGGTATCAGCGCGACGAAGCCGACCGATCCGACGAAGTTGCCGAACATGCTGACGATCGAGGTAGCCCGCACCGCGGCATCGCTCATGACGTAGCGCCAGCCGACCGCGATGTCGCTGAGCACCTCACGCACCGTAGGAATCGCGCCGGGCTCGTCCGGCCCGAACGTGGGGACGGACGCGATCGCGACCTGCGAGCACAGGTATGTCACCGCGTTCACGATCAGCGCTGGCAGCGGGCCGACGACGCCCATCAGCGCACCGCCGAGCGGCGGCGCGACGAGGTTCACCGTCTGCTCCGTCGCCTGTAGCGTCGAGACGCCGGACTTCGCACCGTCTTTTCCGAGCAGATACGGAATCGTGGGCGTCTGCGCGCCGAGGAACAGCGCGCCGGCGATGGCGAGGATCAGCACGCCGCCGTACACGATCGCGATCGTGAGCCGGCCGGTCGCGAACATGATGCAGAACAGCGTCATCACGATGCAGCGGGACGCATCGCACGCGAGCATCATGCGGCGCCGGTCAACCCGGTCGGCCAGCGAGCCGCCGATCAGGCTGACGAACGCGTACGGCAGCAGCTCCAGGCCCCATGTCCAGCCGATCGCCGTGGCGGAGCCGGTGAGGCGAAAGACGAGCAGCGGGATCGCAAGCGTGCGGAGCCCGTCGCCGAGGTAGCTGAGCGTCTGGCCTGCATAGAAGCGGCTGAACGCAGAAGAACGGAAAGCGCTCGCCGAGCGAGCGGTTGCGGCGGCCATCGAATGATTCCCTGACGTGCGGAGAGAGAAGATGAGGTCTGCACGAGCCGCGCCTGCAAGGCGCGGGGAATCTACGAAGACATGGCCTCGCTCCGGTTGGACCCCGGGCGGCCGAAATCCTCGCACCCGGCGGGAACTGCACCGCCGGTCCCGAATCGTCGCGAGTCGGTCCCGGATAGCTCAGTTGGTAGAGCAGCTGACTGTTAATCAGCGGGTCGTTGGTTCGAGTCCAACTCCGGGAGCCAAGTTTACGAGGGAAAGTCGTCTGTATTCAGGCGGCTTTTCGCGTTGGCGGGCGTAGGGCCACACGGCCGACGCGAACGGACGGCCTGCCTGCCTGGTGTCTCCGCCGCGCCGCAATGCGGGTACACGCGGCGATGATCGACGACGGCATCGCCCGCGGGTGCACGGTGCCGAGCATCGCGTTTCCATAGACGAACTGCACATCGCTGCTTACGCGCTGCGCGAGCGGCTGCGCATCACCGGTCCGAAAAATGCGCTGCGACTGCCTGCGCAAGTTGTGCGCCCGCGGTCTGGTGTTCGGTAACGTACGGACGCTGCGGTGTGGTGATTTGCGATGTGCAGACGAGCGGATTCAACCATGACAACACTGTGCGAAACGTGTCGTACGCGCTTCGACATCACGCGTCGTGCGGGTGTCTGCGGAAGAACATGCGGGTATACACGGAGACTATCTATGGTGAATAAGTACCTTCGCACGCGCGCTGCATGCGCGTAGTACAGTCCGCGGTTTACCGCGGCCCGCATCTCTTCAGCCACACGCCGATGATCCGCATCCGCCTCGATCTCAGCGTGCTGGAAGATTGGCCGTCCGATCGCCTGCCGGGTTTCACCGACGCGCTCCTCTTGATGCTGCCGGGGCTGCAGCAGCACGGCTGCTCGTACGGCACGCCCGGCGGTTTCGAGCGGCGCCTGCGCGAGGGCACCTGGATCGGCCACGTCACCGAGCATGTCGCGTTGGAACTGCAGACGCGCGCCGGATCGCGCGTGACGCGCGGAAAAACGCGCGCGGTCAAGGGTTCTCCGGGCTGCTACAACGTTCTCTATTCGTATTGGGAAGAGGAGGCGGGGCTGCTCGCGGGACGTCTCGCTCTGCAGCTCATCGATTCGCTGCTTCCCGCCGAGTTGCGAGGCGTGGAGGGACTGGACGAGTTGCACGAGCGCGATGCGCTCGCGGATGGCGGCGGCGTTCAGGCCGCGCTGGCGGCTCTTGCGCACGTTATCGGGCGGCGTGCGCTCGGGCCAACCACGCGTTCCCTCGTGCGCGAGGCGGAGCGCCGCGGTATTCCGGTGATGCGGCTGGACGAATTCAGCTTCGTGCAGCTGGGACATGGAAAGCGGCAGCAGCGGCTGCGCGCCAGCATCACCGGGCGTACGTCGTCGATCGGCGTCGAGGTCGCGGGCGACAAGGACCTCACCAAGTCGGTTCTCGCTGCGGCCGGCCTGCCCGTTCCCGACGGTGCCGTCGTGCGATCAGCGGAAGCGGCGATCCGCGAAGCAGAGCACATCGGATATCCGGTGGTCACGAAGCCTCTCGACGGCAACCACGGGCGCGGCGTGACGCTCGATCTTCGGACGCCCGAGGCGGTGCGTCGCGGATTCGAGCAGGCGGCCGTCCACGGCCGCAACGTCATCGTGGAGCAGCAGTACCAGGGCGACGATCATCGCATTCTCGTCATCGGCAGCGAAGTGCGTGCGGTGGCGAAGCGCGTGCCTGCGCACGTCATCGGTGACGGCGTTCGCAGCATCGCGGCCCTCATCGACGAGGTCAACAGCGATCCGCGCCGCGGCACCGGGCACGAGAACACGCTGACGTTGATCGAGATCGACGACCACGTGCTCCGCGTGCTCGAGAAAGCCGGGCTGACGCTGGAGAGCGTGCCCGAGAAGGGCGGCTGGGTCGCGCTCCGCGACACCGCGAACCTGTCGACCGGTGGTACCGCGATCGACTGCACCGACCACATCCACCCGGACAATGCCTCCATCGCGCGTCGTGCCGCGCTCGCCGTCGGATTAGACGTCGCGGGCATCGACTTCATCGCGCCCGACATACGCCGCTCCGTCCGCGAAACCGGCGGCGGCATCGTCGAGGTCAACGCGGCGCCTGGCTTCCGCATGCATCTCGAGCCGTTCGAAGGCTGGGCTCGCGACATCGCGCGCCCCGTGATCGACATGCTCTTCCCGGCCGGTGAAACCGGCCGCATTCCCATCTTCGCGATTACCGGCACGAACGGCAAATCGACCACCACGCGGATGGTGGCGCACATCCTGCGCCGTTCGGGACTCACCGTCGGCATGACGAGCACCAGCGGCATCTGGATCGACGACGACAAGATCATGGACGGCGATGCGAGCGGGCCGCGCAGCGCGCGCATGGTGCTGCGCGACCCGACGGTCGAGGCGGCCGTGCTGGAAACCGCACGCGGCGGGATCTTGCGCGAGGGGCTCGGTTTTGATGAGGCCGATATCGGCGCCGTCCTGAACGTTGCCGCAGACCATCTGGGCTTGAAGGACGTGAACACGCTCAAGGATCTGGCGGATGTCAAATCCGTCGTCGTCGAATCGGTGCGGCGCGACGGTTGCAGCGTGCTCAATGCGGATGACCCCCTTACGGTGGCCATGGAGCGCCATGCCGGCGGGAAGATCGCGTTCTTCTCCATGCACGGGGGCGACTCCATGCCGGCATCGTTACGCGCGCACATCGATGCGGGCGGACTGGCCGTGGTGAACGACGACGGCGCCGACGGCGGCGACATCGTGGTGCACGACAACCGGCGGCGCCTGCCGCTCATGAGCGCGGCCGAGATCCCCGCGACGCTCGGGGGCATGGCGGCTTTCAACATCCAGAACGCGCTGGCGGCCGTCGCGATGTGCTATGCGCAAGGCGTCTCTCCGCCCGTTATCCGGGCCGCGCTTCAGACGTTCTCGTCTTCGTTCGAGCAGAGCCCCGGCCGCCTGAACGTGTACGACGCCCATGGCTTCCGCGTCATCATGGACTACGCTCACAACCCTGCGGGGCTGACCGCGCTGTGCGCGCTCGTCGAGAAGCTCCGGCCGCGCTACCGCCGTGTGCTCGGCATGGTGAGTACGCCCGGTGACCGGCGCGACGATGACATGCGCGAAATGGGCCGCATCGCCGCGGGCGCCTTCGACGAGCTCGTACTGCGCGAGCGGCCGGACGGCCGCGGCCGCAAGCCCGGCGAAGTGATGCGCCTGATCGCGGAGGGCGCGCGCGCAGCCGGCTTCCCCGAAGAACGCCTGCACTGTGTGCTCGACGAGCGTCAGGCGGCCGACCTGTGCCTGCGATTGGCGAACGTGGGCGACCTCGTCGTCCTCACGCCCTCGTCGGTGGACGAAGTGTGGGCGCAAATCCGGAACTCCGATCCCTTCTCGAGTCGGGCGCCCGCGAGCGCCCCTGCCCGAGAGATGGTGACGGCGCGGCGGGATGCCGAGTGAGCTGGGCGATCGTCGTTCATGGCGGCGCGAAGGAGATCGCGCCGGAAAAGCAGGACGGGAACCGCGCTGGGTGCCTCGCCGCGCTCACCGTCGGGGCAGCCGTGCTGCGGCAAGGCGGCAGCGCGCTCGACGCGGTCGAAGCGACCATTCGCGCGTTCGAGCAAGACCCGAGGTTCAACGCGGGCCGCGGGTCCGTCCGGGACGCAGAGGACGAGGTCGCGATGGACGCCGCGATCATGGATGGTGCGACGCTGGACGTCGGCGGCGTCGGCGCCATCCGCGCGGTGCCGCACCCGGTGTCGGTTGCGCGTTTGATGTTGCGTGAGGCGCCGACGCTGTTGGTGGCCGAAGGCGCGCGCCGCTTCGCGGAGGCCCATGGCGCCGAAACGTGCGACCCGGCGGAGCTGCTCGTCGTCCCGGAGGATCCGGGCACCGATACGGTCGGCTGCGTCGCGTTGGACGTCGCCGGGAACATCGCGGCCGGCACGTCGACCGGCGGCATCGAAGGCGTCACGCCCGGACGCGTCGGCGACTCTCCCGTGCCCGGTTGCGGGCTCTATGCCGACAACGCGCTCGGCGCGGTGGCCTTCTCCGGCGACGGCGAGAGCATCGCGCGAACGATCCTCGCGGCCCGCGTCATGCAATCGCTCGAAGCGGCGCCGCCGCAGGCAGCGATCGAGGGCGCAATCGCGCGACTGAGCCGGGTCGGGGGCGAGGCGGGCGGCATCGTGCTCGATCACACCGGGCGAGTCGGTTGGGCGCACAACAGCCGCCATTTCGCGGTCGGCATCGCAACCGGCGCGGACGGGCGCCTCCGCACGTACTTGAGCAAGGACGAAGAAGCACGCGATGAGCGATAGGCGCGGGATCAGGAACGGCCCGCTCGTCATCATCGGTGGACACGAGGACAAAGAGGGCGAGCGCGTCATCCTGCGCGAGGTCGCTCGACACATGAAGGGCGGAAGGCTCGTCGTCGCTACGGTAGCGTCGCACCAGCCCGAGGGCTACTTCGACAGTTATAAGCAGGCGTTCTCGGACATCGGCGTGACGGATCTCGTCGAGTTGTACGTCGAGGAGCGCTCCGAGACGCAGCTCGACGAGAAGTTGCGACTCTTCGACGGCGCGACCGGCGTGTTCTTCTCGGGCGGCGACCAGCTCCGCATCAGCAGCCAGCTCGGAGATACGCCGGTCGAGCGCCGCGTGCGCGCGATCCACGAGGCGGGCGGCGTCATTGCCGGAACGTCGGCCGGCGCGTCCGCGATGAGTGAAACGATGCTGGTGAAGGGCAACAGCCAGGAGACCCATCGCATCGGGGACTTGCACCTTGCGGCGGGTCTCGGCTTCGTGCGCGACGTCATCATCGACCAGCACTTCGCGGAACGCGGCCGCATCGGCCGTCTCCTGGGCGCGGTGGCGCAGAATCCGCGCAAGCTCGGGATCGGCATCGACGAGGACACGGCGATCGTTGTGCGCGGCCACCAGTTCGAGGTGATCGGCAGTGGCGGCGTCTACGTGGTCGATGGAGGCAGCGTGACGCATTCGAATATCGCCGAGGCGAAGGCGGAGAGCGCGCTGTCTCTGCACGACGTCCGTCTGCACGTCCTGTGCGCGGGCGATTGCTTCGACTTGCAATCGCGCCGCCCCACGTTGGCAAGCGCAGCGGCTGGAGTCGCCGCCCAGAAGTAAATCCGGCTGAGCGGAGCGCGACGCCCAGCCGGCTCGACGAGGTGCAATCGGACGGCTGTCGCACAATGACGTTGGAAGGATTTGCCCGGCAGCTTTATCGCTGTCGCGTCTCGTACGTTAGGCCTTACCTCCGACGCCTGGAAGCCGGGAGAACACCGTGATCGTTCAGATTCTCGTTCACACGCCCATCTGGGTGTACGGACTGTTCTTCGTGCTGCTCGTCTTCGGCCTCATGCAGACGCGCACGCGCACCGTAGCCAAAATCCCCGCACTGCTCTTGCCCGTCGGCATGATCGCCCTCTCACTGTTCGGCATCTACTCGAGCTTCGGTTTCAGGCCGTTACCGCTCGTCGCTTGGGCGACGGCGACGGCCATTGCAAGTGCTGCCGGATACGCCTTTTTCAGGGATACGAGGGTTCGGCGCGATGCAACGGGCGGGAAATTCCTCATCGCTGGCAGCTGGGGTCCGCTCGTCGTCATGATGGCGATATTCTGCGTAAAGTACGTGTACGCGATCTTGCACGGGTTCAATGCCGAAGTCATCGCTACGCCGATGTTCATCGGGGCGCTGTCCGCTGTGTACGGCGTGCTGAGCGGCTACTTTTCTTCAAGGGCGGTGAACTTGATCAGGGTGGCTCAGCGCGCCTAACACCTGCGCGGAAGCGGCAACGCTCAGAGTGCCGCCAGGGAGAACGTGCGCTCACCCGAAGGTCGGTTTGCTCCAGGAGGTCTGCACGATGCTGCGTCGTTCACTGATTGTGGTCGCCCTTGCTGCGCTGGTGAGCGCCTGCGGCGGCGGTTCGTCTTCACAAGCGCCCGCGCCGATTCCGACGGCGATTCCGACGCCTACGCCCACCCCGAATCCAGCCACTGCGAGCGGGGTGCTCACGACCAGCACGACGCAGTCGAGCTCGCTGGTGCTCGGACCGATCGGGCCCGGCGACGGCAGCACCACCGCCGTGCCGCCGACGAACGTCGTCTCGCATCTGAGTCTCGTGTTCTCGCTGGGCCAGCCCGCCGGTACCCCGACCGTTGCGGCGATTCATCGCGTGCCGCGCACGATCGGCGGTGCGAGCATCTCGACCTTCGGCTTCTCGACGCTCACACCGGACATCACGGTGACGATGCCTACGCCGGCGTTCTCCATGACCTTCCCCGCAGGGACGCTGCCAAATGGTGCCTCGTACGTCGCGATGTACGACCCCGGGAACGCTGCCGATGGCTGGAACACGATCTCCGGCCCGGGGACGGTGGTCGGCAACACGATCTCCTGGACGGCCGGGAACTATCCGTTCAGCTTCGTCGCGGCACGAACGTACTCGTTCGCGTTCTTCACGACCATCTCGACACTCGCCGTCGCAACGCCATCGCCCACTCCGTCACCCACGCCCTCGCCGACGCCCACCCCATCGCCCACACCGACGCCGACTCCGACTCCCACACCGACTCCGACGCCGACGCCGCCGGTCCCGTCCCTGCTGCGCTTCGTTCAGGGATCGCCGGATTCAGGCACGGTCGACGTCTGCATCGACCAACTCCCGTTCGGCGGCACGTCTCCGGCTCCGACCGTCGCATACGGACAACGGTCGCCGCTGTACTCGATCGCCGGTGGCGTGACGCATACGGTTTCCGTGTACGCCACCGTCGCCGGTTCGCCGGGCGCCGAGTGTTCGACCGCACCGGCCGCATTTGCCGGCTCCGCGCCGATCAAGGTTGCAGCCCTCACCATCGGCACGAACGTGCGGTGGACGATCGTCCTGGGCGGAACGGTTGCCAGCGCGACGCTTGGAATCTACGTCTTCAACGAGCCGACATATCCGACCACGCCGGGCGGTCTGAGCGCCATCACGCACAACGCCGCGCCGGCCTTCAGCGTCGGAAAGACCGGCGTCGGGTTCGGAGTGTGTACGACGACCGTCACGCCGTGCACGACGCCGGTCGCGCTCACGGGTTCGCAAAATCGAGCGGCTCCGACCGCATCGACCGGATCCACGACCAGCACCAACGGCACCGTGTCGTCCGGTCTCGCGAGCGTACCGGCCGGTTTTTATGACGGCATCGGCGTACCGGCCGGCACTCCGGTTCCGATCACGTCGGTCGCCGCTCCGTCGCCAATCGCGTTCCAGCCGTACGTGGTCCAGCTCTACGCGCTCGACGGGCCGGCAGGCGGATTGAACCTCTTGTCGTTCATCGAGCAAACGACCGGCTTCGGCTTCTAACCGAATCCCAGGCGGCGCACCGGCGCGACTTGGCGAAATCGCAGCGACGACGGCGAAGATACGGCGGTGGGGTTTCGCGCCGGTTTCTTCGCGGGTCCGATCCGGCGCCGGCGTGCCGTTGCCGGCGCGATCGTCCTATCGCTCCTCTTGCATGCGTTCGGCGGCGGGCTTCTTGCTTGGATGGCAAGGTTGTTGGCAGCAACGCCGCCGCCGCAGCACGACGACGAGGCGGTCGCGTCGACCGTCACCATCGAGCGCGCGACGCCCGCGCCGGCGGCCACTCCGACCTCGTCGCCTAGCCCGGAACCGAGCGCGACACCGGTACCGACCCCGACGCCCCTCCCCGAACTCAGCGCCGCTCCGGCGGTTCCGCGCCTCCAGACGGCGCCGCACCGGCCGAAGCCGCGCAGTGTCGTTGTCGCGCACCTCGGACCGCACGAGCTGGCACGCACGCGCCCGGATGCAAGTCCTCAGCCGCGCCGTGCCGTCGCGGCAGAGGGCGCGTACACGTCGAGCCAGCTCGCGTCGATGGACTCGCAGTTTCGGAGCACGATCGCATCGGCGCAGCGCGCGGTCGCCGAAGGTCCGGCCCAAGCCGGTGCGTCGGGGCGCGGCACCGCCCCCACGATGAAGCGCTACAACGCGACGGCGATCGGGACGCCTGCGGAGGATCTCGGCGGCGGCGGCCTGTGCGACAATCTCTCCGAGGACACGCGCGGTGAACACACGTACGTCTACTGGCGCTGTCGCGTCCGGTACAGCGACGGCTATACCGAGATGGTCGAATTTCCGTGGCCCTTCGTGTATCAGCGCGGGCACGTACCACGCGGGCGCGAGACGTTCCCCGCGCAGCCGCCTCCCGACGGATTTCAACTGCAGCACGTCTTCTCGCTGTCGCGGCAGGTTTGCTACTATTACCGTGCGCGCTGCGATGCCGTGCTCGAGCGCGAGCGCGCCTCGGGCATGCCCGACTACGGAACGCCGCCGTAGCGGTCGGGTTACGCTAGAGCGGTGAAGGCCGATCCCGCTCGATCTCGTCGCGAGCGTCGTCGCACAACTGCTCGCGGAGCGTGATGCTCCGCGATGACGCCCCGCCCGGACGTGATTACATTGCTCAGGCGCGGGTGAAGAACGGCGTTCCGACCAGCCCGTTGATCACGAACTGCACGGCGAGCGCGGCCAGGATGATCCCGAGCAGGCGCGTCACCACGTGGATCCCGGTCTTGCCGATGATGCGCTGAAGGTACGTCGCCGCGCTCATGCAGAGCCACGTCACGACCAGCGCGCTCGCATAGGCGAAGAACACCGTCGCGATGCGCAGCTCGTCGCCGTGCGTCAGGCCGGCGAGCAGCAGCACCGTCGCGATCGTCCCCGGTCCGGCGATCATCGGTATCGCGAGCGGGAAGACCGCCGGGTTCTCCGTGCCGCGCGCTTCGCGCGTTTCTTCTTTCGTTTGCTTCGCGCCGGTCGGGCGCGCGAAGAGCATGTCGATCGCGATCAAGAACAGCAGGATGCCGCCGGCGATGGTGAACGCGGGCAGCGTGATCCCGAGGTATCCGAGCAGCGGTCGCCCGATCAGCCCCATGACGAGGATGACGACCGCGGCGACCGCGACCGCCTCGTTCACGACGCGCTGGCGCCGCTGCGGCGCGGACGCCGTCGTCACCAGCGTGAGCGGAATCATTCCGACCGGATCGATGATCGTGATAGCAGTGGCGAACGCCGTCGCCGCGAACTGAAGATCCACCGAAAGCGTCAACCCCATCACGACGCAGTTTGCTGCGCATGCCGCCTTTGCTGTCCGAAGCAGGCTAAGGTGCCGGGCGCTTCCATGCCGAAGGACTCTTTCGCAACGCGCGATAACCGAGGCTCCAACGAGCGGCGTACGGGCGGCGGCGCGATGAACGCTGAGGTACCAATGGCCGAGCCCCGGGGGGGCGTTGCGCGGCAAACCGCCAGCGCTCCGTCCGATATTGCCGCCATCGCGCTAGAGCATTACCGCTCCGGCGACTTGCGGCTTGCCGCAAAGATCGCGCTCGCCGCGATCGCATCGGGTGACCGCGACACGCCGGCGCTCGCGGAGCTCGCAGCAAGGAGCGCCATTCGCACCGGCGACGCCGGCGTACTGGACCGCGCGCTCGACGCGATACGCCCGGGCCGCGGTGACGACCCGCGGCGATGGCTGCGCGGTGCGTTTCTCGTGCGGTACGACAGCAACCCCGAAGAAGGGTTCAGTTTGCTGCGCGATTCGCTCGGCTCGGAACCGTCGGGCACCGCCGCGGAAGTGGCGTATCATCTTGCCGTCGGCTTTTGGAACCGGCGCGAGCTCGAGGCGGCCGAGTCCCTCGTGCAGCGCTACATCGGCAACGCGGTCGGCGTCAACGCGGTCGAGCTCGAGCAAATGTTGGGCTGGATCGAGAGCGCTCGGGAGCGCTATGCCTTCGCCGGGCGGCACTTCGCCGATGCGCTCGCGAAGCTCGACGCGACCGGCGAGCGCGATGACTGGGGACGGGCCCGCGTGATGCAGGCGCTCTCCGCGGTGGCGCTTCAGACGCTCGACCTCCGCGCGCTCTCGCAGCTCGCGGTTCCGGAAGGCCGCGTCGGCGACGAGGCGCGCGAACCGATGTTCCAGACGTTGCAAAACGTCGCGTGGCTCCGCATGCTCGACGGCGACGAAAGCGGTGCGCTGATCGAGATCGAGCGGGCGCGATCGGTCGCCCCGACTCCCGCGCTGGTCGCCGCGGCGAACGTGAACTTGGTCCAGTACTTTCGGATTCGCGGCGACGCCGGCGCCGCGCGGATGTACCTTCAACTGGCCGGCGAGGCGCTGCGGTCGCAGCGCTGGACCGATGCGAACATCGAGGAGCGCGTGACGTTGCTCGAGTACGCGCTCGAGGCGTCTCGACTCGAACCGACGCTGGCCGGGCCGACGCTGACACGGTATCTCTCCGGGACGCGCAAACGCCGAGCTACGCTGGCGTTCGAGAACGACCGGCGCGTTCAGGCGGTCGAGCTCACCGCGCGCGGCGCGCTCGAAGTGTTTCATAAAAGGTATCGCGAGGCGGCGCACTTCTTTCACGAGGCGCTCGACCTCTGGGCGAAGCTCGGGTACCGCTATCGCGAAGCGGTCACGGCCTTGATGCTCGACGACGTCTCGCCCGGGGACGAAGGCGTCCGCGACGCAGCGCGCCGCGCGACCGCCGGCATCCCGAAGAGCTGGCTGCGGCGCGAAGTCGAGCGCCGCAGCGTCCGCGTTTCGAGCGGTTACGACGCGCTGAGCCCGGCGGAACGCCGGGTCATGCTGGCGATCTGCGAGGGAAAAACATCGAAGCAGATCGCCGCCGACTTCGGCCGCAGCTTCCACACCATTCGGAATCAGACGCTCAAGGTCTATGCGACCATGGGCGTTCGCACGCGTTCCGCGCTCGTCGCGGAGTGCGCCCGGCTGGGATTGCTGCGCTGACGGTCGACGCGGGCGACGACCTTACATCGGTCCTCCCGCATTGATGACTTCGTCGCTTTGGGCGGTGGCCGGCGCCGCTACGCCGGTGCCGAAAACCGTGCTCGTGGCCGGAGCCGCGGCCGCGAGCGCCGTCGCGAGGACAAGAAGAAGCAGAGGCAGGTTCAAGTCGGACCCCTCGTCGTTGAGCTTTGTGAGCTATGGCGGACCCGGGGCCGCAGCTCAAGCGTAGCTCATTTGAACGATAGGTCGCAGAGCGATGAAGCACTGCCTGGACAAGCATTTTGGGCGCGCTGGGCGCGGAAAAGCGCACCGTGAGGCCCATGTTGGAGGCGCGACGTTATGGCTCACTTGAGCCATAACACTGATACAGTCGGCCTATGGCCGCGCGGCGTGGCCGGGCGAACGTGTGTTCCGCCGGAAGAACCGGGTCGCGGGGCGTAGCGCTCCGGTCCCGTGTTCGTCCCCGAGATCGCCGAGCTGCCCGACGCCTGGCCCGCCTGCCGAACCGCGCACTGCGGTTCGACGGTCGCGGTCGCCCGCGTCGACGCGCCGTTCGGGCCGGTCACGGTCCTGTGCGAGAACGGCCACCACCGCGCGTACCGCAGCGCGGCGCGCAACGCGCGCGAACGCCGTATCGAGCCCGGCGAACGACGGCGCGCCGAGGTGCTCGAAGACGCGGAGCGCTGCGCGCTGTGCGGAACGCCGCCGGCGGAACACCCGTACCGGCCCGACCTCGCGCTGCGGTCCGACCGCGATCTGCTGGCGTGGCTGCAGCGCTGGCGGCCGCAGCTCTACACGCGCCTGCTCGAAGCGCTCGCCATCGTGAGCCGCGGCGAGCGGGTCACGGCGGGGACCTGGCGGCTGAGGATCCCGGCCAACCTGCGCGAGGCGATCACGCGGGAGCTGTCCGACTCAGCGCTGCAGGCGGATCACCTCGTTCCGGCGGCTCGGCTCGAGCGGCTCGTCGACGTGCTTACGAAGCGTGAGCTCGACTTCGCGGTGAACTGCCTGCTGGTCGCGATCTGCCGCGCCTGCGACGACGGGCGCTGGCGCGCCGCGAAGACGCGCGACGACTACCTGCGCGAGTACGTGCGCGCCTTGCACGACGGCGACGAGCGGCTCGCGCGCGCCGACGCCGCCGGGTGGAAGACGATGGACGTCATCGCCTCGCGCGCGGCGCGCGTGCAGCTCGCCACGGACGAGCGCTCGGCCTGAGCGCTACGCGCGCCGCGCGAGCGGCGTGACGTTGGCCGGCAGCTCCAGCTCGGCGGCGAGCTCGTGCGGGAAGAACGCGACGACGTGCGCGGTCACGATCGTCGCGGTCGTCGTGGTGCCGTCCTGATAGCGGTCGACCGGGATCTGGACGACCGGCTCGCCGTTCGCGATCGCCGCGACGATGCGCGCGCGCGTCGCTTCGTCGACCAGATGCGTCCCCTTGCTCAGGATCAGGCTATACGCGGCGGCCATCACAGCGGTCCTACGCGCCCCGCCGTGCGAACGGCCTTGGGCAGAGCGTGTGACTACGCTGTGAGTACCGCGATTTGTGGAGAGATGCGGGGTCTGTGGAAGTGTGGAGGGCGGCCACGCTCCCAGCCTGCGCCGCCGCCGTGCCACCTGGCTGGCATCCTGCCGAAGCGCGCCCGCGGCGCGGCTAGCCGGCGAACTCCCGCGCGAAGCGTGCGATCTCCGGCGCCACGTCGGCGCGCCAGCGGCTGCCGCTGAAGATTCCGTAGTGGCCGACGCCGCGCTGCAGCACGTTGCGCCGCCGCTCGGCGGGGATTCCGGTGCAGAGCGCGTGCGCGGCGAGCGTCTGCCCCGGCGCCGAGATGTCGTCGAGCTCGCCCTCGACCGTGAGCAGCGCGGTGCTCGCGATCGCGCCCGGGTCGACGCGGCGGCCGCGCCAGGTCATCGTTCCGCCGGCGAGCGTCGCCCGCTGGAACACCTCGTCGACCGTCTGCAAGTAGAACTCCGCCGGGATGTCCATCACGCTGAGGTACTCGTCGTAGAACGCGCGCCGCTTCTCGGCCGAATCGCCGTCGCCTTGCACGAGATGCTGGAAGATCTCCCAGTGCGCCGAGATGTGACGCGCCGGATTCATCGACATGAACGCGCCGATCTGCAGGAAGCCGGGGTACACCGCGCGCCCCGCGCCGCGATACCAGCTCGGAACGCGCATCGTGAGCTCGCGCTCGAACCAGCCGAGCGAGTGCGCGGCGGCGAGCTCGGTCGGCGCTGTCGGCGCGACGCGCACGTCGACCGGGCCGCCCATCAGCGTCATCGTGCGCGGCTGGGCGGGATCGCCGTCGGCCGCGAGCAGCGCGACGGCCGCCAGCACCGCCGGGGCCGGCTGGCACACCGCGACGACGTGGACGTCGGGTCCGAGCAGCCGGATGTAGCGCATCACGTACGCGACGTAGTCTTCGAGGTCGAAGCGCCCGGCTTCCAGCGGGACGTCGCGCGCGTCGTTCCAGTCGGTCACGTAGACGTCGTGGTCGTCCATCAGGACCTCGACGGTGTTGCGCAGCAGTGTCGCGTAGTGGCCGGACATCGGCGCGACCAGCAGCACTTTAGGGTGCTCGCCGCGCTCGCCGGTGACGAACCGGATCAGCCGCCCGAACGGGCGGTCGTCGAGGATCTCGGTGCTCGCCGGAAGGTTCCACGCCGGCTTGCCGCGCTTGCGCGTGACGCCGGAGAAGACCTCGGCCGTCGCGGTCAGCATCCGGCCGGGGAGCGTGTACGAGAACGGGTTGAACGGGTTGGAGAAAAGCGCTTGCGTGGCCGCCGCCGACCAGCGCGCAGGAGTCATCGCGAGATACGCCGCGTCGTACTGTTCGTAGTAGATAGGGTTTCCTCCAGCGGAGCTTCTTCCCAAAAGTCGAGAGCGCCGCTCGGTCCGTTCCACACCCGGCTATTGCGGCGGCGTTTTCCGCGGCAGGGGGAAAAGCCCTCGCCGGGCCCGCACTCTCTTGCATGTTTGACGGACATGTCGCGCTGGTAACCGGCGGCACGCGGGGGATCGGGGCCGCGATCACCGAGATGCTGGCGAAGAACGGCGCGCGCGTCGCCGCCGGCTACAGCCGCGGCAAAGATGCCGCCGAGGCGCTGCAAGAGCGGCTGGGCAACGGCGGCGCGAACGTCTCGGTGCACCAAGGCCGGGTCGACTCCGTCGAGGACTGCAAGCGCGTCGTCGACGAGGTCCTGGCGAAGTTCGGACGCATCGACTTCCTGGTCAACAACGCCGGGATCACGGTCGACAAGACGGTCCGGAAGATGACCGCCGACGACTGGCACAACGTGCTCAACGTGAACCTCTTCGGCGCGTTCTGCATGACCAAAGCCGTGCTGGAGCACATGATCGAGCGCGGCTCCGGGCGCATCATCAACATCAGCTCGGTCATCGGCGAGACGGGCAACGTCGGCCAGGCCAACTACGCGGCCTCGAAAGCCGGCTTGTTCGGGTTCAGCAAGAGCCTCGCGCTGGAGATGTCGCGCCGCGGCATCACCGTGAACGTCGTCGCGCCGGGGTTCATCGAGACGGAGATGGTCGCCCAGATGCCGCAAGCCGCGCTCGACGTGGTGCGCGAGAAGATCCCGCTGCGCCGGCTGGGGCGCCCGGACGAGGTCGCGCGCGTCGTGCAGTTCCTGCTCGAGGACGAGTCCAGCTACATCACGGGGGCCGTCTACACGATCAACGGCGGCCTGGACATGTAGTGGCGAAGAGCGACGACCGCGACGCGGTCTGGAACAGCGTCGGCGAGTTCATCCGCGGGCAGCGCGAGCTGGCGAACCTTTCGCTGCGCCAGCTCGCCGACATCGCGAAGATCTCCAACCCCTACCTCAGCCAGATCGAGCGCGGTCTGCACAAGCCCTCGGCCGACGTGCTGAAGAACCTCGCCTCGGCGCTGAAGATCTCGGCCGAGACGATGTACGCCCAAGCCGGTCTGCTCGACGCCGCCAGCGGGTCGCGCGCGGGCGAAGGAACGATCGACGTCGAGGCGGCGATCCGCGTCGACGCGCGCCTCTCGCAAGATCAGAAGGAGACGCTGGTGCGCATCTACCGCGGCTTCGTGGAGCGCTAGGTTCCCTTCTCGCCGAACGGATAGATCACGTACTTGAGGATCAGCGCCGGCTTCGTCAGCGGCGCGCTCGCGTCGCCGTAGACGACGAAGAGCTCGTCGCGCTTGCGGTGCACCGCGTAGGCGACCGAGACGTTGGTCGCCGCGTAGAACGTCGCCGGCCCGGCCGGAAACGGCGCGGCGCCGTAGGTGAAGTAGTTCGGCACCGCCGGCGGCGTGCCGTGGATGCGGCGCACGCCGACCGCGAACGAGCTCTCGCGCGAGATGTTGCGCGTCAGCGCGACCCGCTCCAGCCACTGCACGTTGCGGTAGCCCGCGTCGGCGTACCACACGGTGTCGAAGCCTTGGAGCGCGAGCTGCGTGAGCGGACCGATCTTCAGCACGGTGTTGCGGTCGAACGTCGCGATGCGGCCGTCGCCGTAGCGGCCCTGGTTGAAGACGAGGTTCGTCGGCGTCGCGGTCGCGTTGCGGTAGCTCAGCGCGACGCCGGCCAGGCTGACCGGCGTCATGCGGCCGTCGGAGAGCCGCAGGTACGTCGACCCGGTATCGAAGTTCAGCCGGAACAGGTTCTTGTTGACCAGCGTGAACGCGAGGTCGTTGGTGGTCCGGTCGAGCTGTCCGTCGGCGGCATGGTAGCGCTCGATGAAGCCTTCGACCGTCGCGTTCTTCAGCCACGAGCCCGGCTTGAACCGGAACGTGCGGTAGCCGTCGAACGACCAGCCGGCGACGTCGGGTGCGGCCACGAAGCCGGCGGTCGGATTGTAGTAGCCGCCGATCTTGCGCACGCCGCCGCCGAAGTAGTAGTCGTTGCCGTAGTACGCCGCGCCGGCCTCGAGCTTCTGGGCCTGCGCGTTGTCGAGCACGTTGGTTCCACGCTCCCAGCCGTAGTTCGCGTAGAACACCTTGTGCTTGCGGTCGTTGGTGAAGAAGCCGATCGAGGTCAGGCGGTCGGCGAAGCCCGGCGCGTACGTGTCGACCGCCTGGAAGCCGAAGCCGATCGTCCGCTTCGTGTTACGCCACTGCGCGGTGTACGCGTTGTCGGTGCGCCGGTCGCCGACCGCGTTGAAGACGTTGAACGTCACCGGCCCCTGCGCGCCTTCGAGCGCGTAGCCGCGCTTCGGCGTCGGAATCCCCGGCGTGTAGAGCTCGTTGACGTTCGGGCACACCTCGCAGTCGAACGGGTTGGTGAGCTGCATCTGCGCGAAGAACGGCCGCACCTCGCTGATGAAGCGGCGGTAGACGGTGGGCGAGATCGACTGCTGGTCCTGCTCGACGTTCGAGTAGTCGGGATGGAACGTCCCGACGAACGACGCCGTCCGGGTGATCGGGATCGAGACGTCCGCACCCGAGCGCGTGGTGTTCCCGTCGTCGTGCGCCGCGGCCGCTTCGGCGATTCCGAACAAACCGACGCGCGGCTTCGGCCGCGCGCTCATCGCGCCGGACGAAAGCCCGCTCAGCAGCCCGGCATACACGACGTCGTTGTGGTCCGACTGACCCGGCTCGAACGCCCACACCTGCACGTCGTCGGTCTTCTGGACGAAGCGCACGAACTGGATCGGCCAGCTCGCGCGGCCGTCGCCGCGCATGACCTCGAACGGGATCCGCATCGTGACGGTGAACCCGCCGGCGCGCAGCTTGCCGACGCTCTGCCACTTCGGCGCGTACACCGAGTTCTCGCTGGAGTGCTGGTAGTGCGTCCCGCGCGGCGTCGCGGTGAACAGATAGCGAAAGCCGAGCGGTCCGCCGGGCCAGAGATCCACCTGCACCTCGTCGTCGGTGTCGAAGCCGACGTCGTCGGTGTGCTGGTTGGCGACGATCTCGCCCGTCTGCACCGCGTCGAACGCGACGTATAGCGCCTTGTCGTCGGAGAGCACGTACACGTCGGTCTTCTGGCCGGGCGGGCCCTTGTGGCGCAGGTCGTACTCCAAGGCGACGTGCTTCGCCGACTTCCACGTCTCGTCGAGCAGCGTTCCGTCGATCGCCGGCCCTTTCGCGACGTGCGGGATCGCGAGCTGCGGCCGCGCCGAGACCGCGTACGCCGGCGCCGCGCAGAGCAGCGCGCTCAACGTGATCAGAAGCGGGACGGTGAGTCGTCGCATCGCGGAACCTTCTCCATCAACGAACGAAATAAGTGTGATAGGCGAAGAAAAAGCGCACGCGCGGTGCGCTCGTTGCTTCAGATCCCGGAGTCGCGCAGCCGGACGAGGTCGCGCACCGGGACGTTGGTGTAGCCGTGCGACCGCAAGCGCTCGACGAACGCGGCGCTGACGCCGTGATCGCGCAGCGTGACCAGATCCTCGGCCGAGAGGTTCTTGTAGCCGGCGGCGGCCAGGTCGCCGATGTACTTCGGCGTGACGCCGTGGTCGCGCAGCGTGACGAGCTGGTCGGCGGTGACCTGCGTGTAGCCCGCCGCGCGCATGTCGGCGATGTACTTCTCACGGACACCGTGGTCCGCCAGGCGCGCGAGATCGTCCGGCGAGAGGTTGCGGTACCCGGCGGCCTGTACCGCGCGGATGAAGTCGATCGTCACGCCGTGGTCGCGCATCTTCACGAGCTGGTCGAGCGAGTTCAGCTTGTAGCCGAGCGAGGCGAGGTCGGCGATGTAGCGCGGCGTGACGCCGTGCTGAATGACGCGCACGAGGTCGGCGACCGTCGCATGCTGCGACGCGGCGCGAATCTGGTCGGCGAACGCCATCGTCGTGCCGGAGATGGCGAGCTCCAGCGACTGGTGGTACGTCGGGCGGCCGAAGCCGCGCGCGGCCAGGCCGTCGTCGAAGCGCGCGTTCGGCGCGTAGGTGTACTGACCGGCCGCGGAGCCGTCGCCGGCGCTGCCGGTGCAGGTGAACACGCCCGGCTCACGCTGGATCTGGAACGTGATCGGAGCGATCGGCCCGCGCAGGCGATCGGGCGGAATTCCGGCTTCCGCGATCGGCACGGACGACGACGACGAGGAGTTCGAGTAGCTGTTGCCGTCACCGACCTCGCTGTACTCGAGCCGAAGCTGGACGCGGCTCGCATCGTCACCGCGCGCGGTGATCGACCAGCGGCCGGCGGTCGTCGCCGCGCCCGCTCCGGACGCGTTCGCGAGCGCCCCGGCGATCAGGAGAAGCGCGGCCAGCGCCGCGGTTGCGGAACGTATCACGGTTCGAACCCACTCATTCTGAGGCGGACGAGCTCATCGACGCTGAGATTGCGGTACCCGTGCTTGGCGAGACGCAGCACGAAGGTTCCGGTGACGTCCTGCATCCGCAGCGCGATCAGTTGCGCGGGCGTCACGTTGCGCAGCCCGGCGTCCAGCAAGCCGCGCACGTAGGTCACGGTGACGCCCTGCTGTGCGAGCGAGACGGCGTCCTTCGCGGTCAGCTTGGGGTAGCCGGCTGCCGCCATCCCGTCGAGCCACGTGGCGCTCACGCCTTGCATGCGCAGCGACAGCACGTCGTCGAGCGTCGGCGGCGCCGCAAGCCGGCGGTCGAGCGTGCCGACGTACTCCGGCGAGACGCCCTGCATCGCGAGCGTCATGATCTCTTTGAGCGACGGGCGCCCCCGTCCGATCGCGCCCATGCGCCGCACGTAGCCGCCGGTGACGCCTTGATTGCTCAACGCGATCAGCTCGTCGACGCTGGGGTGCGGGTAGCGCGCCTCGTCGATCGCATCGAGCAGGTCGCTGTCGCGATGGGCGGCTGTCGCCTTCGCCCCCGCCGCGACCGGCGTTTCGTTCGCCGGCGCCGCCGGAGCCGCTTGCGACTCGTCGATGCTCGCGCTGACGGTCGCGGCGCGCGGTGCGGCGTGGGCCAGCTCGTGCACCGCGTCGTGCGGGTGGACGTACATCGCCGGCGGTGCGACGGGGCGAACGGCGTGCAGGCCGGCGAACGGCGCGACGTGCGGAAGCGCCGCAAGGTGCGGGAGCGGTGCGAGATGCGGAAGCGGTGCGAGATGCGTGAGCGCTGCCGTGTGGGCCAGCGGGGCGACGTGCGCGACGTGCGGCAACGGCGCGACGTGCGGCAACGGCGCGACCTGCGGCAGGGGCACGACGCGCTGCGCGACCGGCGCTTCGTCCGCGGCGAGAACCGGCGACGCGGCGGCGGGCGCGACGAGCGGCACCTGCAAACGTGCGATGCCGAAGCTCGCGACGAGCACGCCGGCGCTGAGCACCGCGGCGCCGGCGCGCAGGTGCGGCGAAGCGTCGCGCGAGCGGTCGACGATGCGGCGCACGCGCGCCACGACCTGCGCGCGCCGGAGCACGAAGCCCGGGACGACCGCGGCTTGGCGCCCGCGAACGTGGCGCTGCACGATCTGCGCCAGGCACTCGGCGTAGCGCAGCGGCTCGCCGGCGTCTTCGAGCACGCGGTCGTCGCAGGCGACCTCGCGCTCGAAGTCGATCCCGCGGCGCGCCAGATAGAGCGCCGGCTGGAAGAACTGTACCGCGCAGACGACCTGCTCGAGCGCGTTGGTCCAGTCGTCGTAGCGCTGCAGGTGCGCCGACTCGTGCAGCACGACGCGCGCCAGATCGTCGGCGTCGAGCGTCGACGCGAGCCGCGCGGGCAGCAGGATCATGGGGCGGCGGAAACCGATCGCGCACGGAATCTGCACCAGCGGCGACGACGCGACCGTGGCGTGCCGGCGATGTCCCGCCGAGCGCAACCGCGCGAGCAGCCATGCGTCGTCGACCGGCGTCGCCTCGCGCTTCATGCATGCCATCGCGCCGTACGCGCGGATCAGCCGCAGCAGCAAGACGCCGGCGACCAGCGCCCACGCGCCGAGGAGCACGATCCCCCAAGCACGCGCGAACGCCGTCGCCACACCACCCACGCGCATCGCCGCGTCCGTCGTGCGCGCCCGAACGTTTTGCACCGCCGGATGGGAGGCGAGTGACGACGCGACCACGCCCGGCGCAGCCGCTCTCGAAGCGGCGCTGCGAAGATCGGCAGCGGGCGCGGAGACGCTCACGCTCGCGTCGACGGGCTGACTCCGGCGCCCCGCGGCGCGGAGGCGCTCGGCGGGCACGTTCACGACCACGCCGGCGGCACGCGGCGCGCTCGCCGGCGGGCGGGCCAGCGCGAAGTCGATCGCCGGCAGCAGCGCGACCGCGGCGAAGGTGAGGCTCCACACGACGCAGGCCGTAGTGGCGTTGCGGCGCAGGCCGGCGCGCAGCGCGAGCGCGACCAGCGCGATCAGCGCCGCGCCTTGCCAGAGCGCGTTGAGGACGGCGAGCAGCAGCGCGTCCATCAGCTTTCGTCCTTGGCGCGCTTGATGAGGGTCTCCAGCTCGTCGAGATCGGCCTCGCTGAGGTGGTCGCCTTGGATCAGGTTCAGCGCGAGCTCGCGCGGCGAGCCGCCGAAGAAACGCTGGACCACCTGCGAGAGCGCGGTGCGCGCCGCCGCGTCGCGGTCGACGATGGACTGGTAGACGAACGCGCGGCCCTCGGCGCGGTGCTTCACGTAGCCCTTGCGCTCGAGGATCTTCATCATCGTCTGGACGGTGTTGTAGGCGGGCCGCTCGGCCTCCGGGATCGCCTCGACGACCTGTCCGACGGTGACCGGTCCGGCCGCCCAGACGATCTCCATGAGACGCTGCTCGACTTCGGTGAGCGGAACGGATCGGCGGCGCGCCATCGGACCTCCCGGAGGACACCTAAGGAATTCGGTGATGTCACCCTAGCACGCCCCAAAGCGGCCGGTCAAGACCTCTCCGAACGAATTCGGACCGTTCCGAACAAGCCGCGCCGGCGGGGCTAGCTTTGGAGCTTGGCGAGCTCCGCGAAGAGGACGCTCACGTCGGGGACGTCGAGGATCTCGTGCACGTCGATGTAGCGCACGATGCCAGCCTTGTCGATCACGAAGAGGGCCCGTTCGGCGTTGCCGCGCGGGGTCAGGACGCCGTAGCGCTCGGCGACCGCGCCGTGCGGATAGTAGTCGCTCAGCAGCGGATAGGTGATCCCGCCGAGCTGCAGCGCCCAGGCGGCGTTGGCGAACCGGGAGTCGGTCGAGACGCCCACGACCTGGGCGTCAGCCGCACGAAAGCGCTCGCGCTCGCGTTCGTACAGCGGCATCTGGCTGCCTCAAGTCCCGGTGAACGCGAACGGGTAGAACGCCAGCACGACGTTGCTGCCGCGGTGCTCGGAGAGGGTGAACTTCTCGTTCAGGTGCGAGGCCAGCGTGAAGTCGGGCGCCGCGTCACCCGCCTTGAGGGTGGGCGTCTCGGACGCCTTCGACGCGCGGCCTTTTTCGGTTTCCATGCGGCGAGAGTTTCCCGGATCGCCGTGCGAACCTCGCGCCGGTTGCGAGAAGATCGCATCCGGGCGGCGAATGAGCGGGGATGATCGCCGAACCGACCGCCGCCGTCCACCTGCGCGCGCTCGACCCGTTCGATTTCCTGGAGCGCGCCGCGTTCGTCTATCCCGAGAAGACCGCCGTCGTCGACGGCGCCGCGCGCCGGACGTATCCGCAGTTCCTCGAGCGCGTCGACCGGCTCGGCGTCGCGCTGCAGGCGATGGGGATCCGCGACGGCGAGCGGGTCGCCGTGCTCGCCCCCAACACCGCGATGGTGCTGGAGGCGACGTACGCGGTGCCGCGCGCGAACGGCGTGCTGGTCGCGCTCAACACGCGGCTCGCGCCGGACGAGATCGACTACATCCTGGGCCATTGCGGCGCGTCGCTGCTGCTGCACGACTACGAGCTGGACGGGCTGGTCGCGAAGCTGACGACCAGCATCCCGCGCGTGCGCGTCGCGCCGCCCGGCGAGAGCGCGCCGGCCGGTGCGTTCGACTACGAGCGCATCCTCGCCGACGCCGATCCCGCCGCGCTCGTCGCGCGCGCCGTCGCCGAAGACGACACGATCTCGATCAACTACACCAGCGGCACGACCGGCAAGCCGAAGGGCGTGATGTACACCTTCCGCGGCGCGTATCTGAACGCGCTGGCCGAGGTCTTCCACGCCGACCTGCGGCCGGAGAGCGTCTATCTCTGGACGCTGCCGATGTTCCACTGCAACGGCTGGTGCTTTCCGTGGGCCGTCACCGCGGCCGGCGCGACGCACGTCTGCCTGCGCAAGGTCGACGCGGCCGGGATCAACCACGGCGTGCACGCGGAAGGCGTGACGCACTTCTGTGCGGCGCCGACGGTGCTGATCGGGCTGGTGAACCATCCGGAGACCGTGCCGTTCCCGCACCGCGTCGTGGTCACGACGGCCGGCGCGCCGCCCGCGCCCGCGACGATCGCGCAGATCGAGGCGCTCGGCGCCGAGCTGCACCACGTCTACGGGCTCACGGAAGTGTACGGCCCGATCACCGAGTGCGCGTGGCACAGCCCGCAGTGGGACGGGTTCGAGCCGGCCGAGCGCGCGCGGCTGCGCAGCCGGCAAGGCGTCGCGATGGTGACGCTGGCCGCCGGCGACGTGCGCGTCGTCGACGGCGAGCTGCACGACGTCCCGCGCGACGGAACGGCGCAAGGCGAGATCGTCATGCGCGGCAACAACGTGATGAAGGGCTACTACGCCGATCCGGCCGCGACGGCGCGCGCGTTCGACGGCGGCTGGTTCCACTCCGGCGACATCGCCGTGATGCACGCCGACGGCTACATCGAGATCGTCGACCGCGCCAAGGACGTCATCATCAGCGGCGGCGAGAACATCTCGACGCAGCAAGTCGAGAAGGTGCTGCTCGAGCACGACGCGGTGCTCGAGTGCGCGGTCGTCGCGGTGCCGGACGAGAAGTGGGGCGAGGTGCCGAAGGCGTTCGTGACGCTCAAACCGGGCCGCGCGCTCGACGCGGACGAGCTGCGCGCGTTCGCGCGCGAGCGGATCGCCGCGTTCAAGGTTCCGAAGAGCGTCGAGTTCGGCGAGCTGCCGAAGACGTCGACCGGCAAGATCCAGAAGTACGTGCTGCGCGAGCGCGAGTGGAAAGGCCGCGACAAGCGCGTGAACTAGAGCGCCGCGAGCGCCTCGCGCGCGGCGCGCTCGCCGGATAAGAGCGCGCCCGCGACGGTCCCGGCTTCGCTGGTCGGCGACGTCGCTTCGCCGGCGAAGAAGAGGACGTTGTCGACCGGCGCGGCGAGGCCGCCGCGCGGATCGCCGGCGCCGACCGAGACGTAGCTGTACGCACCACGCGCGTACGGATCGCGCTGCCAGTCGTGCGCGTACGCCGCTTCGAGCTCCGCGTTCGGATCGGCTTCGTCGCCGAAGAGCGTCTGCAGGTCAGCCAGCGCGGCGCCGACGAGCTGCGCTTCGTCGCGGCCGGCGAGCGCGGCCGCTCGCGGGCCGCCGGCCCAGGCGACGAGCAGCGGTGCGCGCATCGGCAGCAACGCCCAGAACGTCGGGAACGCGGCCGCGCCGGCGTTGTAGAAGAACGCCCCGTCGCGATAGCGGCCGCCGCGCACCCGCTCCCAGAACGGGCTGCGGAAGCGCAGGATCAGCTTGATCACGGGGCCCATCACGATGCGCGCGAGCGCCTCGCGGGTGCGCGCCGGCAGCTCCGGCTCGAAGCGCACGCCGTTCGCCTGCAGCACGCCCGCCGGCAGCGTGACGATCGCCGCCCGCGCCCGCACCGTGAGCGGGTCGCCGGTCGCCGTGGCGGCCTCGACCACGACCCCGTCGCGGTCGCGGCGCAGCACGTGCGCCGGCGTCGCGAGACGGACGTGGACGCGGGCCGGATCCAGCGCGCCGAGCAGCGCGCGGAGCAGCGGCCCGTAGCCGCCGAGCGGCCGGAACTGCTGCGACGTCTGACCGCCTTCGCCTCCGCCCCACTCCTCGGCCAGCGCGCGCGTGCTCGCGATGCGCGGATCGGCCGCGTCGAACCCCTCGACCATCATGCGCGTGTAGCGGCGCACGCGCTCGAGGTCCTCAACATCGTCCGGCAGCGCGCGCAGGAACTCGTCGATGCTGACGTCCTGGTCGAGCTCGCGCGCGCGGCGCATCACGCGCTCGACGCTGGTGAACGGATCCTCGCGCTCGCGCAGCTCGCCGTCCTCCAGCGCGAACGCTCCGTCGGCGGTGTCGACCGCGACGGTGCTCGCGGCGCGGAGCAGGGCGAAGCTGATCTCCGCCGTGCCGTGGATGAACTCGCCGCCCAGGTCGACCGGAACGTGCAGTCCGGCGTCCTCGCGCGTGTAGACGCGACCGCCGACGCGGTCGCGCGCTTCCAGCACGACCGCCGAGACGCCGCCCTGCGAGAGCACGCGCGCCGCCGCCAGCCCGGCCGCGCCCGCGCCGAGCACGACGACGTCGCATCGCATCTCCATCGCCGCAGCGTACCCGGCCGAGGACCGTTCTACCGGGCGCTCAGGTGCGCGCGGCGTCGCCGCTGCGCACCAGGACCGCCGTGCAGTACTTGCAGCGCCGCGCGTCCTGCGGGATCTCGCTCAAGCACTCCGGGCACGTCTTTTGCGCCAGCACGATCTCGTCGGGCTTCTCGAAGCGCTCGGTCGCGACGCGGATCGGGACCACGATCAAATAGTAGATGACCGCCGCGTCGAGGATGAACGTGATCAGCGCGTTGATGAAGTCGCCGAGCTGGAACTTCGAGTTGTTCAGCGTGAAGCCGAGCCGCGAGAAGTCCGGCTTTCCGATCAGCGCCGCGATGAGCGGGGTGATCAAGTCCTTGACCAGCGCGTTGACGACCGCGGTGAACGCGGCGCCGAGCACGACGGCGACGGCTAGGTCGATCACGTTGCCGCGCGCGATGAAGGCGCGGAATCCCTTGAACGTACGAGCCTCCTTTCAAGCGTGCGGCGCGCTTGCGCGGCGTTCGCCGCGGCGTTCGGGAACCGCCTGCGCGCGCGGGGCGTTTCTTCTCCGACCGGCCCCCGCCAAGATTACACGGTCTTGACGAAAGGGCTAAGTGTTGACGGCCTTCAGCCGATCACTGAGTGCAAGCAACGCCCCTACCGCACGAGGGTGTTTTTCCGATGGATGTCCCCGACAATCTGGACACGTTTCTCCGCGACCTCCTCAAGGAAGAGGGCGGCGCGGTTCAACTCGACGATGAGGACCGCGCGTTCATCGACCGCATCCTCACCTCGATCACGCAGGGCAGCAAAGGCGTGTTCGTCGTCCTCCATCCGAACGACCGCATGCAGTACATGCTGCTGAACACGAACCGGGCCGGCGCGATCGCCCTGCTCGCGAAGGTGATGCAGCGAACCGCCGAAGCGCTCGAAGCGGATCTAGACTGAGCGAACGGCCCTAGACCGCGACCGGTCTGAGGGCGTCCCCCACCACGGCGAGCATCACCTCGACCAGGCCGGGGTCGAATTGGCTTCCGCGGCAGCGCTCGATCTCCAGCAGCGCGCGGTCGGGAGTCATCGGGAAGCGGTAGGGCCGCTGGCCGGTCATCGCGTCGTACGCGTCGGCGACGGCCACGATCCGCGCGGCGAGCGGGATCGTCTCCGCGCGCAGGCCGTCGGGATAGCCGCGGCCGTCGAACCGCTCGTGATGGTGCCGCACCGCGTCGCGGTACTCGAGCAGGTCGTACTCGGCGAGCAGGCGCTCGCCCTCGATCACGTGCTGGGCGACGAGCAGAAGCTCGGCCGGGCGCAGGGCGCGCGGCGCGCGCAGGATCTCGTCCGGGATGCAGAGCTTGCCGATATCGTGCAACTGGGCCGAACGGACGATCCAGGTGTGCTCGTCGCGCGGCAGGCGGAGCTGCGCGGCGATCCGCGAGCACCAATGGGCGACCGCGCGGCCGTGTGCCGCGGTCGCCGGATCGTTCGTGTCGAGCCGCTCGACGAGCGCGCGCAACGGGTCCATCCAACGCTCCGTCCCGGGACAGTCCTATCCCGATACGGGACAAAGGTCCCCATTCTTAGCGGGGGCTAAACGACACCCGCTCGGCTGCCTCGTCGAGGTCGATCACGAAGCGGTCCCAGGCGCCGATCCCGACGTGGGCCGTCGCCTGCGTCCGCCGGACCGTGGTTCGCGTCCGCCCCAGCCGCAGCGGCCCGACCTGCACCTCCGGCACGTCGACGGCGAACACATCTTCCGAGCCGCCGACCCCGAGCGCCTGGCCGCGCGTGACGACCGGCCATTGCGGGCCGTCGCGGTAGTCGGCGTACCCGATGGAGAGCACCGCCTGGTCTCCCGTGTCGAGCAGCGCGTGGGCCGTCCGCGCCCCGAAGGTGGCCTGGACCATCGGCGAGCCGTTCCGGAAGACGAGGGCGACCGCGTCGCCCGGCGCCGCTCCTCCCGAGGGCAGGATGCGCGCGGTCCCGCGCCCGCGGTCGAGCACGAGGCGGACGCGGCCGAGCAGATCGCTGCCGACGACGAGGTCGAAGAGGCGGGTCCCGCTGGAGTGCGGGACGACGGCGAAGCGGGCGCGCTCGAACCGCGCCGGCCCCAGCGCGAGCGGCCCCGCCTCGACCATGCCGGTCGCGAACCGGCCGAGGCCGGCGATCTCCAGCTCGCCGTGCGGCTCGAGGCCGAGCGCTTCGGCGAGCTCCAGCGTCATCGCGCTCGGCATCGCGCCGGTGTCGAGCAGGCAGCGCGCGATGCGCAGGCCGATGCTGCACGGGACGACCGGGACCTGGTCGCCGCGCAGCGGCAGCGGCGCGTCCGCGCCCAGCGTGACGCGGACCCCGGCCGGCGGCCCGATCGGTCCGGCGACCGCCGCGACCTCGTCGAGCGGGCCGCTCTCGAACGGCCCGGCGCGGTCGAGGGCGAAGCTGGCGCCGCCGGCGCGCGTCTCGCGGCCGTAGACCGCCACCGGCCGCCCCGCCGGAGTCGTGACCGCCCGCAGCACCGAGGTCGGCGGGTCGATCGCCGCGATCAGCTCGGCGCCGTCGCGCGCGCGGATGCGCCAGCGGCTCGGCGTCTCGTGGACGACCGTTCCGCCGCCGGCGCGGAAGGCCGGCTCGGCGAAGGCGAACGAGGCGATCGCGAAGAGCGTGCGCTGGGTCGGCAGCGCGTCGTCCGGCGCTTCCGGCAATGCGACCTCGTTGATCCCGAACGTCCACTCGCGCGCGCCGTCGAACCACGTGCCGTCGCAGACGTCGTTGACGCAGCGGCGGAAGAGCCGCTGCGCGCCGAGCTGCTCGACCGTGGTGGCGATCGTGCGGCCCTCGACGACGCGTTTCCCGGTGGCGCGCAGGTGGACGCCGGCGGCGTGGCCGTTGGCCGCGGCGAGCGCGGCGAGCGGATCCGGCGGCGCGGCGCCGCCGAAGGCGAGGACGCCGAACGCGAGCAGGCCGGCAAGCACCGGCGCCCGCAGCGCGAATCGCATCGGGGTGGAACTGCACCCTCTCGACGGGTACCTCCTCGACGGTCGGCCCGGCAAGGCAGACGCGATCGCGGCGGCGCTGCGCGACCGATCGAAGAATCCGGTCGCGGCGCCGTTCTACCGGGCGCTCGAAGCGGTCGGCGTGCGCGCGGCCGATGAAGCGCTGCTCGCGTTGCGCGTCGTCTTGGGGGGGAATACGCCGAGCGACGAAACCGTCGTCGCGGCACGCGCCGCGCGCGCTCGCGTCAAGGCGGGCGAGCCCGGCGCGCGCGAAGCGTACTTCCGGTCGGTCGGACCGATCGCTCCGTCGTAAGCTCGGCGGCGAGGGAACGAAGTTCGGAGCTCCATGCGTTATCCCAGGGTGATGTCCCGGTTCGTCGTCGCCGCTACGGTATTCGGCCTTTTCAGCATCCCGGCCGCAGCCCTCGCGGCGCCGGCGCCGAGCCCGTCCGCGACGGCGACCGCTTCCGCGCCGGCGCCCGCGCGCGACGGCGGCGTGATCGAAGGCCGCGTCACGAACGTGGACTACTCGCGCGGTGTCGTGACGGTCGAGTCGACGACCCAGGGGCGCGTCGACGTCAACACGATGCCGACGACCAGCGTGCAGTCGAACGATCCCGGCTACCACACGCTGACCGACGTCGCGAAGGGATCGAAGGTGCAGATCTTCATCTCGAAGACGGCCGGCAAGCTGGTCGCGCAGATCATTCGTTTGATCAAGCACTGAGGCGCCGTCCCGGGACCTAGGTTCCGGTCGCCGGCGTCGAAGCGTGCCCGCATGACCCTCCCCGCCGATCTCGCGGCGCTCGCGCGCGGCGTCATCGCAGTCGGCTTCACCGGCACGACTCCCGCAACGGCGCCGCTCGACGCGCTGCGCGCCTTCAATCCCGCGGGGCTGATCTTGTTCGCGCGCAACGTCGGCACGACGGAGCAGTTGCGCGAGCTGGTCTTCGCGCTGCGCGCCATCGACTCGCCGCCGCCGCTGATCACCGTCGACCAGGAGGGCGGCCGCGTCGAGCGGATCCAGCACGGCGTCGCCGCGCTGCCGTCGGCGATGGCGGTCGGTGCGACCGGCGACGTCGCGCTGGCCGAGAAGCTCGGGACGCTGCTGGGGCGCGACTTGGCGCGGCTCGGGATCAACGTGGATTTGGCGCCTGTCGCCGATCTGTCGCTGCAGCCGCGCAGCGTCGTGGTGGCGACGCGCGCCTACGGCGACGACCCGGAGCGCGTCGGCGCGTTCGCCGGCGCGTTCGCGCACGGGCTGGAGCGCGCCGGCGTCGCCGCGACGGTGAAGCACTTTCCGGGCCACGGCTCGACGGCCGAGGACTCGCACGTCGGGCTGCCGCGCGTCACCGCCGACGCCGCGACGCTGCGCGCGCGCGACCTCGTCCCGTTCCAGCGCGCGATCGCCGACCACGCGGCGTCGATCGTGATCACCGCGCACGTCGTGATCGAAGCGTTCGATCCCGACCGGCCCGCGACGATCTCGCGCAACGTGCTCACCGGTCTGCTGCGCGGCGAGCTGGGCTACGACGGGATCGTCGCGACCGACTGCTTGGAGATGGACGCGATCGCCGGCAGCGTCGGCACGGTGCGCGGCGCCGTCGAAGCGCTGGCGGCCGGTGCGGATCTGCTGCTGATCAGCCACCATCTCGAGCTCGCCGAGCAGGCCGCCGCGGCGATCGTCGAGGCGGTGGAGCGCGGCGAGATCCCGCGCGCGCGCCTGGAAGACGCGTTCGCGCGCGTGCGCGACCTGCGCGAGCGGCTGGCGCGGCCGCCGGCGCTCGACGAGCCGGTCGACGACGCCTGGCCGCTCGACGCCGCGCGCCGCGCGGTCACCGTGCTGCGCGGCGACCCCCACCTGCGCGCCGGCAAGGCGGTGACGGTGATCTCGTTCGAGGGAATGGTCCTCGACCAGGTCGCCGCGTCCGGCGCGAAGACGCGCAAGGACGAGCTGCCGTCGCTGAGCTCGGCGCTGCGCCGCCGCGGCTGGAAGAGCGAGGTGATGCGCGTTCCGCTGGAGCCCGCGCCCGAAGACGTCGACTTGCTGCTGGAGCACATCCCGGCGCTGGGCGACCGCGAGTTCGTCGTCGTGACCCGCGACGCGCACCTGTATCCGGGTCAGCACCACGCGGTCGAACGCATTCTCGCGCTCGCGCCGGATGCGCTGATCGTCTCGGCGCGCTCGCCGTACGACACGGTCCTGTGGCCGCAGGCGAAGCGCATGGTCTGCATCTACGGCGGTCAGATCATCTCGCTCGAGGGCTGTGCCGACGTGCTGTCGGGCCGCGCCGAGATTCGCGGCACGCTCCCCGTTCGTCTGACGACCAACGGCGCTGTTCACTGAGATCGACGCCGCGGTGCGCGCCGCGCTCGGCGTGCGCTACAGCGCGGCCGTCGTGCGCGTCGAGCACCGCGGGCGCGTCCGCTACGAGCGCGCTTTCGGCTGCACCCGCGACGACGGTCCGGCGCTGCCGTGCTACGTCGACACGCGCTTCGACCTCGCCTCGGTCACGAAGGTCTTCGTCGCGACGGTCGCGCTGGCGCAGGTATCCTCGGGCGCGCTCGCGCTCGACGCGCCGCTGACGGCGCCGGTCCCCGAATGGCGCGGCACCGCGCACGAGCCGATCGCGCTGCGGCAGATCCTGGCGCACGAAGCGGGCTTCAAGAGCGGCGCCGACTACCGCACGCTCCTCGGCAAGAACGTCGAGGCGTTCGCGCTGGCGGAAGAGCTCGCCGCCGCGCCGGGCGAGCGCGTGATCTACAGCGATCTCGGCTTCATCGCGCTCGGCACGATCCTCGCGCGCTCCGCCGGCAGCGGTTCGCTCGCCGCGGTCGTCGAGCGCGTGCTGGGCGGGTTCGGTGCGAGGTCGACGGCGTACGTGCCGCGGGGGCGCGAGCGCGACGCGATCCCGGCGACGGAGACCGACGCTTGGCGCGGTCGCGTGCAAGGGATGGTCCACGATGAGAAAGCGCACCTGATGGGCGGCGTCGCCGGGCACGCGGGGCTCTTCGGCGACGCGCGCGACACGGCGCTGCTCGGCGAGTGGTATCTGGCCGCGCTGCACGGACGCGCGACGCCGCTCGACCCTCAGCTCGCGCGCGAAGCGGTGCTGGAGCAGGCGTACGATCCCGTGCTGCGCCGGGGTCTCGGCTGGGCGCTCAAGACGAACGACGACAACTCGTGCGGCGCGCTGATGTCGCCGTCGTCGTTCGGCCACACCGGGTTCACCGGCACGTCCGTCTGGGTCGATCCCGAGCGCGATCTGAACGTCGTCGTGCTGACGAACAACGTCCACCACGGCCGCACCGACCTGCGCGACGTGCGCGCCGCGATCGCCGACGCCGCGGTCGCGGCGGTAGACCGCGTATGAAGATCGCCGGCGTCATCTCGGGCACCTCGCTCGACGGAATCGACGTAGCCGTGTGCGACGTTCTGCCGAACGGCGAGAGGGTGCGCGTGTCGTGCGGGCGCTTCGCGACCGTCCCGTTCGAGGCGGCGCTGCACGCGCGCATCGTCGCCGCCTACCCGCCTGCGCCGGTCGGCGCGCTCGAGATCTCCGCCCTGCACGCGGCGATCGGCGCGGCGTTCGGCGACGCGGTGGCCGCGGTCGCGGGCGGTGCGGCGCTCGACGCCGTCGCGTCGCACGGCGTGACGATCGCGCACGACGGGGCCGAGCACCACACGCTGCAGCTCGGTGACGCCTTCCGCATCCGCGAGCGGACCGGCGTGACCGTGATCCACGACTTTCGTTCCGCCGACACGGCCGCCGGCGGAACCGGCGCCCCGCTCGTCCCGTTCGTCGACGCGCTGCTGTTCGGCTCCGAGGCGCCGTGCGTCGCGCTCAACCTAGGCGGCATCGCAAACATGACGCTGCTTCCCGAAGGGATCGCGTTCGATTCGGGACCGGCGAACTTGCCGATCGACACGTATGTCAGCCTGCGCACCAACGGTCAACGCCGGTACGACGCGAACGGGGAGCTCGCTCGAGCCGGCGCGGCCGACGAAGCGCTCCTGAAGCGGCTGCTGGACGACGAATACTTCTTCCGGCCGCCGCCGAAGACGACGGGCCGGGAGCAGTACGGTGCGCCGTTCGTCGAACGCTGGCGCGCGGATCTCGACGCGCTGCCGCTTCCCGATGCGGTGGCGACGCTGACCGCCCTCACCGTCCGATCCGTCAGCGCCGCGTTTCGTGCGGCGGCTCCGCACGCGAAGCTGCTGATCGTGAGCGGAGGCGGCGCGCGGAACGGCACCGTCATGGCCGGCCTTGCCGCTGAGGCACCGGCCGTGCGCGTCGTCTCCTCCGACGCGCTCGGCGTCGATGCCGATGCGAAAGAAGCGCTCGCGTTCGCCGTTCTCGGCTACACCACGCTGCGCGGCCGCGCGGCGGGACTGCCGCTCGTCACCGGGGCGCGCGGGCCGCGCGTGTTGGGGTCGATCGCGCCGGTCGAGCTGATGTCGCTGCTCGAACGTGTCCGCATCGAGGAGGATGGGGACGCGCTGCGGTCGTCGTGAGACGATCGGGGTTGGTGGGGGAGCTCCGACGTTGCCGTGCGGGGGACGCTCCCTTCGCGCTTCCTGCGCTACGGTCGCTCCCGCTCCGTCGCTTCCCGCGCATCCTGCGCTCCAGCGACTCCGCGAGGCCCCCGCACGGCAACGTCGGAGCTCCCCCACCAGGCACGATGGTGGCGCTCGAATTGCGTGCCGGGTGGGGATGTTGCGATCGGAGAAGCTGGGCGCGTGATCTGTGTAGGCGTTGATGCGGGCGGCACGGCGACGGCTGCCGCGTCGTCGAAAGACGGCGCGTTCGTGCGCGAGGCTCATAAGCCGGGCGCGAACGCCACCACGCTCGGCGTCGACGACGCGGCGGACATCATCATCACCGCGATTCGGGAAGCGACGCGCGGCGACGGCGTCGATGCGGTCTGCATCGGCGCGGCCGGCGCCGGACGCGCTCGGGTCGCGGATGAGCTCCGCGATCTCGTCGCGACAGCGTTTCGGGGCGCTCGGGTCGTCGTCGGCGACGATGCTGCGATCGCGTTTCGCGCGGCGATCCCGGACGGCGACGGCGCGGTCCTGATCGCGGGCACGGGGTCGACCGCGTACGCGGAGAACGGCGAGCGTTCGCACCGCGCCGGCGGACTGGGATACCTTGCGGGAGACGAAGGCTCGGCGTTCTGGATCGGGATGCAGGCGGTGAAGCTGTACGGACGCGTGCTCGACGGACGCGCCGGCCGCGACGAGACGACCGATCTCGTGGAGCGCGCGCTCGATGCGCCGGATCGCGAGCGGTATCTCGACGCGCTGTACGATGCACCGATGAAGCCGGCGAAGATCGCCGGCCTGGCGCCGAGCATCGTCGCCTTCGCGGGCAAAGGGAATCGCGCTTCGACGAAGATCGTGCAGCAGGCGGCACAAGAGCTCGGCGATCTGGTGAAGGCGGCGCTGCGCGCGGTCGATCTGCTGCAGGCTTCGCCGCACGTCGCGTTCGCGGGCGGGCTGTTGCGCGAGAACAGCCTGCTGTCGTTTCTGCTGGAGACGCGGCTCACCGGCGACATTCCCGGCATCGCGATCGTCAAGGGCGGCGACGAGCCGGTGCGCGGCGCGCTGCGGCTGGCGGAACGTTTGACGCGATGAACGACCTGCCGGCGACCGAGGCGCTCGATGCCGCGACCGCCGGCATCGACCGGCTCGACGACGTCGAGCTCGCGCGCGTGCTCGTCGAAGCGCATCGGGTCGCGGTCGATGCGGCGCTGGCGGCGGCCGGCGCGATCGCCCAAGCCACGACGCTGTTCGTCGAGACGATCCAGGGCGGCGGACGCGTGGTGCTGGTCGGTGCGGGGACGAGCGGACGGCTTGCCGTGCTCGATGCCGCGGAGTTGCCGCCGACCTTCGGCGCCGATCCGGAGCTCGTCCAGGCGCGCGTCGCGGGCGGCGATGCGGCGCTGCGGCGCGCGGTGGAAGGCGCCGAAGACGACGCCGAGGCGGGCGCCCGCGCGGTTGACGACGTCGGCGCGGGCGATCTGGTGATCGGGATCTCGGCTAGCGGCGGTGCGCCGTTCGTGCGCGCGGCGCTTCGGACTGCACGCGCTCGCGGTGCGCGCACCGTCGGCATCGTGAACGCGGCGAACGGCGCGCTCGCCGGCGATGCCGACCTAGGAATCGTCGTCGCGACGGGGGCGGAACCGATTCAAGGATCGACGCGGATGCGGGCCGGGACGGCGCAGAAGATCGTCCTCAACGCGATCTCGACCGGCGCGATGATTCGGCTCGGGAAGACCTACGGCAATCGTATGGTCGACGTGGTCGCGACCAACGCGAAGCTGCGCGCGCGGAGCGAACGGCTCGTGCGCGATCTGGCGGGCGAGGCCGATGCGCGGGCGCTCCTCGATGCCGCGGGTGGGGCGGTGAAGACCGCCGTCGTGATGGCGCGGCGCGGCGTCGGCCGGGCGGAGGCCGAGCGCTTGCTTCGCGAGGCGCGGGGGCGGCTGGCGCGTGTCATCGGCGGTCCAGCGTGAACCGCGGCTGGGTGCGGCCGGCGTAGCCGCGGGCGGCGAAGAAGCCGCGCAGCGCGGCGTCGTCCGGGACCGATGCTTCGACGCGGGTGACCTCGAGCTGGTCGAGGCGCGCGTGCAGCGTCGCCAAGAGCGCCGAGCCGATGCCGCGGCGGCGGCGGTCGGCGACGACGTAGAGATCGCGCAGGTCGGCGACCAGGCCCCCGGTCTCTGTCGCGATCGCGAAGGCGACGGAAACGCACGCGGCGGGTATACCGTCATCGTACGCGAGCCAGACGAAACCGTAGTCCGGGCGGTCGACGAAGAGCGCCAGCGCGTCGCCGAGCGACGATTCGTCCTCGCGGAAACGCTTCATCACCGCAAAGGCGTCGATCCGCTCGGCGCCCGCCATCGTTCGGCACTCGATCATCGCAAAAGGAATCCCACGCCATGCTCTTCGACTCGCTCCGCCGTTCGCTTCCCGCACTCGCCGCGCTCGCCGTCGTCGCGTCGTCCACGCTCGTCGCGTCCGCGGCCGTCACGGAACGGCAAGGCGCCTCCGTCCCCGGCGGCAAGATCCGCGACTGCCACGGGTACGTCCGGCACGTCTCCTCCGAGAACATTCGGGTGCACTGCATCGACGGCGTGCCCGCCGATCTGTCGTTCCTCACCGCGCCGAACTTCGCGACGCTGTTCTCGAACGGCAAGAGTGTCCAGACCAAAGACCTCAAGCCGAACACGCCGGTCCACGTCCTGTTCACGCAGTCGCTCGGCATCCGCAAAGCCTACAAGATCTACGTCGCCGACCCCAACGGTCACGGGCTCTACGGCTTCAAGAGTTAATCCGCCTCGGTGACGAGAAGAGCGCCGCGGTGCAGTCCGTCGCGGCGCTCTTTTCGTCTCTGCTCGCCCTGACGTTCGTCGTCGTTCCGCTCGACGACCGGCCCGTCACGGCGCAGCTTCCACGGCTGCTCGGCGCGATCGCCGGCGTCACGGTCGCCGAGCCGCCGCGCCCGATGCTGGGGCGCTATCTCACGCCCGGCGATTCCGCCGGAATCTTCCGCTGGCTGCGCGACGACGCGCCGCGCGACGCGCGCGCGTACGTCGTCTCGCAGGACATGATCGCCTACGGCGGCCTCGTCGCGTCGCGCATCCCCGGCGTCACGCGCGCGCAGGCGTACACGCGCCTGCAAGACCTGGCCGCGCTGCGCGCTGCGCGCCCGAACGCGTGGTTCTCGGTGTTCGGCACGGTGATGCGGTTGGCTCCGACCGGCGTGCCGAAGCTCGGTCCGGCGGCGTCGTTTCCGTTCGCCGGCGGGGACGTGTGGGGAGCGATCCAGCAGTACGCGAACCTGCCCGATCCGCCGCAAACCGGCGAGCAGCGCGCGTTCGCGGCGAAGCTGCGCGCGCAGCTCGGGCCTGCGCTCGACGCCTATCTCGCGACGCGCGCGCGCGACCGCGACGTCGACCTGTTCTCGCTGCGCATCGCGGCGGAAGGCGGGTTCGACCGCGTCGTGCTGGGGCAGGACGACGCGGGACCCGTCGGACTGCACCTGCGCGACCTCGCCGCGCTGCGCGCGTTCGCGGCGCGCTGGGTGCCGCCGGCGCGCGCGTCGATCGAGCCGGGCGCCGACGAGCTCGCGATGGTGCTCGTCGGCGCGGCGCTGGCGCGCGAGGCGCGCGTCCTCCCGCGCGTGCGCGTCATCTACTCGCGGGCGGACGGCGCGAGCGTGAACGACCCGCTCGAGTTCGCGCCGATCGCGACCACGATCGCGGACATCGTTCGCAGTTGCGGCGCCGTTGAGGTCGCTGCGGGCGACCGTTTCGACGTCGAGCTGTTCGTGCGGGTGCCGAACACGAGCCCGACCGATGAGACGACGTTCGCGGACGCGATCGCGCGCGAGGCGACCGGGACCGGGAACAAGCAGCCGCGACCGGCGATCACCGCGGTCGCCGATCTGTCCTTTCTCGCGACGAACGACTACGCGCAGCAGCGGCAGCTCACCGAGGACCTCATCGCCCGCCGGGTGGCCGCGCGGATCGATGCGTTCGCATCGTGGAACACCGTCGCGAACACGGTCGGGACGGCGCTACCCGAGGCGATCGCCGTGCTCGCCGGACGGAAGCTCGGCACGTACGACGCGCGCGCGCACGCGACGTTCACGCTGATGCGCTACGTCGACGACATCGCGTTCCACACCGCGGTGCGGCCCGCAATCAACGACGCCCTCACCGCCAGCGGCATCTCCGACCACACGTATCTCGCGCCCGGCGTCGCGCGCGGCACCGAGTCGCAGAACCGCGCGCTGCTGTGGCCGGAGGGGCTCGAGCTGCTCGCGCGGATCGCGCCGCAGTATCGCGACGCCGGCTTCACCGTCACGCTGCCGTGGGACCGCACGTTCGAGACCGAGCTCGACGTCCGCCTCGCGCCGGCGCGGGCGACGCCCCGCTGAGCGGGCTCCCGCCCTGCGCGGCTACGGTTCGCCCTGCGGAACGTCCTTCGAAAACCCGAACCGGTAGGGGCTGCGCCGCGCCGTGAGGTGCACCTCGTCGAACGTGACGGTGACGCCTTCGAGCGTCCCCGCCGCGCCGCAGTCGAGCGGCGCGAGCGCGCTCTCGCGCGCGATGTACGTACCGCCCTGCGTTTGGCGGTATTCGATCAGCCATTGCACCTTGGTGAGCGGCGGGCGGTTTCCGATCCCGTCGACGACCGCCTCCTCGGGGAGCGACGTCTTGCCGTCGACCCAGAGCTCGCGCAGCCGGTATCTCGTGCGATCGTGCAGCGGCGTGAGCGCAAGATGATACTCCGGGCCGAGCGCGTCGACGGCCGTCTCGATGAGGCGGACCTCATAGTCGCGGGCGACCGTTCCGGTCCGGCCGATGACGGGCAGCGCGGAACGTTGCGCGTCGATCGCCGCGGTCGAGGTCACCGACGTCAGGCGGCGCGTACCGAACGCGAGGCCGTAGTCCTGGTCGATCGCGAACGCGACGTGTCCGATAGGGTCCACCGGCTGCGGCGCGTTCGACGCGCCGAAGCCGAGAATGCCGATGTTGATCCCGTGCGGCGTCGACGGGTTCGCCGTTTCCTCGCGGCTGAACGCGCCCGAGTAGATGATCCCTTGCCGGAGGTCCTCGGTCGTCTCCCAGGTGCGCTTCACGGTGCGCGAACCGTTGCGGAACCGGACGACGGCGACGTACTCCGCATAGTGCGGGTACGCGCCGGACGCCCACGCCTTGCGCGCCCCGTCGAAGATCGCGTACGGGTCCGGCGCCGCGCCCGCGACCGGCGCGGTGGGCGACGCGCCGAGCAATGCGCCCGCGACGAGAACCGCGGCGAACAGCCGGACTGCCTCGTTCGTTCGCATCAGTCCGGCAACGCGATCCACCGGGCCACGGTTCCGGCGCTCAGCCTGCGCGCTGGCAGAGCTCGATCAGCACCCCGGCGGTCGATTTCGGATGCAGGAACGCGATCGTGTTGCCGTGCGCGCCGCGGCGCGGTTCCTCGTCGATGAGCCGAACGCCGGCGGCCTTGAGCCGCGCCAACTCGACCCGGATGTCGCCGACGCGGTACGCGGTATGGTGGAGCTTCGTCGCCGCCTCGCCGCGGAACTTCGCGATCGGCGAGTCCTCGCTCAGCGGCCGGAGCAGCTCGATCACCGCGTCGCCGGTCCGCAGCCCGACCGCTTCGATCCCCTGGTCGGCGACGATCTCGCGGTACACCTGACTGAAGCCGAGCGTCTCGGTATAGAGCCGGACCGTCGCCTCCAGGTCTTTGACCACGATCGCGACATGGTCGATCGGCGCGTCGATCACGCGATGCGCTCGCGCGCCACGTGCGTCCCGAAGACGTCGCGCAGCACGTTGCAGATCTCGCCGAGGGTTGCGCCGGCGTCGACGGCTTCGACGAACGCGGGCATCAGGTTGTCGGTGCCTTCGGCGGCGCGGCGCACTTCGCGCAGCGCCGCTTCGCTGCGCGCGGCGTCGCGGCGCTCGCGGAACGCTCGGGTGCGGGCGACTTGGTCGCGCTCGATCGCGGGATCGATGCGCTGGATCGGCATCGGCACGCCGTTCGTCGACTCGTTGAACTTGTTGACGCCGACGACGACCTGCCGGCCGCGCTCGATCGCCTGCTGCGCGCGGTAGGCGCTCTCGCCGATCTGGTCCTGCATCCAGCCGCTCTCGACCGCCGCCACCGCACCGCCCATCGCGTCGATCTCCGCGATCAGCCCGCGCGCGCGCTCGATCAGCTCGTCGGTCAGCGACTCCACGTAGTACGAGCCGGCCAGCGGGTCGACGACGTCGGTCACGCCGCTCTCGTGCGCGATGATCTGCTGCGTGCGCAGCGCGACGCGGGCCGACTCTTCCGTCGGCAGGCCGAGCGCTTCGTCCTGGCCGTTGGTGTGCAGCGACTGGGTTCCGCCGAGCACCGCGGCCAGCGCCTGCAGCGCGACGCGCACGACGTTGTTCTGCGGCTCCTGCGCGGTCAGCGTCGAGCCGCCGGTCTGCGTGTGGAAGCGCAGCATCTGCGACTTCGGGTCGTGCGAGCCGAACTCGTCGCGCACGATCTCCGCCCACAGCGTGCGCGCCGCGCGGAACTTCGCGATCTCCTCGAAGAAATCGTTGTGCGCGTTCCAGAAGAAGGAGATGCGCGGCGCCACCGTGTCGACGTCGAGGCCCTTTTGCTGCGCGGCGCGCAGGTACGCCTTCGCGTCGGCGAGCGTGAACGCGATCTCCTGCAGCGCCGTCGAACCGGCCTCGCGAATGTGGTAGCCCGAGATCGAGATCGTGTTCCAGTTGGTGACCTCGCGCGCGCAGTACGCCATCACGTCGGTCACCAGCCGCATCGACGGGCCGGGCGGATAGATGTACGTGCCGCGCGCGACGTACTCTTTGAGCACGTCGTTCTGGATCGTGCCGCCGAGCTTGTCGAACGGAATGCCGCGCCGCCGCGCCACCGCCAGCACGAAGGCCAGCAGAATCGAGGCCGGCGCGTTGATCGTCATCGATACCGTCACCTGGTCGAGCGGGATCCCGTCGAAGAGCGTCTCGACGTCCTCGATCGTGTCGATCGCGACGCCGACCTTGCCGACCTCGCCGCGCGACTGCGGCGCGTCGGAGTCGTGGCCGAGCTGCGTCGGCAAATCAAAGGCGACCGAGAGCCCGGTTACCCCGTGCGCGAGCAGGTAGCGGTAGCGCGCGTTCGACTCCGCCGCGGTCGCGAAACCGGCGTACTGCCGCATCGTCCAGTGCCGGCCGCGGTACATGTCGCGCCGGATGCCGCGCGTGTACGGGAACGTGCCGGGCGGCGCGCGCCGCACCGGCGTCTCGGGCTCCTCGTAGAACGGTTTCAGCGGGATGCCGCTGGCGTTGAGTTCGCGGGCGCTCACCCCGAAAGGGTGCGCCGGGCTGACCGTCGCGACCTACGGCGGCCCGCCGGCGCCGCTATTTGGAGCTCGGATCGAGCGTCCAGTTGAAGGCGGTGAGCTGCGGCGGGTACTGGATGCTGCCGCCGGGGTTCGTAAAGCTGTTGATGACCTGGACCGGACCGTACCCGGCCGCCCAGTAGATGCTCTGGTCGGACCCGTACGAGACCTGCGCGACGATGCTCGTATAGGTCGTCGTCGCACCACCCGCGACCTGGACCGTGAACGAGGCCGTTTGGTGGTCGGAGACCACGACCGCGGTGCGCGAGACTCCGGCGATATCGACGAACGTCCAGCCCGTGCCCTTCACCATCTGCGCCTTCGCGATGGGATACGGCGAGACGCACGTCTCTGCGCCGGTGCCCAGATTGTAATATCCAACCACGTAGACGTCCCCGGCCGCGTTCTTCGAGATCAGCGGCGTGCCATAGGCCGGGTTGACGTTGATGTCGGTGGTCGGGATGACGAGCTGGCCCAGTGTCACGCGGTAGTCGCCGAAGCTTCCGAGCGTGCTGCTGCAGGTCGTGACGCCGGCCGCGGTCGCCAGGGGGTTCACGTTCGTCGTGGTCTGCGATCCGTTCGGCTGCGTGCCGCCGTACGAGGCGGCGTTCGAGACGGGGAAGTAGTTCTCGCTCTTGGGCGGTACCGGCGTGGCCGTCGGCACCGGGGAGGCGGTCGGCGTCGCGGTCGGGGGCGTCGTCACGACCCCGGTGCCCGAGTTCTGGGCGTTGTTGCAGCCGACGGCAACCATGGCGAGAAATCCGACGAGAAGGAACCGGCGCACGTACGACCTCCAGCAACGGGGACTACCAGGACGGGTCCCTTTGCGCGACCGCGCGGCGCCCCTCCTGCGAGAGTGTACCTGGCAGTATCTCGGCGAAACCTCGCCGGCCCGGCGCCGTACATCCGGGCATGACGCGCTTCGCCTTCGCAGCCGCGGCGTTCGCCGCGCTCTTGAGCTTCGGCTCCGCCGCTTCCGCACAAGTCCTTCCAACCGGGACGGCGGGCGCCGTCGACGCGCTGACTGCCGAGCAGACCGCGGCGATCGACACGATCGCGGCGACGGTGATCGAGCGCAAGGCGACGCCCTCGGTGGCGATCGGGGTCGCGAAGCAGGGGCGTCTCGTCTTCGCCAAAGCGTACGGCTACCGGAACCTCGACGACCGCGTACCGGCCGACGCCGATACCGCGTACGGCATCGGCTCGAACACCAAGCAGTTCACCGCCGCCGCGATCCTGATGCTGCGCGATCAAGGAAAGCTCGACGTCGACGCGCCGGTCGGCCGCTATCTGCCGGGGATCGCGCACGGCAACGAGGTCACGATTCGGAACCTGCTCACGCACACCGGCGGGTATGCCGAGTTCACCGCGATCGACGACATCGACATGCTGGCTGCGCGGCCCGCGACGAACGAAGAGATCCTCCAGGGTGTCGTCGACCGGCCGCTCGGGTTCAAGCCCGGCACGAGATGGCAGTACTCGAACACCGGCTTCGTGATGCTCTCGCTGATCGTCGAGAAGCTCTCCGGGATGCGCTACGCCGACTACCTGCGCACGCGGATCTTCGAGCCGGTCGGCATGACGCGCACGCGCTACGGCGACCCGCAGCTCGTCGAAGGGAACCGCGCCACCGGCTATTCACGGTACGCGATGGGCGACCAGGAGCACGAGCAGCATCTCGACTACTCGTGGTTCTCCGGCGCCGGCGCGATCATGAGCACGCTGGCCGATCTGGAGAAGTGGAACAACGCGATCGACCGCGGCACGCTGCTCTCCGCTGCGTCGCGCGATATGATGCACACCTCGTTCAAGCTCGCCGACGGCAGCGACACGCATTACGGCTTCGGGCTGCTCCTGCAGCCGCTGCCGGGCGGCAAGCACGTCGTGATGCACGGCGGCGACACGACGGGCTTCGGAACGCAGGACGCGCGCTTCGTCGAAGACGGGATCGACATCATCGTCCTCACGAACCAAGAGCCGGCCTCGTACAACGCCGTGATGAATGCGGTGTACCTCGCCCTCGCACCGGCGCCGCCCGCGCGGCCGTCGCCGCTGCCGACCTCGACGCCGGCGCCGAGCGGTCCGGCCCCGGCAGGCGGAAACGCCGCCACCGCGCAGCCTGCCGTGCCCGCGGCCTCGCCGTCGCCCGCACCGCACGCCGCGCTGACGCCCGCGCCCATCCCGTACTCCAAGCCCGAGGTCGACGCGCTCGCGCGCCGCACGCTGGAGGAGGCGATCGCCGGGAAGGCCGACCTCGCCAAGCTGCGCCCGGGGTCGCGTGCGTGGCTGCGCCTGCCGCGGTACCAGGCGGCGCTGCGCGATCTGTCGCGCTTCGGCCCGCGCACCTACCGGCTCGTGAGCGTCGACCGGCGCGCCCCCTCGTCCGCCTACCAGTACCTGCTCATCACGCCGAAGCGGACGCTGCTGTACGTCTTCGGAATCGACGACGACGGCCTGATCGCGGGGATCGACGTCTGGGATCCGAACCCGCTCGCACCCGACCCGGCGCCCGCTCCCTTGCCGGCGCCGAAGCCCGCGCGGTAAGCGATCTTACGGACAAACCGGCGGCGCTGCGGTATCGTTGACGTCACGATGAAGCGCAGCACCGTTCTCACCGCCCTCGCCGGGTTGCTGATCGCGCCGGCGACCGCGCGCGCCGCCACGGTGCGGGTGACGCACACCGACGCCGAGTGGCGCAAGCTGCTGCCGCCGGATGCGTACGAGGTGCTGCGGCACGCGCACACCGAGCGGGCGTTCTCGAGCCCGCTCGACGAGGAGAAGCGCCCCGGAGCGTATTTCTGCGCGGGTTGCGATCTGGCGTTGTACTCCTCGAAGACGAAGTACGACAGCGGGAGCGGCTGGCCGAGCTTCTGGCAGCCGCTGCGCGACGCGGTGACGACGCGCACCGACGTCGTGATGGTCATCCCGCGGACGGAAGTGCGCTGCAGCCGCTGCGACGGCCATCTCGGCCACGTCTTCGACGACGGCCCGAAGCCGACCGGATTGCGCTACTGCATGAACGGCGTCGCGCTGCGGTTCCGGCCCGGCCGCGCCGCGTAGACGGCGAACAGCACCGCCAGCAACGCCTGGAACGGGATCGGCGCGACGATCTTCCACGTGCCGGGAATCGCGCCGTGCATCACCGCGAGCCCGGGCAGGACGACGGCGAAGAGCTGATCGACCGCGCAGAGCCACAGCAGCACGCGGAAGCGTGCCGGGTCGCGCAGCGCCAGCGCGTAGACGAGCGCCGCGACGACGTACTCGCCGCCGGCGAGCTGCGCGATCGCCGGGTCGCGCAGCGGGATGTCGAGCAGCGGCGTGATGAGCTGCGGCGCGAACAGCGAGAGAACGCCGACGTACGCGTCGATGAGCAGTCCGATCGCGAGCGCGATCCGGACGACCAGCGTGAACGTGTCGCGCCTCATGGACGGCTGCTGCGCGTCACGCCAGCGTGAGCAGCGGCGTGCGCGCTTCGACCGTGGCGCCGGCCGCGACGTGCACGGTCGCGACGGTTCCGGCCTTGTGCGCGCGGATCTCGTTCATCATCTTCATCGCCTCGATGACCGCGACGACGTCGCCCTCGTTCACGCTCGCGCCTGGTGCCACGGGCACCTCGACGACGACGCCGTGCATCGGCGCGATCACGTCGTTCCCGGCTGCGGCGGACGACTTCCGTGCGCTGCCGCCCTTTTTCGGGGTCGTCGTCCTCGGGGCGGCCGGCATGCCGGCGTCCCCGCCGCGGGACACCGGCAGATCGACGAAGCGCACGCGGAAGAGCCGGTCGTTGACCTCGACGCGAATCGTCTGGTCGTCCAATGGTGCGGCTGAACCGGCCTCCGCGCCGTCGCCGGCTGAAGCCGACTCCGCAGCGCTCGGAGCGCCATTCGTGGCGGCGCTCGTGTCACGCTGAGCTTGTCGAAGGGTGAGCGACGCAGCGAAAGGCTCGAGCGTCGCCGTGCCGTACGACGCGTCTCGCACAGCGTCGTCGTCGACCAACGCCCGCAGCAGCGGCAGCGTCGTCGGAACGCCGGCGATCACGTACTCGTCGATCGCGCGCCCGAGCCGCGCCAGCGCTTCGTCGCGCGTGCGCCCGCGGACGATGAGCTTGGCGATCATCGAGTCGTAGTCGGGCGTGATCGTGAACCCCGGATACGCCGCGGAGTCGACGCGAACGCCGAATCCGCCCGGCTCCTTGTAGCGCTCGACCGTCCCCGGCGCGGGCCGGAAGTTCTGCGCCGGGTCCTCGGCGTTGACGCGCACCTCGATCGCATGGCCGCGGAAGCTCGCGTTGATCTGATCCTGCGACAGCGCGAGCGGCCGCCCCGCGGCGACCAGGATCTGCTCGCGCACGAGATCGATCCCCGAGATCTCCTCGGAGACCGTGTGCTCGACCTGAATCCGCGTGTTCATCTCGAGGAAATAGAACGCGTCGCCGCTCACGAGGCACTCGATCGTTCCGACCGAGTCGTACGCGATCGCCTTCGCGGCCTGCACACCGGCGGCGCGCAGCCCGTCGCGCACGGATTGCGGAATCAGGGCGGGCGCTTCTTCCCAGAGCTTCTGGTGCCGGCGCTGCAGCGAGCAGTCGCGTTCGCCGACGTGCAGCACGGTGCCGTGCTTGTCGGCGAGGATCTGCAGCTCGACGTGCTTCGGATTCTCGAGGTAGCGCTCGACGTAGATCGTCGGGTTCCCGAAGTACGCGGTCGCCTCGCGCTGCGCCGTCGAGAACGCCGACGCGAGCTCTTCGACGGTGCGCGCGACCTTCAGCCCCTTGCCGCCGCCGCCACCCGACGCTTTGAGCGCGAGCGGCAAACCGTACTTCTCCGCGGCGACGCGCGCGGCGGCCGCATCGGCGATCGAGTCCGTGCCGCCCGGAACGACCGGCACGCCGGCTGCGACCATCGCCTGGCGCGCGCGGATCTTGTCGCCCATCGCGTCGATCGCGTCGGGGTGCGGGCCGATCCACGTCATGCCGGCCTCGATGATGCGCCGCGCGAACGGCGCGTTCTCGGCGAAGAAGCCGTAGCCGGGATGGATCGCGTCGGCTCCCGCGCGCTGTGCTACCTCGAGCAGCTTGTCGGCATTGAGGTACGACTGCGAAGGCGCGGCGGGCCCGAGAAGATACGCTTCGTCGGCGTAGCGAACGTGCAGCGCGTCGCGGTCCGCGTCGGAGTAGACGGCGACCGTCGCGCAGCCCAGCTCTTTCGCGCTGCGCATGACGCGGATCGCGATCTCGCCGCGGTTCGCGACGAGGATCTTGCGGAACGGCGGCCCGTCCCGAGCCGGCGGGCGGGCGTCAGCCATCGAGCCGCCCGGCGATGGTCCAGCGCGACGCCGACCGCGCGGCGAAGCGCGCGCGCGGCCCGTCGTTCAGCGGCAGCCGCCCGGCAAGCGCCCAGCGCGAGACCTCGCGCGGTGCGGCGGGCGCCTCTCGTGCAGTAAGCACGAGGTATGCAGCCGCGATGGCAGCGAGCTCCTCGGCGGTAGGGACGTCCGTCGGCGAACGCCGGGCCGGTCGCATCAGCCCTGCGCCGGCTCCGGATACATCCCCATCGCGTGGTATCCGGCGTCGACGAAGTGCACGTCCGCGGTGATCTGCGACGAAAGGTCCGAAGCGAGATAGACTGCGACGTTCCCGACGTCCTCAGCCGTAATGTTGCGCTTGAGCGGCGACGCGGCGCCGACTTTCGCGGGCATCGACGAAAAGCCGGCGACCTGGCGCGACGACGCCGTCTTGATCGGACCGGCGGAGATCGCGTTCACGCGGATGCCGCGCTCGCCGAGATCGAACGCGAGATATCGCACCGTGGCCTCCAGCGCCGCCTTCGCGATCCCCGCGATGTTGTAGTTCGGCACGATCTGCGTCGCGCCGAGGTAGGTGAGCGCCATGACCGACGCGCCGTCGTTGAGGTTCTCCACGAGGTGGCCGACCAGCGCGATGAGCGAGTAGGCACTGATGTCCATCGCCATCGCGAACCCGTCGCGCGAGGTCGTGTAGACCTTTCCCGACAGGTCTTCTTTCTTGACGAACGCGATCGAGTGCACCAGCCCGTCGATCTTCCCGGCGCCTGCAGCCAGCGCGCGCAGCGACACCTCGCTGGTCACGTCGCACTCGAACACCGGCGCGTTGCCGAACTCCTCGGCATGGTCGCGGACCGCGTCCTCGACGCGGTCACCCTGATACGTCAGGATCAGCTTCGCGCCGTGCGCGTGCAGCCGGCGCGCGACCCCGCTGGCGATCGACCACCGGTTGGCGACCCCGGTGACGAGGATGGTCTTTCCGTCGAGCAATCCCACGAGGTCAGATCATGGGCCGCCCCGGTCCGACAACCCTCCCGCCATCCGGTAAGCCCGGCCCCACCCGCCGCTCAGCACGAACCGCGGAAACGTGACGAACTGCTCGGCAAAGATGCGCGCCACGCGTTCACCGGCCCCGCAAACGGAATCGGCCGTTCGGCCTCCAGGCCGTGTCCGCGTCCTTCCGCCGCAAACGCCGCCGCCGCGACAGCGACACCCGCCACCGCGCCGACCCACGAACGCATTGCGAGCGACGCGACGGCACCGAGAATCGCAACGTCGAACACCGGGACGGCAACCACGTGAATCATGAGGTTTCTACGATCGGCGTGAACGCGCGGATAGTCACCGAACTGGTCTGCGAGAAACGGCATCGTGCTTTACCTCGTCGGTTCCCGACGATCGTCCGCAGAAGGAATGCGCGGTCGCGCAGGCTGCGTCACAGCGGAATGTTTCCATGTTTGCGATGCGGCCGTTCTACGCGCTTGTTCGCCAACGCGTCCAGCGCGCGCGAGACAGCGCGGCGGGTTTCGCTGGCGTTGATCACGTCGTCGACGTAGCCGCGTTGGGCGGCGATGAACGGGTTGGCGAAGTGGTCGGTGTACTCGGCCGCTAGCTCGGCGGCTTTTGCGTCGGGGTCGGGGGCGTCGGCGATCTCGCGGCGGTTGAGGATCTTCACCGCGCCGCTCGCGCCCATCACCGCGATCTCCGCGGTCGGCCAGGCGAAGTTGAAGTCGGCGCGGATGTGCTTCGAGGACATCACGTCGTAGGCGCCGCCGTAAGCCTTGCGCGTAATGACGGTGATCTTCGGGACCGTCGCTTCGGCGAAGGCGTAGAGCAGCTTCGCGCCGTGCTTGATGATGCCGCCCCACTCCTGGCTCGTTCCGGGCAGGAAGCCGGGGACGTCGACGAACGTCAGGAGCGGCACGTTGAAGGCGTCGCAGAAGCGCACGAAGCGCGCCGCTTTGATGGAGGCGTTGATGTCGAGGACGCCGGCCAGGAACTTCGGCTGGTTCGCGACGACGCCGACGCTGCGGCCGCCGACGCGGCCGAAGCCGATCACGATGTTCTGCGCCCACAGCGGCTGCAGCTCGAAGAAGTCACCGTCGTCCAGCACCGGGACGATCGCGTCGACGATGTCGTACGGCTTGTTCGGCGAGTCGGGAATCAGCTCGTCGAGCTCGGCCGCGACACGCAACGGGTCATCACCGGTCGGCACAAGAGGCGGATCGTCGAGGTTGTTCGACGGGATGAACGACAGCAGCCGCCGGCAGTGGTCGTTCATCTCCTCTTCGTCGGCGGCCGTCAGGTGCGCGACGCCGCTCTTCGTCGCGTGGGTCAGCGCACCGCCGAGCTGCTCGAAGCTCACGTCCTCGCCGGTCACCGTCTTCGTCACGTCGGGCCCGGTAATGAACATCTGCGAGATGCCTTCGACCATCACCGTGAAATCGGTGATCGCGGGCGAGTAGACCGCGCCGCCTGCGCACGGACCGGCAACTAGGCTGATCTGCGGGATCACCCCCGACGACTGCACGTTGCGCCAGAATATCTCGGCGTAACCGCCCAGGCTCACGACGCCCTCCTGGATGCGCGCGCCGCCGGAGTCGTTGATGCCGATCATCGGCGAGCCGGTCCGCACCGCGAGGTCCATGACCTTGCAGATCTTCTCCGCGAACACTTCGCCGAGCGATCCGCCGAGCACCGTGAAGTCTTGCGAGAAGAGGAAGACCTGGCGCCCGTCGATCATCGCGTGGCCGGTGATGACGCCGTCGCCGAGAAAGTGCCGTTCGTCGAGGCCGAACTCGGTGGTGCGGTGGACCGCGAAGCGGTCGAGCTCGACGAACGAGCCCGAATCGACCAGCGCCTCGACGCGTTCGCGCGCGGTCCGCTTGCCGCGCGCGCGCTGGCGTTCGTTCGCGTCCTCGCCGGCGGGCGCGAGCGACTCGGCACGCATCCGCTCCAGTCGCCGATAGGCGTGGTCGTGCGGCGATTCCGGTTCCGTGGCGGCCATCAAGCGAGTGGTTCTACCGCCCTGTCATGCCGAGCCTGTCGGAGCCTCAGAGCAACTCCTCCACGAAGGGCTCGCTGCGCGCTCACCGGTCGACGAGCTCAGGGTGACGTGAGCGAGCTACCAGATGCCGAGGGCTAGCTTGACGTCCTCGCTGGCCATCGTGCGCGGATCCCAGGGAGGGTTGAACGTGATCTCGACGCTGGCGTTCTTCACGCCCTCGACGCTCTCGACTTTGCTCTGGACCGCCTGCTTGAACATCGGGCCGACCGGACACATCGGCGAGGTCAGCGTCATCGTCACCGTGACGTCCTCGCCCTGCGCGCCCTCGCAGACCACGTCGTAGACCAGCCCCAAGTCGAGGATGCCCATCATCAGCTCGGGGTCCTCGACCTCTTTGAGCGCCTCGCGCACCACTTCCGCGGTTACCATACGGCTCTACGATTCGACGCGGTCGGCCGGAGTTCCAGGCTAGACCGCCAGGTACCGCTGCATCATCGGCTCGTCCGCCTTGAGCTCCGCGATCGTCCCCGAGCCGACGACGCGGCCGGTCGCGAGCACGTAACCGCGGTCCGAGAGGCCCATCGCGACGTGCGCGTTCTGCTCGACCAGCAGCACCGTGTGCCCTTCCTGGCGGATGTTGCGCACGACTTCCTCGACGTTGCGCGCGATCAGCGGCGCGAGGCCTTCCATCGGCTCGTCGAGCAGGATGATCTCGGGATTCGCCACCAGCGCGCGCGCGATCGCGAGCATCTGCTGCTCGCCGCCGGAGAGCTTCGCCGGCTTGTCGCGCCGCTCGCCGAGCACCGCGAAGTACTCGTAGATCCGCTTCTCGGTCCAGGCGCCCTTTTTTCCGGAGAGCGCGGCCAGCCGCAAGTTCTCGCCCACGGTGAGGTTCGGGAAGATGCGCCGGTCCTCGGGGACGAACGCGATCCCCGCCTGCGCGACGCTGAACGGCGTCTTGTTGGTGATGTCCTTGCCTTTGAACCGCACCGAGCCGGTCTTCGCGGCGACGAGGCCCATGATCGTCTTGCACGTCGTCGAACGGCCCGAGCCGTTGCGGCCGAGCAGCGCGACGACCTCGCCCTCGTTCACCTCGAGCGAGACGTTCTGCAGCACGTGCGACTTGTCGTAGTAGGCGTTGACGCCTTCGAGCTGGAGCAGGCTCACGCGAGTTCTCCGAGATAGGCGCGCTGGACGGCTTCGTTGGCGCGGATCTCCTGCGGCGTCCCGACCGCCAGCACCGAGCCGGTCTGGAAGACGGTGATCGTCGTCGAGATCGCCATGACGACGTCGATGTCGTGCTCGACGAGCAAGATCGTTCGGCCGGGCGAGATGCGCTGGATCAGGTCGACGGTCTCGTGCGTCTCGGTCGGCGACATCCCGGCCAGCGGCTCGTCGAGCAGCAGCACCGGCGGATCGCTCGCGATCACGAGGCCGATCTCGAGCCGCCGCTGGTCGCCGTGCGAGAGGTTCTCCGCGCGCGCGTCGCGCGCGTCCCACAAGCCGACGTCGCGCAGCACGCGCTCCGTCGCGTCGCCGAGGTTCCCCATGCGCCGCTCGGGGAGGAAGAAGTTGGCCTTGCCGTCGTGCACCGCTTGGACGGCGAGCCGCACGTTCTCGTAGACCGTCAGATGCCCGAAGATGTTGGTGATCTGGAACGAGCGCGCGATCCCGAGCCGCGCGCGCTGGTACGCCAGCAGCGAGGTGATCTCGCGGTCCTTGAACCAGATCCGCCCTTCGCTCGGCGGCAGCAGCCCGCTGAGCAGGTTGAAGAACGTCGTCTTCCCCGCGCCGTTCGGGCCGATGATCGTCCGCACGCCGCCTTCGGGGATCTGGATCGAGACGTTGTTCACCGCGGTGAAGCCGGAGAACCGCCGGGTCAGGCTTTCCGTCTTGAAGACGTAGCCCGTCCCGGTCGCCGGCGCCGGAGCGGCCGGCGCGCTCATGACGATGCCTCCGTCGCGGCCGGTGCCTCTTCGAGCGGCGGGATCTCTTCCTGCATCTCCGCCTTGATGCGCTCCTCGCGCGAGAGGTAGCGCCGGAACGCCGTCCCCAGGCCGTAGTGCTGAATGTCCTCGACGACGCCCATGATCCCGCGCGGCGCGAACAGCACGACGATCACGAACACCACGCCGATCCACGCCTCCCAGTACTTGGTGAGCTGCGAGACGTTGTTCTGAAGCTCGTAATAGACCGAGCCGCCGAGGATCGGTCCGAGGATCGTCTGGATGCCGCCCAGCAGCGACATCATCACGACGTTCCCGGAGTACTCGACCGAGCCGGCGTCGGGGTTGATCGATTGCTGGTAGTACGTCCAGAGCCAGCCGCCGATCGCCGGGAACAGCGCCGAGAGGACGAACGCGTTCACGCGGTACTTGTCGACGTCGTAGCCCAGGAAGCGCGCGCGCTGGCGGTTCTCGCGGATCGCGTGCAGCACGCTGCCGAACGGCGAGCGCACGACCCAGTGCAGCAGGCACAGCGCCAAGAACACCGCGACCGCGCAGAACCAGTAGAAGTGCATCGAGTCCTGCAGCCAGCCGAAGCCGGTCGGGTTCGGCCGCGCGATGTTCTGCAGGCCGTCCTCGCCGCCGGTCAGCTCGCTCCAGCGGTAGGTGATGAAGAAGATCACCTGCGCGAACGCCAGCGTGATCATCGAGAAGTAGATCCCGCTCGAGCGCGGGATCACCAAGCGCGCGAGCAGCCACGCCCAGAGGAGCGCGATGCCGGCCGACAAGATCAGCGCGATGAACAGATTGTCGGTCTGCGCGTGCTGGAACGTGTGGCCGAAGACCTGGACGTTGAAGCCCTTCGCGTACAGCGCCGTCGCGTAGGCGCCGATCGTGAAGAACATCGCGTGCCCGAACGACAGCTCGCCGACGTGCCCGAAATAGAGGTTGAAGCCGCTCGCGAAGAGCGCGAAGATCACCATCGTCGTGGCGATCCCGACGAACCCGCTCCACTTCCCGATGAACGGGTTGGCGCCGGCGACGAACGGCAGGATCAGGAACAGGACCGCGGTCCAGAGCAGCGGATGGGTCAGGAACGAGGACGCCGAGCTGCGCTTCGGCTTGCCTTCGGAGTCGCGCGAGGTCATTCGAACAACCCCTCCACGCCGAACAGCCCGCGCGGCCGCACCAAGAGGATGATCCCCATGATGATGTAGCCGGTCATCTCGACGGCCGGCGGCCAGATCAGCGCCATCAGGCTGGTCAGGATCCCGATCAGCAGCCCGCCGACGATCGCGCCCCAGAACGAGCCGATCCCGCCGACGATCACGATCACGAAGGTCAGCACGATCCACTGCGACGCCAGGCTCGGCTGGATCGCGTAGATCGGCGCCGCGAGCGCGCCGGCCAGCCCCGCCATCAGCGAGCCGATCCCGAACACCAGCGTGAACATCAGCGGCATGTTGATCCCGAGGATCTTCACCATCTCGGCATCACGGGTGCCGGCGCGGATGATCATCCCGATGTTGGTCTTGTTCAGCAGTACCCACACGCCGGCCAGGATCAGGATCGTCAGGCCGACCAGCAGGACGTCTTTGTAGAACGGGAGCTGGTAGCTCCCGAGCGAGATCGAGTCCGGAATGTATGAGGGCGTCGAGACGCGGACCGCGTCGTCGCCCCACACCCGCCGCACGATCTGCGCGAAGATCAGCGCCGTCCCGAAGGTGAGCAGCAGCGTGTACTCGGGCAGCCGCCCGTACAGGCGGCGGATGAGCGTGGCCTCGAATGCCATCCCCAGCAGCCCGACGATGACCGCCGAGACCAGGATCGCCGGCCAGAACCCGATCGGCCCGTTCAACTGGAACATCAAGTAGGCGCCCAGCATGAAGAACGAGCCGTGGCTGAAGTTGATGACGCCCATCAGGCCCAGGATGATGTTCAGGCCGAGCGCGACGAGGATGTAGAGCATCCCCAAGGTGACGCCGTTGACGAGCTGATCGAGGAGCTCAGGCGCCGAGAGCATGCCGAGGAAAAGGATGGGGTCGTCCTCCGGTGCTGCGACGGAAAGACCCTCCGTTCGCCCTCCCGGGGCCTGCTTCCATGCTACGAAGGGCCAATGCGTTTGAAACTTCCCTGAGCCGATTAAAGTTTATAGGAGTTCCACCGTGCAGCCGGGGTGTCTGAAACTTGGCGATGCGGGGCAGGAGCGGACAAGCCGCTCGGGGAGTTTTCGTACACCATGTCAATGTGGGAACCGTTCACCGAACGCGCGCGGCGCAGCATCGTGCTCGCTCAGGAAGAGGCGCAGCGGCTCGGTAACAACTACATCGGGACCGAGCACATCCTGCTCGGCATCATCTCCGAGGGCGAAAGCCTGGCCGCCAAGGTCCTCGAGACGCTCGGTGTCAACCTGGCGAAAGTCCGCCAGGAGGTCGAGGCGATCGTCGGGCGGGGCGGGCAGACCGTCCAGCAGGAGATGGTCTTCACACCGCGCGCCAAGCGCGTGATCGAGCTCGCCTTCGAAGAGGCGCGGCAGCTCAACCACAACTACATCGGAACCGAGCACCTGCTCCTCGGCCTCATCCGTGAGGGCGAGGGCGTCGCCGCGCGCGTCCTGACCAACCTCGGGGTCGACCCGGCGAAGGTCCGCGTCCAGACGACCTCCCTGCTCGGCGCCGAGGGCCAGCCGCCCGCGCCGAAGGGCAAGTCCAAGACGCCGACGCTGGACGCCTACGGGCGCGACCTGACGACGCTGGCGCGCGAGAACAAGCTCGACCCCGTCATCGGCCGGGCCAACGAGATCGAGCGCGTCATCCAGATCCTCAGCCGCCGGACCAAGAACAATCCGGCGCTGATCGGGGAGCCCGGCGTCGGCAAGACGGCGATCGCCGAGGGCTTGGCGCAGCGCGTCATCAAGAGCGAGGTCCCCGAGCCGCTGCGCGACAAGCGCGTGATCACGCTCGACCTCGCCGGCCTGGTCGCCGGCACCAAGTACCGCGGCGAGTTCGAAGAGCGCATGAAGCGCGTGATGGACGAGATCCGCGGCGCGTCGGGCGAGATCATCCTCTTCATCGACGAACTGCACACGCTGGTCGGCGCGGGCGCCGCCGAGGGCGCGATCGACGCCTCGAACATCATCAAGCCGGCGCTCGCGCGCGGCGAGCTGCAGTGCATCGGCGCGACGACGCTCAACGAGTTCCGCAAGCACATCGAAAAGGACAGCGCGCTCGAGCGCCGGTTCCAACCGGTCATGGTCGGCGAGCCGACGGTCGATGAGACGATCGAGATCCTCAAGGGCCTGCGCGACCGCTACGAGGCGCACCACAAGGTCACCATCACCGACGAGGCGCTCACCGCCGCCGCGAAGCTCGGCGACCGGTACATCAGCGACCGCTTCCTCCCGGACAAGGCCGTCGATCTGATCGACGAGGCGGCCTCGCGCGTCCGGCTGCAAGCGACGCTCCCGCCCGCCGAGATCCGCGAGATCGAGAACCAGATCCGCATGGTGAAACAGGAGAAAGAGTCGGTCGTCAAGTCGCAAGAGTTCGAGAAGGCCGCCGCGATTCGCGACCGTGAGGAGAAGCTGCGCCTCGAGAAGCAGCGGCTCGAAGCCGAGTGGGCCGACAAGCGCGCGCAGCAGGACAAGACGATCAAAGTCACCGAGGACGACGTCGCCCACATCGTCGCCTCGTGGACGAAGATCCCGGTCTCGAAGCTGGCGCAGGCCGAGACGGCCAAGCTGCTCGGGATGGAGGATCAGCTCCACCGGCGCGTGATCGGCCAGAACCTGGCGATCTCGACGCTGACCCGCGCGATCCGCCGTTCGCGCGCGGGGCTGAAGAACCCGAAGCGCCCGATCGGCTCGTTCATCTTCCTCGGGCCGACCGGCGTCGGCAAGACCGAGGTCGCGCGCTCGCTCGCCGAGTTCATGTTCGACGACGCCGAGTCGATGATCCGCATCGACATGTCGGAGTACATGGAGAAGTACGCGGTCTCGCGCCTGGTCGGCGCGCCGCCCGGATACGTCGGCTACGAAGAGGGCGGTCAGCTCACCGAAGCGGTGCGCCGCCGGCCGTACTCCGTGGTGCTGCTCGACGAGATCGAGAAGGCGCACCCCGACGTGTTCAACCTGCTGCTGCAGGTGCTCGAGGACGGGCGTCTGACCGACTCTCAGGGCCGCGTCGTCGACTTCAAGAACACCGTGATCATCATGACCTCGAACGTCGGTGCCACCGGCATGCAGACGACGACCGACATCGGCTTCCGCACCCAGAAGGACGCGGGGACCGACGATCAGGCCTACGAGAAGATGAAGAGCAAGGTGCTCGACGAGGTCAAGCACGCGTTCCGGCCCGAGTTCCTGAACCGCGTCGACGAGGTCGTCGTGTTCCACCAGCTCAGCCGCGAGCAGATCGCCGACATCGTCGGGCTCGAGCTCGACAAAGTCATCCGCGAGGTGAAGGCTCAGGAGATGCACCTCGAGGTCACCGAAGACGCGAAGCAGCTCCTCGCCAAGAAGGGCTGGGACCCGCAGTTCGGAGCGCGTCCGCTGCGCCGCGCGATCCAGCGCGAGGTCGAGGACGAGCTGGCCGAGGAGATGCTCAAGGGCAACTTCGGAACCGGCGACCGCATCCTCGCCGAAGTCAACCCGGACAATCCGGAGAAGCTGCGGTTCTCGAAGATCCCGCACGTCGAACCACCGGCGCCGAGCCAGCCCGAAGCGCAGCCCGCGTAGGCCGGCGGAGCGCAGCATAGCGAGCACCGCGAAGGCTTCGCGCGCGTCAGCGCGCGAAGCCGCTCGGGAAACCGACGGCTTCGTGCCGAATACGGAAAGGTTGACCCCGTACGCGCTTTGGCGGTCGCGCCTTCCGGCGGCGATCGGAACCTGGTTCGCACGTGACCTGACCCGCGGTGCGCTGGCACTCGTGGACGAGGCTCGCGTCGTGCTGCGCTCGGTCGAACCGGCCCGCATCGAAGCGACCGTCAAGGACCGGGTCGCGCTCGCGACCGCGGTCGAGTGGTCGACCGGCACGGGGCCGCAGGCGCTGCGCGCGATCTGCACCTGCGGCTCGAGCGGCGTCTGCGAGCACGTCGTCGCGACGCTCGAGGTGGTGCGGACCGCCGAGGAGGCGGCGCTTCCGACGGCGCCGGCGGACGCCGGTGAGACCGATCTGTCGTGGATCCCCGAGGCCGAGCAGGACGGCACGCGAGCGCGCGCTCGGGCGGTGTGGCCGGTGCTGGCCGTCGGGAACGGCGGTCTGCTGACCGGGACGCTGTACCTCGACACGCCGCGGCTGCGCGGCGTCATTCGCGACGCGGACGCGATCCTGGCGATGATGGATCAGACGCCCGCCGACGACTGGGACGACGTCGACCGGACGCTGCTGCGCGACGACGCCGTCCAAGAAGCGTTCGGGGCCCGCTCGTCGGCGAAGGCGCTGGCGCGCGCGCTGTTCCGGCTGGCGCGGCACCCGCGGCTTCGCTTCGACGACGCGCCGGGCGAGAACCGGCATCCCTCCGAGCTGCCGCCGTTCGCGGTCGAGACGCGCGGCGTCCGGCTGCGCGCCACGCGCGCGGGCTCGCGCTTCGTCCCGGTGCTCGAAGCGCCGGACGGCAGCGAGATCTCGCCCGCCCACGCGACCGTGGTCGACGGGCCGCCGGCCTGGGTCGTCGCCGAGCGCACCGCGTACCTGCTGGACGGGTCGTTCGATCCGCGCAAGGTGATCGCCGCGGCGCGTGCCGAGACGAACGGCGCGGCTGCGGACGACGCGCACGGAATACCGACCGTGCGCGCGATCGCGCGCGTCGCACCGTTCCTGAGCCCCGAGGCGCGCGCCGAGCTCGGCGTCGTGAACGCCGAGCGTCCGGGCTTGATCGTGCGCGCGGCATGGCGCGAGGGTGCGCTGCTCGCGAAGCTGGCGTTCGTCGACCGCGCGACCGGCGCGCACGCACCGTTCGGCGCGCACGGCGCGGTGAGCGCGAGCGCCGGGCGCTTCGTGCGCTGGGCTCCGCACGTCGCGCGCAACTTCGGCCGGCGGTTCCTCGAAGCAGGCTTCGTCCCGCGCGGCGGCGACGGTTTCGCGCTGCACGACGCCGATCGTGCCGCCGACGTCGTGCGCACGGTGTGGCCGTCGTGGGACGACGTCGAGGTCCGCCTCGACGAGTCGCTCGCCGCGCTGGCGGGCGGCGGCAAGGTCGACGTCGCGGTGAGCGCGACCGCCGCCGAGGCCGGCGACTGGTTCGATCTCGACGTCTCGGTGTTCGTCGGCGGCGGCGAACCGCTCACCCGCGAAGAGCTGCGGGCGCTGCTCGGCGCCAAGGGCCGCTACGCCGAAGTCCGCGGCAAGCTGGTCGACGTCGGCGACCTGCGCTCGCGGCAGAATCTCTTGTCGGAGCTCACCGATCGGCGCCGCACGGGACTGGCGTCGCTGGTGGCGATGCGCGACGAGCTGCACGAAGCCTTCGGCGACGTCGCGCTGCCGGAGGAAGTCGAACGGATTCGCGAGCGCCTGCGGCACTTCGAAGGCATCGAGGAAGTCGAGCCGCCCGAAGGGCTCAAGAACGTGTTGCGCGACTACCAGCGGCGCGGTTTGGACTTCTTGTCGTACTTGTCGTCGTTTCGTTTCGGCGGCATCCTGGCCGACGAGATGGGGCTCGGAAAGACGCTGGAAGTGATCGCCCACGCCGAGCGCCGCAAGGAACGCGAAGGCGCTTCTCCGATCCTGGTGATCGCGCCGACGTCGGTGACGCACACGTGGGAGAACGAGATCAGGAAGTTCGCCCCGTCGCTGAGCACCCTGCGGTTACAGTCCGGGAACGAGCGCGCGGCGAAGTACGAGATGATCCACGACTACGACGTCGTGATCACGTCGTACGCGCTCGCACGGCTCGACGCGCACCAGCTCGAACGGTTCCGCTTTCGGACGCTCGTGCTGGACGAGGCCCAGAACGCGAAGAACCCGGCGTCGCAGATCGCGAAGGTCGTGCGCGGGCTGCAGGCGGATCACCGGCTCGCGCTGACCGGTACGCCGGTCGAGAACTCGCTGCGCGATCTGTGGGCGATCTTCGGGTTCGTCGAGCCCGGTCTGCTGGGCTCGGAGACGTCGTTCCGGCGGCGGTTCGAGATCCCGATCGCCGACGGCGACGAAGGCGCCGCCGCGGCGCTGCGCTCGCGGCTGGAGCCGTTCCTGCTGCGGCGCACCAAGGAAGACGTCGCGCGCGAGCTGCCCGAGCGCACCGAAGCGGTGATCGAGTGCGAGCTGACGCCGCTGCAGCGGCGGCTGTACCGCGGCATCGCGGAAGCCGCGCGGCGCGACGTGCTCTCGAAGTACGACGACGAAGGCGCGGAGTCGGCGACCGTGCACGTGCTGGCGGCGCTCACCCGGCTGCGGCAAGTGTGCGCGCATCCCGGACTGCTCGTGCCGGAGTACCTCGAGGACCCGGATGCGAGCGGGAAGTTCGACGCGTTCATCGAGACGGTCGAAGAGGTGCTCGACGGCGGGCACAAGGTGCTCGTCTTCAGCGCGTTCGCGTCGATGCTGCGCATCATGCGCACCGCGCTCGACCGGAAGAACGTCGCATACGGCTATCTCGACGGTTCGACCAAGGACCGCGACCGCCAAGCGGAGGTGGAGCGCTTCATGGCCGCTGACGGCCCGCCGGTGTTCCTGTGCTCGCTCAAGGCTGGCGGCGTCGGGCTGACGCTGACGGCCGCGGACTACGTCGTGCTGTACGACCCGTGGTGGAATCCGGCCGTCGAGCGGCAGGCCATCGACCGGACGCACCGCATCGGGCAGACGCGCCCGGTCACCGCGTACCGCATGGTGACCGCGGGCTCCGTCGAGGAGAAGATTCGCGCGCTCGCCGAGCGCAAGACGGCGCTCTCGCGGGCCGTTGTCAAGGCCGACAGCGCGGTTGCGAAGACGCTCACACGTGAGGATCTGGCCTTCCTGTTCAGCGACCCTGAGTAGGCGCAAGCTCGTGTGGTCGCGGGCGCTAGACGGATACTAGACGCCCCGCTTCTATCGTCCTTCAAGAGGCACGGGTCACAGTTCGAACCGTCGACCGTCCTCCACGGCAGTGAGAGCGACTTCATCAATGCGTGGCATTGCCGATGAACTCTTTACGCGACGAGCACGGACTGCTCGTCGCGTCCTCATCCTCCCTACAAGGACGTCACTCAATGAAACGCTTTCTATCAGCGTTTGCGCTCGCGTTGTCGGTCGCGTTCTCGTTCTCGTACGCGGCGCCCGCGTTCGCCCAGCCGGCGGCGAACCTCGCTCCGGCCGACCGGTATTTCGGCCGGTTGAAGATGAGCATCCTCGGAGTCCGCAACGCGCTGAAGGATCTCGCCGCGCGCGCCGACGTCAACCCTGACGACGCGGAGCACATCTACGACAAAGCGGTGCTGGTCGAAGACGCGCTGCACGACTGGCAGCGCCAGTTCCCGCGCGATCCGTGGATCCCGAAGTACGCGTACAGCCTCGCGCAGCTCTACGGGAAGCTCGATTTCGATGACGCCCGCGTGCGCAAGAACGACACGCTCGACTGGCTGATCGCAACCTACCCGGAGTCGGAATATGCGCTTCTTCCGCGTGAATAGAATCGCCGCGCTCGCCGTCATGCTCGTCGCGTGCCTCGCTCCGGCGGCGCACGCGGCGGGGATGAGCGATCTCGCGCCGGCCGACCAGTACTTCGGGCGGCTCAAGATGAGCGTGCTCGGCATTCGCAACGAGCTCAACACGCTCGAGCAGCGCGCGACCAGCGGCGACCACAACGTCGCCGCGATGAGCGGGAAGCTCGCGATGGTCGACGACGCGATGCGCGACTGGCGCGCGCACTACCCGCGCGACTCGTGGCTCCCGCGCTTCGAGGCGCAGCGCGCGCGCGTCGCCTCGCTCATCGTCGTCGGAGTCGGATACCGCTGAACCCGCCGCCGCCGGCGCTCACCACGGCGCCGGCGGAGCCGGCGGCACGGGCGCCGCCGGCGGCACCGCCGGGACGGGCGGCACGGCCGGCGCACCGGGCGGAACGACCGTCGCCGGCGGGACGGCCGGCAGCGCGGGGATCGGCGGGATCGGCGGGATCGCCGGTACCGCGGGAATCTCGAACCGGCGCGGGCAGCCGAAGTCGAGCTCGAACCGCCGCGCTTGCAGCTCGCGCAGCGTGCGCTGCACATCCGCCGACATCGCGGGCGGATGGTCGCGCAGCGTCCGCTCGACCTCGCGCAGCCGGCGCTCCACCCGTGACATCGACATCCCGCTGAGATCGCAGCCGGTGCAGCTTCGCAGGAAGCGGGTGTAGTCGGCGCCGACGATCGCGCGCGCGTCGAGCTGCACCCCTTCCATCACGATGTTGTCCAGCTTGGCGCGGGCGAACGACGTGTTGCGGAAGCGCACGCCGGTGAAGCGGACGTTGCGCAGGTCGGCGTCGTCGAACCGCGCGTCCTGCAGATCGGCGCCGGTGAACGAGGCCCCGTTCAGGTTCGCGCGCGAGAAGTCGGCGCCGCGCAGGTCGGCGCCGACGAAGCGCAGGCCGTGCAGGTCGCGGCCGTGCAGATCCTTCGGGAAGCGGCAGCCGACGCACGCGTTCACGAGCTGGCGCACGAGGTCGTCCTCGGCGCGGGCCGGTGCGGCGGGGACCAGGAGCGCCAGCGCGAGCGCGGCCGGCGCGAGGCGGCGTACGAACATCGAAGAGCTCCGTTCCTAGGCGGGCGCCTGCGCGCCGGTGAGGTCCGCATGGGCGTAGTCGACGAGCTCCTGGCGCGTCACCGTGCGGCAGGTGCGGTTCTCGCCGCGGTCCTCGCGCACGCAGTGGCGCGCGGCGCGGAAGTCGAGCCCGCGCAAGTCCACGCCGCGCAGGTCCGCGCAGACCGTGCGGCCCTCGCGGTCGTTGCTGTACCAGCCGTTGTCCTGGTTGCGCGTGCAGAGCACCGCGTCGCCGATCGTCGCGCCGGCCAGCTTGGCGCCGCGCAGGCTCGCGCCGATCAAGTTCGCGCCGCGCAGGTCGGTGCGTGAGAGGTCGGCGTCGCGCGCGCTCACGCCGACGAGCTGCGCATCGTTGAGCTTCGCCCCGGCCAGCCGCGCGTCGTTCAGGCTGGCGCCGACGACCTTGATCCCGCGCAGGTCGGCGTCGTGCAGGTCGATCCCGTGCAGCGAGCACCCGGTGCAGTCGCGCAGGATCGTGCGGCCCATCGGACCGTCGATGTCGCCCTGCGAGACGCTCGCGCCGACGAACTTCGCGCCGTCGGTGTTGGCGCGCGCGAACGACGTGTGCCGCAGCCGCACGCCGGTGAAGCGGACGTTGCGCAGGTCGGCGTCGTCGAACTTCGTCCCGTCGAGGTTGGCGCCGGTGAACTCCGCGTCGCGCAGGTTCGAGCGCGAGAAGTCGACGTCGCGCAGGTCGCTGCCGACGAAACGGAGCCCGTGCAGGTCGCGGCCGTGCAGGTCCTTCGGCAGCCGGCACCCGACGCACGAGTTGATGAGCTGCCGCGCGAGATCGTCGTCGGCGGCGAGCGCCGGTGCGGCGGGCGCGGCGAGCGCGACCGCCAGCGCGGCGAGGGCGAATGTTCGGATCACGGGTGGCCTCCTTGATGAACTATCGAAATAAGAGATGAGGGCAAAGAAAAGAGCGCGCCGTTCAGTCGGACAGCGAGCTCCCTTGCATCACGAGCCCGCCGGTGCGCGCGCCGTGCAGGTCGACGCCGGCCAGGTTGCAGCCGTCGAAGCGGGCGTTGGTCAGGTCCGCGCCGGCGAGGTTCGCTTTGCTCAGGTCGACGCCGCTGAAGCGAACGCCGCTGAGGTTGGCGTCGCGCAGGTCGGCGTGGCTCAGGTTCGCGCCGCTCAGCGAGATGCCGTGCAGATCCTGGCCGCGCAGATCGAAGTTGGCGAAGTCGCAGCCGGTGCAGCTCGACAGGACGCTGCGCAGCAGCGTGCCGCGCAGGCTGACGTGCTTCATCGAGACGCCGGTCAGTTTGATTCCCTCGAGCTGCGCGCCGTCGAAGATCGCCTCGTGCACATCGGAACCGTTGAGCGTCGCGTTGCGCAGATCGGCCTTGCCGAGATTGGCGCGCGTCAGCGAGACGCCGATGAGCTGCGCGCCGGCCAGGTTCGCGCCGCGCAGGTCGGCGTCGGTCAGCGCCGCGCCGTTCAGCGTGATGCCGTGCAAGTCCTGACCGCGCAGGTCGAAATGTGCGAAGTCGCAGCCGGTGCAGTTGTTGATGAGGCTCCGCAACGCGACGCCGCGGACGCTGATCCCCTTGAGCGAGACGCCGACCAGCCTGATACCGTCGAGCTGGGCGCCGTCGAGGATCGCCGAGCGCAGCTCCGTGCCGTTCAACTGCGCGTTGCGCAGGTCCGCGTTGGCCAGGTTGGCGCGCGAGAGCGAGACGCCGGTGAGCTGCGCGCCGGACAAATTGACGCCGCGCATGTCGGCGCCGGTGAAGTCGTCGGCGTTGAGCGTCAGGCCGTGCAAGTCCACGCCGCGCACGTCGGCGTTGCGGAACGAGCACGCGACGCACGACGCGACGAGCTCCCGTGAGATCTTCACGCCGTCCATCCGCGTGTGCCGCGTGTTCGACGACTCCTGCGCGATCTGGCGCGGGAGCGTCGCGAGCGTGCTCTGCAGCTCTTTGGCGATGTCGCCGCCGAAGTCGTCGGAGTCGACCGCGTGCACGGCGCGCGCCGCCGCCTGCACCTTTTGGTGCAGCCGTGCGAGCTGGTCCGAGTTCAAGACGACCTTCGGGATCGCGGGCAGCGCCGCCGTCGCCGGCGCCGCCGGAACGGGGGGAACGGCCGGGACCGCCGGAACGGGCGGAACCGCTTGCGCCGAACCGGGACCGGGCGCGGCCGGCACGGCGACACCGGTGTGGGCCGGCGCGTTCGCGACGCCGGTGGCTTTGCCGCTCTGCGCGTCGGGGATGCCGCGCGCGCCGCCGCGTGCGACGGGCGCGAACCGCTGCTCGCGCACGGTCGTCGACGTGCCGCCGTTCGAGCGGACGACGCGTTCGTACGCGATCGTCGTCGTCGCGTTCGGCTGCGCGTTCGAACCGGACGCGGCTGCGCGGTTCGCGATTCCGGCGGGCGCCGCGGCGATCACGTACTTGTGAACCGTTTGGACCTGCGGTGCCGCGCGATGCGACGCGCCGGCGTGGTTCGCGCTCGCCGTCCGGGCGGCGGGATGCGCGGAGGTGCTGCCGGCGGACGTTGCGACGGGAGCTTCGGCGGCCGGAAGCTCGACCGCGGGCGCGCTCGTCGCGACGAACGCCACGGCGGCCAGGCTGGCCAGTGCGACGCCGAGCGCGGCGGACGGCGAACGGTGCAGGCGCGCGCGCTTCTTGTCGAGCAGTTGCTCGATGCGCACCGTGATCTGCTTGCGCGTGAGCAGCGCGCCCGGCGCGACGACCGCGTGCTCCGGCATGCGCATCTCGCGCGCCAGCTTCCAGAGCGACGTCGCGTACGCGTGCGCTTCGCCGGTCTTCTCGACGACCGCGTCGTCGGAAGCGATCTCGCGCTCCAGCGCGATGCGCCGGCCGACCAGCCAGACGATCGGGTTGAACCAGAAGAGGCGTTCGATGACGCGCTGGACCAAGTTCGTCCAGTCGTCGTAGCGGCGCAGATGCGCGTGCTCGTGCAGCACGAGCGACTCGATCGCGGCGAGGCCGTCGGCCGTCGCGAGCTCGGTCGGGATCAGGATGACGGGGCGGCGGAAGCCGATCGCGACCGGCGTCTCCGTCTCGAACGAGAGCCGCAGGTAGATCTCGCGGCCCGGGCCGACCTCGGTCAGCCACGGCAGCTCGTCGGCGAGGGCGCCGTCGAGCGGGCTCGACCGCCGCTTCAGGCCGCGGACGCGCACGATGCTCGCCGCGAGGCCGATCAGCCCGATCAGCGCCCCGAGCGCCCAGACGCCGGCGACCGTCTCGGCCAGCACGCGCGACATGCGCGGCGTCCAGCGCGTCACCGACAGCCGGTCGAGCAGCCACGCAGCGCCCGGCGCGAAGAATCCGACCACGCCGTGCGGCGCGGCGGCAGCCGCAGCAGGCGCCGCGCTCGCGTTCGCGGCATGCTCGGCCGCGCGGGTGCGGTGATCGAGTGCGGCGTGCGATCCGTCGAACGTGCCGCTGAGCGTGCCGGCCGGCGTGAACGAAGACGACGCGGTCGCCGGTGCGACGGTCGCGCGGGCCAGCGAGACGCCGATGCCGGCGAGCGGCATGACGGCGGTCGCGATCAGCGCCGTCGTCCACAGCGCGTGGCGGGTCGAGGCGGTCAGCGCGAGCGCGCGCGTCGCGAGGAGGACGAGCGCCGCCAGGACGCCGCCCAGGAAGACGCTCGCGAGGATCGCGCGCAGCGCGACGCCGACGATCGCCTCCAGCACTACTGCTGGCCTTTGGCTTTGTCGAGGAGCTCGCGCAGGCGGTCGAGCTCGTGCTCGTCGACCGCTTCGGACTCGAGCAGGTTCAGCACGAGCTCGCGCGGCGAGCCGTCGAAGAAGCGTGACAGCACGTGCGTCACGACGCTGCGCTGCGCTTCGTCGCGCGCCACGACGGCGCGGTAGATGAAGGCGCGGCCGACGGCCTTGTGGCGGACGTAGCCCTTCTGCTCGAGGATTCGCATCGTGGTGAGGACGGTGTTGTACGCGAGCGGCGGATCGCCGATCGCGTCGACCACGTCGGCAACGCTGGACTCATCGCGGTCCCAGAGGACTTGCATGAGGCGGTACTCCGCCTCCGTGAGGGTCGGCGACTTCTTGCGGGGCATACGACGACGCTATCACGCCGCCGCGCCGGCTGTCAACTAAAGTTTTAAGAAGAAGCCGGAGGTTTACGCGGCACGGCGGGCCGGGGCGGTCGCAACCGTGACCGCGGCGAGCAAGCCGTCGAGCCCCCGCCCGCCCGCGGCTTCGACCAGATCGGCTTGCGTGCGCGGCGCGCCGTCGAGCGGCACGAACGCGACGTCCTCGGCTTCCGCGAGCCGGCCGTGCGTCTCGTAGACGTGCTCGCCGTCGACCAGCGCGAGGCCCCGCTCGTCGAGCTCCACGGTGAGCACCGGGATGCCGCGCGCGGCGGCGGCCGCGCGCACGCCGGCGGGGACGCCGGGCGGCGCCAGCAGGGCCCGGATCGCGCGGTTCCGCAGCGCCGCGCGCGCCTGCGGCTCGTCGGCGACCGGCGGCAGCGGCGCCAGCGCGGCCCGGATCGCCGCGACGCCGATCAGCGACGCCGCGAGCTCGGCGCCGTCCGGCAGCGTGCAGGCGACGCGGTCGCCCGGCTCGACGCCGCGCGCGGCGAGCGCGGACCCGAGCGCGTGCGCCGCGTTGCAGAGGGCGACGTGATCGACGGGGCGGCCGGCGGCGTCCGGCACCGACGCGTCGGGGGCGCAGGCACGGCAAACGAGATCGACGAGGGTCGCGGTCATGGTGCTCGGCTTTCCCCGCCGCCGGTCCAACCTAAACGGACGACCCGTCCAATGAAGACGGCGGCCGCTTGCGCGACCGCCGTCTTCGAGCGGATGGCTGCCGTTCGAGCTACTTGAGCGAGACGACGTTGTACCCTTCGCGCGGGCCGATCTTCTCCGACGTGATGATCTTGTCGGCGGCGGTGCTGTCCGGGTTCGAGCACGGCTCGGCGGCGTATTCGCCGCCGACCGTCGAAGCGATCGCGAAGTACTCGCCCTCGACCTTGCGCTTGTTCTTCGGAACGATCACGCCGGCGTAGGTCTGCTGAACCGCCTGGTGATCGCACTTGCGGAAGTACGCGCCCGCCTTCTTCGCGGCGTCGTAGTGGTAGTTCTCGAACGCCTCGACCAGCTTCTCGGTCTGCGTCGTGCCGGCCGCGTTCAGCCGGTTGATGATGTTCTTGGCGGCCATGTAGCCGAGGTACTGGCGCCAGTCGACGGCGGACACGCCGGGCTTGAGCGCGTTGTAGACCTGCTGCGCGTTGCCGCCCGCTTCCGGGCCCCAGACGTAGCCCCAGATCGAGCCGACCAGATCGTCGACCGGCATCCCGACCGCGACGTCGTTGCCGCACAGGATTCCGCCGAAGGTCATCTTCTTGTGGAGCCCGAGCCCGACCGCGGCCTTCGTCGCGTTCTGGCAATCCGGTCCGTAGTTCGAGAAGAACAGGACGTTCGCGTCGGTGTTGCGCGCCTTGGTCAGATACGACGAGTAGTCGGTCTCACCGAGCTTGTGGAGGTCTTCGCCGACGACTTGACCGCCGTGCGCGAGCAGGATCTTCTTGACGCGGTCGCGCCCGTCGGTTCCGAACGCGTAGTCGGCGACCAGGAAGTACCATTTCTTCCCGTGCTTGAGGAGCTCCGGGCCGACCGCGTTCGCGAGCATCGCGTTCGAGGTCGTCTGGCGGAACGTCACGCGGTGCGCCTTCGGACCGGTGATGTTCGTGTCGTGGGTACCGACGGCCATGAAGAAGACGTTCGAGATCTGCGCCTGCGCCGACACGGCCAGGCCGACCGCCGAGCTGAGGCAGCCGGTCAGCACGTCGACCTTCTCTTGCGAGATCAGACGATTCGCTTCGGTCGTGCCCGTCGCGGGCTTGCTGGCGTCGTCGCCTTTGACCAGCTCGTACTTGATGCGGCTGTTCTTTTTCATCGCCTCCGCGACGGCGACTTCCATACCGTGGTGCTGCGACTGCGACGCGGCAGCGTAGACGCCCGAGAAGCCGTCGATGTGACCGATCTTGACGGTCGCGCCGCCGCCCGCGGCGATGACGTCACGCGGCGGAAGCAGGGGCGCCGCGCCGACGGCGCGGGTCTCGAGAAGCGGGAAGCCGAGCGTGGCCGCCCCGGCCAGGCCGAGGGCGCCGGAGCGGCGGAGAAACTCCTTCCGTTCTACGGAAGATTCTGGGCGTGGGTCGTCCATGGTGCTCCTTACCGGGGTCGGGCTGCTTTTCGGGACCGATTCTTCGCGTCCTCACAGCACCCTACGAGAAACGACACGGACACCGAAGAAATTGCGACGAAGACACACCGTCGTGTCGGAGGAACGGGCCGAGCCGAAAGTCGTCCTCCTCGTTCGGCTGCTCAGCGCAATCGACGAAGGCCGCTTCACGTTCGAAGAGCTCAAGGACCAGATCGCGGATGAGAAGCCGCCCAGCACACGCACGTTGCGGCGCTATCTCAGCGTGCTCTCCGACGCGGGCTTTCCGTGGTACTTCGACCGCGCCAGCGGGCGCTACCGGTTCGCCGACGGCTACAGCCTGCGCCGCCTGAACCTCTCGCACCGCGAGCTCCAAGGACTCGTCACGCTGAAGCGGCTCGGGTCGTCGCTCGGGCCGACCTTCGCGACCGCGATCGAGGAGACGACGCAGAAGCTGCTGCGTTCCAGCGACCGCCGCACCGAGGCGTCGATGGAAACCGCGTCGTTCGCGATCCGCTTCGAGTCGGTCGCGATGGACGACGCGGTCGAGCGCGCGTTCGAGCAGTTGCAGAGCGCGCAGCGCGACCGCCGCCGCGTGCAGTTCGGCTATACCGACAAGAAGGGCGCGCGCACGCAGCGGCGCGTCGACCCGTACGGCTTCATCGTCTCCAACGGCCGTGTCTATCTGGTCGGCTACGACCACAACCGCACCGACCTCCGCACCTTCGCGGTCGACAACGTCTCCGAGGTCGCCGTGACGCCGCAGACGTTCGACAAGCCGGCCGACTTCAACCTCGACACGTACGGCGCCGACTCGGTCAGCGGCGTCGTGCACGGCGAGGCGCTCAGCGAGGTGACGGTGCGGTTCTCGCGGGTGATCGCCAAAGCGGCGGCGGCCGCATCGACCGCGCGCGACCGGCGGATCGCGCAGCTCGCCGACGGCGCGGTCGAGATCACGTACCGCGTCGCCGACCCGCTCGAGATCGTGCGCTGGTCGCTCGGCTGGGGCGCCGAAGCCGAGGTGACGGCGCCGGAGGCCGCGCGCCGCGCGGCCGCCGGGATCGCGGCCGAGGTCGCCGCGCGCTACGCGTAGGGCCGGCTCGCGCGTCAGCGCGGCTCAGGAGGAACGGCGCGGTTCGGGGTCGCGTTAGAACCGGTGACCATGAAGCGACCGATGAAGCTCTTCGTCTCCCTCGCCGCCGCCGCCGTGCTGGCGTGCGCGGGCGCGGCGCGCGCCGCGGTGCCGGCGGGGCAGCCCGTCGACGGCATCCGGTGCGAGCAGATGGAGGGCTCGCTGATGCACATCCATCAGCACCTGACCATCCTCGACCACGGCAAGCCGGTCGCGATCCCGGACGACATCGGGCGCCCGCTCGTCGGGCAGTGCTTCTACTGGATCCACACGCACACGCCCGACGGCATCATCCACATCGAGTCGCCGAGCTTCCGGACGTTCACGCTGGCCGACTTCTTCGACGTCTGGGGCCAGCCGCTGACGAAGACCGGCGTCGCCGGCGCGAAGCCGAAGAAGAACGAGAAGATCGCGGTGTGGGTGAACGGCAAGCCGTACGCCGGCGACCTGCGCGCGCTCCAGCTCGTGCAGCATCTCGACGCGACGATCGAAGTCGGCCCGCCGTACGCGAAGCCCGCGCCGTTCACCGCGTGGGGCGGCAACTAGCGCGGCGCGCGGCGCGCGCGCGGCGGACGGGCTAGCGCGGGAAGTACTCGGCGGCGACCTGCAGCATGCCGAGGTACTGCGGTGACGGCGGCGCGCCGTCGGGGACGCGCATGCCGACGAAGCCGGTGCCTTCGGGGCCGCCGTAGCGCTTCACGTACATCCCGGCTTCGCCGTTCTCGTCGCGCGCCAGGACCGTCGTGACCGACGCGGCGTCGGCGGACCACGTGCCGTTCCACCAGCCGTCGAGGTTCCAGCGGCGGCCGGCGTCGGTGACGTGCTCGGTGAGCGGGTCGAAGTTCGCGCGCTCGAAGCGAATGCCGAGCAGCGCGGCGGGGCGCGCGCGGTTCATCGCGGTGGCGACGTCCATGTCGCCGGTGGTGCGGTCGCGCCGGATCAGCGTCGGCGGCGCGCCGGGCCACACGGCCTTGCCGCCCGCGTCGAGGTAGCGGCGGAACGCGCCCCGTCCGTGCGCGTCGTCGCGCAGCGCGTCGGGCAGATCGTCCATCGCGAAGACGACGACGCTCGGCGCGCGGTCGGCGATGCGCGCCTCGAGGAATGCTTTGAGCGCCTCCGCGTCGAGCACCGTGTAGTCGCGCGCGGAGAAGTACGTCTTGAGACGCTCGTGCGAGCCGCTCATCACCGACTTCGTGTACGCCGCGTCCCAGAACAGCGCACGTTTCAGCGGCGCGCCGTGCGTGAGGTTCAGTGCGAACACCGAGCCGTCGTCGGCGCCGTAGTAGACGCGGTCGTCGGCGACGACCGGCGAGGTGACGATGCGGCTGCCCTCGGCTTGGAAGCGCCACAGCGCTTTGCCGGTGCTCTTGTCGATCGCGTGCAGACGGCCCTCGAAGTCGCCGGCGAACACGACGTCGCCCGCGATCGCGGCCGAGCCGAAGAAGTTCGCGCCGGCATCGAACGTCCAGAGCGGTTTGCCGGTCGCGGCCTCGACCGCTTCGACGTAGCGGCCGTCGGAGCTCGTCGCGATCGCGCGGCCGTTCTCCATCGCGGGCGACGCGTTGATCCACCACACGGTGTCGTGCAGGCGCCAGCGCTCTTTCCCGGTCGTCTCGTCGACGCCGTAGAAGTGGCCGTCGCGCGAACCGAACGTCACCACGCCGCCCGCCACCGCGGGCGACGACTGGACCGAGCGCCGGTCGTAGCCGAACTTGCCGGAGTCGAGGCCGTGGCCTTCGGTCTCGAAGCGCCAGAGCTGTTTGCCGGTGGCGAGGTCGGCTGCGTAGACGTCGCCGTCGAAGCTCGCGATGAAGACGCGGCCGACATGGACGGCGGGCGTCGCGCGGACGCGGCCGCGCGTCATGAACCGCCAGCGCTCGCGGCCGCTGCGCGCGTCGAGCGCGCGCAGCGCGCCGTCGCCGCCGCCGATCAGCAGCACGTCGCCGGCGAGCGTCGGCGACGAGGAGTAGAGGTCGCCGCTTTCGTGGCCCCACGGCAGCGGGAGATCCGGGCCGGTCTTGCGCTCCCACAGGGTTGCGCCCGTCGCGGCGCGGAGCGCGACGATGCGGCCGGCGTGCGTCTGCGCGTAGACGATGCCGTCCGCTACCGCGGGCGTCGACGAGACCGGCGCGCCGAGCGCCCGAGACCAGCGCTGCGTGCCGGTGCGCGCGTCGAGCGCGTAGAGCTTCGCGTCGCTGCTGCCGACGTAGAGCGTGCCGCCCGCGACCACCGGCGAGCCGTGGATCGCGCCGGTCGCGCGGAAGCGCCACTGCACGCCGCCGTAGCCGGCGAGGCCGCGTCCGGGGAAGACGCCTTCGTGCGCGGGCGAGCCGCGGAACATCGTCGTGCCGCCGCCGTTCGCGGCCGGCGCACCGGTGGCGCTCACGGCGAACAGCAGCAACGCCGCGGCAGCGGAAATCATCCGAACGCGCTTCATGACGCGCTCGTTCGCCGCGTTCCTACGGATTTCTGCGTAGGTCGGCGGAATCTGGCAGAAGGCGGTCATAGACGCGACGAAGCCGCGGGGCGTGGGCCGTCGCGGCTTCGTATTCGCGCGAGAATCGAGGGAGCGCGTCCCCTCGCCGATCGGCTCAGCCAGGAGGGCGTCGTATTCGTCTCGGCCTCGTCACATCCGTCGGGCTTTCGCCTTCCGTATCTGCTTCGCGTGCCGGCGAGTTTCTCGCTACTCGCCGTCGACTTGCGCCGACGTGCACGCATCATACGGCGTCGTTCAAACATCGCGCAAGTGGTGCTTGGCGGTACTCCACAAGATTGTTTGGTTGTGCACGGGGATTCGCAGGGATTCGCGCAATCCACAGGGCCGGGGGGATTGTGGCGGGGCGAGGCGCGCGCACACATCGTTGTGCCGGGCACGCTGTCGGCGCGCATCGTGCGCGCCGACAGCTACCGCTCCGTGCGCTCACGCCCATCCTGGGCTCCGCGCACTCCGCGAGTGCCCGGCACAACGATGTGTGCGCGCACCTCGCCTAGGCACGATGGCGCGCGGTGCGCCGGCGTTCGAACGCGACGAAACCGCCCGGGTTGCCCCGGTCGGCTTCGGTCAGCACGAGAATCCGATCTGCGAACGTCCTCGCTGTCTTTCGACAGCCATTACGTCGTCGAACTTCGTAAGGTCCTGACTTCTCACGCTGTCCGGCTTGCACCGAACCTCATCGTCTTTCAGGTCCACGAGCTTCTCGCCGCTCGTCCGTCGTCGTTGCCGCCGACGTGTTCACATCATACGAACGCGTCGATGATCGCGCAATAGGGCAACGGCTCGTCAAGCCGCTTCTCCACAAGAAACTTCAGTTCTCCACGCTGATCCGCAGCATTCCCCGCTATCCACATGCGGATCGGCGCGCATCAGACGGGCAACTCGCGTTCCATCGATTCGAACGAGGCGAACTCGCCGGCCGCACATGCGACGAGGCCGCCCGGAATCCGGACGGCCTCGCGTGCACGAGAATCGATCTGCGCGAATCCTCGCCGATTCAACATCAGCCAAGACGGCGTCGAACTTCGCCTCGATCCCGCGTCTACCGCGGGATCGGTGAGCTTCTCGCCAGCTCACCCGCCTTCGTTGCCTCCGACGTGCACGCATCATAGTGCGACTTTCGTCGGGAAGCAAGGGTGCGAACCGCGATCTTTGCACGGCCGCCGACAAAGCGATCCGGTTGTCCACAGCACGACGGTGGCTATCCACCGTTGTTGCGAGCGGCTCGCGGGAACGTCGCGCTTTTCTGGCTTGCGCGGTACCGGCGATTCAGCCGCCGAGGTATGCGGCGACGACGTCGCGGTGGGTGGCGAGCTCCGCGCCGGTGCCGGTCAGGACGATGCGGCCGCGTTCCATCACGTAGGCGCGGTCGGCGAGCGCGAGTGCGCGGCGGGCGTTTTGCTCGACCAGCAAGATCGACGTGCCGCGGGCGCGTTCGTCGGCGACGATCGCGAAGATCTCGTCGACGAGCTTCGGAGCGAGGCCCATCGAGGGTTCGTCGAGGAGCAGCGCCTTCGGACCGATCGCGAGCGCGCGCGCGATCGCGAGCATCTGCTGCTCGCCGCCCGACAGCGAGCCGGCCGGGACGTTGCGGCGCGTTCGCAGGATCGGGAAGCGGTCGAAGAGGCCGTCGATGCGCGCGAAACCTTCGGCGCCGCTCGCGCTGGCGGCGACTTGAAGGTTCTCCTCGACGCTCATGCCGGGGAGCATGCGCCGGCCCTCCGGAACCAGAACCAGGCCGCGCTTGACGCGCGCGTGCGAGGACAAGCGCGTGATCTCGTCGCCGTCGAAACGGACGTGGCCGCCGCGCGCGGACAGGACGCCGGCGAGCGTCATCAGCAGCGTCGTCTTGCCGGCGCCGTTCGCGCCGACGATCGCGCACAGCGTCCGCTGCTCGAGCGCGATCGATACGTCGTGCAGCGCCTCGATATTGCCGTAGCCGGCGCGGAGCGCGTCGACGGCGAGCAGCGTTGCGCGCGCCGTTTCCGGCGCGATGCGAGCCTCACTCATGCGCCAGCGCCTCCGCGCCGGTGCCGAGGTACGCCTCGACGACGACCGGATCGCGCGCAACGGCGGCCGGCGTCCCGCTTGCGATCACTTGGCCGAAGTTCAGGACGACGACCGCGTCGCACGCGGCGCGCACCAGCGTCATGTCGTGCTCGATCAGAAGCACCGCGATCCCGCTCGCCGCGATCGCGCGGATCGTCTCGACCAGTCGCGTCGTCTCGGACGGGTTCATCCCGGCGGCGGGCTCGTCGAGCATCAGCACCTTCGGCGCCGCGGCGAGCGCGCGCGCGATCTCGAGCCGGCGCTGGTCGCCGTACGGGAGCGAGCCGGCGCGCGCGTTCAGGTCGATCTCGGGGATTCCGGCACGGTCCAGCAGCGCCGCGATCTCGGCTTCGGACAGGCGCCGGTGCCGCGCGTAGGCGCCGGCGGCGAGGTTCGCGTCGACGTCGAGCGCGCCGAAGAGGCGGATGTTCTGATACGTGCGCGCGATCCCGGCGCGCGCGATGCGGTGGGGCGGCATGCCGTCGATGCGCGTGCCGTCGAGCGCGATCGTCCCCGACGCGAGCGGCGCCAGACCGGTCGTCGCATTCACCAGCGTCGTCTTGCCGGCGCCGTTCGGGCCGATCAGGCCGAGCACGCGGTTCGGCTCGATCGCAAGCGAGACGTCGCGCAGCGCGTCGACCCCGCCGTAGCGGACGCCGGCGTGCTCGAGCTTCAGCACGTGGGGATCACTACGTCGCCGCGCGCGTCACGCGGCGCGCGGCGGTGCGGCGGCGGGCGCGCCAGAGCGACGAGAGGCCGCCGGGGGCGAACAGGATCACCGCCAGCAGGATGACCCCGTTCGAGATCTCGCGGTAGTCGGCGAGGAAGCGGATCGCCTCCGGCAGGACCGACAGCAGCGCCGCGCCCAGCACCGCGCCGACCGGGCTGGTGACGCCGCCGACGACGCACCACACCAGGATCTGTTCCATGCGGGCGAAGCCGAAGTCGGTCGGGGTGATGAAGAAGGACGCGTGCGCGTAGAGCGCGCCGCCCAAGCCCGCGATCGCGCCGCCCAGCGCCAGCGAGAGCGTGCGGATCGCGCCGACGTCGATGCCGACGCCGCGGGCGGCGTACTCGTCCTCGCGCACCAGCGCCACCGCGAGCGCGAACTTCGTCTTCGACAGCAGGAACAGCACGAGCGCGACCAGCGCCAGCGCGCCGTAGATCACGGGCGTCGTGGCGTCGTTCGGGATGCCGCTGATCCCCTCGGCGCCGCCGGTGATCTTCAGGTTGTTCGCGATCACGCGCACGATCTCGCCGAAGCCGATCGTCGCGATGGCCAGAAACACACCGCGCAGGCGGCGCACCGGGTACGCCAGGATCGCCGCGACGACGGTCGAGACCAGCACGGCGACGACGATCGTCGCGAGCAGCGGCCAGTGCGCGTTGAGCGCCAGGATCGTCGAGACGTACGCCGCGATCCCCATGAACGCGGCCTGCGCGAGCGCGAGCTGACCGGCCTGGAGCGAGACCGACAGCGAGAGGGCCAGGATCGCGTTGATTCCGATCTGATCGACCAGGCGCGAGTGCTTGGCGTAGAAGTCGATCAGCGCGCTCATGCTTCGGCCGCCACGGCGCAGCGCACCGCCGTCCTCACGCGGCGCGCAGCGCGCGCTTGCCGAACAGCCCCGTCGGCCGCGCGACGAGCAGTACGAACATCACGCCGAACAAGATCGCGTCGCGCCAGGCCGACAGGCCGTACGCGACCGCGAACGTCTCCACCGCGCCGAGGATGAAGCCGCCGATCACCGCGCCGGTCACGCTGCCCATCCCGCCCAGGATGATCACGGCCAGCCCTTTCAGCTCGATCGGGCCGCCCATGTCGAGCGTCACGCTGTTGTACTCGAGGCCCGTCAGCACGCCGGCCGCGCCGCCCAGCGACGACGCGATGAAGAACGTCGCCGCGATCGTGCGCTCCAGATCGACGCCGAGCAGCGCCGCGGCGACGCGGTCCTCGGCGACCGCGCGGATGCGGCGGCCGAGCGTCGTGGCGCGCAAGATCCAGCTCAGCACGACCATCAGCGCCAGCGCGGCCAGGAAGATCGTCAGCTCGACCGTCGTGAAGGTCACCGGGCCGGCGTGCATCGCCTGCGCGGTCTCCAGCCCGCCCAGCGTGAAGTGCCGCTCGTCGACGCCGTAGATCCCGCGCAGCACGGCGCCGATGACGATCGCCACGCCGATCGACGAGATCAGCGGCACCAGCGTCCCGGCGTTGCGCGCGCGCAACGGCGCGAACGCGACGCGGTCGAGCAGGATGCCGATGATCCCGGCCATCACCGCCGCGAGCAAGAACGCCGCCGGGAGCGGCATCCCGCCGGCGGCCAGCGAGAACGCGGCGAACGCGGCGGCCGTGAAGATCGCCGCGTGCGCCAGATTCAGGATGTCGAGCACGCCGAACACGAGCGTGTAGCCGACCGCGAACAGCGCGTACACGGCTCCCAGGAACAGCCCGTTGAGGAGCTGCTGCGCGATCATCTCCGGCGACTACTCCGTTCTAGTGGAAGTAGGTGAAGCCGTCCTTGACGATCGAGAGGATCACCGGCGACGACTTCACGTCGCGGCTTCCGTCGAATCCGATCGGGCCGAGCACCGTCTGGATCACCCGCACGCCCCGCAGACCGGAGAGCATCTCGTCCTTGGTGGTCGCGCCGTGCGCGACCAGGTATGCGACGATCTGCGCGGCGGCGTACGACTGCGCGGCGAACTGGTCGGGGCCTTTGCCGTACTTGGCGGTGTAGCGCTTCACGAAGTCGACGTTCGACGGGTACTTCGCGCCCGAGTACCAGGCGGCGCCGACGACCGTGCCTTGCGCCGCCGGACCGGCGACGCTGTACATCTCCGGCGAGTTCAGGCCGTTGCCGCCCATCATGTGCGCCTTGATGCCGAGCTTGCCGGCCTGGGTGATGATCTTCGTCGCCTCGGGGAACAGCGCGCCGATCGCGATCACGTCGGGATGCTTCGACTCGATGCGCGTCAGCGCGGGCTGGAAGTCGGTGTCCTTCTGGTGGAACGTCTCGGTGTCGACGACGTCGACGCCGGCCGCTTTCAGCTCGCGAGCGAAGATGTCGCCGTCGGTCTTGGTGAACGCGTTGTCGTCGCCGAAGATGATCGCCGCGGTCTTGTAGTGCCACTTGTCGTGGGTCCGCTTCACCGTGGTCGGGATCACCTGCGATTCGGCCAGCGAGTCGCGGAAGACGTTGGGACCGATTGCCGTCACGCCTTCGGCGGTCGTCGACGTGCCCATCACCGGGAAGTTCGCGTTCTTCGCGATCGGGAACGCGCGGAACGCCTCACCCGAGAGGGTCGGTCCGAGCACGATCGGCGTCTGGCCGTCGGTGGTGAACTTCTGCATCAGGTTCACGACCTGCGCGCCGTCGCTGGCGGCGTCTTGCACGTCGAAGACCAGGTTCGCGCCGCCCGCGTCGATCTTGCCGGACTTCACGTCCTCGTTGGCGAGCTCGTACGCGTTCTTCTGCGGCGTGCCGTAGACGCCGGCGCCGCCGGTGACGTCGGCGATGACGCCGACGTGCACGTTCTTGCCGGCGGCCGGGCCTTTCGACGCCGCGCTCGAGGGCGCAACGAGCGCGGCGATCGCGAGAAGCGCGAGCGCCGGCACCGTGATTCGGTTCATCCTGTACTCCATCAGTCGGGTGAGGTTATGCGCCGTTCGCAGGCTGGAAGTCCGCGTCCCCTTGCAGGGCGGCGCGCATATGCGGACGGAGCGCCCGCATGAACGCCCCGAAGCGGAGGTCGTTCTCCTCGCTGCTCGGCAATTCCGTGTACACAACGAGAATCCAGCGCGACCCGTTCGCAAGCGTCAGGATCCCGCCGTCGTGCGAGACGTCGTCCGTGTCGCCGGTCTTGTGCGCGAACGCGTCGCCCGGCTCAAGCCCGCGCGAGAGCTTCACGTCCCACCACGAGGTGGCCAGGATGCGCCGCAGCGCCGCCGCTTCCGGGACCCGGTCCTCGGCGAGCGCGGCGAAGAGCTCCGCCGCTTCGGCCGCGGGGAACGTGTTGCGGCCGGTCGCGCCGGGATCGTCGATCAGCGGCAGCGCGCCGGAGAGCTTGCGGCGGAAGGCCGTCCCCGGGAACCCGAGCCCCTGCAGGTCCGCGCTGGCGCGGTCGCGGCCCAGCAGGTCGTAGAGCTGGTTCGTCGCCACGTTGTCGGACCGCTGGAGCATGCAGGTGACGAGCTCCTCGAGCGTCGTCGCGTAGCCGGGGACCATCGGCGAGGGCGCGTCGTTCACCGTCGCGTTGCGCGCGTCGATCACCGCCGGCGTGTTCCAGCGCAGGCGGCCGTCCGCGATCGCCAGGGCCGCCGCGACGGCGAGCGGGACCTTGATCATCGAGGCGGGGTAGACGAGCCGGCCGTCATCCTGCCGCCACACGACCGGCTCCCCCGGCCGCCGGGCGACGGTGGCGGCGGGGACACCGGCGTGATCGGCGAGCGCCCGGACGTGAATCTGCGCCTCGCCGAGCCCCGTTTGCCTGGCGAACGCCGCTAGGTCGGGTTGGTGCACGCCGATGTTGCAAGCAGGTACTTGCACGAATCCGGCTCTTCGCGTATAGTGTTCATGCAAGTACCTACACGCACGAGATCATTCATGGAAGACATACAGACACAAGACGTCCTTCGTTTGAACGCCCACGACCCGGCCGCCCGCTCCGAGCTGGTCACGGCCGTCGACGCCCTGCTGGCCGCGGACGGCCGCAGTCCCCGGCTGCGCGTCGCGCTCTCGGGTGACGGGCTCCCGCCCGAGACGATCGCCGCGCTGGTCACGGCGCTGCGCCGGCTGCGCGAGCGCGGCGGCGCCGTTGAGGTCGCGCCGGTGACCCCGGCCGTCCGCGACGTGCTGGCGCTGACCGGGCTCGACCGCGTCTTCGCGTTCCCGCTGATCCCGCAGGAGCGCGCACCCCGCCGGCCGCGGATGCTGCAGCGGATCGCGGCCGCGTCGTTCGCGGCGGCGTTCGCGTTGCTCGGCATCCCGGCGTACGCGGCGGCCGACCGCCCGACCGATCCCACCGCGATCCTGGCCCGGGTTCAGGAGCGCAATCCGAGCCTGAGCAGCTATCAGGGGCGCGTCCACGTCGACCTGCGGCTGACCTCGTTCCCGTTTCTGCGCCAGCACCTCGACGGTACGACGTACTACAAGAAGCCGTCGAACTACGAGGTCGTCTTCGACCGCGTTCCGGCGCTCGCGAAGGGCTTCGACAAGATGTTCGCCGACGTCGGCGATCCGTCGAGCTGGGAGAAGCGCTTCCACATCACCTACGAGGGCGAGCGCGACTACAACGGGCGCAAGGACATCGAGCTGAAGCTCGTCCAGCGCGTGCGCGGGATGATCGATCACGAGACCGTTCTGATCGATCCGGTCGCCTGGACGGTCGACTCGATCCGGTACGACTACTACAACGGCGGGCACATCACGATGACGCAGACCTTCCGCGAGGTGGGCGGTTACTCGATGCTCGCCGAGCAGAACGCCGACATCGCCATTCCGTACGCCAAGGCCGTCGCCCACGGCACCTACGCCGAGTACAAGACGAACGTCGCCGTCGACGACTCGGTCTTCACGAAGAAGAACAAGAACTGATGATCACCGCACAGCGCTCCCACGCGGGCGTCGAAGAGACGCGCGCGAAGATCTTGGCGGCGGCCCGCGAGCTGTTCGAGCGGAACGGCACGCGCGGGACGACGACGCGTGAGGTCGCGGAGCGCGCGGGCGTCAACGAAGCGACGCTGTTCCGGCACTTCGGCTCCAAGCGCGCGCTGCTCGACGCGATGCGCGAGCAGGCGTGCGGCGTCGAGGAGTTCCGGTCGATCCTCGCCGGCTTGCCGGGCCAGGATCTCGCGACGGACTTGCGCCTGCTGGCTTACAGCATCGTCGAGCACATGCTCCCTCGGCGTGGCATGATGTGCGTCTCCCTCGCGGAGGACGCCGCCGGCAGCGCCGACGTGCCGGAATGGCGCGGCCCCTCGGAGATCAAGGCCGAGCTCGCCGCCTACTTCACCCGCAAAGCGGAAGCGGGGCTCGTCCGCGGCGAGCCGGTGTTCGCGTCGCGCTATTTCCTGGGCATGCTCTTCTCGTACGTCGTCGGCCGCAAGCTCTGGGACAGCACCGTCCCCGACCGCGCCGTGCTCGACGGCGTGGTCGACGTCTTCCTCAACGGAGTCTCAGCCTAAGTTGGAAACCCGCACCCAAGAAGCCCCACCGCCGCAGCGGACCGCGCCTGACGGACGCGGCGCCGCGCCTCCCGCGGACACGGTCGAGACCGAGGTCACGACGACCAAGCGGCGCCGGCCGCCGCTGTGGGCGATCGTGATCGGCGGCATCGTGCTCGTCGCGGTGCTGATCTGGGGCGTCCGGTACCTGTCGTACGCGACGACGCACCAGACGACCGACGACGCGCGCGTGGACGCCGACACGGTGACGATCTCGAGCAAGATCGCGGAGCGCGTCTCGCAGATTCCGGTCGACACGAACCAGCGGGTGACCAAAGGCCAGGTTTTGGTGCGGCTCGACGACGCCGACGAGCGCACCGCGCTGCAGCAGGCGCAGGCCGCGCTGCAGGCGCAGCGCGCGAACGCGCGCGCCGCGCAAGAGAACGTCTCGCTGACGCAGGCGCAGGTCGCCGCGCAGGCGACGCAGGGGGCGGGCGGAATCGCCGCCGCGCGCAGCTCGATCCAGAACGCCGCCGCCCAGGCGCAGTCGGCGCAGCAGCAGGCCGACGCCGCACGCAGCGCGATCGGCCAAGCGCAGGCGCAGGTCCGGGTCGCGCAGGCCGGCGTTCCGGCGGCGCGAGCGGCGCTGCAGCGCGCGAACGCCGATTTGGCGCGGTACACCGCGCTGGTGCGCACCGGCGACATCGCCTCGCAGCAGCTCGACGCGCAGCGGGCGGCGCAGGCGCAGGCGCAGGCGCAGTATCAAGCGGCGGTCGACAACGTGACGGCGGCGCAGACCGCGGTGGCGCAGGCGCAGGCGCGCTACACCTCGGCGATCGCGGCGGCCACCGCGGCGAGCGCCGGGATCGGCGCGCAGCAGGGCCAGCTCGAGACGGCGCAAGGACGGCTGACCGAAAGCGACAACCCGTACCGCGTCTCGGCGACGCAGGCCCAGGCCAGCGCGGCGTTCGCGCAGACCGGCTCGCTGCAAGCACAGGTCGACGCGGCGAAGAACCGGCTCGCGTACACGGTGATCCGCTCGCCGATCGACGGCTACGTCGGCGCGAAGAACACCGCGGTCGGTGCGGCGGTGACGCCGGGTCAGTCGCTGATGACGCTGGTTCCGGCCAGCGGGACGTACATCACGGCGAACTACAAAGAGACGCAGCTCGGCAGCGTGAAGGTCGGCCAGCCGGTCGACATCAAGGTCGACGCGTACAAGGGCGTCGAGTTCCACGGCCACGTCTCGGCGATCGCGCCCGCGTCGCAGAACACGTTCAGCCTCGTTCCCGCGCAGAACGCGACCGGCAACTTCGTCAAGGTCACGCAGCGGCTGCCGATCCGCATCATCGTCGATAACCCGCCCGCGGACAAACCGCTGCGCGTCGGAATGTCGGTCGAGACGTCCGTCAAGGTCAAGTAGGAACTCGCATGTCTCGATCCCGTCGAGTCGCGCTCGCGCTATGCGCGTGCATCTTCGTCACGTCCGCCGGCGCCGCACTCGCGCAGACGACTCCAGCGCCGCAACCGGGACAGGCAACGCCCGCGCCGGTGACCCCGGCGCCGCAAGTTACGATGCCGTCCGGGCCAGCCACGCTGGCGCCGCTAGGTACCGCGTCGGCTGCTCCCGCCGGCGGCATGACGCCCGGAACCGCGCCGGCGGGACGATCCACCACCGGTCAACCGGGCGCAGCCGGAAATCCCGGCGCGAGCGGTACCAACGCGCAGACGCCCGGTGCGAACATTCGCGGGGCTGCCAACCCGCCGCCGCCGGTGCCCGTCGTTCTGCCGATCGTTCCGGTGTTGCCGCCGTTCAGCTCGCCGGTCAACGCGCTCCCGAATCCCGACCTCGTCGGCGTTCAGCAGCAGCCGTTCGTCGGTCTGGCGCTCCAGGACGCGGTCGTGATGGCGCTGCAGCGCAACACACAGCTCGCCGTGGCGCAGTCGAACCGGCGCATCGCGAACTACCAGATCATCGCGGCGAAGGGCGCGTACGACGTCAACTTCCAGCTCGTGCCGAGCTATTCGCACTCGGTGGCGCCGGTCGTCAGCGCCTTCAACACGAACGCGCAGGGCGGCCCGGTGACGACGGATACCGCGAACGCCACAGCCGGGTTCCGCGGCCTGACGCAGCGCGGCGGCACGTACAGCGCGAACCTCGTCGCCACGCGGGTCAGCTCGGACAGCGCGTTCAACAGCTACAACCCGTTCTACGAGACCGCGCTCCAGCTCGCCGTCACCCAGCCGCTGCTTCGCGGCCGCGCGATCGACCAGCCGCGCCTGCAGATCCAGCTCGCGGAGATCAACTCCGCCGTCAGCACCAGCAACGCGCTGGCGCAGGCGTCGAACACGATCGTTCAGGTCCAGAACGCGTACTTCGACCTCGTCTCGGCGTGGCAGAACGTCGCGATTCAAGAAGAAGGGCTGCGCAACGCGCAGGCGCAGGCGCAGTCGAACGCGCGGCTCGCCGCGCGCGGCGTGGTCGCGCCGACCGACATCGTCGAAGCGAACACGCAGGTCAACGTGTTCCAGGACAACGTCTACGCGGCGATCCAGAACGTGCAGCGGGTGCAGACGCTGCTCAAGCAACTGCTGCTGGCGAACCCGGCGGACCCCGTGTGGTTCGCGAACCTCGTGCCGACCACGCCGGTCGCGCAGATTCCGCAGGAGCCGGCGCTCGACGCGCTGGTGAGCTCGGCGATCCAAAACCGCCCCGAGGTCGCGCAGGTCCGCGCGCAGCGCGCGCAAGCGGACGTGAACCTCGGCTTCGCGCGCGATCAGCTCAAGCCGCAGCTCGACCTCGGGCTCGGCTACACCTCGAACGGCTTTGCCGGAAATCCGCTGAGCGCGTCGACGAACCCGCTGTTCGGGCTGCTCGGCGCGATCGCCCCGCCGTCGGCGCTGGCATCGTTCCCGACGCCGCCGGCGTATCAGAACGGAAAGTTCGGCCAGTCGTTCCAGAACCTGCTCGACAACCGCTACCCGACGTACACCGCGCAGGTCGTCTTCTCGTTCCCCATCGGGCAGCACACCGGCAAAGCGGACCTCGTGATCGCGCAGGAACAGCAGCGGCAGGTGCAGATCAACGAGACCGCGCTCGTGCAGCGCTTCCGCAGCGAAGCGGTGAACGCGATCCAGGGGCTGCGCGAGGCGCAGTACCGCGTGATCGCGGCGCGTTCCGCGCGCGAGGCCGCGCAGCGCGTGCTGCTCGGCGAGCAGCGCCGCTTCCAAGCCGGAACGTCGACGACGTTCCTCGTGCTGCAGCGGCAGCTCGACGTCGCGAACCAGCAAGGCCGCGAGCTGCAGGCGCAGACCGATCTCGACAAGGCGATCGTCGAGCTGAACCGCGTCAGCGGCGGCCTCTTCGCGCAAAGCAACATCGACGTCTCCGGCCTCGGTCTGCCGACGCTGACCGGAGCGGGTGCGAGCAGTATCCTCCCGGCGATCACGCCGGTTCAGGCGCCGGCGGTCACCCGCCGGCCGCAATAGCTCGGTGCCGTCACAACCCCCGTAGCACCGCTCGTTCGTGCCGGCCTAGCGCGGTGACTTCGGCACGATCAACAGCGCGTTGTTGAGAAGACGGCCGGGCGCGGTGACGTAGCGGCCGTTGTACCAAAGTCCGGCGGAGGCGCCGCCGTCGAGCGCCATCGCGTCCCATGCGCCCAAACGCAGCATCACGTCGGCCATCTGCCGGGTCGTCCCGTCAGACGTCGCGAGGATGAGCCGGCCGTCGCGCGTCAAGCCGACGGCGCTGCGCGCCGCCGAGTCGTAGAGGATCTTCGGGTCGCGAAAGCCCTCTGCCGCGGGGTCGACCGTGACGCGCCCGTTCGTCACGAGGCGCGGGCCGCAGCCGATCGCTTCACGCGCGTAGGCGAATGCGCCCAACGGCCGGCCGTCGCCGCGGACGATGCGAAACCCGGCGCGCCGGCCGACCGCGAAATGCGCAGCGGCCTTCGGTTCTCCGCGAAAGTACACGACGAAGCCGTTCCGCGGAATGATCGTCGAGCTCGTATTGATCGCCGTGACGACGCCGTCGGCGACCTGCACCTGCGGACCGCCGCTCAGCCCGGTACGCTCGCCCCAGGCGGGCGTGAAGATCGTGATGGTCTCGGAGCTTCCCGCCGGATAGCGGTTGATCCAGTACGCGTACCAGTTGTTCGGCCACGTCCACCGTCCGTCGAGCGAGCCTTCGATCTTCAGCGGGATTCGTTCGATCGTAGCGCGATTGCCGGCATCGAACCACAGAACGTCACCGACGTCGCCTTTGAACATGAACCCGCCGCCCGTGATGAGCGTATGGTTCGGATTGCGGATCGGGAGCGAACCGTACGCCTCGAAGTCGCCGCCGTTGATCGCGGCGACGGCGCGGTAGCGGCGCGCGATCCCGTCGAGCGGCCCGACGTGCCCGGGCCGTCCGTCGGCGAGACCGATCCGCACGCCGACGTCCGCTAAGCGCACGTCCAGAAACGCGACGTGCCGGCCGTTGACGGTCGTCTGGCCGGATACGATCCCGTCCGGCGCGGGAGGCGCAGCCGCGAGCATCGCTGCGCTCACCATCGCCAGCCACGCCGTTTTCGCCAAGCCGCGGCCGCGTGTCACGCAGTACTGGATCACCTGCTCCGGCTTCATGCGACGTGAAGCGAATTGGGTTCGGGCGGTGCGAGTCCTTGTATTGCGACCTCCCCAGGGACGAGGTTCAGATCAACGGGGCCGCGCTCGTGCAGGGCTCGGGAACGGACTCGCTGCGGTGCCGCGCGAACCGGCGGACGGTGCAGCAACCCTCGCTCGATGCATCCCCGGTCCGGTCGTGGAACGAGTGGGATCCGCTGCGCGAGGTGATCGTCGGGACGGCGCGCGGCGCGACGGAGCCGGCGTACGAGCCGGCGTTCTCGCCGTATCTTCGCGCGGGCGATCCGGGCCGTGCGTTCGGCGGCGCGCGGATCATGCAACAGCTCGTCGACGAAGCGGAACGACAGCTCGACGCGTTCGCCCAGGTGCTCGCCGACCGGGGTATCGTCGTGCGCCGCCCCGATCCGGTCGATCACGCCTCGCCGGTCAAGACGCCGGACTGGGAAGCGCCGTTCGGACGCGCAAGCGCCTGCCCGCGCGATCTGCTGCTGGTGATCGGCGAGGAGATCATCGAGGCGCCGATGGCGCAGCGCGCGCGCTTCTTCGAGTATCGCGCCTACCGCACGCTGCTTGCCGAGTACTTCCGGCGCGGCGCCCGCTGGACCGCGGTTCCGAAGCCGCTGATGGCGGACGCGCTCTACGACGAGCGCGCGCGCGCCGGCGCCGCGCCGTACGACTTCGCTTCCGGCCCGCTGCTGACCGAGATCGAGCCCGCGTTCGACGCGGCCTCGTTCGTGCGCTTCGGCCGCGACATCTTCTGGCAGCCCGACCTGGTCAGCAACGAGCTCGGGGCCGAGTGGCTGCGCCGCCATCTCGGTCCGGAGTTCCGGGTGCACCGCATCGGTTTTCGCGAGGCGCTTCCGACGCACATCGGTACGACGCTCGTGCCGATTCGGCCGGGGATCGTCCTGGTGAACCCGGCCCGTCCGTGCACGGACGCGTCGATCGGGCTGTTCACGGCCAACGGCTGGCGCGTGATCGAGGCGCCGGTGTCGCGAACCGGCGCCGCGAGCCGCGACGTCAGCAGTTGGATCTCGATGAACGTCCTGATGCTCGACGAGCACACCGCGGTCGTCGAGCGCAGCGAACAGCCCATGATCGCGCTGTTGCAGTCGCTGGACTGCGAGGTGATCCCGCTCGCGTTCGACCGCGTCTACCCGTTCGGCGGAAGCTTCCACTGCTGTACCACCGACATCCGCCGCGACGGCGAGCTGCGCTCGTACTTCCCGTCCCTCGAGAGGTCTTGAAACAGTCGTTTCATTGTGCTAGACTGGGGCCATGGCAGAGAGCGCGGACATTCGCCGCGCCGACCTTCTCGAACGGATCACCGACTACGTCGCCGCGCATGGTCTCGCCGATCTTTCGCTGCGGCCGTTGGGGAAGGCCGTCGGCTTGAGCCCGCGCGTTCTGCTGTACCATTTCGCGTCCAAGGAGGACTTGATCGGGGAGGTGCTCGCGCAGTTGCGCGCGCGCCAGCGGGCCGTCTTCGCGACGTTGCCGCGGAATGCGCGCACGTATGCGGAGACGACGCGGGCGGCGTGGAAGCTGATGAGCGCGCCGGAGAACGAGCGGGTCTTCCGGCTCTTCTTCGAGGTCTATGGCCTCGCGCTGCAGGATCCGAAGCGCTACTCCGAGTTTCTGCGTGGTGCGGTCGACGACTGGATCGCGTACCTCGGGGCGGCGAAGATCGACGAAGGCTACGGAAAGCGCGACGCCCGCGCGATCGCGACCGTCATCCTCGCCGGCTACCGCGGGTTCTTGCTCGACCTTCTCGCCACCGCAGATCGCGCGCGGATTCAGCGCGCGGTGGAGATCTGGATCGAAGCCCTGGACGCGATACCCGAACCGGAGAACGCTCGATGACGACCCCGGAAACCGTTGCCGACCCGACGATGGAGATGAAGCCGGCGCCGCCCGGGCGCGGGGCGCTGATCTTCGTGCTGGTCACCGTCGCGCTCGACATGGTCGCGCTCGGGATCATCGCGCCGGTGTTCGCCCCGCTGGTGGTGCACTTCATGGCGGGCGATACGCCCCGAGCCGCGGCGCTGTTCGCGGTGTTCGGGACGTCGTTCGCGCTGATGCAGTTCGCGGGCTCGCCGGTTCTCGGCGTGCTGTCCGATCGCTTCGGGCGCAAGCCGATCATCGTGCTCTCGAACCTAGGCCTCGGTTTGGACTACGTCGTGATGGCCCTCGCGCCGAATCTGGCCTGGCTGTTCGTCGGGCGCGTCGTTTCGGGAATCACGTCGGCGAGCGCAACGGCCGCCAGCGCGTACATCGCGGACGTGATTCCGCCGGAGAAGCGGGCCGGTGCGTTCGGGATGTTCGGCGCGGCCTTCGGCTTCGGGTTCATCATCGGACCGGCGATCGGCGGGTTCCTCGGCACGTACGGAGACCGCGTGCCGTTCTGGGCCGCGGCGGTATGCAGCCTGCTCAACGCGCTCTACGGGATCTTCGTGCTGCCGGAATCGCTCTCGCGAGACCGGCGCAAGGCGTTCACGCTCGCGCGCGCCAACCCGCTCGGCTCGTTGCGGCTGCTCCGGCGCCATCGCGAACTGTCGGGGCTGGCGACCACGAGCTTTCTGAGCATTCTGGCGTCGGTGTGCTTGCAGAGCACGTTCGTGCTGTACGCGATCTACCGGTATCACTGGGATTCGCGCATGATCGGGTTGTCGCTGGCGTTCGTCGGAATTTCGTCGTTCGTCGTTCAGGCGGCAGCGACGGGGCCGCTCGTCAAACGGCTCGGCGAACGGAAAGCCTTGTACACGGGCCTCGTTGCCGGTGCGGCCGGGCTTGCGCTGTACGGGCTCGCGGCGAACGGAATCCTGTTCTTCATCGCGACGCCGATCTTGATGTTCTGGGGACTCGCGTCGGCGGCGGCGCAGCAGGTGATGACGCGGCACGTCGCGCCGAACGAACAGGGCGAGCTGCAAGGGGCGATCGGAAGCCTCCGCGGCTTGGCGTTCTTGATCGGGCCGGCGATCTTCTCGCTGACGCTCGCGGCCGCGATCGGACCGCTCAAGGACTACGGCCTGCCGGGAGCACCCTGGTTCCTCGCGGCGCTCGTGCTGCTCGCCGCGGCGATCCCAGCGCGCGCGGCACTCCGCGCGGACCCGGCGGCGTAGCGCATCCTGCGACAAGCTCAGATGGATTGCAATTGAGATCCAAGCGCTACTGAGCCGGCGAGAGAACCCGGCTGGCGGCTAGAGCTGCGACGCGGCGGCCTCGTCCACGAGCCAGCGGAGCGATCCGTCTCGGGGGTGGACGAGCTGGGCGGGGAACGCGTCGGGGTCGCGCGGGCCTGCGAGGACCGCGTGCAGCGCGCCGGCTTTTTCGGCGCCGCCGGCGGTGATCGCGACGTTGCGCGCGGCGTTGATCGCGCGCGGCGTCAGCGTGATGCGCCACTTGCCGAGCTGCGGCACGTAGTGCGCGATGCAATGCTTGTCGTTGTCCATGCCCGTCACGGTGCCGGGGAAGAGCGAGGCGGTATGGCCTTCCGGGCCCATGCCGAGCAGAACCAGATCGAGCCGCGGCTGCTCGCCGAGCTCCCGCCGGAGCACTGCGTCGTAGTCGGCCGCCGCGGCGCTCGGGTCGCCCTCGCCGCGCATGCGGTGGACGCGCCCCGGGTCGATGCCGAGGCGGTCGAGGAGCGTCTCGCGGTTCATCCGGTAGTTCGAGTCCTGGTGGTCCGGCGGCACGCAGCGCTCGTCGCCGAACCAAAAGACCACCCGCGTCCAGTCGACCGCATCGCGCCGCGGCCGCGCAGCGAGCAACGCGTTCGCCGCGCGCGGCGTCGAGCCGCCGGCGAGCGCGAGGTGCGCGAAGTCCTGGCGTGCCAGCGTCTCTCGCAACACCGCGACGATATGATCCGCCGCGGCTTCTGCGAGCGCGGCCGCGTCGGGGAGCACCGTCACCGGCTTGAGATCAGCCATCGTCTAGCCGAGCAGCGTTCCGGCGCTTCGCAGCGCGGTCTCGAAGAGCTCGTCGGCGCCGGGCTCGAGGACGGCGCGCTCGAGCAGGCTCGCGTTGTCGATCGCGGCCAGCGGGAACAGGTGCGGCTCGCGCGCGTGCTCGCCTTCGACCCACAGCTTCAGTGCGCCGGGGTCGTCGGTCACCTCACCGTGGTACCACGACGTCTCGCTGTCCAGACAGATGCTCTGAATGCGCCGGATGTCGCCCTCGCGCCGGCGGTGGAACGCGACCGTCTTGTCCCGGGCGTCGGTGAACGCGTCGCGGCCGGTCGGCCTCCAGCCGAGCCGGCTCGCGAGCCAGCCGCCGAGATAGAACGCCTCGGAGTCCGAGCCGCTCGCGATGTGCAGCGCGCGGATCGTGTAGAGCTCTTCCGACAATCCGGGGTCGTCGAAGAAGTCGGCGATCGCGTCCTGCCACGGGAGCAGCCGCATCCAGGCGAGGTCACGCAGCACGACTTCCGGATGCTCGCGGTGGAACGCCACGATCGCGCGCAACGCGGACTCGTCGCGCGTGCCGCCCGATGAGTCGAACAGCAGCGTCTGCACGTGCGGCAGCAGCCCGAAGAAGATCTCGCGGCTGCTCTCCTGGCGGCCCGTCCACCACAGCAGCGTCGGAACGCTGGGCCGCGACAGCGCCGTGACGTAGCCGACGACGGTCGCGGCATCCGCGCCGGAGACGTCGATGTCGACGCGCTCGCCCTGCACGGTGTAGGCGGCCTGCGTGCCTTGCGGTGCGGTCGTCACGGTCGCGTCGCCGGCGCGCGCGCCCGTGTGGTCGAACACCAGCAGCAGAGACGGGTGCTTCTCGGCCAGCATCGCGGCCCGTTCCAGCACCCAGTCGCGCCGCTCCGCGTCGTCGATCCAGACGATGAAGTTCAGCGTCGAGGTGGAGGTCTTGGTTCCGGCCAGCGCGGCGCGAATCGCTTCGACCGAGGTCGAGACGGTCGCCGAGTCCAGGCTCATATCTTGCGCCACTCGCGATCGTCCATCACGAGCATGCGGTCCGACGACTGCGGCCCCTGGCTGCCGGCGTTGTAGTTCGGGAAGCTTTCGTCCTCGGTGCTCTGCCAGCGCTCGAGGATCGGCATCACGATCGTCCAGGCGCGCTCCACCGCGTCCCAGCGGGTGAACAGCGTCGCGTCGCCGCGCATCGCGTCGGCGATCAGCCGCTCGTACGCGGGCGCCGAGACGACGCCGAATCCTGTCCCGTAGTTGAAGTCCATCGAAACCGAGCGGATGTGCATCTTCGGTCCCGGCACCTTGGCGTTGATGCGCAGCGAGATGCCCTCGTCGGGCTGGATCTTCATGACGAGCACGTTGTTGTCGAGCTGGTCGCCCGCTTCGCCGAAGAGCCGGTGCGGGATCGGCTTGAAACGGATCGCGATCTCCGACATCTTGTGCGCGAGCCGCTTCCCCGAGCGCAGGTAGAACGGGACGTCGGCCCAGCGCCAGTTGTCGATCCAGAGCTGCACCGCGGCGTACGTCTCGGTGTTCGAGTCGGGGCGCACGTCGGGCTCCTCGCGGTACGCCGGAACCGCCTTGCCGGCGATCGCGCCGGCGTCGTATTGCCCGCGCGCCGTGTCGAGCGTCACGCGCGCCGGGTCGAACGGGCGCACCGCGCACAGCAGCTTGAACTTCTCGTCGCGGATCGAGTCCGCGTCGGACGACACCGGCGGCTCCATCCCGACCAGCGCCATCAGGTTCATCACGTGGTTCTGGATCATGTCGCGCAGCGCGCCGGCGTTGTCGTAGTACCCGCCGCGCTGCTCGACGCCGACCGTCTCCGCCGCGGTGATCTGCACCGCGTCGATGTAGCGGCGGTTCCAGATCGGCTCGAAGATCACGTTGGCGAACCGCAGCGCCATGATGTCCTGGACCGGCTCTTTGCCGAGGTAGTGGTCGATCCGGTAGACTTGCTTCTCGTCGAAGACCTTCTCGACTTCCGCTTGCAGCGCGCGCGCCGACTCCAAGTCGGTGCCGAACGGCTTCTCGATGATGATCCGCGTCCAGCCCTTGGCGTTGTCGCGTGGGCCGAGGGCGTCGTGGTCGAGCTTGTCGATGATCGTCGCGAACACCGACGGCGGCGTGCTCAAGTAGAAGAGGCGGTTGCCGGCGGTCCCGAGCTCCGCGTCGTTGCGCTCCAGCGCCTCGCGCAGCTTGATGAAGCAGTTGTCGTCACCGAAGTCGCCCGGAACGTACGAGATGTGCTTCGCGAAGTCGCTCCAGAGCGGCTCCTTGGGCGGGTTGCGCGAGAACTGCTCGACGCCCTGGCGCATCTCTTCGCGGAACTCGTCGTCGGTGTACGGCGAGCGCGAGAAGCCGACGATCCCGTAGTTCGTCGGCAGGATGCCCTCGAGCCGCAGGTTCCACATCGCCGGCATCAGCATGCGCTTCACCAAGTCGCCGCTGGCGCCGAAGAACACGATGTTGCACGGGTCGGTGATGCGGTCGACGGGGAGTCCCTTACGAAGCGGGTTCGCCGCGACGCCGCCGGGCGCCGTCACCGCCATCGGTCAGCTTCCGCCTTTGGGGACGGCCGAGTTGCCCACGATCTCGCCGCTCTCGGACTTGATCGCGTGGCCGCCGAACTGATTGCGCAACGCGGCGATGACCTTCGCGCTGAACGACTCGTCCTGGCGCGAGACGAAGCGCGAGAGCAGCGACATCGTGATCACCGGCGCCGGCACGTTCTCGTCGAGCGCGGCCTGCACGGTCCAGCGGCCCTCGCCGGAGTCGGCGACCCAGCCCTTCACGTCGCCCAGCTTCGGGTCGTCGCGGAACGCGAGCTCGGCCAGCTCCAGCAGCCACGACCGCACGACCGAGCCGTGCAGCCACAGCGCCGCGAGCTGGTGCAGGTCGTACGTGTACTCCGACTTCTCCAGGATCTCGAAGCCCTCGCCGTACGCGGCGAGCATGCCGTACTCGATCCCGTTGTGCACCATCTTCGAGAAGTGGCCGGCGCCGCTGGGCCCGACGTGCGCGTAGCCGTCTTGCGGCGCGAGCGTCAGGAAGACCGGCTCGACGCGCTTCACCGCGTCGTCGTCGCCGCCGACCATCAGGCAGTAGCCGTTGGCGAGTCCCCACACGCCGCCCGACGTCCCGGCGTCGACGAACGAGACGCCCTTCGCCTTGCAGCGCGCGTAGCGTTCCTTCGACTCGGTCCAGCGCGAGTTGCCGCCGTCGACGATCGCGTCGCCGGGTTGCAGCAGCCCGAGCAGATCGTTGATCGTCGAGTCGGTCGGCGCGCCCGCCGGGACCATGATCCACACCGCGCGCGGGGCGCTCAGCTTCGCGACCAGATCTTGGAGCGAATCCGCGCCGGTCGCGCCGTCGCCGATGCTGCGCTGGACCGCCGCGGGATCGCGGTCGTACGCGACGACCTGATGCCCACCGCGCACCAGCCGCGTCGTCATGTTGGCGCCCATCTTGCCGAGGCCGATCATCCCGAGCTGCATCGGCTATGCTTTCGCGCTGACCGCGGCTTCGAGCGCGGATGCGAGCGCGGCGAGGCCGGCTCGCGGGTCGCCGGGGAAGTGGATGCGGACGCCGCGGCGGTTGCGCTTGTCGAGCGACTCGAAATCGCCCAGCGCCTGCGCGCGCTGCAGCGTCCGGAAGCCGACCATGCCGGGGATCGGCAGATCCGACGGCGGGTCGTAGGTGATCTGGAAGAAGACGCCTTCGTTCGAGCCGCCTTTGTGGAGCTGCCCCGTCGAATGCAGGAAGCGCGGCCCGAAGCCGACCGTCGTCGCGACGTGCAGCGCGTCGCGCACCGTCGCGCGGCAGCGCTGCAGCGCCGCCTCGTCGTCGTCGTCCATCGGGACGTAAGCGTTGAACGCGACATAGTCGCCGGCCTCGATCTGCTCCGCCACGGCGGCGACGGCTGATTGCAGATCGGTTCCGAGCGCCGTACCGTGCGAGCCGCTCAGCGCGTAGATCAGCGCGTCGCTCGTGCGGACGCGCGGCTCGGGCTCGCTGAAGGAGCCGGCCGCGGCGACCTCGCCGAGCAGCCGTTTCGTGTTGTCCTTCGACTCTTGCACGTTGGGCTGGTCGAAGGCGTCGATTCCGAGCACCGCGCCGGCCGCCGCGGTCGCCACTTCCCAGGCGTAGAACTGCTCGCCGATGTCGAGCACGTCGCCCATCGCAAGCCGGATCACCGGATGCCCGGCGGCTGCGAGCTCGCCGAGGCGCCGCACCGACTCTTCGTCGCCGCTCAGCGTTGCGCCGGCGTAGACGAACACGCGGTCTTCTCCGTAGACGTGCGGGTCGCCGAGCGGCTCGCCGTCGACCGGGACGATCCCGGTGCCGTTCTTGCCGGTCGACTCCGCGATCAACTGCTCGGCCCACGCGCCGAAGGCGCGGATCGACGGGTGCGTCACGATCGTCAGCTTGTCGCGGCCGCGCTTGGCGAGCGCGCCGAGCGCCGCGCCGAACCGCACGCCGGGCGCGTCGTACTCCGCCAGCGTCGACGCGTTCGCGTGCATCGCGTTGATCGCGCGGTCGAGAATCGCGGCGACGTCGTAGCCGGCGAGTGCGGCCGGCACCATGCCGAAGTACGACAGCGCCGAGTAGCGGCCGCCGATGTTCGGGTCGTTGGTGAAGATGCGGACGAACTTCGAGTCCTTCGCCTCCTGCTCGAGCTTCGTGCCGGGGTCGGTGATCGCGACGAAGTGGTCGCAGGCGTTGCTCGCGCCGACCGTCTGCTGCACGCGCTGGAAGAAGTAGCGGAAGAACGCGTCGGGCTCGGTCGTGGTGCCCGACTTGCTGGCCACGATGAACAGCGACTTGGCGACGTCGATGCGGTCGTCGAGCGCCTTGATCTGCTGCGGGTCGGTCGAGTCGAGGACGTGCAGCTCGGGGAAGCCCGGCGTCTTGCCGAAGGTCGCGCGGAGCACGTCGGGCGCCAGCGAGCTGCCGCCCATCCCGAGTACGACGACGTGCTCGAAGCGCTTCGCGCAGGCTTGAGCGAAGTCGCGCAGCTCACCGCTCTGCGCGTGCGTCTGCTGCGCGATCTCGACCCACCCCAGCGCGTGCTTGATGATCTCGACGTGCGCCGGTTCGTTCGACCAGGGCGCCGGATCGTGCGCCGAGAGCGCGTGGAGGAAACGTTCCTGCGCGAGCTTGTCGAGCGCCGCGTCGATCTCGCGCGCCAGCTCGCCCGGCGCGCTCACGGCGACCTTCGGCGGAGCACCCTGCCGCAGCTTCTCGAGCTTGCCGCGGATCGCTTCGAGCATCGCGTCGAACGAGTCCGCGAACGACTTCACGCCGTCGGCGACCAGCTCTTCGGTGACGTCGTAGAGCGAGATCTGCGCTTTCGCGAGCCCGTCGATGACGGCCCGCGCGCCGTCCAGGTCCTCGGCGACCGTGTCGGCACGAACGGTGCCGTGGTCGAGCAGCCCTTCGAGCGTGTTCGGCGGGACCGTGTTGACGGTGTCGTGGCCGACCAGCGACTCGACGTACATCAGGTCCGGATAGCTGGGGTTCTTGGTCGACGTCGACGCCCACAGCGGCCGCTGCACGTGCGCGCCTTTCGCCTTGAGCGCGGCGAAACGGTCGCCGCCGAACAGCTTGAGGAACCGCTGGTAGGCGATCTTCGTGTTCGCGATCGCCGCCTTGCCGAGCAGGTGCTCGACGCGGTTCCCCTTGTCGATGAAGGCCTGGAGCTGTTTGTCGACCGCGGTGTCGATGCGCGAGACGAAGAACGACGCGACCGACGCGATGCGGTCGATCGGCTGACCCTTGGCGGCGCGCTCTTCGAGGCCCTCGATGTACGCGGTCGCCGCGGCTTCGTAGCGGTCGACCGAGAACAGCAGCGTCACGTTGACGTTGATCCCGGCGGCGATCGTCGCCTTGATCGCCGGCATGCCTTCAGCGGTGCCGGGGATCTTGATCATCAGGTTCGGGCGGTTCACCTCGCCCCACAGCCGCCGCGCCGCTTCGATCGTGCCTTGCGTGTCGCGCGCGAGCGTCGGCGAAACCTCCAGCGAGACGTAGCCGTCGAGGCCCTTCGTCGCTTCCCAGACGGGATGGAAGAGATCGCAGGCGCTGCGGATGTCGCGGATCGCGATCGCCTCGAAGACCTTCACCGGGTCCGTCTCGTCGACCAGCGTGCGGAGCTGCTCGTCGTAGTCCGATCCGCTGCCCGTCGCCTTCTCGAAGATCGTCGGGTTCGACGTCATTCCGCGCAGGCCGAGATCGATGAGACGCTGCAGCTCGCCGGAGGCGAACATGCTGCGGCGGATGTTGTCGAGCCAGATGCTCTGGCCGACGGCGGCGAGTTCCTTGAGCTGGTCGCCCATGATGATCGTTCTTTCTCTTTTCTGACTAGACGTTCGCGAGGAGGCCGGCGGCGACGCCGGCGATGTGCTCGGGGGTGAAACCGTACTCGGTGGCGATCGCGGCGGCCGGCGCCGACGTGCCGAAGTGGTCGAGCCCGTACGCGATCCCGCGGTCGCCGACGTACTTCGACCAGCCGATCGTCGCACCGGCTTCGATCGACATGCGCGCCTTGACATGGGCCGGAAGGACGCTCTCGCGGTACGCCGCGTCCTGCAGCTCGAACAGCGTCCACGACGGCATCGAGACGACGCGCGCTTTCGTCCCCTGCGCGGCCAGCAGCTTCGCCGCTGCAACCGCGAGGTGCACCTCGGAGCCGGTCGCGATCAAGATGAGGTCCGGACCGCCGTCCGGTTCTTGCAGCACGTACGCGCCGCGCGACACCGCCGCGTCGCGCGCGCCCAGGAACGGCAGCTTCTGGCGCGAGAGGACGATCACCGACGGCCCGGTCTTCGGCTGCACGGCGTACTTCCACGCTTCGAGCGTCTCGAGCGCGTCGGCCGGGCGCAGGTCGATCACGTTCGGCGTGGCGCGCAGCATCGCGAGCTGCTCGATCGGCTGGTGCGTCGGGCCGTCCTCGCCCAGGAACACCGAGTCGTGCGTGAAGACGAACACTTCGCGGACCTGGTTGATCGCCGCCAGCCGCAGCGCGGGCTTGAGATAGTCGAGGAAGTTGAAGAACGTCGCGCTGAACGGCAGCAGCCCGCCGTGCAGCGCGATCCCGTTCGACGCCGCCGCCATCGCGTGCTCGCGCACGCCGTAGTGGATGTTGCGGCCGGCACGGTTCTGCGGCTGGAAATCACCGTGCTCTTTGAGGTACGTCTTCGTCGACGGGTCGAGATCCGCCGAGCCGCCGACCAGCTCCGGAAGCGCCGCTGCGATCGCGTTCATCACCGCGCCGCCGGCCTCGCGGGTCGCGATGCTGCCGTTCTCCGCCGTGAACGACGGCCAGGGCAGGTTCGCGGGCAGCTTGCCGTCGCGCGCGCGCTCGAACTGCGCCGCCAGATCCGGATTTGCCGCTTTCCACGCGTCGTAGCGCGCGTTCCATTCGGCCTGCAGCCCGGCGCCTTTCGCGCCCACGCTCTTGAAGAACGCCGCCGGCTCGTCGGGGACCGTGAACGGCGGGTAGTCCCAGTGCAGCGCCTTGCGCGTCGCCTCCATGTTCTTGCCGAGCGGCTCGCCGTGCGTCTTGTACGTCCCGGCTTCGGGCGAGCCGTAGCCGATCGTCGAGCGGATCGCGATCAGCGACGGGCGCTGCGTGTCGGCCTTGGCGTCGGCGATGGCGCGGTCGATCGCGTCGGCGTCGTTCGCTGCTTCGGGGCCGACCTCGATCGTCTGCCAGCCGTACGCCTCGAACCGCTCGCGCACGTCCTCGGTGAACGTGACGTCCGTCGCGCCGGCCAGCGAGACTTTGTTGTCGTCGTAGAGCACGATCAGCTTGCCGAGCGCGAGGTGGCCGGCGAGCGAGGCGGCTTCCGAGGCGACGCCTTCCATCAAGTCGCCGTCGCCGGCGATGACGTAGGTGTGGTGGTCGACGATGGTCTGCTCGCGGTTGTAGACGGCGGCGAGGTGCGCCTCGGCGATCGCCAGGCCGACGGCGTTCGCGAAGCCCTGGCCGAGCGGGCCGGTCGTGACCTCGACGCCCTTGGTGTGATGGTACTCAGGGTGCCCGGGCGTCCGGCTTCCGAGTTGCCGGAACTGCTTGAGATCGTCGAGGCTGAGGTCGTAGCCCGTCAGGTGCAGCAGCGCGTAGAGCAGCGCCGAGCCGTGACCCGCGCTGAGCACGAAACGGTCGCGGTCGAACCAGGCGGTGTCGGCCGGATTGAAGCGGAGATGGCGGGTCCAGAGCGCGTAGGCCGCCGGCGCGGCGCCGAGCGGGAGCCCCGGGTGCCCGGAATTCGCTTGCTGGACCGCGTCGACCGCGAGAAAACGGATTGCGTTGATGCGTAGGTCGTCCGCTGCGGTGTTCACGTCGTCTCCTGATGGCCGGGAAGGCGCGTTACCCGGCTGCTCGGCCTTCCCCCTCCAGGACCGCGTCGCGGCGGCGGAGGAGGCACGGTGCGGTGCGCGGGAACGCCCGGGTCGATGGATGGAAGCCTAGAGGGACGGGTCGCCGAGCTCGAGGAGCGCCTCGCCGACGAGCCCAAGGCGGTGAAGAAGAAGCCGGGTCGCGTGATCGACGAGGTGCTCGAGGCGCTCGACACCGGCGTGCTGCGCGTCTGCGAGCCGATCGACGGCGAGTGGGTCGTGCACCCCTGGGTGAAGCGAGCGATTCTCTTGTCGTTCGCGCGGTTCGACAGCGCGCGCATCGTCGACGACGCCTACGCCAAGGTCGCCGGCTCGCTCGATGCGCTGAAGTTCCGCTACCGTCTCCCTTCGTACTACGACAAGTTACCCACGAAACGGAATTGGAAGAAGCTCGGCGCGCGCTGCGTGCCGCCCGGAGTCGCCCGCTACGGCTCGTACCTCGGCAAGGGAGCGATCCTCATGCCGGGCTACGTCAACATCGGCGCGTACGTGGATGACGGCACCATGGTCGACACCTGGGCCACCGTGGGCTCGTGCGCGCAGATCGGCAAGAACGTGCACTTGAGCGGCGGGGTCGGCATCGGCGGCGTGCTGGAGCCGCCGCAGGCGATGCCGGTGATCGTCGAGGACGGCGCGTTCGTCGGCTCGCGCTGCATCGTGGTCGAGGGCGTGCGCGTCGGCACCGAGGCGGTGCTCGGCGCGGGCGTCGTGCTGACCGCGTCGACCCCGATCGTCGACGTGCGCGGCTCCGAGCCGGTGATGACGAAGGGGACGGTGCCGCCGCGCGCCGTCCTGATCCCGGGAACGCTGCCGAAGTATTTCAAGGCCGGCGAGTTCGGGACGCCGTGCGCGCTGATCATCGGCGAGCGCAGCGATTCGACCGATCAGAAGACGTCGCTCAACGCGGCGCTGCGTGAGTTCGAGGTGGCGGTCTGAAGGTCTCGACGACGCCGCACCCTTCGACAACCTCAGGGTGACGTTGCGATCATGAATCCGCGCGTAACGGCGATCGAGCCGAGCCTGATCCGCGTCGTCGCGGCGAAGAAGAAGCCCGGTTCGATCGATCTCGGGCTGGGCGAGCCGGCGCTGCTGCCGCAGCAGCGCTTCATCGAGGCGGCCGCACGGTGGGCGGCGGAGCACGGCGTGAAGTACACGGTGAACTCGGGCGACGCGGCGACGCGCGAGCGGATCGCGGCGCACTACGCATATCCGCACATGCGTGACGCGCGGAACGTCTGCATGACGACCGGCTCGCAAGAAGCGGTCTACGTCGCGATCAAGACGCTGCTCGACCCGGCGACGGACGAGCTGCTCGTGATCGATCCGGCGTTCCCGGCGTACGCCAAGATGGCGCAGCTTGAAGGGATCCCGTACCGGCGCGTGCACATGCGCGCCGACGACGACTTCCGCTACGACGCCGAGGCGATCCTCGACGCGGTCGACCGCGCGACGCGCCTGATCGTGATCGCGTCGCCGGCGAATCCCACCGGCCGCGTCTTCCGCGACGCCGATGCGCGGCGGCTCGCCGAAGGACTCCTCGCCCGCGCCGGCCCGCCGGTCTGGGTGCTGCAGGACGAGATCTACCGTGAGCTGACGTACGTCGGCGATCCGGGCTACGTGGCGAATTACTATCCGTACACCGTGGTCGCGAACTCGCTCTCGAAGTCGAACGCGCTGACCGGGATGCGCGTCGGGTGGCTGCTCGCGCCCGACGGCACGATCGACGCGCTGATCAAGACGCACGCCTGGGTGACCTCGACCGCAAGCTCGTTCGGCCAGCGCGTCGCGTACGAGATCTTCGGCGAGCCGGGCGCGCTGAGCGAGCAGTCCGCGTGGTACCGCAAGCAGCACGCGGCGGTGACGGCGGTCCTTGATGCGAGCGGTTTGCGCTACGTCCCGGTCGACGGCGCGTTCTACGCCTGCGTGAAGCTGCCGCACGGCGGCGACTCGCTCGCCGCGGCGCTCGACCTCGTCGAGAACCGGGGCGTGGTCGCCATCCCGGGCCGCATCTTCGGCGACTCGCTCGAGGGCTGGTTGAGAATCAGCTGGGTCACGAAAATTGAAGACGTACAGCGAGGTCTCGGCCGAATCGTAACGATTGCAAATTCGCTATAAGACGCCCAAGTTCATCCGCTGTAGGGCGCGCCCAGCTTCACCGCGGAGGAGACCCGCTATCGAAAGTACTACTGAAGACTGCTAAATGCATCTTCGGTGAGGTGGACGGGTGGGGCGATTTATCCTAACGCCCAGCATGGGTACGCTCGACGGTGAGCTAACACGAGAATTTCGACCTCTGCGCGGATCCTGCTACTATGTGGCCGTTGCGTTCTTGACTCAGCCAGGATTTCAGAGACTAGTTGCTCTTCCGCGATTCTCAGGGGCAACTTCTCGGCTCGTCATCGGACTTGGAAATTACATTACGAGCCCGAGCGCGATTAGGTCCGCGATTACAGCCGGTATCGCAGTGCGGCTAGTCCCGGACAGCCGAACTGGAATCTTTCACCCGAAGCTATACGTCCTTGCAGACTCTACTGGTCCAGAAGCTCTCTATATCGGCTCTGCGAACTGCACCGCTGCTGCCTTTGCAGGAAACACCGAACTCGGTTTCGTCACAACATCGCGCGACGATTGCGCCGCCGGGATAGGCATATTCAATGAGTGGTTTAACGCTCTTAAGCGACCGACTGACGGCGAAATCGCGGACTATGCCCGAAAGTACACACGCATCAACAATAAGCGCGTGCGATCCCAAGATAACGTCGCTATGCTGGCGGACCTGTCCTTATCACGGCCGGACGACGCCGTCATCAGCGCTAGAATCGGTCGCGCGCGCCCAGCTCCTACGAGAGGACTTCTCGACGCAAGGGACGCTCGAACGGCATGGGTTTCGCTGGAATCGTTTACGGGCGAGTATACCTTCCAAGTCGAAATTCCGGCGCGGGCTGCCGAGGTTTTGAGCACGCTCGGGCTGCCAAGGCGCGGCGATATTGAGTTCAGATGCGAAGACGATGTCGTGCGGACGATGACATATGGGTTCTATGGCGACAACGGCATGTTCAGACTAAATATTCCGAACGACGTACCGAACGTCGAAGTGGTTAGGCGTAGTCATAGCGGAATATTGCTGATTACCCGAGCACATCAGGGACTATTACTTCGAATAGTCCCTGACCCAGAACAGATCCGCCGGTACGTGGAGCGATCTGTCGCCTATGGATCGTGGGGTCGAACGCCGACCCGTACCTACGGCTGGTTTTAACAATTTGGACATGTGTAGGAAAACCGACGCATGACTAGAATACAAAATGAAGTACATCGGGCATTGGGAAGGATTAGTGTCAGCAACTCTTAGCGACGGCGACGCACTGTTCTACGGTGACAATCTTCCGATATTGCGAGAGCATATCGCGTCGAACAGTATTGATTTGGTTTATCTTGATCCGCCGTTTAACTCGCAGTCGACGTACAATGTGCTATTCCGAAGCACGAAGGGTACAACATCGCAGGCGCAGATCGAAGCGTTTGAGGACACCTGGCACTGGTCACTGGAGGCGGAACACGCATTCGACGAGTTGCTGTCATCTGGTCATACTCGCGTCGCAGAACTCATAGCCGCTCTTCGCAACGCTCTCGGCAATTCCGATATCATGGCGTACTTGGTCATGATGGCGATTCGTCTGATTGAGCTTCATCGTGTACTTCGGGATAGCGGAAGCCTCTTTTTGCATTGCGATCCTACCGCGAGTCACTATCTAAAGATCGTGCTTGACGCAATCTTCGGCCCGGAGCATTTTCGTAACGAAATCATCTGGAGACGGTATTCCTCTCACGGAAATGTGGCGCGCCGCTACGGCTCCATTCATGATGTTCTCCTATTCTACGTGAAGTCCGACAAAGCGAAGTGGCGGCAAATATTCGAGCCGCTTGATGAGGAATATGTCAGTGGGTTCTTTCGGCACATTGAGCCGGAGTCGGGGCGGCGCTATCGGCTACAAAACGTAACAAACCCGAATCCCGACCGCCCCAACCTGACGTACGATTGGAATGGGCACCGACGAGTCTGGAAGTGGAGCCGGGATCGGATGCAGCAGTTGCATGACGAAGGCAAGCTGTTATATTCATCGACTGGTTTTCCTGGGCTTAAGCAATATCTGGATGATAGCAAAGGCCGTGCGCTGCAGGACATTTGGACTGATATTCCATCTCTCCAGTCCAATACAACGGAACGGCTGGGTTATCAGACGCAAAAACCCGTGGCCCTTCTTAAGCGGATTGTGCTTTCCACTACCGACGAAAATGATATCGTATTAGATCCGTTTTGCGGTTGCGGAACGACGATCGCTGCGGCGCAGGAACTCCGACGACGCTGGGTTGGAATAGACATCACCCATCTCGCGATATCGCTTATTGAGCGGCGGCTCAGGGAAGCGTTTCCGGACGCGAAGTATTCGGTTTATGGCGTCCCGACCGATGTCGAGGGCGCATTCGACCTGGCGGCTCGGGACAAATACCAATTCCAATGGTGGGCCTTATCGCTAATCGATGCACAACCGTATGCCGGAAAGAAAAGGGGTGCGGATTCGGGAGTTGACGGAATCCTATTTTTTCGGCCTGACGGTCGCCAGGTCGAGCGCGCAATCGTGTCGGTCAAGGGCGGCGCGTCGGTTCATCCGGATATGGTCCGTGATCTCGTTGGTACGGTCCAGCGCGAACGCGCAGCACTTGGAGTATTTCTAACGCTTTCTCCGCCAACATCTCGAATGCAGAAGGAGGCAGCTGCCGCGGGATTTTACGAACTCCCAAGTGGCGTGAAAATCCCGAAGATTCAAATCTTGAGCATCGATGAGATTCTGGGGGGTCGTCGACCCGATATTCCGCTTGTCGATCCGATTGTGGGCTTCCGTCGCTCGAAGAGAGTTGCAGTAGACCGTCAGACGCTGTTTGATTTAGGAAGCTAGCGTCCTGCCGCGGTTCGCGGAATTAGAAAGTGTTCCGAATGCGGTTGGCTGCAATGCGGAGGTTTGACCGCGTATCGGGATGGAAGTGCGCCCCATGCAGTTCATCTTCGCGACGGGGATCGAGGGGAGCTATCCGACGATCCGCGGCGCGGACGGTGCGCGCGTTCGCGTCGACGAGTTCGCGAAGTGCGGGCACTACGAGCGCTGGCGTGACGACTTCGCGCTGGTCAAAGAGCTGGGTATCGACTATCTGCGCTACGGGCCGCCGCTCTTTCGCGCGCACGTGGCGCCGGGCGTGTACGACTGGTCGTTCGCGGACGAGACGTTCGCCGAGCTGCAGCGGCTCGGGATCACGCCGATCGTCGATCTGTGCCATTTCGGCGTGCCGGACTGGGTCGGCGATTTTCAGAACGACGACTGGCCGGCGTACTTCGCCGAGTACGCGCGCGCGTTCGCCCAGCGCTTTCCGTGGGTCCGTTTCTACACGCCGGTGAACGAGATCTTCATCGCGGCGCTCTTCTCGGCGCAGTACGGCTGGTGGAACGAAGGCCGCGCCGACGACCGTTCGTTCGTGACGGCGCTACGGAACCTGTGCCGGGCGAACTTGCTCGCGATGCACGCGATTCTGCCGCAACGGGCCGACGCCGTGTTCATCCAGAGCGAGTCCTCGGAGTACTTCCACGCCGAGTCGCCCGCCGCGCGCACGCGAGCCGGGCTGCTCAACGAGAAGCGCTTTCTCCCGCTGGACCTGACCTACGGCCACTCGCTCGACGTGACCATGTACGAGTACATCCTGGACAACGGGATGACGCGCGAGCAGTTCCACTGGTTCCGCGACAACCACCTCGTCAGCCGCTGCATCATGGGCAACGACTACTACATCACCAACGAGCACCTCGTCTGCGAGGACGGGCGCATCGAGCCGGCCGGCGAGATCTTCGGCTACTACGTGATCACGCACCAGTACTACGAGCGCTACCGTTTGCCCGTGATGCACACGGAGACCAACCTCCCGAGCGCCGAGCTCGCGACCGACTGGCTGCGCAAGCAGTGGGCCAACGTGCACCGGCTCAAACAGGACGGCGTCCCCGTGCTCGGCTTCACCTGGTACAGCCTCACCGACCAAGTCGACTGGGACACGACGCTGCGCGAGGACGCCGGCCGCGTCGTTCCGCTCGGGCTCGCCGGCCTCGACCGCAAGCTGCGCCCGGTCGGCGCCGCCTATCGCGAGCTCGTCTCGCAGTGGCGTCAGGTCCTTCCGTCGGAGGCGTACGCCCTGGACCTGCGGCTGGAGTAGCCGGCGAAGCGCCGCCGATCGGCGCGCCCGCCGGATCAGACCGGCGGGCCGATGCGGACCGAGACCAGATTGTCGGGGTGGAACCACGTCTGTGCGGCGTGCTGCACGTCGGCGGCGGTGATCGCCGCATAGCGCGCGGCGAGCGTCGAGTAGTAGGTCGTCGGCAGATCGTCCAAGCCGATCCGCAGCAGATCGCCGGCGATCGCCGACGTCGCCTGTTCCGCGTTGAGCTGCGTCGCGACGACGCGCGTCTTCGCGCCGGCCAGCTCGTCGGCACTGACCTCTTCGGTCTGCATCCGCTTCAGCTCGGAGCGCACGATCGCTTCGGCGGCGTCGATCTTCGACGGCACCGCGGTGAACGACACGGTGAACGTTCCCCGGTCGCGGTTCGCGTGCAGCGCGCTCGACGCGCCGTACACGAGCCCGCGCTTCTCGCGCACCTCGCGGAACAGCCGCGAGCCGATCGCGCCGTCGCCGGCGTAGATCGCGTTGGCGAGCGTGAGCGGGTCGTAGTCGGGCGAGGTGCGCGGCAGCGCCGGCGCGCCGAGCTGCACGGTGACGTCTTGCGCGGCGGTCGTCACGACGCGGGTTTGCGGCGAGGGCAGCGGGATCGCCGGAAGATGCGTCTCCGGCGCGGGGCCGGCCGCCGTCCAGTCGCCGAACGCGCGCTGCACCTGCTGCGCGACCTCGGCCGGATCGACGTCGCCGACTACGACCAGCGTGGTCAGATCCGGCCGCACGTACTGCGCGTGATAGGCTTTCACGTCGTCGAGCGAGAGGGCGGCGATCGAACGCTCCGTGGGGATGCGCAGCACCGGGTCGCCGGCCGGGTAGAGCGCCGCGTTGAACTGGCGCTCCGCTTCGTAGCCGGCCTGCAGCGCGCGCCGTCCGGCGTACGCCGCCAACTGCGAGCGCACGAGCTGAAACTTGTCCGCCGGCAAGGCCGGACGCCGGACGTCGTCGGCGACGAGATCGAGCAGCGCCGGGAAGTCGCGTGAACGGCCGTGCGCCGCGAAACCCGTCCCGAACGAGAGCGTCGCGGCGCGGTCGTCGGCGGCCTTGCGCTGCGCGTCGTAGTCGTACTTCGCGCTGCCGTAGTCCATCAGCGCCGAGGTCAGCTCGCCGACGCCTTCTTTGCCGCGCGGGTCGAACTGCGGCGACGTGCGCACGAGGCCGTCGATGAACACGGTCGGATTCGTCGCGACGCGCTGCACCAGCAGCCGCATCCCGTTCGGGAGCGTCGTCACGACCGGCGCGACCGAGCTGCGCAGCGCCAGCGGCTTCGCCAGCCCGGCCTTCATCCAGGCCGGCTGCACCAGCGGACCGTTCGAGGTGCGGTCGCCGAAGTTGTCGGTCACCGACGACGTCACGCCGGACGGCTGCTGCGCCGCGCGCGCGTCGGACGGCCCCGGCTGCAGGATCGCGACGACGCTCGCCTTCGCGTAGACGCGGCGCGCGACGGCGTTCGACTCCTCGCGCGTGATCGCGCCGTAGAGCGCGTCGAACTCCGAGGGGTCGGTGTCGCCGGGGAAGACCATGTTGGCGCCGATCGCGTCGCCCAGGCCGACGATCGAGTCGCGCGCGTACGTCATGCTGGCCAGCTCGGAGCGCTTCGAGGCGTCGAACAGATCGGGATCGATGCCCTTGGCCAACGCGTCGGCCATCGTCTTCTCGTACGCGGCGCGGACTTCGGCCGGCGTGTGGCCCGGTGCGACGATCAGCATGACGTGCACCACCGAGGCGCGGCGGTCTTCGAGCGGCGTCGGATCGTACGACAGGATCAAGCCACGCTCGACCAGCGCGCGGAACGGTCCGCGCGGGTTGAACAGCGCGCCGATCGCGACGTCGTTGCGAACTTGGTCGTGCTCGTGCGGCTTCGCGTTCCCCGGCGCCGCGTACGCCTCGTCGACGATGGTGTACGGATAGCTCGAGCGCTCGGTGTACGACGTGCCGGCCGCAGGCTTCACCGCGTAGCTGCGGCGCTGCGGCAGCTTCGCCGAGGCGATCGGGCCGAACCAGCGCTGCGCGTCGGCGAACACCTCGTCGGCGTGGACGTCGCCGGTGACGACCAGCGTCGCGTTGTTCGGGCGGTACCACTCGTCGTAGTAGCGGCGCAGGTCGGCGACCGTCGCCTTCTCGATGTCGGCCTTCTCGCCGAGCGAGGTCGAGCCGAGCCGCGAGCCCGGATACACGCGCTGGTTGACGTTGAAGATGAACGAGCTGACCGGGTTGCTCTTTTTCTCCGCGTACTCCGTGAGCACGGCGCCGCGCTCGAGGTTCCAGTCCTTCGGGTCGAGCTTCAGGTTGCGCATCCGGTCGGCTTCGAGGTGCACGATCGTCTCGACACGGTCGGCCGGAATGACGAAGTAGTAGTGCGTCATCTCGTTCTCGGTCTGCGCGTTGACCTCGGCGCCGAGCCGCGCCGTCATGTCGTCGATCCCGGCGCTCGAGACGTCCTTGGTGCCGCGGAACATCATGTGCTCGAGCGCGTGCGCGAGCCCGGTCTTGCCCGGCGTCTCCTCGAGCGCGCCGAAGCGGTACCACATGTGGACCTGCGCGACGGGCGCGGCGTGGTCTTCGATCACCACGACCTTGAGGCCGTTGGCGAGCGTGCGCGCTTGGGGTGCGGGCGTCTGCGCGGCCTGCGCCGCTCGCGCGGTCAGCGGAACGAGCGGCGAGCACAAAAGCATCGCCGCGGCGAGTGCGGCGGCGAGTCGGCGAAGGAGCATCGAGCTACTATACTCGGTTTAGCTGGGAGGTTCCGGCGCGGCGTAGGCTTTCGCCGTGCGAACCACCGCGCGGAGCGGGGCCAGGCCGATCAGCTCGCTGCGTGCCACGGCGACGTTCGCGCGAGCGGCCGCCCGCCGCACGAGCTCGGTCACCCGGTAGAGCGGCACCGCGTCGACGTTCGTGACGTTGCACGAGACTTGCACCCGGTCGGCGGCGAGGCGCAGCCCCAGGCACTTCAGCGTGCGCAATCCGCCGTTCGTCGCCCGCAGCGAGCGCGCGATCCCCTTCGCCAGCCCCAGGTCCCCGCTCGCCAGCTCGACGTTGTACGCGATCAAGAACGGCCGCGCGCCGATCGCGATCGCGCCGGCGGTCGCGTGCGCGGCGTCGCCGTAGTCGAACTGCCAGCGCCCGTCCGCGCTCAGGCGCGCCGTCAAGCCCTCGAACTCGCCGCGGCGGACTTCGGCCAAGTGCTCGCGGTGCGGCGCGCTGGCCGCCGCGCCGTAGAGGTACGACGGAATGCCGACCTCCCGCCAGATGCGCGCCGCGGCGCGGTGCGCGAGGTCGACCGCGTCGGCGAGCGTCGCGTCGCCGAGCGGGACGAACGGCAGCACGTCGAGCGCCCCGATCCGCGGGTGCGCCCCGCGGTGCGTGCGCAGATCGATCCGCTCGTGCGCGACGCGCGCCAGCGCGACCGCGGCGGCGACCACCTGCGAGCCGCGTCCGACGGCGGTGATGACGCTGCGGTGGTGGACGGGATCGCTGGTGCGGTGCACGACGCGCGCGCCTTCGCGCTCCATCGCGGCGATGCAGGCGTCGATCACGCGCGCGTTTCGCCCGTCGCTGACGTTCGGAACGATCTCGAACTCGCGCGCCGCGCTCATCGCAGAAAGGCGTCGATCGACTCGTCCGGACCGGGCGGTTCGGCGCGCCCGCCGAGGTGCTCGCGCAAGAACGACTCGACCCTGGCGTAGAAGCGCATGCTGTTCTCGGGCCGCGCGAAGCCGTGCCCTTCGTCTTCGAAGACGACGTACGTGACGGGCTGGCCGTTGCGGCGCATCGCGGCGACGATCTGGTCGGACTCGGCGATCTTCACGCGCGGATCGTTCGCGCCTTGGCCGATCAGCAGCGGCGCGCGGATCGCGTCGGCTTTGAACAGCGGCGAGTGCGCGGTGAGGAACTCCTCCGAGTCGCCCATGCGCTGGGTGAACGTCGCGCGCAGCGTCTCCCAGTACGGCGGGATCGAGGCGAGCAGCGTGTTCAGGTTCGACGGCCCGACGATGTCGACGCCGCAGGCGAAGGCGTCGGGCGCGAACGCGAGCGCGGCGAGCGTCGCGTACCCGCCGTAGGAGCCGCCCATCACGGCGACGCGGCGTGCGTCGGCGATCCCTTCCGCGACGAGCCACGCCTTCGCGTCGAGCAGGTCGGTGTGCATCGCGGTCGCCCACGCGCGGTCGCCGGCGTTCAGGTGCGCCTTGCCGTAGCCGGTCGAGCCGCGGAAGTTCGGCTGCAGCACCGCGTAGCCGCGGTTCGCCAGCCACTGCACGGTGCCGTTGTAGCCCCACACATCGCGCGTCCACGGCCCGCCGTGCACGAGCACCACCGCGGGCAGGTTCCGCGCGGGCGCGCCCGCCGGTGTGGTCAGGTAGCCGTGGATCGTGAGGCCGTCGCGCGCGGTGTAGCGCACCGGCGACATCGGCGCCAGGGCGTAGCGGTCGAGCTCCGGGCGCATCGCGAAGATCTTCGCCGCGCGCCGCGTCGCGCGGTCGTAGGCCCAGTACGAGCGCGAGCCGGTGTCGACCGACGACGAGACGAGCCAGACGCGGTCGTCGCGGTCGGTCGACTCGACGTCGACGTCGCCCGGAACCTGCGCGGCCAGCGCGGCGAAGTCGCCGGCGTACCGCGGGTCGAGCACGGTCCAGTCGACGCGCTCGCGGACGATCGAGACGGCGACCGGCGCGTGCGTCCGGTGCGAGAACAGCACGTGCGCGACGTCGTAGTCGGGATCGGCCGCGACCTCGGTTCGTTCGCCGCTCGCGACGTCGATGCGCACGAGCCGCGCCGCGTTCACGCCGGCACTCGTCACGACCAGCAGTCCCGCGCCGTCGGGCGTGAACCCGGCGAGCTCGGGCGTGCCGTCTTCGGCGCCGGTCCGCAGCAGCGTGCGCCACGGCGCATCGGCCGCGTCGCGCACGAGGACCTCGTGCGATGCGTCGGGATGCTGCGCGACGCCGGCGCGCACGACCATCTCCGCGTCGTCGGCGTACGCCGAGAGGTTCCCCGGGTTCTCCGTGTCGAGGGTCGCCGCGCCGCTGCGCGGGTCGAGCCGGTAGACGTCGAAGAGCTGCGGATCGCGCCGGTTCATGGCGATCAGCATCGCGTCGGGCCGGTTGGGGTCGATCGACAACACCTGAACCAGCGTGCCGGCGTACGGCGTCAGGTCGACCGGCTCGGCGCCGCCGGACGGGTCGGCGGCGAAGAGATGCCAGTTCTCGTCGCCCGCCGCGTCCTGCACGTACAGCACGCGGCTGCCGTCGGGCGTCCAAAACGCGTTGCGGATCGGGCGCTTCGGGTCGGAGGCGACGACGCGGTCGTCCTCGGCGCCGATGGTGCGAACCCACACCGAGAGCACGCCCTCGTGCGGCGCGAGGTACGCGAGGCGCGTCGCGTCGGGCGAGAGCCAGGGCGCCGCCTTCTCGGGATTGCCGAACAGCACGGCGCGCGGGATCAGCGGGACGGACGACACGCCGCTCTCATGCCGCGCGGCGCGGCGCGGCTCCTCGCGCCAGCGAGGGAGCGCGTCACAGGCCGCCCGGCGAGAGGCCATGGTTCGGTCTCGCCGAGCGCGGTAACGTTCGCGCCATGAACAGTTCATCGAGACAGTTTGCCGTCGTCACCGGCGGGTCGAGCGGGATCGGGCTCGAGCTCGCCAAGCAGTTCGCGCAGAACGGGTTCGACGTCTTGATCGCCGCCGAGGACGACGGGCTCGCGTCCGCCGCCGGCGAGATCCGAGCGCTCGGCGGAACCGTCGAGACGTGTCAGGTCGATCTCGCCCGGCCCGACGGCGTCGAAGAGCTGGCCGGGATGCTCGCGGGACGCCCGGTCGACGCGATCGCCATCAACGCGGGCGTCGGCGTCGGCGGCCGCTTCCTCGAGACGCCGCTCGAGGACGAGCTCGAGATCATCGACCTGAACGTGCGCTCCGCCGTCCACCTGACGAAACGCGTGCTGCCCGCGATGGTGCAGCGGGGCGAAGGGCGCATCCTGATCACGTCGTCGATCGCGGCCGTCGCCGCGACGCCGTACGAAGCGGTCTACGGCGCGTCGAAGGCGTTCGGCAAGTCGTTCGCCGGCTCGCTGCGCAACGAGCTGAAGGACACCGGCGTCACCGTCACCACGCTGATGCCCGGTCCGACCGAGACGAACTTCTTCCACCGCGCCGGGATGGACGACACGCAAGTCGGCCAAAGCGAGAAGAAAGCCGACCCGGCGCAGGTCGCCAAACAGGGCTTCGAAGCGCTGATGGCCGGCAAGCACGAAGTCATCGCCGGCCCGATCACGACGAAGTTCGAGGGGCTCGTCTCCAAGGTCGTCCCCGAGCAGATCACCGCCGCGCAACACGGCAAGCTGGCCGAACCCGGCGGCGCCACCAAGAGCTAATCGAAGGCGAGCCGGATCGCCGCGCCGATGTCGCGGGCGCCGTCGGGGGTGACGAGGCGGGTGAACCCCAGCTTCGTCGCCTCGGCGGCACGCCGCGCCGGCTGCGCGACGTTGCGCAGCTCGCCCGACAAGCCCAGCTCGCCGAAGGCGACCGTTCCGCCGGCGAGCGCGACGTCGCGGAACGCCGACGCGATCGCCAGCGCGATCCCGAGATCCGCGCCCGTCTCGGAGACGCGCAGACCGCCCGCGACCGAGCAGTAGACGTCGTGGCCGCCGAGGTGCATCCCGGCGCGGCGCTCGAGGATCGCGATGATCATCGCCATGCGCGCGGCGTCGACGTTCGCGGCGAGCCGGCGCGGCGTCCCGTAGGCGGCTTCACCGACCAGCGCTTGGATCTCGACCAGTACCGGGCGCATCCCGACCAGCGTCGGTACGACGCACGAGCCGCTCGGCCGCGGTCCGCGCCCGTGCAAGAACAGCGCCGACGGATCGGCGATCTCGTGCAGCCCGCGGTCGTCCATCGCGAAGACGCAGATCTCGTCGATCCCGCCGAAGCGGTTCTTGTAGGCGCGCACGATGCGGTACTCGCCCGACTGGTCGCCCTCGAAGTACAGCACGGTGTCGACCAGGTGCTCGAGCAGCCGCGGCCCGGCGATCGCACCGTCCTTGGTGACGTGGCCGACGACGAACGTCGCGCAGCCCGTCCGTTTCGCGAACTCCATGAGCACCTGCGTGCAGTCGCGCACCTGCGACACGCTGCCCGCGAACGACTCGACGTCGGGCAGCCACATCGTCTGGATCGAGTCGACGACCAGAATCTCGGGGACGTCGCGCTCGAGCGCGTCGAGCACCGCGCGCAGGTTCGTCTCGGGAAACACCAGCAGCGAGTCCGCCGCGCCGACGCGCTGCGCGCGCAGCTTCGTCTGGGCGGCCGACTCCTCGCCGCAGACGTAGACGGCGCGCGTGCCGTCGCGCGCCAGCGTCGTCGCGAGCTGCAGCAGCAGCGTCGACTTCCCGGCGCCCGGCGGACCGCCCAGCAGCACCAGGCTGCCGGGGACGATCCCGCCGCCGAGCAGCGCGTCGAACTCGGCCATCCCGGTCCGCCGCCGCGCGATCCGCGTCTCCTCGATCGCGGAGAGCGGCACCGGCCCGCCGTTCCGCGGCGGCGCGACGGCGCGTCCCTGCGCCGACTTCGCCGGCTTGACGACCGGCGCGTCCTCGAAGGTGTTCCATGCCTCGCACGACGGGCAGCGCCCGAGCCAGCGCGCCGACTCGAACCCGCACCCGGTGCAGAAGAAAACCGATTTGGCCTTGGCCACGACCGCATCTTCGCGCGCCGCGGTGACGACTGCCTGGCACGGTGCGAACCGGGTTGCGGGCGGCTGGGGGCGAACAGAGGCCGCCGATGAGCACGGAATCAGCGGCCCGGGTGCGCGGGCCGGCCGTCGCGGGGACGAGGCAGCTCGTCACCCCGCTGGCCGTCATCCTCGCGCTCGGACTCGTCGCGCGCCTCCTCTTCCTCGGCAGCGACGGGTTCCACAACGACGTCGGCGCGTTCCAGGCGTGGACGCTGACCCTGCGGGACAACCCGCCCTGGAACTTCTACGCCAAGACCGGGTTCGCGGACTACCCGCCGGGCTATTTCGTCGTGCTGTGGGTGCTCTCGAAGCTGTACGCGCCGTTCGGCGGCGCCGACGCCGGCCATGGCTACCTGCTGCTGCGCGCCTTCGTGAAGTTTCCGGCGATCGCGATGGACCTGGTCAACGCGGCCGTCGTCTACGCGATCGTCCGCCGCTACGCCGCGGAGCGGATCGCGCTGATCGGCGCCGGCCTGCTCGCGCTGAACCCCGCGGCGATCTACGTGTCGTCGTACTGGGGGCAGGTCGACTCGGTCTCCTGGGGGCTGGTGCTGATCGCGCTGTGGCTCGTGCTGCGCGCGGGCGACGAGCCGGAGAAGCTCCGGTCGCGGCTGATCTGGGCCTGGCTGGCGTTCGGGTTCTCGGTGCTGATCAAGCCGCAGGGCGCGACGATCGGTCTGCTGCTGCTGGCGTACCCGTTCGCGACGTCGGACGCCGTCGTGCGGCGCCTGCGCCTGGCCGGCACCGCCGCCGGGGTCGGTGCGTCGCTGGCGCTGGGCGCGGTGGTCGGGCTACTGTTCCATCCCGCGCTCGACGTCTTCGGCTGGCTCTTCGGGCGCTATGCGTTCGGCAGCGGGGTCTACAAGTTCAACACCGTCAACGCGTTCAATCTGTACGCGATCCGCCAGCCGTTCTGGCGGCCGGACGACCAGCCGCTCTCGCTCTTCGGGATCCCGCTCGGCTCGATGTCGGTCTGGGGCGTGGTGCTCGTCGTCGCGGCGACGCTGCTGATCGTGGGGCGCTACCTCCAGCGGCGCGACGACCGCGCGCTGCTCGAGGGCGCGATGCTGTGCGCGCTCGCGTTCTTCGTCCTGGCGACGCGCATGCACGAGCGCTACGTGTACGGCGCGTTCTTGCTGGCGATGCCGCTGGTGGCGTTCGGCCGGGCCGGCCTGTGGTCGTCGATCGTGCTGACCGTGACGATGTACCTGAACCTGTCGTACTCGCTGTTCTACCAGACCGTGATGGAGGCGAAGACCGCGGGCGTCGACGCGACCAACCTCTGGCCGTACGTCTCGCACCCGGCCGCGCTGGCCAACGTGATCCTGTTCTTCTGGCTCGGCTATCTGTATCTCGGCGTCGCGCCGGAAGCGCGCGCGGCGGCGCAACCGTCGCCGTGGGACGAGCGGCTGCGCGAGGTCGCGGCCAGCGCGCGGCGCTGGTTTGACCCGCGCGAAGGGACGGTCGCGCTCACGCGCCAGGACTGGCTGCTGATCCTCGGCTTCTCCGCGGTCGCGTTCGTGATCGCCATCGTCAACTTCGGCTGGCCGCGCGAACGGTATTTCGACGAGATCTATTTCGCGCGCAGCGCCGGCGAGTATCTGCGCGGCATCCCGCAGTTCGAGTGGACCCACCCGCCGCTGACGAAGCTCGTGATCGCGGCGTCGATGATGCTCTTCGGGGGGATCCCGCGCGGCGACGTCCCCGAGGGCTGGCGCTTCCTCAACGTCCTGATCGGCGCGCTCGAGGTCGGCGTCGTCTACGCGTTCGCGAAGCGGCTGACCGCGTCGACCGTCTACGCGGCGCTGGCGGCGCTCTGCATCGCCTTCGACGGCTTCCACTTCGTCGAGTCGCGCATCTCGACCGGCGAGATCACCATCGCGACGCTGATCGCGATCCTGCTGTACGCGTTCTACCGCTACTGGCTGGCGGCGCAGGTCCGCGTCGAGCCGCGTCTCGCGCGCCCGCTCGGGATTCCGTTCTGGGCGACGCTCGCCCTCGGCATCCCCGTCGCGGTCGGGTTCGCGATGCTGGCGAACCTGCAGCCCGCCAACCACACGACCGAGATCGCGAACGGGATCGGCGCCACCGACGGACCGACGCAGACCTCGTACGTGATCGCGTTCCTGTACGCGTATATCGGGGTCTATCTGCTCGCGCGGCTGGTCGTGCAGCGCCGCGGCGGCCCGGTCGCCGGCACCACAACGTCGTACGCCGAGGGGACGGTCGTGCTCGCCGGAGAGCGCGGCGCGCCGGTCGTGCAGCAGCCGCCCGACGAGCCGTTCTCCGACGGCCCGGCGATCGACTACGCGCGTGACGGCACGATGCGCTACAAGACGCCCGAGGCCGCCGCGGAGTTCACGCCGGACGGCGTGATCCGCGTCGACGGCCGGCCGGAGATCCGCGCGTCGGGCGCCCGCACGTGGCTCACCGTCATGCTGGTCGCGCTGGGCTTGCTGCTCGCCGCGAAGTGGAACGGGCTCTACGATCTCGGGCTGCTGTGGCTCGTGATCGGGTTCGTCGTCGTGCAGCGCTTCAGCGGGCGGCGCGCGCTGTACGGCAACCCGCGCGGCTTCCCGCTCGACATCGTCGTCGGCCTGATGCTGTTCGTCTCGGCGACGATCTACGCGCTGAGCTACATCCCGACGCTGGTCTTGGGCAACGGCCACACGCTGGCCGATCTGATCGCGCTGCAGCAGCAGATGTTCTGGTACCACAGCCACGGCGTCGAGCACGCGACGCATCCGTACTCGTCGGCGTGGTGGCAGTGGCCGATCATGGAGATCCCGATCGTCTACTGGTACAAGGACTTTCGCACCGGGCTCGCCGCGAGCAGCGGCGCGGCGTGCTGCGTCGCCGAGATCATGGCCGTGCCGAACCCGCTGGTCTTCCTGCTGGGGCTCGTCTCCGTGCCGTACGTCGCGTGGCTGGCGTGGAAAGAGCGCAACAAAGGCTACGCGCTGCTCGCGACCGCGTACTTCGTGCAGTGGCTGCCGTGGGCGCGCACGCCGCGGCTGCTCTTCGAGTACCATTTCTTCCCGAACCTGGTCCTGATCGTGCTGTGCGACGTCATCTTGATCCAGCGGCTGGTCGCGCGCGCCGCACCGGAGACGCGGCGCTGGTGGCTGGGCGGGTACGCGGTCGCGGTCGTGCTGCTGTTCGCGTACTTCTATCCGGTGCTGGCCGGTGTCTCGCTCAGCTACGACCAGTGGCACAGCCGCATGTGGCCCGACATGCTCGGCATCCCCGGGGTGAGCTGGATCCTGCCGCATCCCGGGCGCTGAGCGCCGCATGAACGAGCACGTCGCGATCGACGGCCCGGTCGCGTCGGGGAAGACGACGATCTCGCAGCTCCTCGCGGCGGAGACCGGACATCTGTACCTCGACACCGGCGCGATGTACCGCGCGGTCGCGTACCTCGCGCTGCGCAACGGCGTCGACCTCGACAACGAGCCGGCGCTGGTCGCGATGCTCGGGAACCACACGATCGCGATCGTCGCCGATCCGGCGAAGAGCGCGGGCTACCGCGTGCTGATCGACGGCCGCGACACCGGTCAGAAGCTGTTCAACCCCGACGTCGCCTCCGCGGTCTCGTCGGTCGCGGCGCTCCCCGCGATCCGCGCCGAGCTGGTCGCGCGGCAGCGCGCGATCGCGGCGCAAGGCCCGGTCGTCATGGCGGGGCGTGACATCGGGACCGTCGTGCTGCCCGACGCGCGGCACAAGTTCTTCCTGACGGCGTCGGTGGAGGAGCGCGCGCGCCGGCGGCGGGCGGAGTTCCTGGAGCGCGGGCTCGACGTTCCGTTCGACACGGTCCGCGAGCAGATCGCGCAGCGCGACCGGCTCGACTCGACGCGCGCCGTCTCGCCGCTGCGCGCTGCGGACGACGCGCTGACGATCGACTCGACCGATCTGCAGCCGGCCGACGTCGTCGCGCGCATGCGCGCCGCGATGGAAGCCGCCCCGGCGTGACGTTCTACGACGTCGCCCGAGCGCTGGTCGCAGCGGTCGTGCGCAGCCTGTTCCGGTTTCGCGTCGTCGGCGCCGAGAACGTCCCGCGCGACGGCGGGCTGATCGTCGCGGCGAACCACATCTCGAACTTCGACCCGCCGATCCTCGGCGTCGCGCTGCCGCGGCCGGTCTCGTACATGGCGAAGAAAGAGCTCTTCAGGATGCCGGTCCTCGGGTACCTGATCCCGCGGCTCAACGCCTTTCCGGTCGACCGGCAGGCCGGCGGAACGGCGGCGCTGCGCGCCTCGCTGCGCATGCTCAAGGAGGGGCGCTGCGTCGGCATCTTCCCGGAGGGCGGCCGCAACCTGACCGGGACAAACGAGGAAAAGGCCGGCGCCGCGTTCCTGGCGGCGGCCTCCGGGGTTCCGGTGGTGCCGGCGGCGATCGTGGGGACGCGCTCGCTCCGGCCTTTCAGGCGGGTCAGCGTCGTCTTCGGCCAGCCGTTCCGGGTCGAACGGAACCGGCAGTCGGCGGACGGCGATCTGGAGAAGGGAGCGGCTGAGATCATGCAACGGATCCGCGCGCTCGAGGAGAGCAATCGGTGATCATCAAGCGGGCGAAGACCCAGGGCTTCTGCTTCGGCGTCGCCATCACGGTCAAGAAGGCGGAAGAAGCGGTCGAGCGCCTCGGGAGCGGCGTGACGACGCTCGGGCATGTCGTGCACAACCCGCAGATGGTCGCGCAGCTCGAAGCCAAGGGGCTGAAGAACGCCGCGACCGTCGACGAGGTCGACACCGAGGCGATGTTCGTGCGCGCCCACGGCCTGCCGGTCGAGGTGCTCGACCGCGCCAAGGAGCGCGGCCTGACCGTCATCGACGCGACCTGCCCGATGGTGACGAAGATCCACGTCCAGGCCGAGAAGCTGCGCGACGAGGGCTACAAGATCGTCGTGGTCGGCGACCCCGGCCACCCCGAGGTGAAGGGGACGCTCTCGCACGTGCCGGGCGCCTGGTGCATCACCAGCGCCGAAGACGTCGCCGCGCTGCCGCGCGCGAGCCGCGTCGGCGTCGTGGTGCAGTCGACCTGGAACGGCCCCGGCTTCACCGAGATCGTGCGCAAGCTCAGCGAGAAGTACTACGAGGTTCGCGCGATCAACACGATCTGCACCGACACGAAGAACCGCCAGAGCGAGGTCGACACGCTCTCGCGCGAAGTCGACGTGATGGTCGTCGTCGGCGGCAAGACGTCGGCGAACACGAAGCACCTTGCCGAGCTGGCCGCGATCAACGGCGCGCGCGCGTTCCACATCGAAGGCCCCGACGAGCTTCGTGCGGAGTGGTTCGCGGGCGTCGGGACGGCCGGGCTGATGTCGGGCGCGTCGACGCCGGGCTGGCTGGTCGACCGGGTCGCGGACCGGATGGATGAGCTCGCCGCCGGCGCTCGATAGTCTCGAAGCGGCGCTCGAACGCGCCGTCGCGCGGTTCGACGACGGCTCCGCCACCAGCGCGCAGATCCGCTACCATTTCGGCTTCGCCGAAGGCCGGCGCGGGAAGCGCCTGCGCCCACGGCTCGTCCTGGAGGTCGCCGCGGAAGAAGGCGGCTCCGCCGACGACGCGCTGGCCGCGGCGTGCGCGGTCGAGATCGTCCACGAGTTCTCGCTGATCCACGACGACATCGAGGACGGCGATCTGCTGCGCCGCGGGCGCGAGACGCTGTGGTCGCGCTACGGACTCGCGCACGGCGTGAACGCCGGCGACGCGCTGTGCTCGGTCGCGTACCTGACGCTGCTCGACGAGGCGGGTGCGCCTGCGGAGCGCAAGCTCGCGATGAACCGCGTGCTGCTCGCCGCGCACCTCGCCATGTGCGGCGGGCAAGGGCGGGACATCGCCTTCGAGACCGAACCGCGCGTGACGATGGAGCAGTACCGGGCGATGATCGGCGGCAAGACCGCCGCGCTCTTCGGCGCGGCCTGCGAGCTTGGCGCGCTCGCGGCGGGCGCCGATGCCGTGCGCGCCGCGGCGTACGCGCAGCTCGGGCGCTCGTACGGGATCGCGTTCCAGATCGAGGACGACGTGCTGGGGACCTGGGGCGACTCGGCGACGACCGGCAAGCCGTGCGGCAAGGACCTCGCCAACCGCAAGTGGACGTTCCCGGTCGTCTGGGCGCTCGGCGGTCCGCCGTCGCAGGCGCGCTCGGCAATCGCGGGGGCGTACGCGCGCGGCACGGCGCTCACGCCGGACGCCGTCGCGGCGACCGTCGCGGCGCTCGACCGGCTCGGCGCGCGCGAGGCCGCGCACCGCGCCGCGCGTGACGAGCTGGCCGAAGCCGACGCGCTCGCGTCGGCGCGCGGCATCGACCGCAGCGGCCGCGTCCGCGGCTTCTTCCAGCGCGCGGCCCGGCGGGTCGCGTGAGCCTTTCCTCGTAAACGAAGCGGCGCATCATGTCCGGACACTCCAAATGGCACAACATCAAGCTCAAGAAGGGCAAGGTCGACGCGCAGCGCGGCGCGCTCTTCACGAAGCTCTCGAAAGAGATCATCCTGGCGGCGAAAAACGGCTCGCCCGACCCGGAGGCCAACTACCGCCTGAAGATGGCGGTCGAGAAAGCCCGCGAGAGCAACATGCCGATGGACAACATCAAGCGCGCGATCGCGCGCGCGACCGGCGGCGCGGGTGAGAAGGAGATCGAGGAGATCCGCTACGAGGGCTACGGCCCGGCCGGGATCGCGGTGATCGTCGACGCGGCGACCGACAACCGCAACCGCACCGCCTCCGAGCTGCGCTTTCTGTTCAGCCGCAACGACGGCAACCTCGGCGAGACCGGGAGCGTCGGCTGGATGTTCGCGGCGCGCGGCGTGCTCGAGGTCGAGCGCGGCAAGCTGAGCGAGGACGAGCTGACGGAACAGGCCCTGGTCGACGGGGTCATCGACGTGCGCGCCGATGCTTTGGCGGACTCAGAAGAGGCGGCCGCGGAGGTCGTCACCGAGCCGCACGCGCTGATGGCGGTGAAGGACGCGCTCGAGGCGCGCGGGCTGCGCGTGCGCTCGGCGCAGCTCGTGATGGAGCCGACGCAGACCGCGAAGCCCAGCGGTGCGGACGCCGAGCGAGTGCTGGCGTTTCTCGACGCGCTCGACGAGCACGAGGACGTGCAGCGGGTGTTCAGCAACGCCGACTTCGACGAAGCGCAGCTCGAGGCGCTCGCCTGATGCAGTTGGAGCCCGCCGACGGCGTCCAGGCGGCGCCGCCGCGGCGGCGGTTCGCGCCGCTGCTCGACCGCGACTGGCTTTTCGCGCTGGCGCTCGCACTCGCGGTCGGCGTGCTGGTGTGGTTCGGCCGCTCGATCAAGGAGTTCTTCGCGCCGACCGCCGCGACCGTGTACGTGCCGACGTTCGCCGGGCAGACCGGTGCCGACGCGCGCAACGAGTGCGGACGCCTGCGGCTGCGCTGCGTCATCATCGCGACCCAGCCCAGCGACCGGTATCCGAAGGACGTCGTGATGAGCCAGCAGCCGAACCCCGGCGCGCGCGTGCGCGAGGGCCGGCAGATCTCGCTGGTGATGAGCAGCGGCGTGGTGATCTTCCCGATCCCCGATCTGCGGTTCCAGTCGCTGCGCAACGCGAGCCTCGACATCAACCGCTTCCGGCTGCAGCTCGACAAGACGTCCTACGTGAACGACGACAACGTTCCGCGCGATCACGTGGTCGCGCAGGACCCCGTTCCGCTGTCGAGCGTGCGGCAAGGCTCGAAGGTCTCGCTGACGCTGAGCAAAGGGCCGCCCGCGGGCGTGAAGGTGCCGAACTACAGCGGCATGCCGATCGACGCGGCCCGCGCGCAGGCGCAGCGCGACCGCGTGCATCTGGGGCAGATCGTGTGGACGCCGTTCGGGCCCGGCGGTCCGCCGCGCGGCATCATCGTGCGCCAGAGCCCCGGGCCCGGCTCGACGATCGACCCGTTCGAGGAAGTGTCGCTGCAAGTCAGTGCCGGACCCGGCGAGTACGGCTACTTGATCCGCCAGGTGCACGCGAGCGCGACCGTCCCGCCGCGCGACACCGCCGCGCACGTGCGTATCGAGATTCGTGACGACACCGGGACCTGGAACGTCTACGACGGGTTCGCGCAGGGCGGGCAGAAGCTCGACTTCAACGTGACCGCCGTCGGCAGCGCCGAGATCGACACCTACATCAACAACGAGCTGCTGAACCAGACGCAGATCGGCCGCGAGCCGGCGCGCTGGATCCCGACGCCGGGCCCGTCCGGCGGCGACACGCCGAAACCGAAGAGCACGTGAGCGCCGCGCCGGTGCGGCGGCGCGCGAAGCTCGCGCCGTCGCTGCTCTCGGCGGATTTCGCCGACATCGCCAACCAGATCCGCATGGTCGAGAGCGGCGGCGCCGACGAGCTGCACCTCGACTCGATGGACGGCGTCTTCGTCCCCAACTTCACCTGGGGGATGAAGATCGTCAAGGACCTGCGCAAATTGACGCGCTTGCCGTTCGACTGCCATCTCATGATCGTCGAGCCGGAGAAGTACGTCGACGCCTTCCGCGAGGCGGGCGCCGACGTGATCACGTTCCACTACGAGGCGACGCCGCACCAGCACCGCCTGCTGCGGCACATCCGCGAGGCCGGCGCGAAGGCGGGCATCGCGGTCAACCCGGGCACGCCGTCCTCGATGCTGGCCGACGTCGTCGAAGAGGTGGACCGCGTCCTGGTGATGAGCGTGAACCCCGGCTTCGGGGGGCAGTCGTTCATCGCGCGCGCGCTGGCCAAGATCGCCGAGGTGCGCGCGCTGCTCGACGCGCGCAACCCGGCGTGCGAGATCGAGGTCGACGGCGGGATCGGGCTCGAGAACATCGAGCGCGCGGTGCGCGCGGGCGCGGACGTGCTGGTCGCCGGCAACTCGGTGTTCGGTTCCGACGACCCGCCGGAGACGCTGCGCGAGATGCGCCGCCGCATCGACGCGGCGGCGCCGGCGCGCAGCTCCCGCTAGCGCGTGGCGGACGAGCGGCGCAGCGGCGGTCGGAGCGCATGACCGAAGACGAGCTGATCGCCGGGATTCGGGCGCGGTTGCGCGACGTTCCGGCGAACCGCGTGCTGCTCGGCATCGGCGACGACGCCGCGGCATGGCAACCGTCGCGCAGCAACCGCAGCGTGATCACGACCGACGCGCTGGTCGAGGACGTTCATTTCACGCGCGCGTCGATGAGTGCCGCGGACGTCGGTTGGCGCGCGCTTGCGTCGAATCTTTCGGACATCGCAGCGATGGGCGCGCGACCGGTGCTGGCGACCGTGGCGCTCGCCTTTCCGCGCGACACCGATCCCGCCTGGGTGCTCGCGTGCTACGACGGCATCGCGGCGCTCGCCGCGCGGTCGCGGTGTGCGATCGCGGGCGGCGACCTCGCGAGCGCGTCTTGCATCGTCGTCTCGATCACGGTCGTCGGCGAAGTGCGTCCGTCGAACCTGAAGACCCGCAGCGCCGCGCGAGCGGGCGACGTCGTCGCCGTGACCGGCCCGCTCGGCGCGAGCCGCGCCGGCCTTCGCGTCGCCGTCGACCGCCCCGAGCTTGCGGGCGATGCGCGCTTCGCGAACGCGCTGGCCGCGTTCCGGCGCCCGGAACCGCGGCTGCGCGAGGGTCGCTGGCTGGGCGCGTCACGCCATGTCCGCGCGATGATGGACATCTCCGACGGCCTGTCGACCGACCTCGCGCGGCTGTGCGCCGCCTCGGGCGCCGGCGCGACCATCGAAAACGTACCGGTGCACCCCGCCGCACGCGCGGTGGCCGAGGCGACCGGCGACGACGCGGACTCCTGGGCACTCGGCGGCGGCGAAGACTTCGAGCTGCTCGCCACGATCGACAAGCGCGCCTACGCGCACCTCGCGGCGAGATTCCACGCGCACTTCGGCCGCGAGCTGCTCGCCGTCGGCCGCATCACCGATGACGCCGGCCTGCGGTTTGCGGATGGCGACCGCATCGTCCCATCCGGGTGGGACCACTTCCGATGAGATGCAGAGCCGGTGCTCAGGTTCTGGATCATGTCGCTTCTTCGTCGAGGGTCTTTCCATGACGATGCCGCTGGATGACGAGATCGGCCCATTCCCACAGTTCGCGATCTATATTACGACCCAGGCTGGTACCGTCCGACAGGATGTTCACGGCAATCGTCATGCGTTCCGAATCGTGGCGGCTGCCGCAAGCTGCATGATGGGAATCGAGTTCGACGATCCGTTCCCTGATGGTCCGGGATTCGGATTATCCTTTGCCGGTAGCCGACCGGAAGAGATCACGCGAGTCTCGGTAATGCGGGTGAACGACCGTAACGAGTATCGTGCGCTTCCGCCGGAAGGGTAAGTCCTAGTTCGATCCGGTGCACCACCCAACATACGTAACGGGCCGAAGTGAATGCCCGAAGTACTGCGCATTCATCGTCGTACTGTGGTCAAAACTCGTAAACATGGCGTGCGCGGCCGACTGGCCGGCCCGAATATTGTGAATCCCGACGTTCACGGCGCGAGTCGGGTCTTTTCCGACAATGAACGCCGTGCTGTTCGCCGAAGGACCCTTACAATGAAGCAAAGCCGCTTTCATCGTGTAGTTGTACTCATACCCGTTTGATAGGTCAGCGGGCGCGTCACTTTGCGAATTATCGACATCGAAGTCGCAAGCGTAGGCTCCGTCTGAGAAGTCGTACTGACAGGAAACGAGTGGATCCACTGAGCGAAAAATTCCGATTCCCGACCCGGTACCAAGGTCAGCATCGCCGCCACAGATGCGGTGGCTCACGATCGAGCATGATAGCCATCCCCCGGGGGCCATTGGACCACTACAGTCAACGCACGGACCCGGGTCGTAACAACTGGCTGTAGCGAGTCGCCGATTCGTCTCGGAGGTCGCGAGGCAATCCGTACGCTGTCGCTGTGTCGAGTTCGACGTGATCTCGGAGAGCGAGATGCGTCTTAGCACGCCACTTTCTTGTACGGTTGAAAGTTCATCAATCTGCTCAGACGGAATAAATGTAGCTCCGTTACGCCCATGAAACTCGATGAAGTCGCCTTGGCGCCTACTGTAGTGATGCCTGATCGTCACATCTGAACCGAAATGGTACGCCGCAGATGGGACAGTTCCAGATCCACGTCGCAGTGTCACGACATATTGCCCGGGTAAGTTGGCTGCGCCGATTCTCGGAGCGCCGACGAAGAGAACCGTCTCGCGGCTATCCGGCGCTGTCGACGGTGGTATTCCGGTCGAAGTACTGCAGGCTGTTATGGCGACATAAGCGGTCATAAATGACAGCCGTAGAGAGCCTTTCAAAGCAGACGACCATGAGCATCGTTCTGGATACATGGCGAGCCTCTTCATCAGCCACTCCTCGACGCGGGTGCGCAAAGGAGCAATCAGGCCTTTGTTGTCACTTTTCAGTATATCTAGCGTGGCCTGTCCTGTCTATCCGGATAACGCGAAGAGGACGCGGCTACTGCCGCGCCCTGCGTTTTTCTTAGCCCGCCCGGTTTGCTGGGCGGGGTGAGCTAGACCGAGCCGACCCGCTTGACGCGCTTGCTGCGCAGGCAGTTGGTGCAGACGCGAGCGGTCTTGTGCGTGCCGCGGTCGTCGACTTTGACGGCCTGCAGGTTCGGAAGCCACCGGCGCTTGGTCTTGTTCATCGCGTGGCTGACGTTGTTGCCGGACATCGGCCCCTTGCCGCACACATCGCATCGCTTGGCCATAACAGGCGGATCGTACCAGAATCGGGCTTGGCGGACAACCCGCGAGGTCGCAGGGCCGCCGCAGGGCGCGGCTCGCTCCTCCAGGAACGCGAGGAGCGCTCCATGGCAGTCACCCAGCTCGACGGCCGCGCGTTCGAGAAGTTCGTCGCCGCCGGCACCTACTTCTTGCGGAAGTACCGGGGCGTCCTGAACGATTTGAACGTGTTTCCCGTCCCCGACGGGGATACCGGATCGAACATGTACCTGACCGCCAAGGCAGCCCTGCGCGAGGCGCACAAGGCGCGCGCCAGGCCGCTCTCCGAGGTCGCCGCCGCGACCGCCGACGGCTCGCTGCTCGGCGCCCGCGGCAACAGCGGCGTCATCCTGTCCCAAATGCTGCGCGGCTTCGCCCACAGCGTCCGGCACCGCGACGCCATCGACACCTTTCAGCTCGCGCTGGCGATGCGCGAGGCGGTCGCCGCGGCGCGCGCGGCGCTCACCAAGCCGGTCGAGGGAACGATCCTCTCGGTCGCCGGCGCCGCCGCCGACGAAGCGTACCGGCTGGCCATCCGCGAGCCGGACTTCTACCGCCTCGCCGACGCCGTGCTGCGCGCCGCGAACGCCGCCCTCGACCGCACCCCCGAGCAGCTCCCGGCCTTGAAGGAAGCGAACGTCGTCGACGCCGGCGGCGCCGGGTTCTGCTACTTCCTCGAAGGCGCGCTGCGGTTTCTGCCCGAGCACACGACGCGCACGACCGCGTTCCCGCGCCGGCCGGTGCGCTCGAACGTCTTCACCCGGCAGCAGGTCGTCGGCGACAACCACTGGTGCACCGAGTTCGTGCTGGAGCAGGCGACCGTCGACGCGTTCGCGCTGCGCGACGAGCTCGAACGCTACGGCGACTCGTTGCTGGTCATCGGCGCCGCGCCGACGATCAAAGTGCACATCCACACCGCCGAACCCGAGACCGTGCGCTGGATCGCCGCGCGGCACGGGACGGTGACCCGCTGGAAGCGCGAGGACATGGCGGAGCAGCACAACGTGCTGGTCGTCGACGCGCCGGCGAAAGCGATCGGGATCGCGAGCGTCGCGCCGGGCGCGGGGTTCGACCGCATCGCGCGCGAGCTCGGCGCCGACGTGACCATCCCGGTGCAGGCCGGCGCGAACCCGTCGGTGCGCGACCTGCTGGTCGGTGTGAACGCGTCGCTCGCGCACACGGTGTACCTGCTGCCGAACGACCCCAACGTCGCGCTCGCCGCTCGCGAGGTCGGCGCGCTGACGAAAAAGCGGGTGATCGTCGTGCCGAGCGGCGACCCCGTCGCCGGGCTCGCCGCGCTGTTGCGGCTCGCGGGGCTCGACCAGCCGCTCGCCGACGGCGAGCTCGACCGTGCGCTCGCGGAGGTGCACAGCGCCGCGGTCTTCTTCGCCGGCAAGGACGCGAGCGTCGACGGCATCGCCGTGCAGAAAGGCGCGCCGTCAGCCTCGATCGGCAAACGCCTGCTGAGCGGCTCGTCACTGGAACACGTCATCGTGGCCGCGCTGGAAGCGCTGGGCGCGGGCGAGGGCGGGCTCGTGACCCTGTACTACGGCGGCGCGCAGAAGGAGCGCGACGCGCAGAAGTACGCCGCGCTCGTCGGCGAACGCTTCGCCGACGTGGACGTGGAGTACTATTACGGCGGTCAGCCGTCGGTCGAATACTGGATCTCGATTGAGCGCTGAACGGCCGGCTGCGGCGGGCGACGGCGTGCTGAAGAAGGCCGTGATCGCGGTCGACGCGATGGGCGGCGACGACGCGCCGCAGGCGATCGTCGACGGTGCGCTGCTCGCGCACCGCGACGGCCTCGGCACGATCGTGCTCGTCGGCGACCGCGCGCGGATCGAGCCGTTGCTGCGCGGCGAGCGCGGGATCGCGGTGGTCCACTCGGAGGGCGAGGTCCCGATGGACGCGCACGCCTCGCAAGCGGTGCGCAAGTCGCAAGGGACGTCGCTCGGCGACGCCGTCGATCTGGTGCGCGAAGGCCGGGCCGACGCCGTCGTCTCGGCCGGGAACAGCGGCGCCTTTCTGGCGATCGCGCTGATCCGGCTGCGCACGATCCCGGGGATCGCGCGGCCGGCGATCGGCGCGGTGCTGCCGGGGCGCGAAGGGCCGGTCGTCCTGTGCGACGCCGGCGCGAACGTCGACTGCAAGCCCGAGTGGATGCTGCAGTTCGGCCTCATGGGGAGCGCGTACGCGCAGGCCGCGCTCGGGATCGCGGAGCCGCGCGTCGGCCTCGTTTCGGTCGGCGAAGAGCCGACGAAAGGCAACGCGCAGGTGCTCGAAGCGGCGGAGCTGCTGCGCAGCGCGCCGGTGAACTTCATCGGCAACATCGAAGGCAAGGACATCTTGCTGAACCATGCCGACGTCGTCGTCGCCGACGGGTTCGTCGGCAACGTCGTGCTCAAGACGCTGGAAGGCAGCGGCGCCTACATTCGCGACGTGCTGCGCGAGTCGTTCGAGTCGGCGGGGATCGTCGGAAAGCTGGGGGGCTTGCTCAGCCGGCACGTCTTCACCGTGATGCGCACGCGGGTCGACTACGCGAACTACGGCGGCGCGCCGCTGCTCGGCGTGCGCGGCAACTGCGTGGTGGCGCACGGCCGCTCCGACAAGCGCGCGATCCGCAGCGCGATTCGCCAGGCGGCGGCGGTCGTCGAGCACGATCTGGTCGGCTCGATCGGCGCCGCCGTCGCGAACGCGCAGAGCGAGCCGGCGCGGTGAGCGGTTCACCGAGCGAGCCGGCGCGGTGAGCGGTTCGCCGAGCCGGCCGGTGTGCCGATGCTAGCGCCGGAGCAGCGCGTCGCGGTCGTCACCGACTCGACGTCCGATCTCGACCGGGCCGAGGCGCAGGCGCGCGGAATCACCGTCGTGCCGCTGTTCGTCCACTTCGGCGACGCGCGCTACACCGACAACGTCGAGCTCACGCGCGATGAGTTCTACCGCAAGCTGTCGAGCATCAAGGTGCTGCCGACCACCTCGCAGCCGACGCCCGCGCTGTTCGAGGACGCGTTCCGGCCGCACGCCGAGGCGGGCCGCGCGATCGTCTGCCTGACGATCATGGGCAGCCTGTCCGGCACGATCAACGCCGCGCACACCGCGGCGCAGTCGTTCCCGAACGCGGAGATCCACATCGTCGACAGCGAGACGGTCGCCGGCGGGCTGGCGCTGCTCGCCGAGCACGCGAGCGAGATCGCGCGCGCCGGCGGCGACGCGCAAGCCGTGCTCGACGCGCTCGCGCGCGACCGTCAGGTGCTGCGCGGCTTCGCGAGCATCCCCGATCTCTCGCACGCGGTGCGCACGGGGCGCGTGTCGCGCGCGCAAGCGTTCATCGGCTCGCTGGTGAAGATCGTGCCGGTGCTGCGCATCGAGCGCGGCAAGGTCGAGGAGCACGCGCGCGTCCGCACCTTCGCGCGCGCGATCGACACGATGATCGAGGCGGCCGCCGCGGAAGCGAACAAAGCCGACGGCGCCCGCATCAGCGTGATCCACTCCCACGCCGGCGAGCTCGCCGCGAGCGTGGTCGAAAAGCTCCGTGCGAAGCTGACCACGGCGCCGCACGTCTTCGAGGTCCTCGAAGCGGGCCCGGTGATCGGCACGCACGCGGGCCAGGGAGCCGTCGGCCTCTTCGTCATCCCGGGCTGACGGCATAATCATTCACGGTCTTCCGGGTGCGGTGGCCCGCGGTTCTTCAGAGGCGCGCTGCTCCTAGAGACATCTCTGCGCAAATAGGATCTATGCGTCAAACCTGCGGTAGTTATGACGAAGCGAGCATCAGTTCTCCATGGACCTTGACAAATCTGATCGCTAATGCGAATGCCAGGAGATAAAGTGCATTACGTTTGTTATCCGAAGCGGCTTCCGCAGATTCCGCGACGCGGCTGTACTTCACCGCGCGTTCATGCAGCGTCGCAAGTGATTCCCATTTGCCGAGGATATCTTGAACATTGGATCGCTGCTGGTAGGCTTTCTTTAGTGGCGGGCGCTCAGCGACTCTATAGTCCTCAAAGTTTGGGCGCTCGATCGAGCTCAACAGTGCTGCGGCTTGGCGTGCCCAGTCGCAATCATAGCGTTGCTGCTTGACTAAATCGTCAAAATCTGACGGTGAGTCTTTCGTTTTCGTATAATGGATGCCGCATGTAACTGGCAGGGGAATGAGCCGGTCTTTCAATTCGTCGAAAGCCCAGCGGTAGTCTGCTCGCGCCTCGGTACCGCGAATGATCGCATTTGTCCTGATCGTGTCGAAGCCCGCAAAAAACAGGCCGACAACGGCTACCGCTAGCCAGATGAAATCTAAACGCTTTACGCTTTTCGCATTGACTATCCGGGTGTTGGACCGAAGGCGGTGGATCAAGACGTAGAACGCGCCGTAGAGTACGGCGAAGCAGCAGACTGGGCCGACTAGGTCAAGAAGGTAATCGTCGCTCGCCATGGTCGCAAATAGGGCGGAAGTACTAGGAGTCCTGCGTGGTGGAATCTCTTCACGCCGGGAATGCGCGCGGAAGACCACGCGACCCGCCAGGACACTGCTGCGCGGCGAATGAACCAGTATCCCGAGCCCGGCGGGCAGCATAAAGCCGGCGAACCTCGGTTAGCCGTCGAGCAGGTACACCTTGTCAGACGAGCGCGAGTTCGGTATAATCGATTCGCGGTTGGTAGGCCCGCTTACGTGGGCCGCAGGGGCAAGTCCCCTACCATCCGCATCTGATTTCATGTATCTGTTGTATTTGGACGAATCAGGCTCCGTTAAGGACGCGAGCCAACAGTATTTCGTCCTAGCGGGCGTCGCGCTTTTCGAGCGTCAGACCCATTGGCTTGCAGAGAAGCTTGAAATGCTAGCAGCCCGTATTGATCCCGCGGATCCGGCGAGCGTCGAACTGCATGGTTCGCCGATGCTCAATGGTCACGGCCCATGGAAGGCTGTTCCGCGCGCTGAGCGCATCGCGCTCATCGAGGAAGCGCTTTCGGCGTTCGCGGCGACGCATTCCGCCAATCGGGTCTTTGCTGCTGCTGTCCGAAAGGCCGTCATAAGCCCTGAAGATCCGATAAATCATTGCTTCGAGCAGTTGTCTAGTCGGTTCGATCGATACTTGATGCGGCTGTACAAAGGCGGTGATACTCATCGCGGGCTCATCTTTCTGGACAAGAGCAGCGCTGAGCTTACGTTGCAGCGATTGGCGCACCGGTTCCGATCCATCGGTCATACCTACGGTAGGCTTCGCAATCTGGCCGAAGTCCCAGCGTTCCTCGATTCACGCGCGTCACGGCTGATCCAGCTAGCAGACCTCGTCGCGTACGCCGTATTTCGCGCGTATGAGCGTCAGGACACTCGCTTCTACGACATCATTAAGCACCGATTCGACGCCGAGGGCGGCGTCGTCCATGGTCTATATCACCGCTGAGCGCGCGGGCGTCTACGTTCACCTGCCGTTCTGCCCCTATATCTGTCCGTACTGCGACTTCGCGAAGTGGGCGTGGGACGACGCGCGCGCGGCACGCTATCTGGAGGCGCTGCGCGCCGAGCTTGCATCGGCGCCGGTCGTCGAAGCGCGGACGCTGTTCTTCGGCGGCGGCACGCCCTCGATGTACGGCGCGGACGAGATCGCCGGGCTCGTCGGCGCGGTGCGCGCGCGTTTCGCACTGCCGCCCGGCGCGGAGATCACGGCGGAAGCGAACCCCGATCCGCTGCTCGCCACGCGCATCCCGGGCTTCCGGGAGGCCGGGGTCAACCGCCTCTCGATCGGCGTGCAGTCGTTCGATCCGCGCGAGGCGCGCGTGCTCGGCCGGCGGCACACGCCGCGCGACGTCGAGAACGCGATTCGCGCTGCGCGGGCGTCGGGCTTCGACAACGTCTCGGTCGATCTGATCTTCGGCGTCCCCGGTCAAACGGAGGCGTCGTGGGCGGCGTCGCTCGACGCGGCGGTCGCGCTGGGCGTGGAACACGTCTCGTGCTACGGGCTCACCATCGAAGAGGGGACGCCGTACGCGACCTGGTTCGCGCGCGATCCGTCGGCGTTCGCCGACGACACGCTCGAGGCGCGGCTCTACGCGCTGGCGATGGCGAAGCTGCGCGCGGCCGGGTTCGAGCACTACGAGATCTCGAACTGGGCCAAGCCCGGGTTCCGCTCCCAGCACAACAGCCTCTACTGGGCCAATGAACCGTATCTCGGCCTCGGCGTCGGCGCGGCCTCGTACCTCGGCGGCGTACGCTCCACGCACACCCGCGACCTCGACGCCTACCTGGACGCGGCGCAGGCCGGGCGGCCGATTCCCGGGGAGAGCGAGCGGCTCGAAGGCGCCGCCCAGGCCGGCGAGGCGATCATGCTGGCGCTCCGGACTGCCGAAGGAGTCGACCTGGCGCGCTTCCGCGAACGGTACGGCATCGATGTGCGCGAGCGGTACGGGGACGTGGTCGGCGAGCTGGTCGCGGCGGGGATGCTCGCCGCCGATCCGGCGCACGTGCGCCTCACCGAGCGCGGCCGGTTCGTAGCCAACGATGTCTGTGGCGCGTTCCTCGCCGACTGAGCCCGGCCGCGGCGTCGGCACCGTCGTCCTGCGCGTCGTCTTCGCGGCGATCTTGGGGACGACGGGCTTCCTGCTCGGGCGCGAAGCCTATCTCAAGCTGATCTCGCTGCACGTCGCGAGCCAGTTCTGGCAGCTCGCGCTGCTGATCGTCGCCCCGGTCGCCGGCGCGCTGATCGGCGTGCTGATCGTGCCGGCGGCTCAGGTGCTCTTCGAGAACGAGCTGCACCAGGTCGAGCGCTCGATCGACCGGCTTGCGCCGGGCGAGCTCGTCGGCGGCGCGCTCGGGCTCGTCACCGGGCTCGTGATCGCGTTCCTGGTGAAGAGCGTGCTGTTCGAGTTCGTCGCCTTCGCCGGGCCGACCGGCGGCTACATCGCGATCGCGCTCTATCTCGTGCTGTCGATCTTCGCGGCCTTTCTCGGCGCGCGCGTCGGGGCCAAGCAGCGCGTCGCGATCGGCCGCCTCGCGGCGCCGGCCTCGTCGGCGGCGGGCGGCGGCGAGCCGAAGGTGCTCGACACCTCGGTCGTCATCGACGGGCGCGTGCTCGACATCGTGCGCAGCGGGTTCCTCGAAGGGCCGCTGCTGCTGCCGCGCTTCGTGCTGCGCGAGCTGCAGCTCATCGCCGACAGCGCCGATCCGCTGCGCCGCACGCGCGGGCGGCGCGGTCTCGAGCTGCTCTCGGCGCTGCAGCAGGCGATCCCGCTGGAGATCGTCGAGCGCGACCCCGAGGACATCGCGCAGGTCGATGCCAAGCTGGTGCGGCTCGCGCAGGAGCGCGGCGCCAAGCTGGTCACCAACGACTTCAACCTCAACCGCGTCGCGCAAGTCGAGGGGGTTCCCGTTCTCAACATCAACGAGCTCGCCAACGCGCTCAAGCCGGTGCTGCTGCCCGGCGAAGAGCTGCGCGTCAACGTGATCCGCGAAGGGCGCGAGCCACACCAGGGCGTCGGCTACCTCGACGACGGCACGATGATCGTCATCGAGAACGGCCGCCGCCTGATCGGCGAGACGGTCGACGTCGCGGTGACGAGCGCGCTGCAGACGAACGCCGGCCGCATGATCTTCGCCCGCCCCAAAGCGCGCGCATGACGGCGCTTGGAAGGATGCTCGCGTGATCTGGGGCGCGGTGATCGTCGGGGCGGGGCGCGGGACGCGCTTCGGGCGGCCGAAGCAGTTGGTCGAGCTGGCCGGGAAACCGATGCTGGCGTGGTCGGTCGAAGCGTTCGCCTCGATGCCCGAGATCGCGGAGCTGATCGTGGTGACGGAACCGGAGTTCGTCGACCGCGTCGAAGCGATCGCGCACCCGCGCGTCAAGCACGCGTCCGTGCGCGTCGTGCGCGGCGGCGCGGACCGTCAGACCAGCGTGCGCCACGGCCTCGAGGCGCTCTCGGACGCCGTCGCCGCGGTGCTCGTGCACGACGGCGCGCGGCCGCTCGTGCGGACCGGCGACGTGCGCGCCGGGATGCGGCCGGTGCGGCCGGGGACCGCGGCGCTGCTGGCGACGCCGGTCGTCGACACGGTGAAGGTCGCCGACGCGAGCGGCAAGGTGACGCGCACCCTCGACCGCTCCACGCTGTGGGCCGCGCAGACGCCGCAGTTCGCCACCGCTCGCGACGTGCGCCGCGCGCACGCCGACGCGCAGCGCTTCGGTTCGCCGCCGGCGACCGACGACGCGGCGCTGCTCGAGCGCAGCGGCCTTGACGTGATCGTGGTCGAGGGCAGCCCCGACAACTTCAAGATCACGCTCCCGTCCGACCTGACGCGGGCCGAGCTGCTGCTGCACGAGCGCGGCGACGACGGCCACGCCGAAGAAGAGATCCTGGTCGTCGAGTGCTTCGTCGACCCGCGCGCGGTCGACCACGTGCTGCTCGACCTCGAAGCGCGCGACGCGCGCGTCGACGTGATCGACCGCGACCTGCCCAGCGCGACGGTCGTGCGCGCCTACGCGACGCGCGCCGCGCTGCGCGGCTTCGGCGCGCGGCTGCACGCGCTCGCCGGCGAGGACGCGCTCTTCACGACACACCTCTCGCACCACGCGCCGCGCGCGACGCCGCCGCTCGACCGCGAGCACTGAGCGCATGACGTCGTCGCACCCGCCGCACTTTCGCGTCGGACACGGGTTCGACGCGCACCGGCTGGTCGCAGGGCGGCCGTTCGTCCTCGGCGGGGTGCGCATCGAGCACTCCGCCGGGCCGCTCGGCCACAGCGACGGCGACGCGCTCGCGCACGCGATCAGCGACGCGCTGCTCGGCGCCTGCGCGCTGGGTGACCTGGGCGCGCACTTCCCCGACACCGACCCGCAGTGGAAGGACGCCGACTCGCTGCGGCTGCTCGCGGCTTGCCACGAGCTCGCGGTGCGGCACGGCTGGACGATCGCCAACGTCGACGCGACGGTGGTGGTGCAGCAGCCGCGCCTCGCGCCGCACGTCGCGCTGATGCGCGACGCGATCGCCGACGCGCTGGGTCTGGACGTCGGCCGGATCAGCGTGAAGGCGAAGACCAGCGAAGGGCTGGGCTACACCGGCGACGGGACGGGGATCGCCGCCTACGCGGTGGTGCTGGCGGAAGCCCTCGAGCGGCGCGACTGATCGTCGGCGGGCTCGTCGGCCTCGCCGGCGGCCTGCGCGGAAGCGCTGGTCGCACGCGACGAGCGCGGGATGAGGTCCTCGTCGCCGAGGCCTTGGAAGGGCGCGAACCAGATCACAGCGCTTTCACCTGAAGCTCCTCTGCGCGAACGTCGGCGCCGCGCGAATCCTCGCGCTGACGGCGGCGAGCGGTGAGCTCGTCGTCCCACACCCCGGTCGCGGCACAGTCTGCGGCGACCGAGGAGAGCTCGGCCAGGAACCGCAGGGCGCCCGCGACGCATCGATCGTTCGACGTAGCGTTCATGGGCCAAGGCTACCGGAGCGCGCGGGCGCGCTCTATCCGGGGCAGTACCGATGTTGGCCGCGCGTGCGGCGGGTGACTACGTAGCCGACGCGGTGGGCTCCGTCAGCAGCGCCTCGAGCGCGCGCCGGTTCGAGACGCCCAGCTTCCGGTAGATCGACGCGATGTGCGTCTCGACGGTCCGCTCCGAGATCACCAGCGCGTCGGCGATCGCGCGGGTCGAACGGCCGGCGACGACCAGTCCCGCGATCTCGCGCTCGCGTCCGGTGAGGGTCGACTCGCCGCGGCGGCGCGACGCCGGGACGCCCGTCTCGGTGTTGCGCCGCACCTCGGCGGTCGCGCCGATGCGGCGGAACAGGCCGACCGCTTCCGCGACGCGGCCGGCCAGCTCCAGCGCGAAGGCTTGATCCAGCGTCCAGCCCGCCGCCGCGAACGCCTCGACCGCGCGCTCGGCCAGCGCGGCGCACTCGTCGCGGCGGCGCCGGCGCAGCGCGTCGCGCGCGTCGAAGAGCGCCAGCGCGCCCTGCGCCGCGCGCGCGCCGTCGCGCGCCGCGACCGGCGCGAGCAGGTCGCGAGCCCGCGCCCGCGTCGCACCGTCGCCGTAGCGCGCCGCGGCGTCGGCGAGCCAGTACGGCGCCTCGAACTGCGCGAAGACCGGCAGCACGCGCGCCAGCACGTCGCCCGCCTCGGCGATCCGGCGGTCGGCGGCGAGCCGGTGCGCGATCGTGGCCGAGAGGATCGCGACCGAGGCCAGATCGACCTCGTCGATCGCCTCGTCGAGCGCGGCGCGGGCCCGGTCCAAGAGCGCGTGCTGATCCGGTTCGCCTTCCAGCGTCTGCAGCCGCAGCGCGAGCGCCAGCGACCAGCGGTGGACGAGGCGCACGCCGTGCTCGATCGTGGCGCCGCGCTCGAGCAGCGCGCGCGCGCCGGCCAGATCGCCGGAGACGAGCGCGGTGAGCACGATGTTCTGCGCGGTCCAGGCCGCGATGCGCCGGTTGTTCGTGCGCTCCGCCGCCTCGAGCGCCTCCGCGTACAGCTCGCGCGCGCGCGCCAGCGTTCCGTACACGAGCTCGAGGTTGCCCCAGTTGTTCGACGTGCGCAGCACGAGATCGTTGTCGTCGCTGGCGCGCGCCTCGTCGATCGCCGTGCGAAAACGCGCGCGCGCGCCGTCCGGCTGGCCGACGAGACCGAGTGCCATCGCGTACGTTCCGGAGAAGCGCGCGCTCAAGTAGGAGTCGGGGCTGACGCCGAGGCGTTCCGCGCGCTCGAGCCGTTCCAGCGCCTCGGCCGCGTTGCCGCGCACCGCCAGGAGCCCGGCGACCATCAGCTCGGCCTCGAAACGCAGCAGCGGCTCGACCTCGGCGGTCTTCGCGACGCCGTCCGCTTCGCGCAGCCCGGCCTCGTAGCGCCCCGCCTCGAAGAGCACGCGCGCTTTGCGCAGCGCTTGGCGCCCGGCGGCGAGCGGTTCGCCGGCCGCGTGATGCGCGCCGGCGGCGAGCCCGAACCACGTGACCGGTTGGGCGAGATCGCCGAGCGCGTACCACGACTCCGCGGTGCGCTGAGCGAGGTACGCGCGCCGCCGGTCGTCCGACACCAGCCGGAACGCGCGCTCGTATGCGCGCGCCGCGTCCGCGTAGGCGTAGACCGCGAAGGCCTCGTCGCCGGCGCGCTCGCTCCAGCGCGCCGCGGCGTCCGCGTCGCCGGCGCGCCAGAGATGATCGGCGATCGCGGTGACGTCCGGGAGCGGGTCCGTCGCGAGCGCGCGCGCGACCTTGCCGTGCATCAGCCGCGCCTCGGCTTTGAGCAGCTCGCCGTAGATCGCTTCCCGCGTCAGCGCGTGCCGAAAGGCGAACGCGTCGCCCTCGTCGTCCGGCTGCTCGACGACGAGCTGCAGATCGCGCGCGCGGCGCAGCGCCGCGTACACGGAGAGCGGCTCCTGCTCGGCGAGCGCGGCAACGAAGCGCGCCGAAAAGCGCCGCCCGGCGACGGCGGCGTGCAGCAGCACGGTGCGGTCACTCTCGCTCAGCGAGCCGAACCGTTCGCGAACCGTGACGCGGATGCTGGTCGGCACCGACGGCTCGGCGCGCACGTCGCGGTCGAGGCGCTCGAACACGCCGCGCAGCAGCTCTTCGGCGAACAGCGGCCGCCCGTCGGACAAGTCACGGATCTGCGCCAGCACTTCGGGCGCGACGGCCCGCTCGCCGTCGCGGACGACGCTCGCCAGCAGCCGGTCGATCTGCGCCGACGGCAGCGCGTCGAGCATGACGACCGCGTCCGCGTCGCGTTCCAGCGCGACGATCGAACGCGCGCGCGCCGAGTCCGACTCGATCTCGTCCGGACGGTACGTCACGACGATCGTCACGCGCTCGCCGGCCAGCGAGCCGGCCAGGAACCGCAGCAGCTCCAGCGTGCCGACGTCGGCCCAGTGCAGATCTTCCACGACGACCAGCAGGCCGCGGCCCGCGTCCGCCGCGGCGGCCGCGACCGCTTCCGCGATCGCGTTGAAGCGGCGCGTCTTCGCGTCGGCGGCGCCGTCGTCGCCGGTCGCCGCGTCGATCGCGATGCCGAGCCGCTGCAACGACTCCTCGACCGCCGCGTACGGCGCGTTCGCATACTCGCGCGTCGATCCGGTGGCGGTGCGGAAGCCGTCGTCGCGCGCGGCGCGAGCGACCTCTTCGACCAGCCGTGTCTTGCCGATCCCGGATTCGCCGCGCACGACGATCGCGGCCGAGCCGCGGGCCGCGGTGGCACGCACGCGTTCCAGCAAGAACGCGAGCTCCGTCGACCGTCCGATGAGTTCACGGCAGAAAAGCCCCGAGGACATCACGGCGCAGGTTGCATTCGCGGTCGCGGTTCCGAACGCATGGTTCCCTCGGGCGCACCCCGAACACGCGGCGCATGGCTAGTATGCTACTCGAACGCCCCCTCGACGAAATTCTTGCCACCAGCATGCCGCCGAGCCGCCCCGGCGGACCGGGCGGTGACGAGATGGAAACCGGCGACGAAACCGAGCGCGAAGAAGAGGACGACGAAGCGAACCCCACCTGAGCCGGGCCGCGGCGAAGGAACGCTTCGCCGCGGGGTGTGATTCCAAGGCGGATGGACCGTCTTGATTCCGCTCGCCTGGCGGCGGCGATGCAGCGCGCGCGGCTGCTCGAAGATCCGGTCCCGGAGGCCGCGCAGCGCTGGATCGAGACGTTCATGGAAGCCTTCGGCGGCGGCGCGCTCGGCGTCGAGGACGCGCTCGAGCACGTCGCGCGGCTCCGCGCCGAAGCGGTGGTCGTCCCCGCGCTCGAGCTCGAACGCTTGCGCAACCGTCAGGTACTGTTCTTTCTCGACGCGGTCGCGCAGTACGTCGATGACCAGCCGGAGCTGCGCGGGCTCCCGCTCGCGCACGACCTGACGGAGATCGCGAAGGAGTTCGGGCTGGCGCCGGACGACGCGCTCGCGGCGGTGCGCATGGCGCTGACCGGGACGCGCGACGGGCCGCCGCTCGAGCTGCTGTTCCCGCTCTTGGGACACGACCGGATCATGATCCGCGTCGGCGCGATCAGCTCGCACATCCTGCACGGGCGCGGCCTCGATCCGATTAAGTTCGGTCCCGGCGGCGTGCCGTTCGAGACGATCCGCGCGACGCCGCCGAGCGACCGGGCAACCGGGTCCGAGCCGGACGTGTCGTAAGAGCGTCGTGGCCGTGAAGGTGATCGAGGACATGCTGGCCGACCTGCGCGCGCCCGTCGAGAACGACCCGGCGGCGAACGGGTGGCTCGAGGTGTTCCTCGCCTACCCCGGTTTTCACGCGCTGGTGGCGCACCGGCTGGTGCACGCGCTGCACCGCGCGCGCGTCCCCGTGCTGCCGCGCGTCCTCTCGACGTTCGCCCGCTCGTTCACCGGGATCGAGATCGATCCCGGCGCGAAGCTGGGCAGCGGCATCTTCATCGACCACGGGATGGGCGTCGTGATCGGCGAGACGGCGGAGGTCGGCGACGGCTGCACGATCTACCAGGGCGTCACGCTGGGCGGAACCTCGCTGCTGCGCACGAAGCGCCACCCGACGCTCGGCCGCAACGTGACGGTCGGCTCGGGCGCCGCGGTGCTCGGCGCGATCACGATCGGCGACGGCGCGAAGATCGGGGCCAACTCGGTGGTCGTCAAAGACGTGCCGCCGAACGCGACGGTCGTCGGAATCCCCGGGCGCGTGGTGCTGCTCGACGGCCGGCCCGTCGCGCTCGCCGCGGGCGAGCGGCCGCGGGTCGACATGCCCGACCCGAACGCGCCGCTGATCGCCCAACTGCACGAGCGCATCGCCGCGCTCGAAGACCGCCTCGCCGATCTCGAACGGAAGAATGCCCCTTCGTCTGTATAACACCCGCACGCACGCCGTCGAGCCGTTCCAGCCGCTCGAGCCGGGCCACGTGCGGATCTACGTCTGCGGGCTGACGCCGTCCGCCGAGGCCCACCTCGGCCACGCGCGGTCGTTCTTGTTCTTCGATGTCCTGCGGCGCTTTCTCGAGCACCGGCACAACGGTTACCGGGTGACCTACGTGCAGAACGTCACCGACATCGACGACCGCTCGATCGCGACCGCGCTACGCGAGGGCACGACGTACGACGCGGTCGTCGCCCGGTTCTACGGCGCGTTCAAGGATGCGATGCGCGTGCTCGGCGTGCGCGAGCCCGACCGCGAGCCGTACGCGACGCGCTACATTCCGCAGATCGTCGAGATGATCGCGGAGCTGATCGAGCGCGGCTTCGCGTACGCCTCCGACGACGGCGTCTACTACCGCGTCGACGCGTTTCCGCGCTACGGCGCGCTGAGCGGGAAGAACGTCGACGAGCTGCTGATCGGCGCGCGCATCGCGGAGAACGAGCACAAGCGCGACCCGCTCGACTTCGCGCTGTGGAAGTTCGCGAAGGACGGCGAGCCGCGCTGGGACGCACCCTGGGGCGCCGGGCGGCCGGGCTGGCACATCGAGTGCAGCGCGATGTCGCGCGCGCTGCTCGGCGTCCCGTTCGACCTCCACGGCGGCGGCTTCGACCTGATCTTCCCGCACCACGAGAACGAGATCGCGCAGAGCGAGGCGCTGATGGCGCGCCCGCCGATGGCGGAGACCTGGGTGCACGGCGGGCTGCTCAACTACGAAGGCCGCAAGATGTCGAAGTCGCTGGGGAACTTCGAGCCGCTCACCGAGCTGCTGAAGCGCCACGATCCGCTCGCGATTCGCATGCTGTTCCTGCAGACCGGCTATCGCAAGCCGATGAACTTCACCGAGGAGTCGATCGGCGGCGTGACGACGGCGCTGCACCGCATGCAGAAAGCGGCGGCCGCGCTGGCCGAGCGCGGCGGCGCCGGCTCACCGTCGTACGCGGAGGCGCGCCAACGGTTGGCGAGCGCCGGCGAGAAATACGGGACGGCCGCGTTCGACGCGCTCTTCGACGCGCTCGACGACGACATGGACACCTCGCGCGCGCTCGGCGTCTTGCAGGCGGTCGTCCGCTCCGAGGTCGAGCCTGCGTTCGCCGGCGCGGTGCTGGCGCTGGTGCGCGACGCGGCGAGCGTGCTCGGGCTGGGGCCCGCGTTCTCGCGCGAGGCGCTCGCGACCGCGGTCGGCGACGGCGCCGCGGGCGCGCTCGATCCGGCGCTGCTCGAGCGCTTGCGCGCGCGGCTGGCCGGCGTGGTGCACCTCAACGGCGTCTCGTCGCCGGAGGCCGCGATCCACGCGGTGATCGACGCGCGCGCGCAAGCGCGCAAGGACAAGGACTTCGCGCTGGGCGACCGGCTGCGCGACGCCCTGGCCGCCGAAGGGATCGCGCTCAAGGACTCCAAGGACGGGACGACGTGGACCGTCAGCGCCGGCTAGGCTCGCAGCGCCCGCAACCGCAGGCGCCGCGCCGCGCGCCGCGCATCGACCTGGACGACGTCGTGTACGGCGTGCACGCGGTCGACGAGATGCTGGTCGCCGGCGAGCCGCTGCGCAAGATCCACGTCGGTGACGACCGCAAGCGCGATCCGGCGCTGAAGAACCTGCTCGAGCGGGCGCGCGCCGCGAACGTCCCGGTGCGGTTCGAGAGCCGTGCGTTCTTCGCGTCCTTTCCGTACAAGGCGCATCAAGGCGTCGTCGCGTTCGGCGAGCCGTTCCAGTACGCGTCGCTCGACGAGGTGCTCGCCCTGCGCTCGCGCGAGAAGCCGGCGCTGTTCGTGGTGCTCGACCACGTCACCGATCCGCACAACGTCGGCGCGATCGTCCGTTCGGCCGAGTGCGCCGGCGCGACCGCGCTGATCCTCCCCGAGCGGCGCAGCGCCGGCGTGAACCCGACGGTGCGCAAGTCGTCGGCCGGCGCGACCGCGTTCGTTCCGATCGCGCGCGTCGCGAACGTCGCGCAAGCGGTGCGCACGCTGAAGAAGGCGGGCATCTGGACCTACGGCGCGGCGCTCGCGCCCGGCGCGCGGCCGTACACCTCCGTCGACCTGCGCGGCGACGCCGCGCTGGTCATCGGCGCGGAGGGCGCGGGCATCGCCCCGCTCGTCCAGCGCGAGTGCGACGTGCTGGTGGAGATCCCGGTGCTGGGCCGGGTGCAGTCGCTGAACGCCTCGGTCGCGGCGGGGATTCTGCTCTACGAGGCGGTCCGCCAGCGCGGCGGTGTGGACCCGGCCGGGAAGACGGTATAGATCGCCGCGCCGCCGCCGCCGTGGGATCAACCGAGCGAGCGCACTTTTGCGTGAACCGTCCGATTTCGGCAAGAACGGCGGCCGGCGCGTTCTGTGTCCTTGACCTCCTAGCAGGACCCTCCTATACTTGAACGGTCCTGCACGGCCCTGACGGGCTCCGGCCCGCGTTTTCGTGCTCGACCAATTCCGGCAAGGTAGGTTTCATGGCGATCGCGCAGCCCGCCGCCGAGCCCCTCGACTACCACGAGCGGCCCGACGAAGATCTCGTCTCCGCGGCGAAATCGGGCGACAACCTGGCGATGGAGTTCTTGCTCAACAAGTACAAGAACTTCGTCCGCATCAAGGCAAAGAGCTACTTCCTCATCGGCGCCGACCGAGAGGACATCATCCAGGAAGGCATGATCGGCCTGTACAAGGCCGTCCGCGACTTCAAGGCTGACAAGCTTTCGAGTTTCCGCGCCTTCGCGGAGCTCTGCATCACCCGTCAGATCATCACTGCGATCAAGACGGCGACCCGGCAGAAGCACATCCCGCTCAATCAGTACATCTCGCTCAACAAGCCGATCTACGACGAGGACAGCGAGCGAACGCTCCTCGACGTGATGCCCTCGCAGAAGACCTCGGATCCCGAAGAGCTCGTGATCAATCAGGAGGTCTCGGAAGACATCAAGTCGCGCATCCAGGAGAATCTCTCCGACCTCGAGTCGCAGGTTCTGCTCTCGTACCTGGAAGGCAAGTCGTACCAGGAGATGGCCCGGGATCTCAACCGGCACGTGAAGTCGATCGACAACGCGCTCCAGCGCGTGAAGCGGAAGATCGAGAAGAACCTGGCCGAGATCGAACTGCCTTGAAAGGACGTAGGGACGCGTAGCTGATCCGTCAGCCGACGTTCTCGAGGAGCCCGACGGAAGAAGAGAAGACCCCGCCTAGCGCGGGGTCTTCTCCGTTTCGGCGGCACCGTTCGCCGGCGGCGGATGCACCGGCTCGGGCGCCAGCTCGCGGACGATCGTCTGATAGATCAGCTCGCGGTCCTCGAGCGGGTCGAACACCAGACATTTCTGCTGGCCGCCGCGGCCGACCGGGTCGAGGAAGATGGTGACGCGGCCGGGCGCGCAGACATCGAGGCAGGTCGTGCCGGTGGCGCGGATCGCGCCCCAGTGGCCTTCCGCCTGGAGGCGGTCCTTGAGCCAGGCGCGCAACTGCAGGCGCTCGTCGCCGGCGTGCTCGGGGAAGTCCTCGGCGAAGCGGACGTTCAGGCACTTCTCGCAGACGAGCGCGAGCCCGCCCGTCCGCCGCCACAGCGGTCTGACCTCGATCGGTTCGCTCACGTTGATGCATGATACGCATGCGCGGTCCGCGGTTCCACCGGCGGGCGGGCGCTCGCGAGCGAAGGTGGAGCCGACGGTGGGATTCGAACCCACGTGTGCTTTCGCAGCTACATTACAAGTGTAGTCCCGTCAACCGCTTGGGTACGTCGGCGTGCCCGAACGATTCGCGTCGAGCAGCGCCGAGCCTTGGCGCGACGGGAACGGTCCGGCCCTGGTAGGAACGCTGCGCGGGGTTCGCGTAACATGGCGGGTCCCCACCGTGGGTCGGTGGTCGAGTGGTTAATGGCACCGGACTGTAAATTCGGCTCGCGAAAGCGATACGCAGGTTCAAATCCTGCCCGGCCCACCAAGTCGAGCAGGCGGCGCGTCCCGCAAGGTCCACGCGCCGCCGCTTCGTAAAGTCCACGTCGAAAGGAGCGCGGGCGTTGCATAATGGTAATGCCCTTGCCTTCCAAGCAAGAGTCGCGGGTTCGATTCCCGCCGCCCGCTCCACGAGACGAACGCCGCCGCCTCGGCGGCCGTTCTACGCGGCTTGCTGCGGCTTGAGCAGTACTTTCGTGTAGCCGTCCGCGCGTTCGTCGAACTTCTTGTACGCGTCAGGCGCGGCTTCGAGCGGGATGCGGTGGCTCACGATGATGCTCGGCTTCGCGAC
>DASWRW010000016.1:0-33905 GCA_036402975.1 Candidatus Elarobacter sp. | reverse complement strand
TGCCCGCGCACTGCACGAGGGGATGCGCTTCGACTTCTGCCGGCCGGACCCGCTCCGGGCGCTCTTCGCCGACGCCGGCCTCCGCGACGTTGCCGTCGAGCCGATCGTCGTCCCGACCGACTTCGCGGGCTTCGACGCCCTGTGGGCGCCGTTCCTCAGCGGCACCGGACCGGGGCCCGCGTACGCGATGTCGCTGAGCGACGAGGACCGCGCCGCCCTGCGCGACGGGCTCCGGGCCCGGCTGCCCACTGCGGACGACGGCTCGATCCACCTCACCGCCCGCGCCTGGGCGGTGCGAGGGACGGCGTAGTCCTCAGCCGCGGAGCAGTCGAGCGAGCTCGCCGACGTCCGACAGGTCGAGGTGCGGGCGGACGTCGGCCGCACGATCGGTGAACGACTCGGCGTGGCCGATGCCGGTGTGCACCGCGACGGCGAGCGCGCCGCCCCGGTGCGCCATCGGCACCTCGAGCTCGGGGTCGTCGCCCACGACGGCCAGCTCCGACGGCGCGAGTCCCAGCCGGCGGGCCGCCGTCTGCAGGGCCTCCAGCGACGGCTTTCCGACGACGGTGACCGCGCACCCCGTGATGTCGGTGACGACCGCGCTGATCGCCCGCGACGTCCCCAGCGACCGGCCCTCCGCCGTCGCGAAGAACAGCGACTGCGATGCCGAGTAGAAGTGCGCCCCGTCGAACACCGCGAAGACCGCCGCCTCCAGCGCGTCGAACGTCAGCTCCTGCCGGAACCAGCCCACCATCACCGCGTCCACGGACGTCCCGCGCAGCGGCGGCAGGGCCTCGACCCCCGCGGCCTCCAGCGGCTCGGTGATCCCTTTGCCGCCCAGCACCATCACCCGCCGGTAGCCGCGCTCGACGAACAGCTCGACCGCCGCTGACGTCGGGGTGAGCATCCGGTCGGCCGTCACCGGGAAGCCGACGTGCCGCAGCGAGTCGGCGTACTGCTCCGGGGTCCGCGTCGTGCCGTTGGTGAGGATGCAGAACGGCAGGTCCAGGTCGACCAGCGTCTGCACGAAGTCCAGCGCCCCGGGCAGCGGGTTCAGGCCCTGGTTGTTGCGGTCGCCCAGCACCAGCGTGCCGTCCATGTCGAGGACGAAGCCGCGCACCTCGCGGAGGCGTTCGAGAGCAACGGGGTCAGGCACAGCGAACTCAGGCATGGGGCGTCCCTTCGGAGGCGCGGCGCACGGAGAGTCGGAGACCCGGCTTGGTGATCGCGAGGTCGTGGACGGACGGCCGGGAGCCGAGCTCGCCGAGCAGCGAGAGCACGGGGGCCAGCGCGGGGTTGAAGTGCCGCGGCGCCGGGCCGGCCGCCACCATGGCGTCGACCTGCTCAGCCGGCATGTGCGCCCGCAGCAGGAGCTCCTCGTCGCTCACGCCGGGGAACCGCTTGCGCAGCTCCGCCGGCGAGGGTGCCGGCGGCTCGTCGGCGAGTTCCCGGGCCCGCGGCCGGTCGAGGATCCGGTCGAGCACGTCGGGGGCGATCGGCGCGGTGGGCCGCCCGAAGCCGCCCATCGCGTACCGGATGACCTGGTCTGAGACGTTCGCGTAGCGCTCGCCCATGACGTTGAACAGCGCCTGCGAGACGACCATCTGCGGGAACGGCGTCACCATGATCGGGTACCCGAGCTCGGCGCGGACCTGCCCGACCTCCTCGACGAGGGTCTCGAACCGGTCCTCCATGCCGATCTCGCGCAGCTGCCGCCGGGTCGTCGTCATGACGCCGCCGGCGATCTGGTGATGCAGGAACGCGGCGTCGAAGTCCTGCGGCCGCCCCACCGGCAGTTCGTCGGCCGCGGCCAGGCCGTCGAAGAAGTCGCACACCAGGCCCAGCGCCCGGTCGTCGACGTCGACGGTGTGCCCCATCTCCCGCAGGTTGGCCACCGTCCGCCGCGCCTCCGGCAGTGACGAGCCGTTGCCGAGCGCCCCGCTGCCGACCTGCACGACCTCGACGCCGAGGTCCGGCGCGATCGAATAGGTCAGCGGCGAGAGCCCGATCGTCGCGTGCGAGTGCAGCTCCAGGGCCTTCGCGCCCAGCTGCGCCGTGATCGCCGGGAACAGCGTCCGCGCGCGCTCGGCGGTGAGAATGCCGGCCGGGTCCTTCACGTACACCCGGTCGAAGTTCGGGTCGGCCGCGAACTGCTTGGCGAGGTCGGCGTAGAACGCGTCGTCGTGCACCGCGCTGATCGTGTACGTCAGCGCGCCGATGACCTCGTCGATCCCGGCCTGCTTCAGCCGGCGGGCGGTCTCGCGGGCGGCGTCCATGTCGTGCATCGGGTCCAGGACGACGACCCGGTCTATCCCGTTGACGGCCAGCCGGTCATAGACCAGCTGCATCGTGTCCGGGTGTGAGTTCTCCCAGGAGATGAACCGGAACCCGGTGCCGATGAACTGCAGCTTGGTCGTCGGCATCGCCGCCCGGGTCAGCCGGAGCCGCTCCCACGGGTCCTCCCGGTGGTTGCGCACCGCGACGCCCATCGCCGTGCTCGAGCTGTAGTCCAGCGCCCGGAAGCCGACCCGCTCCATCAGCGGCGCCACCTGCAGCACGTGGCCGGTCCGGATGCCGGTGGCACCCCACAGGCTCTGGTTGCCGTCGCGGAGCGAGACGTCCACGAGTCCGACGTCCATCAGCGCACCCCCACGAGGTTCTGGGCTTCGAGGAATCGCTCGAAGAACGCGGTGTCCACTCCCCCGGCGGCGAACTCGGCGTCGGCCAGCAGCGCCCGGTGCACCGGCACCGTGGTCGTCACGCCGTCGATCCGCAGCACGTCCAGCGCGGCCCGCGCCCGGTCGAGCGCGTCGGCGCGGTCGGTGCCGTGCACGATCAGCTTGGCCAGCAGCGAGTCGTAGAACGGGGGGACGACGGAGCCGCCCTGCACGTGGGTGTCCACGCGGAGACCCTCGCCGACCGGCAGCACGACGCGCGCGATCCTGCCGGGTGAGGGACGGAAGGCGTGCGCCCAGTCCTCGGCGTTGATCCGGCACTCCACGGCGTGACCGGTGAGGACGACGTCCTCCTGCCGGATCCGCAGCGGCTGCCCCTCGGCGACGGCGAGCTGCTCGGCGACCAGGTCGAGGCCGGTGATCATCTCGGTGACCGGGTGCTCGACCTGGATGCGGGCGTTCATCTCCAGGAAGTAGAAGGTGTCCCGCTCGCGGTCGACCAGCAGCTCGACGGTGCCCAGTCCGCGGTAGCCCAGGTGCGCGGCCAGCTTCAGCGCGGCCTCGGCCATCGCGGCCCGCAGGGCGTCGCTGATCAGCGGGGCGGGCGCCTCCTCGAACAACTTCTGGTAGCGGCGCTGCACCGAGCAGTCGCGGTCGCCCAGGGCGACCGCGGTCGAGCCGTCGCCGAGGATCTGCACCTCGACATGTCGACCTGACGACACGAAGCGCTCCAGGTAGACCCGCGGGTCGCCGAACGCGGCCGCGGCCTCGGAGACGGCGAGGTCGAGGGTGTGCGCCAGGTCGGCCGGGTCGTGGACCAGCTTCATCCCCCGGCCACCACCGCCCCCCACTGCCTTCACCAGCAGCGGGTAGCCGACCTCGGCGGCCACGGCCCGGGCGCCCGCGAGGTCCACCGCCTCCCCACCCGGCACCACGGGCAGCCCGGCGGCCACTGCGTGCCCCCGCGCCTTCAGCTTGTCGCCGACCGCCTCCAGCGACTCCGGCGTCGGCCCGACGAAGACGATCCCGGCGGCGGCACACGCCCGGGCCAGCGACGGGTTCTCCGACAGGAAGCCGTAGCCGGGATGGACGGCGTCCGCGCCCACGGCGACGGCGGCCCGCACGACGGCGTCCGGGTCCAGGTAGGACTGCGCAGCCGCCGCGGGCCCAAGCCGCACGACCCGGTCGGCCGACCGCGCCGGCAACGACTCGAGGTCGGCGTCGGATGCGGCGAGCACCGACTCGATGCCCAGCCGCGAGCAGGTGCGGACGATCCGGGCGGCGATCTCGCCGCGGTTCGCGATCAGCAGCCGGCGGATCATCGCGCGACCCAGCCGGCCGCGCGCCGTTCCAAGAACGCGCGCAAGCCTTCCTGTCCTTCGTCGGTCGTGCGCTGCTTCGCGATCGCGCGCGCCGTGATCCCGCGCGAGTCGTCGTACGACGCCGCGCGCACCGCCGGAATCAGCGCCTTCGCCGCCGCGACCGCCGACGGGCCCGCGCTCTCGAGCTCCGCGGCGATGGCGTCGACGGTGCCGTCGAGCGCGTCGGCGTGGACGACTTCGTGCACCAAGCCGATCGCCTGCGCGCGCAGCGCGTCGAACCGCTCGCCGGTCAGGAACAAGCGCCGCGCGTGCGAGACGCCGATCTTCGCCAGCACGAACGGCGAGATCACCGCCGGGATGATCCCGAGCTTCGTCTCGGTGAAGCCGAACAGCGTCTCTTCGTCCGCGACCACGGCGTCGGCGACCGCGCACAGTCCCGCGCCGCCGCCGAGCGCCGCGCCGTGCACGCGCGCGATCACCGCTTTGGGACAGCGGTCGATCGCGCGGTACATGTCGGACATCGCCTCGGCGTCGCGGACGTTCGCGTCCTCCGAGAGCTCCAGCGAGCCGCGCATCCAGTTCACGTCGGCGCCGCCGCAGAACGTCTTGCCCTCGCCCGCGAGGATCACGACGCGGACCGACGGGTCCTCGCCGAGAGCCAGAAACGTGTCGCGCAGCGCCGCGATCAGCTCGGCGTTGAAGGCGTTGCGGACGGCGGGGCGGGCCAGCACGACGCGAGCGCGCGCTCCCTCGCGTTCGACGCGGAGGACGGGGTCGGACACGGGCTCGGTCGTTCGCCGAGGTGCGCGCCCCGGCCCGTCGGAAAGCAGCGGCATGGGTTTCCGCCGTCTCCTCGCGGCCGCGCTGGCCGTCGCGTTCCTCACCGTTCCGCTGGCGCCCGGGCGCGCGCAGACGCCGGCCGCGCCCGCGGCGCATGCCGTCGACGTCACGCGCGCGACGCTCCCCAACGGGCTGCAGGTGGTCGTGCTGCGCGACACGCTGGCGCCGGTCGTCTCGACCTGGATGAACTACCTGGCCGGCTCCGACGAAGAGCCGATCACCGGGATCGCGCACGCGCAGGAGCACATGCTGTTCCGCGGCAGCAAGACGCTCACCGCCTCGCAGTTCGCCGACACGACGGCGATCACGGGCGGCACGTTCAACGCCGACACGCAGAACGAGATCACGCAGTACTTCTTCGAGATGCCGTCCCAGTACGTCGACGTCGCGCTGAACCTCGAGCGCTCGCGCGCGACGGGGATCCTCGACACGCAGAAGCTGTGGGACCAGGAGCGCGGCGCGATCACCCAAGAGGTGACCCAGGACAACTCCAGCGCGACGTTCCGGCTGTTCTCGAAAGCGGTCGAGCACGTGTTCGCCGGGACGCCGTACGCCGACTTCGGGCTCGGAACGGTCGCGAGCTTCAAACAGATCCGGGCATCGGACCTCAAGCGCTTCTACGACCGCTGGTACCACCCGAACAACGCGATCTACGTGATCGCCGGTAACGTCGATCCCGACCGGACGATCGCGAAGGTGAAAGCCCTCTTCGGCGACATCCCGGCCGCGAAGCTGCCCGCGCGCCGGGCGGTGCACCTCCAGCCGCTCAAGCCGCTGACGCTGCACGACAACAGCTCCGACCCGATCACGCTCGGCTTCGTCGCGTACCGCGTGCCCGGCTATCAGGACAAGGACTACTTCGCTTCGCAGATCTTGAACGACGTGCTGAACAGCCAGCGCGGCGCGCTCTACGAGCTGCAGGCGTCGGGGAAGGCGCTCGGGACGTTCGCGCAGTCGGTGACCTACCCGCAGGCCGGCATGACGCTGGTCGGCTCGGCCGTGCCGGTGACGACGACCGGCGAGCAGGCCGTCAACGACGTCAAAGCCGTCCTCGAGAACTACAAGAAGACCGGCTTGCCCGCGGATTTGGTCGAGGTCGCGAAGCAGCGCGAGGTCGCGCAGGCCCAGTTCGGCCGCAACTCGGTCTCCGGGCTGGCGTCGCTCTGGAGCACGTCGCTGGCGGTCGAGCACCGCACGCCGGACGAAGACCTGGCCGGGCTGGAGCGCGTCACGGTGGACGACGTGAACCGCGTGCTGCGCACGTACTACGATCAGAGCACCGCGACGGTCGCCATCTCGACGCCGAAGGAGGCCGCGGGCTCGGCGTTCGGCGAGCGCGTCGGCGAGAACAACGCGGTCGTGCCGACCGAGCACACCGGGCTGCCGCCGTTCGCGAAGCAGATTCTCGCGCAGCTGCGCGTTCCCGAGCAGACCGTGCATCCGGTTTCGCAGACATTGTCCAACGGCATGAAGCTGATCGTCGTGCCGTCGTCGATCTCGCAGACCGCGGTGGTGCGCGGCGAGATCCTCAACAGCGCCGGCCTTCAAGAACCGGCCGGGAAGGAAGGCATCGGGCAGATCGTCGACGGTCTGTTCTCGTACGGCACGCAGACCTACGACCGCATCGCGTACCAGACGGAGCTCGACAAGATCGCGGCGAGCGTCAGCGCGGGGCGCACCTTCGGTGTCGACGTGCTGTCGAAAGACTTCGACCGCGGCGTCGAGCTGCTCGCCGACGACGAGTTGCACCCCGCCTTTCCGCAAGCCGCGTTCGACATCGTGAAGCAGCAGACGGTCGGCTCGCTGACCGGAACGGTGAAGAGCCCGGACTACAAGGCGCAGCGCGCGCTGGCCGAAGCGCTGTATCCGGCCGGCGATCCGGCCCGGCGCACCGCGACGCCGGCGAGTGCGGGCGCCGTCACGCTCGCCGACGTGAAGTCGTACTACGCGACCGCGTACCGTCCCGATCTCGCGACCGTGGTGGTCGTCGGCGAGATCACGCCCGAGCACGCGCGCGCCGCGGTCGAGAAGTCGTTCGGCGCATGGAAAGCCGACGGTCCGACGCCGAACGTCTTCCCGCCCGCGGTCGCGCCGAACAAGGCGAAGCAGGCGTCGGTCCCGGCGACCGGCCGCATCCAGGCGCAGGTCACGCTCGGCGAAACGCTGCCGCTCTCGTACGGCGACCCGGATTATCCCCTGCTGCGCCTCGCGAACACCGTGCTGAGCGGCGGGTTCTACGCCTCGCTGCTGTACCACGATCTGCGCGAGCTGCACGGCTACGCGTACAGCGTCGACTCGAGCTTCGCGGCCGGCAAGAACCGCAGCACGTTCCGCGTCACGTACGGCGCCGACCCGCGCAACGTCGCGCGCGCGGCGAAGCTCGTCGTCGACGATCTCACCTCGCTGCAGCGCAAGCCGCTGCCGGCCGACGGGCTCACGCGCGCCAAAGCGCTGATGCTGGGCGAGCTGCCGGTGGCGAAGGAGTCGTACGAGGGGCTGGCGGGACAGCTCATCGCGTACGGTTCGACCGGCCGCCCGCTCGACGAGGACCGCATCGAGGCCGCCGCGGCGCTCGCCGCGACGCCGGAGCGCGTCCGCGCCGCGGTGGCGAAGTGGATCCGCCCGCAGGACTTGGTGCGCGTCGTGATCGGCCCGGCCGGGAAGTAAGGGCGCTTACGCCGTTCGGGCGGGCGGCGTGGTAGCATCGCGGCATGGACGGACTCGGGACGGCCCTGCACACGTTCGCCTCGCTGCGCTCGCCCGAGCCGCCTGCCGGCGGCGACGACGACGCCAACAAGGTGTGGTACCTGCGCCGGAACCGGCTCTTCATGGAGGCGACCGACGCCGGGGTCGTGTCGAGCGAGCATCTCTTCACGATGTGCGAGATGACGCGCGGCACGCGCGTGTTCGACCAAGGCGACACGACGCGCATCGTCTACGTCGTGAAGCGCGGCGCGGTCCGGATCGCGCGCGAGACGCCGGACGGCAAGGACGTCACCGTCGCGCTGCTCGGCGCGGGCGACTTCTTCGGCGAGGAGACGCTGTTCGACGACCGCCCGCGCACGACGGTCGCCGTGGTGGTCGAGGACGCGCTGCTCTGCACCGTGCGCGCGGACGATCTGTTCGCGCTGCTCTCGCGCGATCCGGCGCTGGCGCTCAACGTCGCGAAGCTGCTCAGCGGGCGGCTCGACGACGCGCGCGCGACGATGGAAGATCTCGCCTACGCGCGGGTCGGCGACCGCATCGTCCACCTCTACCGCAAGCTCGCCGCCGAACAGGGCGTGCCGGTAGCGAACGGAACCCGCGTCGACCTGCGGCTCACGCACGCCGACGTAGCCTCGCTGGTCGGCAGCACCCGCGAGACCGTGAGCGCGGAGATCGGCAAGCTGGTCGACGCCGGGCGCCTGCGCGTGGACGGGCGAGCCGTCATCGTACCTGCGGAGGACATCGCGTGATCGCGACGCTGCTGATCGCCGCCGCGACGACGCTCGCACCGGTGCTCGGCGCGGCGCCGTGGGCCAACGCCGCCGGCCCGCCGCCGACGGCGAACCGCGTGACGATCGTCGACGTGTTCACGTTCAGTTGCATCAACTGCAAGCACGTGACGCCGGAGCTGCAGCGGCTGCGCGCGAAGTACGGCGCGCACGAGCTGGCGATCGTCGGCGTGCACGCGCCGGAGCTGCCGCAGGAACGCGTCCACGCCAACGTCGTGCAGGCGCTGCGCGAGCAGGACATCACCTGGCCCGTGGTCTTCGACGACGGCTTCAAGCTCTGGAACGCCTACGGCGTCAACGCGTGGCCGACGCAGCTCGTCTTCGACCGGCACGGCAAGCTGCGCGCGACGTACGTCGGCGAAGGCTACGACGCGCAGCTCGAGCAAACGGTGCGCGCGCTGGTCGCGGAGCGTTCGTGACCGCCGAAGCGCGGGCCGGCGCGCTTCCGCGCGCCGCGGCGATCGAGACCGGCAAGCGCGTCTACCGCCACGGCGTTTTGGCGCGAACGGCGCACTGGGCGTGGACGCTCGCGATCCTCGTGCTCGTGATGAGCGGGCTGCAGATCTTCAACGCGGCTCCGTATCTCGATGCGTCGGACAAGAGCGATCCGGCGAAGCGCGTGCTGGCGTTCGACGCGCACCAGGTCGACGGCCGCCCGGTCGGATACACCGTGCTGTTCGGCCGTCGCATCGCGACGACGCACCTGTTCGGCTACACCGACGACGGGATGGGCGAGGAGAGCCCGCGCGCGTTTCCGGCCTGGCTGACGCTGCCAGGGCCGCAGGATCTCGCCGACGGCCGCCGCTGGCATCTGTTCTTCGCGTGGATGCTGGTCGCGGCGTGGGTCGCGTACCTCGTCTCCGCGGGCATGCGCGGAAAGCTGCGCGACCTCGTCATGCGCCCGGAAGACTTCCGCAAGCTGTTGCCGATGCAGCTCTACTACCTGCGCCTGCGCAAAGAGCCGCCGCCGCACGGCACCTACAACCCGCTGCAGAAGCTGACCTACAACGTCGTCGTCTTCGTGTTCTTCCCGCTGCTGATTTTAACCGGGCTGACGCTCGCGCCGGCGGTCGACGCCGCGGTGCCGTGGCTGACCGCGCTCTTCGGCGGCCGGCAGTTCGCGCGGACGTGGCACTTCACGCTGATGGTGCTGCTGCTCGGCTACTTCGCGACCCACCTCGCCCTCGTCCTGACGACGGGATTCTGGAACAACATGCGCTCGATGATCACCGGCTGGTTCGTCCTGGGCAAGCACGACGGCGTCGGCCCGTGAAAAACGCCGTGAACCGCCGGCTCTTCATCGCGTCGTCGCTCTCCGCGCTCGGGCTCGCCGGCTGCGGCCAGGTGAAGGAGTCGCTGACGAACGGACCGTTCCGCGGCGTGCTGCTCTCGACCGAGAAGCTGAACCACGCCGTGATCGGAACGCACGGTCTGGCGCGCGAGTACAAAGAGAGCGACATCGACCGCGAATTCCGCGTGAACGGCCTCGACACGCCGAGCGACGCCCGCTACACGTCGCTCGCGCGCGCGGGCTTCCGCGACTACCGGCTGGTCGTCGACGGGCTTGTGGAGCGCCCGCAGAAGCTCTCGCTCGCGGAGCTGCGCGCGACCGGCACGAAGGGCCAGATCACGCGGCACGACTGCGTCGAAGGCTGGTCGGCGATCGGCAAGTGGAACGGTGTCCCGCTCGGGACGGTCGTGGCGATGGCGCAGCCGAAACCGAGCGCGCGCTACTGCGTCTTCCATTGCTTCGACAGCGACCAGGGCGGACAAAGCTACTACGAGTCGCTCGACCTCGGCCAAGCCGCGCACCCGCAAACCGTCCTCGCCCTTGACCTCAACGACAAGCCGCTCGACCTCGACCACGGTGCGCCGGTTCGTCTTCGCATCCCCACGCAGCTCGGCTACAAGAGCGCGAAATGGATCGCGCGCATCGAGTTGGTCGCCGACCTCAAACCGATCGGCAGCGGCTCCGGCGGCTACTGGGAAGACCAGGGCTACGAATGGTACGCCGGCATCTAGTCGTCCTTCAAAACGGTTTGCCGATGTGCGCGGCGGGGCCGCAGCTTTGCTATGAAACGTGCTGGAACAAGCGAAATCCGACGAGTAGCTGAGCGAACAGTGCGATAGACGTAACGATCAGCGTTGCGACGACCGCATGATCGAGGCGGTCGGCCTTGTGATCGTTGGCCGTCAAACTCGATCCGTGCACCACCCGGATCGCCTTGGTCGCTTCGATAAGCGTCGAGACGGGATACGGAGGAAATGACCGTTCGAGCGATTCGATGTCAGGCGCGAGGTCTCTCAACCGCGTCGAAAATGCCGAAGCGATGAGCACGAGAGGCAGGAGGTAGAGGAACGCGGTCGTCGTCGTTACCATGGTCGGATTGAGGCGAAACGAGAACCGATCGCCGCCACGACACCTGTCAGAAGCGTGGCCAGCTTCGCATCGAGACTTCTTCCGCGATCTTCTTCGCGTGCTAAGCGATCGGGAGCGAGCTCGTATAGGTACCGATAATCCACGACGCGCGCAGCATCGAGCGGTTCGTCACGAACCGTATAGAGCTTCGGATCTAGTGGCGGAGCCACCGGAGCGGATCGTGTCGCCGTTCCGGATAGATCATATCCTGCCACCGCGGGGGCGGCGGTGTCTGGGGTTGCTGCTTTGCCGCCGGTTCCGGCACAGGCGGGGTCGTCGGCGCCTGTTTCTTCTCGTCCATGTTGATCTCCACTATACACGCGCAGATCATAGCGACGGAACCGTTTCCCTTTCGTTGCCGAAGTTTGGCCGTTTCGGTTCGATGCGACTCCAGGCTCGTCGGCGAGCAGCTTCTACACGGGCGTCGCGTCGGGCAGACGCTGGGGGCGCAGTGCGAGCCACACGCCCGCGATGACGAGTGCCGCACCGGCGAGCTCTTTGACGCCGAACGCTTCACCGCCGAACAGGGCGCCGACGGCGACCGCGATTGCCGGGATGATCAGCGCGGAGAGGCCGACGATCCAGGTCTTCAGGCGCTGCAACAGCCAGTGGTTCAGGTAGAACGCGATCGCGCTGCCGAGGACGCCGAGGTACAACACGGCGGCGACGGACGTGAGCGAGGTGCCTCGGGTCCAGTCGGGGTGTTCGAACGCCGCGCCGATCACGGTCATCGTCGCGCCGGCGAGGAGCATCGCCGGCGGCAGCGTGCGAAACGGATCGCTGGCGGCGAACCGCTTCAGCTCGATGTTCGCGAAGGCGGAGATCGCCGCCGCGCCGAGCGCGGCGAGGACGAACGGCAGCGAGCCGTGCATGTCCGGCCCGACCGAGATCGTCGCGACGCCCGCGAACGCCAGCGCCGCGCCGGCGACCGTCGTCAGACCGACGCGCTCGCGCAGCAGCGCCGCGCCGAAGCCGAACAAGAAGAACGGCAGCGTCCCGAACAGCACCGCGACGAGTCCGGACGCAAGGCCGGTCTCGGCGTAGTACGTGAGCGCGTAGTTCCCGCCGAACAGCGTGATCGCGAGGATCACGATGACGTACCACGGCGGTGCGGCACCGCGCGGGCCTGGGACGGCACGGCCGAGTGCCCACAGGAACAGCGCCGCGACCGTGAAGCGCAGCCCGACGGCCGTGATCGGCGGCAGCGCCTGCAGGCCGATCTTGATCGCCAGCCACGTCGTGCCCCAGATCGCGCACATCGCCGCATACCCGAGCACCGTTCTGAGGTCCACCTCGAAGTGAACACGGCGCAGCGCGGCAACGATGCGGTCCGAAGTGCCCGAAAAGCGCTCGGCGCCGGGCTCGGCGTCTTCGCTACGGGACGGTGACGGCGACCGGCGCGGAGCCGAAGTTCGACGTTGCGATCAGCGTGCAGGTGCCCGATGCAACGGAGGTGACGGTGAGCTGGCCGTCCGAGGGCCCGGACCGCACGGTCGCGGCCGAACACGGCTGCGCGAACGTGCCGGTGACCGGCGCGGGCGGCACGGGGCTGCCGATCTTGACGGCGTTGAACGTGACGATCGCGGTCTGACCGGCGGCCGTGAACGCGATCGGCCCGGACGCCGATCCCTGGATGAACGACCCGGTGTACGTGTCGGACACGGTCGTGAGCCCACACCCGGGACAGGTCACGCCTTCGTCGCCCGCACCGGCGGTGCACGCCGCGAGCGCGAGCGCCGCGACGGCGGGGACCGCGATTCGAGCGATGCGCATCATGCGAATACGAGGGCTCCGCATCACGCGCGTTCGATCGCGCGCATCACGGATCCGTCCCGGCGGAGCCCGGCGCAAGCGCTTGCCGCAAGTCCGCGATCACATCGTCCGGGTCCTCGAGCCCGACGGCGAGCCGGAGCAGATCGTCCGGCGTCTTGCTGGACGCGCCCTCGACCGACGCGCGGTGTTCGATCAAGCTGTCCGGCCCGCCGAAGCTCGTCGCGCGGCGGAACAAACGCACGCGCGAGACAACCTGCAGCGCCGCTTCGGCGCCGCGCTTCACCCGGAACGAGAACAAGCCGCCCGCGCCCGAGCTCTGCCGCGCCGCGACGTCGTGCCCGGGGTGCGTCCGAAGCGCCGGATGCAGCACCTCGCACACCTCGTCGTGCTCGGCGAGAAAGCGCGCGACCGCGAGCGCGCCGTCACTCTGCCAGCGCACGCGCTGCACGAGCGACGTGAGCCCGCGCAGCGTCAGCCACGACGCGAACGGCGACGGAATCGCGCCGCACAGCTTCTGCCGCCGCCGGACGTTCTGCCAGAATGCGTCCGCGCGCGCGGTCACGACGGCGCCGCCCATCGCGTCGTGGTTGCCGGCAAGGTACTTCGTCGTCGCGTGCAGCACCAGATCGGCGCCGTGCTCCAGCGGCCGCTGCAGCACCGGGGTCGGCAGCGTGTTGTCACACACGAGCAGAGCGCCGGCCGCGTGTGCGAGCGCCGCTGCGCCGCCGATGTCGGTGACCCGCAGCATCGGGTTCGACGGAGTCTCGATGAAGATCAAGCGGGTCGCGGGGCCGATCGCCGCGTCGAGCGCGGCGAGGTCCGAACAGTCGGCGTACGTGACCGCCAGCCCCCACGGCACGAAGACCTCGTCCAGCATGAGCCGGATGCTGTAGTACGAGTCGTCGGCCACCACGACGTGGTCGCCGGGGTCGAGCGCTTGGAAGACGGTCATCGCGGCCGCGCTGCCGCTCGCGAACGCGGCCGCGTCTTCGCCGCCTTCGAGGTCCGCGAGCGCGCGTTCGAGCATCCGACGGTTCGGGTTGTCGTCGCGCGCGTAGACGAATCCGCCGGAGTACTCGCCCGCCGCATCGCGCTCGAACGTCGTCGAGAGATAGATCGGCGGCGCGATCGACCGTTCGTCGCCGTGCAACGCGGATGCCGCCCGAACGGCCCGCGTCGCAAGGCTCGGCGTAAACGGTTGTTGCCGTCGCTTGGAATCGTCTGTCATGCTTCGACGGGCTCAGCATGACGTCGGGCGTCGTCGTTGCGCACGAGCTTACATCCGGAAGACGCCGAACGCCGTCGGCTTCGGGCATTTGTAGCGCGCGGCGCGCAGCCCGATGGTCAGCACACGCCGCGTGTCGAGCGGGTCGATGATGCCGTCGTCCCAGATGCGCGCGGTCGAGTAGTACGGGCTTCCCTCGTGCTCGTACTTGTCCAGGATCGGCTGCTTGAACGCGGCCTGCTCTTCGTCCGAGAGCGTGGGCTTGCGCTTCTCGGCGTCGGCGTTCATCCGCACGGTCAGCAGCGTCGAGGCGGCTTGCTGCCCGCCCATCACGCTGATGCGCGCGTTCGGCCACATCCACAGCATGCGCGGTGAGTAGGCGCGGCCGCTCATCCCGTAGTTGCCCGCGCCGAAGCTGCCGCCGATGACGACGGTGAACTTCGGCACCTCGGCGCACGCGACCGCGGTGACGAGCTTCGCGCCGTCCTTGGCGATGCCGCGGTTCTCGTACTCCTTGCCGATCATGAAGCCCGTGATGTTCTGCAGGAACACCAGCGGGATGCCGCGCTGGCAGCACAGCTCGATGAAGTGCGCGCCCTTGAGTGCCGACTCGCTGAACAGGATCCCGTTGTTCGCCAGAATTCCCACCGGGTGTCCGTCGACGTGCGCGAACCCGCACACCAGCGTCGTTCCGTACCGCGCCTTGAACTCGGCGAAGTCGGAGCCGTCGACGATCCGCGCGATCACCTCGTGGACGTCGTACGACTGGCGCGCGTCGCTCGGGATGATCCCGTAGAGCTCGTGGGGGTCGCGCGCCGGCGGGCGCGGCTCGCGCATCGGCCAGGCGTCGTACGGCCGCCGGTCGAGGTGCGCGACGACCTGCCGCACGATCCCGAGCGCGTGCTCGTCGTCGACGGCGTAGTGGTCGGCGACGCCGCTGATGCGCGTGTGGACGTCGGCGCCGCCGAGCTCTTCGGCGCTGACGATCTCGCCGGTCGCCGCCTGCACCAGCGGCGGACCGCCCAGGAAGATCGTGCCTTGGTCCTTGACGATGATCGACTCGTCGGCCATCGCGGGGACGTACGCGCCGCCCGCCGTGCACGAGCCCATCACCGCGGCGATCTGCGGAATACCCTGCGCGCTCATCCGCGCCTGGTTGTAGAAGATGCGCCCGAAATGGTCCCGATCCGGAAAGACGTCGGCTTGCAGCGGCAAGAACGCGCCGCCGGAGTCGACCAGGTAGATGCACGCGAGCCCGTTCTGCTCGGCGATCTCCTGCGCGCGCAGATGCTTCTTCACCGTGATCGGGTAGTACGTGCCGCCCTTCACCGTCGCGTCGTTCGCGACGATCATGCAGTCCGTGCCGTCCACCGTGCCGATCCCGCTGATCATCCCCGCGGCGGGCGCGTCGTCATGGTACATGCCGTGCGCGGCGAGCGCCGAGAGCTCGAGGAACGGCGTGCCGGGGTCGACGAGGCGGTCGATGCGGTCGCGTGCGGTCAGCTTGCCGCGCTTGCGATGGCGCTCGACCGCTTGCGTCCCGCCACCGCCGCGAACGCGCGCGAGCTGACCGCGCAGCTCGTCGACGAGGACGGCCATCGCGGCGGCGTTGCGCTCGAAGTCCTCCGAGCGGCGGTCGATGCGGGTCGCGAGAAGGCTCACCAGCGCACGTTTTTAAGGCCGTGTGAGAATATCCGTCTGTACGAGCGGGCGGGCAGGCGTCTGCGTTATCATCCCAACGTGGCCGCTCAGACGACTGCTCCGATCTCGTACCGCCCGGCCGGCGCTCTCGACGCGTCGAGCGCGCTGCTGCCCTACGCCGGCCCGTGGAACCGCCGGCTCGCCGCGCACTTGCTGCGCCGCGCCGGCTTCGGCGGCTCGCCGGCGGACGTGGACCGCTTCGCCGCGATGTCGCCCCGCGACGCGGTCGACGCGCTGATCCGCTTCCCCGACACCGCCGCGCTGCCGGCGAGTCCCGCACTCGAGGACCCGCCGGCTCCGCCGCGCGGCCTGTTCGGCGGCATGATGCCCGGCAACGCGCAGAACGCCGCGCCGGGGATGGCCGCCGACCCGTCGGCCGCCGACGCCCGCAAAGCGTTCCAGATGCAGCGCAACCGCAACCGCCGGCAGAACCTGATCGCGCTGCAGCAGTGGTGGCTGGGCCGGATGATCGCCTCGCCGGCGCCGCTGCAAGAGAAGATGACGCTCTTCTGGCACGGCCACTTCACCAGCTCGCCGGAGAAGGGCACGAGCGCGCAAGAGCTGTTCATGCAGAACCAGCTCTTCCGTCAGTACGCGCTCGGCAACGTGCGCGACCTGACGCTGCACGTCTCGCAAGACCCCGCCATGCTGCGCTACCTCGACAACAACGTCAACGTGCAGGCGCACCCGAACGAGAACTACGCGCGCGAGCTGATGGAGCTCTTCACGCTCGGCATCGGCAACTACACCGAGCAGGACATCCGCGAGTCGGCGCGCGCGTTCACCGGCTGGACGTTCCGGCGCAATCCCGACGGCACCGGGACGTTCGCCGACAACCGCCGCCAGCACGATGACGGCCCGAAGACGTTCCTGGGTCAGACCGGCAACTTCAGCGGCGCCGACATCATCGGGATCATCTTCCGCCAGCCGGCCGCGCCGCGCTGGTTCGCCAAGAAGCTGCTCGCGTTCTTCGTCTACATGGATCCGGAGCCGCAGCTCGTCGACCACGTCGCCGCGCTGATCCGCAAGAACGACTTCGAGCTGCGCCCGGTGATGTCGACGCTGCTCCGCAGCAACGTGTTCTTCAGCGAGCGCGCGTACCGCGCGCTGGTGAAGAGCCCGGTCGAGTTCGTGGTCGGGACGCACCAGCTCTTCGGCATCCCCCAGGTCGCGCCGGTCGAGCTGGCGACGCTGCGCGCGATGGGCCAGGTGCTGTTCTACCCGCCGAACGTCAAGGGCTGGGACGGCGGCGCCGCGTGGATCAACAGCGCGACGATCCTCACCCGCGAGAACTTCGCCAACGCGGTCGCGCAGAATCCGAAGATGATGCAAGGCGCCGACTGGATCGCGCCGGCGATGCGCTCGATGGACCCGCGCGGCGTCGCGCGGACGCTGACCGAGACGATGCTGCAAGGCGACGTCTCGCCGGCCTCGGTGGCGCAACTGGTCGCGTACCTCGGCGGCCGCGGGCAGGCCGCGCTCTCCGAGCTCTCGCCCGAGAACGTCGACGAGCGCGTCCGCAACGCCGCCTACCTCACGATGGCGATGCCCGCCTACCAGTTGGCGTGATGAACGGAATGAAGAACATGAAACGCAGCGGCTTCCTCCTCGGCGCGGTCTCCGGGCTCGCCGTCGTCGCGAACACCGAGACGATTTTCTCGCAGGCGCTCGCGCAGGCGCCGCTGCCGGGCCTGCCCGGCTCGAGCGATCGCGTCTTGCTCGTGATCAACTTCCAGGGCGGCAACGACGGGCTCAACACGGTCGTGCCGTTCGGGATGCCCAACTACTACCGCTACCGCCCGTCGATCGGGATCGCGCCGAACGACGTGCTGCGCCTCGACGACACGGTCGGCCTCAACCCGGTGCTCGCGCCGTTCAAGAAGCTGTACGACGGCGGCAACGTCGCGATCGTGCAGGGCGTCGGTTACCCCGAGCCCGATCACTCGCACTTCCGCTCGACCGAGATCTGGCAGACCGCGCAGCCGCGCGGCTACGAGTCGACGGGCTGGCTCGGGCGCTATCTCGACGACGCGCAACTCCCGAAGCAGAACCTGTTCAACGCGGTTGCGATCAGCAACATCCTTCCCGAAGCGCTGATCTCGAAGACCACCGACGTTCCGGCGGTCGACGTGCTGCGCAACTACGGTTTGCAGAGCGACAAGCGCAACGGCAACCGCGAAGCGTTCCACGAGTTCGTGAGCGACAAGACCGTGCCGTTCCGCTCGCCGTTCCTGGCGCAGGTCGCCGAGATCGAAGACCACGCGCAGCGCGGTGCCGAGGAGCTGCCGAAGCTGGTCGCCGGCTACCGGCCGCAGGCGACGTACCCGGCGACGCCGCTCGGCCGGAGTCTCGCGCTCGCGGCGCAGATCGTCGGCTCGAAGCTCGGCACGCGCGTGCTCTACGTGCAGCACGGCTCGTTCGACACGCACGTCACGCAGCGCCAGACGCAGGAGCGCCTGCTCGGCGATTTCGCGAACGCGATCTCCGCGTTCTACCAGGACCTCGCCGCGCACGGCAACGACAAGCGCGTCCTCGCGATGACGTTCAGCGAGTTCGGCCGCCGCGTCCCGGAGAACGCCAGCCGGGGCACCGACCACGGCGAAGCGGCGCCGGTGTTCCTGATCGGCGGCGGCGTGAAGGGCGGCCTCTACGGCCAGCACCCGGATCTCGGCCGCTTGAACGCCGGCAACCTCGCCTTCACGACGGACTTCCGCCAGGTCTACGCGACGGTGCTGGAGCGCTGGCTCGGACGTCCGTCTACCGCGATCGTCGGCGCCGGCTTCACGCCGCTGACCGCGCTGGCATAGCCCTCCGCGGCTGAGCCGTTCAGCCGCGGACGCGCACGACGCCCTTCCCGACGAGACGCCGCTCCATGAGATCGGCGATCGCCTGAGGCGCTTCGGCGAAGGCGTATGTCGTGTCGACACGCGGGTGCAGCGTTCCGCGCGCCATCAGCGCGAACAGCGCGTCGAAGTTCGCGCGGTTGCGGTCGGGGTTGCGGGCGGCCCAGTCGCCCCAGTAGACGCCGCGGACGTCGAGCTCCTTGAGCAGGATGCGGTTCGCCGGGATCTGCGGGATCGTCCCGCCGGCGAAGCCGACGATCAGCAGCCGCGCGTCGCGCTTCGCCGCGCGCAGGGCGGCGTCGAACTGCTCGCCGCCGACGTTGTCGAGCGCCACGTCGACACCGCCGCCGCCGGCGCGCTTGATCGCGTCGACGAGATCGCTCGCGCCGGCATCGAGCACGACGTCGGCGCCCGCGCGCTTCGCGGCGTCGCGCTTCGCCTCGGAGCTCGCGCTGCCGACGACGTGCGCGTAGAGCGCTTTCGCCAGATCGCACGCCGCCGTTCCGACGCCGCCGCCGGCGCCGCTCACGTAGAGCCATTCGCCGCCTCGGAGCGCGGCGCGGTCGACGAGCGCGTGATAGACCGTCCCGTACGTCAGCACCATCCCGGCCGCGGTGATGAAATCCACGGTGTCCGGCAGCGCGATCGTCGTCGCCGCGCTCGCGACCGCGCGCTCCGCGAAGCCGCCCGACACGCCGGCCGCGACGCGGTCGCCGACACGCAGCTCCGTCACGCCTTCGCCGGCCTCGGAGACGATGCCGGCGACTTCGACGCCCGGGCTGAACGGCAGCGGCGGCTTCACCTGATACAGCCCCTGGATCAGCAGCACGTCGGGGAAGTTCAAGCCCGCTGCGTGCACGTCGATGACGACCTGCCCGGGACCCGCTTTCGGGTCGGGCGCCTCGTCGAGCACGGCTTTGCCCAGAAAAAGGCGGTCGACCATGATTAATTGGGCAGGCGCGTCCTTTTTTGGGCAGGCGTGCTCAGCGCCGCCGCTTCGGGGACTCCGCGATAAAGCGCTCGACCTTGCGAAGCCGCTTGTCCAGGTCCGCGAACCGCTCGTTCGTGGATGCATGCTCACCCAGCGCGAGGTGGCGCGGGTCGATACCGAGCGCGTCGGCGATACGGACGCCGAGGAGCAAGCCAGGGCTTTTGATTTGGCCGGACTCAATCTGGCGAATCGCGCCGGGCGAGACGCCGACCGTGGAGGCGAGGTCGGGAACGCCGATGCCGCGCTCGACGCGAATACGGCGCATCCGCTCGCCGATGGTTTCCACCTAGTCGCGCCACTTCATGGACCCGCGCGCGCGCATCTGCGGAAGGTCTACGCGGTCGGCGAGCGAGTCGGTGAGGTCGAGGGCGTCGACGTCCGTTTCGGTTTCCGGCTTGCCGCCGAGCGCGAGGTACATCGGGTCAAGCTCCAACGCTTCGGCTATTCGGCACCCCAGCACGAAGCCCGGGTTGATCGTGCGCCCAGTTTCGATCATCGTCAGCGTGTTGGGACACGCTCTGGTGGCCTTCGCCAAGGCGTTCAGGCTTATCCGCTGCTCTTTGCGGTGGCGGCGCATGCGCTGCCCAATCGTTTCGTCCATTTAGCGCCTCTTCCGTTCGATGTTTGCAAGCTGCGCGGTGAGGCCGTCGAGACGCCGTTGCACGACCAGGACGGCGTTCGCGAGGTCCTCCAGACGGGTCGCGTACGAACCCGCTTCGCCATAGGCGAGGTAGTACGGATCGACGCCGAGGTGGCGCGCGATCCGCAAGCCGAGGTGAAGCGCCGGGCTGCGAACGCGCCCGTGCTCGATTTGGCGGATCGCGCCCTCGGAGGTGCCGCAAGCGTCGGCGAGTTGGGCGATACTCACGCCCTGTTCTTCACGCAACCGGCGCAGGCGCTTCGCGAGCGTTTCTATCTCGTCCATGCTCTACGCCCACGGCCCGTTCGGGTGGTTGGCGAGGAATCGTTTAGCCTGCCGCGCCCACGAGTCGCGGTGGTCGCCCATCCACTCGCGCACGAGCGAAAGGGCGTGGTCCTCGGCGGCGGCGAGGTCGGCCGGAACGGGGCCGGACTTGCGGACCTCCCCGGCGATCAGCAGCACTTCGACTTGCGAAAACAGATCGGTCGAGACGGCGTACAGCAGCGCGGTTTCGCGGAGCTTGCGCTCCTCGTCGGACGCTGGCTCTTTCGACCAATCTATGGACCCCGGCTCCATAGTGCTCACGGTGCCCCCCTTGTGGCGACAGCAGTTCAGAACGCTTGCAAAGTTGCGAGATTGCAAAGCGGCGTCCCTGCCGACCCGGCGGAAAGGAGCCCCCATGCCGCGCCCGGACCCCAAGGACTCGGAGGCCGTGACGTTCCGCATCCCGCGCGAACTGCTCGCGCTTCTGCGGGCCGAGGCGCTGGAGGAAGGGCAGGCGCGGGACAGCGGTCGCGTCTACAACCCGAGCGCCACGCTCGAACGCATCCTGCGCGAGCACTACGCTACGAAGCTGAGGCGGCGCACGAAGTAAACCGGACGGCATTGCGCCATGCGCGGGGCGGTGCCGCGCGATGACCGCAAAAAATGCGTCCCGCATGCTGCCGTGGGTGAGCAATCCTCACGGGCTAGTGAGCTTGTGGGATATGCTCGGAGAGTTTTACGGCGACCTCGTTGTTATTTCGAGTTACTTAACGCGGGCGCACCTGCATTTTCGGACGACCCTCGCGCCGGACGCGAGCCAAGAACTGGTTGACGCAAAAGCGGAAGAGGATCGACTCCAAGCCGACACGGTGCGAGGCACGCTGCCTGTCCTCGAAAGACTCGCCGCACTGTTGGGCATGGCTTCGGTTGCAGCGCAGGCAGAGCGCGTGCGAACCCTGCTCGACCGACCGGCGGGCTCGACCTATGACGCGATGGAGAGCGCCGTGTTTGACCTGCTGAGCCGTCTCGCGGATGAGCTTAAGGCGCGCCGGTTCTATTATTTGCCGGCGTATCATGCCGCCCTTTACGAGAGCCAACAGCCCCTAGGAAATGACTTTGAGAGCGCCTTCCCGTCTGTGGTTTTCGATAGCCGTGAGGCTGCGAAGTGTTTGGCGCTAGATCGTTCGACCGCGTGCGTACTCCACCTAATGCGTGTTCTCGACGGGTGCATGCAGCACGGTATAAATCCCCGCCTCGGCATCACGTCGACGCGCCCAAGCTGGGGCGCATATATTCGTGCCATTCGGACGGCGGTCGCAACAAAGCCGAAGCTGGCAAAAGTGAATTGGATGAAGGACGCCGCGTTCTTTTCGCAACTTGCCGACGACCTCGATGCGATCAGACTAGTATGGCGCAACCCGGCGACGCACGACGTTGCGCAGCAGTATTCGTCTGAGGAGGCCGCTACCATCATGGCCGCAGTGCGACATTTCGTAACACACCTATCCCGTCGCGTGCGGGAGCTGAAGCGGCGTTAGGACGCCTTCCAAAACTCCGGCTCGACCTTCAACTCGAACATCGACTGAATGAGGCAGCATAGATTATGGCAGAGGATTTTGCAGAGAAGCTCGTTGACTTGCGCGACCGCCGACTTCGACTGAATGCGCGTGCCGAACTTCGCCTTGATCATGCTGAAAGTGGTCTCGACATTCGACCGGCGGTGGTAGTGCGAGAGGAACTCCTCGCGGCGGTACATGTAGAAGAAGTACATCTTCTGCCAGAGAGCCTGACCCGTCCGGTCGCGGTGCATATTGTTGGGAACCGAGTTCGACTTGAATGGGATCAGCGGGAACGCGCGGGCCTCCTCGATTGCGACGAGGTTCTTCCGGGTCAGGTAGGCTTTGTCGGCGGAGAGCATCTCGACGCCGAAGCCGCGCCGGACGGTGTTGTTCAGGAGGGCGGGTAGGTGCAGCGTATCCTGCGCGTTCGGCCCATAGTTGTCGGTGATTTCGACGCTCGTCACGACGTTCGTTTTCGTGCCCACCATGACGTGCGCTTTGAGCCACTTCACGCGGTTCATTTCGCGCCCGTACTTCGCGCTGTACCAGCGCTGATATTCCGAGGTGGAGAAGCCGGAGGAATCAATAGCGAAGTCCGTTTCAAGCGTCATCAGCGGGACGGCGCTTTCCTCGATCAGCCGCTTCAGGACCGGCGTGAGGTCGGCGTTGTCGAAGGCGTTGAAAATGGAATTGTAGTGGGGCGCGCGGTCGATGTAGCCCTTGGCCTCGTACTCGTGAATGTCGGTCATGCACCTCCGTCCCGAGGTGCGCGCATAGACCTTCATCGTCGCGCAGAAGATCGTATCCGAGAACGGCAGGCGCGGACGCCCGCGCTTGTTGACGGGGTTGTCGATGCCTCGGCACAAGTCGCGAAGGAGCAGCGCGACGAACGCCTTTTCGTTCGTCTGTGCCGCGTTGTACGCGGGCCACTCCTGGCGGTACGTCACCCGTATCGTCTCGCTAACCGTGGATCCATCCGGCGCGATCGTCTCGCGCTGAACGGTGAACTCGACGGCGTAGACGTGCTTGCACTTCGCGCTGCGCGCGGCGAAGTCGGGGCAAGTGCAGCTCGGCCCGCGCCGGTTCGCCGGGTTCACTTCGTACGTCTCGGGTCCGTTCTGCGATGGCACGAGCCACAACTCGCCCTTGCGGCGGAGTTTCTTCGTAGCGGCGATTTCGAGTCCGCGTTGCTCGCGAGCGTCCATGACTTACCCTCCAAGTATGACCTACTAGGAGTATACCTAAAGGGTAAGCGGTTGTCAACCTATTGGGTATACCTTGACGGGTGCCACCGCTTAGGTATAGCCTGGACGCATGGCGAAGGTGAAGCTCGACGGCTATCGGTGCGACCGCTGCGCGCACGAGTGGCTTCCGCGCGACAAGACTCGCGACCCGATGATTTGCCCGAAGTGCAAGTCGCCGTATTGGAATACCCCTCGTCGCGAGCGGTAAAAAAGGCACGATGGGGCCACCATAACACACGGCCGAGCCGCGTGCGTAACCTACGCCGGATTTCTCGCGGGGGAACCGGCAGGAGCGTCATCGCGAGGCCCCGGCACCTCGCGGCTCGCCTCACCCCGGGCGCGAATCGACCTCTACGGCGCGTCGCCTCCGCGAACCCACCGAGCGTTGACGCGGCGGCGTATGATAGGGACAATGGAGACAATGCGCGGCAACCTCTTGGGGAATCATGTCTATATGACCGACCAAGAGCGGGTGAAGCTCCTCGAATACAAAGTCGCGGTTCTCGGTACGCAGGTAGAGGCGCTAGCCTCGGCCCTCGGCCAGTCCCTCGGCGAGGGCTTGAACAAGCCGATCCCACACGGCCTCGTGCGGGCGATCCGCGAGGTTTCAAACCTCGGCATGTCGGACGCGGGTTTCCAGAAGATCGCGGATGTTGCGCGAAGCGGCTTCAGCATGCGCGAGCCTCGCACCGTCGCGGACCTGCCGGACGTAATCGACTTCGACTAAGGTCTACGCGCTCCCGGCGTGGGGCGGCTCGAGGGCTCGCTTTGCAGCGCGAAAGCCCCCGGATTGCTCCGAGGGCCTTCGGTCAGCGTCGGCTCCGTCTGCTTCAATGTGCCCTTTTATGGGCAACCCGCGCCTTTTTTGGGCAGCAGCGGCTTCTTGGGCAAAGCCGTCGAGCACGAGCGTGTTCGGCGGACCGTACGCCCGGCACAGAATGGCTTGCATGCGATCTTCGTTGCGAAGCGGGACGAGCGGTTCCTCGTCCGAACCGGGCCGCATGCAGCGACTCTTCTCCAGCGCCGAGGAGCTCGAGCGCGCCTGCGGCGAGCGCATCGGTGAGAGCGCGTGGATCACCGTCACGCAGCAGCTCGTGGACGACTTCGCGCGCGTCACCAACGACGCGCAGTGGATTCACGTCGATCCCGAGCGCGCGCGCCGCGAGTCGCCGCTCGGCACGACGATCGCGCACGGCTTTCTGACGTTGAGCCTGCTGTCGAGCATGATCGGCGACGTCGTCGGCTTCGCGAACGCGCGCATGAGCCTGAACTACGGCTTCGACCGCGTGCGGTTCGTCTCGCCGGTCCCGGTCGGCTCGGAGATCCGCGGCGTCTTCGGCATCGAGGACGTGCGCCGCATCGAGGGCGGCGCGCAGGTGACGTGGCGCGCCGAGGTCGAGCTGCGCGGCGCCGCGCGGCCCGCGCTCTCGGCGCTCTGGATCGGCCGCACGCTGTTCGCGACACCGGCGGCCTAGACGTCTCCGCACGAATACGGAGGCGACGGGCGCCGCGCTGCGAATGGCGCGGGATGCTCGTTCGTCGCGCTCTCACCGCGGCCGCGCTCGTCGCGTGCCTCGTCCCCGGTCTGCCGCTGCCGACCGGCGCCGCCGACGCCGTCGCACCGTCGGCGCACAGCTTCGCGGAGCCGTCGATCTCGCCCGATCACGCCGAGGTCGCCTTCGTCTCCGGCGGGGACGTGTGGAGCGTGCCGTCGGCTGGCGGGACGGCGCGGCTGCTCGCGGCGGTCGGCGGGGCGGCGCGCAGGCCGCTGTTCTCGCCGGACGGGAAGCGGCTCGCGTTCGTCAACACGCAGCCGGGTGCGGCCGGCGTCTACGTGCTCACGCTCGACGGCGGCGCGCTGCGGCGGCTCACGCACGACGACGTCGTCCCCGACCTGAGCGCGTGGTCGCCGGACGGGCGCTCCGTCTACTTCTCGTCGGCGTCGCACGATATCGGGTACGGCGACGTCTACCGCGTCCCGGCCGACGGCGGCACGCCGATGCCGATCCTGCGCGAGCGCTACGTCCACGAGACGGCGGCGAACCCGTCGCCGGACGGCACGTCGCTCGCGTTCGTGCGCGGCGGTTTCGTTCAGTGGTGGCGGCGCGGCCACAGCCACATCGATCAATCGGAGATCGTGATCGCGCATCCGGGGACCGGCCGCTACGACCGCGTGACGACCGGCGACGCGAAGGACCAGTGGCCGATGTGGTCGCCCGACGGAGGGACGCTGTACTTCGTCTCGGACCGCGGCGGCAGCGACGATCTGTGGGCGCGCGGCGCCGACGGCCGTCTGCGCAAGCTGACCTCGCTCGGCGGCGGGCGCGTGCTGTGGCCGACGATCTCGCGCGACGGCCGCACGATCGCGTTCGAGCGCGCGATGAAGATCTGGACGTACGACGTCGCGTCGGGCGCGGCGCGCGAGCTCTCGATCGTGCCGCGCGGGCTCCCCGACGTCGTCGCGCAGCGGCATCTCGCGCTGACGAACCGCTTCAGCGCGCTCAGCGTCGCGCCGGACGGCAAGAAGCTCGCGTTCGTCGGTCGCGCGCGCGTGTTCGCGGCGAGCGCCGAGGGCGGCGAAGCGCTGCTCGTCACGCCGCACGGTGACGCGGCGTACGATCTGCCGGTGTGGGCGCCGGGGAGCCGGCGGGTCGCGTACGTCGTCGACCGCGGGACCGAACAGGCGATCGCGACGTACGACTTCCCCGACGGACCGCAGCGTTTGCTGACGCCGCCGGGACACCACGACGACTACCCGCATTGGTCGCCGGACGGCAAGACGCTGGCGTTCCTGCGCGACGGCCGCGAGCTGCATCTCGTCGACGCCGCGACGCGCGCCGACCGGGTCGTCGCGCGCGGCGTGCTCGACCGCCGCCCGTTCGGCGATCTGGGCGACCTCGCGTTCTCGCCGCACGGCGACTGGATCGCGTACACCGCGCAGGAGCCGAACGGCTTCGCCAACGCGTTCGTCGTGCGCACCGGCGGCGGCGCGCCGCGCGCGGTGACGTTCCTGCCGAACGCCAACAACGGACCGCTGGCGTGGTCGCCCGACGGCACGCGTTTGTTCGTCGTCACCTCGCAGCGCACCGAACGCGGCACGATCGCGCAGGTCGACCTCGTCCCGCGCACGCCGCGCTTCCGCGAGGACGCGTTCCGCCGCTTGTTCCCGGAAGAGCCGGCGCGCCCGGAGCTGCCGTCGCGCACCATTCCGGCGCCAGCGCCGTCCCGCTCGCCCCAGCCGCTCGTCTCGCCGTCGCCGGCCGCGTCGCCGGCGGCGCCGCGAACCACGCCGATCGACTTCGACGGCATCCGCGAGCGCGTCAGCTTCGTGCAGACGGGGCTGGACGTGACGCGCGTCGCGGTGACGCCCGACTCGAAGACGCTGCTGCTCGTCGCCAACGCGGCGGCGCAGGAGAACCTGTACGCGTACTCCGTCGACGAGACGTCGGACGACCCCCAAGTAGCGAAACAGCTCACCAGCACGCCCGGCCGGAAGACGAGCGTCGCGCTCGCGCCCGACGGGAAGAGCGCGTTCTATCTCGACGCCGGACGTGCGTTCAGCGCCGACCTGACCGGGAAAGGCGCGAAGCCCGTCCCGCTCGCCGCCGAGGTCGACGTCGATTTCGCGCAGGACAAGCGCGTGGTGTTCGACCAGGCGTGGTCGCTGCTCGACCGCTGGTACGCCGACCCCGGCTTCCACGGCGTCGACTGGAGCGCGATGCGCGCGCGCTACGAGCCGTACGCGCTCGGCGCGCGCACGCCGCAAGAGTACTACCGCATCCTCTCGCTGATGATCGGCGAGCTGAACTCCTCGCACACCGGCGCCAACGCGCCGCGCGCGCCCGGCGTCCCGCCGCTCACGCTGGGGCGGCTCGCCGTCGACTGGGACACCGCGGCGTACGAGCGCACCGGGCGGCTCCGGATCGCGCGCGTCGTCGCGCTCGGCCCGGCGGCGGTCGCCGGACGTCTCGCCGCGGGCGACGAGCTGCTCGCCGTCGGCGGAACGCCGGTCGAGCGCACGACCGACGTCGACGAGCTGCTCGCGAACCGAATCGGGAAGCGCACCGAGCTGCGCGTCGCGCCGCGCGGCGATACCGCGGCAGCCCGCACCGTCGTCGTGCTGCCGGTCGACCGCGACGCCGAGACGCGGCTGCGCTATCTCGAGTGGGTGGCGCAGCGCCGCGCGTACGTCGAGAAGATCAGCGGCGGCCGGCTGGGCTACGTCCACGTCTACGACATGGGCGAGGAGTCGCTGGAGAAGTTCTACGCCGATCTGGACGTGCAGAACCGGGCGAAATCGGGCGTCGTCGTCGACCTGCGCTACAACACCGGCGGCTTCGTCGACCCGTACGCGATCGACGTGCTGACGCGCCGCGAGTACGTCACGTTCAAGACGCGCTTCGGCTACGACGCTCCCGAGCGCACGCAGCTCGGCGAGCGCGCGCTGAACCGGCCGACGGTCCTCGTGACGAACGAGCACAGCCTCTCCGACGCCGAGAACTTCACCGAAGCGTACCGGCAGCTCCACGCGGGGCTGGTCGTCGGCGAGCCGACCGCCGGCTGGATCATCTTCACGAGCAACACCAGCCTGGCCGACGGCGGCACCGTGCGGCTCCCGGCGACGCGGGTCTTCGCGCACGACGGCGTCGACATGGAGCTCCATCCGCGCCCGGTCGACGTGCGCGTGGCAAACCCGCCGGGCGCCGCGGAGCGCGGCGAGGACCCGCAGCTCGACGCCGCCGTGCGCGAGCTGCTGCGCCGCGCCGGCGCGCGGCGCTAGCTCACCTCACAGCGCGAACAAGAACGACGACGAGAGCGTGTGCGCGAGGCGGCCGTTCTCGTCGCGTTTCGCCGTGTCGAACACCGTCAGGCGCGTGTTGCGCGAGAACCGGTAGCCCAGCCCGCCGATCGCCGAGCGCGAGAACGCGGTGTCCTGCGTCGCGTCCCAGCGCGCGATCGCGAACGTCCGCGATCCGAGCTCGTGACGAAGCTGCACGAATCCGCCGCTGCTGCGCAGCGCCGCGCCGGAGCCGCCGGCCGCGCCGTCGTTGCCGCTTTGGTAGGCCGCCTCGACGCGCGTGCGCCCGCGCTGCCAGCCGAGTCCGAACCCGTCGCGCCAAAAGCGGTCCGCGGGTTGAAGCGTCTGCGCGCCGCTCGCCGCGAACGCGCGCGAGCCGTCATACCGGTACGCGCTCAGCGTGACGTCGTCGAACGTCCGCTGCAGCGTCAGCATCATGTCGACCCCGTGCGCGGACAGTCCCGATCCGGCGTCGTGACCTTTCAGCAACGAAACCGAACCGGCGAGCGCGCGAGCGGGATCGCCGAGCGCGATCTGCGCGCCGATCTTCGGTGCGAAGAAGTCGAACGGGTTCGCCCCGACGGTCTGATCCCAGATCGCGAAGTGGCCGGTCGTCTCGCGGAACGTCTCGGGATCGATCGGCAGCGGCAGCGTGAACTGCCCGCCGCGCACCGTCACCGGCGTGCGCGCGCCGTCGGGCGTCGCGCGCCACGCCGCCCAGACGTCGCGCGGCCGCCCCGGCTGCCCGCCGTCGACGACGTACGCCTCGGCGAAGTACGACCCGCGTGCCCCGATCGAGCCGCCCGTCAGCAGCTCGACCTCGTCCACGACCGCCTTCGGCAGCTTCCCGCCGCCCTCGGCCTCCTCGGCGGCGGTCGCGTACGCCGTCTGGACCTTCACCGCGACCGGAAACGCCGGCTTCGGACCGACGCCGCGGATGCGATAGCCGTCGGCCAGGAACCGCTCTCCGAACGGGGTCAGGTGCGGGACCGCGGTGTGGCAGGCCTGACACGAGAGCCCGTACCGGTGCGCGAACACCGGGATCGCGCCGGCGGGCGGAACTCCGGCGAGGAGCGCGCCGGCGAGCGCGAGAGCGCCCGCCGGGAGCGAGGAACGAAGCGGCACGAGGAATCCCTAAGGCAGTGATTAGGAGAGCCTAAGTATCGCCTTAGCCCGCCCTACTCCTTTTCGCGGCGCGCGGCGGCAGCCGGGCGGCGGGAAAACAGGCCCGTTCCCGAAACGCGGGCGCGTGGTCTCGCTGCGCTTCCTCGGCACCGGCGGCGCGCGCTGGGTGGTCGCCAAGCAGATCCGCTCCTCGGGCGGGTTCTGGCTGCAGGCCGACGGGACGAACATCCACGTCGATCCGGGCCCCGGCGCGCTCGTGCGAGCGCTGACGCAGATGCCGCCCTGCGATCCGGCGGCCCTCGACGCGATCGTGCTCTCGCACAAGCACCTCGACCACTCCGGCGACGTCAACGCGATGATCGAGGCGATGTGCCAGGGCGGCTGGCGGCCGCGCGGCGCGCTGTGCGCCCCGCGCGACGCGCTGGACGAGTCGATGGCGCCGGTCGTGCTGCCGTACGCGCGGCGGTTCGTCCCGCGCGAGTGGATCATCGAGGCGAACGGCGGCCCGTTCGTCATCGGCGGCGTGGAGCTGCGCGCTTCGATGCGACTGCAGCATCCGGTCGAGACGTACGGCCTGCACTTCCGCGCGAACGGGACGACCGTCTCGTACGTGCCGTGCACGCGCTACTTCGACGAGATCGCCGCCGACTACCGCGCGCACGCGCCCGACGTGCTGGTCGTCAACGTGCTGCGCTACCGCGACGCGATGGACGTCGACCACATGACGTACGACCAGGCGCGGATGCTGATCGAAGCGATCCGGCCCGGCGCTGCGATCATGACGCATTTCGGCACCCGCATGCTCGAGCGCGACCCGAAGCGGCTCGCGAGCGAGCTCGAGGACGAGACCGGCGTCAAGACGTACGCGGCGTACGACGGCTGGGTCTACGATGTCGCTTGAGATCGAGACCGCGAAGCCCGGCGCGACCGACGCGTTCTGGAAAGCGCACGACCGCGACTGGCGCACCGAGCTGTGGAACTTTCGCGTCGTCTGGCACGAGCAGACCCACGACGTCGTCGCGCGCGACGGCGACGATCTGATCGGCGCGCTGCGGCTGCGCATCGCCGCGTCGCTGGGCCACGTCGAGTCGCTCTACGTCCTGCCCGCGCAGCGCCGGCGCGGCGTCGGGCGGCTGCTGCTCTCGCGCGCCGAGGAGCTCTCGAACTACTACAACTGCCACAAGGTCACGGCGGCGGTCTTTCACGAGCACGCCGCGCAGGCGTTCTTCCAGGGCTGCGGCTACGCGGTCGAAGCGGTCATCCCGCAGCACACGTTCAAGCTCGACGTCGCGCTGCTGCGGAAGTTCTTGCTCTAGCGCTGAGCCGCGCGCGCAGCGTGGGCGGGCGATGCACGCGGCCGGGATGCGCACCGGCGCCTTGGCCGCGCTCGGCCGCGAACAGCTTGTGCAGCGGACGCCAGTCGGCGCCGACGTTGCGCCGGCTGAGCAGCGAGCCGTCATAGAAGTAGACGTTGCCGCGGCCGCTGATCGCGTTCACCAGCGGGCCGCCGCCGTTCACCGTCGCGATCGCGTCGCCTTCACCGCGCTGCTCGACGTTCGTGCCGCGCCGGTCGAACTGCGTGAACACGCGTCCTTCGACCGAACGCCCCGAGAGCTGCGCGCCCGACGTCACGCCGAGCGCGATCGCGCCGGTCTGCGACTCGAAGCGCGCCAGTCCCGGATCGAACGACCCGCCGTCGTACACGATCGATCCGAGCACGCTGGTCGCTTCGATCTGCTTGCTGCGGCAGCGCTCGAAGAAGTCGTGCGCCGCGACGCCGCGCACGCGAATGCGCTCGAAGTTGCCGTCGGCGGCGTAGAACGCGCCGTAGTTCATCTGCACGAACGCCGTCGTCGTCACACCGGTCAGCCGCACCCGGCCCTGGTTCTGGATCAGCAAGAGGTTCGCGCCGCGGTAACCGTCGACGGTGGTGAGGCCGCCGCCGACGCGCAGCACCAGGATCCCGGTCGCGGCCGGCACCGTGACGACCAGGTGCGAGCCTTCGGGCGCCTCGACCCGCACGATGTCGTGCGGGCCCGGCCGGAACGCGGCGTACGGGAACTCCTCGGGCGGCAGCGCGCCGCCGCCGCTGGGCATGCCGTCGCGGTCGTGCGTCGCGTAGAGCTGCGGCGGGATCTGCTGGGCGAGCGGGAACCGCGCCGTGCCGAACATCGCGCTGCGGCGCTCGACCGAGGGCGAGGTCTCGTCGCCGGACTCCACTTGCACGGCCGGCCGGTCCCAGACACGGACCGTCACGTCGTTGCCGCGGCCGCGCACGATGACGTTCACCACCGGCTGGTCGCCGACGTCGAGCGACGACGAGGCGGCCGGGGCGGGAACCGCCGGGACCGTCAGGCACAAGCTCAACGCGCCCAGCCCCGCGGCGATCCACCGCAAGGCTCGGAACCCGGGGACGTCCACGCCGCAATCGTACGCCCGCCGTTCGGCGCGCGTCATGAACCGGCGGTGAAGGATTCCGGTTCGGCCGGCAGGCTCACGCGAAAGACCGACCCGCCCTCCGGCCGGGCGTGCGCCTCGACGGTCCCGCCGTGGACGCGCGCGATGCTGCGCACGATCGCCAGCCCGAGTCCCGTCCCCTCGACGGCCCGCGCGTGCGAGGGATCGCCCCGGAAAAAGCGGTCGAACAGCTTGTCGGCCGTCCGCTCGTCGACGCCCGGGCCGGTGTCCGCGACCTCGACGACCCCGCGGCCGTCGTCGCGGTGCACGCTGACGTCGACGGTCCCCGCGCCGGTGAACTTCAGCGCGTTGTCGACCAAGTTGCCGGCGAGCTGGCGCAGCAGCCCGGCGTCGCCGACGACGATCGTCGACTGGCCGGCCGGGTGGTGAACCGCCAGCGTGAGACCCTTCGCGGCGGCGCGCTCCTGCGCGTGCGCGACGACGTCGTCGACCAGCCGCTCGAGCACCAGCGGTTCCTTCGGGATCGCGTCGCCGGCCTCGGCCTTCGCCAGCGTCAGCATCCCCGAGACCATCCCCGCGAGCCGGCCGCTCTCTTCGGCGATCGCCTCCAGCGAGGTGCGCGTGATCTCCGGATCGCGGTCGCCCCAGCGCTGCAGCATCTGCGCGTTCGCGTTGATCACGGTGAGCGGCGTGCGCAGCTCGTGCGACGCATCGCTGATGAACTGCCGCTCGCGGGCGAACGCCGACTGCAGCCGGTCGAGCATCGCGTCGAAGGCGCTCGCGAGACGCCCCACCTCGTCGCGCCGGTTCCAGCGCAGCCGCCGGTCGAGCCGCTCCGAGCCGATCTCCGCGATCGCGCTGGTCAGCCGCTCGATCGGATCGATCGCCAGGCTCGCGATGAAGTACGACGCGATGACGACGACGATCATCGCGCCGATCGTCACGCCGATCATGATGCTGCGGGCGCGCGCGACGAGCTGCTCGACGATGTCGAGCCGCGCCCCGGCGTGCGCGATCGCGACCGGCCGCCCGTCGGCGTCGAGCAGGACGCGGTTGAGGACGAGCATCGTCCCCGGCCGGTCGCCGCCCAGCGCGATCTCGCCGAAGGCGCGGTCGGTCCCCGGCGGCGGCCGGAACGGCGGATACGTGAACCCGCCGAGGTTCGAGCTCTTCCCGAGGATCCGGCCGTCGAGCGTATCGACCTGCACGTACTGCGACCCCGCCGCCCAGTGATCGAGCAGCGTGCGGTCGGAGAGCACCAGCGTCAGCGGCCCGGGCTGCGCGAAGCCGTACGTCGACGCTTCGAGGGTCGAGCGTTCGATCTGATCGGCGGTGTCGGCGAGACGCAGCTTCGTTTGATCGATGAGCACCGAGCGCAAACCGAAGTCGATCGCGACCGCGCCGAGCGCGATCACGACGACGATGAGCGCGGCGTAGAACGCCGCGATGCGAACGCGAAGGGAGCTCAGGCTACTCTTTTAAGGCGTACCCGACGCCGCGCACGGTCTGGATGAGCTTGCTTTCGTACTCGTCGTCGATCTTGCCGCGCAGGTAGCGGATGTAGACGTCGATCAGGTTCGAGTCGCCGAGGAAATCGCTCCCCCACACCCCGTTGAAGAGCTCGTCGCGCGAGTGAACCTTGTTGCGGTGCAGCAGCAGGTACTCGAGCAGCGCGTACTCTTTCGCGGTGAGGTGGATCTGCTTGCCGGCGCGCGTCACCTCGTGGCGGTCGCGGTCCATGACCAGGTCCTTCACCGTCAAGAGGTTCTCGTGCGGCTGGCGGTCGCGCAGCCGCGCGCGGATGCGCGCGAGCAGCTCCTCGATCGAGAACGGCTTGACGACGTAGTCGTCGGCGCCGCGGTCGAGGCCCGCGACCCGGTCGGGGATGCGGTCTTTGGCGGTCAGCATGATGATCGGGACGCGCGACTTCGCGCGCAGCCGTGAGGCGACTTCGAGCCCGTCGAGCTTCGGCAGCATCAGGTCGAGCACGACGAGGTCGGGCTCTTTGAGCGCCTTCTCGAGGCCGGAGAGCCCGTCGGCCGCCGTATCGACCTCGTAGCCTTCGTGCTCGAGCTCGAGGCGCAGCACGCGCACGATCTGCGGGTCGTCCTCGACGAGCAGCACCTTGTACTTGCGGCGCTCCTCGGGGATCGCCTGACTGGGGTTCGAGCTCACCTCACCCGGATGTTGCGCCGCGCGGCGGTCGGGACGGTGAGCTGCGAGATCCACCACGCCGCGCTGACGCCGACGGCGAGCCACAGGACGGTGTACTGTGAGGCGAGGCCTGAGGTCTCGAACGCGCTGACCACCGTGGTCGTGATGCGCTCCGTCGCGTTCGGCGCGCTGACGAGCAGCCAGCAGAGCCAGGCCGCCACGGCGACCAAGGTTCCGACCAGCCAGACTTCCCAGCCCGTGAACGCGGGGGCGGGGCGATACACGGTCGCCGCCATGATCCGCGCGTGCAGTCCCGCCGGCGGCTCTTCCAGCGGAAGCGCGGCGAGGGCGCGGTCGAGATCGTCGTCGTGGTTGCTCATGCGGTCAGAACCTTCCGGAGCTGTTCTTTCGCCCGAAACA
>DASWRW010000015.1:0-36241 GCA_036402975.1 Candidatus Elarobacter sp. | reverse complement strand
CGGCGCGGCGCGACGCGCTCTCCGGCGCCTTCCCGGGCGACACGCTCGTGATCCCGACCGGCCACGAGAAGATCCGCTCCAACGACACCGCGTACCGCTTCCGGCCGGGCACCGACTTCTATTATCTGAGCGGCAACGTCGAGCCGGACAACGTCCTGGTTCTGACGCCGCAGGGCGACGGGCATGCGGCCACGCTGTACTGCGAGCCGAATCCCGGCAAGACGGACAAGACGTTCTTCACCGACCGGATGAAGGGCGAGCTGTGGGTGGGGCCGCGCTTGGGCTTGGCGCAGACGGCGCAGCGCTACGGCATCGCGACCAAACCGCTCGCCGCGCTGGCGGAGGATCTGGTCGCAGCGCTCGGGCGTGCGCCATACCGCGCGCTACGCGGCATCGATCCGCAGCTCGACGCGGCGCTTCCCGCGCAGGCCGAGCGCGACGGCGAGCTGGCGCGCGTCCTGTCGGAGATGCGTCTGATCAAAGACGAGCTCGAGGTGCGCGAGCTCAGGCGTGCGGTCGAAGCGACGCACCGCGGCTTCGACGACGTCGTGCGCGCGCTGCCCACCGCGCACACGGAGCGCACGGTGGAAGGCGTGTTCAACCTGCGCGCGCGGGTGGACGGCAACGACACCGGTTACAACACGATCGCGGCGAGCGGGCCGAACGCGTGCACGCTGCACTGGACGCGCAACGACCGGCGCATCGGCCAGAACGAGCTGCTGCTGCTGGACGCCGGCGTGGAGGCGGAGTCGCTCTACACCGCCGACATCACCCGGACGCTGCCGATCTCCGGGACGTTCACGCCCGAGCAGCGCGCGGTGTACGAGCTCGTACTGGCGGCGCAAGACGCGGCGTTCGCGCAGTGCAAGCCCGGCAACGATTTCCTGGATCCGAACCGCGCGGCGATGGACGTCCTCGCGCACGGGCTCGAACGGCTCGGCATCCTGAGCTCGGCGGAAGAAGCGCTGCGCGACGAAAACGTCTTCTACAAGCGCTACTCGCTGCACAACGTGAGCCACATGCTCGGCCTGGACGTGCACGACTGCGCTGCCGCGCGCGCGGAGAACTACAAGCACGGCAAGCTGCGCGCGGGGATGACGCTGACCGTCGAGCCGGGACTCTACTTCCAGCTCGACGATCTGACCGTTCCGGCCCGCTACCGCGGGATCGGCGTGCGCATCGAGGACGACGTGCTGATCACCAAGACCGGCGTCGACAACCTGTCGGCGGCGATCCCGCGTGAACCGGACGAGGTCGAAGCGTGGGTCAGCTCTGCGATTGCGGAGAGCCGGCCGGAAGCCGTGCGTCGACCCAGTCGCTGACGATCGGAACGCTCACGTCGTCGCCCTGCCAGACCTTGAACGCGTAGACGACGCTCGCGACGATCGTGATCGGGACGATGAACGGCAGCAGCGGCCACGCGCCCAGCCCGATCAGCGGCACCGCGGCCGCCGCGCTGAGCAGCGCGCCGAGCCCGTACATGCCGAGGTTGAACCCGAGCGCCTGCCACGCTTGGCGTTTCACGAAGTGCGACGCCTTGCCGTCGAGCATCGCGATCAGCGCCAGCGGCCAGAACGGATAGCCGAGCGCGACCAGCGCGCGCGTCTCCGGCCGCACCGCGAGCGCCGCCGTGCGCCGCACTTTGGGCGGCGGAGGCTGCGGCGCTTCGTAGGCCTGCTGCTGCGAAGCCTGTTGCTGGTACGAGGCCTGCCGCCGGCCCGCGTACGATCCGGACGACGGGCCGACCCCGCCGTGGATCATGTTCGACTGACGGGCGGCGTCGATGCGCGCGGCCAGCACGCAGCCGGGACATTCGCCGGTCTCGTTACGGCAGGTCGCGCAGACGGGCTTGCTGCAGCCGCGGCACTGGGCGATCGACGGGACGGCGTTGTGAAAGAAGCAATCCATGTGACGAGATGAGCCCCTCGTTGGTGGTGAACTCGCACCCAAGGTACTGCCGGTCCGCGGCGAAGGTTTCGCGGTGAACCCGACCTTCCGGCGGCTCCTGCGCGAGGCCCGGCCGTACTACCCGCGCCTGATCGCCGGCTCGCTCTTCGGGGTCCTGGCCGGCGTCGCGCCGCTCACGCTGGCGAAGGTCGCGGGCTACCTCCAGAGCGACGTGCTGGTCCCCCAGCCGCACTGGAGCGTCCTGGCGCTGGTCATCGGCCTGATCCTGGTGTCGCAGATCGTCGGCAACGCGGCCGCCTACGGGCAGGCGTACCTGACCGCCTTCAGCGGCCAGAAGATGGTGCAGAACTTCCGCGCCCGGATGTTCGACCGCATCGCACGGATGCCGCTGCGCGAGTTCGACCGCTGGCGCCCGGGCGAGCTGCAGGCGCGCATGACCTCGGACCTCGGGCTGATGACGGACGCGATCTCGATCTCGCTCCCGCAGTTCGTGCAGGTGACCGTGACGTTCGTCGGCGCGCTCGTCTACATGCTGTGGCTCGACTGGTTCTTGGCGGTCGTGCTGTTCATCGTCGCGCCGGTCGTGGCGTTCGTCGTCGCCAAGTTCAACGCGCTGATCGTCAACGGGACGAAGCGCGCGCAGGAGCGCATCGCCGACCTCTCCAGCAACCTGACCGAAGTGCTGAACAACGAGCGGGTCGTCAAGGCGTTCCGGCGCGAGGACTTCGAGCGCAAGCGGTTCGGCGCGGCCAACGAGCGCTACTTCGGCGCGTACATGAAGGTCACGCAGTTCAACCAGACCCAGGCGCCGGTGCTGGCGTTCGTCGTGATGGTCGCGCTGTGCGCGATCATCGCGCTGACCGCGCGCGAGGTGTCGGTCGGGCGGCTGCAGCCGTCGACGGCGTGGGAGTTCTGGACCGCGACGGGCCTCTTGATCAACCCCATGAACCGCTTCTCGATCTTCTTCGCCGACTTCGCGCGCGCGTTCGTCGGCGCCGGCCGCGTGTTCGAGATCGTCGATCTGCCGGTCGAACCGGACGATCCGCCGGGCGCGACGCCGCTCTGCGACATCCTCGGCGACGTCCGCTTCGAGGACGTGACGTTCGCGTACGACGACGACCGCCCGGTGCTGCGCAACTTCTCGGCCGAGATGCTGCACGGCGAAGTCGTCGCGCTGGTCGGCCCGTCGGGCGCCGGCAAGAGCACGATCGTGAACCTCGTGCCGCGCTTCTACGAGCCGCAGAGCGGGCGGATCACCGTCGACGGCGTCGACATCGCGCACGTCAAGCTGGGCGACCTCCGCAACGCGATCGCGATCGTCCCGCAGGAGACGCAGCTCTTCAACGGCACGATCGCCGACAACATTCGCTACGGCCGCCTCGATGCGACCGACGACGAGATCGTCGCCGCGGCGCAGGAGGCGAACGCCGACGAGTTCGTGCGCCGTCTCTCCGACGGCTACGCGACGATCGTCGGCGAGCGCGGGATCCGCCTCTCCGGCGGCCAGCGCCAGCGCATCGCGATCGCCCGCGCGATCCTGCGCGATCCGCGCATCCTGATCCTCGACGAAGCGACGAGCGCCCTCGACTCGCATTCCGAAGCGCTGATCGAAGACGCGCTGGACCGCCTGTTACCCGGCCGCACGACGCTGATCATCGCGCACCGCCTGTCGACGATCCGCCGCGCGACGAAGATCCTCTACATCGAGAACGGCCAAGTCCGCGAAACCGGCACCCACGCCGACCTCATCGCCGCCGGCGGCCCCTACGCCAACTTGCACGCAGCACAGTTCGCGCGATAGTCCCATGTGCTCAGAGAGCTCGCGCTACCGTTTCTACGGCTGGCCGTTCACCATCAGGTGGGCCCACGGCGTGCCGGCGTACATGATCCACGTGCCGGCGTGTTTCGGCGTCGTCGCGAGGCCGCTGCTCTTCGTGACCGGATAGAGGATCATCCAGTGCGGCGGCTCCTTGATCGGCGTCCCTTTCGTCGCGAACGGATCGCTCGCGCTCCAGTCGGTGCCGCCTTGCAGCATGTATGCGATGCCGGGGACCTTGTTCGTCGGTTTCGCCTTGTGGTGGAACCAGTCGTCGCCCCACTGCATCGCGGCGGCGTCGCCGCACATCGGGTCGTCGCCGACGACACCGGGATGGCCCGGTATGCACGTCCAGCCGTTCGTGCCCTTGCGGAGTGTCCTCATGGTGCCTTTCGCGTCGACGTCCATGACGGCCGCGTGCGCGGTGATCGAGACGGGTCCCGCAGAGAGTGCGCGGGCGATCTTCTCGGCGGACGTTTCGGTCGGCGCGGGAGCCGCGGCCAGCGTCAAGGCGGCGAGCGCGGCCGCAGCGCCGGAGAGGGTCAGGCGGGAGACGGGCATCGTACCTCCTCGGTGAGAGCAGTCGTGCCACCCGGCGGGGCGAGCGTTCGCCTTCCGTCTCGTGACGCTCCTGTCGGCTTGTCAGCCCGAGGCCCGCAACTGCAGCAGCTCGCGCCGGACCGCGGCTCGGAACTCCGGGATGCGCGCGTGAAAACGGTCGCCCGGGCACTGCGTCGTGCAGCCGGTGTCCCGGTGCCCGGCGATCGTTCGGGGCTCGAGGTCGCAGAGAAGCGCGATCGCCGCGTGGAGCCGAACGCTGGCCTTCCACTGCGCCCCGGGCACGTCGGCTTCCGTATAGAGCCCTTCGTGCTCCGTGCCCCACGAGACGTTCGCGTTGGCGCCGGTGTCCGCGTCGTAGGCATGCGCGCCGCGGATGCAGCGTCGCGCCAGCAGCGCGTCGACCGCGCCGGTTCGGCCCTCGCAGACGATCCCGTCGATCGAGATCGTGAAATGCTGGCCGCTGTCCGCGAAGCCGCGCTCCTCCATGTGGTAGCGCTGGCAGTCGCGCGCGAGCCGCATCGCCCGCGACACCGCGCACTCCGGCTCGACCAGCGGCCCCCGGTTCGCAGTTGCCATGTGGTGCAGGATCATCGCGCGCGGTTCCGTCTCGGCGAACGCCTCGCGCGGCGGCAGCGCGCCCCACTCCGCCGTCCGAAACACGACCAAGCCGCCCGGCAACAGACTGGGCATCGGCCGGGTGATTGGTGTCCGGCCTCCGGCTTCCCGCTAATGCGGGGGCGGTTGCTCGCCGATGGGTGAGGTGATGGACGGAATCTCGTTCGGCCAGACCGTCGGCATGCTCAAGAACGCGATGGACGGCGCGGGCACGGCCCATTCCGCGATCGCGAACAACATCGCCAACGTCAACACGCCCAATTTCCGGCGCGCCGACGTCTCCTTCAAAGACGCGCTCGCGGCGACCGAGGCGAGCACGGGGGATCCCGACGCGCTCGGCCTGACGACGACGTCCGACCGGCACATCCCGATCGGCGGAGCGCAAGACGCGCAGCCGTTCTCGGTCACGACGACGGTCGACGAGACGACGCAGATGCGCATCGACGGCTCGAACGTCGACGTCGACCAAGAGATGGCGAAGCTGTCGCTCAACTCGGCTTACGCGCAAACGATGGGCCAGCTCTTGCAGAACCAGTACTCGCGCCTGCGCCAGGCCATCCAGGAGCGCTTCTGACGATGGGTTTCTACACTTCGATCGAGGTCAGCGCGACCGGCCTCTCGGCCGAGCGGCTCGCGATGGACACGATCGCCAACAACATCGCGAACGTCAACACGACGCGCACCGCCGAGGGCGGTCCCTTCAAGCGCCAGTTGGTCGTGTACGCGCAGAAGAACGAGCCGACGCCGGAATCGGCGAACGCCTCCGCTGACGGGAACGACCCGGCGCGCTCGCGCGCGGGCGTCGAGGTCGTCGGCGTGGTGAACGACCAGAGCCCCGACCGACTCATCTACGATCCGACGCATCCTGACGCCGACGCGAACGGCTACGTCCACATGCCGAACGTCGACGTGGTGAAGGAGATGGTCGACATGATGGCCGCCTCGCGCGCGTACGAAGCGAACGTGACGGCGATCCAGGAAGCCCGCGCGATGGGTACCGCGACGCTCGGACTGCTGAAAGCCTGATGGACTACGGCAGCGCGATCTCCAAGGTGCTACCCGGCACGTTCGTGCCGGACATCGGCTCGGCGGTCCAGCTCGACGAGCGCCCCAACGCGAGCCCGATCCCGGGCGGCGCGGCCGGCGTCTCCGGCATCGGCGAGACGCAGGCGCCCTCGTTCAAGGACACCGTGAAGGCGATGCTCGACGGCGTGAACGACAAGGTGAACGCTTCGGATCAAGCGCAGCGCGACCTCGCCAGCGGCAAGACGAACGACCTGCAGAAGGTCGTCACGTCGGTCGAAGAGGCCAACCTGGCGCTGAACTTCACGATGGCGATGCGCTCCAAGCTGCTCGAGGCCTACCAAGAGATCTCCCGCATGCAGATGTAGGGCTTGGCGCGGACGCGCCGAGCCTTCGCGCTCCGGCCTCCGGCCCGAGCCGCATGGGGTATAGTGGGCTCGATGGGAGCGGAGGGCTTGCTCGGTGGCCGGTACCGGCTGGACCATATCGCCGGGCACGGCGGGATGGCGACCGTCTTCGCCGCCCACGACATCGTGCTCGACCGCACCGTCGCGATCAAGCTGCTGCAGCGGCGGCACGACGAAGGCGGCGTGCTGCACGCGCGCTTCGCGCGCGAGGCGCGCGCCGAGGCGAAGATCGTCCACCCCAACGTGGTCTCGGTGCACGACATCGGCGAGGCCGACGACGGACGGCCGTTCATCGTGATGGACTACGTCGAAGGGCGCTCGCTGCAGGAGATCATCACCGAGGACGCGCCGCTGCCGTCCGAGCGCGTGGCGGTGCTCGGCATGGGGATCGCGCGCGCGCTCGCGGCGGCGCATGCGCTGGACATCGTGCACCGCGACATCAAGCCGGCCAACGTGATCGTCGACGGCCAAGGGCTGCCGCACCTCATGGACTTCGGGCTCGCCCGCGAGCTCTACGACGCCGACGACGTCGCCGTCACCGCGCCCGGCGTGCTGGTCGGGACCGCGTACTACGTCGCTCCGGAGCAGGCGCGCTACGGTACGGCGAGCCCGGCGGGTGATCTGTACTCGCTGGGCGCCGTTCTGTACCACGCGCTGGCGGGCGAGCCGCCGTTCTCGGGCGACGGCGCCCTGGACGTCACGCTGCGCCGCTTCGAGGAGGACCCGGCCGATCTGCGCGTGCTGCTCCCGGCCGCGGACACCGATCTGGTCGCGCTGATCCACGCGCTGCTCGCGCGTGATCCGGTCGAACGGCCGTGGGACGCCGCCGCCGTCGCCGAACGGCTCGGCGACATCGGCGCACGGCTGCGTGCGACGCGCACCGCCGGTGAAGCGCAGCCGCTGTAGCTGCCGCTTTCGGCGCGCGCCTAGCGCGGGTTCGGAAATGTGACGGTGAACGTGCTGCCGGAACCCGGTGTGCTCGTGACCGCGACCGTCGCCGCGTGACGTTTGGCCAGCGCATCGACGATCGCCAGCCCGAGCCCCGTCCCGGCACCCGCGCCCCGAGCCGGGTCCGCGCGCCAGAACCGCTCGAAGATCCGCGCGGCGTTCTGCGGCGCGATGCCCGGGCCGCGATCGCGCACCGAGACGAGCGCCGCGCCTCGTTCCGACCAGGCGCGGAGGTGTACGGCTTCGCCGGGCGGCGAATGGCGCAGGGCGTTGTCGACGAGGTTCGCGACGATGCGCGTGATCTGGAGCGCGTTTCCGCGCGTGCTCGGGTTCCCGTCGATCTGCAGCTCCAGCTCGACGCCGCGCCGCGCGGCCTCGTCGGCCGCGTCGGCTGCGACGGCCTGCACGAGCTCGGCGAGATCGACCGCGTGCACCTCGTGATCGCGCGCGCCGCTCGCGGCGGCGAGCAAGAGCAGGTCGTCGATCAAGCGGTGCATCGACGCGGCGGTCTCGACGACGGTCTCGAGACGGCTGCGATCCTTGACCGTGAGGTGCTCGTCGCGCAGCGCCGCCTCGGTGTTCGCGCGGACGGCGGCGAGCGGGCTGCGCAGCTCGTGCGCGGCGTTCGCCGTGAACTCCTCGAGCGCGTTCACGCTGGCTGCGACTTGGGTGATCGAACGCCGCGAGAGGTACCAGCCGCCGGCAGCGCTGGTCGCGGCGGCGAACACGAAACCGACGATCAGACCCGCGTCGATCCACTGGACGGATTGCTCGCTCCGCTCGTCCGAGATGCTGGCGCGGACGTAGCCGGCCGTGCGCCCGTCGTCGAGGACGGGACGCGTGATGCTGGCGACGGATTCAGCCGGTCGCTCGACCCCGCCGCCGGAATGCAGCGCCGGCGACGGACTCGCGACCGTACCCCGGGCCGCCAGCCGCCGCCCCGACGCGTCGAACCATTCGATGCCCTCCCCCGAGCCGAGCACCGTTCCCGCGCCGTCCGCCACGCCGAAGCGGCCCCGGTCGCGCTCGGCGAGCGCGGCCGCCGTCTTCGCGAGCGCGTCGAGCCGGGCGGCGAGCGCGCGCGCGTGGAGGACCTGGACCACCGCGTGAACCGCAACCGCGAAGATCGCCAGCACCAGGACGAAGACGACGACGTACGGGAGCGCGACGTTGCGCTCGAGCGTCCGTCCGAGCGAGCGCGTCATTCGAACGCCGCGAGACGGTACCCGTAGCCGTACATCGTCGCGATGGGATCGTACGAACCGCCCGCGTCCCGGATCTTGCGGCGCAGGTTCGTGATGTGGACCTTGATCGAGTCCTCTCCGGCCGTCGCGCTGAAGGGCGTGACCTTTGCGAGCAGCGCCGTCTTGCTGAACGTCTGACGCGGGTGGCGCAGCAGCACCTCGAGGATCGCGAACTCGGTCGGCGTCAGCGCGATCGGCTGGGTTTCGACGAAGATCTGCTGCGCCGCAGTATCGAGCCGCAAGATGCCGCGCGTGATCACGGCGTCACGCTCGGCGTACCCGCGCCGCCCGAGAGCGCGCACCCGTGCGGAGACCTCGCTCAACGCGAACGGTTTGACGACGTAGTCGTCCGCGCCGCTGTCGAGCGAGCGCACCTTGTCGTCCAGGCTGTCGCGTGCCGTGAGCATCAGGATCAGCGACGAACAGCGTTCGGCGCGCAGCCGGCGCGCGATCTCGATCCCGTCCATGCCGGGCAGCATGATGTCGAGCAGAACGACGTCGTAGACCCCGGAGCGCGCGAGCTCCCACCCGCGCACTCCGTGGTCGGCGACGTCGATGACGTGCTGCTGGCGCCGCAGATCGTCGGCCAGAGGCTCGGCGATCCGCCGGTCGTCCTCAATGATGAGGATGCGCACGCCGCGGAGCGGTCCTACTTGCCGTCGTCGTTGGTCTCGCCGTCTCCGTCGGAGGCGTCGCGGTCCTCGTGCGCGGCGAGCGGAGCGGCGGCACGAGCGTGGAGCGCGGGAGCAGCGTTCGTCGACGACCGCACCTGCGGCGGGTTGGGGGCGGCCGCGGCGTGCGAGCTGGCGGCGTAGACGGCGCCTGCGGCGAGGACGAGGGCGAGCGCGGCGATGGGGGCTTTCTGCATTGAACACACCTCTGGGGTGGGAAAATAGGGAGGGTGCGCTCGAGCGTACGTCCGCGCCGTAAAGATGACGGAAAGATCGGCGCGGGGTTCTCACTTCACCCGATCTTGACCATCTCTTCGTACAGTGGACGGGCTATGGTCTCAGGCAGCCGGCCGCTCAGCTCGATGCTCAACAAAGTCCCCGCGATCACGCTCGCGTTCTGGATCATCAAGGTCCTCTCGACCACGGTTGGAGAGACCCTGGCCGACTTCCTCAATACGCGGCTCGGCCTCGGCTTGGTCTGGACCTCCGCACTGTTCGCAGGCGTCTTCCTGGTCGTGCTCGTCTTTCAGGTACGGGCCTGGCGGTACGAGCCGCCGCTCTACTGGTCGGTCGTCGTCATCGTGAGCGTCGTCGGCACGCTGATCACCGATACGCTGGTCAACGTCTTCAACGTCCCCGTCGAGTGGACGACGATCGTGTTCGCCGTCCTGCTGGTCGCGCTGCTGTGGATCTGGTGGTACCGCGAGCGGACGCTCTCGATGAAGTCGATCACCACGCGCCGGCGCGAGCTGTTCTACTGGGCCGCGATCGTCTTGACGTTCGCCCTGGGCACCTCGGCCGGCGACCAGCTCGCGGAGTCGGCGAAGCTGGGCTATGCGCTCTCGGCGCTCGTCTTCGGCGGCAGCATCGCCCTGGTCGCTGTCGCGCACTTCGCCTTCCGGCTCGACGGCGTCGTCGCGTTCTGGATCGCGTACGTCCTGACGCGGCCGCTCGGGGCGTCGTTGGGCGACCTGCTGGCGCAAGCGCGCGACGAGGGCGGTCTGGGCTTCGGAACCACGATCACGAGCGTCGTGTTCCTCGCCGTCATCCTCGTTCTCGTGCTGCGCGAACGGCGCCCGGAGAGCGGCTAGCGTCGCGGCGCTAAAGTCCCCCCGCGCTCTCGCCGAACAACCATGGGAAGCGGCCGGACGACCCTCGCACGGTTGAGGCCGCCGCGGATCCCGATCGATTGACGGATCCGCATCTCCCAGAGTCCGTGCGGAGGGTTTTTTCCTTTGGTCCGTGGCATGTACGCGGCCGCGTCGGGGGCGCTGGTCGCTCAATCGGCGCTCGACGCGATCGCGAACAACCTCGCGAACGTCAACACGGCGGGCTTCAAGCGCACGCTGGTGCAAGTCCAGGCGCAGCCGAAGCACGATCTCTACCGCTTCCAGACGGATCCGGGCAGGACGCCGAACGCGCGCACCGGCGGCGTCGCCTCGCAGACCGCGATCGGCGCACTGGGCAGCGGCGCGCAGATCTACGACACCCCGGCGGACTACGCGCAAGGCACGCTCGCCGCGACCGGCAACGACTACGACGTCGCGCTCTCCGGCCCGGGCTTCTTCGCGATCCGCGCCGGCAACGGCGCGCTCCGCTACACCCGCGACGGCGCGTTCGTGCGCGACCAGAACGGCTTCCTGACCGCGCAGAACGGTGACCGCGTCCTCGGGCAGAACGGCGCGCCGGTTGCGCTGCCGCAGACCGGGAAGGTCGGGATCGCGCGCGACGGCACGATCAGCGTCGACGGGCAGACCTACGACAAGCTCAACGTCGTGGAGTTCGCCAACACCGCGAACCTGCGCCCCGAAGGCGCGAACCGCTTCATCGACGCCGGCGCCGGCCCGCGCGCCGCGACGAACACGAGCGCGCTGCAGGGCTCGCTCGAGAAGAGCAACTCCGACGTGGTGCGCTCGATGGTCGACCTGATCGCGATGCAGCGCTGGTTCGACGCCAACGAAAAATCGATCCAAACCCAAGACGACGCGGTCGGCATGGCGGTTCAGACCGTCGGCCGCACGGCATAGGAGCGACCCCGGCCATGATGAGAGCCCTCTACACCGCCGCGACCGGGATGATCGCGCAGCAGTACAACATCGACACGATCAGCAACAACCTAGCGAACGTGAACACCACGGGGTTCCGCAAGAACACCGCGCACTTCCAGGACCTGATCTATCAGAACTTGCGCGCACCCGGCACGCCCGTCGGCCCGTCGGTCGTTCCGACCGGTCAGGACGTCGGGCTCGGCGTCAAGATCGGCGCCTCGGAGAAGACGTTCACCCAAGGCGTGCTGCAGCAGACCAGCAACCCGCTCGACATCGCGATCGAGGGCGACGGCTTCTTCCAGGTCACGCTCCCCGACGGCACCGCCGCCTACACGCGCGACGGCTCGTTCAAGCGCGACGCGAACGGCTCGATCGTCACCGCCGACGGCTACTTTCTGAGCCCGCAGATCACCGTGCCGCAGAACGCGACGCAGGTGCAGATCGGCCAGGACGGCGTCGTCACCGCGCTGATCCCGGGCCAGCAGCAGCCGCAGCAGCTCGGGCAGATCAACCTCGTCCGCTTCACCAACGCGGCGGGGCTCGCGCCGAACGGCCGCAACCTCTTCCTGCAGACCGGCGCGTCGGGTGCGCCGACGCTCTCGCAGCCGGGGCTGAACGGCACCGGGACGCTTCAGGGCGGCTACATCGAGGCGAGCAACGTCTCGGTGGTCGAGGAGATGGTCAACCTGATCACCGCGCAGCGCGCGTACGAAGCGAACTCGAAGGCGATCACCACCGCCGACGAGATGCTCCAGACCGCGGTCCAGACGAAGCGCTGATGTTCATCGCCCGCGCTCGCGCGCTCGCCGTCAGAAGCCTGGTCAGTGCGCTGTGCGCACTGCTCGGCGTTTGCGCGGGCGCGAACGCGGGCGCGGCGACGCACGCCGGCGCGCAGACGCAAGTGCTCGCCGGGTCCCGCGTCGCCGCGATCGCCGACAAGGTCGTGCGCGGCCTCGTCGACGGCCCCGATCGTTCGGTCGCCGCGGCGTACCAGGTCACGGATCAGACGCTGCCCGCGGGCGCCGTCGAGATCGCGCCGGCCGGCGCGCCGTTCGTCACCGCGACGTACGTCGGCGTTCCGGTCGCGATCCGCGTCGACGGCAAGCTCGCGCGCACGCTGGTCGCCGGCTACCGCGTCACGACCTACGTCCGCACCGCCGTCGCCGCGCGCGACTTGGCGCCGGGCGCGGTCTTGTCGGCGACCGATCTGGCGCTGGCGCGGGTCGCCTCGAACGGCCGGCCCGCGGTCGGCACCGAGGTCCTGGTCGGCCGCAAGCTCAACGCGGCGACCGCGAAAGGCGCCGCGCTCTACGTCGAGCAGACCGTCGCCGACACCGTCGTCAAACCGGGCCAAGCCGCGATCCTGATCGTGCGCGACGGCAACGTCGCGCTGACCGCGGACGTGATCGCGCGCACCGGCGGCGCGCTCGGCGACACCGTCACCGTCTTCAACCCGCTGACCCAGAGAGCGATCGCGGCCATCGTCACCGGACCGAACCGCGTCGAGCTCGTCCTGCCCGGAGGCGACCGCTGATGCGACGTCCGTTCCTCGCGCTCGCGTTCGCGGCGCTCGTCACCCTGAGCCTGTCCAAGGGCGCTCCGGCGATGGCCGACACGCTGTACCAAGCCGCGCCGCCGCCGGCCGGGCCGGGCCACCCGCTGCGGCTGGGTTCCGATCACAAGGCGGCGCAGGTCGGCGACCTGCTGCAAGTGATCTTCAACTTCAACGTCAACAGCACGAGCTCGGACGTCACCAGCGTCAACAACAGCTACAACCTTGGGGTGAACCCGGGCAGCGGGCTCGCCAACGTCTCGCTGCTGCGCTTCGGCATGGGGCTGAACGGCGGGCGGCAGGCGCAGTCGGCGAAGACGCAGACCGGGCAGAACACGTTCGTCAGCACGATGGAGGCGCAGGTCACCGACGTGCTGCCGTCCGGCGCGCTGCGCATCGCCGGCGATCAGGCGCTGCTGGTCAACGGGCAGAAGCAGACGCTGCACATCACCGGCATCGTGCGCCCGGAAGATATCGACAGCACCGACAGCGTCCTCTCGACGCGCGTCGCGAGCGTCGTCGCCAAGTTCGACGGCAACTTCCAAGAGAAGCACAAAGGCCTCATCCAAAAGATCCTGGACTTCATATTCTGAGATGCGCATGCTGCTGAAGAAGACGGTCTCCGCCCTCGTGCTCGGCGCACTCCTCGCGAGCGGCGTCGGGCTGGCGCCTTCGCCCGCGGGTGCGCAGCCGGTGCGGTTGAAGGACGTTGCGCGCGTGCAGGGCGTGACCGCGAACCAGCTCGTCGGCTACGGGATCGTGACCGGCCTCGCGCAGAGCGGCGACTCGACCTCGGTGCTGTTCACCTCGAAGACGATCCAGAACGTGCTCTCGTCGTTCGGGCTCAGCACGACGTCGGCCGACGTGCGCACGCGCAACGTCGCGGCGGTCGTCGTGACCGCCTCGCTCCCCGCGTTCGGGCACTCGGGCGACACGGTCGACGTGACCGTCTCGTCGCTCGGCGACGCGACGAGCCTGCAGGGCGGGACGCTGATCCTGACCGAGCTGCGCGCGGCGAACAACCTGGTCTACGCGACGGCGCAGGGCCCGATCTCGGTCGGCGGCTTCTACGTCAGCGACGCGACCGGCCAGAACTCGGTGCAGAAGAACCACGTCACGGCCGGCCGCGTGCCGCAGGGTGCGATTCTCGCGCGCGACATGATCACCAACATCCAGCAGGACCAGGCCGGCTTCTCGTACGTGCTGACCGCACCCGACTTCAAGACGGCCGCGCGCGTCGCGCAGTCGCTCAACGGCAAGTTCGGACCCGGCACCGCGCGCGCCAACGACGCCGAGACGATCCGCGTCACGCTGCCCGCCCGCTACGCCGGCGACCCCGTCAGCTTCCTGGCCGACGCGGGCGACCTGAGCATCAACGCCGACGCGCTGGCGAAGGTCGTCGTCAACGAGCGCACCGGGACCGTCGTCATGGGCGGCGACATCACGCTGGCGCCCTGCGCGATCGCGCACGGCAACCTTTCGATCACGATCGCGACGCAGAACGTCGTCGTCCCGCCGGGCCCGTTCACCAACGCGCCGGCGCAGACGCAGACCAACACGCGGATCACCACCGCCGAGTCCGGCCGCCGCCTGGTCTACATCTCGGGCGCCGCGACGCTGGCTCAGGTCGTGCGCGCGCTCAACACCATCGGCGTCTCCCCGCGCGATCTGATCGCGATCATCCAGGCGCTGCGCGAGTCCGGCTCGCTGCAGGCCGACGTAGAGATCATCTGATGGCCGATCCGATCTCGCCGAACCCGCCGCGTTCGGCCCTGACGGGCCAAGCCGCCGGTTCTGCAAGCCTCACGCCCGAACAGCAGGCGTCGCTGCAGAAGCTGCACCAGACGGCGCAGCAGATGGAGTCGCTCTTCGTCGACATGCTCTTCAAGGAGATGCGGAAGAGCTCGCCGTCCACGTCGCTGACCGGCAAGGTCTCGAACGCGGAGCAGACCTTCGCCGAGATGCTGGACACGAAGCGCGCCGACGAGCTCTCCAAGAGCGGCGCGCTCGGGATCGGCAAGATCCTCGAACAGCAGCTTCGCTCGGCCGTACTCGGCGGCGATTCGGCCGCATCGCCCCCTTCCGTTAGCAAGGAGCGCCAACAGTGACCGCGCTCCTACCGGCCGCTTTGGGCCTAAAGTCCCTCTGCTCGCCCGACGATACGCCTTCTAGCAAGGAAGCGTGCGAAAGGGGCGGAGCCGCCAATGATCATCTCCCGGTCCGAGATCGCGTCGGCGATCTCCGGCTACAAGACGGTGAAGCGCAAGTCCGCCGTCAACGGCGCCGGCACGGTCGACTCGTACGAGCGGTCGGAGGCGGCCGATGCGCTGGTGAGCGTGCTGGCGTCGTCGACGGAGCCGTTCTACCGGCCGAATCTGGTCGAGCACCTGCGCCGTCAGATCTCCGAGGGCCGCTACTTCGTGCCGTCGGACCAGATCGTCGAGAAGCTGCTCGGACGCCTGATCGTCGAAGCCGCAATCGCGGCCTAGCCCGCGGCGCCGCGCGCCGCGCGGGGCTGCTCGCATGAGCGAGTGGCAGCGCTTCGCCGAGCTGCTCGGCGAGGAGAACCGTTCGCTGGGCGCGCTCGAGGACGCCGCGCTGCGGCTGACCGACGCGCTCGTGCGCAACGATCCCGATGCGATCGACGCGGCGGAGCGCCGCGTCGAAGCGCGGCGCGTGCTGCACGGCACGGCGTACGCGCAGCGCGTCGCGATGCAGCGCCGCGGCTTCGGTACGCTGACGCTGCCGCAAGTGTGCGCGTACGCGCCGCCGGCGCTGCGCCGCGCGATGTACGCGGCGGTGCACGAGCTAGAAACGCGCGGCGTCGCGCTGCGGCTGACCGTCGCGAACAACAAGGCGCTGATTCTGGCCGGGATGGAGCGCCTCGCGCGCACCGTCGCGGTGCTGCAGCGCGCCGGGACCGAGCAGACCGGCACCTACCGCCGACGCGGCGTCGTCCCCCCTCCCGACGGGAGCGTCCTCGTGAGTCGCCGAGCATGAGCTTCTTCGGCCTGAACCTGATCGGGAGCGCGGTCGACGCGTTCCAGCAAGCCGCCAACACGACGTCCGACAACATCGCGAACGTGAACACGCCCGGCGCATCGCGCCAGGTCGCGAACCTGCGCGAAGCGCCGCCGATCGTCGGCTCGACCGGCTACTCGACGTGGACCGGGCCGGGAACGCAGGGCGGCGGCGTGCTGGTCGACTCGATCACGCGCATCCACATGGACTCCTACGACGGGCTGTTCCGCGGCGCGTCCTCGGCGCAGAGCTACTTCGAGGTCCAGGAGCAGCAGCTCACCGCCGTCGAGTCGTCGTTCGGCGAGCCGTCGAACGGAATCAACAAGGCCTTCACCAGCCTCCAGACGGCGATCTCGCAGCTCGCCTCGAACCCGACCGGCGCGTCGGAGCGGCAGGGCGTCATCAGCGCCTCGCAGGCGTTCGTCACCGCGCTCAATCGCGTCAGCGGGGCGATCCAGACGTCGCAGTCGACCGTGATGCAGCAAGCGTCGAGCGTCGTCAACCAGGCCAACGACCTGATCGACAAGATCGCGGCGCTCAACGGACAGATCCGCGCCTCGCGCGCCATCGGCGACAACCCGAACACGTTCCTGGACCAGCGCGACCAGTACGTCGACCAGCTCTCGAAGCTGCTCTCGACGCAGAGCGCGGTCCAATCGAACGGCTCGGCGCTGGTCACCGTCGGCGGCCGCGCGCTGGTCAACGACACGCAGGCGTATCACCTCGCGGCGCCGGTCGTCGGCACGGACGCGTCCGGCAACGCGACGCTGGTGATCGGGATGCAGGGCGACCCGACGCCGAGCAACCCGGTTCCGGTGCAGCTCGGCAGCGGTCAGCTCGCCGGCTACACCGACGTCTACAACGCCAAGCTGACGCCGTACCTGCGCAAGCTCGACGCGTTCGCGAACGCGGCGGCGACCGAGATCGACCGTGTCACGAACGCCGGCTACGACCAGAACGGCAACCCGGGGATCGCGCTGCTCCAGCCGTCCGTGACCACGCAGCCGATCAGCGCCGGCAACATCAAGGTCGGGATCACCGACCCGGCGCAGATTCCGGCCGCGCTCGCGTCGACCGCGGCGGGCTCGCTGACGGTCGGCATGAACGCGGCGAACAACGTCGTGAACACGGCGACCGCGGTGCAGGGCAACGCGACGTTCACGCATCCCGGCGCCGCCGGGCCGACGACCGGGACGCTCACCGTGCTGGTCGACGGCGTGCCGCAGGCGTTCGCCTACGACTTCGGCGCCGGCGGGAACGCCGCGACGGTCGACGCGTTCGTCAGCAGCTTCAACGGCGCGCAGCTCGGCGTGACCGCGTCGTTCGACAGCGTCTCGCAGAAGATCGTCTTCAGCCGCGACCCGAGCAACACCGGCCCGGCGCACCGCGCCGCGCAAGGCGCGAACCCCACCACGCCGAGCTTCACGATCAGCGACTCGAACGCCGCCGCCGGCGGCTCGCAGGGCACGCCGAGCACGTCGCTGCTCGAGATCGTCGGCGCCGGCGCGATCGGCGGCGTGCAGCAGGACGGCACCAACGCCTTCGGCGCCGGCGACAACGGCGGCGGAAACGCGCTGCTCAAGCTGTTCTCGCGCAGCGTCGGCGCGCCGTCGCTCCAGACGACCTCGCCGACCGCGATCGCCGGGGCGGGCTCGGTCACCGTCGCGCCGCCCGCGGGCAACCCGGCCGCGTTCGCGCAGATCGACGTCGGCCAGGTGCTGACGATCGGCGCGGGGACCGCGAACCAGGAGAACGTCGTCGTCACCGCGGTCAACCGCACGACCGGCGCGATCACGTTCACCGCAGCGCAGCCGCACGCCGCGAACTTCGCGCTCGCCACCGCGGCGACCACGACGCTCGGTGCGTACTACGGCGGGCTGGTCGCGCAGGTCGGGCTCGACGTGCAGACCGCGCAGACCGGCAACAGCGCGCAGACGAAGCTCAGCGCGAACATCGACCAGGTGCGCCAGGGGATCAGCGGGATCAACCTGGACGAAGAGACGCAGAACTTGATCCGGTACCAGAACTCATACCAGGCCGCGGCGCGGACGATGAACGTTCTGGAGCAGTTGCTCACGACCGCCATCGGGCTGATCCCGGGAGGATAAGCACAGCGCATGCGCATCGCGACCTCGACCATCTACGAGCAGCAGACCGCCGCGATCACGAGCCAGGCGGCGCTGTATGCGCAGATCGGGCAGCAGCTCTCCAGCGGCAAGCAGCTCGGCGCGCCGAGCGACGATCCCGCGCGCATCGCGCAGGACCTCGCGCTGCACACCGCGATCGACTCGACCAACCAGCAGTCGAACAACGTGCAGAACGCGGTCTCCGAGCTGACCACGACCGACAGCGCGCTCAGCAGCCTGACCTCGGTGCTCCAGAGCGCGCGCCAGCTCGCGATCCAGGGCTCGACCGAGACCCTGACCGATCAGCAGCGCGCGGCGCTGGGCGACCAGATCGACCAGTTGCTGCAGCAGGCGATCGCGGTCGGGAACACCTCGTACGGCGGGCGCTACGTCTTCGCCGGCACCGCGAAGACGGCGAACCCGCCGGTCCAGCAGCAAGGGAACCCGATCTCGGCGGTCTCGTTCCTCGGGAACCAGCAGACGCAGGGACAGCTCGTCTACAACGGCCAGGAGTTCGCGCTCTCGACGACGTTCCAGGCGGCGTTCAACTATCAGTCGCCGGACGGTTCGCCCGACGTCTTCCGGACGCTGATCAACCTGCGCGACACGCTGGTGAACAAGACCGCGGTCGACCAGAGCGCCGCGGCGATCAACCGGGCCGGCGCGGTCGTCTACGGGCCGCAGGGCGCGCCGGGTTCGCCCGCCCCGACGACGCTGGCGGCGGCCAACACGTTCGCGGTGCAGCCGGTCGCCGACAGCAGCGGGAACTTCTCGCTCACGATCAACGGCAGCGTCAACGGCGTCCAGGGCATCTCCACGATCACGATGCCGCCGGCGACCGCGCTCGACGACGGCACGGCGACCAGCCTGGTCGGCCGGATCAACGCGGTCAGCGCGACGACCGGCGTGACGGCGGCGTTCAATGCCAAGACGCAGCGCGTCGTGCTGACCGGGCAGGGCTCGTTCTACGTGAGCGATACGCCGTCGCCCGGCGCGACGAACAGCGGCAACCTGAGCACGGTCCTGAACCTCGCGCCGCAGGCCGATTTCGTGCAGAACGTCTCGACGCAGCTCGGCGACGTCGACCACGCGCTGAACGCAGCGCTGAGCGCCCGCTCGGTCGTCGGCGCGCGCATCCAGGCCCTGGGCGCGATCCAGAGTCAACTCCAGACGGCCGTGACCGATAACACTAAGGTAGAGTCGGGGATCGAGGACGTCGACGTCGCTTCCGCGGTCTCGAAGTTCTCGCAGACGCAGACGGCCCTTCAAGCCGCCTACTCGACGACCACGAAGCTCGAATCCAAGACCCTCTTCGACTACCTAGGCTAAAGGCAGAGAATTTGAGCGTGACGCAGACCATCGTGGACACCGACCGGGAGCTGACCGTCGACCTGCCGCGGTTCGGGTCGTGCACCTACCGCGAGTCCGAGGTCCTCTCGTTCCCCTGGGGCCTCCCCGGGTTCGCGAGCCAGAAGCGCTTCATCGCGCTCAACCTGGGCGGCCAGGAGAAGTTCGTCTGGCTGCAGAGCCTCGACGACCCGACGGTCGCCATCCCGACCGCCGACCCGTGGCAGATCTTCGGTGACTACGCGCCGCAGCTTCCGCCCTACGCGACCAGCTCGCTCGACCTGCGCAGCCCCGAGGACTTCGCGACCCTGTGCGTCGTCGTGGTGACGCCGGGCGCCGCCGAGATGACGATGAACCTCCTGGCGCCGGTGGTGGTGAACCTGAAGACCCGAACCGCCCGCCAGATCACCCTCGAGACCGGCGGCTACTCGGTCCGGACACCGATCCCGAGAAAAGCCCCGGCCCCCGCGGCGGGAGCGTAGAACCAAGCACAAGAAAGACGCCCTCCGTTCAAAGCCACGGAGGGCGTCCTCGCTGTTAGTCCTCAGCCGCAAGCTCAACCAAGCGATCATGATCGGGGACGACGTACGCATCGTCGTCGTCGCGGTCGACCGCGACACCGTGAAGCTGGGCATCGAGGCGCCGCGGACGATCCCCGTTCACCGCTCGGAAGTCTACGACGAGATCCAGCGGACGAACCGTGCCGCGGCCGGCGAGCCCGCGCCGCCGCCCGGCGAGGGCGCGAAGGTGGCGGACCTGGGCGGCAAGGGCCGCCGGCCGCCGCAAAAAGCCTAAAGTCGCCCTTCCGGATCGCCGAAACGATGTACTAGGGACGGGTCAGGAAGCACCCGCCTTACCACACGTGTGATCATGGAGGAAACACATGCCGGGCATCGGTGGGCTTTCCATCGCCAACAACCTGTTGGCGAACAGCGCGAGCCTCAATCTCAATCGCAACCAGTCAGCTCTGCACACGGCCGTGACCCGGCTGTCCAGCGGGCTGCGCATCAACACGGCGGCGGACGACCCGTCCGGTCTCGCGATCGCCGAATCGCTGCAAGCCCAGGTCAACGGTTTCGACCAGGGCGCCCGTAACGTCCAGGACGCGACCAACGCGGCCCAGGTGGCGGAAGGCGCGCTCCAGACGACGACCGACATTCTGCAGCGCATCCGCACCCTGGCGGTCGAAGGCGCGTCCGACATCACGTCGACGGACGACCGCAAGAATCTGCAGTCGGAAGTCCAGCAGCTGCTGCTGGAAGTCAACCGCATCTCGCAGAACACGAACTTCAACGGCCAGAACCTGCTCGACGGCTCGCACGCGGGCTTCCAGCAGCAGGTCGACGTCAACGCGATCATCACGTCGAACTCGGATCTCGCCGGCGGCGGGACGCTCGTCGACGCGACCCAGGTCTCGTTCGTCGCCAACGACGTTTCGGTGCTCGACGGCACGATCGAAGTGCAGGTCGCGCAGCTGACCTCGACCACGCAAGGGCTGATCGTCTCGTTCTACGACAGCAAGGCGAACTCGGTCAGCACCACGGTCCTGAACCTCGGCGCCGGCGGCGTCGCGGCTGCGATCTCCATCGACAACGTCACGATCGGCTTCGGCGCGGTCGGCACGCTCGACGTGGGCACGACCTCGTTCATCAAGATCAGCCAGTACGTCGCGGCGGCGTCGAACCCGAACTCGCCGGCGTTCAACTTCCAGTCGGGCGCCGCGGAAGGCGCGACGATCCAGGTCGGCTTCATCAACACGTCGACCAGCTCGCTCCGCATCGCGAACGTCAACCTGATCGGGCCGGTCAACTCCTCGGGCAACTTCTCGAGCGGTTCGCTCGCGTCGGAAGACTCGATCGGCCAGATCGACAACGCGCTCCAGACGGTCCTCGCCCAGCGCTCGCAGCTCGGCGCGACCATCGTCCGGCTCCAAGAGGACTCGAACAACGACGCCGTCGCCTCGGTCAACCTGACCGCGTCGGAGTCCGCGATCCGCGACCTCAACGTCGGTCAGGAGACCACCGAGTACACGAAGCTCCAGATCCTGGTGCAGGTCGGTACGTCGGTGCTCGCCCAGGCCAACCAGAACGCGCAGTCGGTCATCAGCCTCTTCCGCTAAAGACCCACCGGTCTCGGCAAGAGGGAAAGAGCTCGCTCCGGCGGGCTCTTTCTCTTTTTCCGGGGCGCTTCGTCCGATATCTGTCCAGAGAGAGGTGGAAGCGTGCCGTTAGAGATCGTCGAGGACTACAGCGAGAGCGCGTTCGCGCGAGCGCAGACCGGATTGCTGTTCAACTTGCCCGCCCCGGCGGCCGAGCAGGAGCAGTTGCCGGCCGGGATCAGCCTCTGCATGATCGTGAAGAACGAGGAGCGCTTCCTCGCCGAGTGCCTCGCCAGCGTGCGCGGCGCGGTCGACGAGATCAACGTGGTCGACACCGGATCGACCGATCGCACCGCCGAGATCGCGCGGTCGTTCGGCGCGAACGTCGTGCACCGCGCGTGGCGCAACGACTTCGGCTGGGCGCGCAACGAGTCGCTCGCGCTCGCGACGCGGCGCTGGACGCTGGTCCTCGACGCGGACGAAGAGCTCGCGCCCGAGTCGCTGGCGCTGCTGCGCGCGCTGCGCGAGACGCCCGCCGGCGTGACCGGCGTCTACGTGCAGATCCAGAACCTGGTCGACGACGTCTCGGGCGCCGGCTCGACCATGACGCACATCCTGCCGCGCCTGTTTCCGACCACGCCGCGCATCCGCTACCGCAACGTGATCCACGAGAGCCTGGTCGTCGACGGTTCGAAGCACCTGATCGCCGTGGTCTCGCCGGTGACCGTGCGGCACAAGGGCTACACCGCCGAGATCTTGAGCGCGCGCGAGAAGAACGCGCGCAACCAGCCGCTGCTCGAGCGGGCGCTGCGCGAGGCGTCGGACGACGCGTTCTCGTGGTTCAACTTCGGCACTGCGGCGATCGCGGCCGGCGACCACGAGACCGGGATCGACGTGCTGGAGCGGATGTTCGCGATGCCGGGCCCGCGCCGCATGTTCTACCCGATCGCGTACGTCATGCTGGCCTACGCCTACGCCGAGGGCCGCGGCGACGTCGCGAAGGGCTTGGAGGTGGTCGAGCGCGCGCTCGACGAGACGCCGAACCACGCCAACGTGATCTTCACGCACGGCCACATGCTGGCGCTGCAGAAGCGCTGGGACGAGGCGCGCGCGGAGTACGAGCGCGCCATCGCGAGCCGGGCCGAATCCGCGCAGCACGCGATGGTCGACGACGAGATCTTCATTTGGAAGGCGCCGCTGAACATCGCGTCGGCGTACGTGCGCGAGGGACGGCTGCTGGAAGCGGTGCCGTGGTTCGAGCGCGCGTTCGCGAACAAGCCGGACTCGGCGCTGCTGCGCGACCTCACCGCGAACGCGTACGAGAAGGCGGGCCGGTACTACGACGCCGAGCGGCTGTTCCGCGAAGGCGCCGAGGGCGCGAGCCCGAGCGGCTTCGTCGAATACGTGAACTACCTGATGCGCCGGCGCCGCTTCAGCGAGGCGTTCGAGCGCATCGAGCAGCGCCGCGACGCCGTCTCGGACGACGCCTACGTCCAGTTGCTGATCTCCGCGGCCGGCGCGACGCGCGACGAGCGCCTCGGCGATCCCGAGCCGTACGCGGTGCGCGCGCTCGAGCTGGCGCCCGGCAACGGCCTCGCGCTGAGCTTCCTGCAAGATCTCTACGACGCGCGCGGCGAGACCGGCAAGGCCGCGCGGCTGCGCGACGCCGAGCTCGACGCGCCGATGACCGGCGTGCCGGACTTCGGCCGCCGCTCGCACCGGCTGCTCGAAGAGGGCCGGCTCGAGGACGCGCTCGCCGCGGCGCGCGCCGGGCTCGAGCTCTCGCCGAAAGACGCGATCCTGTCGTACAACGCGGGCCTAGCCGCGGCGCGCCTGCGCCGCGACGAGGAAGCGCTCGCGCACCTGGCCGACGTCGCATCCGCCGATTCGCACGCGACCGCGGCGCTCGCGCTGCGGGCCGAGATCCAGCGCCGGTCCGGCGATCTCGACGGCGCCGTCGCGACGCTCGAGCGCGTGCGCACCCTGCACGCGCCCGACGAGGCGATGCTGCGCCACGCGACGGTCGGTCTCGCCACCGCGCTGCTCGAAGCCGGCCGGCTCGCCGACGCCGGGAAGCTCGCCGCGTTCGTCCTGGGCTGAGCGTGGCGCGCGGGGCGCTTCGGAACACCGTCGAGCGCGAGATTCGGCTGCCCGGCGGGCGGCGCGCGCGCGCGACCGTCGCGCTGCCGCATCTCACGGTGCTCGTGCACGGCGCCGGCGCCCAGCTCGCCGCGCGCCGCGCGCGCGAGCTCGCGCCGGGTGCGGTCGCGCGCGCGGTCGACGACGCCGCGGCGGCGCTGCGCGCCGAGATGCGCGTGCGCGGCGACCGCTACGTGCTGGTCGCCGAAGCGTCGCATCTCCCCGACGCCGCGGCGCTCGGCGCGCTCGTCGCGGCGCTGGAGTCGGCGGCGTTCGTCGCGCTGAGCGCGCCGGACGCGGCCGCGCTGAACGGCGACTGCGTGCTCGTCGCGCTCGCGCGCGTTCCGCAGCACGTCGAAGCGGCCGGCGCGACGCTGGCCGACGCGCTCGCGTCGCTGGTCGCCTCCGTGTGCGCGCTGCGGCGCGCCGTGCGCGCGCCCGGTTTCGCGCACGACACGATACCGGCGGCGCGGAAGCGCAGCGCGACGATCCTGGTCGCCGCCGCGTCCGCGCCGGAGGTTCAGCGGCTGACGCTGACGGCCGTCGTGGAGTCGTCGCGCGCCGGTGACGAGGTGATCGCGGTCTGCGCCGCGAGCGCCGCGACGACGCAGCGCATCGTCGCGTCGTTCCCGCAAGTTCGGCTGGAGACGGACGCCGTCGATCCGCTGCTCGCGGCGGCGCTGAACCGCGCGATCGGCGCGGCGCGCGGCGAGCTGATCGTCGTGCTCGGCGACGACGTGCTGCTGCCGCACGGGACGCTCGACCGGATGCGCGACGCGTTCGTTCGCGTGCCGTCGCTCGGCGCGGCGTTCCCCGCCGTTCCCGGCGCGCCGGGCGGCGAGAACGCGCTCGACGCGCAGTACGCCGACGTGAACGCGATGCGCGCGCTCGCCGAGCAGCGCGCGCAGCAGCGCGCCCGCGAGCTGGAGCCGGTCGACCTCGCGGTAACGCCCGCCTTCGCGGTCGCGCGCGAGGCGTTCGAGGCGGTCGGCGGGATCGATCCCGGCTACGGTCCGACGCGGCGCGGCATCGCCGACCTCGTGCTGCGCCTGCGCGCCGCGGGCTATGGCGTGGTGCGCTGCGACGACGCGCTCGTGCACCGCTTCGATCCGGCGCTCTCGCGGAATCCGGCCGCGACCGCCGACCTGCGGCAGCCCGTCCCGGCCGCCGATCCGGCCGCCGTCGCGCGCGGCTTCGATCCCGCGCGCCGCGTGCCGTTCGTCGCCGCGGGCCCAGCGCGTCCGGCACCCGGTGCGACCGCCGGGGGGTTCGACGCGCCGGTTCACGCGATCGCGCTGCCGGTCGCCGACACCGCCGAGCTGGAGCGCGCCGCGGTCTTTCTGGCGGCCGCGGCGCGCGTGTTCGACGCGCGCTCGCCGGTGCGCGTGCACCTGCTGCTCGAGGGCGCGCTGTCGCCCGCGGAAGCGGTCGCGCGCGTGCGCCCGGTGCTCGCGGCCAGCGGGAAGGCGATGGACGACACGCTCGCCGTGCGCGTCGAGCGGGCCGCCGATCTCGCCGCGTGGCAGCGCGGCCTCGAACCGGGCGTGCGGGTCGTCGTCGCCGCCGGTCACGCGCGCGCGGCGCTGGCCGGGCTGCGCGTCGTCGAGACGCGCGAGCTGGCCGAGCTGCTGCTGCCCGTGGCCCGATGAGAACGCACCGCACCCATGCGATCGTCGCGCCGTGGAGCACGGCGGCGCCGGTGCTCGATCCCGCGCGGCTGGCCGCGGTGCGAATCGAGCCCGTGCTGCGCCAGCACCGTCCGGTCCTGGCGCTCGACCTGTACCTCGCCGGCGACGCGGGCGGGACGGTGATCCCGCTCGTCTTCGCCCATCCCGTCGTGGTGGTCGAGCGCGACCGCGACCCGCTGATCTTCCCGCACGACACGCCGGGCGACGACGCGTTCGCGCTCGCGCTGAGCGAGCGGATTCTGCCGCACCTCGAGCGGCTCGTCCTCGACGGCCGCGCGATCGAGGAGCACGTGCTCGAGCTCGCGCCGGCGCCGTTCTTCGCCGCCGCGCGCGCGGCCGGGTGCTTCGGCGCGGCGCCGCTGCGCGACGCGCTGGCGCGGCTCGCGCCGTATCGCTACGCGCGCCGTTTCGCGCGCGGGCGCAGCGTGCGCATCGACGCGCCGGACGCCGTCGGCGGCTGGGCGCTGCTGCGCGACGGCGGACAGATCGCCGTCGCCGCCGGCCGGCGTGACGCGGCCGCGCTCGCGTGGTACGGCGACGCGCCGGTCGCCGGCGGGCGGGCCGACGTGGCGATCGTCGCCGCCGACGCGGACGCGGGTGACGCACCGTGCGTGGTGCGCTGCGATCCAACGGCGAACGCGCGCGCCGCGCCGGACGCCCTGCGGGTCGATGTGGTCGACCCGCGACCGCTCGACGTCGCGATCGCGTTCGATCCGGCGGAGGGTCCGGTGCGCCGGTGGTTCGCCGTCGAACGCGCGCCCGAACCGCAGCTCCGCGCCGTGCCGAGTCTGCGGTATGCCGCGGGCGGCGGCTCGGGCGGCCGCATCGCGGTCGTGTTCGGCCGGGCCGACGCGTCGTCGCGGCCATCGGCCGACACCGGCGAAGCGCACGCGCTGATCGCCGCGCTCGGCGCGGAAGGCTTCGACGCGCAGATCGCGGACGCGCCGGACGATCTCGCCGGCGCCGACCTCGTGCACGTCTTCGGCGCGCGCGACGGCCGTCGCGCGCGCGCGGCGGTGAACGCGGCGCGCCGGGCCGGCATTCCGTCGGCGATCCACGCGCACGACGACGATGCGGCGAGCGGCGGCTGGTGGGGCGCCGAGGTCACCCGGTTCTGCTTCGAGTACGGCGACGACGACGTCGCGGTCGGCAGCTATCTCGCGATGCTCGCGAAGCGCGCCGTCGCGGTCGGCGCCGCCCGCGCCGGCGTCCCGTACGCGCCGCCCGACGCGGCCGTCGAGGACGCGAACGCCGCGCTGCGCGACGCCGCGATCGTGTTCGCCGCGAGCGACGAAGAAGCCGCGGCGCTGCGCGCGCGAACCGGACGCCGCGGGCCGATCACCGTCGTCGCGCCGCTCGCGCCCGCGGCGGAACCGTCCTCCATCGGCAAGCTGACCGGCGCCGACCGGTTCGCGCTCGTGCACGCGCCGATCGGCCCGCTCGCGAACCAGCTCCTCGTCGCGCGCTGCGCGGCCGACGCCGCGATCCCGCTCGTCGTGACCGGCCCCGTCGCCGACGCGTCGTACCTCGAACGCGTCCGCGAGTTCGGCGGCTCGGGTCTGGTGCTGCTGCCCGGCGAACCGGCGCCCGGCGTCGCCGCGGCGCTGCGCGCGGCGGCGGCCGTGGTCGTCGACGCCGCCTGGGTCGCCGAAGGCGGCGCGCGGCTCGCCGCCGCGGCGCTCGCCGGCGCGCGCATCGCGCTCGCCGAGCACCGCCGCTTCCGCGTTCCGGGCGTCCAGCCGCGCCGCTTCGATCCTGCCTCGGCCGCCGGGCTGACGCGCGCGCTCGGCGAGGCCTGGGACGATGCGCAGCGCAGCCCCCGCGCGGCCGCGCCGGAGACCATCGCCGCGCTCGCCCCGAACGCGGTCGTGCGCGCGATCGTGCAGGGCTACGCGGCGCTCGCGAGCCCGGTTCCCTAAACCGGCGAATCACCGCGTCCGATACCATCACGAGGAGGATTCGTTGACGAACATGGACGTTCAGGCGATCGATCAGGCCCAGGCACCCCAGCTCGCCGCGCAGAGCAGCGCCCCCGTCGCGGCTTCGCCGCAGGTCGGGCTTCCGGCGTTTCCGGACGCCCTGCAGAAGCCGGCCTCGCACGACGTTTCCGACGGCACGCTGCACCACGCGCTCTCGCAGCTCGTCGGCGGCGGTTCGCACGTCGCCGTGCAGTTCCGTGTCGTCGGGCAGAACGAGATCGTGACGGTGTTCAAGAACGCCGAGACGGGCGCCGTGATCACGCAGTTCCCGTCCGAGGCGATGGTGCTGATCGCGCAGTTCTTCAACAAGCTCGCGGGCGCCGTCGTGGACCGGACCGCCTGACGTGAGCGGCCTTAGCTCGACGTCGTCGTCGACCGGCTCGGCGGCTGCGCCCGGCACGAACGTCGCGCCGATCTCGTTTCCGGGGATCGCGTCGGGGATCGACTACAACTCGATCATCCAAAAGTACACCAACATCACGCTCTCGCAGGAGACGCCGCTCCAGAACAAGGTGACGGCGCTCAACAGCCAGCAGAACGAGCTCCTCAAGATTCAGGACCTGATCGCGACGTTCCAGGACGCCTTCAAAGCGGTCAGCGATCCGGCGGCGCTGAGCGCGACGACGCCGGCCTCGTCGAACTCCTCGGCCGTCGTCGCGACGGCGCTCGCGAAACAAGTCGCGACGCCGGGCACGTACGTGCTGCAGAAGACGACGCTCGCGACCGCGACGCAGATCGGCAACGACGCGTCGGCGAACGGCAGCTTCGATCAGGCGAAGACGCTCGCCACCGCCGGCGCCTCGATCACGCCCACGAACGGGACGGCCGGGAGCGCGGCGCCGGGCTCGATCACGATCAACGGCGTGACGCTCTCGTACGACGTGAACGCGACGACCCTACAGGGCTTCATCGCGGCGAACGCGGGCGCGCTCTCGGCCGTCGGCGTGACGATGAGCTACGACGCGGCGACGCAGAAGGTCACGATCAGCTCGACGCAGCCGCTGACCCTCGGGAGCGCGAACGACAAGGGCAACCTGCTCCAGGTCCTCAAGCTCGACACCGCGCAGATCCAGAACGCCGGCGGTACGTACACCGCGAGCAGCACCGCGCAGATCGGCGGGATCAACCTCGGCGCGACGTTCAACAGCGCCAACAACGCGGGGTTCGCGACCGCCGTCACCGCCGGAAACTTCTCGATCAACGGCGTCGCGTTCAAGGTCGATCCGACCGCGAACAACCTCAACAACATGCTGCAGCAGATCAACGCCTCGGCCGCCGGCGTCTACGCGACGTACGACAGCGCGAACGACAGGATTCTGCTCACCGCGAAGGCGGACGGCCCGCAGGGTATCACGCTGGGCTCGAGCGGCGACACCTCGAACTTCCTCCAGGCGGCGGGTTTCCTCGCGAACCCCACGCAGCCCGGAGTTCTGCAGGCCGGCACGACGGTGAACGTCGGCAAGTCGGCCAGCGTGCAGTATCTCGACAACGCCGGCAGCTCGCACACCGTCTTCAGCAACTCGAACGACGTCTCCAACGCGATCCCGGGCGTGAACCTGAAACTGCAGTCGGCGATCGACGGAGTGACGGTCGCCCCGGTCACGATCTCGATCGCGCAGGACTCCAGCGGGCTGCAGACCGCGCTCGGAACCTTCGTCGACGCCTACAACGCCGTGATCGACGAGATCAACACCGCGACGCAGGCGCCGGTCGTCGGAACCTCGACCAACGCCACGACGGGCCAAACGTCGGGGGCGCAGCTCACCACCGGCGGCGTCCTGTTCAACAACCAGGACATCCTCGCGCTGAAAGACCGCATGGTCAGCATGGTTTCGGGCTTCGGCGCAACGGGCTCGACCGCGTACAACTCGCTGGCCTCCGTCGGGCTGACGCTCGACTCGTCGTTCACCGTCAGCACCGCGTCCTCGGCGAACGCGCAGAACACGACGTCGCAGACGAGCGTGTCGACGCAGACGTTCCAAGGGACGAGCGGGCGGCTCAGCGCGCTCGACGTCTCGAAGCTGACCGCCGCGCTCGCCGCGAACCCGACGGCCGTGGCGAACCTCTTCACCGGGAAGTCGAGCATCATCGGACAGCTCGGCGCGTACCTGACCAGCGTGACGGGCTTGCCGACCGCGCTGACCGGCTCGCTCGCCGGCGCGATCCCGAGGCAGTCGCTGTTCACCACGCTGAGCACGACGAACAACGACCAGATCACCTCGCTGCAGCGGCAGATCAAGCTCGTGACGGATCAAGCGAACCTGCAGGCCGACCGCATGCGGCAAGAATTCATCAGCAGCGAGACACAGATCGCGCAACTGCAGTCGCTCCAGTCCTCGCTGACCGCTCTCACCGCGAAGGCGACGACAGGCTGACGTGACGATCTCGAACGCCAACATGCGCTATCTGGAAGCGTCCATCAACTCCGCGAGCCCGGAAGAGCTCATCATCAAGGTCTACGACGGCCTGCTCCTGTTCGCGCGCCAAGCGCTCGACGTCATGGAGACGCGGCCCTCGGACGTGCAGGGCCGCCACGACCTGCTGCGCCGCGCGCAACGCGCGTGCGCGCTGCTCATGGGCTCGCTCCGCCTCGATCTCGACAGCGAGATCCCCGGCAACCTGTTCCGCATCTACGAGTTCTGGCACCACCAGCTCGTCGCCGCGAACATGCAGGGCGACCCGCAGAAGGTCCGCGACGTCCTGCCGCTGATCGCGGGGATGCGCGAGACCTGGGTCGAGGCGATCAAGCAGTACCGCGCGCAGAACGCCGCCGGCACGGAGCTCGGTGCCCTCGTCTGCTGAGGGCGCGCTGGGCGCCGTCGCCGAGACGATCGTCGCGCTCGAGCGGTCGTGCCTGCAGGCCGACGCCGCGATGGTCGAGCGGCGCTGGAGCGACGTCGACGCGGAGTTTCGCGCTCAGGCCGAGCTCACGGCCGAGCTGGGCCGGCTCTTCGCCGAGGCGCCGCGGACGGCGCCCGACGGCGACGCCAAGGTCGCGGCGCGCGTGCGCGGGATCCTCGCATACCGGGAGGACCAGCTTCGCCGCCTGTGCTCCTACCGCGACGAGATCGGCGCGCGGCTGCAGACGATCGGCAAGGTGAACGCGCTCTCGCGGAGCCTGGCGAAGCATGCCGGCGCGGCGCAGCTCTACGACGGGAAGTACTGAGCGCTCACGTCCCCGCGTAGAGGATCGTCGTCGTGAAGGGCTCCTGCCGCTCGACGGCGCGCGGGACCGCGTCGTCGAAGGGAACGAGCCGCGTCGCACCGTCTTGCAGCACGATCATGCGCAGCCGGTCGGTCTCGGCGTCGTCCTCCCACCGTACCGGAGCGGTCGTCGCGCTGGCGCGGTCGTAGTGTCCTGCTCGGACGCCGGCGTGCAGCAGCACGTGACGCCCCGCGGCGCGGACGCGCTCGCAGTAAAGATAGTCTTCGTCGCACTGCCGCACCGTGCGCGACGCCTCGTCGACGTACACATGGGCCGCGAAATACGGCTGCGGCAGCGCGCGCAACGCCGCGACGCGCAGAACGACGCAGCCGAACCCGACGCCGTCGACCTGCGCGACGCGGTCGCCGCCGTAGGCGGGGATCGCGGCCGAGGTCGTATCGCGCGAGCTCCAGCGAGAGACGGCCATCGGACGCGCCGAGTCGCGGCTGTAATACAGCGCGCCCGCGACCGCGGCGAGCGGATCGTCCTCGAGCGCGCCGGCCAGCCGAACCAGGCTGTCGGCCGGAACGATCATGTCGTCGTCGATCATCGCCAGCAGGTCGGCGCCGCGGGCAACCGCGTCGCGCGCGATCATCTCCCGCTGCACGGCCACGGCGTTCCCCGTCCACACCAGCCGGTCGGCCTCGGTAACGCTTTGCGGGAGTTGGAGCACCGCCAGCGCATCGAGGAAAGGCCGCGTCGGCTGACCGCCGGTCGGGATTCCCATGAGGAGCTTCACGAGGATCGTGCTACGCGCTCCGTCCTCTCAGAGCCCTGCCTCGTTCGAATGGCTAAGGCGCCTCTTGGGGCCGCTTCCGCCGCCCCAGCCATCTCCATCGAATCAGGTACGACACCGCAAATGAACGGCAAGCCTGAGCGACCCTCGAGTGGGCCAAATTCGGCAGACACCACCTCGCTGCTGAAACTCGAGGTTCATCTCCCAAAGCACAGAGAGGACGGCGATTGGCCGCCGTATACATCTGAACTGCTTTGGGCAAGAACGGTTGCGCCCGGGGAGTATGAGATTGACAACGTTCCGTTCTTCGCTCACGGGGTGAGTTGCGGAGACGTCGTCGCTGCTTCGAAGGACCCCGTCACTGGAGCTTTGATTCTGGAGCGGGTCGCCCGTGCGCGATGCGTTTGCGCTGCCGTGATGCGTAAGAACTAGAGATGCCGTCGGGGGGCGCGCTTCATGAGACCGCCTCGCGCAGGGCGGCGACGACGGCGCGGCCCGCCTCATGCAGCGTGATGTCGTCGGCGGTCAGCGGGTCGTAGCGGCGGTCGACGGCGCGGCGCACCGTCACGCGCATCAACCACGCTCCGGCGGCGACGCGGTAAGCGGCGAGAGCGTCGCGCACGGCCTTCACGGCTTCGTCGTGGACGTTGACGACCGTGCGCGGCGCGACGGCGAGCAGCACTTGCACGCCGCGCAGGAACGGGTCGTCGAGATCGCGCGAGAGCACGCCGCGCAAGGCGTCGAGCTCGCGCGCTTCGAGCTGTGCGGCGAGCAGCGGCCCGTCGTAGTCGAGCTCGTCCGCCGGCGCTTCGGCTTCCGAGCGAATCACGCGCAACGCATCGACGGAGACGACCGGCGGCGTCGGGCGGTTCATCCGGGCGGCGACCAGCGCGCGTGGAAGCGCCGCCGCGACCGAGCGCGCGAACTCCGAGACGCCGAGCGCGCGCCCAAGCGGTCCGTCGGCGGCTGCGACCGACGACAGCAGCGCCATCGCGGCGAGCCCGTGCGGGACTGCGCCGGAGAACACGCGCTCTAATGCGCGCACTTCGTCCGCGTCGAGCACCCGCGCCAGCGTGAACACCGGCGCCTTCACCGGCTCGGGCTCGGGTTCGGGCTCGATCGCAGCTTGCGGTTCCGGCTCGGGCTCGGGCTCGATCGCCGCTTCCGCTTGCGGTTCCGGCTCGGGCTCGGGCTCGGTCGCCGCTTCCGCTTGCGGTTCCGGTTCGGGCTCGGGCTCGGATTCCGGTTCCGGCTCCGGTTCCTCCGGCGGAGGCGCGAGCATCAGCGCGGGGGCTTCGGGGAGCGTCATCTCCGGTAGCGGCACCTCGGGGACGACGGGCTCGTCGACGACGGCATCGATCGTTCGCTCCGGCTCGGCCGGTGCCGCCGGTTCGGCGACGTCCTCCGCCGCTTCTCCGGCTTCGAGCTCGAAGAAGGCGCGCGGCGCTTCGATCGCGGCGTGGCCGGTGCGGCGGGGGAGCCGCAACGAGGGTGCGGCGATCACCGGGACGCCGGGGGCCTCGGCGTGCGCGATGATGTCGAGCGCGTCCGTCCCGGGAAGGACGCGGATCGCGAAGCGCAGCCGAAGCGCGCCGGCGGCGGGGACGGTGCCGACCCGCAGCCCTTCGCCGAGCAGCGCTTCGCCGTCGAGCTCGACATCGTCGCGCGCGAACGATCCGGCGATCGCCTCGCTCTCCGGCGGGATCGCGATGCGCAACAGCACATCGTCGGCGTCGGTGTCGCCTTCGTCGGCGACCTCGGCCACGATCGTGACGACCGCGCCGGGGATCAGCTCGCGGTTGGGCCGCGCTTCGAGGGCGACGCGCAGCAGCGGACCGCGCGGCGCGGCGATCGGCACGGTGCCGATCATCGACTCGGGTCCGAACTGCGGCGGCGTCGACGACGCGGGCCGCGGGATCGGCGGAAGGCCGAGCTCCTCGCTGCGCCTGCGTTCGAGGAGCCGCGAGTCGGCGTTGCGGTCGAAGAGATCGTCGACGTCGACCCGGCGCGCGCCGCTCATCGCATGCGGAACGCTTCCAGCCAGGGGAATTGCCACCACGGGCGCGGCTGCTCCGCCCCGGCATGACCGTTCAGCGCGGCGGGCGCCGCGGGGACGCCGGCGGTCGCCGGCGCCGTCTCGCGCGGCACGGTGAGCCCGCGCATGCGCGCGGCCGCCTCGGCGTCGGTCCGCGTCGCGCGCGGCCGCCCGTATGCGGCGGCTTCACGCAGCGTCGCGTGCGCCAGCGTCAGCAGCCTGCGCGGCGTCCCGCCCGACGCGCCGACGATCGCGCCGAGCACGTCGTCGTCGAAGATCGAGGCGGCGTCGGGCGAACCGCCGGCGCGCAGCACGCGGTACGCGATCAGCGCGCGCGCTTCGTTCGGGTCGAGCGGTTCGAGCTCGTACCACTCGTCGACGCGGTCGGCGAGGTTTCGCCGCGCGTCGAGCCGCGGGCGGAGCTCGGACTGACCGAACAGCACCATGTTGAGCAGCTTGCGCTGCGGCACGTCGTAGTTCAACAGCAGCCGCAGCACTTCGAAGATCTCGTCGCTGGCGTTCTGTGCCTCGTCGACGAGCAGCACGATCGTGAGCCCGTCGAGCACGGCGGCGTCGTAGAGGAAGTTTTTCAGCGCGTTCTTCAGCGCCGCCGGCGAACGCGGCGGCAGCGCGAGGCCGAACGAGCGCGCAACGCCGAGCAAGAACTCGGTCTCCGTTGCGAACGACGGGTCGAGGATCTTCCCGAGCCGCAGGTCGTCGCGGCCGAGCAGCTCGCGCTCGACCTGCGCCATGAGGCTCGTCTTGCCGGTCCCCGGATCGCCGACGACCACCTGCAGCCCGCGCGACTCCAGCACCCCGCCGACCAGGCGGTCGCGCGCCCGGGCGAGCGCCGGCGTCGTCCGGTAGAAGTGCGGATCCGCGGTGTCGAGGAAGGGATCGCGCTCCAACCCGAAGTGCCGGTAGTACGGGATCATCCGGTGGCATGACTTCGGCGCGCCGGTCGCGAGCGGCCTTTCCTTCAGGGAAGCGTTCGGGATGCCGATATCTCACGGGTGAAGGCGGTGATACTGGCCGGGGGTCTCGGCACCCGGATCAGCGAGGAGACGACGGCCCGGCCCAAGCCGATGGTCGAGCTGGGCGGGCGGCCGGTGCTCTGGCACATCATGAAGACGTACTCCTCGTACGGCATCAACGACTTCATCGTCTGCTGCGGCTACCGCGGCTACGTCATCAAGGAGTTCTTCGCCAACTACTGCCTGCACGCGAGCGACGTGACGTTCAACCTGCGCGAGCGCTCGATGAAGATGCACAACACCGCGGCCGAGCCGTGGACCGTGACGCTCGTCGACACCGGCGAGGACACGATGACCGGCGGCCGCCTCAAGCGCGTGCGCGACTACATCGGCGAGGACCCGTTCTGCTTCACCTACGGCGACGGGCTCTCCGACGTCGACGTGAGCGCCGTGATCGCGCACCACAAAGCATCGGGCGCGTTGGCGACGATGACGACGGTGCAGCCGCCCGGCCGTTTCGGCGCCGTGCGGCTCGAGGAGCAGAAGATCGTCGCGTTCGACGAGAAGCCGCAAGGCGACGGCGCGTGGGTCAACGGCGGCTACTTCGTGCTCTCGGCCGGCGTGTTCGACTACATCGACGGCGACGCGACCGTGTGGGAGCGCGAGCCGCTCGAGCGGCTGGCGACGGACGGCAAGCTCTCGGCGTTCGTGCACCGCGGCTTCTGGCAGCCGATGGACACGCTGCGCGACAAGACGATGCTCGAAGAGGTGTGGGCCGGCGGCCGCGCGCCGTGGAAGGTGTGGTCGTGAGCGAGGAACGCTATCCGCTCATCAGCATCCTCGTCCCGAACTACAACTACGTCAAGTACGTCGCCACCGCGGTGGACAGCGCGCTGGCGCAGACGTATCCGAACTTCGAAGTGATCGTCTCCGACAACTGCTCGACCGACGGCGCGTGGGAGCTGCTCGAGGAGCGCTACGGCAGCGATCCGCGCGTGCGGCTCTACCAGAACGAGCGCAACATCGGGATGGCGCGCAACTTCGACCGGCTGCTCGAGCTCGCGCGCGGCACGTACGTCATGTGCCTGTCCTCCGACGACTTCCTGTTCCCGCCGCACCTGGCGCGCCTGGCCGAAGGCTTCGCGCGCGACCCGGGCCTGGACGTCGTCTACTGCAAGGCCTACTTCGCGCAGGAGGACGGCACCGTCTACGCGATGCGCGCGATGGCCGGCGAGTTTCCGGTCAGCTTCGTCGACGCGCGCGACGAGCTCGTCGAGGAGTTCACCACCGTCTGCCCGGTGTGCTTTCCGTGCGCGCTCTTCAAGCGCGAACTGCTGCTCGAGCCCGGCATGTGCGGCGATCCGGAGAACGGTCAGGACGCGCGCGACTGGGAGCTGATCATCCGCCTCGCGCTGGCCAAGAAGCGCTTCGCGTACGTCGCCAACCCCAGCATGGCGATCCGGCTGCACGCCGACCAGTTCACCGGCGACGCATATCACCGCTCGGGGCGCAACGTGCTCGACTTCGCGTCGTACGTCGAGCGCTACATGGACCATCCCGAGTTCGTGCGCCGCATGCGCGGGCGCGAGGCCGGCGTCGCGGGCTTCCTCGACGCGCTCGTCGCGCAAGGCGCGGCGATGAACGAGGGCGTCTCGCCGTTCGACGAAACACAGCACGCGCACATGGCCGCGCTTTCGCAGAAGCTGCAGTCGCGTGCGGTGGTGTACGAGCCGGCGCGCGTGCGCGACTGCACCGTCAGCGTCGTCGTGCAGACCGCGGCGCCGCTGCGCCCGTTGCTGCGCGCGCTGGACTCGGTCGTCGCGCAGCGCTTCCCCAACTGGGAGCTGGTCGTCGTCGACCACGGCGCGATTCCGGCGGAGTCGCTGCTTGCGGCGCATCCCGCGCACGAGCGCATGTCGTACGTGCGGCTTCCCGCCGCGCACACGACCGGGGCGGCCCGCAACCTCGCGCTGCGCATGATCCGCGGCGAGTACGTCGCGTTCCTGGACGCCGACAACCGGTTCGCGCCGGATCATCTCGAGCGCGCGGTCGACGCGATCTTGCGATCCGGTGCCGAGGTGTCGATCGCGTCGTCGCGGC
>DASWRW010000014.1:0-9901 GCA_036402975.1 Candidatus Elarobacter sp. | reverse complement strand
GCTGGGGGGCGATCGGCGAGAGCGTGGCGATTCCCAGTTGTCGCCGTCCGGATGCGCCTGCTCTACGGAGGTGGCCCGGGCGGTGGCGACTGACAACCGTCGTCGCGCTCGCAGATTGTGATGGTGTGGGGCTGGTCCGTTACCGGCGCAGGCCGAGCTTGGCGATCAGCGCGCGGTACCGCTCGACGTCGTTGCGCCGCAGGTAGTCGAGCAGCCGGCGCCGCCGACCCACGAGCATGAGCAGGCCCCGGCGGGAGTGATGGTCCTTCTTGTGGACCTTCAGGTGCTCGGTGAGCTGGTTGATCGACGCGGTCAGGATCGCGACCTGGACGTCGGCCGAGCCGGTGTCGTTGGCGCCTCGGCCGTACTTGGTCGAGAGCTCCGACTTCTGTTCTTTGGTCAGGGGCACGGGGTGACTGGTCTCCTTTCGACTCGCGCGTCCGCAGGCTCCGTGGGCCCGCGACGGCGACCGGCGGATCATACCAAATCGGGCCTCCCGCGTCAAAGCGCGAAGCGGCAGCCCGGCCGCCGCGCGCCTATGGTCCGGCGGGCTCGTTCGCTTCGGCCAGCGCCGTCTTGATCGCTTCGCGCAGCGCGTCGAGCTCGGCCGGCACGCTGGTCGTCTGCTGGCCGAGCGCTTCGATCGCGGTCAGCGCGCGGCGCGCCTCCGCGCGGTCCAGCGCGACGTACAGCGAGTGCGCGAGCTCCTCGTCGAGACGGTCGATCGCGCGTTTCGCCATGTTCGCTTGACCGAACGAGTACGCGTGGTGGCTCGCGTTCCCGAGAAGCTTCAGCTCCGACTCGAGCCAGTCGCGGTAGTCCTTGAGCAAGACGTCCTCCAGTGGGCGCGGAAGCGGTCGCGCCGTGGCCGATGAGTTCGTGGCGGTGGCGCGCGTCGCCGACGTCGCGCCGGGGACGGGGAAAACGGTGGTCGTCGGCGAGCGCGAGATCGCGCTCTTCAACGCCGGCGGAACGTTCTATGCCCTCGACAACACCTGCCCGCACCAAGGCGGTCCGCTCGCCGAAGGCTGGATCGAAGGCGCGACGGTGACGTGCCCGTGGCACGCCTGGTGCTTCAAGCTCGCGGACGGCAAGATGACGCTCGGCGACTACGCGTCGGTCGACGCGTTCGACGTGCGCGTCAGCGGCGATGAAGTGAGCGTGCGCCGCACGCCGCGCGCGCACTAGCGGCGAGTGCGGCAACCGGGCGCGCGCCGGACGAGGCGCGCCTAGGCGAGCGCGTCGCGCAGGTCGGCGATGCGGCGCGAGCCGGTGGCGAACAGCGCGACGCGCAGCGCGGTGACGAGCTCGTCGATCAGCATGCTGACGGCAGCGTCCGATTCGTCGGCGGCGCGCAGAAACGGCAGCGCCAGGCCCGCCAGATCGGCGCCGAGCGCGAGCGCTTTCGCGATCTGCACGCCGTCACGGATCCCGCCGCTCGCGACCAGCGGCGCATCGGGGAGCGCGGCGCGCAGGGCGGCCGTCGCGCGCGGCGTGGCGTAGCCCCAGTCGCCGAACGCCTCGGCGATCCGCTCGCGTGTTGCGTCGCCGGAGCGCTTGCCCTCGACGCGCGCCCACGACGTGCCGCCGGCGCCCGCGATGTCGATCGCGGCGACGCCGCAGCTCAGCAGCCGCGCCGCGGTCGACGGCGCGATCCCCGAGCCGACGCTCTTCGCGATCACCGGGACGTCGAGGGCCGCGCAGAGCGCGGCGATCTTCGGCTCGAGCGAGCGGAAGTTGGTGTCGCCGCCGGGCTGCAACGCCTCTTGCAGCGGGTTCAAGTGCAGATACAGCCCGTTCGCGCCGAGCCGGTCGACGAGCCGGCGCGCGTCGTCCACGCGCACGCCGTAGTTGAGCTGCACGGCGCCGAGGTTCGCGAACAGCACGACGTGCGGCGCGACCGCGCGGACGTCGAAGGTCGCGCGCAGGGCGTCGTCTTCGAGCATCGCGCGGCCGCTGCCGAGCGCGAAGGCGATCCCGGCGGCTTCCGCGCCGCGGGCCAGGCGGCGGTTGATCTCGCCGGCGCGCGCCGTTCCGCCCGTCATCGACGAGATCAGCAGCGGCGCGCGCAGCCCGTAGCCGAGGAACGAGGTCGCGACGTCGACGTCGGCGAGCGCGATCTCGGGCAGCGCTTCGTGCCGCAGCCGGACGGCGTCCCAGCCGGCGTCGAGCCGTGAGGCGACGTCCTCGTCCAGGCACACGTCGAGGTGGCGCGACTTCCGCTGCTCGGTCGATTCCGCCATGGCGGACGAAGGCGTCCGCGCCGCGGCCGCCGATCACCTCCCGCATGGACGTTCAGGGACCGGCGTACGACGGCGCCAGCGGAACCGCCGGCGGCGCGGCGTTCGGCGCGGCGCTGGCGCGGCTGGCCGCCGCGAAGGAACTCGACGCGGCCGGACTGGCTCACACGGCGGAGCTCGAGCCGGCGCTGGTCGAGCGCGCGCTGGCCGGCGAGACGCGGCTCGGCGTCCCGGCGCTGGCGCGGCTGGCCCGCGCGCTGCGGCTGCGCCCGATCGCGTTCCTCCAGCAGACGGGGCTGCTCGGGCTCGAGGTGTACGCCGGCGGCCTGGACCCGCTGTATTTTCTCCCCGAAGGCCCGATCCGGTTCGACGCGCGGATCTACATGCGCGAGATCAACCCGCGCCACGCCGTCCCCGAAGGCGACATGACGCGCCGGAACCCGGTGCTCAAGGCGCTCACGGAGGACACGGTGCTCGACGCGCTCGGCAAGCTCGAGGTCGAGCTGGCGTACCTGTTGCGCGGGGCGGTCCAGAGCACCGGCGGCGCGCTCTAGCGCCCGTTCACGCGGCAGGGTGAGCAGGCCGCAGGTCGAGAGGCGGGCCGGTCGCGCGGTGAGAACGCCCGTTCCCTTATGGAGATCGAAGGAAAGCGCATCGCAGCACTCGTCGGAGACGGGTTCGAGGAGTCGGAGCTGATCGAGCCCCGCCGCGCCCTGGAAGAGTCCGGTGCGATCGTGACGATCGTCGGCGTCGACGACCGCAGCCTCACGAAGATTCGCGGGAAGCGCGGCCTGGACGAAGGCCAGAGCGTCAAGGCGGAAGAGCTCATCGCCGACGTCACCGCCGATGACTTCGACGCGCTGCTGATCCCGGGCGGCCAGTCGCCGGACCACATTCGCACCAACAAAGACGTGCAGCGCTTCGTGAAAGAGTTCGATCAGGCCAAGAAGCCGATGTTCGTGATCTGCCACGGCCCGCAGGTCCTGATCTCGGCGCAGCTCGTGCGCGGCCGCACGCTGACCGGGTACGCCTCCATCGCCGACGACATCCGCAACGCCGGCGGCCTGTACCGCGACCAGCCCGTCGTCCAGGACGGCAACTGGGTCACCTCGCGCAACCCGGGCGATCTGATCCTCTTCAACCGCGCCATCATCGAAAAGCTCGCCGCGCAAAACGCGCCGGTGTAAGAGCCGCGAAAGGACCGAGCTTCGCAGAGGCGGCCCGTGAGTGCGGGTCGCCTCTTCCGTGAGCTACTCGACCAGGGTGAGGCGCGGGTTGGGGCGTTCCGGGCGGCCCACTTTGTGGCATTCGCGCCAGCCGTCGCCGGTGTCGATCGCGACGATGTCGGCGGTGAAGTCGAACGAGCCGCCGCCCTTGAAGAACGCGCTGCCGACCGCGTAGGCGTCGGCAGGGACCTTCTGGCGCTCGAACTTGCGGATGCGGTCCGCGTCGAAGCCGCCGCTGACCACGATGCGGACGTGGCGGAATCCCGCCGCGTCGAGCGCGTCGCGCACGTTGTGCACGAGCTGCGCGTTGACGCCGGTCGGCGGGAACGTTCCCATCTGCGGGATCACGCTCTTGTCGACCAGCGTCCCCGAGGTGTCGAGACGCACCCCCCACAACCGGTCGCCGAGCTCGCGCGCGACCGCGACCGCCGTCCCGGCGCAGTCGTTGTCGAAGTCCACCAGCGAGATCACGTTCACCGAGCCGTCGATGTGCTCGGCGAACTTCGCCGTCGCGCGCACGGTGTCGCCGCCGTACGCGGCGATCAGCGCGTGCGGGACGGTGCCCATCCCGCGCGAGCCCCACCACTCCGCGTTGGCGTCGGTCGAGACGCCGAGCGCGCCGGAGATGTAGGCCGCATAGCCGTCGCCCGTCTGCACGAGATGGTGGTCGAAGCGCGCCGGGAAGAACAGCACTTCCTTGCCGCCGGCCGCGTCGACGATCGCGCGCGCGTTCGTCGCGATGCGCGTGCGGCGCGCGAGCACGCCGAGGTACGGCGTCTCGAGGTGCGCGAAGAGCGCGTAGTCGCCCTCGATCGTCAGCACGGTCTCGAACGGGTCGATCGCGTCGCCGTCGTAGAGCGCGCGCACGGCGAGCTGGTTCCAGCCGTCGTCCCAGCCCCCGAGCGGCGTGTGCCGCCCGCTGCAGAGCTTCAGGATCGCGATCGCCTCGTCGATTCCGCACAGCACCGCTTGATTGCGCTGGAAGACCTGCATCCGCACGCGCGGGTGGTAGCGGTCCTTCTCCAGGATCTCGCGCGCCCGGTTGAAGTAGGTGTCGGAGTAGTACCCTTCGCGCATCTTCTCGACCGGCAGATTGAGAATCGCCGGGTCGAGACGCGGGCGCTCGGTGCGCAGCATGGGACGCCCCTACGCGGGCGTGGAACGAAGTCCTCGTCGATGGCGTCCTTGACCAACCGAGAGATCGCGGAGCGCTTGCGCGAGATTCGCACCCTGATGGAGTTCGCGGGGGAAGCGTTCTTCAAGTTCATGGCGTACGAGCGCGCCGCGGAGACGCTGGAGAACGCCGCCCCGCTCGGCTCCGGCGTCGACGAGGCGCGGCTGATCGAGCTCCCCGGCGTCGGCAAGAGCATCGCCGCGCGGATCGCGACGATCGCGCGCACCGGGACCGACCCGTACCTCGAAGAGCTGCGCGCCAAATATCCCTCGACGCTGCTGGAGCTGCTCGGCGTCCAGGGCGTCGGGATGAAGACCGCGCAGCAGCTCTTCGAGCGGCTCGGGATCGCCTCGCTGGCCGATCTGGAGCGCGCGCTCGCCGACGGTGCGCTCAGCACGATCCCGCGGCTCGGCGCGAAGTCGATCGAGAACATCCGGCGCGGCGTGCTGGCGTACAAGGGCCGCACGAAACGCACGCCGCTGGGCGTCGCACTGCCGCTCGCCCGCGACGTGATCGACTACTTGCGCACGTTCACCGACGCGCAAGACCTGACCGCGGCGGGCAGCGTGCGGCGCCAGGAGCCGACGGTCGGCGACGTCGACGTCATCTGCACCTCGGAGAACGCCGAAGCGGTGGTGACCGCATTCACCGCGTGGGAACGCGCCGAAGCCGTGCTCGCCGAAGGCCCGACGAAGGCCAGCATCTGGCTCGCCGGCGGCTTGCAGATCGACCTGCGCGTGCTCCCCGCCCACCTGTACGGCAACCTGCTGCAGCACTTCACCGGCTCGCGCGAGCACAACATCCAGTTCCGCGAGCTGGCGGTGCGCCGAAATCTGCGCGTCAGCGAGAACGGCATCGTCGACCTGACCGACGGCCGCACCATCACCTGCCGCACCGAAGACGAAGTGTACGCGGTGCTCGGCATGGCGTACATCCCGCCCGAGATGCGGCTCGGCACCGGCGAGATCGACGCCGCGCGCGACGGGACGCTGCCGCGCGTCGTCCAGCTCGCCGACCTCAAAGGCGACTTTCACATGCACTGCACGTGGTCCGACGGGCGCGACACGCTGGAAGCGATGATCGCGGCGTGCGCGGCGCGCGGCTACGCGTACCACTCGATCAGCGATCACTCGTGGGGCCGCGGCCGGATCGGCGTCGATCCGAACGAGCTGCGCGCGCAGCGCGAGCGCGTGCGGGAGATCGGCGACCGCTACGGGGTTCGCACGCTGTGCTCGGCCGAGGTCGACATCCGCGCCGACGGGACGCTGGACTACGACGACGACGTGCTGGCCCAGCTCGACATCGTCGTCGCCTCGGTGCACTCGGCGTTCAACCAGTCGCGCGACGAGATGACGGCGCGGCTGCTGCGCGCGATCGACAACCCGTACGTCACCATCATCGGGCACCCCACCGGGCGAAACGTCGAGACCTTCGCCGGCTACGAGTTCGATCACGACGCCGTCTTCGCGGCCGCGGCGCGGACCGGCACGGCGCTGGAGATCGACGGCCAGCCCAGCCGGCTCGATCTTCCGAGCCCGCTGGCGCGCCGGGCGCGCGAGCACGGTGTGACCTTCACCTGCGACTCCGACGCGCACGGCGTCGCGCAGCTCGAGAACGTCGCCTATGCCGTCGGGCAGGCACGGCGCGGCTGGGTCACGGCCGCCGAAGTCCTCAACGCCCGCCCGCTGGAGGAAGTCCTCGCCTTCGTCGAGGCGAAGCGAAGGCGAACCGTCGATGCCCACGCCCGCACCGATTCCGCACGCTGAGGAACGCCGGCTGGCGGCGCTCCAGGAGTACGACCTCCTGGATACGCCGAGCGAGCCGCTGTTCGACGCGTTCACGCGGCTCGCGAGCTCGCTGTGCGAGACGCCGATGTCGCTGATCACGCTGATCGACACCGACCGGCAGTGGTTCAAATCAGCCGTCGGACTCGAGCTGCGCCAGACGGCGCGTGAGATCGCGTTCTGCGCGCACACCATCCTCGGCGAGGGCATCTTCGAGATCGACGACGCGACGGCCGACCCGCGCTTCGCCGACAACCCGCTGGTGACCGGCGATCCGCACATCCGGTTCTACGCCGGCGCCCCGCTGCTGGCGCGCGACGGCGAAGCGATCGGCACGATCTGCGTCCTCGACCGCCACGCGCGCACGCTGACGCCGCAGCAGCGCAAGTCGCTCGCCGCCATCGCCGCCGCCGTCATGGAGCAGATGGAGGCCCGGCGCGCGCTGCTGCAGTTGGTCGCCGACAGCGAACGCGCGCAGCGGCGGCTCGACCTGTTCTCCGCCGCGATCGAAGCGGCGCAGGACCCGATCACGATCTTGCAGCCGGGCGCTACGCCCGGCGACGGTGCGACGGTCGTCTACGCGAACGAGGCCTATCTCCGGATGAAGGGCGCGGCACGGCGCGACGACGTCATCGGCCACAACGTCAACGAGTTCTACGGCCCCAAGACCGACCGCTCGAAGCTCACCGCGATGCGGGTGGAGCTCATGGCCGGACGGCCGGCGCGGGTCGAGTACATCTCGTACCGGCTCGACGGAACGTCGTACCACACCGAAGCGTCGGCGCGCCCGCTGTTCGGCGCGGGCGGCAAGACGACGCACTACGTGATGGTGCAGCGCGACGTCACCGAGCAGGTGCTGCGCGGCGCGCAGCTCACGATGCAGAACGAGCGCCTGACCGCGATCACGTCGATCGCGCGCACGCTCTTCGCCTCGCTCGAGCCCAGCGTGCTGGTCGAAGCGCTGCTCTTCGGCGTGCACGAGCTGCTCGACGGCCGCGCGACGCTCTACGCGCCGCGCCCGCGCGGCGGCTTCGGCGCGACGACCGATCTCTTGCTCCACGACGACGCGCCGCCGGGCGACGCGTTCGTCGCGCTGGCCTCGCGCAGCGACGTCTGCGTCCTCGACGAGGAGGAGCGGCGCGCCGCGGTCCGCGTTCCGGGCTCCGGCGGCGGGACGGCGTACGTCCTGGACGTGCAGCGCTCGGCGCCGTACGGCACCGCCGACGTGTTCGCGCTGGGGCTCCTCGGCCAGTACTTCGCCGTCGCCGCGCGCAACGTCGAGCTGTATCAGGAGCTGGCCTCGCGCCGCGACGCCGTCGTCGAGCTGAACCAGGTGAAGAACGACCTGATCGCGATGCTCGCGCACGACTTCAAGGGACCGCTCACCACGATCGTCGGCTTCGCCGACGTGCTCTCGGACGACGAGCGCTTCGACCAGGAAGCGCGCCAGTATCTGGGGATGATCTCGTCGAGCGCGATGCGGCTGGCGTCGCTCGCGACCGACACGCTGGCGCTCTCGCGGCTCGAGCACAACGAGCTGGTGCTCTCGCTCGGCGACGTCGACCTCGCCGGACTGGTGCGCGACGTCGCGCGCGTGTTCAGCGTGACGCGGCCGATCGACTTGCGGGTGCTGGGCGGCAACTTGGTCGTGAGCGGCGACGCGGCGCGGCTGCGCCAAGTGGTGGAGAACCTCATCGGCAACGCGATCAAATACTCGCCGGGCGGCGAGGCGATCGAGGTCGCGCTGCGCCCGCGCCAGGGCGGCGTCGAGCTCGCCGTGCGCGACCGCGGCATCGGGATCCCCGACGGTGAGCGCGGCAAGCTGTTCGGCCGCTTCGCGCGCGCCAGCAACGCGCGCGCGCTGGGGATCGGGGGAACCGGCTTCGGCCTCTACTTGACGAAGACGATCGTCGAGCTGCACGGCGGCGCGATCGACGTCGAATCGGTCGAGGGGCAGGGTTCGACGTTCCGCGTGCTCGTCCCGACGCGCGCCGCGCAGCGCTCGATCGCGCCGATCCGCATCGCGCTGCTCGACGTCGACGGCGACGCGCGCTCGTACGTCGCGCAGGCGCTGCGCGACGACGGCTTCGCCGTGACCGTCAGCACGAACGGCGACGACCTGCTCCGCACGCTCGGCGAGACGCATTTCGACGTGGCGCTGGTCGACGCCGACCGGCTCGGGATGCCCTCCGAGCAGTTCACCGCGCGCGCGAACGGCACGCCGCTGGTCCGTATCGCGCTGCGCATGCCGGCCGCGCTCGACGGGTGGCACGCGTTCCTGACGAAGCCGTTCCTGATGAAAGACCTCTACGGCGCCGTCGACACCGCAATGGACCACGCGCGAACGGGAACGCGCCCAGTCGAGTGACCCGTCGCAGTTGTGCGTGGTAGGTGAGACGGACGTTTACTGCAACACGTCTTGCCATCCACGCATTAGCATTCGGGACGAAGTGCTTAACCGGAGGTCGAACTGAGCCGGCAATCTCTCCTGTGCCCGTTGCTCGCGCTACGTTAAGACCTGACGGTAGCGTGGACCAATACCGAGAACGGCTCGAAGCTGCCGATGTATTTCGGAATACCGCGCACTTGGAGCACGTAGCGACCGGGCTCCGGAAAGCGAACGACGGCGCGAAGCTCGTCGTAGGATCCGTGCGAACTCGGGGCGAGCACGGAGCGCACCGCCGGAACGGCGTCCTTGCTCGTCGTCAACTTTTGGATGCGGAGCTCGCAAAAACATGTCGCCGCGGTGATATCGCGACGCTGTCCGATTCCTTGGAGATGCACGGATACCACCGTAGCGATCTTCGCGCGAGGCGCCGGTCCGGGCACGAAAGCGACGTGCGCGATCATTGGATCAGCCTTGGCGAAGTAGCATGTAGTAACGATGGCGGCGGTAACAATAGCCGCGACGCCAAGCGAGCGGATCATCGCTGGCAGTATTACCATTCCGTTGCCTAGCCAGGCGAGCATGTACTTTCTCCGTTTCTGTAAGCACGCCCACGAACGAACGTCCGCGCTGCCCGCCGCGTTTCCACGAGTGCCTGCCATCGCTCTATTGAGCCGGTAACGCCTCTAGCATTCGCCGCGAGAACAGGCTATGCTGAGTCGGCTTCGCCATGCGTCCGCGACCGCGTCGCTCTATTGCACCGGACGATTTTCGCATGGCGTTCGAGTGCCCCACCGACACCGTTTTCCAGAAAGACCATTCCTTGAAGCGTTCGATTTTCATGATCGTTGCGTCTTGCATCGCCTTTGCAGGATGCGGCGGTCCCGCGACTCACTCTGATTCCATTGCGGCGCACCTCTCCGCTGGCGCGCCGACGAAGACGCAGGATAGCGTCAACAAGATGATGTCCGCGCTCGAGCAAAAACTTCCGGCCGGCACGCGCGTGTTCCAGACCGATTCAATCGTCGTTCATGCGGGCGACAACTTCGCTCAGTTCGCCGCCGCGTCGCGCGTTACGCGCAGCGCCTCCT
>DASWRW010000013.1:0-54287 GCA_036402975.1 Candidatus Elarobacter sp. | reverse complement strand
GGCCGTGGCCTCGGGCGACCTTTCCAAGAAGATCACCGTCGAGGTGAAGGGCGAGATCCTCGAGCTCAAGAACACCATCAACGTGATGGTGGACCAGCTCAACGCCTTCGCCAGCGAGGTGACCCGCGTGGCGCGCGAGGTCGGCACCGAGGGGAAATTGGGCGGCCAGGCGATGGTGAAGGGCGTCGCCGGCACCTGGAAGGATCTGACCGACAACGTGAACCTGATGGCGGCGAACCTGACCGGCCAGGTCCGCAACATCGCCGAGGTGACCACCGCGGTGGCCCGCGGCGACCTGTCCAAGAAGATCACCGTCGAAGTCCAGGGCGAGATGCTGGAGCTGAAGAACACGATCAACACAATGGTCGACCAGCTCAACGGCTTCGCCTCCGAAGTGACCCGCGTGGCGCGCGAAGTGGGTACCGAGGGCAAGCTGGGCGGACAGGCCATCGTGCGCGGCGTCGCCGGCACGTGGAAGGACCTGACCGACAACGTCAACTCGATGGCCAACAACCTGACCGGTCAGGTGCGCAACATCGCGGAAGTGACGACGGCCGTGGCGCGCGGCGACCTCTCGCGCAAGATCACGGTGGAAGTGAAGGGCGAAATCCTGGAACTGAAGAACACCATCAACGTCATGGTGGACCAGCTCAACGGCTTCGCTTCGGAGGTGACCCGCGTGGCGCGCGAAGTGGGCACCGAGGGCAAGCTCGGTGGCCAGGCGCAGGTGCCCGGCGTGGCAGGCACGTGGAAGGACCTCACGGACAACGTGAACTTCATGGCGTCCAACCTGACCGACCAGGTGCGCAACATCGCCCAGGTCACGACGGCGGTGGCGAACGGCGACCTCTCCAAGAAGATCACGGTCGACGCGCGCGGCGAGATCCTCGAGCTCAAAGGCACGATCAACACGATGGTCGACCAGCTCAACGCGTTCGCCGGTGAAGTCACCCGCGTCGCGCGCGAGGTCGGCTCCGAAGGTATCCTCGGCGGCCAGGCGCAGGTGCAAGGCGTCAGCGGCACGTGGAAGGACCTCACCGACTCGGTGAACTCGATGGCGGCGAACCTGACCAACCAGGTCCGCAACATCGCGAAGGTCACGACCGCCGTCGCGAACGGCGACCTTTCCAAGAAGGTCACGGTCGACGTGCGCGGCGAGATGCTCGAGCTCAAGGACACCATCAACACGATGGTCGAGCAGCTCAACGCGTTCGCCGGCGAGGTGACGCGCGTCGCGCGCGAGGTCGGCTCCGAAGGGATCCTCGGCGGTCAGGCCGCCGTCCCCGGCGTCGCCGGCACGTGGAAGGACCTCACCGACTCGGTGAACCGCATGGCGGGCAACCTGACGAACCAGGTGCGCGGCATCGCGAAGGTCGTCACCGCGGTCGCGAACGGCGACCTGCAGCGCAAGCTCGTGCTCGATGCGAAGGGCGAGATCGCCGAGCTGGCCGACACGATCAACGGGATGATCGACACGCTCGCGATCTTCGCCGACCAGGTGACGTCGGTCGCGCGCGAGGTCGGCTTCGAAGGAAAGCTCGGCGGACAGGCCGAGGTTCCCGGCGCCGCCGGCCTGTGGCGCGACCTGACCGACTCGGTCAACCAGCTCGCCGCCCAGCTCACCTCGCAGATCCGCGCGATCGGCGAAGTGGCGACGGCGGTAACGAAAGGCGATCTGTCGCGCACGATCGAGGTCGGCGCGCAGGGCGAGGTCGGACTCCTCACCGAGAACGTCAACGAGATGATCCGCAACTTGCGCGACACGACGCGCAAGAACCAAGAGCAGGACTGGCTCAAGACCAACCTCGCGCGCTTCACCGGGATGCTCCAGGGCCAGAAGGACATCAAGACGGTCGCGAAGCTCATCATGACCGAACTGGCGCCGCTGGTGAACGCGCAGACCGGCATCTTCTACCTCAACGAGCCGCTCGACGAGACGCCGCTGCTGCGCTACACCGCGGGCTACGCGGCGCCGCGCCGCCGCGGGACGCTCCAGTTCGCCGCGGGCGAAGGGCTCGTCGGCCAGTGCGTCGTCGAGAAGGAGCGCATCCTCGTCAACAACGCCCCCGCCGACTACCTCCAGGTCACGTCGGGAACCGGGCACGCGCAGCCGCTCAACGTGGTCGTGCTGCCGGTGCTCTTCGAGGGCGACATCAAGGCCGTCATCGAGCTGGCGTCGTTCGATCCGTTCAGCGACAACCACTTGCTCTTCCTCGACCAGCTCACGCAGTCGGTCGGCATCGTCCTCAACACGATCGCCGCCAACATGCGCACCGAGGAGCTCCTCAAGCAGTCGCAGTCGCTCACCATCGAGCTGCAGTCGCAGCAGGACGAGCTGCAGCAGACCAACGAGGAGCTGGAAGAGAAAGCGCGCCTCCTCGCCGAGCAGAACGAAGAGGTCGAGAAGCGCACCCGCGAGATCGAGGAAGCGCGCCGCGCGCTCGAGCAGAAGGCCGAGCAGCTCGCGCTCACCTCGAAGTACAAGTCGCAGTTCCTGGCCAACATGTCGCACGAGCTGCGCACCCCGCTCAACTCGCTGCTGATCCTCTCGAAGCAGCTCAGCGACAACAAGGAGCAGAACCTCAGCGGCAAGCAGGTCGAGATGGCGCAGACGATCCGCCGCGCCGGCTCCGACCTGCTCACGCTGATCAACGACATCCTCGACCTCTCGAAGATCGAGTCGGGCACGACCTCGGTCGACATCGCCGAGCAGCGCATCGCCGACATCTGCGACGACGTGGAGCGGACGTTCCGCGGCGTCGCGCAAGAGCGCGGGCTGCTCTTCGCGATCCACGCCGACGAGGATCTCCCCGACGCGATCGAGACCGACCAGACGCGCTTGATGCAGATCCTCAAGAACCTGCTCTCGAACGCGTTCAAGTTCACCCAGCACGGTTCGGTCGAGCTCGCGCTCCACCGCACGGTGCACGAGGTCGACGGCGTCGCCGGTCCCTACGTCGCCTTCACGGTGCGCGACTCCGGGATCGGGATCCCGGTCGACAAGCACAACGTGATCTTCGAGGCGTTCCAGCAAGCCGACATGTCGACGGCCCGCAAGTACGGCGGGACGGGGCTGGGCCTCGCGATCTCGCGCGAGATCGCCGGCCTGCTCGGCGGCGACATGACGGTCGAGTCGGAGCCGGGCGTCGGATCGACGTTCACGTTCTACCACCCGCTCGAGCGCACGGGCCGCGCCGCGACCGCCGTCGAGCCGCTCCCCATGCCGGTGCCGCGCCTGAAGCGGGCCGTCGCGGAGGCCGTCCCGGTCTCGCTGCGCACGCCCGTCCCCGAAGTGCGCGCGCCGGGGCCGGTCGAGGACGACCGCGCCGACGTCAAGCCGCAGGACCGCGTCGTGCTCATCATCGAGGACGACACGACCTTCGCGCGCATCTTGCTCGGGCTCGCGCGCGACCGCGGGTTCAAGGGACTGATGGCGAGCAACGGCGCCGAAGGCATCGCGCTGGCGCGCCAGTTCGTCCCCGACGCGATCACGCTCGACATCGGGCTGCCCGACGTCGACGGGTGGTCGCTGCTCGACCAGCTCAAGAAAGACCCGGCCACCAAGGGCGTCCCCGTCCACGTGATCTCCGGCGAGGAGCAGTGGCAGAAGGCGCTCGACTCGGGCGCGTTCGCGCACCTCAAGAAGCCGGCCAGCGAGGACGCGCTGACGCAGGCCTTCGACAACCTGCTCGGCTTCGCCGACGCTTCGTCGCGCAACGTGCTCGTGGTCGAGGACGACGTCACGCAGCTCTCGGCGATGGCGAACTTGATCCAGTCGGGTGAGGTGACGGTCACGGCGGTGTCGACCGGCGCGCAGGCGCTGGCCGCGCTCGACGAGGCGCGCTTCGACTGCGTCATCGTCGATCTGGGGCTCCCCGACATCGAAGGGCTCGATCTGATCGAACAGATCAAGCGGCACGCCGGACACGCGCGCGTTCCGGTGATCGTCTACACCGGGCGCGAGCTCAGCGAGCAGGAAGACGGCGCGATCCGCCGCCTCACCGAGTCGGTCATCGTCAAGGACGCGATGTCGCCCGAGCGGCTGATCGAAGAGACGTCCTACTTCCTCAACCAGGTCGAGGCGCGTCTGCCCGAGGTCAAGCGGCCGGTTCACGTCCGCCCGACCAACGGCAACTCGCTCGAAGGCCGCACGATCCTCATCACCGACGACGACACCCGCAACATCTACGCGCTGCGCAGCGCGCTCGAGGACTTCAAGATGACGGTCCTGAGCGCCGAGTCGGGCGCGGAGGCGATCGGGCTGCTCAACAGCCACGCGGCGATCGACGTGGTCCTGATGGACATCATGATGCCGGAGATGGACGGGTACGAGACGATTCGCCGCATCCGCGCGCGCGACGTGTGGAAGAACCTGCCGATCATCGCGCTCACGGCGAAGGCGATGAAGGGCGACCGCGAGCAGTGTCTCGCGGCCGGTGCCTCCGAGTACATCTCCAAGCCGGTCGACATCGATCAGCTCGTCGCCCTCATTCGCGTCTGGCTGAACGTCGCCGCGTGATCCTCGAACCCAAGCCTCCGTTCCCGGCCGCGGTCGGGAACGGAGCCGTCGCCGCGGGAGTCGCCGACCTCGAGCTGCATCTGCTGCTCGAGGCGGTGTACCGCGTCTCGGGGTTCGATTTCCGCGAGTACGCGCCGGCGACGCTAAAACGGCGCGTCGCGGACCGCGTGCGCGCGGAGGGCTGTTCCACCGTCTCGGGGCTGCTCGAGCGCGTGCTGCACGAGCCGCCGGCGATGATGCGCTTCATCGAGGCGCTCACCCGCAACGCGGGCTCGCCGTTCCGCGAGCCCTCCTTCTTCACCGCCTTCCGCGAGCGCGTGCTGCCGCGGCTGCGGACGTTTCCGCACGTGCGCATCTGGGTCGTCGGCTCCGGTGAGGATGCGTACTCGCTGGCGATCTTGCTGCGCGAGGCGGAGTTCTACCATCGCACCCGCATCTACGCGACCGACGCCAGTGAGGGCGCGATCGACCGGGCCAAGGCCGGCGTCTTTCCGGCGGAGTTCCTCGACGACTACGCCGAACGGTACGCCGAAGCGGGCGGCTCGAAGCGCTTCTCCGACTACGTCGACGTCGTCGCCGGGCAGGCGGTGTTCAAGGGCAGCCTGCGCGAGCAGATCGTCTTCGCGCAGCACAACCTCGCCAGCGACAGCTCCTTCAATGAGTTCCATCTGGTCGTGGCGCGGAACATCATCACGCACTTCAACCGGACGCTCGCGTACCGGGCGCATCAGGTCATCTTCGAGAGCCTCATCCGGCTGGGCTATCTCGGCATCTCCGGGAAAGAGACGCTCCGGTATACGCCGCATCAACGCGCCTATGAGGAGATCGAGAGCACGGAGCGGTTCTACCGGCGGCTGCGGTAGGTGCGGTAGGCTGCGGTAGGGCTGCGATGGTGGCAGCGTGGCGGGGCGGGGACATTGCTGCTCCGGGACGCTCCCTCCGCGCATCCGTGCGCTCCGGTCGCTCCGCGCTCCGTCGCTCCCGGCCTTCCAGGCCTCCGCGACTCCGCGAGGCCCTCCGCAGCAACGTCCCCGCCCCGCCACGCAGGCACGATCGGTACGTAGTGTCGTGGGAACCATGGTCATTCGCCGGTCACCCTCCGCTTGTCGAAGGGTGAGAGATCAGCGTGCCTCCAACACGACTCCATGGCGGACGACGACATCAGGCTTCCCGATATTCCGTATCCGGCGTGGGAAGCGACGAAGACGACGATTCATCTCTATGCACAGATCGTCGGGAAGATCGCGCTGAAGGCGAGCTCGCTTCGGAATCATTGGTGGAACTGCACGCTGAAGCCGACGGCTCGCGGGATTCGCACCGATCGGCTGCACTTCGACGGCACGTCGTTCGACATCGAGCTCGACTTCGTCGATCATCGGGCGATCGTGCGGGCGAGCGAACACGACGAGGTCGCGTTCGCGCTGCATGACGGGCTCAGCGTCGCGGAGTTCTTCTCCTCACTGCAGGGCGTGCTCGGAGCACTAGGGATTGATGTGCCGATCAGCGCCAAACCGTACGGCGTGGCGGCGCTGACGACGCCGTTCGCTCAGGACCATGAGCATGCTTCGTACGACGCCGGGGCGGTGCGGCGCTGGTGGGACGTCATTCGGTGGAGCTCCGATGTGATGGAGGCGTTCGCTTCGGAGTTCACGGGGAAGCAAGGGCCGGTGCAAGTGTTCTGGCACAGCTTCGATCTGGCGCTGGGGCGGTATTCCGGCCGGCTGGCCGGCGGGCCGCCGAAAGACGATCCGGTCTCGCAGGAGGCGTACTCGCACGAAGTGATCGCGTTCGGATTCTGGGCGGGTGATGCGAACGTGCGCGAGCCGACGTACTACACGTACACGGCGCCCGAGCCGGCTTCGCTGACCTCGTTCGGGCTGCGGCCGGACGGTGCTTCGTGGAGCGCGGCGGGCAGCGGGCACATGGGCACCGTTCCGTACGCGGTGATTCGAGGTTCCAGCGATCCGCGGGCGGCGCTGCTGGAGTTCTTGCGCAGCGCGTACGAGGCCGGAGCCGAAGCGGCTGAGTGGGACGTCGCGGCGCTCGCGCATGCGCCGGCTCGTACGGGCGGCGGCTGAGGAGCGATGCGGCGGCGCCGCGAAAGCGGCGGCATGCGCAAGGTGAACACCAAGGACGTCCCCGAGGATCACTGGAGCTCCCCGAAGGGGACGTTTCGCGGGTTCGGGCGGAGCATCTCCGTCGCGCTCGGGCGCAAGAACACGTCGACCGATCTGCTGGAGCGGCATCCGTTCGATGTCGAGATTCTGCGGATCGCACCGGGGGACACGCCGTATCCGTATCACTCACATGCCGCGCAGTGGGAGTTCTATCACGTCATCTCGGGGCGCGGCACGGCGCGGGACGCCGGCGGGTTCACGACCATCGCAGCAGGCGATGCGTTTCTGTACAAGCCGGGCGAGGCGCATCAGCTCAAGAACGACGGGCCCGAGGATCTCGTCATCTACGTCGTGGCGGACAATCCGTTCGCGGAGTCTACGCACTATCCGGACAGCGACAAGTGGGCGGTGCGCTCGCCCGAGCCGCGGCTGATCCGGTCCGAGCCGCTCGACTACTACGATCGCGAGGAGTGAGCGCTCAGCGGATCAGGCCGCGGCGGTAGGCGGTCACCGCGGCTCGGGCGCGGTTGGAGGCGGCGAGCTTCTGCCTCAGCCGGCGCCCACGGGCAGACGAGCCTTAGAAATAGTAGCTGATGCCGACGCCGAGCGCGTGGTACGTGCCGGTCGACACCGTCGGCGAGAACGCGGTCGAGGCGTCGAGCTGCAAACGCGGGCCGACATCGTGATAGGCGCCCACCATGTACTGCGTGCGGGTCGGCGTACCGGGCCCGTTCGCTTGCGAGTACGTCGCGATCTCGGCGAACAGTCCGTTCGCGTTCGGGAGCGACGCGCCGACGACGAGCGACGGGATGAACGACGACCACCGCTGCGGGCCGTTGGTCAGCGAGCTGGTCGCAAGCGTCGTCGCGAGCGCGAAGACCGGCGTGAGCGTGTAGCCGGCGTTCAGCGCGTAGGTCGCGTTCGTGCCGTTCGCCGACTGGCCGTTCAGCCCGGTCGGGGCGCTGAAGAACGCCTGTCCGCCCCAGTTGAACCTCGCGCTGTAACCGAAGACGTATTTCAGACCTGCGCCTACGTCGGTGCTGCCGGTCGTGATCCCGACCGCGTTCGAGCGCACCAGGTTCGGCGGCGCGATCTGCAGCTCGAGCGCCGGAATGTTCGTGCCGATGCGGACGATCGGATTCGGATACGTCACCGTGTTGCCGCCGCCGCTGAAGCTCGTGTTCAGGTATCCCGTCTCGACCTCGACGTGGTTCGGCCGCACCGTGCAGACGGAGTTCGTCACCGATGGCCGGCCGACGATCGCGGAGATCGACGTGCAGGGATCGTTGTCTCCGAGTGCCGGCCCGATCGGGTTCGGTGCCGCGCTCGGCGACGCGGCGGCTGCAGGTGACGGTGCCGGCGCGCTCTGCGCGACAACGGCGAGCGGAATCACCCAGACGAGGCCCACGCCGGCGATCGCGGTCGGGAAACGGATCACTTGGCACCGAGCTCCTTGCGCGTCCAGCGCGCGGTTGATCGGGAAGAGGTTCACGCGCGGCTCGCCACCTGGCACGATCTCGCGTGCGGCCGCGACGATGCCGCGTATGCGAATCCTCACCTGGCCGGACGGGTATCCGCCGTTCGGCCGATCCTTTCGGCTACCGCGCCGTCAGCAGACGTCGTCCGGCAGCGACCAGCCGCCGAAGGACGAGCCGGTGCGGCGGTACGCCGCCAGCTCGATCGGCGCGTTGCGCAGGCGCAGCGCGCGCTCGCGCATCTCGAGCTGCAGCTCCGCCTCGCGCTCGCGGGCGCTGTCGGCGATCTCCTGAGCGCGACGAAGACGCTGCACGTCGCGGCGGTGACGCTCGTCGATCATGTGACCCTGGTACCCCGGCGAGCACGCACTTCCACCCGCTAGCGAGGCGGGCGGCGCGCCCGCATCACGGGGAGGGTCACGGTCGTCGTCGTGCGGCCCCGCTCGCTCCGCACCCGGAGATCGCTGCCGAAGGACGAGACCAGGAACAGCCCGCGGCGCGACTCGGCGAAGTCGCTCGGGAGGTGGACGTCGTCGACCGAGTAGCCGGGGCCGTCGTCGGCGACCTCGAGGATGGCGACCGGGCCGTTCCAGCGCAGCCGCACGTCGATCGCTCCGGGCGCGTGCCGGGCCACGTTCCCGAGCAGCTCGCCGAAGATCAGCTCGGCGCCGTAGAGATCCGAGGACGGCTCGACCTGGGCGGCCAGGTAGCGCTGGAAAATTCCGCGCGCGTTGCTCGCGAGCGACGCGTCGGCGATGCGAAAGGTGAATCCGGTGCTGTCCGCCTTGAGGGTCCACCCGTGCGCCGACGCCGGCGGGACCGGGTCCTCGGCCCGCTCCACAGAGCACGTCCATACCCCGCACCGCGCGTGCGATCCCGCCAGCTCCCCAAGGCGAGCGGAAAAATCTTGGACCGACCTCGGCGTTCCGTTAAGTCTCGGGCAACCGGGGCGCCGACGGAAGCGAGCGCAACCCCCGTCGTCTAATGAAATTCCCAGAAATCGAAAGGAGGCTGCGTTGGCTTACGAAGTGATCAAGCGCGTCAGCGGACGCGCCTACCGCTATCGAGTCGAGAGCTTTCGCGATCCCGAGACCCGGCGGGTGCGGGGGCGCTGGACGTACCTCGGCCGCGTGGATCCGGCCGACGCCGGCCTGCCGGAGCGTCCCGCCAAGCCCAGCTCGCGCGACCGCCTGCTCGACGGCGTCGCGCGGCTGCTCGCGACCGGTGACGCCGAGTCGCTCTCGGCGGGATCGATTGCGCGCGAGGCGGGCGTCGCGTACGGGACGTTCTACCGGTACTTCACCGACCGCGGTCACGCCGTGCGCGAGGCGCTGCTGCGCCACGGACCGTCGCTGCGCGACGTCCACGTGCGCTTCGCCGGCCCGGCGGCAAACCGCGACGCCGAGCGCGAGCGCGTCGCGACGTGGCTGCGCGAAACCGCCGACGATGCGCGCCGCCAGCGCGGCGTCGTGCGCGCGTGGCACGTCTACTCGAACGCCGACGAAGCGGTCGTGAAGGCGCGGCGCGAGGCGGTCGACGCGGCGGTTCATCGCGTCGCGGCGTATCTCGACGCGTTGCGCGCCGGCGGAATCTCGTCGCTGTCGTCGTCCGAGTTCGCGGCGTACGCGCTCGTCGCGCTCGTCGTCGCGCTCGGCCGCGACGCGGCGCTCGAAGAGAACCTCGCCGCCGCCAAGATCGACGGTCTCGTCGCGCTCGCATGGGAGCTCTGCGGCCTGACGTAACGGCCTGCGCTCGCTCGAACGCCCGCTGCGCTCCACTGAACGAAGCTGCACCATGTTCGCTTCCGAGCGGGTGTGAAAGCACAGGGGAAGCGGTACGCTACCGTACAAGGAGCAGCGGTGGAGGCAACGGTCTGGTCGTGCGTGCGCAGCGACGCGCGCGAAGCGCTCGGCGCGCGCCACGAGGTGCGCGATTTTCTCTCGCGTGACGCCGACGTCGCATCGGACTTGGACGCCAGCGAGCTGATCGTCGGCGAGCTCGTCTCGAACGTCGTGCGCCACGCTTCCGGCCCGATCGGCGTCTACTGCTCCTGGAACGATGACGGCGCCGTGCTGGTGGTGGCCGACCGCGGCCCCGGAATTCCGACGGTGCGCAGTTGCCCCGACGGGATCGCCGAACGCGGTCGCGGCCTGCTGCTCGTCCTCGCGCTCGCGCGCACCATGACGGTCGAGCGCGCGACCCCGTACGGCTCGCGCGTCGTCGTCGAGCTGCCCGTCAAACGCCGCGTCGCGTAACGCCTAGACGTTGCTCGTGCGCGAGAGTGCTTCGCGCCGTGCGCGGTCCCAGCTCGCGCGCGTGAGCGAGAACAACAGCACGTCGACGTGGCGGCCGCGAATCACCGCGCCGCCGCGCAAGATTCGCTCTTCGCGAAAGCCGGTGCGGTCGAGCACGCCGCGCGACGCGACGTTCTCCGGCACGATGCAGGCCTGGATCTCGTCCAGCTCGCCGGCGACGAACGTCTCGCCGATCACCGCGCCGAGCGCTTCGGCCGCGTAGCCTTTGCCGCGCGCTTCGGCCAGCAAGCTGTAGCCGACCTCACCGACGCGCGGCGTCCGTTCGTTCACGCGCAGCGAGATCCAGCCGACGGGCGCCGGCGGTTCACCGGCTTTGACCAACCACTCGAAGCGCCCGGTCGCGCCGGCGCGCAGCGCCTTGGGACGCGCGCGCACTTGGCGCTCGAACTCCTCGGCGCGCACGCGCGGAATGTCTTGGTACTTGCGCAGATCCGGCGCGTTCAGCACCTCCCACAGCTCGCGCGCGTTGCGCGCTTGCACGGGGACCAGGGAAACCCGCTCGGCATGGAGCGTCCTCATCGCGGCGGCGCGAGCGTCGGCGGCACCCACGCGCGCTACGGCGGACCCTAGCCGCACGCCTTCCGCGCGTGAACCGAATCGCGGAGGTACCGATGGAAGTGCGCTACACCGGGACGGTCATGAACCGGCCCGTCTTCTTCACGTCCCGTCACTCGCACCGCACGCACGAGCAGTTCGACGTGCGGCGCGACGACGGCGCGACGTTTCGCGTCGTCGACAACGTCTCGCTCGCGCCGCGCGTCCCGGCGCAGCCCGGCGACCGCGTGACCGTGCAAGGTGAGCTCGTCCACGATCGCGGCAAGCCGCTCGTGCACTGGACGCACCACGATCCGCGCGGCCGCCACGCCGGCGGCTTCATCGCGCTCGGCGGGCACGTCTACGCCTGAGACGACGACGGGGCGAATCGCTTCGCCCCGTCCGTTCGTCTAGCGCCCGCGGCCCTTCTTCGCGCCGCCGGCCTTCTTCGCGCCGCCGGCCTTCTTGGCGCCGGCCGCGCCCTTGCGCCCGCCTGCCGCGACCGCGCCGCCGCCGCGCTTCGCCGCGCCGGCCTTGGAGCCGCCCGCTTTCGAGGCGCCGGCCTTGGACCCGCCGGCTTTCTTCGCGGCGCCCGCCTTCTTCGCGCCGCCCTTCTTGGCGCCGCCGCGGCCTGCTTTCGCCGTTCCGACGGCCTCCTTGAGGCTGCGGCCCGCGATGAACTTCAGCACGCGCTTTGCCGGGACGTTCACCGGCTCGCCGGTCTGCGGGTTGCGGGCGACGCGCGCGGCGCGGTCGCGAATCTTGAACTGGCCGAAGGGCGTGAGCTGCATCTTGTCGCCCGACTTCAGCACTTCGGTGATCCGGTCGAGGATCGCCTCGACGATCTCGACGACCTGCCGGCGCGGAAGCTCGAAGTCCTCGGCGAGTTCTCTTGCCAGCTCGTTCTTGGTCATAGGGTCCTTTCGTTCGCGGTTCGGCCCGGTATCCGAGCCGTGTCGCCCGCCCTATACGCCGCAAAACCCCCGTTTCCGGCCATTTTCGCGGAAAACCGCAACAATTTCAGCCCAGCCGGAGCGGCTCCGCGGGACGCGGCGCGGTACTGCGCGCCGGAAGCGTGAGCGCGAACGCCGTCGCGCCGCGGTGTCCGTTCTCGAGCGTGACGCGGCCGCCGGAGCGCGCCGCCGCGCGCTGCACGATCGCGAGTCCGAGCCCGGAGCCTTCCACGCCGCCGACGCCCTCGCCGCGGAAGAAACGCTCGAAGAGATGCGTGCGCTCGTTCTCCGGGATCCCCGGGCCGCGGTCGCGCACGCGCACGACGACGTTGTCGTCGTCGTTGCGGACCTCGACCGTCACGCGCGTGCGGCCGCCGTACTTCACCGCGTTGTCGACGAGGTTCTTGATCGCTTCGTGCAGATCGCCGCGGTCGGCGAGGACGTAGGTCGCGTGCTTCTCGGCGATCACCTCGACGTCGCCGCGCCGCGCCGCGACGACGTCGGCGACCGCACCGGCCGCGATCTCGGCCACGTCGACGAGCTCCGGCGCGCTGACGAAGTCGGGGCTCTCGAGCCGCGCCAGCACCATCAGCCGCTCGACCAGGCGCCGCATGCGGTCGGTCTGCGTGCGCAGCGTGGTGAACGCGCGCTCGCGGATCGCCGGATCGTCGACGCCGCCCTTCTGCAGCACGTCGAGATAGCCGCTGACGACGGTGAGCGGCGTGCGCAGCTCGTGACCGGCGTCGGCGACGAACCGCCGCATCTGCGCTTCGACGCGCGAGCGCTCCGCGAACGCGGCCGCCACCTGCGCCGTCGCGCCGTTGTACGCTTCGGTCAGCTCGCCGATCTCGCTGCGGTCGTTGGTCGAGACCGGGCGCTGCGTGAAGTCGCCGCGCGCGAAGCGGCGCAGCTCGCTGGTCACGGTGAACAGCGGCGCGAGCGCCTGCGCGGTGATCCAGCGCGCGACCAGCCACGCGAGCGCCACCGCGAGCCCGATCGCGATCGCGAGCGATTCCAAGTAGACCGTGATGGTGCCGTGCAGGCGCGCCATGTCGGGTGCGATCAGCACGTCGCTGCCGTCGGGCAAGATGACCTGATGCGGGCGCAGCCCGAGCATGCTGCGCAGCGACAGATCGTCGGAGGCGTCGCGGCGGGGCATGCGGCGCGGTGCGCCGGGCGGCGGAAACAGCACGACCACGCCCGGGCGCGTCGCCGCGTCGCGCACGAGCACGCGCACGGTGCGCGGATCGTCGTGCGGGTGCGTCGCGACGATCGCCTGCGCCGCGCGCACCGCACCGTCGACCGCCTCCGACACCGGCTGCGTGAGGAACGAGAACGCGAAACGGGTCAAGATCACCGCCACGGCGATCAGGATGACGGCGACGACCAGCGCGTACGAGAGCGTCAGCCGCGCGCGAAGCGAGATCATCGGGACTCGCGCAGCGTGTAGCCCACCCCGCGGACCGTGTGGATCAGACGGTTGTCGAGCCCGGAGTCGACCTTCGCGCGCAGGTACGAGATGTACGTCTCGACGGTGGCCGTCGAGACTTCGCGGTCGACGCCCCAGACGAGATCGAGCAGCTCCTCGCGCGTGAAGACGCGCTTCGGGCGGCGCGCGAGCGTCGCGAGCAGGTCGAACTCGCGGGTCGAGAGATCGATCCAGCGGTCGCCGCGGCGCGCGGCGCGCGCCTCGACGTCGACCTCGAGATCGGCGACGCGCAGGTGGTTGACGTGGCGCAGCATCGGCCGCCGCAGCGCGGTCTGAATCCGCGCCACGAGCTCGTCGAGATCGAACGGTTTCGGCAGGTAGTCGTCGGCGCCGGCTTTCAAGCCGTCGATGCGGTCTCGCACGTCGCCGCGCGCGGTCAGCATGATGATCGGAACCTCGGTGAGCCTGCGCAGCAGCGGGATCAGCGAGAGACCGTCGATCTTCGGCATCATGATGTCGAGCACGACGCAGTCGGGATTCCAGTCGCGGATCACGGTCAAGCCGTCGGGTCCGTCGACCGCCGTTCGCACCTCGAAGCCCGCTTGCGCGAGCCCGATCTCGAGCATCTCCCGAATGCTCTTCTCGTCGTCGATCACGACGACGCGCTGCGCCGCTCCGCTTTCCATGGCTCGATGATCCTCGAAAAGGCTGGGAAGAATCTCCGAGAAGGTCCCAGCGTCGAGCACCCGCTCAGCCGCTGCTGAATAGGCCCGCCGACCGTGACGAGCCCGTTCGCGCCGGTGAGCTGGTAGCCGCGCAGTCGCTCCGAATCTTCTCCGAACGCGGCGAAGGCGGTCGGCGCGCTAGGCTTTGTTCGTCACTACGTCGATCATCGCGTCGACGATGTCGGGATCGAATTGGTCGCCGCGGCCTTCGACCAATCGCTCGAGCGCGGTCGACGGGGCGAGCGGCGGGCGGTAGGGACGGCGGCCGATCATCGCGTTGAACGAGTCGGCGACCGCGACGATGCGCGCGACGCGCGGGATCGCCTCGAACTTCAACCCGTCGGGATACCCGCGCCCGTCGAAGCGCTCGTGATGGCTGCGCACCGCCGGGACGAGGTTCGCGATCAGCGGCACGTCGGCGACGATCAGCGCGCCCGCTTCGGCGTGCTTGCGCATCACCGACATCTCATCGTCGCTCAAGCGGCGCGGGGCGCCGAGGATCTCCGGCGGCGTCGTGACCTTGCCGATGTCGTGGATCAGCCCCGCCCGCGTCAGGTGCAGGATCTCGTCCTTCGACGCACCGAGGCGCTTGGCGAGCCGCCCGCACCACGACGCGACCGCGCGCGAGTGCTCGGCGGTCAGCGTGTCGCTCTGGTCGAGCTTGGTGAGCAAACCGTCGAGGACCACGTCGACTTCGTCGACTGCTTCGTGCCCCGGTGCGGCGCGGGCGACGGCGCGCGGCCGCGCGATCACCGCTTCGATGCCTTCGCGCGCGAGCCCGAACGTGGCGCGCGTCGGCTCGTCGGCGGCGAGCGCGAGAATCTCCGCGACGCCGTCGAGCGCGGCGGCGAAGATCGCGTGCGCCGAGAGGATGCCGGCGTAGCGCGCGCACGCGCCGTCGACCCAGCCGATGACGATCCCCCAGTCGCCGACCGCCGCCGCAGCCGCGCAGCGCTCGACGAAGCGGGTCGCGACGACCTTCGCCGCGACGGTCCGTTCGGCGGGACCCAGCCGCGCCAGCGCGGTCGCGATGATCTGCGGCGCGCTGCGGTTGACGGCGGCGGCGAGCCGCGAGCCGTTGGCGCGCCGGAACGCCGGCTGCGCGCTCATCCCGCCACCACGTTCAGGGTCGTTCCGGGCGTCAGCGAGACGAGCTCCGGACGGCCGCGGCTGCGCCCGGGGCGCAAGTCGACGACCGACATCGGCAGCCGTCCGATGAAGCGCGCTACGCCGCCGAGTTCGCGGCGCTGCAGCTCCTCGAGCATGTCGCCGAGCCACAGCACCGCCTCGTCGCCGCGCGAGCGGCACTCGTGGAACGCCGCGACCGTCTCGACCAGCGAGCGGATGCGGCCCTGCGCGTTCGCCGCGGCGACGCGCGCTTGGGCGATCGACGCCATCGCATCATCGTCCTGGTCGAGCAGCGTCTCCGCGAGCGCGAGGTACGCCACGGTGCGGACGGCGAGCGGCTGATCCTCGACGGCGTTGCGCAAGCTCCGGCGCGAGCGCGCGAGCGCGTCGCGCGCCGCCTCGTCCTTGCCGGCCGCGGCGCCGTACACCGCGCACTCCGCCCACCGGTACGCCACGCGGTCGTCGTCGAACAGGTTCACCGCGCCCGGCGCGAGCAGATCGTAGGCGTGCTCGAAGCGCCCGTCCCAGGCGGCGCGCAGCGCCTGCGCGGGGAGCAGTCCTTCGCTGACCATCGGCGTCAGCAGCACCTGCATCTCGCCGAGCTGGCGGTTCAGCCGCTCCAGCGCGCCGGCGTCGCCGGCGTCCACTTCGATCGCGTACGCGTTGAGGATCGCGTACAACCGCAGCGCCGAGTTGCCGGCTTTGCGGCCCGCCTCCTCGAGGCGCAGGAGCGCGCTGCGCGCCGCCGGGACGTCGTCCTCGTGCAGCATCGCGATGTTGAACAGCACGCTGAGCGCGCGCGCGGCGAGATCGAACAGAAACGCTTCGTCGGCGCGCGCCAAGGCGCGCTCGGCGAGCGACTTCGCGGAGCTCCAGTCGCCGTCGTTCAGCGCGACGTAGGACGCCTGGTGCAGGACGCGCGCGCGCAACGCGTCGTCGCGCACCCCGGGAAGCCGCACGAGCGCGCGGCGCGCCGCCTCGCGCGCGCTCTCGATGCGATGTCCTTCGACGTACGCGGTCCCCATCAGCGCCCACAGCGCCGCGTCGGCGTCCGCGTCGCTGCGCGTCTCCTCGCGCGCGGCTTCGGCTTCGAGCAGCGCGATCACGTCGTCGCGGCCGCGCCGCACGAGATCCATGCCGTAGCGCAGCACGATCTCGCGCCGCTCGTGGTCGCGGGCGCGCTCGATCGCCATCTGGAACCAGGCCTCCGAGACGTCGAAGCTCTCGTCGAGCGACGCGAGCGCCGCTTTGAGCGCGAGCGCGACCGGGTGCTGCACCAGCGTCGGCTCGCCGATCGCGGCGAGCGCGTGCGTGACCGCGCCGACGTCGCCGTGGTCGAGCGCGCTGAAGCCGCGGCGGTCGAGGGCGCCCGCGACGCGCTCGTCGTCGCCGGCGCGGACGCGCAGCGCGATCGCCTCGCGCCACCGGCCGACGCGTTCGAGCGCGAAGGCGGCGCGGTCCAGCACCGAGATCCGGTCGTCGGGCGCGAGCCCGTCCAGGCGCGCGATGATGCGCGCGCGGCACGGCTCGTAGTACGCGTGCGTCGTGTCGTCGAGCGCGTGGAGCAGCTCGGACTCGGCCAGCTCGTGCGCGAACGCGCCGTCGCATTCGAGCGCGGCGAGCACGCCGGCGTCGAAGCGGCCGATGGCGGCCGTCTCGAAGATGCGGTCGCGCTCCTCGCTCGAGCAGCGCGCGAACGCGGCTTCGATCAAATCGTCGTAGACGTCGTCGCGCGAGAGCGGCGCGTCGATGCGGCCGTTCGCGAGCGCGACGCTGAGTCCCAGCGGCCAGCCCGCGGTTCGCTCGAAGAGCGCCGCGGCGTCGTGCTCGGCGATCGGCAAGCCGACGCGCGCGAACGCGGCGCGAATCTCGTCGGGCTGCACGCGCAGCTCGTCGGACTCGATCGGCAGATCGCACAGACCCGACGCGAGCCAGCGCGGGATCGGCAGCAGCGGCGCCTCGCGGGCCGCCAGAATCCAGCGCACGCGCGGGGCGGTCGCTTCGATCAGCGCGCACAGGAACGAGGCGCAGCGCGGCTCGCCGACGGCGTGGTGCATCTCGTCGAGGACCACGGTCGTGGAGACGGCGCTGAGGTGCTCGCGCGCCCAGCTCAGCGCGACCGCCTCGCCGTCGGGCTGCTCCAGCTTCGCCGCGGCCGGTCCGGCCGAGCGCGCCATCGCGGGACTCAGGGGTGCGAGCGCCGTCGCGAGCCCGCGCAACAGCTCGCCCGGCGCGGCGTGCTCGGGGCCCGCCGAGAACCGGACGTGCGCGGTTCCGCGCTCGGCGAGGTAGTCGCGGATCAGCGTGCTCTTGCCGAGCCCTTCTTCGGCGACGACCAGCGCGATCGGGGCATGCAGCGCGGTGTCGAGCCGCGCGTACAGCCGCTCGCGCGGAAAGGTTCGGGCGTTCGCGCCGCCGGCGACGCGCCGCGAGCCGTGCGGCGGGTTCACGCCGGCCTCGAAAGCGAACGAGTGCCGACCCGGGGGAAAGCCGGAACTCGTTCGCTCTTCACGAGACGCTCGCGCTCAGAACCCGGCCAGCCCGTTGGGGCTGCCGTTGGCGGCGCCCGCGACCGGGTTGAGGGCCGAGAGCTGCGAGTAGATCGCGGGTGCACCGACGGTACCGGCGCCGTAGTCGTTCGCGGCGCCGTAGAGGCCTGCCACAAACGGAGCGCCGACGCTCGTCCCGCCGAGCTGGACCCAGCCGTTCTCTGCCGAGGAGTAGACCGCGACACCGACGCGGGAGTCGGCCAGCATCGAGATGTCGGGGACCGCGCGCGAGGTGCAGCCGCCGGCCGCGCTCTGCCACGACGGCGTCGCGATCATGATGCTGCAGCCGTTGCCCGAGCCGGTCCAAACACTCTCGCTCCAGCCGCGCGGTTTCGTGGCATCGGCGGTCAGGGTCGTGCCGCCGACCGCGGTCACGAACGGCGAGGAGGCGGGGAACTGCACCTGGCCCGTGCCGAGGTCGCCGGCGCTGGCCGTGATCGCGATGCCCGGATGGTTGAAGGCGGCCTGTGCGTCGGCGTCGATGTTCGGCACGTTGCCGCCGCCCTCGACGACGCCCCAGCTGTTGCTGATCGCTACCGGGTTGTACGATGCGGCCGTGTCGACGGCGTCGGCCAGGCTGTCGAGGTCCTGGCCGAGCGCCTCGACCAGCATGATGCGGCAATTCGGGCAGGCCGCGGAGACCATCGCGAGGTCCAGGGCGATCTCATCGGCCCAGGTCGTCGCGTCCGGTGTCCCCCTCTTCGGCGCGGGCGACGGGGGCGGCGCGCCCGGCGTCGCTTTCATCTGCACCTTCGTGAAGCACTTGTTGTCACTGGTGCACGGCGGAAGGCCGAACTGCTGGCGATAGACCCGCAGGTCGTTTTCCGCCTTCGAGTCGTCAAACGCCGCAACGACGGCGACGAGGGGACCGGTCGGGGTACCGCTCGCGCTCGCCGGCGGCAAGCCGTACGCGCTGCGAAGCTGCGCCGCCGTCAAGCCGTGCGGCGTTCCCGACGTTCCGCTGCCGTCCTTCGTGACTTGGCAGTTCGCCTGCGCGCCGGTGGCGGTGCCGCAGCCGGCCGATTCGGCCGGGACGGGCGTCGGCGAGGCGGCCGGCAGCGCCCGGGAGATGTTGTTGGCTTGGTGGAGGCCGCCGCTCGTGGCTTTGTGCGGGACGCTACTGCCCGTGGAGGCGCAGCCGGCGATCACGCCGATCGCGAGCACGGCGATGAAAGCCTTCGCTCGAAGGCCCTTGGAGAGGCGTTCGGACGTCTCGGGAGGCCGCTCGAAGGGCGGCAACGGACGCGAAACGTCGGTAACGGTAATCGGCATTCGCTTCATCCTTGAAGGCGATGGGCGGCCGAGCGACATCCATGTCGGCGCCCGAGGTCCTAATCGTGATCCCCCTATTTTGGGGGTGGCTAACGTCTCAATGGGCCGAAAGTGTCCGTTTGGCGACGTTTGTGGTGCCGTTCGTGATTCGCATCACGCCGTATCCCGCTCGTCCCGTGCGTGGGTCAACGGAAGTCTTGCTTGTTATGCTGAGTGATTCTAGCGTTAGCTTTTTCCGCGCGGCGAACTACGGACGCCCCGTCAACTCGTCCAGCGTCGCGAACCGAAAGCCGCGCGCGCGCAGCATCCCGACGATCCTCGGCGTGAGCGCTGCTTCGTACGACCGTCCGCCGGCGCCGGGACCGCCGCGGTCGCCGTCGTGGAGCACGACGATCGCACCGTCGCGCACCTGCTGCACGAGGCGAGCCGCCAGCACGTCCGGGGTTGCCCCCGGCGACGTCTCGTCGAGCATCGCGCTCCACAGTACGACGCGCTTGCCGTGCCGGCGCGCCGCTTCGAGCACCGCGGCGTTCCGCGCCCCGAAGGGCGGGCGCAGCCAGCGGGTGCGGCGGCCCGTCGCCGCCGCGATGGCGTCGTCCGTACGGGCGATCTCCGCGTCCAGCGCGCGGTCCGAGAGCAGCGCGTTGAGGTGCGGGTGGGTGTCGGAGTGGTTCTCGATCTGGTCGCCGCCGGCGGCCATGCGCCGCAGGAGCGCCGGCTCGCGCCGCGCAGCGCGGCCCACCACGAAGAACGTCGCCGGCACGTGCTCGCGCTCGAGCACGTCGAGCACGCGATCGGTCACGCCGGGCGTCGGTCCGTCGTCGAACGTGAGCGCGACGACGTGCCCGCCGCCGTGCGTGACCACCGGCGCGAACGCTTCGCTGCGCGGAGACTCGACCAGCTCGTAGAGGCCGAAGAAGCCGGCGGCGAGGAGCGCCAGCGCGCCGAGGACGCGCGGCCAGCTCACGATTTGAGCAGCTTCTCCCGCGCGGCGGCGACGGTCTTCTTGAAGCGCGGCGGCCCGAACGCCGCGAAATCGTCGACGATCTTCTGATAGCGCGGATCGGCCGTCGACGTTGACTGCAGCGTGACGAGATCGGGGACGGGCTTGTTCTTGTCCAGATGGATCTCGTACTGGCGCCCCGCCGTCGTCGCTAGATAGTGCGGGTCGGTGAACGTGAACTTGTGCGAGCCGCTCTTGTCGCCCGCGACCTGCGCGACCGTGACGGTGTACATGTCGCTCGTGTTGCCCTTGAGCGGGCGCGTGTGCAGCTCCCAGACGCCGTCCTGCACCAGCTTCTCGAAGGTGAACGTGACGTCGTAACCTTCGATCGGCTCGGTGAACTTCGCGATGCGGGAGCCGGCGCGGTTCTGGGCGGAGTACGAGGCGACCGACTTGCCGTTCACGTTGTCGAGCCGCCATTCTTCGCGCGCGATGGGACCCTTGTCGTGCGCGATCGCTTCGCTGAAGTGCAGCTCGGAGCGCTGCGCGCGCACCGTGCTGACCGCCCGGTAGCGCTCCGACTCGGACGCCGCGAAGAGCCTCCAGCCGCCGGCGATGCCGACGACGGCGAGGATCACGATAACGAGCGTGGTGGGGAAGCGGCGCATCTGATGCTACAACCCGGCTGCGGCAGGCGAAGTGTCAGCGGTGCGCGTCGAGCACCTGGTTGACCACCGCATCGGCGGCAGCGTTCTCCTTGCGCCGCACGTGCCGCACGTCGGAGCCCGTGAACTTGCGGAGCAGCGACTTCGCCTCGGCGTGCAGCGGGATCAGCCCGGGATGCTTGACGCGGTAGGCGCCCGAGAGCTGCTTCACCACGAGCTCGGAGTCCAGCCGCACGTCGATCTCGTCCACCCCGCGCGCGAGCGCAGCCTTGAGGCCTTCGATGAGCGCGGTCCACTCGGCGACGTTGTTCGTCGTGACGCCGAGGAAGGTGCCGATCTCTTCGAGCACCTCGCCGTCCTCCGCATAGAGCACGGCGCCCGAAGCGGCCGGACCAGGGTTACCGCGGGAGCCGCCGTCGGCATAGAGCGTAGCCTTCACGTCGAGAGGGGGAACACCAAAGGACGGCTTAATACCTTCCCGCGAGATTTTTCGCGGGCAGTGGCGCAGCTTGGTAGCGCACCAGTCTGGGGGACTGGGGGTCGCAGGTTCAAATCCTGTCTGCCCGACCACGTACGATGAGGGACTTGGCATCACACCGCTGCCGAGTCCCTTTCGTATTCCGGCTCGAACCGCTGTTCGGCAGCGTACGCCGTCGCGCGCGGCGTTGTGCTATGGTGAAAACCCGATTCCCTAAATTGAACGAAGGTCGCCGTGCTCGCTGTCAGTCTTCCTGAGGCGCCGTTGCCGGTTTCCGGCAATCGCCTGCTGGACGCGTTCTTCGGCACCAACGCCGTCGCGGTGCGCCCGGATCTCGAAATCGTGACCTTGCCCGCCCGCACCTGGCTGGCGCCGTATGCCGGCCCGCGGCATCACGTCGACTTTCCGATCGACGCCGTCATCTCCGTCGTCGCGACGCTTCGCAGCGGCGACGCCGTCGAGGTCGGCAGCGTCGGGCGCGAGGGTTTCGTCGAGACCGACGCCGCGCTCGAATCCGACGCGGCACGACGCGGCTGGTTCTGCCAAATCGCCGGCGACGTCGTCCGTATGCCGCTGGCGGCGTTCCGCGAGCGGATGGAGCGCGACAGCGCCTTCGCCCGCTTCATGCACCGTAACGCCGCCGCGACGCTCTTCACGGCACAGCAGTACGCCGCGTGCAACGCACGGCACGACGTGAAGGAGCGCACCGCCCGGTGGCTGCTGGCGACGCGCCGCCGCGTCCAACGCGACGGCTTCGCGCTCACGCACGAATCGCTCGCGATGCTGCTCGGCGTGCGGCGAGCGACCGTGACCGATGCGCTCGGGGCTCTTCAGGATGCCGGTGCGATCGAGCAGCGACGCGGCCGCGTCACCGTGTCCGATGAGCGGGCGCTGCGCGCCGCCGCCTGCGAATGTGATGAAGAATGCGAGGACGCCTACCGGCAGTCGCTCGCGTAGCGCTTCGCGGCGCTACTTCTTGCGGGCGCCTGATTTGCGGCGCGAGCCGCCGACGGCGTCTTTCAAACCTTTGCCGGCGCTGAAGGCGGGAACTTTGCGCGCGGCGATCTTCAGGAGCTCGCCGGTTTGCGGGTTGCGGCCGGTGCGCGCCTTGCGCTCGCGCACCACGAAGCTGCCGAACGGGATCAACTGCACCTTTTCGCCTTGTTTCAAAGCGGTCGTGATCTCGTCGAGGATCATATCGAGGATTTCGCCCGCTTGACGCTTCGAAAGCTCGTGCTCGTTGGCGAGCGAGTCGACGATATCGGCTTTGGTCACGTTTCAACAACCTCGCAAGGCACGCGGCGCAGCGAAACGGCTCCTACGCCCAGCGGCGCCGCTCGTCGGGGGAGGATACGCTTGCACGCAACGCGCTCCTGCCGCCGGCGGTTTACCATACGGAATGGATCGTATCGTCACCGCCTCGGCGGCGCGCGGCACCGTATCGCTCGCGGCCGGGGTCACGTCCGGGCTCGTGCGCGAGGCGCGCGAGCGGCATGACCTCGCGCCGACCGCGAGCGCGGCCGTCGGCCGCCTGCTCACCGCCGCCGCGCTGCTCGGCGCGTCGCTCAAAGGCCGCGAGCGGCTCACGCTGCAGGTCGTTGGCGACGGCCCGATCGGCGGGCTGACCGCGGATTCGTGGAGCGCCGGGCCGCAGGTGATCGGCGCGCGAGCGTACGCGCGCAACGGCCGCGCCGACCTGCCGCTGAACGCGCGCGGAAAGTTCGACGTCGCGCGCGTCGTCGGCGACGGCAAGCTGCAGGTGACGAAGACGTACGAAGTGGGTCAGCCGTACAGCGGCATCGTACCGCTGGTGACGGGCGAGATCGGCGACGATGTCGCGGCGTATCTCGCGAACTCGGAGCAGATCCCGAGCGTCGTCGCGCTCGGCGTGCTTGCCGATCCGAACGGAATTCGCGCCGCGGGCGGCGTGATCGCGCAAGTGCTGCCCGGCGCCGACGACGCGACCGTCGCGGCGCTCGAGCGCAACGCCGGCGCGATGGCTCCCGTCACGACCCAGATCGTCGGCGGCGCCGGCGCCGAGGCGCTGCTGCGCGCCGTCGCGGGCGATCTCGACGTCAAAGTGTTCGAGACGTACGAGGCGCGGTTCGACTGCCGCTGCACGCGTGAGAAAGTGGAGACCGCGCTGCTCGGCCTGGGCAAGGACGAGCTCGCGAAGATCGCGCGCGAACAGCCGCACACCGAAGCGACCTGCGACTTCTGCGGCGAGACGTACGTCCTCAGCGCGGACGACGTGCTGGGCCTCGCGCAGCGGCTCGGATAGCCGCGATCACGACGCACCCTTCGACGAGCTCAGGGTGAGAGCGGCGTCAGTGGCCTAGCTTGGTGCCGGGGCCCGCGGCGGCTTCGGGGCCTTGCGTCTTCGCGCCGCCGATGCGCGGGCGGAACTCCTCGACGATCCGGCCGTGGCCGAGGTTGGTGTACCACCACCCGCACTCGCAGCGCACGGGCGCGCCGTGGTCGTGCGGATACGGGTAGACGCGGTCGCAGCGCGGGCAGGTGAACGTCGGGCCGATGACCTTGCCGGCGGGGGTGTAGGTGATCGCGGCCGCCGAGGCCGCCGGTTTGTGGGACGCCATATCTGCGGTTATTTCCAATCTGCGGGATGAGGCGGGCGAACGTTCTCTACGGGACCACGCGGACGAACTTGCGGGAGCCGACTTGGAGCACCGCCGGCCGGTCGGCGGTCCAGCGGGCGGCCGGGTCGCTGACGACGGCGCCGTCGACGCGCACGCCGCCTTCGCCGATCAGCCTGGTCGCGGCGCGCTTCGACTCCGCAAACCCGGCCGCCACGAGCAGGTCGACGAGCTTGGTGCGGCCGCCGAGCGGGAGCTCCGGCATCTCGGCCGGGATCTCGCCGCGCTGAATCGTCCGCTCGAACCAGTCCCGCGCCGCGCGCGCCGCGTCCCGGCCATGATACAGCGCGACCAGCTCCTCGGCGATACGCTTTTTCTCGTCCATCGGCGAGGCGGTGCCGTTGGCGAGGCCGGCTTCGAGCGCGTCGACCTGCGCCGGCGGCCACCACACGGCGAGCCGCGCGTACTCCGGCAGCACCGCGTCCGGGATGCGCATCGTCTTGCCGAACATGTCGTTCGGCGGATCGGTCAGCGCGATGTGGTTGCCGGTCGACTTCGACATCTTCTTCTCGCCGTCGATGCCGACCAGCAGCGGGACGGTGATGCAGATCTCCGGCTCCTGACCGGCCTCTTTCTGGTACGGGCGGCTGATCAGCAGGTTGAAGAGCTGATCGCTGCCGCCCAGCTCGACGTCGACGTTCATCGCGACCGAGTCGTACGCGACCGCGACCGGGTAGACGAACTCGTGCAGCGCGATCGGCGTCCCGCTCTCGTAGCGCTGGCGGAAGTCGTTGCGCTCGAGCATCTGCGCGACCGTCGTCTGCGAGAGCAGCTTGTAGAGGTCGGCGAAGGTCAGCTTCGAGAGCCACTCGCTGTTGTAGACGATGCGCACGCGGCTCATGTCGAGCACCTTGCCGGCTTGCGCGGCGTACGTCTGCATGTTGGTGACGATCTGCTCGTCGCTCAGCGGCGGGCGCAGCGCGTTGCGGCCGCTCGGATCGCCGATGCGCGCGGTGAAGTCCCCGATCAGCAGGATCACGTCGTGACCGTCGTCGACGAAACGCTGCAGCAGGCGCAGCACCACGGCATGGCCGACGTGCAGGTCGGGCGACGTCGGGTCGAGGCCGAGGTAGACGCGCAGCGGGCGCCCGCGCGCCAGCCGTTCCGCCAGCTCGCCGAGCGTCTCGACGTGATCGCAGCCGTCCGTCAGCATCTCCGCGCGCTCGCGCGGCGAGAGCCGGCTCTTCGGACTCGGTTCGGTGGTCATGCGGGCACGGTCATCAGGTCGGCGACCGCAGTTCAAACACCGTCACGCCGCCGCCTCCCTCGTCGGCGTTGCCGTAGCGGACGTTCTGCACGAACGGATGCGCCTTCAAGTACTGCTGGAGGCCTCTGCCGAGCAAGCCCGTCCCTTTGCCGTGAATCAGGCGCAGCGGCGAGTGGCCGAGCAGGATCGCGTCGTCGATCCAGCGGTCGACCAGCGGCTCCGCCTCGACGAAGCGCTTGCCGCGCACGTCGATCTCCGTCTGCGCGGTGAACGCCGCTTCGAGGGTCGCGTCGCCCGACTCGGCGTGCGTGCGCGACCGTCGCTCACCCTTCGACGAGCTCAGGGTGACGTCGCGGGAACCTTTGCCGCCGGTGCTGCCGGTGCCGCCGGCGCGGCGGCGGAGGTCGGATTTCGGAACGGTCATGCGCATCGCGCCGATCTGCACCAGCGCGTTGTCGCCGAGGTCTTCCAGAACCGTGCCGTCCTGCTCCCACGACGAGACGTGGACGCGGTCGCCGGCGGCGACCGGCGCTTGCGCGTCGCCGTCGCGCGCGCGGGACGGGCGCGACTCGAGGCCCAGCTCGCGGTGCATCTGGTCCAGCGTGCGCGCCAGCAGATCGGCTTGCCCCGGCGTCACGCGCGGCGCGCGCGCCCCGCGTTCGGTGTGCTCGGCCGCGCGGCGTTCGAGCTCGGCGGTGAAGCGGCGCAGCGCGTCGGCGAGCTGCGCGTCCGCTTTCTTCGCCAGCTCGCGGCGCTCGCGCTCCAGCGACTCCGCGCGGCGGCGCGCGTTGTCCTCGAGCGAGCGCAGGTGTGCGCGCTCGCGGTCGAGCTGCTCCCGCTCGCGCGTCGCGCGGATGCGCTCCTCGCCGACCTCCGCCAGCGCGCGCTCGTAGTCGCGCTCCTGCGTCGAGAGCAGCTCCTCGGCGCGCGCGACGACGTGCGGGTCGAGCTTCATGCGGCCGGCCAGCGCGAAGGCGAGCGACTGGCCCGGCGAGCCGAGGTCGAGCTGGTACGTCGGCTCGTAGGTCTCCGGGTCGAAGCGCACGCTCGCGTTCGCGACGTGCGGATGATCGGCGCCGAACAGCTTCAGCTCGGTCGCGTGCGTCGTCGCGACGACGCGCGCGCCGCGCTCCAGGAACCGTTCCAGCACCGCGACGGCGAGCGCGGCGCCCGCGTTCGGCTCGGTGCCGCTCCCGATCTCGTCGATGAGGATCAGCGTGCGCTCGTTGGCGGCGTCGACGATCTCGGCCAGCCGGCGCAGGTGCGCCGAGAACGTCGAGGCGTTCTGGGCGATCGACTGCTCGTCGCCGATGTCGGTGCAGACGCGCTCGAAGCGGCCGATCGTCGCCGACGCCGCGGGCACGTGCATCCCGCAGGCGGTCATCGCGACCGAGAGCCCGACCAGCTTCAGCGCGACGGTCTTGCCGCCCATGTTCGGGCCGGAGACGATCAGAATGCGGATGTCGTCGTCCAGCCGCACCGACTGCGGCACCGCGCGCTCGTCGAGCAGCGGGTGGCGGCCCTCGAAGACGTGCACGACCGCATCGTCGGAGAGTTCCGGCACGACCGCCTGCATGCGGTGCGCGAGCGTCGCCCGCGCGGCCGCCAGATCCAGATCGACGTAGACGTCGACGTCGGTCCCGATCTGCGCCGCCTCGCGCTGCACCAGCGACGAGAGCTCGGCCAGGATGCGCGCGATCTCGACCTCTTCCTGCACGCGAAGCTGGCGCAGCCGGTTGTTCGCCTCGAGCGTCTCCAGCGGCTCGACGAACAGCGTCTGCCCGGACGAGCTGGTGTCGTGGACGATCCCTTGCACCTGACCGGCGAACTCCGACTTCACCGGCACGACGTAGCGGCCGTCGCGCATGGTCACGATCGCGTCCTGGATCGCGTTGGCGTAGCGCGAAGAGCGCACGATCGCCGCGGCGCGGTCGCGCGCGTCGTCCTGCGCCTGCTGCATCCCGCGCCGAATCCGCGCCAGCGCCGCCGACGCGCGGTCGAGCACGGCGCCGCGCTCGTCGATCGCGTCGGTGATGCGGTGGACGATCTGCGGCAGCGCGCGGAACGGCCCGCAGCGCTCGCGCAGCAGCGGCGCCTCGAGCTCCGCCTCGCGGATCGCCTTGACCGCGGCGGCCGACGCCGCGAGCGCGTCCGCGATCGCGCGCAGATCGCGCGCCGCCAGGGGGACGCCGCGCGCCGCCGTCGCGACCGCCTCGTCGACGTCGTCGATCCGCTGCATCGAGAAGCCGGCGTCCTGCGCGAGCGCGCGCATCTCCGCCGTCTCGCCGACCAGCCGCCGCACCAGCCCGAAGTCGGTCGCGGGCTCGCAGCCGATCGCCTGCGCATACGAGCGCGGCGCGTGCGTCTGCCCCGCATACCGCTCGCGAATGCGCTGAAAGTCGAGAACCTCGAGCCCCCGCTCGTCGATCAGCCCGCTCACGATCGCTCTACGCCGAGAGCTTCTCCTTCAGCAGCTCTTGCGCGAGGCCGGGGTTCGCTTTGCCGCGCGACTGCTTCATCACCGCGCCGGTGAGGAAACCGAGGACGTTCGTCTTCCCGGCACGGTAGCTCGCGACGACGTCCGGATGCGCGGCGAGCACGTCGTCGACGATCGCCTCGACCGCGCCGCGGTCGCTGACCTGCGCGAGCCCTTCGCGCTCGACGACCGCCCGCGCCGAACCGCCGTCGCTCCACAGCGTCTCCAGCACCTGCTTCGCGGCCTTCGAGTTGATCGCGTTCGACTTCGTCAGGGCGACCAGCTCGGCCAGCGCCTCGGGCGTGACCTTGCCGCGCGCGAGATGCGCCCCGGTCTCGTTCGCCAAGCGGGCGAGATCGCCGAGGACGAACGCGACGACCGCCTTCGCGTCGCCGTTCGCCGCGGCGACGGCGCGGTCGAACCATGCGGCGAGCTCGTGGTCGTCGACGAGCTGCGTCGCGCGCTTCGTGTCGATGCCGTACTGGTCGACGTAGCGCTCGTAGCGCGCGTAGGGCGTCTCGGGGAGCGCCGCGCGCACGCGCTCGACGATCTCGGCGGTCACGTCGAGCGGCACCAGATCGGGATCGGGGAAGTAGCGGTAGTCGTGCGCCTGTTCCTTCGAGCGCTGGCTGTGCGTCTCGCCGGCCGCTTCGTCCCAGCCGCGCGTCTCCTGAATGACGCGACCGCCGCTCTCGACGACGCGAATCTGGCGCGCGATCTCGCTCTCGATCGCGCGGCGCGCGCTGCGGAACGAGTTCATGTTCTTGATCTCGGCCTTCGTCCCGTACTCGGTCGCACCGCGCAGGCGGATCGAGACGTTGGCGTCGCAGCGCAGCGAGCCTTCCTCCATCTTCACGTCGCTCACCCCGAGCTCGCGAAACGTGCGCGCGAGCGTCTCGAGATACGCGACCGCGTCTTCGGCGCTGCGGATGTCCGGCTCGGAGACGCACTCCATCAACGGCACGCCCGCGCGGTTGAAGTCGACCAGCGACGACGTCGATCCGGCCAGCCGCCCGTCCGCCGAGCCCGCGTGCGTGGACTTGCCGGTGTCCTCTTCGAGATGGATGCGCGTCAGACGGCACTCGCCGCGGCGGCCGTCCTCGAGCCAGTAGCGCACGATGCCGCCGACCGTGAGCGGCATGTCGTACTGCGAGATCTGGTAATTCTTCGGCATGTCGGGATAGAAGTAGTTCTTCCGGTCGAACTTCGAGTGCTCGGGGATCGTCGCGCCGAACGCGAGGCCCGCGCGGAACATGTGCTCGAGCGCCGTCGCGTTCGGCACCGGCAGCGACCCCGGGAGCGCCAGACAGACCGGACACACCTTCGTGTTCGGCTCGCCGCCGAACTCGTTGGGGCACCCGCAGAACATCTTGCTGAGGGTCTTCAGCTCGACATGGCACTCGATGCCGATGACGGCTTCGTACTTCTCCAGCAGCTCCGGCGTCATAACGACGTCTTCGGGCGATACGGTCGTGCTCATGCGGTCGCGATCTCCGGGAGCGGGAGCTTTTCGGCGTGGCGCGTCGCGCGCTCGTAGGCGTGCGCGTAGCCGAGCAGCGCGCGCTCGGTGAACAGCGGGGTCGTCATCTGCAGGCCGAGCGGCATGGGGCGCGTTCCGTCCTCGGGCAGCGCGGCGCCGCACGGCACGGAGAGCGACGGCAGGCCGGCGAGCGAGCCCGGGATCGTGTAGTAGTCCATCAGGTACATCGTCACCGGGTCGCTCTTGGCGTTGAAGCGGAAGGCCGGCGAGGACGCGGCCGGCGAGACGATCACGTCGCAGCGCTCGAACGCGCGCGCGAAATCCTCGGCGATCCGTGTCCGCGCCTTCTGCGCCTTCAGATAGTAGGCGTCGTAGTAGCCGGAGGAGAGCGCGTACGTTCCGATCAGGATGCGCCGCTTCACCTCGGGGCCGAAGCCCGCGGCGCGGGTCCGCTCGTACATCTCGTTCACGTCGGGCGCGTCGACGCGCAGGCCGTAGCGCACGCCGTCGAAGCGCGCCAGGTTCGACGAGCACTCCGCCGGAGCGATCAGGTAGTACGTCGCCAGGCCGTAGTCCGCCGTCGGCAGCGAGACCTCGACCAGCTCGGCGCCGAGGCGCTCGAGGTCCGCGTACGCCGCCTCGTACGCCGCGCGGCTCGCCGCGTCGAGCTTGTCCAGCCCGAACTCGCGGACGATCCCCACCCGCACGCCGCCGAGGTCGTCGCGGAGCGCGCCCGCCGCCGGCTCGACCTCGCGGTCGACGCTGGTCGCGTCGAGCGGGTCCTTGCCGGCGATCACGTCGTAGGCTAGCGCCGCGTCCTCGACCGTGCGCGCGAACGGGCCGATCTGGTCGAGCGACGAGGCGAACGCGATCAGCCCGTAGCGCGAGACCCGCCCGTAGGTCGGCTTGAAGCCGACGATGTTGCAGAACGCCGCCGGCTCGCGGATCGAGCCGCCCGTGTCGCTACCCAGCGAGAGCGTCGCCTCGAAGCCCGCCACCGCGGCCGCGCTGCCGGCCGACGAGCCGCCAGGGACGCGGTCGAGATCGTAGGGGTTCCGGGTCACGCCGAGCGCCGAGTTCTCGCCCGACGAGCCCATGGCGAACTCGTCGAGGTTGGTCTTCCCGACCGGCAGCGCGCCCGCGTCGAGCAGCCGCCGCACGGCCGTCGCGGTGTATGGGGCGACGAAGCTCTCGAGGATCTTCGAGCCCGCGGTCGTCCTCGTGCCGGTCAGGCACATGTTGTCCTTGATCGCGACCGGGACGCCCGCCAGCGGCAGGCGCTCGCCCGCTCCGACGCGCTCGTCGACCAGCCGGGCCCGCGCTCGCATGAGCTCCGGCGTGAGCTGGAGGTAGGCGCCGAGCTGCGCGTCGACCCGTGCGGCGTGCGGAATCAGTGCCTCGGCGATCTCCGCCGCGCTGGTCCGGCGCGCGTTGACCGCCCGGGCGATCGCCCCGGCGGAGTCCTTGACCGGGTCCATGCTAGCCTTCCTCGGCGAGGATGCGGGGCACCCGGAAGAACCCGGCCTGCGCCTGGGGCGCGTTGGCGAGGGCTTCGTCCCGGCTCAGCATGGTCTCCGGGCGCACGGCGTCCGGACGCTGGACGTTGCGTGACGGAACGACTTGTGCCGTAGCCGGTACGTGCTCCGTATCGAGCCCGGCCAGCGCGTCGACGTGCGTCATCAAGCTGCCGAGCTGCGGCGCGAAGATGGCGATCTCGTCGTCGGTCAGCGCCAGCCGCGCGAGGCGCGCGACGTGGCGAATGTCGATCCTGTCCGCTGGCATGACCCGCCGGAGTTCGCGTTCGAGCCGCTCGGCTCCGTTCGCCGATCCTTACCGTGCTGCGGTTCAGAGCAGCGCGCCGCGTGCCGATGACGTATGGTAACGGTTAAGGTTTCCCGTTCCTTTCCGGCGCGCCCAGGGGAGCCGCGTACCGTCGACAAACCCGCCCTTTCAGGCCGGCGAGAGTTCTTCTTGCTCGGCTGGCGTCCGTCGGGGGTACGGTGGCTTTCACAACCGACTACTTTTTGCCGGGCCCATGCGTGGCGGTATCGCTTCGTATGTCGCCCGGTTCGTCTATGGCGCAACGGGCTCGCCTTCGCCTTGAGGTTCACGCGTGAGACGTCTCGCTTCCGCTACCCTAGCGCTGTTCGGAGCGGTCGCGACGCTCGTCGCTTGCCAAGGTGGCGGCAGCAACCCGCCCGGTACCCCGGCATCGAACCTCTTCTCCGTGTCGTCGTCGACGACGCTGAACATCGCCGCCGGCCAGGGTCCCACGACGATTCCGCTGCCGGTCGCCAATGGCTACAGCGGCACGGTGACGATCCCGCCGCCCGCGACCGCGATCTCGAATACGGTCATCACCTTCACGATCCAGAACTTCGTGCCGGCCGCCGACGGCGTCCCGGCCGCCGACAAGGCGCGCCTGCCGCAGGACGCCGTGCGCACCACGCAAGCGGGTCGCACCACCGAGTCGCTCCCGGCGCACACCACGATCCTGTACGTCGGCGTCACGACGAACAAGGACGTGACGCTGCCGAGCGGGCTGTCCTTCACGCTGCAGGTCCCGCCGCAGTTCATCGTCCCGGGCAACTCGTACTACATCGTCTTCTACGACACGACGGTCCACGACTGGATCGTCTACGCCGGCCCGGCGGTGATCGGCAACGGCTCGATCACCTTCACCGCGAACGGCGCGCCGATCACCCTGCACGCCGGGGTGCGGTACTGGTTCGCGCTGATCGCGACCGGCTCGCCGATCCCGACGCCGACCCCGTCGCCGAGCGGCGTACCGACCGTGACGCCGACGCCGACCTCGACCCCGACGGGCCCGGCGACGCCGACGCCGACGCCGACGCCGACGCCGACCTCGACGCCGACGGGTCCGGCAACGCCGACGCCCACGCCGACCTCGACGCCGACCGGTCCGGCGACGCCGACGCCCACGCCGACCTCGACGCCGACGGGTCCCGCGACGCCGACGCCGACACCGACCGCCACGCCGACGGCAACCCCGACGCCGACCGCCACACCGACCGCGACGCCGACGCCGACTCCCACGCCCACACCGACGCCGACCCCGACCCCGACGCCCACCCCGACGCCCACACCGAGCCCGACGCCGGTCCCCCTCGCGCTGACCGTCTCCCCGAATCCGGTGAACGTCGCCGGGACCGGAGCGGCGAACGCGCAGACCGTGCACGTGCACGAGAGCTTGTACGTGGGCGCGTTTTCCTTCACCGACAACGGCACGTGCAGCGGTAAGGCGACGATCGCGCTGAAGTCCGGTTCCTCCGGAAACGGGCCGGATTCCGACTACACCGTGACCGGTGTGGCAGCCGGCCAATGCGACGTGACGTTCAAGGACGTCTTGAACCAGTCCACGCCCACGCACATCGTCGTGACCACCAGCGGCTTCGTGATCCAGAGCCGCAAGCACAAATGAACTCGTCCTCAGAGCATCACGGATTCCCGAACCCACCTCGCAAGGAGCATCAGTCAATGCGCAAGACCCTAACCCTGGCGGCCATCGTGGCCCTTGCGGGGTGCGGCGGTAGCGGCGGCGGCGGCACCGCGCCGCAGCAGCCGACACCGACGACCGCGCCGATTCAGCAAGGAAGCTTCGTCACGCCCCAGTTCACCATCCGGATCCCGGCCCGAACGAGCTCGGGCAAAGATCGCAAGCCGCAGTTCGTCTCGAGCCATACGGCCTCGGTGAAGATCACGCTCACGGCCGATTCCGCCGGCATCGCGACGGGCTCGATCCCGCCCGTGACGACGGACATCTCGCCGACGTGCGGCGCCGCCGGATGCACCGCGACCGTCAACGGCCCGCCGTCGCCGCCCGGTACGGACTCGTACCTGGTCGTCACGTACGACGGAGCCGGTGCGACCGGCAACGCGCTGAACGCGGCGCAATTGAACGGCGTGACCGTCACCGCCGGCACGGCGAACTCGCAGAGCATCACGCTCGGCGCGATCCCGGCCGGCGGCACGCTCAGCGTCGCAGCGCTCCCGACCACCTGGCACGCCGGCACGGCGGGACAGAACGCGAACCTGAGCATCTCCGCGGTCGACGCGCACGGCGACACCATTCCGGCGGGTCAGACCCCGAACGTGTTGTTCGTCGATGCGGCCGGCAACGCGGTCTCCGTCACGGTCACCGATCCGGACACCTCGCTGCACGGCACGTGCGTGGCCACGTCCACGTCGAGCTGCACGAGCGGCGCCTCGACGTCCGTGACGTTCAGCGGCCCCGACGTCACACAGAAGTTCAACTACGACGGCCTCGCCGAGAACCCGGTGACGCTGACGGCCGCGATCACCGGCGCGACCAGCGGCACGGCGGCGTTCCAGCCGATCCTCAACGCCCCGGTCTTCAATAGCTCGAAAGCGACCCCGGCCGGCGTCGCGCTGAGCTCGTCACCGGAGATCGACCTCTTCGCGACGACCCTCGTCGGCAGCACCGGAACCGAGTCGTTCACCGAGAGCGGCTGGACGAACGCGCCATACAACAACGCGCTCACGTTCGCAAACACCGGCGCGTGCACGTCGGGCGCCGGAATCTCGGCGACATCGATGAGCGACATCGCCGTCATCTCCGTCGGGTCGAACAGCACCACCGACGGCACCCCGATCACGGCGACGACCAAGACGACCGGCGGGGCTCCGAAGGCGGGCTCGTGCCCGTCGACGATCAGCGACGGGCTCGGCACGACGACCGGCGGCAGCAACACGACCGGCAGCTCCATCACGCTGACCGTGACGTACACGACGCTGTCCGTCACCGGTCAGTCGAAGCGCCGCCAGTAGCGCTTCGCTCGGTCCACGGCCGCCGCAACCCGCATCTGCGCGTTGCGGCGGCTCGCCACCGTTCGTCCGTGCGCCGGACGGTGACGGCTCCAGATTTTCCGGAATTGTCTCGTTCAGCCGCCAGCGGCTGAGGAATGGTGTCCATGATTCGGCTCGGTAACAAAGTCTTCTCTTCGGTTCTCGCGTGCACCGTCGCCGTCGCGCTGGCGGCGTGCGGCGGCCGCGGCTCACAGAGCGCGCTGCCCAGTGCGGTGCAGGCGCCCAGCGGCATCGTGCCGGCGAGCGAGCTCGTGGCCGCGACGTTCACCATCAAGATTCCGGCACCGACGACGACGAGCGCAACGGCGCGCCGGCCCGCGTACATCTCGGCCGCGACGAAGTCGGTTCGCGTCAACATGACCGCGAACGCCGCCGGCGTCGCGATCACGTCGCAGTTCAACACCCTGACGCAGGTCACGAACCCCGGGACCGCGCCCGCAGCACCGTGCACGGGCTCGGGTCCCTGGACCTGCGTGATCACCGTCCAAGTCCCGCCCGGCAGCGACACGTTCACGTTCACCACCTACGACGACACGACCGGGACCGGCACGGGCGCCAGCCACATCCTCTCGCAGCAGATCCAGACGCTGACGGTCGTGAAGGGCAAGGCGAACGCGCTCACGGTGACGTTCGACGCGAACACCGGCACGGTCAACGTCCTCGGCTCGCAGCCGTGTCAGGCCGGAACCGTGATCGCCTCCAGCTACGGCTCGGTCGGCACGAGCGCGGTCAACCTGAACGTCCAGTACCTCGACCTCGCCGGGCAGACGATCATCGATCCAGGCAAGCCTGACCTCTCGGTTTTCGACTCGACGAGCGGCACGTACAAGACGACGGGGACGATCAACGGAACCAGCGGGCACGCGGATTTCACCGTCAACTCGAGCGCGCAAACGCTCACGCTCACGCCCAGCAGCAGCACCGTGACCGGTGTGACGGTCAACGTGAAGGCGACTCCGAAAAACTCCACCGGGAGCTCCGACGGGCTGCCGGCGGGCGGCGTCATCAAGTCGTTCACGTTCTCGACCGGCCCCGCGCCGGGCTCGGGCTTCATGGCGGCGATCGAGTCGACGGGCGCCTTCACCGGTCAAGTCGACCTGTTCACGGTCACGCTGGTGAACGGCGGCACGGATCAGATCAACCCGTACGTCACGTCGGGCGGCGGCACGACGCTCGCGCGGACGGCGTCGCTGAACGAGTCAGGCCATTTCGACGTCGACAATCCCGAGGGGCTGCAGTTCGACGTGAACGGCGATCTGCTGATCGCGAACGGCGGCTCGACGACGGGCGGCGACAACGGGAACCTCGCTTGCGTACCGGCCGGCTCGATCGCGACCGGCCTGGCGAACGCGACGACCAACTCGCAGAACGTCGACCTCGGCTCGCCGCAGAACCCGCTCGCGTACCTGACGGACGGCACCGCGGTGCTCGCGAACAATCCCACCAACGCGACGGTCCAGGCGCCGGCGTTCACGCTCTCCGGAAACTACGTCTACTCGGCGACGCGCAGCTACACCGCCGCGAACTACGGTGCGTACGCCGTTCTGGCGCTGCCGACAGGGACGACGGGGTACTCCGACGGGAGCTATGCGGTCGCGCTCACGAACGGCATCGACAACCAGCACGTCGATCCGAACCCGCCTCACGCTCCGCAACCCGGGAACAACAAGATCACGATCGTTCAGCCGAACGGCACGACGACCGACCTGACCAATACGACCGGGATCAACGAACCGTTCAGCATCGCGTGGGACCCGTTCAACCACCAGCTCGTCGTCGGAAACCAGTCGTCGCACACGCTGAACGTCGCCTGGTTCACGCTGAGCCCGTTCTCGATGGTCAAGTCGATCAACACGAATCTGAACCAATACCTGGTGGCGACCGCCGGCAACGGCTATACCGCTGTGGCCGGTGCGAGCGCGAACGGCGAAGCGCAGATTCAGATCTTCGACAACAACTCCTCGGCGCGCAATCTGGTCGGCATCATCCCGTACAACTACTTCGTGACGGGATGCTCGGGCTCGTTCGCCTTCCCGGCATCGGTCGTGACGTCGATGCTCTGGCTCTCCAACACGAAGCTGCTCGTCGGGCTGAAAACCAGCGACTCGACGAAGCGCGGCCTCTACATCTACGACATCAACCAGACACAGACGAACCCAGGGTGTGACGACCAAACCGGCACCACCGAACCAAACGGTCCGAAGGCGACGGTTTTCCACCAGCTCACGAATACGCCGCTCGGGACGGCGTACAAGCCGTAACCAGAAAGAAAGGATACCGATGGGGCAACCTTTTGTCGGCGAGATCCGCATATTCGGCGGAAACTTCGCGCCTGCCGGGTGGATGATGTGTGATGGGCAGCTCCTGCCCATCTCCGAATACGAGACGCTCTTCAACTTGATAGGCACGACGTACGGAGGAGACGGCCAGAGCACGTTCGGACTTCCCGATCTGCGCGGGCGGCTGCCGCTGCACATGGGAACCGGTTCGAGCGGCACCAACTATCAGCTCGCCAGCACCGGCGGCGTCGAGAGCGTGACGCTCACGCAGAACCAGCTCCCGATTCACACGCACCCGATCATCGCGGACAACAATCACGCGACGACCGGCGCTCCGGACAACGCCTACTACGCGACGGCCGCGCCGAGCGCGGTGTTCAGCGTCCCGAACGACCCGAACAACCCGTCGGCGCCGAACTACCAGAACTTCAAGGCGCAGATCCTTCCGGTTCAGGGTGGAAGCCAGCCGCACGACAACTTGCAGCCGTACCTCGCACTGACGTTCATCATCTCGCTCTTCGGCATCTTCCCGTCGCCAACGTGAGGCATCAATGGATCCATTCGTAGCGGAAATCCGCATCTTCCCGTTCAACTTCGCCCCTAAGGGGTGGGCCTTCTGCGACGGACAGCTGCTCACGATCTCGCAGAATACGGCGCTGTTCTCGCTGCTGGGCGGCTATTACGGCGGCGACATGAAGGTGACGTTCGGCCTGCCGAACCTCCAAGGCGCGTCGGCGCTGCACCAGGGACAGGGCCCCGGGCTCTCGCTCTACGATCTCGGCCAAACCGGCGGCGAGGACTATGTCACCTTGCTGACCTCGGAGATGACCGCGCACACGCACAACGTGCAAGCGGAGGCGAATCACCGCAACGCGATCGCCACGAGTCCGGCCGGCGCGGTACCGGCGAATCCTTCGCCGCTGACGATCTTCTCGAGCAACGCCAGCCCGCAACTGGGGCTCATGAACCCTGCGATGGTGAGCGTCGCCGGCGGAAGCCAGCCGCACAACAACCTCATGCCGTACCTCGTCCTCAACTACTGCATCGCACTCCAAGGAGTCTATCCGCCGCGCACGTGAGCGCGAGGGATACGACACTCGACGGCAAGGAGAGAACAGCATGTCCAATCCGTTCTTGACAGAGATCCGCATCTTCTCGTTCAATTTCGCCCCCAAAGGGTGGGCGCTGTGCAACGGGCAGCTTCTGCCGATCAACCAGAACCAGCCGATCTTCGCGCTGCTGGGGACGACGTTCGGCGGCAACGGCCAAACGACGTTCGCGCTGCCGAACCTCCAGGGGCGCGTGGCGATGCACATGGGCCAAAGCCACATCCTCGGCGAGCGAGGCGGCGAAGAGACGCACACGCTCATTCAGAGTGAGATGCCGGCGCACATCCATCCCGCGACCGCCGACGTAAAGCCCGGTAACGGCGACGCCTTCATCCCGACCAACACGTTGCCGGCGAACGCCGCACCGACGCAGATCTACTCGCCGGGAAGCAATAACATGACGCCGATGGCACCCCAGATGGTGTCGAACATCGGCGGCAGCCAGTCGCACGAGAACCGGCAGCCCTATCTGGGGCTGAACTTCTGCATCGCGCTGCAAGGGATCTTCCCGAGCCGCAACTAGCGGCTCGACTCCGCACCCACCCAACAGGCACTCCAACCCATAAGGCTAGGTACAATTGAAGCGCGCCTCGTTTCTCGGGGCCGGCGCAGCCGTGACTTTGTCCGGCTGCGGTGGTCACCATGTCATGCGAGCGCTTCCGGGTGTAGCTCCGTCCTCCACGAACACCAACGGTGCTCCGGCATCGTCCCCAGCGGATGCAATACCCGCCAACGTACTGAACCAGCCGATGATCGGCGAAGCGCGCCGTTTCGACGGGAGCACCGCGCCCGCCGGATGGATGTTCGCGCAAAACCAAACGCTGCAGATCGTGCAGAATCCCAAGCTGTTCACCATCCTTCGCACGATGGCGGGCGGTGACGGCAAGACGACGTTCAAGCTTCCGACGTCGAAGCTGAGCTGGATCGTCGCCGTGGCCGGGACGTTTCCGAGCAATCCCGGCATCATCACGCACGCCGGCCGCCGCATGACGCCGGCCGACTCGCTCGGCGACGGTGCGGTTCCGGGCCGGCTGCGCTTCCCGAAGCCGGTCTCCGACGCGACGATGAAAGAGCGGCGGCTCATCGCGTCGGCGGTCCGGGTCGGCCGGGCGAGCGCCATGCCCGTCTCGCGCGAGCTGCGCGGGCGGATGCGCCAGGCGCAGCTCGATGCCCGAAGCGCCGCGCTGGAGGCGCTGAGCGCGTCGAACCGTGGGCAGCTCGACGCGGTGGTCCAGCATGCGCTGGCCGGGCGCATCCGCGTCTACGACGCGGTGCTCACGATGACGTCCCAGCTCAGCGGGGCTGAAGCGAGCGCGCTGCTCGAGATCAACGACTCGATGACGCGCTCGTTCTCCGACCAGTGGCGCGGAAACGCGCACCCGAACCCGGCGCTTGAAGCCGGCCGCTTCCTGCTGTCCGTGGCGATCACCCAGGACCAGATCGAAGCGGCACTCACACGAAACCCGACCGCGCTACGATAGGGACCATGGGGAAGATCGTCAATTTCCACCTTCCGGCCGATGACGCCGAGCGCGCCGCGAAGTTCTACGAGGACGTGTTCGGGTGGAGCTTCACGCCCCACCCGGGCGCGCCCACGGCCTATCTGGTCCACGACGGCGGGAGCTCGGACGGCGCCGGCATCCCGGCCGCCATCACGCTCCGCCAGGACGTGGTGAAAGCCCCGGTGCCGACGATCGAGGTCGAGCACATCGACCAAGCCATGACCGACGTCGCGATGAAGGGCGGTCAGCAGGGCCGGGTCCAGGAGATCCCCGGAATCGGGCGGTTCGGCTACGCCGTCGACTCCGAAGGGAACATCATCGCGCTCGTGCAGCGGATGCCGTAAAGCGAGCAGCCCGCTGCTCGCGGGCCTACCCGGTTTTGTGTATGTCGGGGTTGCCTTCCGGACCGTAGGGTTGGAACCGGAGGAACCCGATGATGAAACGCGTTCTCGTGCTCGCCCTGACCACCGGCGTGATGACGACCGCCTGTTCCGGTGGCATGAGCCATCTTCTTCCGGGCGCCGGCGGCCCCGCCGCGCGGACCGCCACCCGAGCCGCGCAGGACGCGGTCGTCGCGCCCGCCGGCTGGGCCGCGACGGCCACGCGCGGCGCGACGGTCGCGGGCGGCGCCGACCGCGGTGCCCTCGCGCCGGCGACGCCGCTCACGGTTCGCGTGGCGCTCAACCTGCACAACGAGGATCAGCTCAGGTCGCTGATCGCCCGCCGCCCGCACCTCTCGACCGCGCAGTTCGCGGCGCAGTTCGGGCCGAAGCCCGGCGAGGTGGAGTCCGTCGTCTCGTATCTGCGTGGTCAGGGTTTCACGAATATCCAGACCAGCGCCCAGCTCGTAAGCGCGGACGGTACCGCCGCCCAGGCGGCGAAGGCGTTCAACACCGCGCTCGAGTCGTTCCAGCTCGGCGGCGCGGCGGTCTACGTGAACACGCAACCGGCGTTCGTGCCGGCCTCGCTCGGCGGCGTGGTGAGCGCGGTGCTGGGCCTGTCGAACGCGGCCAAGATGACGGTTCACCCGAACGCGACCCGCCCGCACGCGTCGTGCTTCCCCGCAGCGTCACCGACCGGACAGTGCACGCCGGCGTTCGACGCCAAGGATGTGCAGGCGTACTACGATGCCGCGTCCACGCCGGTAGCGATGGCGACGACGGTCGCCGTGATGGCCGAGGGCGACGTCTCCGGGACGGTGGCCGATCTGCAGTACGCCGAGAACAAGCAGGGCTTGCCGCAAGTGCCCGTCACCGTGGTGAAAGTCGGCCTGCCGAGCACCGACACGGCGGGCGTCGTCGAGTGGGATCTCGACACGCAGAGCTCGACCGGGATCGCGCAGACGGTGAAGATGCTCTACATCTACGACACGACGTCGCTCAGCGACTCGGACATCGCGAACGAGTACAGCAAGTGGGTCGGCGACAACGTCGCGACGCTCGGCAACTCGTCGTTCGGCGAGTGCGAGTACCAAGCGTTCCTCGACGGCGCGATGAAGGTCGACGACCATCTGTTCATGCAGGCGGCCGCGCAGGGCCAGACGATGTTCGTCTCGACCGGCGACACCGGCGCCTCGTGCGCGCTCGCGCCGACGAACGGCGCCCCGATGTCGGGTCCGCCGATGGTCGAGTACCCCGCGACGTCGCCGTACGTCGTCGGCGTCGGCGGCACCACGGTCGTCTCGAACGCCGCGGACTCCAGCTACGCCGGAGAGCTGGCCTGGAACGCCGGCGGCGGCGGTCTGAGCCAGTTCGAGAACTCGACCACCTGGCAGCAGAGCGTGCTGCCGAGCAGCACCGGCGTGGCCGCGACGAATCTGCGCGGGCTGCCGGACATCGCCATGGCCGCGGACGCGTTCTCGGGCGCGTACAACATCTACGGACCGAACGTGCCGGGCGTCGGCGACTGCAGCACCGGCTGCGCGATCGGCGGCACCAGCGAAGCCTCGCCGCTCGCCATGGGCGCGTACGCGCGGCTGATGTCGGCACACCGCAACGTCCTCGGCTTCGCGGCGCCGCTGTTCTACCAGGATTACCTGGCGAACCAGAACAGCGCGACCACGGTCACCGGGCCGCCGCCCACCCAGGCGCTCGGCGGCTTCCACGACATCATCACGGGCGGCAACGGCGCGTACACCGCGCTGCCGGGCTATGACTACACGACCGGGCTCGGCACCTTGGACATCACCGTGATGAACTCGCAGATCGGCAACTTCCCCAACATGATCTGACGGAAGAGGCGCCGGTCGCCGGCCGGCGCCTCTTCGCGGGAACGAGAGCCGCGTGGGACCGGTTCTGATCGGGACGAGCGGCTGGACGTACCGCGACTGGCGCGGGCGCTTCTACCCGGCGAAGCTGCCGCAGAGCGAGTGGCTCGCGTACTACGCGCAGCGCTTTCCGACGGTCGAGCTGAACGTGACGACGTACCGGCTGCCGAAGGAGCACGATCTGGTGCGCTGGTCCGCCGTCCCGCCGGGCTTCGTGTACACCGTCAAGCTGAGCCGGCTGATCACGCACCGCAAGCGGCCCGGCGAGCCGCGCGTGTTCGTCGACAACTACATGGCGCGGATCGCGCCGCTCGAGCCGCACCTCGCGAACGTTCTGGCGCAGTTCCCGCCGTTCTTCGCGCGCGACGACGACGCGCTGCGCGCCTTCCTCGACGTGCTGCCGCCGCAGCACCGCTACGTGATCGAGTTCCGCGACCCGAGCTGGTACGACGAGGCGGTCTACGCGCTGCTGCGCGAGCGGCGCATGTCGCTCTGCCTCCACGATCTGCGCGGCAGCATCGCGCCGCTCGTCGTGACCGGTCCGGTGCTGTACGTGCGGCTGCACGGGCCGGTGCGCGCGTACGCGGGCTCGTACCGGCGCGCGCGGCTGGAGCAGTGGGCCGCGACGATCCGCGAGCTGTCGCCGCAGGCCGATGCGACGTTCGTCTACTTCAACAACGACCAGAACGCGTACGCGCCGCGCAACGCGCAGACGCTGCGCGAGCTGCTCGGCGTCTGACCGCGCGCTCCAGCCCGTCGGACATAAGTCGCAAGCGCGTTCGAGGCGCTGCATCATGTCCGCGCGCGAAGGACATTAGCGTTTGCTGAGACGGGCGCGATGCAGCATCGGTCCAATTCGCCTCCAAGACGACGCGGGTATGCTGTGCCGCATGTCGTCCATTGCGAGCGCCCTTCCCAGCGCTGCCCGGTCTCTCGGCAAGACAGCTCTCAGCAAAGTTCCTCAGGTCACCGTCGCGTTCTGGATCGTGAAGATCTGCGCGACCACGCTCGGCGAGACGGGCGGCGACGCGCTCTCGATGACGCTGAACCTCGGCTACGCGATCAGCACGCTCATCTTCTTGGCGTTCTTCGCCCTGACGCTGGGCGGACAGTTGTGGTCCGACCGGTATCGTCCGACGCTCTACTGGCTGGTCGTGATCGCGACGACGACGGTCGGCACGACGACCTCCGACTACCTCGACCGCACACTTGGTCTGGGGTACGTGAAGTCGTCGATCATGCTGTTCTGCGCGGTGATCGCGGTGCTGTTCGTGTGGCGCGCCGCCACCGGTACGGTGGCGGTCGACCGGATCACGAACCGGACCAACGAGTTCTTCTACTGGCTGACCATCTTGGTCTCGAACACGCTCGGAACGGCGCTCGGCGATTTCACCGCCACGACGACCGGGCTCGGGTTCGAGCGCGGTGCGCTCGTCTTCGGCGCGCTCCTCGCGGTCGTGGCCGCCGCGCGCTACTTCACACGGATTCCGGGCGCGGTGCTGTTCTGGGCCGCCTACGTGCTGACGCGACCGCTCGGCGCGACGCTCGGTGACACGCTGACCAAACCGCACGACGCCGGCGGACTCAACCTCGACCGGATCAGCTCGTCGATCGCCATCGCGGTCGTCATGGCGATCATCGTCGTCGTCGCGCCGCAGCGCGAAGCGAATCCCGCCCCGCTCGCGCGCGCGGAGCGCTGAGCAACCGGCTCACCCGGCCTGTAGCGGGTGTTTGGGCGCCGGCGAGGCGGCGACGACTTCTCCGCGCTCGGCGATGAGGCGGGGCCGCCAGCTCGTCAGCGCCGCATCGAAGATTCGGGCGGTTTCCGCGTAGCACTCGCACGCCGTGGACTCGAGCGTCCGGCGATCGACGATCTCCACCACGCCGCGAGCGTAGCTGATCGCCCCCGCCTCGTGCAGCTGCTGCGCCGCGACGGTCACGGTCGCGCGCCGTACTCCGAGCATGATCGCGAGAAACTCCTGCGTCAGGTTGTACTCGTTGCGCGACGTTCGGTCGGCGACCGCCAAGAGCCAACGCGACAAGCGCTGCTCCACGGCGTGCATGGTGTTGCAGACGATCATCTGCTCGGTGAAGAACGCGCGCGCTTTCTCCGTTGCGCGGATGAGCGCGTCCAAGGTCGGGTTCGCGGCGATCGCCGTGAGAAAATCGGTCGTCCGAAGCCGTCCGATCTCCCCGCCGACCTGGCAGATCGTCGTGCGCAGCACCGGCGCGCCGAACGCGATCTCGACGCCCGAAGCGCCCTCGTTACCGATCGTGCCGACCTCCGCGGTGTCGCCGTTGGCCAACGTCGTCACGACCGACAGGACGGCGTCGATCGGAAAGGCGACCCACTCGTACGACGTTCCGGGCTCGTGCGTCGTGACGCCGGAGTCGATCGCGACGACGTCGATGTGTCGCGCCACGGCGGCTCGCTCCGCCGCGGGCAGCGCGTCGAGGAGACGGTTGCCACCCGCGTAGAGCTGACGGCTCGGCATAGGCGTGCCCTCCGCAGGTCAGCGTACACCAGCGGACGGCATATCCCCCCAGCGCGCCGGCGACCGCGCGTTCGGGCCGCCGGCTACCGCCGAACGACCACGCCGCCGCACAGCACCGTGCTCGGGGGCCAAGTACCGATACCGAGCGCTGCGAGGAACGCGCGTGCGTCTTTGTTGTAGGCCGGGCAATAGCCGGGTTCGGTCGGATCGTACTTGGCGAGAAGCACGTGCCGGTTCGACGCGGCTGCGACGTAGACGCCTTCGTTGGGGCGGCGCACCACGACGTCGCGCTTCGCCTCTCGCAGGGCGGCGGCGGAGGCGTAGGCCCGGCGGTCGACGACGTACGGGTAGCGGCCGATCTTCAGCACCGTGTCGTTCAGAAACAGCGCACACAGGATCGCGCACGCGAGCACGGGTGTTGCCGTGCGCGGGTGCTTCGCGACGACGTACGCCGCAGCCAGCGCCGTTGCGGCGACGATCGGGGCGGTCCAGTGCGTGCCGACGCGGGCGATCGGGTACGCCCAGGGACGGTTGAACGTCAGCTCCGCGACGAGCGGCAGCGCGAGCCACAGGCGCCCGCGCAGCAGCAGCGGCGTGAACGCGAACGGGGCGAGCACCGCGGCGAAGAAGGCCAGCTTTTGCAGCGGGTCGTCCACGTGCAGCGCGTAGCCCGGAACCGACGGGTGCGCTCCCGTGAGCCGCTCGACGATCAGGAAGGCGGCCCCGTTCAGCACCGCCAGCGCGGCGATCGCGCAGCCGATTCGGCGGTCCCACCACAGCGCGCATGCGACGCCGAACCAGGCCAGGAAGACCGCTTCGTCTTCCTTCAGGCCGAGCAGCATCTGCGCGAGCACCAGCGCGGGGATCACGGCTCGGGCCCGGACGGCGAGCGCGGTCAGCGCGGCGAGCAGCGGGACGAAGACGTTCTCGAGGAAGTTGCCGTAGGCGATGCCTTGCGCGGAGGGCGAGATCAGGTACGCGATCGCGACGATGCTTGCGTTTCGCGGCGTCGCTCCGCACGCTCGAGCGAACGAGCAGATCGCGAGCGCGGCCGCCGCGATGGCGAGGACCTGCACGACGAGCAGCGTCTGCGCGTAGGGGAACGCCGCCATCAAGGGCACGAGCGCGAGCAGGACCCAGGAGTCGTGGACCTGCAGGTGCGGTCGATACTCGGCGCCGTTCCAGGAACCGAGGCCGTGCGCTTCGCCGGTCAGGAACTGCACGAAGGTGCCGGTGTCGGCGCCGTAGCGCAGCGCGTAGAGCTTGTTGAGGTCGAGCGCGACGTAGACCAGCGCGAAGACGAGCGCCGCGATCACCACCGCGCGGGTCGGACGGACGTCGCCCGCCGTCACCAAGGGATCATCGGATTCCGAGGTCACGAGACGTCGTTCGGAGCGGCGTTCGACGTGCTGCGCGCGCCGGACAGCGGCGTCGCGGGCTGGAGCGATCCGGTGCTGCGGCCGAGCGTTTCGTCGACGATCGCGCGCAGGCGGGCGATGAAGCGCTCGGGACGGTACTGCTCCGCGTGCGCGCGCAGGCGCGCCGGGTCGTAGCGCGTGGGATCGAACGTGCGGATCACCGTCGCGAGCGCTTCGGCGGTTGGCGCGGTGAAGAAGACGCCCGTTTCGTCGGGGACGATCGTTTCGAGGGCTCCGCCCGCGGCGTACGCGATCGTGGGGCGGCCGGCCGCGGCGGCTTCCAAAGGCACGAGGCCGAAGTCTTCTTCGCCCGGGAGTATCGCGGCTCGCGCTTCGCCGACGATCGCGTTGCGCGTCTCGTCGTCGACGGCGCCGTGGAACGTCGTTCGCGTCCCGCGCGCGAGGGCTTGCAAACGGCGCTCGTCCGGGCCGGTGCCGACGACGTGCAGCGGGACGCCGGCGGTTGCGCACGCCGCGATCGCGAGATCGATCTGCTTGTACGGCAAGAGGCGGGAGACGACGACGTAGTAGTTGCCGCTGCCGGCGCCGAGCGTGAAGCGCTCTACGTCGACCGGGCAGGGCAGAACGTCGGCTTCGCGGCCGTACCAGCGGCGCACGCGGCCGGCGACGTTGCGCGAGTTCGCGACGAAGCGCGTCGGGCGCTGCGCGGCACGCACGTCCCAGGCGGCGAGGCGGCGGATCAGCGGACGCGCCAGCGCTCCGGCGCCGAAGCCGCCGACGTAGCGCGTCTCGTCGAAGACGAACCGCGCGACGGTGTTGATGTAGCAGACGTGCGTCGCATCGGGGCGGACGAGCACCCCTTTCGCCCAGGCCGTCGTCGACGAGACGATCAGGTCGTACTCGCTCAGGTCGAACGACTCGAATGCGCGCGGGTAGAGCGGCGCGTACGCGCGGAACAGGCGCTCGCGCAGCGGGAAGTGCTGCAGAAACGACGTGCGGACGCGCTCTTTCGGGACCAGGTCGCCCGTTGCGCGTTCGTCGTAGAGCGCGGTGTAGACCGGCGCCTCGGGCCAGGCCTCGGCGAAATGGGCGAAGACGCGCTCGGCGCCGCCGCGCTGGTTCAAGTAGTCGTGGACGAGCGCTGTCTTCACAAGAGTCACGGCGGCGGTTCGCGCAATCGCTCGCGTCGTCATTCCGCCGACGTTCGACGGGACACGCGCATACGGGAAGAGACGAGGCGCCGCGCGCTCACCGAGCTCGCGGCGCCCATGCCTAGTGTATCGCGGTGCCGACCGCGATCAGGTCCGCGCGACCCCCGGCAACGTCCCCACGCACAGCTTCAGCTCGCCGTTCGACGCCGTGACGATCGCCGACCAGAACGCACAGAGGCTTTGGATCTGCGCGTTGGTCGTGGCCATGGCGCGCGCGCCCGGCGTGAGCCCCACCAGATACACTCGGGCGCCCCGGAGATCCGGGAGCGTTCCGTCGTGCCGAAGCTTGCGGAGCGCCTCCGTGATCTTGGTCGCGGCCCTGCCCTGGTAGCTGAACAGATTCAAATCGCGGGACTGCTGCCAACCTGAGGCGACGATCACCGCGACGCGAATACCGGACCCGGGGACCACGCTCCACTCTTGGCCCGACGCGGCGAGTGCACCGAGAATGTCCGAGCCCAGCGGCGCGCTGGAAGGCAGCGGCGCGATCGCGCGGTCGATCGCACCACCGGCTTCGGCCAGGAACCCCCGCCCGCGCACCGGCGCGTACGGATCCGTGCCTGCCGGGTCAGCGGGAACGGTGCCGTGCCACGCCGGGGCGTCGGTCAGCGCGGTCGCCGTAATCGCCCGGACGGTGACGACGGTCCGGGCTCCGGCGCATCCGAGAACCGCTTTGGCCATCGCCCGGTCGAGCGAACGCTGTTCGTCGGAGATCTGCTGGGTGGTCACGATGAGCGCGAGGCGCGAGTCGGCCGGAATCGCCGCCCGCAGCCACTCCACACCCTCCGCGCAGCGCGGCGCAACCGCCGCCTGCGCGCCATGCGGCAGCGTGACGAGCGCGATGATGAGCGCGACCGCCGCCGAGCCCGCGGACGACGCGGGCGGACGGGGTTCGGACGAGCCGCGCGCCGGCGCACTCGGCGGTTCCGCGTCCTGCTGCGACGCCGCCGAGGTCCGCGCCAGATCGCGACGCGCGCGCGCCAGGCGCGTCTCGTGAACCCGGAGCGAGGACCTCAACCGGCGCACCTCCGCCGCCAGGCGGTAGCGGCGCCACGATTCCCTGGTGAGTGCGGCGACGATGCTGAGCAGGTAACCGCCGGCCGCGATGGCGGTCAGGGCTGCGGCCTCGAGGTCGCTCGGCAGGAGCGCGTCCTCGGCGCTCAGCGTCACGGAGACAGCCCGCAGGCGGTAGGTGATCACGAGGTACGTCAGCCCGAAAACGACGAGCAACACGGCCGGAATGCCGTACTGGATTCCGAAGGGCCGCCTGAACCGCAGCGGGCGAAGCACTTCGCCGAGCGCGATCGCCGTCAGCGGCGGGAACAGGACGAAGGCGACCATCAACAGGTCCCGCACGACCGGAGGCACGGTGACCAAAAACGCGTTCGCTACGCCGGTCGCGACCTCTGCGACGACGACGAGCGCGCTGAGCGCAACGTATGCGACGAACCACAGGCCTTCGGTATCTTCGCCGAGCGCCCGCAGCGCGATCTGCGCTCGTTCGAGCGCGCGCCGAGTCGCGACGCACGCTTCGCTGGCCGCGGAGACCGCGTTCTTCGCTTCGAGCGCGATTTGCGTGACGTGGTCCTCGAACTCGTGCTGAGACGCGGACAACCCGGTGTGCTCGGCATCCCACGACCCGCCTGGCGCGTCGCGGTCCGGAACGCGCTCCGTTTCCGCGGACGACCGCGCCCGAGGCTCGGTCTGCGCGTCGCCGCCGTCCCGGCCGGCCGACCCGGTCTGTTGGCTCTCGCCATAGACGATCTTCATCGAATCTCTCCTTGACCGGACCGCCAGACGGCGGTCCGTGACGAAACGACACCACGAGCAGGGCGCGCCGCACGAGTGACGGTTCTGCTTGTTGCGCTTGGCTGCGCCCACGTGGTATAATCGCGCGTTTACACGCGACCGGAGGGTGTATGACGTTCGGAGAGCTCGTGCGAGAACGCCGAATCGCGCGAGAGCTGTTTTCTCGGGGTCAATTGGCCGACCGATGCTCCAGCCTCGCGATCGCCGATGTCGAGGACCCGATCGGCGACGACCGCATCGGACGGATCGAAGAGGGCGCCGCCCCACGCGATGGCGAGGTCGAAGTACTCGCAGCGGCCTTATTCGATGCGGACGACCCCGAACGTGTGCTCTTCATCGAGCTTGCGCGCGTCGCGCAACGCTACGAAGCGGCTCGTGCGCACCAGCAGGAGACGTTGAACGCGATGCTCCACGAGGTCGCCGGCCTGATCGGAGGGCGCATCCCTCGGCGTGCATCGCCCAAGCTCCACGAGATTCGCGCGCACCTCGGAGACGTCTTGGAGCGGATGGCCGAGACCGGCCTGGTCGAGCACGCCACGCTGGAGATCGAGCGCGGGCCTCGGCTGGAACTGATAGCCGCCGAACGGGAATACGATCTTCTCGATCTCACGATCCGCAACACCGGAATGAACGGCGCGACGGACGTTGCGCTGCTGTTTCCCGGCAGTCCCCCGAAGCGTGGTGTCCGCCCGGTAGTGCCAGGCGAATCGGTGGAATTCGCCGTCAGAACGCCGCAGACGACGGCCGACGGCTCGGCGATCGTGCAGTACTCGGATCCGTCGCGCACCATCTACCTCCAGCGTCTCGAGAAGCCGGCGTCGCGGGTCGCGATCCGGTCGCGCGTGCTGGAACGGCCGAAGACCTGGTGGGACGTCAACCATTTCATCGTCGAGCGGCTCGAGCAACAATGGTTTCGGTACGAGCTGACCGGCATGGACGCGCCGGTCAACATCGACTCGGAACCCGACGTGGAAGCGATCTTGAACGACGTTCGGCCGTCCGACGCGTACGCCGCGGCCGGTTTCGTTCGGCTCGCGCCGACAGGCATGAAAGAGAACAACGTCTCGGAAGTCGCGTTCATGAGTCCCGAGCTCAACGACGCGCTGTGGCACAATGCGAGGATCGCCGGTGCCGAAGACCCGGGATCGCTGACGGCTCTGGAGCAGCGCATGCGCGCGAACGCCTCGCTGCTGGCCGACGTGCTGCGGGCGAAGTATGCCGGGCTCCGGTCGGAGCAACGGTTCTTCAACGAAGCGAAGACCTGCCTCGGAAGCGACCTCACGACAGCCGCCGATCGAGTGACGGTCTTTCGCGGCACGTACTTTCACGGTTTTCTGACGAACGAGCTTGCGACCAAACAGATCAGTACGCGAGAGGCGCACCCCGCGCCGCGCTTCCGCGGGAGCGTCGACAGCGGTTTTCTCGAGCCGCGCAGCACGCGCCTCGCCGGAATAGCGGCTTCCGGTGCGTCGAACCACATCGGCGCGAGCGTCATTCTGCTGACCGGAGACCGCCGAATACAGTTTTGGCGCCAATCAGGCGGCGAAGTCGCGGTCGGCAAGGCGGCGGCGACCGGATCGGGCTCGTGCGACTGGGAAGACTGGGCCGACCTCGGTGCCGGCGAACGGGACCTGGCGGAGATGGCGCGGCGCGCGATGCTGCGCGAGTTGCGCGAGGAGTCCGGCTTGATGGGACGGCTGCTGCGACAAGAAGACATTCAATGCCGCCTGCTTGGATATTTTCGCTGGGTGCGCCGCGGCGGCAAGCCTGAGTTCGTCGGTCTCGCAAGAACCGCGGTCGCCTCGGATCAGCTTTGGCCCGATGTCACCGAAGTGGACGCGCCCACAGACCGGCCGCACTTCATCGACGCCTCGAATCGGGACACGCTCGAAGCCGGAATCGACCGCGCGCTGGCGCGCTCGGACACGCTCTCGCTACCGCTTTGGACGGCCCTGACTTGCCTGCGCGCCCGGTGCGCCGACGAGGACTGCCGGCAGTTTCTCTGGGGCTAACCGTCGCGCGGCAGGATCAGCGCGAGATCGAACTTCTGGAAGTACTTCTTCGCGACGCGCTGGACGTCGGCGGCCGTCACGCCGGCGATCGCGGCGCGCACGCCGTCGCCCGCGTCGGCGTCGAGACCGCGCAGCGAGGCGTCGGCGATCGCGCGCGCGCGGTCGTCCAAGGTCATCGTCTCGAGCGCCCACTCGCCGCGCGCCGTCTCCTTGAAGCGGCTCAGCGCCGCGGCGCTCAGCGGCTTCGCGCCGGCGCTCTTGATGACGACCAGGAGCGCGGCCAGCCCGGTCTCCGCGTCGATCCGCGAGCCGTTCATCCACACGATCATCTGCGCCGGCGCCGCGTCGTACCCGTAGATCGTCCCGCCGGCGCGAAACGCCGGCGGCGGCGTCGTCGCGCCGGGGCGGCCGAACAGGCTGGCGAGCAGCGTCCGCACCACCAGCGCGGCCGCGAAGTCCCGCTCGCCGAGCGACGGGGCGGCGAAACCGAGCACCACGTACGGCGCGGAGACGTCGCGGTGCGTCACGATGCGCTTCGCGTTCGCGGCCGGCGGGCGCGTCGTGAGCGGCGCCGACGGAGCACCGCCTTCCGGCAGCGCCGCGACCAGCGCGCTGCTCGCGGCGGACGTGGCGTCGCCGGTGCGGCCGACCGCGGCGACGGTCGCGCCGCCGCGGAGATACCAGCGCGCGTGGAACGCCTGCGCGGCGGCCGGGGTGACCGCGGCCAGCGCGGCGGCGTTCGCGAACGGCGGCAGCCCCGCGCTGCCGCGGTAGTACGACGTGCGCAGCATCGCGCGGCCGATCAAGCGCGGGTCGGAGTCCTCGTCGCTGAGGCGCTCGGCCAGCGATGCGCGCGCGGCGGCGAGCGTCGCATCGGCGAACGACGGCGCGCGCAGCGCGCGCGCGACCAGCGGCGCGGTCGCGGCCAGCGCGTCGGGCGGCCCTTCGAGGTAGAAGCGCACGCTCTGCAGGCCGATCGCGTACCCGATCGACGCCCCGCGCGCCTCGACGGCGTCGGCCAGCGGTACCGGTGGACCGGCGGCGCCGTTCGGCGCGTCGCTGACCGGCGTACGCAAGACGGTCTCGGCGACCAGCGCCGCGACGCCGTTCTCGGAACCCGTCTGCCGGTCGAGCCCGGCGCGCACGACGAGCTCGACGCCGGCCAGCAGCGCCGCCGCGTCGGTGCGCACGTAACCGCGAACACCCCCGACGTCGACGACGTCCGTGCGGCGCACGACTCCCCCGGTCGGGGCGGACGGCGCGGCTGCGCGCGCTTCCGGCGTCGTCGCCGGCGGCGCGGCGACGGCCGCGAGCGGCGGCGTGGCGATCAGCAGCGCCAGGGTTCCGGCGAGCGCGCGCATCAGGCGGCCGTGCCTTTCTTCTTCGGCGCCGTCTTGGTGAAGATCACGACGGCGGGTGCGGGACCGAGGTACTTCGCGACGGTCTGCGCGACGCCGGCCGGCGTGAGCTGCGCGACCAGGCTGAAGTACCGGCCCGTCGTGCCGCCTTGGGCCGGCGCGTACGCGGGCGCGCCTTCGACCGTGTACCAGCCGAAGATCTCGCTCAGCGTCGCCGGCGTCTCCATGTCGCTCAGCGTGCGGTAGACGAACGCCGCGCGTGCGGCCTCGAACGCGGCGGCGCTCATCGGCTTCGCCGCCTCCGCCAGCGCTCGGGCCACGATCGGGCGGGCCGCCTCGGCGCCGTCGCCGGAGATCGTCACCAGGAACAGCCCCGGGTTGCGGTAGGTCACGAAGCGGCCGGTCACCGTCGCCTTGCTCCCGCCGAGCGCCTTCGTCACGCTGCCCGTGCGCGGCGCGAACAGCGCGTCGGCGGCGAAGTCCAGCGCGGTCGCGTCCGCCTCGGCGCTGATCGGCGGGCCGATCCAGCCCAGGCCGGTACCGGCGAGGTTGCCTTCGCGCGCGAGCGGCGCGGTCTGCGCCGCGCCCGGCGTCTGCGCGGCGGCGCCCTCGGGTTGGCGCGACGGCGCGGCGCCGGCGCGCGTGGCGACGTTCGCCAGCGCCGCCGGATCGACGTTCCCGGTCAGCACCAGGATCGCGTTGGACGGGCGGAAGGCGCGCTCGGCGAACGCGCGGACCCGCTCCAGCTTCACCTGCGCCAGCGAGCCCGCCGTCGGGATCGCGCCGTCGTGCAGCGGGCCGGCCGCGAACAGCGCGGTGCCCAGCGCGTCTTCGATCGCCTCGGGCCCGAACGAGCGGTACACCGCGTCCTCGCCGACGTCGAGCTGGGCGAGCTGCAGGCCGCCGGCGGTCACGACCGGCGCAAAATAGCCGGCCGTCATCGCCCGCACCGTCTGGGCCGCCCGGTCGGCCGGCACGGTCGCGGTGATCGAGACGCTGTCGGGGTAGGCGGCGACCGTCAGCCGGCCGCCCCAGCGCTCGACGAGCTGCACCAGCGGCGTCCCGGTGATCGGCGCCGAGCCGGCGACGGTGGCTGCCGCGAGGCGCGAGAGCCCGGGCGCCGGCGCCCCGCCGAAGCCGGCCGACGGCGCGCGGTACCACAGCGCCACGGCGGCCGCGCTCTGCGCCGGATCGGCGCGGACGGTGTAGGCGACCCCGCTCGGCAGCACGCCGTCGGTCGCCGGCGCCGTCGCGGCCGAGGGCGCGCCGGGCGGCGTTTGGGCGAGCGCGCCCACGGCTGCGGCGGAGACGAAAAGGGCCGCGGTGACCGCGGCCCTGAGGGTTTGCGAGAGTCCGCTCACGCGGGCTCCGGCGAGATCGTCGGCGGCAGGCGCCTGGGGCGCTCCGGGCGCGCCTCCGGCTCGGGCGGTGCGGAGGCCGCGACCGGCAGGTCGACCGGCGTCCCCGCAGGCTTGCTCGGCGGCCACGGCTTGCCGGCCATGATTGCCAGCACTTCCTCGGTCTCGACCGTCTCGTGCTCGAGCAGCGAGCCGGCCATCCGTTCGACCTTGTCCCAGTTGACCTCGAGGATCTTGCGGGCGTCGGAGTAGCAGGTGTCGATGATCTTGCGCACTTCGACGTCGATCTTGCCGGCGATCTCCTCGGAGTAGTTGCGGTCCTCGCCGAAGTCGCGGCCCAGGAAGACTTGATGGTTGCCGCGCCCGTACTGAATCAGTCCGAGCGCGTCGGACATCCCGTACTGCGTGACCATGCGCCGCGCGAGCTCCGTCGCTTTCTCGAAGTCGTTCGACGCGCCGGTCGTGACGTCGCCGAACTTGATCTCCTCGGCGATGCGCCCCGCGACCGACATCTTGATCTGCGCGAGCAGCTCGTTCTTGGTGACCGAATGGCGGTCTTCTTCGGGCAGCGACCAGGTCAGGCCGAGCGCCATCCCGCGCGGGATGATCGTCACCTTGTGAACCGGGTTCGAGTTCGGCGTGAGGCCGCCGACGATCGCGTGCCCGGACTCGTGGTACGCCGTGGTTTCCTTCTCGCGCTGCGACATGACGACGGACTTGCGCTCGGGGCCGACCATCACGCGGTCGATCGCCTCGTCGCAGTCGTTCATCTCGATGACCGACTTGTTGCGGCGCGCGGCGAGCAGCGCCGCCTCGTTCAGCAAGTTCTCGAGGTCCGCGCCGGAGAAGCCGGGCGTCCTGCGGGCCAGCGTCTCGAGCGAGACGTCCTTGGAGAGCGGCTTGTTCTTCGAGTGCACGCCGAGGATCGCTTGGCGGCCGCGCACGTCGGCGCGGTCGACCACGATCTGGCGGTCGAAGCGGCCCGGGCGCAGCAGCGCCGGATCGAGCACGTCGGGGCGGTTGGTCGCCGCGATCAAGATGACGCCGGTGTTCTGGTCGAACCCGTCCATCTCGACCAGCAGCTGGTTCAGCGTCTGCTCGCGCTCGTCGTGACCGCCGCCCAGGCCGGCGCCGCGCTGGCGCCCGACCGCGTCGATCTCGTCGATGAAGATGATGCACGGAGCCGACTTCTTCGCCTGCTCGAACAGATCGCGGACGCGCGACGCGCCGACGCCGACGAACATCTCGACGAAGTCGGAGCCGCTGATGGAGAAGAACGGCACGCCTGCTTCACCCGCCACGGCCTTGGCGAGCAGCGTCTTGCCCGTGCCGGGCGGCCCGTACAGCAACACGCCCTTCGGGATCTTCGCGCCCATCTGTTGGAACCGCGCCGGCGACTCGAGGAACTCCTTGATCTCCTCGAGCTCCTCCACCGCCTCGTCGAGACCGGCGACGTCGGCGAACGTCGTCTTCGGTTGATCCTTGGTGAGGGTCTTGGCGCGCGCCTTGCCGAAGCCCATCACGCGACCGCCGCCGCCCTGCACCTGCCCGAGCACCCACATCAGCACGAGCGCGAGCAGCACGAACGGCAGCAACCCGTAGAGCAGGCTCAGCCACGCGCTCTGGCTCTGGTGATCGGTGTCGAGCTTGTCGACACCGCCGTCGACGAGGTCCTGCGTGAGGCGCGCGGTGTACTGCGCGGGGAAGCTGACGGTGTAGTCGGTGCCGTCCTTCAGCGCACC
>DASWRW010000012.1:0-67429 GCA_036402975.1 Candidatus Elarobacter sp. | reverse complement strand
GAAAAACGCTCTCGCGCAGCGGGCACCCTCGCTTGGAACTCGACGGTGGCGATGACTATTTCAACAACTTCATCACGTCCGCTTTTCCCTGCTTGACCTGATCGAGCGTGCATTGTTCCGGCGCCTTGTCGGGGCGCCAGCGCAGCAAACGCGTCCCGTGGCGAAAGCGGTCGCCGCTGAAATGGTCGTAGCAGACCTCGACCACGAGCTTAGGCTTCAACGGTTGCCATTCGCCCGACCGTTCCGTCGACCAGCGGCTTGGGCCGCCCGGGGCATTGCCGGTGAAGCCCGGCGGCGCAATGAGCCGTTCAAGCTTCGCGGTCAGGGCGGGCTTCTCTGCCGCCTTGATCGTGGAGGTGAAGCCGACGTGATGCAGAAGCCCGCGCTCGTCGTACAGGCCGAGCAGCAGCGAGCCGACGACCGGCTTTCCTTCGTTGTAGCGGAAGCCTCCGACCACGCAGTCTGCACTGCGATAGTTCTTGATCTTGCGCATGCCGCTGCGGTCGCCGGACCGGTAGTCGAAGTCGAGCCGCTTGGCGATCACGCCGTCAAGCGTAGCGCCGACGCGCTGCAGCCACGACTTGGCCTGATTGAGCCTGGTCGTGGCCGGCGACAGACGGAACTGTCCTGCGTTGCCGATGTGCGTGCGCACGAAGGATTCCAGCGCCGGCCGCCGCTGCGACAGCGGTTCCTTCGTCAACAGGCGGCCGTCCGCATCGACGAGCAGATCGAACATAATGAGCAAGGCCGGCGTTTCCACGGACAGCTTGTTGACGCGCGTGGCGGCCGGATGAATCCGCTGCAGGAGCGCGTCGAAGGAGAACGCCTCGTCCGTGGGGACGGCGATCTCGCCGTCCAGAACAAATCGTGCCGACTCGAGTTGACGGACGGCCGCGACCAGCTCGGGGAAATAGCGCGTCATCGAGCGGCCGGACTTCGACTGGAGCTCCACGTTCCGGCCGTCGCGAAAAACGAGGCAGCGGAAGCCGTCCCATTTCGGTTCGTATTGCCACTCCGGCCCCACCGGAATGTCGTCGACCGAAAGCGCCTCCATCGGCGGGAAGGGTGGTTTGATCGGGAGCACCATGAAACACTCAACGCCGGGCTCTTGCCGGCGGTTCAAGTCTCGCCGTTGCCAGTCAATCCGGGAGTATCTGCATGGCCGATGTCAGGATCGAGAGCGACAGCCTCGGCGAGATTGAAGTGCCCGCCGACAAGCTGTGGGGCGCGCAGACGCAGCGCTCCCTGCAATATTTCAGCATCGGCCGCGACCTCATACCGCCCGAGATGATCACCGCCTATGCGGTCCTCAAGCGCGCCGCCGCCATCGCCAACAAGGCATTGCATCGGCTCGACGACGAGCGCTGCGGCCTGATCGTGCGGGTGTGCGACGAAATTCTCGCCGGCCGGCATCACGACATGTTTCCGCTGCATGTCTGGATGACCGGCAGCGGCACCCAGTTCAACATGAACGTCAACGAGGTGATCTCGAACCGCTGCTGCCAGCTCGCCGGCACCCCGCTCGGCAGCAAGAAGCCGGTGCACCCCAACGACCATGTGAACATGTCGCAGTCCTCCAACGACACGTTCCCCTCCGCCATGCACATCGCCGCCGCCGTGAACGTCAAGGAGCGGCTCGTGCCCGCGGTCGCCGCCCTGCGCAATGCGATCAGCGCCAAGGCCGACACCTGGGCCGATATCATCAAGATCGGGCGCACGCATATGCAGGACGCGACCCCGCTGACGTTGGGGCAGGAGTGGTCCGGCTATTCCGGCATGTTGGCGGACAACCTCGATCGGCTCGATGCTGCGTTGCCCGGCGTGCACCGCCTTGCGCTCGGTGGCACCGCGGTCGGCACCGGCGTGAACGCCCCCATTGGGTTCGCCGAAGCTGCGGCTGCCGAGATCGCGCGCCTGACCGGATTGCCGTTTGTCAGTGCGCCGAACAAATTCGCGCTTCAGGGCGCGCACGACGACCTCGTGCAGCTCTCCGGCACGCTGCGGACGCTCGCCGTCTCGCTGTACAAGATCGCCAATGACATCCGGCTGCTGTCGTGTGGTCCGCGCGCCGGCTTCGCCGAGCTCATCATTCCAGAGAACGAGCCCGGCTCCTCGATCATGCCCGGCAAGGTGAACCCGACGCAGTCGGAAGCGATGACGATGGTGTGCGTGCAAGTCTTCGGCAACGACGTCGCGATCGGGTTCGGCGGCTCGCAGGGCAACTTCGAGCTCAACGTGTTCAACCCGGTGATGATCTACAACTTCTTGCACTCGTGCCGGCTGCTGCAGGACGCGTGCACGATGTTCCGCGAGCACGCCGTCGAAGGGCTTCAAGCGAACGAGCCCGTGATCGCGAAGTACTTGGCGGAGTCGCTGATGACGGTGACGGCGCTGACGCCGAAGATCGGCTACGACAAGGCGGCCGAGATCGCCAAGAAGGCGCATCACGAGGGCTCGACGCTCAAGGACGCCGCGCTGGCGCTCGGCTATGTGAGCGGCGAGGACTTCGACCAGTTCGTCGTGCCGGCCAACATGACGCATCCTTAACCGCAGTGTAGGGAGCAATGATGAGCCCGCCGTGAAAGCGGCGGGCTCTGGTCCTCCGCCCGGCTGAGCCCGTGATGAGCGCTAGCGTACTGACAGAACGGGGACTTTGACCGCATCCTGGAGGCTGGTACGGCGCGACTGCCGCTCGGGCCGTAGAGTACGGCTTCGCTTCGCTTCGCTTGTTTCGAGAGCGTGTGTCACATCTAGACGAAAATTCCGGAACGATTCGCAACCGGCTCATCGCGACCCTCAGCGAAGCGGAACAGGTGCGCTTGGCGCCGTTCTTCGAGGAAGTCGATCTGCGGCCGAAGACGCAGCTCTGTACGTCCGGCCAGCCGATCTCCCATGCGGTCTTCCTGCACGACGCGATCACGTCGACGCTGATGGACCTGCCCGAAGGCGAGTCGATCGAGGTCGGCCTGATGGGCGCCGAAGGATTCGTCGGCATCGACCTGATGTTCGGTGCGCGGGAGTCGATCTCGACCGTGGTGGTGCAGATACCCGGCCGCGGCGCGCGCATCAAGACCGACGACCTTCAGCGCGAGCTGCTTGCGAAGAACCCGGCGTTTCACGCCCTCCTGGTCCGGTATACGCGCGCGTTCTTCGGCATGGTCGCGCAGGCGGGCGCGTGCAACGCCAGCCACGGCATCCAGCAACGGCTCGCGCGCTGGCTGCTCATGGTGCACGACCGCCTGCACCGAGACCGTTTTCCGCTCACCCATGAGTTCATCGCGCTGATGCTCGGCGTGCGGCGCGCCAGCGTGACGGAAGCGGCGAACCAGCTCCGCACGGCGGGCGCGATCGACTACGACCGCGGTGAAGTCTGCATCCTGAACCGGGCGACGCTGGAGCAGTCCGCCTGCGGATGCTACCTGATCGTGCGGCAGTTGGGCGAATCGATCTTCACGGACTCAACGTCGGGCGTCGTCCCTATGCCCTGAGGTGACGCGGCTCGCCGAGCACGGTGAAGAGCACCGTCTCGGCGCCGACGTGGCTCGCGAGGATTTGGATCAAGCGCGCGAGGTCGGCGTTGTGCACGCGCACGCCGCCGTCGGCCGGCGTGAGGCGCTGGTACGGCGCGAGCGGATCCTCCGGGTTCGGCTGGGCGGCGAGCGCCGCGCCGCCGCCGCGGATCGCCACGCCGGAACGGCCGTGAAGCGCGAGGCCACCGACCGCGCCGGCGAGCCGCGCGACCTCGACCTCCGCGCCGCGCCGGCGCGCGCGGCCGGCGTGCAGCAGGTTCTGCACCGCGGTCGTGTCGAGATCCGCGATCTCGATCCGGCCGGCGCCGTCCTCCGGGGTCCCAGGCTCGAGCTCGGTGCAGCGGATCAGCCGGTAATGGCCCGGCGCGATCGGCGAGCCGGGACCGTGCGGGCCGCCGCGGCCGTCGCGCCGCGCCTGGCCGGTCGCCGCGACGACGTGCCACAGATGACCGTCCGGGCCGTACACCGCGAGCCGTTCCGCGCGCCGCTCGAAGACGACGTGGATCACCGGGCCGTCACATCCGAAGAGCGTCCCACGCGCTTCAGCTTAGCAGAGCCTGCCCGGGCTCACCTCCAAATCATACTACTGTAGTGCGATACGGTTTGGTACAGCAGAACTACGGCGTAGCGCCTCCGACGATGCCGAGGGCGGCGCATTTCGAGACCAGCGCCGAGCGCGTGCGGACCGCCATGACCTCGTAGACGCGCCGGGTCTGGTTCCGAATCGTGTTCTTGCTGCGGCCGAACCGGCCCGCGATCTCGGCGGTCGAGCGGCCCTCGCAGATCGCCAGCATGACCCGGTGCTCGGCGGGGCTGAGCTGCTCGACGCCGCGGGCGCGCTCGGCGAGCGCGGCGTAGCGGCGGCGCAGCCACGAGCGCGGCGCGACGCGCGTCAGCTCGTCGGCCCGGCGCAGCGGCTCGTCGGCGCCGCCGATCTCGAGCAGGCTCAGCAGCGCGATCGCCTCGTCGTAGCGGTCGCCGGTGGCGCGCCAGACGGCGGCCGCCGCGCGCAGGCGGCGCAGCGCGCCGGCGGCGTCTCCGCGCGCCCGCGCGAGGGCGGCGCGGGCCAGGTCCTCGAGCGCGTCCAGCCGCGGCTCTCGCTCGAGCACGTCCTCGGGCCGGCGGGACGGCGGCAGCGCGCCGTACAGTCCCAGCAGCCGTTCGGCCGCGTCCGCGTCGAGCTCGGCCAGATCGCGGACAGCGGCGAGCAGCGCGGCGCGGTCGTCGGCCGCCGTCGCCGCCCAGTCGACGTCGGCGGCGATCGCGGCGGCCTTGCGGACGAGCCGTTCGGGCGTGAACGCGTCGCCCGCGGCGCGCGTGACGCGCGCCAGCGCGACCAGCGCGCCGACGCGCTGCGCGCCGGCGGCCGACTGGAACAGCGTCTCGTCGGCGAGCCGCCAGGCCTCGGCGGCGTTCCCTTCGAGCAGCTCGACGTACGCGCGGCTGCGGCGGATCTCGAACCAGCGCGTCTGGAGCCCCGGCGACCACGTCATCGCGTCGACGTCGCGGCGCACGCGCTCGAACAGCTTGAGGTCGAGCGTGTCCAGCGCGATGCTCGTCATCCCGTGCAGCAGCGACGCCTGCATCGGCGCATCGCGCTGCGGCGCGGCGCGCAGCGCGTCCAGCGCGTCGAGGAAGTGGCGCGCGGCGATCGGGTAGCGCTCGCGGCGCACCTCGATCCAGCCGAACAGCTCCAGCGCGCGCGCGTGGACGATGCCGGCGTCGGGATCGGCGTACGTGTCGAGCGCGGTCTCGGCGTCGTCCAGCCGGTTCGCGGTGAAGTACGCCAGCGCCAAGCCGTAGCCGGCCTCCGCGCGCACCGCGTGGTGCACGTCCGGCGACTCGGCGGCGGCGCGCTCGAGCAGCGCGAGCCCTTCGTCGAGGCGGTCGAGGCGCACGAGCGCGGTGCCGCGCAGCGTCTGCGCGGTGACGCGCTCGTCGCCGCCTTCGGTGAGCTCCGCCGCGTCGTCGAGCGCGATCAGCGCCCGCGGCGCATCACCCGCGCGCAGCGCGGCGCGCGCCAGCAGAACCGCGGCTTCGAGGCGTTCCGCGCGCTCCTCCAGCTCGACGTCGCCGAGCAGCGCGACGGCGCGCTCGAACTCGCCGGCGACCCACGCCTCGCGCGCGTCGCGAAGCGCACCGCGCGCGCCGGAGCGGCGCGCTTTGGGACGCGAACCGATCGCATTCATTTCCATCGACACACCCGAAATCGATCGAACTACGCGGCGGTTCGCGTGCCGCACTCGGCGCAGAACTTGGCGTTCGGCGCGAGCTCGGCATGGCAACTGCTACACGTGGGTTTCCCGAGCGGTGCGCCGCACTCGGCGCAGAACTTTCCGCCGCTCGCCTCCGCGCCGCACGATCGGCACTTCGGCGTCGCCGACGCGGTCGCGCCGACGTCGATCCCGTGCGTCTGGTCGACCTCGGTCGCGCGCTGGTAGACCTGATCGCGCGCGACCGACGCCTGTGCCGACGCGAGCTCTTCCTGCAGCACCGGCGCGCACTGCTTGCACAGGCTGCGCTCCGCGTTCCAGCAGATCTCGCCGCAGACCCAGGTTCCGCAGCGCTTGCACTGATGGAAGAGCGGCTCGATCTCCTCGACCGCGCCCTTCAGCGCGGCGTCGTGCTGCGGTCCGCCGACCGCGCGCTGGATCTCGTACGAGCTGTTTCCGGCCGAACCGAGGATGCCGCCGAAGATGCCGCCGGCCGCGCGCAGGAATCCGCCCGCCATACCGAGCGGATTCGTCTGAAAGCTCGACATGTAGCCGTTGCCGCAGCGGTCGCACAAGAATTTGAACTGAAAGCCCTGATCCGTCGACAGGTCTTCGTAGTTCTGGGTGAACTCGATCGTTGCCATCGCTCGTGCCGCTCCTTCGCCGGGACGATTCACAAAGAATAGCCGCTCGTCCTTGAAGCCTCTGCCGAAAGCACGCCGTCGCGCACCCGCCACCGCCCGCGCACCATCACGTGCCGCGGCGCGGCGCGCTCGGCGGCGAAGACGTAGCGGTCGAGCAGCTCGTCGGGCGGCGCGCCGGCGAGCGGCGCGGCGCGCTCGTCGAGCACGACGAGATCGGCGCGCCGTCCGGGCGCGAGCGTTCCGGCCACGATCCCGCACGCCTGCGCGCCGCCGCGCGCGGCGCGCGCGTACAGCGCCTCGCCGCAGGAGACGTTCGCGTCCGTTCCGGCCACGATGCGCCGCCGCGTCGCAAGCCGCTGCCCGTACTCGAGCCAGCGCAGCTCTTCGACCGGCGAGAGCGAGACGTTGCTGTCCGAACCGATCCCGAGCGCACCGCCGTCCGCGAGATACGCGCCGAGCGGAAAGAGGCCGTCGCCGAGGTTCGCCTCGGTCGTCGGGCACAGCCCGGCGACCGCGCCGCTGCGCGCGAGCTGCGCCCGTTCGGCGGCGCCGACCTGCGTCGCGTGCACCAAGCACCAGCGCGCGCCGACGTCGTGGTTGGCGAGCAGCCACGCGACGGGCGGCGCGCCGAGCGCCGCGCGGACCGCGTCGACCTCGCGCGTCTGTTCGGCGGCGTGGATGTGCACCGGAACGTCGCGCGGCGCGCCGTCGAGCAGCGCGCGCAGCTCGTCCGGCGTCACCGCGCGCAGCGAGTGCGCGCACGCGCCGACGACGACGTCCGGGTCGCCCGCGTGATCGCGCCGCAGCGCCGCGGCGATCTCGAGCACGTCTTCGGCGTGCGCGGCGAACCGGCGCTGCCGCGCCTGCAGCGGCGCACCGCCGGGCGCGGCGTGCGCGTAGAGCGCGGGCAGGAGACAGATCGCAATGCCGGCGTCCTGCGCGGCGGCGATCAGCGCGCGCGACGTGGCCGCTTTGTCGGCGTACCACGCGCCGCTCGGGTCGCGGTGCAGGTAGTGGAACTCGGCGACGACGGTGTAGCCGGCGCGCAGCATCGCGCCGTAGACCTCGCGCGCGACGCCGAACAGCGCGTCCGGCTGGAGCGCCGCGGCGAGCGCGTACATCGCTTCGCGCCAGGTCCAGAAGTCGTCGTCGCTCGCGCCGCGGCGTTCGGCCCGGCCGGCCATCGCGCGCTGGAAGGCGTGGGAGTGCAGGTTCGGCATCCCCGGCAGCACCGGACCGTCGAGGATCTCGGCGTCCGGGCCGGGCGCGGCGCCGGGGCGGACCCCGACCAGCATGCCGTCGGGCGCGATCTCCAGCGCCACGTCCGGCGCCCAGCCGTCCGGGAGAAACGCGGTCCGCGCGAAGAGACGCATCGGCCGTGCGCTTCGCGCGAACAGGAACCGTTCCGCCTCGTCGGTAGAACTACGGACGCGCGCGAAATCGCGCCGGTGCTACGCTCGGCGTGCCATCCGTCACGGTCATCGCACCGAGGAGAGGACCATGGAACCCGAGCTCTACGAGGCGCTCGACGTCCGCCTGCGCCGCGTCGAACACGAAGCCGCCGCCCTCCGCGCCGAGCTGAGCCGCGCGGCGGCCGCGCCATCCGCCGCCGCCGCACCGCAACCGGCTGCAGCCGCAGCGGCGCCTTTGCCCGCCGCGTCGCCGCCCGCCGCCGCCGCACCGGGCGCCGTGCCGCAGCCGGTCGTCACGGCCACGGCGACGGTGCCCGGCATGTCGGGCCCGGCCAGGGCGCCGGTTTCGCTGGAAGGGCTGTTCGCCGGGCGCGGGCTGCAGCTCGCCGGGCTGTTCCTGGTGCTGCTCGGGACGGCGTTCTTCTTGAACCTCGCCTTCACGCGCGGCTGGGTCGGGCCGGTGGAACGGATCGTGCTCGGCCTGCTGGCGGGCGTCGCGCTGGTGGCCGAGGGGATTCGCCGGCACCGGCCGGGCGAGGTACCCGTCGCCGAGGGACTGATCGGCCTCGGCTCCGGCGTGCTGTACCTCTCGCTGTGGGCGGCGGTCGCCGTCTTCCCGGAGCTGCACGTTCCCCGGCTGGCCGCGTTCGTGGCGATGATCGCCGTGACCGCGGTGCTGGCGGTCGTCGCGGCGACGCGGCGCGCCGAGCGCGTCGCGCTGCTCGGCCTGATCGGCGGCTTCCTCACGCCGGTGCTGCTCAGCAGCGACACGCCGGACCGCACGGTGCTCGCGGCGTACCTGTTCGTGCTCGCGCTCGGCTTCGCGGCGCTGGGCGTCCGCGTGCGCTATCGGTTCGTCGAAGGCGCCGCGTTCGTCGCCTCGGCGTTGTACCTGCCGGTCTTCGCGCCCGCGCACGGCTGGAGCGTCGCCGCAGCGGCGGTCGTGACGACCGCGTTGTGCGCGCTGTTCGCGGTCGCGTTCGCGGCCGGCGCCGCGCGCGACCGGACGGCGTCGGCGCTGCGTCTGACACTGCTCGCCGTCGACGCGTTCGCCTACGCGGCGATGCTCGGCTGGATCTTCTCCTATCGCGACACGCATCTCGGCATCGCGTTCGTCGCGCTCGCCGCGGCGTTCTTGCTCGCGGCGCGCTTCGTGCCGGTGCCGAAGCCGATGACGGTCGCGTACGGCTACCTCGGCTTGTCGGCGGCGACGCTGGCGCTGCCGGCGCTGCTGCACCGCGTGACGCTGCTCGACGCGTTCGCGCTCGAAGGCGCGGTGCTCGTCGTGCTCGGCGCGCGGCGCGGCGACCGCTACGTCACCGGCGCGGGCGCGGCGATCGTCGGCTGCGCGTCGGTGTGGCTGCTGGGCTGGGCGCTCATCACGCCGCCCCAGAACACCGCGTTCAGCGCGCTCGCGCTCGCGTTCTTCATCACCGTCGCCGCGCTGATCTTCGCGCGGAGCGAGCTGGCGCGCACGCGGCACGGGCTGGGCGGCGGCGGCGCATGGGCGACCGCCGCCGGAATCGTCGCGAACGTCGTCGCGGTGGCGGGGATCTCGCGCGTGCTGCTGGACGCGCTCGGCGGAACGGGCTGGGACAACGCGGTTCCCAGCCACGCGCAGTTCGCCGTCTCGTTCGCGTGGACGGCGTACGCGACCACGCTGTTCGGGCTCGGGATGCGGCGCGGCTCCGCGCTGCTGCTCCGGCTGGGCCTGGCGCTGTTCGCGCTGACGATCTTCAAAGTGTTCACGATCGATCTCAGCAACGTCGAGGTCACCTGGCGCATCGCGTCGTTCGTCGTGCTCGGCCTCGTCTGCCTGGGCGTCTCGGCCTGGTACATGCGCGCGCAGGCGGCCGGCCGAGAAGCGCAGGCGTGACGGCGATCGACGCCGGGCCGGCGTGGAGCGCGTGGTCGCGCGTCACGCCGGTCGCGCTCGAGCGCGCCGCGCCGCGGACGCGCTACGTGCGCGTCGTGCTGCCGCCGTCGATCGATCCCGGCCGCGACGGCGGCTACGCGGACCTGCGCGTGACCGACACCCGCGGAACGGAAGTTCCGTACGCGCTGGATCCGGCGCGCGCGGCGGTCGGCGAGCGTTCCGTGCCGGTGATCGACGCCGGCTTCGTCCCGCACCGCGGCACGCAGGCGGTGCTCGACCTCGGGCCGTCGGGCGCGCTGGTCGACGCCGTCACGCTCGACGTCGACACGGCCCGGCGCGCGACGTACTTCGAGCGCGCCGCGATCGACGCCAGCGACGACCGGCGCACCTGGCGGGTCGTCCGCGAGGACGCGATCCTCTACCGCGTCGCGCAAGACAGCGGCCGCGGCAACACGACGGTGAGCATCCCGCCGACGCGCTCGCGCTGGCTGCGCGTGCGCGTGCTCGATCCCGCTGCGGCGTTTCCGCTGACCGGCGCGCGCGTCGCCGCGGCGGGCTCACGCGATCCGGCGCTGGTGCGGCTGCCGCTGGCGCCGCGCGCGACGGTCGACGACGCGACGCACGAGCAGCGCTGGACGTTCGAGGCGCCGGTGCCGGTGCGGCCGTCGGCGGTGACGTTCGCTTACGGCGGTGCGCTGTACGAGCGCGAGGTCGCAGTCGAGGTGAGCGACGACGGCACGCAGTGGACGAGCGCCGGCGGCGGCACGATCGCGCGCTATGCGGAAGGTGGCGCGCAGACCAGCGTGCCGCTCAGCGAGACGACGGCGCGCTACGTTCGGGTCACGGTGCGCAACGGCAACGACGCGCCGCTGCGGCCGCTGCGCCCGTCGCTGCTGGCACGGCCGCACGCGATCGTCTGCGCCGCCCCACAGGCGCCGATCCGGCTGCTCTCCGGAAACGCCGGCGCGCAGGCGCCGTCGTACGACCTCGGCGCGCGTCTGGCGCACGAGACCTGGCGTGCCGTCGACGCGCGCGCCGGCGAGACCGTTCCGAACCGCGGTTTCCGCGATCCGCGGCCGATCGGCGAGCGCGTTCCCTGGCTGCTGACCGGCGCGCTCATCGCCGCCGCCGTCGTGCTGGGCGCGCTGGCGCTGCGCGTCGTGCGCCGTCCCGGCGCGACCTGAGCGGGAGGCGGCGATGAAGGGCCGATCCGTCATGCGCGCGGTGCGGGCGTGAGCGGGCGCTTCGACACACTCTGGTACGGTGCGCGCGTCGCGACGATGACGCCGGGCGGCGCGGCGTACGGTGCGCTCGGCGACGGCGTCGTCGCGGCGCGCGACGGAACGATCGCGTGGGTCGGCGCGCGCGCCGAGCTGGACGGCGATCCGCTGCGGCTCGCCGAGCGCGCGATCGACTGCGAAGGGCGCTGGATCACGCCGGGACTGGTCGACCCGCACACGCACGTGGTGTTCGGCGGCGACCGTGTCGGCGATTTCGAGCGGCGCGTCGCGGGGCAGAGCTACACCGCCGCGGCGACCGGCGGCAGCGGGATCGCGCACACCGTCGCGATGACCCGGGCGGCGGACGAGGAGACGCTCTACCGTGACGCCGCGGCGCGCGTGCGCGCGATGATCGCGAACGGCACGACGACGCTGGAGATCAAGTCCGGCTACGGGCTGGACGCCGAGACGGAGCTGCGGCTGCTCCGCGTCGCGCGCCGGCTCGGCCGCGAGCTGGGGATCACCGTGCGCACGACGTACCTCGGCGCGCACGTCGTTCCGCCGGAGTATGCCGATCGGCGCGAGGCGTATCTCGACCTCGTCTGCGACCAGATGCTGCCGCGGCTCGCGCGCGAAGCGCTCGCCGACGCGGTCGACGTCTTTTGCGACACGATCGCGTTCTCAGCGCGCGAGACGGCGCGCGTGCTCGACGCGGCGCGGCGGCTCGGCCTCGCGGTGAAGGTCCACGCCGATCAGATCGCCGACACCGGCGCCGCCGCGGTCGCCGCAGAGCACGGCGCACTGTCCGCGGATCATCTCGAGCACACCAGCGAGGCCGGCATCGCGGCGCTCGCGCGCGCGGGCACCGTCGCGGTGCTGCTGCCGGGCGCGTACTACTATCTGCGCGAGACGGTGAAGCCGCCAGTGGCCGCGCTGCGCGCGCACGGCGTCCCGATCGCGCTCGCGACCGACTGCAATCCCGGGACGTCGCCGGTGCTGACGCTGCCGACCGTGCTGAACCTGGCGTGCGTGCTGTTCGGTCTCACGCCGGAAGAGGCCGTCGCCGGCGCGACGCGCCACGCCGCGCGCGCGCTCGGCCTCGCCGACCGCGGCGAGCTGCGCGCGGGCGCGCGCTGCGACCTCGCGCTGTGGGACATCGGGTCGCCGGCGGAGCTGTGCTACTGGCTCGGCGCGAGCCGTTGTTCAGGGACCGTCGTGGCCGGCGAGCCGCTCGCAGCTATGAACCACTAGACGGATCGGGCGGGACGGCACCATTACGGGCACGAATCACGGCTCGAACGACCCGCTACCGCAGCGTGCGATGGAACAGCGCGAGCGTGCGCCGCCACGAAGCCTCGGCGATCTCCGGTGCGTACGACGCGCGATCGCGCGACGCGTACCCGTGTCCCGCGCCGGGGAAGACGCACAGCGTGTACGCCTTCTTGTGCGCGGAGAGCGTCTCCGCGACGCGGGCGTGCTCGCGCGGGGCGATCGACTCGTCGTCGGCGCCGTACAGCAGCAACAGCTCCGCCTCGACCTCGCCGAGCCGGTCCGCGAGCGGTTCGAAGAAGCGCTTCTGCTCGGGCGCGATCCCGCCGCCGTAGAACGACGCCGCCGCCGCGATCCGGTCGCCGAGCGCGATCGCCGTCAGAACCGCGAGCCGCCCGCCCATGCAGAAGCCGACCGCACCGTACGCGCTCTTCTTCACCTGCGGCTGCGCGCCGAGGAACGCCGCCGAGGCGCGCACGTGGTCGAGCATCCCGTCGTCGCTGAGGCTGCCGAGCCGCGCGCCGATGCTCTCGCGATCGTTGTAGTCGTACGTCTTCCCGTCGAAGAGGTCGGGCGCGACCGCGGCGTAGCCGTGCTCGGCGAGCCGCCGCACTTCGCTCTGCACGTAGTCGTTCACGCCGAACGCTTCTTGATACACGAGCACGCCGGGGAACGGGCCGCTGCCCGTGGGCACGGCATAGAACGCGCGCTTGCCGTCGCTGGTCTGGACGAACTCGGCGCGCGCGACGCTGTGTTGCTCGTTCTGTTGCTGCTGCATGACGCACCGCTTCGGGATTGCAGGAAACGGCGCCCTTCCTCCGCGTGTTCGGCGCCCTGATGTCAGAGAGGACCGGGCGTTACCGTGGCGCCGTGAATCACTGCTCCATGGGCTGGGTCATCGAGTCTCCGTCGTCGGGAACAACGAGGCGAGCAGCGGCGTGAAACGGCCGCTCAGCACGAGTGCGGCGACGCGCTCGATCTCCGGCGCGAGATACCGGTCGCCGCTGCCGCCGCCGTCGGGCGCGACCTCGGCGAGGACGGCTTCGAGCGCCGCGGAGGTGCGGAGCGGGCGGCGGAACCCGATGCCGCGCGCGGCCGAGAGCAGCTCGATCGCGACGATGTTCGCGGCGTTGCGCAGCATGTCGTCGAGCCGGCGCGCGCCGTGCGTCGCCATGCTGACGTGGTCCTCTTGTCCCGCCGAGGTCGGGATCGAGTCGACGCTGGCGGGATGCGCGAGCCCTTTGTTCTCGGACGCGAGCGCCGCGGCGCTCACCTGCGCGATCATGTACCCCGACTCGAGGCCCGGATCGGTCGCCAAAAACGCCGGCAGCGCGCTGAACGTGGGATCGACCAGCAGCGCGCAGCGGCGTTCGCTGATGTTGCCGATCTCGGCGATGGCGACGCCGAGCGCGTCGGCGACCAGCGCGACGGGTTCGGCGTGGAAGTTGCCGCCGGAGATCACCTCGCCGGTGTCGGCGAAGACCAGCGGGTTGTCGGAGACGGCGTTCGCCTCGTCGACCAGGATCGCGGCCGAATCGCGCAGCGTGCGCAGACAGGCGCCCAGGACCTGCGGGATGCAGCGCAGGCTGTACGGATCCTGGACGCGGCCGCAGTCGCGGTGCGACTCGTTGATCCGGCTGCCCTCGATCAAGCCGCGCAGCGCCGCGGCGACGTCGCTCTGCGACGCGTGCCCGCGCACCGCGTGGATGCGCGCGTCGAACGGCCGCACGCTGCCCAGCGCGGCTTCGACCGACAGCGCGCCCGCGACCAGCGACGCGGCCAGGACGTCTTCGGCTCCCACGAGGCCGCGCAGGGCGAGCGCGGTGGAGACCTGCGTCCCGTTCAGCAGCGCCAGCCCTTCCTTCGCGCGCAGCTCGAGCAGCGCGATCCCGGCCTGCGCCAGCGCGTCGGTCGCCGGAAGGCGCCGCCCGCCGGCGACGGCGTCGCCGACGCCGATCAGCGCCGCCGACAGGTGCGCCAGCGGCGCGAGATCGCCGGACGCGCCGACCGAACCCTGCCCCGGAATCACCGGCAGCACGTCGCGTTCCAGGCACGCGAGCAGCGTCTCGATCACCGACCAGCGCACGCCCGAATAGCCGCGCGCGAGCGAGTTGATCTTGAGCGCGAGCACGAGCCGGACGACGTCGCGCGGGAGCGGCGTGCCGACCCCGCAGGCGTGCGAGACGACGAGGTTGCGCTGCAAGTCGGCCAGCTTGTCGCGCGGGATCCGGGTCTGCGCCAGCTTGCCGAAGCCGGTGTTCACGCCGTACACGCTCGTGTCGCGCGCGGCGATCGCGGCGACGACCTCGGCGGCGCGGTCGACGCCGGCTTTCGCGCTCGGGTCGAGCGCGAGCGCGGCGTCGTCGCGCAGCAGCGCGCGCACGTCGCCGCCGCGCAGTTCGCCCGCACGGAGGGTCACCGTCGTGCGCCGCAGCGGCGGTCCGCTCACCGGCGAGCCTGTCGGCTGTTCGGTTCGGGCTCGCTATCCGGTGGGGTCGACGGGTGCATCGGCAGGCGCAGACCGTGCTCGTGCGCGCACGCGAGCGCGGTCTCGTAGCCCGCGTCGGCGTGGCGCGCGACGCCGCTCGCCGGATCGTTCCACAGCACGCGCGCGATCCGCTTCGCCGCCGCATCCGTTCCGTCGCAGACGATCACCACGCCGGCGTGCTGCGAGAAGCCGATCCCGACGCCGCCGCCGTGGTGGATCGAGACCCACGTCGCGCCGCCCGCGACGTTCAGCATCGCGTTGAGTAGCGGCCAGTCGCTGACCGCGTCGGAACCGTCCAGCATCCCTTCCGTCTCGCGGTTCGGCGAGGCGACGCTGCCGCTGTCGAGGTGGTCGCGACCGATCACGATCGGCGCCTTCAGCTCGCCGCGCGCGACCATCTCGTTGAACGCCAAGCCGACGCGGTCGCGGTCGCCGAGCCCGATCCAGCAGATGCGCGCGGGCAGACCTTGAAACGCGATCCGCTCGCGCACGAGGTCGAGCCAGCGGTGCAGGTGCGGGTCGTTCGGGATGAGCTCTTTGACCTTGGCGTCGGTCTTCGTGATGTCGTCGGGATCGCCGGAGAGCGCGACCCAGCGGAACGGCCCGACGCCGCGGCAGAACAGCGGCCGGATGTACGCCGGCACGAACCCCGGGAACGCGAACGCGTCGGCGAGCCCCGCGTCGTGCGCGATCTGGCGGATGTTGTTGCCGTAGTCGAACGTCGGGACGCCCAGGCGGTGGTATGCGACCATCGCCTCGACGTGCGCCACCATCGAGCGCTTCGCCGCCGCCGCGACCGACTCGGGATCGTGCGCGCGCGCATCGCGCCATCGTTCCAGCGTCCAGCCGGCGGGCAGATAGCCGTTGACCGGATCGTGCGCCGAGGTCTGATCGGTCACCGCGTCCGGCCGCACGCCGCGCCGCAGCAGCTCCGGCACGATCTCCGCCGCGTTGCCGAGCACGGCGACCGAAACGGGAACCTTGGTGCGCGCGGATTCGGCGAGCATCGCGAGCGCTTCGTCGAGCGACTCGGCGCGCTCGTCCAGATAGCGCGTCTGCAGGCGCTTCTCGACGCGCGCCGGATCGCACTCGATCGCGAGCATCGACGCGCCGGCCATCGTCGCGGCGAGCGGCTGCGCGCCGCCCATCCCGCCGAGGCCCGCGGTCAGAATCCACCTTCCGGCCAAGTCGCCGCCGTAGTGACGGCGGCCGAGCTCGGCGAACGTCTCGTACGTCCCTTGCACGATCCCTTGCGAGCCGATGTAGATCCACGAGCCGGCCGTCATCTGGCCGTACATCATCAGCCCTTTGCGATCGAGCTCGTGGAAGTGCTCCCACGTCGCCCAGCGCGGCACGAGGTTCGAGTTGGCGAGCACCACCCGCGGCGCGTCCGGATGCGTGCGAAAGACCCCGACCGGCTTCCCCGACTGGATCGCGAGCGTCTCGTCGTCGCGCAGCCGCTCGAGCTCGGCGACGATGCGGTCGAACGACGGCCAGTCGCGCGCCGCCTTGCCGATTCCGCCGTAGACGACCAAGTCGTCCGGCCGTTCGGCGACCTCGGGATCGAGGTTGTTCATCAGCATGCGCAGCGCGGCTTCGGTCTGCCAGCTGCGCGCGCGCAGCGCCGTTCCGCGCGGCGCGCGAACGGTGCGCGCGAGTTCCTGAACCAAATGGAATCCCTCCGGCCGGAGTACTCCCGGCCGGAGGGACGCGGCTCCTCTCGCGCTGTGCTGGTTAGCTCAGCAGTAGCCGTGGCACGGCGGAGGCGTTCCGCCGCCCGGTGGAGGCGTCGGCGCCGCGGCGTTCGGCCGTGCGACGTGCCAGCTTCCGCCGAAGTCGGGGAAGTTGTCGCCGTTCACTTGATCCGGCCCGGTGTCGCCGGCGTACGTGTAGAGCGGGTGTCCTTGATACGCCCACTGTTGCCCCGTTCCGTCGGAGCGCGTGATGATCGTCATGTTGTCGGTCGCTGCCGATCCGGCCGCCGGCGCGAAGACCGGCCACACGCCGAGACACTGACCGGTGCACGTTCCGCCCGTCGCCGTGTCGACGTCGAGCCAGTACAGCGTGCGATGACTGGCCGGGTTCACCCATGCCGCGCCGCCGGCGGAAACCGCTTCCGACTGCGGTAAATTGCCGGACGGTCCCGGCGTCGGTGTTGGCGCCGGCGGCCCGACTGCGGGGCCGCTGCTGCCGCCGCCACCGCACGCCGCCAACGCAGCCGCCATGACGAACGCTAAGATCGCGAGTCGCTTGCTCATGCCTTCCGAGAACCTCCTTCTCTGCAACCACCGTACGCGGCTGCCGTGAAGAATCTCTGAAGATATGCCAAACCGTCACGTCGAGCGCTGCTCCGCAACGAGTGCCATGATGGCAAGAGCGAACCGTGACGCCGCCGTTCAGCCGCCGCACGCGTTGCACGCCGGATGCGTGCGGTCGTACACCGGCTGCTTGAGGTACTCGGCGGCATTGTAGGTCCAGAACTGCGAGACGTTCGGATAGGTCTGGATCACGACGTTCTGGAGCTGCGAGCCTTGCTTCTCGACGCGGCGGATGTAGATGTTCTGTACCGGGTTGCCGCGATCGTCGAGGCGCAGCGGCCCGCGCGGTGCGTCGGTCACGCGAACCGCGCGCATCGCCTTGACGAAGGCGATCGCGTCGGACGTGTTGCCGCGCACCGCCGCCAAGCCGCGGTTCAGGTACTCGGCGCCGACGTACGTGCCTTCGGCGTAGTACGACGGCTCGTGCCCGTACGCTTTGGTGTAGGCGGCGACGAACTTCTCGTTGGCCGGGTTCTTCAGCGCGGCGCTGTACTGCAGCGCGGTGATCATGCCGACGGCGTCCGGCATGTCGCCCAGCGTGCTCTCGTCCGTCGTGTTGCCCTGACAGATCAGCGGCATCTTGAGGCCGAAGGCTTTGTACTGCTTGACGAAGTTCACCGCCGCGGCGCCGGAGTAGCTGCACATCACGGCGTCGACGTCGCGCGGCAGCGCCGAGAGGAACGGCGAGTAGTCCGGCGTCACCAGCGGCGTCCAGACCTCCTTGACGATCTTGCCGCCGTCACGCTGGAACGTGTCGATGAAGCCGCCCAGGCTCTCCCAGCCGAAGCTGAAGTCGTACGCGATCGTCGCGACGCGGCGGTACTTCAGCGTCTTGTAGGCGTAGTCGCCCAGGACGTGCGTCGGCTGGCTGCTGGTCCACTCCGTCCGCACGATGTAGTCGCTCGGCGTGCGCTGCGTCAGATCGTCGGAAGAGACGATCGGGTAGACGGCGGCGACCTTGTGCTGCTCGATGTACGGGACGATCGCCGAGCCGACCGCCGCGGAGAGCGGCCCGAAGATCACGTCGACGTGATCCTGCTCGACCAGCTTGCGGATCTGCGTCAAGCCGACCGACGGATTCCCTTGATCGTCGGCGACGTCGACCTCGACGTTCATCCCGCCGAGCTTGTTGCCGTGCTCCTTGAGGTAGAGCTCGAGCCCTTCTTGCATGTACTTGCCGGGCGCCGCGAAGACGCCGGTCACCGGGTAGAGGAAGCCGATCTTCAGCGTTCGCGCCTGCGCGCGCGCGCCGCCGGCGCCGGCCCCGATGCTTCCCAGAACGAAGCTCGCCGCGGCGAGCCAGGCGATGCGCTTCATCATCATTGCTAATGTCCTTGATAGCTCGGAGAGTAGACCGGCTGCTTCAAATAGTCGGCGGGCTTCCAGGTCCAGAACTGCGAGACGCGCGGGTACGTCTTGAGCACGATGTTCCACGTCTTGGCGTACTTCGCGGCCTCGCCGGTCGTCGCGACGACCTTGCGCACGTAGACGTTCTCGATCGGCGCGCCATACTGGTCGAGCGCCATCGGTCCGAACGCCGAGTCGGCGAGCTTGATCTCGCGCACCGCGCGCAGCAGCGTCCCGGAGTCCGCGACGTTGCCGTGCACTTTGTCCAGCGCTTGCGCGATCCACTGCGCGGCGGTGTAGAACGAGGTCGCCATGTACGACGGCAGCACGCCTTCGGACTTGCCGTACTTCTCGATGAAGCTGCGCGTCGCGGGCGCGTCGCGGCCCTCGGCGAAGTGGCCGAAGCTCGTGATCCCCTCGACGATCTCCGGCGCGATCGAGCGGATGTTGGACTGATCGGTCGTCGTCTCGTTGGCGATCAGCGGGATCTTGTTCTTCAGGCCGAGCTGGCTCCATTGCTGGAGGAAGTGCACGGCGTCCGCGCCGACCATCTCGACGAACAGCGCGTCCGGCTGCGAGGCTTGCACCTTGCTGATGTACGGCGTGTAGTCGGTCGTGCCGAGCGGCGCCCAGATCTGATCGGCGATCTTCCCGCCCTTCTGGGTGAACGTCTGCGCGAAGCCGCCGGCGTTCTCGTAGCCGAAGGCGTAGCTGTTCGCCAGCGTGACCATCTTGCGGTGGCCCTGCTCGTACGCCCACTCGCCGGCCGCGTGCGTCGGCAGGCTCGAGGACCAGCCGGCGACCTTGATCACGAACGCGTTCGCCTGGCGCTGCGAGAGATCGTCGGCCGAGACGGTCGGGAAGAACATCGGGATGCGGTGCTGGATCCCGTACGGCGCGACCGCGAGCCCTTCGTTGGCGAGATACGGTCCGACGATCATCTGCGCGCCGTCCTGCTCGACGGCGTGCCGCGCTTGGTCGAGCGCGTGCGCGGGGTTCGACGCGGTGTCGTAGACGGTCGTCTGGATGGTGCGGCCCGCGACTCTGTTGTTGTGCTCTTTCCAGAAGAGCTGCCAGCCCGCGACCATGTCGTGTCCGGCGGCGGCGGCGGAGCCCGAGGTCGGCGCGAGCAGCGCGACCTTGATCGGACCGCGCTCGGCCGAGGGCGCCGGCGACGGAAGGCCGGCGGCGGAAATCGCGAGCACCGCGGCCAGCGCCGCGGTCTTCGCCCGTATGGACGTCCTCATCGATGATCCTCCGTTGTGAGCTGAGCTAGATCCCCAAGTACTTGGTGCGAACCTCGCCGTCGGTGCGAATGGTCTGCGGGTCGCCGTGGAACACCACGCGGCCTTTGCTGATGATGTACGCGGTGTCGGCGACCGCGAGCGCGAGCGGCAGGTTCTGCTCGACCAGCACGATCGCCAGCCCTGTCTCCTTCAGCCGGAACATCGTGGCCTCCAGCTCGCGGACGATCAGCGGCGCGAGCCCCTCGGACGGCTCGTCCATGAGCAGCAGTACCGGGTTGGCCATCAGCGCGCGCCCGATCGCGACCATCTGCTGCTCGCCGCCGCTGAGCTGGCCGCCGTAGTTCCCGCGCCGTTCGCGCAGGCGCGGGAACATCGCGTACACCGTGTCGAGCGACCAGCGCCCGGACCGCGCGGGGAGCGCGCCGATGCGCAGGTTCTCCTCGACGGTGAGCGACGGAAAGACGCGCCGGCCCTGCGGCACGAGTCCGACGCCGCGGCGCGCGATCGTGTGCGACGGCAGCCGTTCGATCGCATCGCCGGCGAAGCGGATGCTGCCGGCGCGGGGCGGCGTGAAGCCGATCACCGAGCGGATCAGCGTCGTCTTGCCGACGCCGTTCCGGCCGAGCAGTGCGGTGACCGTGCCGGCTTCGGCGCGCAGCGAGACGCCCTGCAAGATGTGGCTGTGCTCGTAGTAGGTGTGGATCTCGTCGACGTCGAGCAGGCTCACAGCTTGCCGCCCAGATAGATCTCTTGCACGTTGGCGTCGCCGCGGATCGTGTCGAGCGGGCCGTCGGCGACGACGCGGCCGTGGTGCAGCACCGTCAGGCGGTCGACGACGTCGAACACGACGCCCATGTCGTGCTCGATCAGCACCATCGTCACGCCGCCGCGCTCGCGCTTGAGCATCTCGGTGACCAGCGAGGCGTCGCCCGGCGCGAGACCCGCCGTCGGCTCGTCGAGCAGCAGCAGCTTCGGGCGCTGGGCGAGCGCGAGCAGGATCTCGATCTGGCGCTTCTCACCGTAGCCCAGCGCGTCGACGGGCTCGTTCGCGCGCGCCGCGAGGCCGACGCGGTCGAGGAGCGCGCGCGCTTCGTCGTCGCGCGCGCGGTAGCGGCTGCGCGGAGCGAGCAGCGCGAAGCGTTCCGCGCTGCGCGCCTGCAGCGCCAGCACGATGTTCTCGAGCACCGTGAGCCGCGGGAACAGCGTCGTCGTCTGGAAGGTGCGCGCCAGCCCGCGCCGCGCGCGCGCGTGCGCGCTGAGCCGCGTGACGTCGGCGCCGAGGAAGCGCACCGAGCCGCGCGAGCACGGCAGCTCGCCGGCGACGATGTTGAACAGCGTCGACTTGCCCGCGCCGTTCGGGCCGATGATCCCGCAGCGCTCGCCGCTGCGGATGGTCAGCGAGACGTCCTCCAGCACGCTGAGGCTGCCGAAGCGCTTCGAGACGCCGTCGAGCGCGAGGCAGACGTCGCCGTTGCTCGCGGCGTTCACGGTTCGTCCGCCGCCTCGGCCGGCGCGTTCGCCACCGTGCCGCCGGTGGCGAGCAGCGGTTCGGCCGGAACGAGCGCCGTCCGCCGCCCGCGCAAGCGCGCCCACAGCCGCGGCACGAGCACCACCAGGCCGCCCGGCGCGTACATCACGACCACGAAGTAGACGATGCCGAGCACCATCTGCCAGCGCTGCGTCACCGCGCTCAGCTCGTTGCTCAGGAACACGACGACGAACGCGCCGAAGAGCTGGCCGAACAGCGTGCCGATCCCGCCCAGGATCACCATGATGAGGATCTGGGTCGACTGGTCGAGCGAGAGCGCGACCGGCCCGACGAACTGGTTGTACCAGGCGAACAGCACGCCGGCCAGCCCGGCGAACGCGCCCGAGATCAGCATCGCGGCATAGCGGTAGAGCCAGACGTTGTAGCCCAGCGCGCGCATCCGGCGCGGCGTCTCGCGCACGCCTTTCAGCGCCAGCCCGAACGGCGACCGCACGATCGTCATCAGGAGCAGCAGCGAGATCGCGCACAGCACCAGGCAGACGTAGTAGTAGCCGGTGTTCGCCGAGACGTCGAACGGGCCGACGTGCGGGCGCACGATCCCGGTGATGCCGTTGTCGCCGCCGCTGACCGAGACCCACTGGTAGGCCAGCCCCCACACGATCTCGTTCAGCGCGATGGTGATGATGATGTAGCCGACGCCTTCGGCGCGCAGCGCGACCAGCCCGAACACCGCCGCCGTCACGACGGCCGACAGCATCCCCAGCGCGATGACCGGCACGAACGCGGTGATGTGAAAGCGCGTCGCGCCGATCCCGACGGCGTACGCGCCGACGCCGAACAGCGCGGCCTGACTGAAGTTCACCAGCCCGGTGAAGCCGATCAGAAAGTCGAGGCTCATCGCGACGATCGCGAAGATCCACGTCTGCGTCAGCAGCGAGACGTAGAACGTCGGCACGCCGAGCCGCGGCAGCAGCAGCGCCACGACAAGCCCGAGGCCGATCGCGATCCAGCGCAGCCGTGCGCTCACACCTGCCGTCCGAACAGCCCTTGCGGACGGAACGCCATGATCAGCGCGACCGGGACGAAGATGGTGAAGTACGACAGCTCGGGGAAGAGCGCTTTGCCGAACGCGTTGACCAGCCCGATCAGCAGGCTGCCGACGAGCGCGCCGCTGAGGCTGCCCATCCCGCCCACGATCACCACCGCGAACGCGAGCGGCGTCAGCTCGCCGTCGAGCCCGGGATACGCGCTGGTGATCGGGCCGCCGAGCAGACCGCCGAGCCCCGCGACGAACGCGCCGATCGCGAAGACGACGAAGAACGCGCGGTTGACGTCGACGCCGACGCCGCGCGCCATCTCCTCGTCGTCGACGCTGGCGCGGATCATCATCCCCAGCTTGGTGCGCTGCAGCAGCACGAACAGCAGTCCGGCGACGACGAAGCTGATCACGATGACGGCCAGCCAGTACACCGGGAACACCAGCGCGCCGAACTGCAGCGAACCGGCCAGCATCGCGGGCGGCGCGATCGAGTGCGGGTCGCCGCCCCAGATCGCGAGCACGCCGTCGTCCATGATCAGCGCGAACCCGAGCGTGAGCAGCAGCGACGTCAGCGGATCGGCGTGGTAGCGGTGCAGGAACGCGCTGTAGACCGCGAGCCCGAGCACCATGGTGACGGCGCCGCCCGCGATGCTGGCGAGCCAGAAGTTCGTGCCGTGCGAGACCAGCGCGAGCCCGACGTACGCGCCGAGCAGGTAGAACGCCGTTTGGGCCAAGTTGATGATGCGCATCAATCCGAAGATCAGCGTCAAGCCGGAGGCGATCAGGAACAGCAGGCTCCCGTAGGCGAGCCCGCCGAGCGCGTTCTGAATGTAGAACTGAGGTCCCATGTGCGCTCCTCGCCCGCCGGTCAGGGATCCGCCGCGAGCCCGGCCATCGTCTTGAGCACCGACGCGATCGCCGCGGTGTCTTGCTTGCCGCGGCCTTGCGCCAGCGCCGCGGTGTAGAACACCGCGCTCTGCGAGAACAGCGGCGTCGGCGCGCCGACGTCGCGCGCGAAGTCCGCGATGATGTCGATGTCCTTCTGGTAGACGTCGAGCTTCATCGACGCGTCGCCGTACGAGCCGGCGGCCATCATCGGCCCGCGCACGGCGAGCATTCGCGAGGCGCCCGCGCCGTCGCCGACGATCTCGATCATCTCAGCGGCGTCGAGCCCGGCTTTCTGCGCGAGCACGACCGCTTCGGCCGTCGAGAGGTTGTGGATCGTCACCAGCAGGTTCGCGATGAACTTGAGCTTCGAGCCGGCGCCGAACGCGCCGACGTAGCGCACCGAGCGCGCGAGCGCGCCGAGCACCGCTTCGACGCGGTCGTACGCCGCGCGCTCGCCGCTCGCGTAGACGGCGAGGTCCTTCGCGCGCGCCTGCGAGCCGGTGCCGCTGACCGGCGCGTCGAGCACCGCCGCACCGGCCGCGGCGAGCGCGGCGCGAATGCGCTCTTTCACCGCCAGCGGCAGCGTGCTCGCCTCCACGACGACCAACGCCGCGTGACCCGCGCCGGCGGCGTCCGCCGCAGTCGATGCGCCTGTCGCATCCGCCGCGCCCGCGACGAGCCCGTTCGCGCCGAAGAACGCGTCGTCCACCGCCCCGACGCTCGGCAGTGCGCTGATCACGACGTCCGCTTCACGCGCCAGCGCGCGCGCGTCAGGCACCGCGCGTCCGCCCGCGCTCTCGAACGCGCGCAGCGCGCCGGCGTCGACGTCGAAACCGCTGGTCGCGAAGCCGGCGCCGATCAGGTGGCCGGCGTACGCCGATCCCATGATGCCGAGTCCGAGCAGACCGACGCGCTGCGCCACCGCTTCAGGCCACCGACGAGCGCGGCGCCGGCGCGCGCCCGGTCTGGATCGCGGCGTTCACGCGGGGCATGACCTCGGTCGCCATCAGCTCCATCGAACGCCGCGCGAGCGCCTGATCCGCCCAGTCGTGCCCGGCGTAGATCAGCGTGCCGAAGTCGCCGACGTGCTCGCGGAACGCGAGGATCTGCTCGACCACGGAATCCACCGTGCCGCAAGTCACCAGCGAGTCGAGCACGTAGTCGAGCGTGATCGCGTCGTCCGGCATCTTCAGATCGGCCTTGAACAGCTCCGGGCGGCCGTTGCCGATGAGCTTCGTCATCAGCGAGCGGAAGTAGTAGGCGTACGGGCCGTCGTGGCCCTTGGCATAGCGCTGCGCGGTCGCCTCGTCGTCGGCGACGAAGATGCTCTTCGCGACGCGCCAGTCGGCGGGATCGGCCGCGCGCCCGGCGTTCGCGCAGCCTTCGCGGTACTTCGGCCAGTGCGACGCGACCCAGTTCGGCTGCAGGAAGTTCGCCGAGATCGGCGTCCAGCCGCGCGCCGCCGCCGAGACGACGCCCTTCGAGAACGGCGCGACCGCCGTCACGACGATCGGCGGATGCGGCCGCTGGTACGGCTTGACGATCGCGCCCTGGCCGATCTCCGGCTTCATCGTGCGCCGCGTCGTGATCGACCAGAACTCGCCGCGCAGATCGTACGGCGGCTCGCCGGCCCACAGCGCCAGCACCTGATCGATCGCCTCGACGAACATCGCCGTGCGGTCGCGGTCGAGGTTGCCGAACGCCTCGGCATCGGAGAGCAGCCCGCCGGGACTGATCCCGAACAGGAACCGCCCTTCGAGCAGGTGGTCGATCATCGCGACCTGCGCGGCGACCTGGGCCGGGTGGTTGTTCGGCATGTTCACCGTCCCCGTACCGAGCACGATCTTCTCCGTGCGGTCGACGAGGGACGCGATGAACGCGACGGACGAGGTGACCGGCTCGGCGAGATCGGTCACGTGCTCGCCGACGAACGCTTCGCAGTAGCCGAGCCGGTCCGCCAGGACGATCGCCTCGCGATCTTCCTTGAGGACCTCGGTGTAGTTCCGCGACGGCGGGTGAAGGGGCATCGTGAAGTAGCCGAGCCGCATCGCCGATCCTCCCGCCGCGTGGATTCACGCGGCCGAGGGGTTTTCCTACTTATCGGAATATCAATAAGCGATGGCGGTGAAGCGGGCGCCGCGCAGGCGGCTCTCCGCCGACGAGCGGGAGCGGCACATCGCGCGCGGAGCGGTGGCGTTCTTCTGCGAGGTCGGGTTCGGCGGCCAGACGCGCGAGCTGGCGAAGCGGCTCGGGATCACGCAGCCGCTGCTGTACCGGTACTTCCCGAACAAAGAGGCGCTGATCGACCGCGTCTACCGCGAGGTCTACCTCAACCGCTGGGACCCGCGCTGGGAGGAGCTGCTCGACGACCGCTCGCGGCCCGTTCGCGAGCGCATCGTCGCGTTCTACCGCGAGTACGCGAAGGCGGTGCTCAGCTACGAGTGGATCCGCATCTTCATGTTCTCGGGGCTGCGCGGCACGCCGATCAACAGCCGCTACCTGACGCTGGTGCGCGACCGCATCTACACTCGCGTGATTCGCGAGCTGCGCCGCGAGCACGGGCTTCCGCCGCCGTCGCGCGCGCCGATCTCGGAGCTCGAGTTCGAGCTGGTCTGGGCGCTGCACGCCAGCATCTTCTACATCGGGATCCGCAAGTGGATCTACGGGCTCGACATGCCGGAGAACGTCGACGACGTCGTGCAGAACCTCGCGACGGCGTTTCTGGACGGCGTCCCCGCGGTCATGGCGAAGGCGCTGCAGCGTCCGCCCAAACGCGCGAAAGAAACGCGCGCGCGTTCCCGCCCAGGATAGCCGCGCGCGCCTCGTCGTCGAGGCCCGGAATGCGCGCGACCGCGCCGCGCGGGTCATCGAGCCCCATGTCGAACGGGCGGTCCGTCCCGACAACGACACGGCGCGGCGTCACCCGGCTCACGAGGTATGCGAGCAGCGCGTCGTCGTGCGTGACGGTGTCGAAGTAGAGCTGCGAGAGATACGCGCTGGGCGGCTTCGGGATCGTCTTGGTCTCCGGACGGACGCGATAGCCGTGGTCGAGGCGGCCGGCGATGTACGCCAGCGTACCGCCGCCGTGCGCCAGGATCATCGTGAGCTGCGGAAAGCGCTCGAAGACGCCGGCGAAGATCAGCCGCGCCGCGATGAGCGCGGTCTCCGACGGGTTGCCGAATAGGTTGCCCAGGTAGTACGCGACGGCGCGCTCGCCGCCGAGCTCGTGGTGCGGGTGCATGAACACCGGGACGCCGAGCTCGCAGCATGCCGCCCAGAAGACGTCGAGCGCCGGGTCGTCGAGCGGCGCGCCGGCGACGCTCGAGCCGATCTCGACGCCCCACATCCCGAGCTCGGTGACCGCGCGGCGCAGCTCGGCGACCGCGGCGCGCGGCGACTGCAGCGGGACGGTCGCGAAGGCGGAGAACCGGCCCGGCGACGTTGCGGCGCTCGCGGCGAGGGCGTCGTTGCCGTCGCGGCAGATCGCGGCGCCGTCCTCGGGCGCGGCGCCGTAGGCGAAGTAGAACGGCGGCAGACACAGGATCTGGCGGTCGATCCCTTGCTGCTCGGCCAGCGCCGCCCGCGCGTCGAGGTCGTACAGCAGCGGAAAATACGGGAGGCGCGTGCGCGCGGCGGCGTAGCCGCACACCGAGCGGTCCAGGTCGAGGACGCCGTCGTCCTTGCGGGCCTCGGTCAGCCCGCGGCGGCGCAGGCTCTCGACGAACGCGTCGGGGAGAAAGTGCGCGTGGCAGTCGATGCAGATCGGCATGGTGCCCCTCGGTCGCCGCGGCGGGTCCCTTGACACCGGCGGCGCGACGATGTTTTATCGGTAGATAAATAACCCTCCGTGGGGGTGGTTCGACGGGACACGAGCATGCGACCGCGTCGTTCGACGCGCGAGACCTGCGCAACGCGCTCGGCACCTTCGCGACCGGCGTCGCGATCATCACCGCGCGCGACGCCGCCGGGCGCCTCTACGGCCTGACCGCGAACTCGTTCAGCTCCGTCTCGCTGAACCCGCCGCTGGTGCTGTGGAGCCTGGGCCGCCGCCAGCCGAGCATGCCGGCCTTCGACCGCGCGACGCACTTCGGTGTCAGCGTCCTGGGCACGGAGCAGCGCGAGCTTGCCGAACGGTTCGCACGCGCCCAGCACGACAAGTTCGCCGGCGCTCCGTACGAGCTCGGCGAGTACGGCGTCCCGCTGATCGACGGCGCCGCCGCGCACTTCGAGTGCCGCATCGTCGACCGCTACTACGGCGGCGACCACGAGATCTTCTTGGGCCAGGTCGAGCGCTACGGCTACGAGCACAAGCCGACGTTGTTGTTCTGTCACGGAACGTACCAGCGCGCGGAACCGCTCGACCAGGCGCCAAGATAGCTCAGGTGGGCAGGCAAGAGCACCAAGAGTCCGAAACGCGCTGAAGTCGGGTCGTGACGGGCCCGCAGAAGGCGGGTTCGCACGATGATTGCGCTCGCGTCGGCGCTCGAGGAGCTTCCGGCACAGGGATTCGCAGCATTACTGCTTCTTCTCGGCATCGGCTGCATCGTCGCGGCGCTCTTAAAAGGCGGCGTGAAGGTGGGCGGAATCGAGTTCCCTCTCCTCGATCGGAAACAGCAATGGATCATCGGCGTTACGGGCGCGCTGCTTTTGACGGCCGCTTGTGCCGTGGCCCTTTTTCCGCTCGGGACCGGATTGCACGCTCCAACGGACGTGCTGTCGTTCGATGAGGTGGGGACACAAGCTGAGCCGGGCTATGTGCCGGCCAACGCATATCTGCAGCAATACGGCATCAGCATCTCCGACGTCACGGGCGGCGAGGTCGTGATCTTCAGCGACCGGTCCGCATACCAGGGCCTCGCGGTGCGCGCGCCGTCGAGCCCAAATGTTCTGACGCAGATCAGCTGTGACGGAAAGCCGGAGAGCTTCACGCTGAAGCTCCGCCGCGAAGCCCACCGAGTCAGCTTCCGGCGCGCCGGCCTGATCGCGTCCAGCGCGAGCGGCGTAAGCCATCCGGCATGGAGCGCGGAAGGGCTCACCGCGAACGGCCGCGTCGTCGGGACGCAGAGCGAACAGTTGCTGCGAAACATTGGACAATATAACCATGCGGATTGGCGCGAGTTCGCGATCGAAGGACCCGGCATCGCGGCTGTGCGCTTCGCTTCGGACTTACGCCTCAACGGCCATCCGTTCGCGGGCTTTTGCGGAGTCCTGATCGACGACCTCAAGATCGTGTATTGAACCGGCGAACGGCAAGCACGCTCTTGTGCGCCGCGACCTCACGCGACGAGCGGCTTCCCAATGAGACGGCCTACCGCACCGGCTCGGAGGGCGGCGGAACGATGGGCAGAAGCAGATACGCGCGTAGGTCGGCACCTGCGTGCAGCGCGTTGTAGGCGACGAAGATCTCGGCCGGGCGGTCGCGCGAATCGTCGTGGAGGAACGGGCCGCAGCCGGTCAGCTCGTTCTTGAAGTTCGAGAGCCGGCCGCCGCTGGGGCCGGGATAGACATAGTCCGTGCCGCGCACCGTGAGCCCGAGACGGTAGCCCGCGGGCAGCACGACCGACGTCGGCCAGAGCTCGATGTCGAGCTGCACCGGTTCGGTGGGGACGAGCGGCTCGTGCACGGCATGCGTGTGATACGGGCGGTATTCCGTCGTCAGTGCGGGGTCGAGGGCGCGGTGGGAGGCGCGCAGCCAGCCTTGCGCGAGCGGCGTGTGCGGGTCGATCGCGCCTTGGAACACGACCTCCTCGCCGTCCGGCCCGAACGCGCGCAGGACCACGAAGACGTCCGCGTCCGTCGTCTCCGACGAGACGAACAGCCGCGCGGCGAGCGGGCCGGTGATCTCCGTTTCTTCTTCCAGCGGCGGGCTGGTGAACGTGAGCGTCTCGCGCGAGGCGTCGTACGCGATCCGGGCGGTCTCCGACACCGGCTCGTGGCGCAGCGTGCGCGTGTGGAGGTCGAGGTACAGCTTCGTCCATCGCGTGCGCGGGATCGGCCACGCGTCTTCGTGCCGTTCCTCGAAGCGGTCGAAATGGCGGACTTGCAACCGCACGCGCGGCCAGTCGCGCAGCGTGTCCTCGCCTTTGAGATAGTGCGCGAAAAACTGCTTCTGCAGCTTCACGCCGTAGTCGGTGTAGAACTCGGTCCAGTGCTCGATGCCGTGCGCTTCCAGCCACTTCTCGCCGGACGCCGCGCGCACGAAGCCCTCGAAGTTTCCGCGCGGGTGCAGGCCCTGGCCGCCCCAGTTCGCCGCGGAAAACACCGGTACGGTGATGCGCTCCCACACCGGCGAGCGCGCGCGGTGGTACTCGTCGTCGAGCGGATGCGCGAAGATGTCGGCTCCGAAGTCGGCCCGGTTGCGCGCCAGCTCTTCCTCGCTCAGCGTCTCCGGACCGCAGGCGAGCTCGCCGGTGACGCGGCTGCGCGGACCGCGCTCGCCGAGGCCGTGCTGGACGCTCTTCACCTGCATGTCGTACCAGTTCTGCGCGAACGTGCACAGGATGCCGCCGTGGTGCGTGAGGTCGCGGTAGAAGTCGGCCGCGCCTTCCCAGACGCAGATCGCCTTGAGATGCGGCGGCTGCAGCGACGCGGCGTACCACTGGTTCATCGCGTAGTACGAGATGCCGTTCATGCCGACGGCGCCGCTGCTCCATGGCTGCGTTCCGGCCCACTCGATGCACCGCACGATGTCGAGCGTCTCGCGCGGCGACCACGGGTCGAGAAAGCCGGGCGAGCGGCCCGCGCCGCGCGAGTCGACGCGCACGCACGCGTAGCCGTCCGGCACCCACTTCTCGGGATCGACGACCTCCCAGTTCTGGTAGCGGTTCGTCGAACCGGCCGTCACGTCGGGATGCCGTTCCGCCATGCGGTTCCACGCGCTCGGGTAGCCGTCTTGAAACGCGAGCCCTTTCGCGTACGGCCCGTAGCTGAGGATCACCGGATACCGCCCGTCGCCGACCGGGCGGAACACGTCGCCGCGCAGGACGATCCCGTCGTCCATCGGGATCGCGACGTCCCACTCGATGCGCATGGGAGGTTCCCGCTCGCCGCCGTCCATAACAGCCACTACGCGCACGCGCCGCGATCTCCCCACCGCACGTTGCGAGGCCACGCAGGATGACGACGCTCGACGGGATCGCCGTCTACGGACACTTCATCGACGGACGCGAGCGCCCCAGCGCCGACGGCCGCACGTTCGAGGTTCGCAACCCGGCGAACGGATCGCTGGTCGCGCGCGTGGCGGAAGGCGGCGCGGCGGAGATCGACCTCGCGATCCGCGCCGCCCGCGCGGCGTTCGACGACGGCCGCTGGTCCCGGCTGCCGGTGCGCGAGCGCCATCGCGTGCTGAACCGCTTCGCCGACGCGATCGAGGCCGCGCTGCCGGAGCTCGCGACGCTCGAGACGACGTGCGTCGGGCGCCCGCTGCGCGAGATGCGCGCGCAGCTCGGGCGCATCCCGGAGTTCTACCGCTACTTCGCCGCGGTCGCGCGCACCGCGGAGGACGCGGTCCCGCCGTTCGAGGGGCCGTACCTGAACTACGTGCGGCGCGTCCCGCTCGGCGTCGTGGGCCAGCTCACGCCGTGGAACCATCCGCTGCTGATCCTGACCAAGAAGCTCGCGCCCGCGCTGGCCGCCGGCAATACCGTCGTGGTGAAGCCGTCGGAGCTCACGCCGCTCACGACGCTCGTGCTGACGCAGCTCGCGCACGAAGCCGGGATCCCGGCCGGCGTCTTCAACGTCGTGACGGGCTTCGGTGCCGAAGCGGGCGCAGCGCTAGCGTCGGACAAACGCTTGCGCAAGCTTGATCTCACCGGCGGCACCGAGACGGGCCGCGCCGTCGCCAAGCTCGCCGGGGAGAACCTCATCCGCGTGACGTGCGAGCTCGGCGGAAAGGCGCCGGTGATCGTGCTCCCCGATGCCGATCTCGACCGCGCCGCAGCAGGAGCCGTTTTCGCGGCGTTCATCGCCTCGGGACAGACGTGCGTCGCCGGAACGCGCGTGCTCGTGCACGAGTCGCAGCACGACGCGCTGCTGGAGCGCATGGTGAAGCGAGCGCGCGCCATCCGCATCGGCGATCCGCTCGATATGGCGACGCAGCTCGGCCCCGTCGTCTCGGCGCGCCAGCTCGAACGCACCGAACGCTACGTCGAGATCGGCCGCAATGAAGGCGCTACCGTCGCCTGCGGCGGACGCCGCCCGGACGGCGCGCTCGCGAACGGCTTCTTCTACGAGCCGACGATCTTCACGAACGTGCGCGCCGGCATGCGGATCGCGCAGGACGAGATATTCGGCCCGGTGACCTGCGTGCTGACGTACCGCGACACCGACGAAGCGGTCGCGATCGCGAACGGCATCGAGTTCGGCCTCGCCGCATCGATCTGGACCGCGGACGCCGCGCGCGGGATGAAGCTCGCGGAACGCCTCGAGTGCGGCATCATCTGGATCAACGACCATCACCGCATCGACCCCGCCCTCCCGTGGGGCGGCATGAAGGCGAGCGGCATGGGGCGCGAAACCGGCCTCGAGGGTTACCGCGAGTACACGCAGACGAAGAGCGTCATCGTGGGCCTCGACGACCCGGTCGACTGGTACGCCGGCGACCAGAACACGCGGCTGAGCTAGCCGCGCACGACGGTCGCGCGAGACTCGCGCGTCCACGGGTCGACCAGGAGCTTGATCTGCGCGGCGCGGCCCTCCAGCATCGGAACGATGCCGTCTTCCACGACGCGGTCGAGCGGGATCGCCGTCGGCGCGACGGCTTGCCACAGTGACGGTTCGAGCGCGAGCAGGCGGGCCGCTTCCGGAACGTCCTCGCGGCCGATGAGCGCGTTCGTGCCGATCAGCTCGAGCTCTTTGGTCGTCACGCGGCGCGCGTCGATCGCGATCGCGTGCTTGGCGATCCCGACGGTCACGAGGCGGCCGCCCGGATCGACAGCCGCGATCGCAGCCGCAAAGCCGTCGTCCGTTCCGGTGACCTCGAAGACGAGCACCGGCGTGAACCCGATCTCGCCGAGCGCCCGCGTCAGCGCCGCCGGGTCGCCTGCGTGCAGCGTTTCCGTCGCCCCCAACGCACGCGCGATCGCGAGTCGCGCATCCGATACGTCGACCGCAACGACCCGCGCGCCGCTCTGCGCCAACGCATAGATCAGAAACGCGCCGATCCCGCCGGCGCCGATCACCAGCGCGTTTTCGCCCTCGCGCGGGCGGCCGCGGCGCATCGCGTGCACGGCGATCGCGATCGGCTGGGTCAGCACCGCGGTGTCGTCGCCGAGCCCGAACGGCTCGGCGCGAAAGACGATGTGCGCCGGCACGCGCACGAACTCGGCGAGCCCGCCGTCGCGGTGCAAGCCGACGGTCGCGTAGAGCGCGCAGATGCTCGTGCGCCCCGCGCGGCACTGCGGACACACACCGCACCACAGCGCGGCGCCCGTGACGACGCGCTCGCCTTCGGTGAAGCCCTCCACGTCGTCGCCGACTTCGGCGATCGTTCCGGCGAATTCGTGCCCCGGGATCATCGGCCCGTGATGGCCGGTCAGCGGGTGCCGCGCGTGCAGCGGGTACATCTGCGGGCTGACGAACTCGCTCGCATCGGTGCCGCAGATGCCGTTCGCGTGGACGCGCACGAGCACGTCGCCGGGCTCGGGGCGCGGGCGCGGAACGTGCTCGACACGGAGATCGCGCGGGCCGTGGTACACCGCCGCGCGCATCGTCGCCGCCATGCGCGCACGTTTGGCGCCGCGGGGACCGTCGCCTGTGAGCGTGGAAGGCGCCGCGATGCAGTCTCATGGCCGCACCGTCTACACGCCTTCGTACGCGCGCCCGAAGCTCCAGCCGTTCCCGGGCGGCGCCACGCTGGCGCTGCACCTCATCGTGAACGTCGAGGTGTGGGACTACGACCAGCCGATGCCGCGCACCGCGCTGCCGCCGCCGCCCGCCGGCGGAACGATCCCCGACGTCCCGAACTTCGCCTGGTACCAGTACGGTCAGCGCGTCGGCATCTGGCGGCTGTTCGACACCCTCGAACGGCACGGCGCGCGCGCGACGCTGAGCATCAACTCCGCGGTCTGCCGCGAGTACCCGCAGATCGTCGAGCGCGCGCACGCCGCCGGCTGGGAGATGATGCCGCACGGCGTCGTGCAGCGCACGATGGCCAAGGTGGACGACGAGCGCGCCGTCATCGCGCAGTCGATGGCGGAGATCGAAGCCGCGACCGGGACGCGCCCGCGCGGCTGGCTCGGGCCGGCGCTGGTCGAGACGCCGCAGACGCTCGACCTCCTCGCGGAGGCCGGGCTCGAGTACTGCTGCGACTGGGGGCCGGCCGACGATCTGCCGTTCGATCTGCGCGTCGCGAGCGGCCGGATGATCGCGATCCCGTACCCGGTCGAGACGAACGACATCGTCGTCTACGCGATCGAGCGCCACAGCGCGGAGGAGCTCTACACGCGCTGCGCCGCCGCGATCGAGACGCTGCTCGCCGAAAGCGCCCAGAGCCCGCGCGTACTGGCGATCGCGCTGCATCCGTATCTCACCGGAACGGCGCACCGGATCGAGGTCCTGAACCGCATCCTCGGGTACGCGCTCGCGCGCGACGCTGTCTGCGTGATGACGGCCGCCGAGCTGACCGACTGGTATACCGCCCAAACAGCGCCACCGGCATAGTATCGCGGTCGCCGAAGGCTGGGTACACCGAGGGCACGATGGCAGCAACACGCAAACGCTCGGCGTCCAAGAAGACGGACGGAACGGCGGGCAAGAAAAAGACCGCTCTGCGCAAGAGCCCGGCGACCAAAGCCCGCACGAAGACCACCGGCCGCGTCAAAGGCGCGCGCGGCGGCCCGGCCACCCGCGAGCACCCGCAAAGCGAGCCGACGAAGCGCGCGTCGTCGCGCAAGCGCGCCGCCGAGGCCGGCGAGACCGTCTCCAACAAGCGCGCCGCGGCGGCCAAGAAGAAGCCGACGGACATCACCGACGGCGACGTGGCGAAGGTGAAATCGCTCGGACGGGCCCGCGCCCGCGACCTCGGCGAGAACTCCGGCTAGCGGAGCGCTACGGCCAGCTCGTCTCGCGCGACGGCGTGACGATCAGCTCGCGAATCTCGCAGCCCTTGGGCTGGGAGAGCGCGAACACGACCGTCTCCGCGACGTTGCTGGGGTCGTTGAGCTGGTTCTTCTCGAACGCGTCGGCGGCGGGCTTGAACTGCGGGTCGCGGCCGTCGAAGAAGTGCGTGTTCATCCCGCCCGGGATCAGCAGCGTCACGCCGACCCGGCCGGCGAGATCGAGCGCGAGCCCGCGCGTCAGGCCGACGACGCCGAACTTCGAGGCGCTGTAGGCGGTCGCCGCGCCGAGCACGCGCAGTCCGAGGGTCGAGGCGACGTTGACGATGCGCGGGTTCGCCGCTCGCTCGAGGTACGGCAGAGCGGCGCGCACCAGCGACGCCGTCCCGATCAGGTTCACGTGGATCACGCGCTCCCACGCGTCGGCGTCGACTTGGTCGAAGTCGCCGCACGCATCCATCCCGGCGTTCGCGACGATCGCGTCGAGTGCGCCGCCGTTCCGCTCCGCGACCTCGCGGATCGCACGCTCGACCGCCTTGCGGTCGGTCACGTCGACGAGATGATGGTCGTAGTCGCGTTCCGCGCGCGGCGGCGCGATGTCGAACGTCACCGGCGTACCGCCGTGGCGCGCGACGGCGTCGGCGATCGCGGCGCCGAGGCCCGAGGCGCCGCCGGTCACGACGACGGTGCCGAGCGTCTTCTTCGAACCGAAAGACTCGGGAACGACCAGGGTCTGCACGTGAAAAACTCTCCGGGCGAAAGCGGCTTAGGCGAACGGCTTACCCGTCCGCGCGCTCGCTCAACCGCCGCCGCACCGGCCGCCTCGGCCGACCGGCACGCTCGCGTCTACCGGCTCGTCACGCGGTCAGCGGCGTGTTCTGGTCGTAGACGAACTTGAACGTGCCGCCGGCGTCGCGCTCGAAGACGAGCGAGAGCAAAAAGCGCGCCGGCTCGGCCGCCGGGGTGTGGCGGTAGGTGACGTCGATCAGCGCCAGGCCCGAGCTGACCGTCTCACGCGCAAAGATGGTCTCGTACGCGAACGTCCAGGGATCCGGCGAGCCGAACCACTCGGCATGGGAGCGCAGGACGCCGGCGGTTCCGCGCGTGAGCGTCCCGGCGCCGTCGACGACGACGACATCGTCGCCAAGCGTCGCGGCGAAGCGCTCCACGTCGCGCGCTTGCAGGGCGCCGAGATGCTCGTCCAGCGCGGCCTGGAACGAGGTCGCGCTTGCGGCGGTCATCGCTCCGGCGTCTCGTTCACGCTGCCGAACGCCTGGTCTTGCGCCGGTCCCGGCTTCAGCGCGTCGACGCGCTCGCTCGGCGCTTTGCCGCCGAACGGGTCGAGCGGTTCGCCGCGATCGACCGGGCTCGCGTCGTCGTCGTGCATCCCGCGCGGGAGACCCGTCGCCGGATCGGGGTTCTGATCGTCCCAGGTGGCGATCGGCGCCGGGCTCTGGTTCTCCGCGACGCGCTCGTCGGTCTCGGTGCGCTCGGAAGAGCGATCGTCGTCCATGCTGCCGTCTTTCCCGCGCTGCGACGCTGCCAACACGACCGCGGTCGCCTCGATCTCCACCTTCGCGTCGTCTTCGAGCAGCGAGGCCACTTGCACGACCGACATCGCCGGATAGTGCGCGCCCATCACGTCGCGGTACGCGGCGCCGATCTCGCGCTGCGCGCCGAGATACTCGCGCTTGTCGACGACGTACCAGGTGAGCCGCACGACGTCGCTCGGCGCACCGCCGGCTTCGTTGAGCACGGCGATGACGTTGAGGAGCGCCTGACGCACCTGGCCGGCGATGTCGCGCGCGGTGAAACGGCCGCTTTCGTCCCAGCCGATCTGGCCGCTCACGAAGATCTGACGCCCTTCCGCGGCGACGCCGCAGGCGTAGCCCTTCGGGCGCGGCCAGCCGCGCGGCTGCAGGATCGTCATGGCGTCGCCTCCGCAGCGGCGCTGCGCAGCTTGAAGCGCTGCAGCTTGCCGGTCTGCGTACGCGGCAGCTCGCTCACGAACTCGATCGCGCGCGGATACTTGTACGGTGCGATGCGCGCTTTCACGAACTCTTGTAACTCGGTGACGAGCGCGGCGTGATCGCTGGTCGGCTCGCTCGCACCGTTCGTTCCGGAACGGGCGTCAGCCTGAGCCGGTCGAAGGACGACGTACGCCTTCACGATCGTACCGCGCGCTTCGTCGGGCGCGCCGACCACCGCGCACTCCAGCACGCGCGGGTGTTCGAGCAGCGCGCCCTCGACCTCGGGGCCGGCGATGTTGTAGCCCGAGGAGATGATCATGTCGTCGGTGCGGGCCTGGTACCAGAAGTATCCGTCCGCGTCGAGCAGGTACGCGTCGCCGGTCAGGTTCCAGCCGTGCTGCACGTAGTCGCGCTGGCGCGGGTCGGCGAGATAGCGGCAACCGGTCGGGCCTTTCACCGCCAGCCGCCCGACGTTTCCCGGCGGCAGCGGCTTGCCGCCGTCGTCGAGCACGCACGCGACGTAGCCGGGGACCGGCGTCCCGGTCGCGCCGGGACGGATCGCGTCGCCCGACGCGGCGATGAAGATGTGCAGCATCTCGGTCGACCCGATCCCGTCGATGATGCGCACGCCCGTCGCGTTCTCCCACAGCGCGCGCGTTCCGGCCGGCAGCGTCTCGCCGGCGGAGACGCATGCGCGCAGCGCATGCAGGTCGTACTCCTTCGCGAGCGGCGCCATCGCGCGGTACGACGTCGGCGCGGTGAAGCAAACCGTCGCGCCGAACGTCTCGATCGCGTCGAGGAGCGCGTCGGGCGAGGGCTTCTCGATCAGCGCGGTCGACGCGCCGGCGCGCAGCGGGAACAGCAGCGCGCCGCCGAGACCGTAGGTGAACGCCAGCGGCGGCGTGCCGACGAAGACGTCCTCCGGCGCCGGCGCGAACGACGACGGCGGAAAGGTGTCGCAGACCGCCAGCACGTCGCGGTGGAAGTGCATCGTCCCCTTCGGGCGCCCGGTCGTGCCCGACGTGAACGCGATCATGCAGACGTCGTCGCTCGCCGTGTCCACGTTGGCGAACGCCGAGGGACGGCGCGCGCTCCGCGCGGCGAGCCCGTCCGGGCCGTCGTCGTGCGAGTAGACGATCGTGCGGAGCGTCGGGCAGGCGGAGAGCGCGTTCTGCAGCTCCTCGCGCAGGCGCAGGTCGCAGATCGCGTGCGACACCTCGGCGGCCCGGATGACGTCGGTGAGCTCCTTGGCGCGCAGCAGCGGCATCGTCGTGACGACGACCGCGCCCGCCTTGACGACGGCCAGCCAGCACGCCGCCATCACGTCGTTGTTGAAGCCGCGCAGCAGCACGCGGTTGCCCGGAACGACGCCGAGGTCGTCGCGCAGGACGTTCGCGACGCGGTTCGCTTCGGCAAGGAGCTCGTCGTAGGTCAGCCGCCGCTCCGGGGTGACGACGGCCGGCCGCGCGCCGAGCCCCTTCGCGACCGTCGCGTCGAGCAGCTCGGCGGCGCAGTTGAAGCGCTCGGGATACTGGAGCTCCGGCAAGGTGAACAGGAACTCCGGCCACTCCGCCGGCGGCGGCAGGTGGTCGCGGGCGAACGTGTCGGTGTGCGCGGAGACGATCATGCGTTCTCCTCGAGGTGGCGCGCGAGCGTCTGCCGCGCGACGATGATCTGCTGCACTTCGGTGGCTCCCTCGTAGATGCGCAGCGCGCGGATCTCGCGGTAGAGCCGCTCCGGAACCGACCCGCGCGTGACGCCGAGCGCGCCGTGGATCTGCACCGCGCGGTCGACGACGCGCTGTGCGGTCTCGGTGGCGGTCAGCTTCGCCATCGCGGCCTCGCGCGTCGCCGGCTCGCGCTCGATGTCGCGCACCCACGCGGCGCGGTACGTGAGCAGCGCGCTGGCGTCGATCCCGGTCGCCATCTCGGCGAGCGCGGCCTGCGTGAGCTGGAAATCGGCCAGCTTCTGCCCGAACATCGCGCGCGTCGTCGCGCGCTCGAGCGCCTCGTCGAGCGCGCGGCGGGCGAGCCCGAGCGCCGCCGCCGCGACGCTGGCGCGAAAGATGTCGAGCGAGCGCATCGCCAGCTTGAAGCCGTCGCCGCCCGCGCCGAGCCGGTGCGACGCCGGGACGCGGCAGCCGCGCAGGCGCAGCGTCGCGAGCGGGTGCGGCGCGATCAGGTCGATGCGCTCGGCGACCTCCAGCCCGGGCGCGTCGGCGTCGACGACGAAGGCGGTCAGGCCGCGGCTGCCCGGCGCCTCGCCCGTGCGCGCGAACACGACGTAGAAATCGGCGATTCCGCCGTTCGAGATCCACGTCTTCTCGCCGTCGAGCACGTATCCGCCGTCGCCGTCACGGCGCGCGGTCGTCGCCAGCGCGGCGGCGTCCGAACCCGCATCGGCTTCCGAAAGCGCGAACGCGGCGATCGCCGTGCCGGCGCAGACACGCGGCAGATACCGCACTTGCAGCTCCGGCGCTCCGCCGAGCACGATCGGCGCGCTGCCCAGCCCCTGCATCGCGAAGGCGAAGTCGGCCAGCGCGTTGTACCGCGCGAGCGTCTCGCGCACGATGCACACCGCGCGCGAGTCCACGTCCTCGAACGCGCCGCCGAAGCGCGCGGGAACCGCGTAGCGCAGCCAGCCGTCGCGCCCGAGCGCGGCGACCAGCGCCCGGCACGCCGCGTCCACGTCCTCGTACTCGTCGTCGCTCACGGTGTCCGCCGCCCAGCGGTCCAGCGCGGAGGCGAGCTCGCGGTGCTCGTCGTCGAAGAACGGCCAGGACAGGAACGTCGTGTCGCTCATCAGTCGCCTTCGAACGCCGGCGTGCGCTTCGCCGCGAACGCCTCGTACGCGCGCCGGAAGTCGCGCGTTTGCATGCAGATCGCCTGCGCCTCGGCCTCGGCCTCGATCGCCTCGTCGAGGCCCATCGCCCACTCCTGGTGCAGCATCTTCTTCGTCATCGCGTGGGCGAACGTCGGACCGCGCCGCAGCGTCCGCGCGAACGCCTGCGCTTCGCCGAGCACCTCGTCCGGCGCGAACAGCCCGTTGAAGAAACCCCAGCGCAGCCCTTCGTCGGCCGTCATCGAGCGCCCGCTGTAGAGCAGCTCCGACGCCCGCCCGTGCCCGATGACGCGCGGCAGCAGCGCGCACGCGCCCATGTCGGCGCCGGCGAGGCCGACGCGGGCGAACAAGAACGCGACGCGCGCGTTCGGCGTCCCGTACCGAACGTCGGAGGCGAGCGCGAGCATCGCGCCGGCCCCCGCGCAGACGCCGTCGACCGCGGCGACGACCGGCTGCGGACAAGCGCGTATCGCCTTGACGACGTCGCCGGTCATGCGCGTGAACGCGAGCAGCTCCGGCATCCCCATCTCGGTGAGCGGCGCGATGATCTCGTGGACGTCGCCGCCCGAGCAGAAGTTGCCGCCGGCCCCGGTCACGACGACCGCGTGCACGTCGCGCGCGTACACCAGCCCCCGGAACAGCTCGCGCAGCTCGGCGTACGACGCGAACGTCAGCGGGTTCTTGCGTTCGGGCCGGTTCAGCGTCAGCGTGGCGACGCCGTCGTCGACCTGCCAGCGGAAATGCCGCGCCTCGTACGCCGCGAAGGCTTGGTCTCGGTTCATCGGTTCGGTCCGTCGCTTTCGGCGTTGAGGTGGCGTTTGAGCTTGGCGAGCAGGGCGAAGAGCTGCGTGCGCTCGGTCTCGGCGAGCCCGGCGAACATCGCGACGATCCACTGCTCGTGGCGCCGCGCCATCTCGCTGAAGGTCCGCCGCCCGGCCGCGCTGAGCTTCACGATCGAGGCGCGGCGGTCGCCGGGGGCGACCGCGCGCGTGATCAAGCCTTCGGCGAGGAGCTGCTCGGCGATGCGCGTGACGTTGCCGCCGGTCACCATCATGCGCTGCGAGATCTCGGTCATCCGCAGCCCCGCCGGACGGCGCTCGAGCTGCGAGAGGAAGTCGAAGCGCGGCAAGGTCGTGTCGAAGTCGTCGCGCAGCGCCGCCGCGACGCGGCCTTCGATCAGGTTGGTGCACGAGAGCAGGCGCAGCCAGACGCGAACCGAGAGGTGATCGTCGTGCGTCAGGCGCGACTCGACGTCGACGCGATCGAGCATCAGTGCTGCACCTCGCCGCCGTCGATGACGATCGTCTGCCCGGTGATCGCGGCCGCCTCCGGCCGGCACAGCCACACGACGGCGCTCGCCACCTCGTCGGCGCGCACGAAGCGCCCGAGCGGATTGCGCGCCAGCAGCGTCGCCGCGGCGGCGTCGGCGCTGCGGCCGGTGTTGGCGACGATTCCGGCCACCGCCCGGTCCAGCATCTCCGACTCGGTGAAGCCGGGACAGATCGCGTTGACGGTGATCCCTTTCGGCGTCAGCTCCGTCGCGAGCGCGCGCGTCAGCCCGACCACGCCGTGCTTCGCCGCGCAGTACGCGGCGATGTACTTGCCGCCGACCAGCCCCGCGGTGCTGGCGATGTTGACGATGCGCCCGCCGCCCGCCGCGATCATCGCGGGAACCACCTCCCGCGTGCAGTGGTACGTCCCGGTCAGGTTCACGCCGATCACCGCCGCCCACGCCGACTCGTCGAGCTTGGTGAACGGCGCGCTGATTCCGATACCGGCGTTGTTGACGAGGATCTCGATGTCGCCATGCCGCTTGCGCGCGTGCCCGAACGCTTCGGCGACGGCGCCGGCGTCCGCGACGTCGCCGACGACGATGTGCGGCTCGGCGCTCTCCGGGAGCCGGAACGCGGCGTTCGCGAGAACCGTGCGGTCGCGGCCGAGCAGCGTGATCCGCGCGCCTTCGGCGGCGAGCGCCGCCGCGATCGCGGCGCCGATCCCGCGCCCGCCGCCGGTGATGAGCGCGTGCTTGCCGCGCAGCGTGTCGTTCACTTGGTGACCTCCGAGGCGGCGTCGGCGGCGATCTGCGCGGCGCGGCGCAGGTTGCGCAGATACTGGTCGCGGCCCGGCCAGTACTGTTCGGGCCAGTGCTGCTCGTCGTAGCCGAGCTGCGCCGCGGCGTGGAGCGTGAAATACGGGTCGGCCAAGTGCGGCCGCGCCAGCGCGACCAGATCGGCGCGCCCGGCCGCGACGATGCTGTTCACCTGGTCCGCGTCGGTGATGTTGCCGACCGCCATCGTCGCGATGCGCAGCTCGTTGCGGATCTTGTCGGAGAACGGCGTCTGGAACATCCGCCCGTAGACCGGCTGCGCGCGCCGCGACGTCTGCCCCGCCGAGACGTCGATCAAGTCCGCACCCGCCGCGTCGAACGCCCGCGCGATCTCGACCGCGTCGTTCGGCGTGATCCCGCCGTCGACCCAGTCGGTCGCCGAGATGCGCACCGAGATCGGCTTGTGGGCCGGCCACACCGCGCGGACCGCGGCGAAGACTTCGAGCGGGTAGCGCAGCCGGTTCTCGAGCGAGCCGCCGTACTCGTCGGTGCGCTGGTTCGTGAGCGGCGTGATGAAGCTCGACAGCAGGTAGCCGTGCGCGCAGTGCAGCTCCAGCATGTCGAAGCCGCAGCGCTCGCCCATCTCGGCGGCGCGCACGAACTGCGCCTTCACGCGCTCCATGTCGTCGTGCGTCATGACGCGCGGGACTTGGTGCCGCTCGCCGAACGGCACCGGCGACGGCCCGATCACCGGCCAGTTGCCGTCGCTGAGCGGCTCGTCGGCCTCCTCCCAGCCGCGCTGCGTCGAGCCTTTCGGGCCCGCGTGCCCGAGCTGCAGCCCGATCTTCGCGCGCGTGTAGGTGTGGACGAACTCGACGATCCGCGCCCACGCCGGGACGTGCTGGTCCCGGTACATCCCCGCGCAGCCGGGCGAGATGCGGCCCTCCGGCGCGACGCACGTCATCTCGGTGAAGACGAGTCCGGCCCCGCCCTGCGCGCGCGCGCCGAGGTGCACGAGATAGAAGTCGTTCGGCAAGCCGTCGACGCAGCTGTACATCGCCATCGGCGAGACGACGACGCGGTTCGGCAGCTCGAGCTCGCGCAGCCGGAACGGCGTGAACATCGGCGGCACCGGTTTCGGGCTGCCGGCGCGCCGCGCCAGCCAGTCCTCGATGTTCGTGATGTAGGCGCGGTCGCGCAGGCGCAGGTTGTCGTGCGTCAGCCGCTGGCTGCGCGTCAGCAGGCTATAGGCGAACTGCTCCGGCTCCAGGTTCGCGTAGCGCGCGACGTTCTCGAACCACTCGGTGCTGTTGCGCGCCGCGTTCTGCAGGCGCAGCACCTCGACGCGCCGTTCCGCCTCGTACTCCTGGAACGCGCGCTCGCGCTCGGGATTGCGCTTCAAGGCGGCCGCCAGCGCGATCGCGTCTTCGAGCGCGAGCTTCGTCCCCGAGCCGATCGAGAAGTGCGCGGTGTGCGCGGCGTCGCCGATCAGCACCTTGTTCCCGTCGTACCAGCGCGCGTTGCTGACCTGGACGAAGCTGATCCAGGGATTCGCCAAGTGCTTGGCGTTGCTCATCAGCCGGTGCCCGCCGAGATACGGCGCGAAGAGCCGCTCGCAGAACGCGATCGACTGCTCGCTGCTCGCCGTGTCGAGACCTGCCGCGCGCCACGTCTCCTCGCGGCACTCGACGATCACCGTCCCCGTCTTGGCGTCGAACTGATAGGCGTGCACCTGGAACCAGCCGTGCGGCGTCTCCTCGAACGCGAAGGTGAAGGCGTCGAAGCGCTGGTGCGTCCCCAGCCAGATGTAGCGGTTGCGCCGGTTCTCGAGCGTCGTGCCGAAGCGCTCGGCGTACTGCCGGCGGATCGTGCTGTTCGCGCCGTCGGCGATCAGCAGCACGTCGGCGCGCTGATGGTCCGCGTCGGTCGCCTCGATCTCGAAGCGCAGCACCACGTCGAGCTCGAGCGCGCGCGACTGGAGGATGTTGAGCAGCTTCTGGCGCGCGATGCCGGCGAAGCCCTGACCGCCGGCGCGAATGGTACGGCCGCGGTAGTGCACGTCGATGTCGTCCCAATGGACGAAGCTGCGGACGATCCGCTCGTACGTCGGCGGGTCGGCCGCGGCGATGTTTCCCAGCGTCTGGTCCGAGAACACGACGCCCCAGCCGAACGTGTCGTCCGGGCGGTTTCGCTCGAGGACGACGATCTCGGCGTCCGGCCGCGCGGACTTCATGACGATCGAGAAGAACAGACCGGCAGGCCCGCCTCCGATACAGACGATTCGCACGAGCTGCCCCCAGCGCCGATACTTGCGGCCTCGATACTTTACGTCTAAACTATTTGCGTGTCAACACGCTGAAGAGGAGTCCCGATGCTCACGTTCGCCCGCGCGTCGCTCGCCGCGCTCCTCGTGCTCTGCGTCGGCGGCTCCGGCGCGCTGGCCGCCGACCCGCCCACGGTCAAGATCGGGATGATCACCACGCTGTCCACCGCGGGCGGCTACCTCGGCGAGGACATGCGCGACGGCTTCCAGCTCGCGGTCGACGAGGAGCACGGCCGGCTGGGCGGCGTCCCGGTGCAGATCGTGATCGAGGACGACGGCCTCAAACCCGCGTCCGGAAAGCAGATCGCGGACAAGTTCCTCTTGCAGGACAAGATTCAGCTCTTCACCGGGATCATCTACTCGAACGTCGCGCTGCAAGTCGTTCCCAGCGTCGTCGAAGCGGGCGCGTTCTACGTCAGCCCCAACTCGGGCCCGTCGCAGCTCGCGGGGCGCGGCTGCAACAAGAACTTCTTCGTCGTCTCGTGGCAGAACGACACGCCGCACGAAGCGACGGGCCAGTACGCGCAGTACCTCGGCCTCAAGAAGATGGTCGTGGTCGCGCCGAACTACACCACCGGAAAGGACGCGGTCGCCGGCTTCAAGCGCACGTACCGCGGCCAGATCGCCGAGGAGATCTACACCGCGCTCGACCAGACCGACTACTCGGCGGAGCTCGCGCGCATCCGCGCCGCGAACGCCGACGGCATCTTCTACTTCCTCCCCGGCGGCCTGGGGATCAACTTCCTCAAGCAGTTCACGCAAGCCGGGCTCAAGAAGTCGATGAAGGTCGTGCTGCCGGAGTTCTCGCTCGAGAACCACGTCATCGGCGCGGTCGGCAACGACGCCGAGGATCTCTACGGCACCGCGCACTGGCTCGAAGACCTCCCGTACGCGGCGAACAAGAAGTTCGTCGCCGCCTATCGCAGCAAGTACCACCGCGAGCCCACGCCGTACGCGAGCCAAGGCTACGACACCGCGAAGCTCATCGCCAGCGCACTGCGCGCGGTCAACGGCGACCTCTCGAAAGCGGACGCGTTCCGCAGCGCGCTGCGCCGAGCCGACTTCAAGTCGACCCGCGGCGCGTTCAAGTTCGGGCCGAACCAGTACCCGGTGCAGGACTGGTACAGCATGAAAGTCGTCCGCGATCCGAAGACGAAGCAGCTCAAGCTGCGCGGCGTCGGAAAGATCCTGCGCGACGCCGGCGACGTCTACGCGAGCCAGTGTAAGCTGAGCTAGTGTCGCTCGCGCTCGAGCAGGTCCTCAACGGGCTGCAGTTCGGCGCGATGATCTTCCTCATCGCCGCCGGGCTGACGCTGGTGTTCGGGATCATGGGCGTCATCAATCTGGCGCACGGCTCGCTGTACATGCTGGGCGCGTTCGTCTCGGCGTCGGCCGCCGCGCGCGGCATACCGTTCGTGGGCGCGGTCGCGGCGGGCGCGCTCGCCGCCGGCCTCGCCGGGATCGTGATGGAGCTGGTCGTGATCCGCCGGCTGTACCGGCGCGATCACCTCGACCAAGTGCTCGCGACGTTCGCGCTGATCCTGATCGCCAACGACGCGGTGTCGATCGGGTGGGGCAAGGTCCCGCTGCCGGTCGACGTGCCGGGCGCGCTGCAAGGCGCGGTGACGCTCGGCGGCCTGACGTACCCCGCCTATCGCCTGATGCTCATCGCGGCCGGGCTGCTCGTCGCGCTCGGATTGTACGTGCTCATCGCGCGGACGCGGCTCGGGATGCTGATCCGCGCCGGCGCGACGCACCGCGAGACGGTCGCCGCGCTCGGCGTCGACATCGCGCGGCTCAACACCGTCGTGTTCGGGCTCGGCGCGCTGCTGGCCGGCGTCGCGGGCGCGCTGCTCGCGCCGATCTTGGCCGTGCAAGTCGGGATGGGCGAGCAGATCCTGATCCTCACGTTCGTCGCGATCGTCGTCGGCGGCCTGGGCTCGATCCGCGGCGCGTTCGTCGGCGCGCTGCTGGTCGGTCTCGTCGACACGCTGGGCCGCGCCTATCTGCCGCTGATCCTGAAGCCGGTCGCGCGGCCGGAGATCGCCGACTCGCTCGGCGGCGGCCTCTCCGCGATCGCGATCTACGTGCTGATGGCGGTCGTCCTCGTGTGGAAGCCGCGAGGTCTGTTCCCTGCCGGCACTCGCTAGCACGCGCCGCCGCGCCGCGATCCTGCTCGCGACGCTGATCGTGCTGGTCACGCTGCCCGCCGTCGCGGGCGTGCTGCACCAGCCGTTCTGGGTCAACGCCGCGACGCGCATCGTGATCTTCGCGCTGGCGGCGGTGAGCCTCGACCTCATCGTCGGCTACGGCGGGATGGTGAGCTTCGGGCACGCCGCGTACTTCGCGGCCGGCGGCTACACCGTCGGCGTCCTCGCGCAGAGCGGGTTCGACAGCGCCCCGCTCGCGTGGCTCGCCGCGGTCGCCGTCTCGGCCGCGCTCGCGCTGATCGTCGGCACGCTCTCGCTGCGCACGTCGGGGATCTACTTCATCATGATCACGCTCGCGTTCGCGCAGATGGTGTTCTTCCTGCTGGTCGCGGTGAAGGCGTGGGGCGGGAACGACGGCCTGCCGCTGCCGTCGCGCGGCGTGCTGCCCCTGCTCGACCTGCGCGACGCCAACGCGTTCTACTACGTCGCGCTGGCGCTGCTGCTGGCGTTCGTCGCGTGCGCGGCGCAGCTCGTCGAGTCGCGCTTCGGGATCGTGCTGCGCGGCGCGCGGCGCAGCGAGCGCCGCCTCCTCGCGCTCGGCTTTCCGACGTTCCGCTACAAGCTGATCGCGTTCGTCGTCGCGGGTGCGGGCGCGGGGCTCGCGGGCGCGCTGTACGCGCAGTTCGCGCGGTTCGTCAGCCCCGACATGGCGTCGTGGGCGCGCTCCGGCGAGCTGCTCGTCATGGTGATCCTGGGCGGGCTCGGCACGCTGGCCGGCGCCGTCTACGGAACCGCGGTGCTGCTCGGGCTCGAGTCGCTGCTGTCGGGGTTCACCGAGCACTGGATGCTCCCGCTCGGCGCGATCCTGCTCGTCATCGTGCTGTTCGCCAAGCGCGGGCTGTACGGCTGGATCGCGGGCCGCGCCGATGGCTGACGCCGCGCCCGCCGCGGGAAGCACGATCGAAGCCGCGACGGACGCGCTGCTCGCCGTGCGCGGCGTGCGCAAGACGTTCGGCGCGCTGGTCGCCAGCGACGACGTGCACCTCGGCGTGCGCGCGGGCGAGTGCCACGCGCTGATCGGCCCGAACGGCGCCGGCAAGACGACGCTGCTGGCGCAGCTCGCCGGCGAGCTCGCGCCCGACCGCGGCAGCGTCCTGTTTCGCGCGCGCGACGTCACCGGGCTCTCGCCGGACGCGCGCGCGCGGCTCGGGATCGCGCGCTCGTTCCAGATCACGACGCTGGTCGACGACTTCACCGCCGAGGACAACGTCGCGCTCGCGGTGCAGGCGCGCGGCGCCACCGCGCTGCGGTTCTGGAGGTCGGCGTTCCGCGACCCGGCGCTGCGCGAGCCCGCGCGCGCGTCGCTCGCCCGCGTCGGCCTCGCGGAGCGCGCCGGCGTGCGCGCGTCGGACCTCGCACACGGCGAGCAGCGTCTGCTCGAGCTGGCGATCGCGCTGGCGCAGGAGCCGGCGGTGCTGCTGCTCGACGAGCCGATGGCCGGGCTCGGGCACGACGAGAGCCGCGCGATGATCGCACTCCTGCGCGGCATCAAAGGGACGGTCGCGATGCTGCTGGTCGAGCACGACATGGACGCGGTCGCACAGCTCACCGACCGCGTCACCGTGCTGGCCGGGGGGCGCGTCGTCGCCAGCGGCAGCTACGCCGCGATTCGCGCCGACGAGACGGTGCGGCGCGCGTACCTGGGTGAGGACGCATGACCCGCCTCCTCGACGTCGACGCGATCGAAGCGGGCTACGGGCGCAGCCGCGTGCTGTTCGGTGCGACGCTGCACGTCGACGACGGCGAGAGCGTCGCGCTGGTCGGTCGCAACGGGATGGGCAAGACGACGGCGATCCGCACGATCCTCGGTCTGTGCCGCGCCACCGCGGGCCGCGTCGTCGTCGCCGGCCGCGACGTCACCCGCGAGCCGCCGTACCGCATCGCGCGCCGCGGCATCGGAATCGTCCCCGAAGGACGACAGGTCTTTCCGGCGCTCACCGTGCGCGAAAACCTGGTTGCGACCGCGGCGAACTTCGGCGGCCTCGCCGAGCGCTGGACGCTCCCCGACGTCTTCGCGCTGTTTCCGCGCCTCGCCGAGCGCGCGAGCGCGTACGGCAGCCAGCTCTCCGGCGGCGAGCAGCAGATGCTCGCGATCGGCCGCGCGCTGATGCTCGGTCCCAAGCTGCTGATCCTCGACGAAGCGACCGAAGGGCTCGCGCCGGTCGTCCGCGACGAGATCTGGTCGGTGCTGCGCCGCCTGCGCGAGCGCGGCCAGTCGGCGCTGGTCGTCGACAAGCATCTCGCCGCGCTCGCGACGATCTGCGACCGCGCCGTCGTGATCGAGAAAGGCCGCACCGTCTGGCACGGCGCGCCGGCGCAGCTCGCCGCCGACCGCGCGCTCCAGGAACGCTATCTCAGCGTGTAACGCCGGCGCGCGCCGCGAAGTCCGGCGCTACGACTTCGTCTCGGTGAACAGGTTCTTCATGTCCGCCAGGCGCGAGAGGACGTCGGGGACGAACCGCTCCGCGAACCCGGCGATGAAGCTCCACACGCCGAGCTTGGCCCAGTCCTGCGGCGACTTGGGCGTACTGCCCAGGTCGAACGCCTTGAAGCTCGAGACGTCACCGGCCTTCGGATCGACGCTCACGAAGTTCGGCACCAACGCTCCGCTGACCGCACCGGCGACGAACACCTCGAACAAGACGACCGCGAACACCATGCCGACCAGCGGCGCGATCAGCACGATGCTCGCCCATCCGGCCGACAGCTCGAGGCGCTTGAAGAACGGATCGACGTTCGTCGCGGTCTGCAGCCGCTGCTGAACGCTGACGAAGCCGCCGAACACGCCGGCCAGCGCCGCCAGCTCGAACGCGCTGAGCTGCACGCAGTACGTGACCGCCGAGCAGATGTCTTTGAGCCTGAACAGCGAGAGGATCCACGGAACGTCTTTGCGCTGGCTCGACCACTGCAGCGCCGGCCCGAGCACGATCAGGACGGCGACGATCATCACCAAGCCGAGGAACAGCGCCAGCCGGTTGCGCATCTTCTCTCGCGCCGTCACCGTGGCGAGGAGATAGTGAATGCGGTCCGCCAGGCCGCGGACGTCCGCGCGCAGGTCGGCGACGGGTGCGGTCTTCGGATCGGGCGGCCCGCTCTGGGCGTAGAACGCGTAGCGCGTGTCGCCGACGATGTCACGGTACCGCTCGCGCCAGCGGATCAGCGTCGCCGGCATGTCGCTGTCGGCGGTGACGTTCAAGATCGCGTTCTCGATCGTCACCACGTCGGCCCAGAGCCACACGCGGTCGTCGGTCTTGGCCTTGACCGCGGCGACGTCCGGCGGGTCCGTGTACCCGGGCGGCTTCGGCATGGCGTTGTACTCGGCGATCAGCACGCGAAGATAATCGCGCGCGAACGTCGGGATCGCCCCGAAGTCGGGCAAGAGCCGCCGCCGAAGCGCGGCGCCGAAATCATATGCCACTTCTACCACCCACCAAGGGAAGCGCCTGGTCCGCCGCCGCTTCACCCCGCGAGCGGGAACTCCTCCGCGCCCGGCGAGGCGCCTCAGTCCTGGTTGTTGCGCGCCTTCGCTCCGCGGTCGAGCGCGGTGAGCGGGCTCGGCGCCACCGGCGAATGGCTGTCCTCGCCTTCGTGGCGCGTGCGCTGGTCCTCCGCCGGCGGCGGCAGCAGCCGCGCCGCGAGCGCCAGCACACGGTTCGTCGTGCGGGGGAACAGCGCGTTCACCACCGGCGCGATGCGCGCGATCGCGGTGATCGCCACGAACGTCTGCCGGTGCGCGATCGCGTGCACGATCCGCACCACCGCGTGACGGGTCGACGTCGAGAGCAGCGGGTTGGCGTCGGAGATCGCGAACCACGCGTACTCCGCGCGATGCCGCCCTTTGAAGATGGCGTGGTCCGGCGAGCCCGTGCGCATCAGCCCGGGGCAGACCGTCGTCACGGTGATGCCGTCGTGCGCGACCTCGGCGGCGTACGCCTGCGACAGCCCGGTCAAACCGAACTTTCCGGCCGAGTACGGCGCGAGGTGCGGGACGCCGATCAGCCCCCCGATCGACGAGACGTTCACGATGCGCCCCTCGCCGCGCGCGCGCATCGACGGCAGCACCGCGCGCATCGTGTGCAGCGGGCCGAAGACGTGCGTCTCCACCGACTCGCGGAAATCATCCAGCGACTGGTCCCACACCGAGCCGACCTCGATCACGCCGGCCATGTTCACCAGGACGTCGATCGGGCCGCGGCTCGCCTCGACGCGCGCGACCAGCGCTTCCGCCGCCGCCCGGTCGCGCACGTCGCAGACGGCTCCGTCCACCGCGAGCCCTTCGGCCGCGAGCTTCGCCGTCGCGCGCGCGACCGTGTCCGCGTCGCGGCCGGCGATCGTGACCCGCGCGCCGCCGCGCGCGAGGTCCTCGGCGAGCGCGTAGCCGAGGCCGCGCGATCCGCCCGCGATCAGCACGACGCGGTCGCGCAATTTCTCGCGGTCGGCGACGTGCGAGCGGCGCGCGGCGAGCGCCGCCGCGGCCCCGACCGCCGCGGCGCCGAGAGCGAAGGACGTGATCCGGCGAGCGCGCTTCATCGCGCCTATCCTACCCGGCGACGGCGTTGCGCCCGGCGGCCTTCGCTTGGTAGCACGCGGCGTCCGCGTCGGCCAGCACCTGCGAGACCGCCGTCTCGGACTCGACCGCCGCCAGGCCGATCGAGACGCCGATGCCGAGCGACTCGCCCTCGTGCTCGATGCGGTAGGCGCCGACCGCCGCGCGCAGTTTCTCCGCGACCCGGCGCGCGTCGTCGATGCGGCAGTTCGCGAGGAGCAGGGCGAACTCGTCGCCGCCGATGCGCGCCAGCACGTCGCCGCCGCGCACGACCCGCGACATCACGTTGCCGATCTCGCGCAGAAGCTGGTCGCCGGCGGCGTGCCCGAAGCGGTCGTTGACGACCTTGAAACGGTCGAGGTCCAGGAAGCCGACCGCGTGGTGCTCGCCGCGCTCGCGGGCGCCCATGACGGCTTCCTCGAGGCGCTCGCTGAACGCGCGCCGGTTCTGCAGGCCGGTCAGCGCGTCGTGCGACGCCTCGAACGTGAGCCGCCGCGCAACGCGGTTCTGCTGGGTCACGTCGCGCAGCACGAGCACGGTTCCGTAGCGCTCGTCGCCGATCGGCGACGCGACGTACGCGACGTCGACCGTGCCGGTCTTCGTGCGGAGCTGTCCCGTCCCGCGGCGCGCGCCTTCGTCATCCGCGAGCTGCGCGCTCAGGTCGAGCGGCGCGCCGTCGTCGCCGAGCAGCGGTATGACGTCGGCGGCCTGCTCGCCGTACGCGTCGACCAGCTCGATCCCCAGCAGCCGCTGTGCGGCCGCGTTGACGAAGTCGACGCGGCCGTCGGCCAGCGTCGTGACGACGGCGTCGGCGATCGCGGCCAGCGTCGTCTGCAGCTTGCGCTTCTCGCTCGCCAGCGCGTCTTCGTATTGCTTGCGCGACGTCACGTCGCGGTAGGTGACCACGTGGTAGGTCAGCTCGCCCGCGGCGAGCACGGGGTTCGCGACGATCTCGACCCACAGCGGAGAGCCGTCCTTCGCGTAGAGCGCCACGACGACGCGGCCCGGCTCGGAGCCGCCCAGCCGCGCGCGCAGCCAGCCCATCCGGGCGCGGTCGGTCTGCGGCCCCCAGACGGTCTGGCCGAGCTGGCCGGCCAGCTCGGCCCGCGTGAAGCCGAAGAGCTGCGCGAAGCCGGGATTGACGTGGACGAAGTGCGCCGGGAAGCCGGCGCCGCGCCGCGCGCTCAGGATCGCGACGGCGTCGCCGAGCTGGTCGACGCTCTTCGCCAGCCGCTTGAGCGCCGCCGTCGTATCCATAACGGTTGCATTCTCCCCCGGGGTCGGCGATCCCGACCACCGGGCGGGCCCGGGTCGCTGCGGCTAGACCGTGGCGCGCTCGGCGCGGGCGGCGAAGACGGGCAGCGCGGCGACCGGTGCACTCTCGTGCCGCGGCCGCGACCTGTGCACGAAGCGCTCGACGAAGCGCGAGGTCTGGCGGATCGTGTCGGGTGCGGCGGGGGCGGGCTGGGTCTCGCGCGCGAGCTCGGCGATCCCACCCAGCGCGGCTTCGATGCGGTCTCCCAGGGCCAGCGCGTTCTGCAGATGCGAGCGGCGGTTGGCGACGGCGCGCAGGTCGACGTTCCCGCTCGCGTCGTGGACTTTCTCGCCGAAGGCGATCGCGACGCCGACCAGCGCGTTGAAGCGCTCCAGCAGCCGGCGCTCGGGGCCGGGCCGCTTCGCAGCGACCTCCTTGAGCGCGACGCGCAGCTCGCGCAGGCCGGCGTTGTCGTCGTCGCCGGTGAGGTGGTCGAGGTCCAGCCGCAAGAGCGTGTTGACGTTCGAGATCAAGATCCACGCCGCGGCGTCCGCGCAGCGGCGGTGGTTGGCGTAGACCTGCAGGCCGGCCGCGGCGATCAACCCGCCGCCCAAGCACAGCGCAACGACTCCTAGCAGCACTTCGAGCCCTCCGTGAACTCCCGTTCAGGGGTGATCGGCACCCCGCGGACGCCGCTTGAGAGCTGCGCGGCCGCGCGGTCGAATCGTGACAGACTGCCACCGGGCGGCCAACCGCGGCAGCGCGCTGGACGCCGTGGCGTTGGATGCGCCAAGATCGGCACATATGCGCACGCTCGCCACCGCCGCCGCGATCCTGGTCTCGCCGGCCCTGCTCCTGTGGTGTCCGGGTTCAGCGACGGGCGACATCGCACGAGCCGCGGCGTGCGGAGCCGAGCCGATCTACACCGTCGCGCTGCCGGGCGCGCCGTTCGGCGCGGTGGCGAGCGCGGACGAGCGACACCTCTTCGTGTCGATCAACTCCGCCAACCCGCGGCAGCCGAACGGAATCGCGGTCCTGGCGTGCGCGGGCGGGCGCTATCGGTTCCAGCGACTCATACCGCTGGAGAACCAGCCGACCGGGATGGCGCTGACGCCGGACGGCGCGCTGCTGGTCGTGCCCGACGACAGCTTCATCGCGTTCGTCGACGCGCGGCGCGCCGCCGCGGGCGGCGCCGACGCGATCCTCGGCTACTTCGACGACCTCCCCGGCGACGACGGCGGTGCGGTGTACTCGAACGTGACGCGTGACGGCCGATTCGCCTTCGTGAGCGAGGAGCAGAACCGCACGATCACCGTGATCGACTTGGTCAAAGCACGCGCGTCGCACTACGACCGCTCGAGCATCGTCGGCGAAATCCCGGTCGCCCGCTCGCCCGTCGCGCTGACGTTCTCGGCCGACGGCGCGCATCTGTTCACGACGAGCCAAGTCGCGCGCGACGACTACGGCTTCCCGAAGACGTGCAAGACCGAAGGGATGTCGGGCGCCGATGCAAAGGACGAGGCGCCGGGTGCGATCGTGACGATCGGCGTCGCGAAAGCGCAAACCGATCCGAAGAGCTCGGTCGTGAGCCGCGTTCCGGCGGGCTGTCATCCGGTTCGCGCGGCGCTCTCGCCGGACGGCCAAACGCTGTGCGTCACCGCGCGCGCGTCGAACGCCGTGCTGGCCTTCTCGACCGCGAAGCTCATCGCCGGCGATCAGACCGCGAAGACGGCGGAGGTGGCCGTCGGTGCGGCGCCCGTACCGGTGATCGTGACGCCGGACGGGCGGTACGTCCTCGTCGGAAACAGCAACCGCTTCGGCCAGGGAACCGCCGGAAACCAGTCGGTCGCGGTCATCGACACGCGCAGCGCGTCGATCATCGGCTCGTTCGCCGTCGGGAAGTTCCCGCGCGAGTTCACGCGCACGCGCTCCGGCTCGGCGATCTTCCTGTCGAACTACGACTCGCGCTCGCTGACGGTAATCCGCCCGAGCGCGATACCGGCGTTGCTCAAAAAGCCTTAGCGCACGACAGCACGACCGGCCGTGAGAACGGCCGAAGCGCCGCACGGATTTCGGCAATACGACGGACGCGTAGCGGCAATCCGGCGCCGCTACGCTGCGGAGGATGCGCAACCGTCCTCCCATCGATGCGAGTCCCGACACCGTCTGCGCGATCGACGCCGTTCTCGACCGCTTCGGCCTCGGTGCGCTGCGTCTAGCGGCGAGCGCGGGCGTTCGTGTCGTCCACTTGCGCGGCGGCGAAGCGTACCGCGACCGCTCGCGTGCGCTGCGCCGTCTCGCCAGCGGCGTCGACGACTGGCCGGTCCCACCCGCCGGGCTCTTCGTCGTCGAAGAACGCGCGGTCTACCTGCGCTCCACCTCGCCGATGACGGTCGCGCACGAGTTCGCGCACGCGCTGGACTGCGCGCTCGGCGGCGGCATCTACCTCAGCGGCGTCGACCCGCGCGTCCGCCGCGCCTTCCGCAACGCGCGCGGCTTCGTGACGCCCTACGCCGCTTCCGGGCTCGACGAATACTTCGCGGAATCGCTACGCGCGTGGGTCGAGGCGAACGACGCCCGTTCACCATGGCCTCGGGCGACACGCGCACGGCTCCGCGCCCTCGACCCGGCGATGTCGGCGATCCTCGAGTCCATCTTCGCGCACGACCTGGCCGCCTGACATGGAGCGACGCAGCATCGCAGAGTATTCGACTCACGAGTTCGACATGCTGCGTTCGCGGCTCGAGCGAGCCCGCGACCTCCTCAGGGCTGGCGGAGCATTGCTTCAGTCGGTGGCGCGCGCGTACTACGTCCTGTACGCCCTGGCGTCATTCTTGTCCGGAAAGTACGGAATTCACGCTGTGCGAATGCGTTCTCGGGACAAGGTCATGGACCAGCGGTTCAGCCATATGGAACTACCCGCGCTCGTGTACGCGCTGTATTCAGCGAACAAGAAAGATTCTGTCCAGGATGTAGGGAGTGCGCCTGGCATCGTTTCGGGAGCGTACGACGAGCACGAGGCATACCGGAAAGCCAACGACCTGGTGCGGATGCGGATCCAAGCGGACTACGGTCCGAGCACTTCCGCCGAGCCGTACAGTATGGCTCAAACAGACGCGGCGCTTGCGACCGCTCAGAAGATCGTGCAGGATCTGGAGACACTGCTATGACCATCACACCGCGAAACTTCGATCCCGTCGACGACTACATCGTGGAACGCATCACCAACGCGACCGCGGCATACATGGTGGGCCTGGAACGGATCGTCGGCAGCCTGAAGACTCTTTCGGTAGCCGGGCACGGGTTCGACTATGCCGTAAACGTCACGCCGGACGAAAGCATACGGATCATGCCGCTCATCGCGGACCTCGAGTTCGACATCGAATCCGAACACGGCGTCACCATCAGGACGATACCGTATCCTGTCGTGGAGCCCGAACCGCCGTAATCTTTGCCGGCTGCACGGCGTGGCGCCGGCCTGTAGGTGCTCGGCCAAGCGGACGACGGAACGGGGGCTCGCGGCGCGAGCCCCCGTTCCGCGCTACGGCGTCACTTCGCGCTCGGGCAGTTCACCTGCACGCCGTCGATGTAGCAGCGCATCGTGCCGCCGCTTCCGCTTCCGCCGCCGACACCGCCCCCGCCGGGGGCCGGCGCGTAGATGTCGCTGCAGGTGTCCAGAATACCCGCGATCCCGCCGAGTCCGGCGAGCACGATGAGACTGGCGCCCGCCGTCTCCGGGATCAACGCGAACCCGCCGATGATACCGGCGACGGTCGCGGTGCAACCGGCGGCGCTGTGAATCTTGCGGCCGGCCGCGGCCGGTAGGCGCCCACCCGTTCCCGGGCCGCCGCTGCCGGCATTCGTGGTGCAGTGAGCCGCCGAGCAGTATGCAGCCGCGAAGTCGCTATCCGCCTGCACCGACTTGCTGACCGCTACATGGCCCGTCGAATCGACGTGCGCGCGGAATCCGTACATCCCCGACACATCGGCGGACCCGTCGTTGTACAACTGGACGTCGTACCGCCAGATCGCGCTGCCGCCGCGGTTGATCGCCATCGCGACCACGCGATCCGGACCGACGGCAAACTCACCCCACCCGTACACGCCGAGCGCGGTGCCCTTCACGCCGGCTGCGTATTGATTGCCGGAGAACGGGTACGGGAAGGGCGTCGGTGCGGCCGCGACCGCGCGGATGGAACGTCCTTGCGAATCAGTACCGCCCGATGTGATCGCACCGTTTCCGGCGCAGCCCGCGATCAAAGCCGCCGCGCCGAGCGCAGCCAAGACGTCTCTGCGTACATGCCGATGAAAAAACACGCTTCTGCTCCCATGCGTAAGATCGCCCGGGCTCGGTGAGAAACGGCCGTATCGACTACATTCGCACGATTCGGCGCGCGCGAACAGCGCTTGTCACCATCGAGTCACCGCATGTGCCCGATGTGCGCGCGGGGTGCCATTTTTCTGCAAAACGCGCTAGACTTCGGTCTTTTCTTGGCTGCGCGCGTGGCCCAGGATCGCACCGATCAAGCCGGCGATGCCGGGCTTCTTCTTGCGGCGATCGGTCTGGCGGCGTTCGAAGGACGCATCGATCTCACCGTTCGCACCGGCACGCCGGGGGCCGCGGCGCCGGTCGAACTCCGGGTACGTCGGCTCGTCTGCGGGGGCCTCGCGCGTCTGCTGGTCCTGCATGGGTGGTCCTTTGGCTATCGGCATGCCGCAGCTAAGGTTTAGCGGCTGGCCGGGTCCGTCGCTTACCCACAGGGCAAGGCCGGTAATCCACAAACCGCTCGCTTGGCTCGCCGCTTTTCGCGCGAGTTGAACGGTATCTTTACGAAGCGGGCGCCCGGCGTTCGCTCGAGATCGCCCAGACCAGCGCGATGAGCAGAAAATTCGTCACCAGCGAGCTGCCGCCGTACGAGATGAACGGCAGCGTGATCCCGGTCAGCGGGAACAGCCGCAGCACGCCGCCGACGATGATGAGGATCTGGAACCCGAACACCGCCGCGAGCCCGGTGGCCAGCAGCTTCGAGTACAGGTCCGGCTGGCGCCGCGCGACGCGCAGCGCGCGCAGCACCACCGCGAGAAAGACGCCGAGCAGCACGATCGAGCCGATCGCGCCCCACTCCTCGCCGAACGCGGCGTAGACGTAGTCGGTCGCGACCTCCGGGATGTAGTCCGGGCGCCCTTGGCCGTAGCCGGTGCCGAACAGCCCGCCGTTCGCCAGCGAGAACAGCGACTGCACCGCCTGATAGCCGGCGCCGAGCGGATCGTGGAACGGGTCCTTCCACACCGCGATGCGGCGCTCGACGTACGAGTAGTGCGTCGCGGCCCACCACGCCGCCAGCGCGAAGACGCCGCTCGCGCCGGCGACGAGATCGACGCGCCGCGTCGCGACGTACAGCATCGCGACGAACGTCGCCAGCAGCAGCACCGCCATCCCGAGATCGTGCTCGAAGACGAGAATCCCCATCGACACGCCCCAGCCCAGGAACAGCGGCCCGAGGTACTTCGCGTTCGCCCGCAGCGACCACGGCCGCGTGCGCGCGATGACGTCGGCGGTGTCGTTCAGGTACGACGCCATGAACAGCACGATCAGCAGCTTGATCACTTCCACCGGCTCGAACTGGATCGGGCCGAGCCTGATCCAGAGCCGCGCGCCGTTCACCTCTTGGCCGAAGAGCGCCAGCGCGACGAACAGCACGATCGCGCACAGGATCCAGATGTACTTGTACGCGGCGAGCACGCGAAAGCGCTGAAACGCCGGACCCGCCGCGACCGCAAGCACGAGCGAGAACGCGAGCCAGACGATCTGCTTCTGCGCGAGCTCGGGATTCAGCCGCGCCACCAGCGCGAGCCCGACCGACGAGAGCAGCACCGCGAGCGCGGGCAGCGTGTCGTCGCGCGTCACGTTCACAGGCCGCAGCATCGGCCAGGCCAGCGCGAGCAGCGCGAGCGTGACCGGCAGCCATTCGGGCAGCAGCGCGCCGCGCGGCGCCAGCCGCAGCGTCAGCGCGGCGAGCACCAGGGCGAGCACCATCGGCGCGCTCGCTCGCAGCCGCGGCAGCGCGTCAGCCATTCGGGCGCCGGCTCACGTCCCGGCGAACATCCCGTGCAGCATGACGATCGCGATGATCGTCGCGATCAGCATGGCGGAGAGCGCGATGACCGCTTCGCGGACGTGCGGCCGGCGGCCGCCGCGGTCCGGCGCGAACTCGTTGAAGGCCCGGCCGACGATCACCGTCGCGGCGCCGTCGCCGCGGATCCCGGCGATGGCCAGCAGCCGCGCGGTGACGTCCTCAGACGACGCCGAGGCGTGCAGCGCGTCGGCGATCTCCGCTTCGTCGAGCAACTCGTGCAGCGCGCCGCTCGAGAGCACCAGCGCGTCGCCGTGCATGAGGCGGAGGTGCGCCAAGCTCGGCTCCAGCGTCGGCTGCGTGCCCAGCGTGCGCGTCAGCAGGCGCAGCGCCCCGTCGCCGACCGCGTCGTCGGCGGTCAGGGTGGTCAGCGCGCCGTCGCGGCCGAGGTAGGCGCGCGTCGCGCCGATGTGGCCGACGAAGGCATGGTCGCCGACGATCAGCGCGGCGGTCATGGAGGTCCCCGAGGCGACGTAGTCGTCGGTGCTGCCGGAGTGCGCGTAGACGCGCGCGTTGGCGGCCGAGAAGGCCGCGGCGAGCGCGGCGCGGGGGTCACGCCGCTCGGAGCGAACGCGGCGCCGCAGGCTGTCGCGGACGGCCTGCGCGGCGACGGCGGGGGTCGGGCGCTCGCGGATGCGGCCGAAGCCGTGGGCGACGGCGAGCAGGACGATCCCCGGCGCGACGATCTCGGCGACGTAGGCTTCGTCGCCGCCGCGCTGCGGGGCCCCCGGTCGCGTCCCGACCGCTATCTCCATGTCCCGACTCCTCGGAAGACCAGAGCTGCCGAACCGACGGTCACCTCGTCGTCGACCTCGAGCCGCCGCGGCTCGGTGACGGTCTCACCGTCGACCGCCGTGCCGTTGCGGCTGCCCAGGTCTTCCACGTACACGCCGTCGTCCCGCATCTCGATTCGCGCATGCAGTCTGCTCACCCGCGGATCGTCGAGCCGGAGATCGGCGCTTGGTGCTCGTCCAACGAGTATACGCCGCCCGAAGCGGCGTGTCTTGATCGTCCCCGCGTGCGCGACGGTGATCTCGATCTTGGTCGGGATCGACGCTTCGATCGCCGCCGCGGGCGGCGCGCCGCGCCGGTCGCGTATCAGGGCGACGTAGACGGCGTAGCCGGCGGCCAGGCCCAGCGTGAGCAGGCGCGGGTCGGTCATCCGGCGTCGACGACCTTGAGCGGCGTGTCGCCGAGCGTCAGCGTCTGGCCGCGGTCGAGCCGCGAGCGGCGCACCTCGGCGCCGTCGACGAAGGTGCCGTTCGAGGAGCCGAGGTCCTCGACGCTCCAGCCCGTCCCGTCGGCGATGATGCGCGCGTGATGCCGCGAGGCGCGCGCGTCGCGCAGCTTGACGTCGTTGTCGTCGGCGCGCCCGAGCGTCAGCCCGTCGCGGACGTCGACGCGCGTGCCGTCGGGCCGCTCGAGCGCGAGCGACTGCGCGCGCTCGTCGACGACCGCTTCGATCGCCAGCGAGCCGGAGACGACGTCCGGGTCTTCGTCGAGCACGACGCGCGCGGCGCCGGCGCGCTCGCGTGGAAGCGCCTCGCGCAGCATCGCGCTCCAGCGGTCTTCGAGATAGTCGCGGTCGTCGCCGAAGCGCGCGTAGTCGGTCGGGTGCACCCGCACCAGATACAGGTCGCTCGACGACGCCTGCGCCGTCGCGACGACCCGCCGCCCGATCTGCGCCGGATCGAGCGCGCTCGGGAAGACGCGCGCGAACGCGTCCTCGACGACGCGCGCGCACGCGTTCTCGATCCGGGCGAAGACGTTCACGCCGCCGGCCTCACGCCGAGCGCTTCAATCTGGCGATGAAGAATCCGTCGCGCCCGCCGATCCCGGGCGGGACGAGAACGTCGCCGAACGGCGTCAGCAGCGGCGCGTAGCGCGCGGGGATCGTGTCGCGCGCGAAATCGTCGCGCGCGGCGAGGAACGCGTCGACCACGTCCTCGCCTTCGCGGCGGTCGGTGGAGCAGACGGCATAGACCAGCGCGCCGCCCGGCTTGACGCCGCCGGCCGCGGCCACGAGCAGCCGTCGCTGGATGCTCGCCATCCGCTCGGGGTCGTCGGGCTGCTTGCGCCAGCGCGCCTCCGGTTGGCGGCCCAGAATTCCGAGCCCGGAGCACGGCGCGTCGAGCAGCACGAGGTCCGCGTCGGCGGCCGCCTTCATGGTGGTGGCGTCGGCGCCGACCAGCGCGACCGACGTGACCGCGGCCGCTTCGAGCCGCGCGCGCGTCTGTGCCAGCTTGCGCTCGTCGTCGTCGACCGCGAGCACCGTCGCGCGGTCGCGCGTGCGGCTGGCGATCTGCAGCGTCTTGTTGCCGCGCCCGCAGCACAGCTCGACGATGCGCTGCTCGGGCTGCGGGTCCAGCACGTCGACCGGGAACGCCGCGGCCTCGGCGTGCAGGTGCCAGCGATGGTTCGCGAGCCGCTCGACCTCACCGGGCGGCGCCGCCGCGTCGAGCACGAGGACGTCGGGCGCGACCGAGCTCGCGGTCGACGGGATGTGGGCCTCGCCGAGCGCGCGCTGCGCGTCGTCGCGCGTGACGTTGCGCAGATCGAGGCAGATGCCGGCCGGCGAGGGCGCGTTGACGCCGCCCAGGATCGCCTCGATACGGTCCTCGCCGAAGCGCTCGCGCCAGTGGCTCACGACCCAGCTCGGCAGCGACGCGCGCGTCGCGAGGTCGGCGTCCCGCGGCGGTTCGGTGGCGACCTTGCGCAGCACCGCGTTGACGAGCCCGGCGGTCCCTTTGTGCCCGTACTTGCGCGCGAGCCCGACGCTTTCGGAGACCGCGGCGTACGTCTCGACGCCGCCCATCGCGCGCAGTTGATACGTGCCGAGCCGCAGGATCTCGGCGATCGGCTGCGGCAGCGTCGCCGCGCGGTCGCCGACGAACGGCTGCAGCTCGAAGTCGAGGAAGCGCCGCATCTTGATCGCGCCGTACGCGAGCTCGGTCGCGAACGCGCGGTCGCGCGGCGCGAGCTCGGTCTTGCGCAACCGGTAGTCGAGCGCCTCGCGCGCGCCGCGCGGATGTGGTCCGAACACGTCGCGGCAGACTTGGAGCGCGACCTCACGCGCGGTCGTCGGACGCGGCGCCGTCACGCGCTGCCCCCGATCCCCGCCGCCGCACCGTCGCGACGAGCGTTCGCCGTCGCCATCATCGCACGAACGCCACGGTTAGACCACGAGGTGCGGCGTTCATGACGTTCGCGCCCGATGTGACTGCGCATACTCCGTGCCCGACATCGCTCGCCGGCCCGGCGGCACGACCACATCGAGAACCACGTCTCGGCCGTCTCCTGCACGTGAGGCCGTCGCCGGCATACCGCCGCTCGTGCGTGGAACGACGACCCCGGGTTCAGCACCCCGAACGATCCCGTCCTCTTCCGATGAAACATGAGCCCGGAGCACCTTGATCGTTTCCCCGGAAGGCGCCGTCGTGCGGGCCGCCGGCATCGGCGACAACGATCGAACATGATCGACGACTTGACGTGCGGTACGCGTCCAGTCGATGACGAGATCGTCCTTCGTGAGCGGCCGCGTCAGCGTGCGCGCGATCTCGTCATCCGAAACGCCCAGCTCGCGCGCGATCGCGCTTTGCGGCGTGCGCTCGAGCGTCCCGTTCGCATACCGCTCGACGGCCGTGACGGCCAGCGCCGCGCCGCGTTTCGCCAGCCGGTCGTGCAGCTCGCCGTAGGTCTCGTCAGGTCCGATCTCGGCGAGCTCCTGAACGAGCACGTCGCCGGTATCCATCCCGGCATCCATCGCGATGATGCTCAAGCCGGTCTGCGTGCGGCCGTCGTGGATCGCCGACTGCAGCGGCGTCGCCCCGCGGTAGAGCGGCAGCAGCGAGGGATGGACGTTGAATGCGATGTCCACGAGGTCGAGCAGCATCTGCGGTACGATCTTCCCGTACGACGCCACTACGAACGCGTCCGCGCCCAGCGAGCGCGCCTGGTCCACGAACGGCTTGAGCTTCTCCGGGGTGAACACGCGCAGCCCGCGCGCTTCGGCGGCGCGCTTCACCGGCGTCGCGACGAGCTTGTGCCCGCGCCCCGCCGGCCGGTCCGGCTGGGTGACGACGCCGGCGACGTCGTGCCGGCCGGCGAGCGCGTCGAGCGTCGGGACGGCGAACTCGCTCGTCCCGAAGACGAGCAGCTTCAGCGAGCGCCGGCGGCGACCGCGTCGGCCTCCGCCACTTCCTCGTCGGTCGCGGCCGGGCGCACGTTCTTCGCCTTGTCGATGTACAGCACGCCGTCCAAATGATCCATCTCGTGCTGGAGACAGCGCCCGAACAGCCCGGTGCCTTCCAGCGTGATCTTCTTGCCGTGGCGGTCGAGCCCGGTGCAGACGACGCGCTCGAAGCGCGTCAGATCGCCGACCATCCCGGGGACGGAGAGACAGCCTTCGACCGACTCGACCTCGCCTTCGGTGGCGCTGAACTTCGGGTTGATGACGACCAGCGGGCCGTGCGCGTCGTCGTCGTCCTGGAGGTCGACGGTGAAGATGCGCTTCGAGATCCCGATCTGCGGCGCGGCCAGCCCGATCCCCGGCGCGTCGTACATGGTCTCGAACATGTCGTCCAGGAGCTGCTGGAACATCGGGTCGGCGATGTCGGCCGGATCGACCTTCTTCGCGACCTTGCGCAGCGTCGGATGACCGTCGGTGATGATCTCGCGGATGTACGCCATGGGTGCTTTCTAGTATAACCGGCGCGAAAAGCCCCGAGTTCCCGCGCCGGGCCGCTCCGAGGGGGCGGCTACTTGGCCCACGCGATGCACCAGCCGTTCGGGCTGATCTTGCCCGTGACGATCGTGCACTTGTCGGGCTTGCGGAAGAACCGGCAGCCCGCGCACTTCTGTCCTCGGGGGCCGGGCTTGTCTTGGTATTTGAACTGCTTCTTGTTGTCGGCCGCCTGCGCGGGCGAGAGCGCCGCACCCGCCGCCAGGGCGGCGAACGGAAGCGCGGCGAGCGCGCGCAGCGCGAGGCGGCGCGGGAGACGTTCTTTCACGGAGCAACCCTTCAGACGTAAGCGTCCCGTAATCGGGCGAGGGTACGATAGCCCTACGATGCGCGTTCTCGCGGGTGCCCTCCTCGCGATGGTGGCGACCGGCCCGACTCCGTCGGCTGCCGGCAGCGTCGCCGTAACGCTCGCCGCGCACCCGCTCGCCGCGCGCCCGTGCGCGATCGTCAGCACGGCGACGATCGTCGCCTACGACGCGACGGCCGCCCGCGACGTGACGTACCGTTTCATCCGCAGCGACGGCACCGTGTCGAGGACGGCGCACCTCACCTTCGCCGGCGAAGGAACGCTGGCGCAATCGGTCCGCGACGAATGGACGCCGCGCGGCACGTCGCCCTGGGTCGCCCTCGAGATCACCTCGCCCGACCACGTTCGCTCGCCGCGCGTCGCGATCGCGCCCCGCTGCAGCCGCCCGGTGATCGCGACCAGCCATTAGCGAGCCGAGCCGCGCGCCCGCGCCCCTGACGCTGCGCCGCGCTTTCACGCGCGACGACGGCCGCGACGCCGTCGCCGTCCCGTTCTGGAGCGGCATCCTGTCGATCGTTGCCGGAGTCGCGATCGGCTTCGCCGCCTCGCTGCTGGCGATCATCGCGATCTACCTCGCAGTCGTGCTCAGCAGCGGCACGACGCCGTCGACCAAACCCGGTCACCCGCTGGAGACGCTGGCGGAGCTCTTCTTCTACGCCGCTGCCGGCGCGTTCTTATGGATGCACCTGCGCCCGATCAGCCGCAGCCTGCTGCGCAAGCCGACCGCATCCGACGTCCGGGCGATCCTGATCGGCATCGTCGCATTGTTTCTGGTGCGGGTCGCCACGGCGGTGCAGCTCGTCGCGACGCACCAGACGAAGCACGTGCAGAGCGGCTTCGAGCATTTCGACGTCGTGACCCGGCTGCCGCTGGTCACCGCGCTCGGCATCGTGCTCACCGTGATCGTCTCGGTGATCGTCGGTCCCGTCGTCGAGGAGATCGCCTTCCGCGGCCTGCTGTTCGGCGCACTCGCGCCGCGCCTGGGTGTGCTAGCCGGGGCCCTGGTCTCAGCGCTCGTCTTCGGCGCGATCCACGGCGACCTGGTGTTGTTCCCGACGTTGGCGGCCCTAGGATTCGTGGCTGCGATCGCCTACGCCGCAACGCGCAACCTGTTGGTCCCGATCACCCTGCACATGCTGAACAACGCCGTCGGCGCCCTGGTCTTAGTCAACTCGTCCCTACACCACCACCGCTAGCAACGCTCCGAAGCCCTCGAAAAGCCCCTGCAACGATCGTGCCTGCGTTCGCGGCGGGCACGCGGTCTCGCCGGGGCATCGAACAATTCCGCGGAGCCCGGAGGGCGGGAGCGGAATTTTCGTGAGCAGCGTTTTCCCATGGATGGGAAAACGCGGGCGTCCCCGGCGAGGCCACGTGCCCGCCGCGAACGCCGCCCCCACCCGCTACAAAATGTAGCTCGACAGATCCGAATTCCCAGCGATCGACTCGAGCCGCTCGCGCACGTAGGCGCCGTCGATGACGATATGCCCGCCCTCCTCAGGCGCCCGGAACGCGATCTCGTCCAGCACCCGCTCGAGCACCGTGTGGAGCCGCCGAGCCCCGATGTTCTCGGTCTGCTCGTTCACGCGCATCGCGATCTGCGCGATCTCCGAGATCGCATCGGTCGTCACGTCGAGATCGACGCCGTCCGCACCGAGCAGCGCTTTGTACTGTCCGATGAGCGCGTTCTCCGGCTGCGTGAGGATGGTCTCGAAGTCGGCCGCGGTCAAGGACCCGAGCTCGACGCGGACCGGGAACCGGCCTTGGAGCTCCGGGATGAGGTCGGAGGGCTTCGAGACGTGGAACGCTCCCGCCGCGACGAACAGGACGTGGTCGGTGGAGAGCGGCCCGTGTTTCGTCTGGACGGTCGAGCCCTCGACGATCGGCAGGATGTCGCGCTGCACGCCTTCGCGCGAGACGTCGGGCCCGCGCTGGCCTTCGCGTCCGGCGACCTTGTCGATCTCGTCGATGAAGATGATCCCGTGATCGCCCGCGCGCCGGAGCGCTTCGCGCTTGACCGCGTCCATGTCGATGAGCTTGTCGGCTTCCTGCTGCGCGAAGATGCGCCGCGCCTCGGCGACCGTGACCTTCTTCTGCACGCGTTTCTTCGGAAGCAGTCCGCCGAGCATCTCGCCGACGTCGCCGCCGCCCATCCCGCCCTGCTCGCCGCCGATCATGCCGATCGGAAGCTGCGCCGCCTCTTCGACCTCGATCTCGATGAGCCGCACGTCGTAGAACCCGCGCTCGACATCGGCGCGCGCGGTCGTCCGGATGCGCGCCGCCTCGTCATCGGGGAGCGTGCGTGAAGCCGTCTGCGTCGCGGTGGCCGGCTGCGGCTGGTTGAACGCGTTCCCGAAGATCGAGCCGAGCGAACCGAACGGGTTCGCCTGCTGCGCCTGCGGCGCGCGCGTCTCGGGATGGAGGATGTCGACGATGCGCTCGACGGCCGCCGAGTCGGCCGCTTCTTTCACGTCGGCGCGGCGCTCGTCGGAGACCATGCGTACCGCCGCCTCGGCGAGATCGCGGACCATCGACTCGACGTCGCGCCCGACGTACCCGACCTCGGTGTACTTCGTCGCCTCGACCTTGATGAACGGGGCGCCGGCCAGCGTCGCGAGCCGCCGAGCGATCTCGGTCTTGCCGACCCCGGTCGGCCCGATCATGAGGATGTTCTTCGGCGAGACCTCTTTGCGGACGGCTTCGGGGAGCCGCTCGCGGCGGTACCGGTTGCGCATCGCGACGGCGACGGCGCGCTTGGCGTCGGCTTGTCCGACGATGTAACGGTCGAGCTCACCGACGATCTCGCGCGGCGTCAGATCCTGGGCGGCTTTGCGGGCGGTCATCATGGAAGGGTGAGCACCTGGACGTCGTCGTTGGTGTAGATGTCGATGCGGCCGGCGATGCGGAGCGCTTCGCGCGCGATCTCGCCGACGTCGAGCGACGAGTGCCCGAGCAGCGCCATGGCGGCCGCTTGCGCGTACGGTCCGCCGCTGCCGATGGCGGCGACGCCTTCATCCGGCTCGATGACGTCGCCGGTCCCGCTGAGGACGAAGAGATGCTCCGGTGTACCCACGATGAGCAGCGCTTCGAGCCGGCGGAGCGCGCGGTCTTGGCGCCAGTCTTTCGCGAGCTCGACGGCGGCGCGCAGGACATTGTCCTTGTACGCGCTCATCTTGCCCTCGAACTTTTCGAGCAGCGTGATCCCGTCGGCCGCGCTCCCGGCGAACCCGGCGAGCACTTTGCCGCTCGCGATGGTGCGCACTTTGCGCGCGCCGTGCTTCATGACGGTCTTGTCGACGGTCACCTGCCCGTCGCCCGCCATGGCGATCTTGCCGTCCTTCCGAACGGCGCAGATCGTCGTCGACCGAATCTTCATCCCGGCTAGCTACTCCCCCGCACCCGCAACGGTTGCATCCGCGAGGGCCATGCGGTTGCGTTGGCGGACGAGCTGACGCGCACTACGTGCCGACCGCGACGCGTCCAGGCGCCACCGCTGCGGCGAAGGCGTCGAGCTTTGCGAGGGCGCGTTCGGCGAGCTTGGCGCGGCGGGCGCGCTTGTCGCGGATCGTCTCTTCGAGCGGCGAGAAGAACGTCCAGGTCACGTTCGCCGGCTGAAAGTCCGGCGAGTCCACGTTCTGCAGATGCGCGACGACCGCGCCGAGCGCCGTATCCGCCGGCACCGCGACCGGCCCCAGCCCGAACCGCTCACGCGCCGCACTGATGCCGGCGATCGTCCCGCACGCCGCCGCTTCGACGTAGCCTTCGGCGCCCGTGATTTGCCCCGCGAACAACACGCGCGGATTCGCGCGCAGCCGCAGCTCGGCCGTGAGCAGCCGCGGCGAGTCGATGAACGTGTTGCGGTGCATCACCCCGAGCCGCAGCCACTCCGCGTTCGCGAGCCCGGGCAGCTTTCCGAACGCCTCTTTCTGTGCCGGCCACGTGAGCCGCGTCTGAAAGCCGACGAGGTTGAGCGCCGTGCCCGCGGCGTTCTCGTTCCGGAGCTGCACGACCGCGTACGGCGCCTTGCCCGTGCGGGGATCGCGCAGTCCGACCGGCTTGAGCGGTCCGAACCGCAGCGCGTCTTCGCCGCGCGCGGCCATCTCCTCGATCGGCAGACAGCCTTCGAAGTACGGCACGTCGCCCGCCTCGGCGTCCGCCTCGAAGCCATGCGGCTGGTGCTTCGGCAGCGTGCGCAGGTCTTCGACGAAGCGCGCGTACGTCTCGCGGTCGAGCGGGATGTTGAGGTAGTCCTGGCCGTCGCCCTTGTCGTACCGCGACTTCCGGTACATGGCCGACAGATCGAGCGAATCCAAGGCGACGATCGGCGCCGCCGCATCGTAGTAGTGCAGCCGCCCGCCGACGAGATCGTCGATCGCCGCCGCCAGCGGATCGGACGGCAGCGGCCCGCACGCGATGACGACGAGACCGTCCGCCGGGATCGCGGTGACTTCCTCGCGCCGAATCTCGACGTTGGGCAGCGCCGACAACCGCGACTCGACCAGCGCCCCGAACTTGTCGCGGTCGACGGCGAGCGCGCCGCCGGCCGGCACCGCCGCTTCGCGCGCGGAGGTGACGATGAGCGAATCGAGCCGGGCGAGCTCTTCTTTGAGCAAGCCGACGGCGTTCTCCAGCGCGGCGCCGCGCAGGGAGTTCGAGCACACGAGCTCCGCGAGCGTGCCGGTATGGTGTGCCGGTCCCCGTTTCTGCGGCCGCATTTCGTACAGCACGACGTTTGCGCCGCGCCGTGCCGCCTGCCAAGCCGCTTCGCTGCCGGCGAGTCCGCCGCCAATGACGGTTACATCAGGCACGCGCAGCGCATCCTCGCTCTCTCAACTTCTCTCACGCTTCGACAAGCGGACCGTTCGGTGCCATGCCGCCAATCGTGCTTGCGTTCGGGGCGGGCACGTGGTCTCGCCGGGGCATCGAACAATTCCGCGGAGCCCGGAGGGCGGGAGCGGAATTTTCGTGAGCAGCGTTTTCCCATGGATGGGAAAACGCGGGCGTCCCCGGCGAGGCCACGTGCC
>DASWRW010000011.1:0-166568 GCA_036402975.1 Candidatus Elarobacter sp. | reverse complement strand
CGCGCCGATCGGGCCGGTCGCCAACCAGCTCCTGGTCGCGCGCTGCGCGGCGGGCGCCGGGATTCCGCTCGTGCTGGCCGGCCCGGTCGCCGACGCCTCGTACCTCCAGCGCGTCCGCGAGTTCGGCGGCCCCGGGCTGGCCGTGCTCTCCGGCGAGCCGTCAGCGGGCGTCGCCGCCGCGCTGCGCGCGGCTGCCGCCGTCGTGGCCGATGCCGCCTGGATCGGCGAGGGCGGCGCGCGGCTGGCGGCGTCCGCGCTCACGGGCGCGTGCCTGGCCGTCGCCGACCGGCGCCGCTTCGCCGTGCCGGGCGTCGAGCCGCGCCGCTTCGACCCGGCCGACGCGCAGGCGCTCACGCGGGCGCTGGGCGAGGCGTGGGACGAAGCGCTGCGCGCGCCCGGGCGCACGGCGCCCGAGACGGTGGCCGCGCTCGCGCCGAGCGCCGTGGTCCGGTCGATCGTTCGCGGTTACGCCGCGATCGCGAGCCCGGTCACCTAAACCGCCGTTGTCGCTCGTCCGATAGTTTCACGAGGAGGGTTCGATGAACATGGACGTTCAGGCGATCGATCAGGCTCAGGCGACGGGACAAGCCGCAGCCGCCGCACCGGCCGGGCTTCCGGCTTTTCCGGCAGCGCCGGACCCGTCGCAGAAAGCGCAGCACGTCAGCGACGAGACGCTGCACACCGCACTCTCGCAGCTCGTGGGGGGCGGCTCGCACGTGTCCGTGCAGTTCAAGGTCGTCGGCCAGAACGACATCGTGACCGTGTTCAAGAATTCCGAGACGGGCGAAGTGATCACGCAGTTTCCGTCGGAAGCGATGGTGCTGATCGCGCAGTTCTTCAACAAGCTCGCCGGCGCCGTCGTCGACCGGACCGCATGAGCGTGAGCGGAATCGGTTCGACCGCGAGCACGAGCGGCAGCGCGACCGCGGCCGGCACGAACGTCGCGCCGGTCTCGTTTCCCGGGATCGCGTCGGGGATCGACTACAACTCGATCATCCAGAAGTACACGAACATCACGCTGCAGCAGCAGACGCCGCTGCAGAACAAGGTCACCGCGCTCAACAGCCAGCAGGCCGAGCTGCTGAAGATCCAGGACCTGATCGCGAAGTTCCAGGACTCGTTCAAGGCGGTCAGCGACCCGGCTGCGTTCAGCGCGACGACGCCGAAGTCGTCGAACGCGTCGGCGGTCGCCGCCTCCGCCGCCGGCAAGCTGGTCTCGACGCCCGGCACGTACGTGATCCAGAAGACGACGCTCGCGACCGCGACGCAGATCGCCAACGACTCCTCCGCAAACGGCGCGTTCGACCAGACGAAGACGCTGGCGACCGCCGGCGCGTCGATCACGCCGACCAACGGGACCGCCGGATCGTCGACGCCGGGCTCGATCACGATCAACGGCATCACGCTGACGTACGACGTCAACGCGACGACGCTGCAAGGGTTCATCGCGGCGAACGCGGCGGCGCTCTCGGCGGTCGGCGTGACGATGAGCTACGACACGACGACGCAGAAGGCGACGATCACGTCGAGCCAGCCGCTGACGCTGGGAAGCGCGAGCGACAAGGGCAACCTGCTCCAGGTCCTCAAGCTCGACACGGCGCAGATCGGTTTCGCAGCCGGAACCTATACCGCGACCAGCGCCTCGCAGGTCGGCGGCATCAACGTCGGCGCGACGCTGAACACCGCCAACAACGCGGGCTTCGCGACCGCGGTGACGGCCGGGAACTTCTCGGTCAACGGCGTCGTGTTCAAGGTCGACCCGACCGCGAACAATCTCAGCAACCTGCTGCAGCAGATCAACTCCTCGACGGCCGGCGTGTACGCGACGTACGACTCGGCCAACGACAAGATTCTCCTCACCGCGAAGGCCGACGGCCCGCAGGGTATCACGCTCGGGTCGAGCGGCGATACGTCGAACTTCCTGCAAGCGGCGGGCTTCTTGGCGAATCCGACACAGCCCGGCGTGCTGCAAGCGGGTGCCGCGGTGAACGTCGGCAAGTCGGCCAGCGTCCAGTACATCGACAACGCGGGGACCGCGCACACCGTCTTCGCGAACTCGAACGACGTGACGAACGCGATCCCGGGCGTCGACCTCAAGCTCCAGCAGGCGGTCGACGGCGTCACCGTCGCGCCGGTGACGATCTCCGTCGCCCAGGACTCCAGCGGGCTGCAGAGCTCGCTGGCCGCATTCGTCAGCTCGTACAACGCGGTGATCGACGAGATCAACACCGCGACGAAAGCACCGGTCGTCGGCACCACGACGAGCGCGACGACCGGGCAGACGTCGGGCCAGCAGCTCACCACCGGCGGCGTCCTGTTCAACAACCAGGACATCCTCGCGCTCAAGGACCGGATGGTCGGCATGGTGTCGGGCTTCGCGCCGACCGGGTCGACCGCGTACAACTCGCTGTCGTCGGTCGGGCTGACGCTCGACTCGTCGTTCAGCGTCGACACCGCCTCCGCGGCCAGCGCGCAGAACACGTCGTCACAGTCCAGCGTCTCCACCCAGACGTACGCCGGCACGAGCGGCCGCCTGAAGGATCTCGACGTCTCGAAGCTGAGCGCGGCGCTGGCCGCGAACGCGAACGCGGTCGCGAACCTGTTCACCGGGAAAACGAGCGTCATCGGCCAGCTCGGCGCGTACCTGACGGGCGTGACCGGCCTGCCGACCGCGCTGACCGGCGCGCTGGCCGGGAAGGTTCCGGCGCAGTCGCTGTTCACGATGCTGACGCGGACGAACAACGATCAGATCACCTCGCTGCAGCAGCAGATCAAGCTCGTCACCGATCAAGCGAACCTGCAGGCCGACCGCCTGCGCCAAGAGTTCGTCAACAGCGAGGCGCAGATCGCGCAACTGCAGTCGCTGCAATCCTCCCTCGGGGCGCTCACCGCGAAGTCCACCACAGGCTGACGTGACCATCTCGAACGCCAACCTCCGCTATCTCGAAGCGTCGATCAATTCGGCGAGCCCCGAAGAGCTCATCATCAAGGTGTACGACGCGCTGCTGCTCTTCGCGCGCCAGGCGCTCGAGGCGATGGAGACGCGGCCGGCCGACATCCAGGGCCGTCACGACCTCCTGCGCCGCGCGCAGCGCGCGTGCGCGCTGCTGATGGGCTCGCTGCGGCTCGACCTCGACAGCGACATCCCGACGAACCTCTTCCGGATCTACGAGTTCTGGCACCACCAGCTCGTCGCGGCGAACATGCAGGGCGACCCGCAGAAGGTGCGCGAGCTGCTGCCGCACATCGCCGGGATGCGCGAGACGTGGGTCGAGGCGATCAAGCGCTACCGGGCGCAGGGCGCGCCCGGCGGGGAGCTCGGTGCCCTCGTCTGCTGACGGCGCAGTTCCCGCCGACGCCTCGCTCGACGCCGTCGGGCGGACCATCGTCGCTCTGGAGCGCTCGTGCTTGGATGCCGACGCCGCGCTCGTCGAGCGGCGCTGGGACGACGTCGACGCCGCGTTCCGCGCGCAATCCGAGCTGACCGCCGAGCTGGAACGGCTGTTCGCCGAGGCGCCGCACACCGCGCCCGGGAGCGACGCGAAGGTCGAGCAGCGCGTGCGCGGGATCTTGGCCTACCGCGAGGACCAGTTGCGCCGCATGCGCTCGTACCGCGACGAGATCGCGTCGCGCCTGAGCTCGATCGGCAAGGTGAACGCGTTCTCGCGCAGCCTCGGCAAGCACGCCTCGGCCGCGCAGCTCTACGACGGCAAGTACTAGTGGCTTCGCGTTCCGCGAAGCGTTCGCGTTCGGCCTTCGGCCGAGCCGCCTTGTGACGATCAGGTTCCTGAAAAGAGAATCGTCGCTTCGAACTGCTCTTGGCGTTCGACGGCGCGCGGGACGGTGTCGTCGAAGGGCACCAGCTTGGTGAGGCCGTCCTCGAGCACGATCATCCGCAGACGATCGGTTTCGGCGTCGCTTTCCCAGCGCGCCGGCGCGGTCGTCCCGCTGCCGCGGTCGAAGTGGCCCGCGCGCACGCCCGCGTGCAGCAGCACCCGCCGGCCTGCGCCGCGGACGCGCTCGCAGAAGAGATAGTCCTCGTCGCACTGCCGCGCGGTGCGGGACCGCTCTTCGACGTAGTAGTGCGTCGCGAAGTACGGCGTCGTCAGCCCGCGCAGCGCATCGACGCGGATCACGACGCAGCCGAAGCCGACGCCGTCGACGACCGCGATGCGGTCGCCGCCGTACGCCGGAATGGCGGCCGTCGTCGTGTCCGTCGAGACCCAGCGCGCGACCGCCATCGGCCGCGCCGAGTCGCGGCTGTAGTAGAGCGCGCCGGCGACCGCGGCGTGCGGGTCGTCGTTCAGCGCGCCGATCAAGCGCACCAGCGCGTCGGGCGGCGGGACCATGTCGTCGTCGATCATCGCGAGCAGGTCGGCGCCGCGCGCGACCGCGTCGCGCGCGATCATCTCGCGCTGCACGGCGACCGCGTTGCCGGTCCACACGAGCCGGTCGGCCTGCGTGACGCTCTCCGGGAGCTGCAGCGCCGCGAGCGCGTCGAGGAACGGCCGCGCCGGCTGGCCGCCGGTCGGGATCCCGATCAGCAGCTTCACGAGACGGCCTCGCGCAGCGCCGCGACCAGCGTCCGTCCCGCGTCGTGCAGCGTCGCGTCGTCCGCGGTGAGCGGGTCGTAGCGGCGGTCGACGGCGCGCCGCACCGTGACGCGCATCAGCCACGCGCCGGCCGCGACGCGATACGAGGCGAGCGCGTCGCGCACGGCGGCGGCGGCCTCGGCTCCGGCGTTCTCGACACCGCGCGGAGCGACGGCGAGCAGCAGTTGCACGCCGCGCAGGAACGGATCGTCGAGGTTGCGCGCGAGCACGCCGCGCAAGGACTCCAGCTCGCGCAGCTCCAGCCGCGCGACCAGCAGCGGTCCGTCGTAGAGGAGTTCGTCCGCCGGCGCGGCGGCGCCGGAGCGAATCGCGTTGAGCGCCTCCGGGGTGACGACCGGCGGCGTCGGGCGGTTCATCCGCGCCGCGACGAGCGCGCGCGGCAGCGCCGCAGCGACCGAACGCGCGAAATCCGCCAGCCCCAGTGCGCGGCCGAGCGGCCCGTCCGCCGCCGCGACCGACGAGAGCAGCGCCATCGCCGCGAGACCGTGCGGGACGGCGCCGGAGAAGACCCGCTCCAGCGCGCGCACTTCATCCGCATCGAGCACGCGCGCCAGCGCAAACGGCGCAACCCGCACACGCTCCGGCTCGGGCGGACGTTCCGGTTCGATCTCGGCTTGCGGTTCCGGCTCCGGCAACGGTTCGATTTCCGGTTCCGGCTCGAGCTCGGGCTGCGGTTCCGGCTCGAATTGCGCTTGGGGCTTGGGCTCGGGCTCGGGTTCCGGCTCGAATTGCGCTTCGGGCTCGGGCTCCGGTTCGGGTTCGGGTGGCGCTTCGGGTTCCGGTTCCGGCTGAGGTTCCGGTTCGCGTCGCGCTTCGGGCTCCGGCTCCGCTTCGGGCTCGGGCTGCGGTTCGGGTTCGGGCTCGGGCTCAGGCTCGGGCTCGAGTTGCGCTTCGGGCTCGATTTCCGGTTGCGGTTCAGTCTCGGACTCCGGCTCGGGCTCGGGTTCCGGCGGTTCCGGTTCAGGTTCGGGCGCGCGTTGCGGCGCGACGATCATCGGTGCTTCGGGCAGTACGATCTCCGGAACGATCGCTTCGTCGAGGAGCGTGTCGACGACGCGCTCCGCTTGCGCTTCGGATTCGGGTTCCGCCGCGGCGTCCGCTCGCGGTTCCGCTGCGGGTTCCCGTTCCAGGTCGCCGGCGGGGCCGAGCTCGGCGTCGATTTCGCCCGCTTCCAGCTCGAAGAACGCTTTGGGGGCTTCGTACGCGGCGTGACCGCTGCGGCGTCCGAGGCGCAGCGCGGGCGCCGCGATCGCGGGGACGCCGGGTGCTTCGGCGTGCGCGATGACGTCGAGCGGCTCGGTGCCGGGCAGCACGCGAACGGTGAACCGCAACCGGATCATACCGGCCGCGGAGACCGTGCCGATGCGGAGCCCTTCGCCGAGCAGCGCGTCGCCGTCCAGCTCGACGCCGTCGCGCGCGAACGAACCCGCGATCGCTTCGGCTTCGGGCGGAATCGCGATCCGCAGCAGCACGTCGTCCGCGTCGGTGTCGCCTTCGTCGGCGACCTCCGCGACGATGGTCACGACGGCGCCGGGGATGAGCTCCTGATTCGGGCGCGCGTCGAGCGCGACGCGCAGCATCGCACCGCGCGGAGCGGCGAGCGGCGCGCTGCCGAGCATCGACTCCGGGCCGAACTGCACCGGCGTCGACGACGTCGGGCGCGCGAGCGGCGGCAGCCCGAGCTCCTCGCTGCGGCGGCGTTCGAGCAGCCGCGTGTCGGCGTTGCGGTCGAACAGCTCGTCCACGTCGACCTGGCGCGCGCCGCTCATCGCATGCGGAACGCTTCCAGCCACGGGAAATGCCACCAGCGCCGCGGCTGATGCGCCGACGCTTCGCCGTTCAGCGCTGCCGCCGGCGTCGCCGGTGCAGACGTCGTCCCAGCCGCAGCGGACGCCATGTCGGCAGCGGACGCGGCGGTCGACGCGCTCAGCGCGGGCGTGCGCATCACCGCCGGCACGCTGAGCCCGCGCATCCGTGCGGCGGCCTCCGCGTCGACGCGCGTCGCGCGCGGGCGGCCGTACGCCGCCGCCTCGCGCAGCGTCGCGTGCGCCAGCGTCAGCAACCGGCGCGGCGTCCCGCCTGAGGCGCCGACGATCGCGTCGAGAACGTCGTCGTCGAACAGCGCGACCGCGTCGGCGCTTCCGCTCGCACGCGCCACGCGGTACGCGATGAGCGCGCGCGCTTCGTTCGGGTCGAGCGGGCTGAGCTCGTACCATTCGTCGACGCGGTCGGCGAGATTGCGCCGCGCGTCGATCCGCGCGCGCAGCTCGCTCTGTCCGAACAGCACGATGTTGAGCAGCTTGCGCTGCGGCACGTCGTAGTTCAGCAGCAGGCGCAGCACCTCGAAGATCTCGTCGCTCGCGTTCTGCGCTTCGTCGACCAGGAGCACGATCGTCAGCCCGTCGAGGACGGCCGCGTCGTACAGGAAGTTCTTGAGCGCGTTCTTCAGCGCGGCGGGTGAGCGCGGCGGAAGCGCGAGCCCGAACGAGCGCGCCACGCCGAGCAAGAACTCCGTCTCGGTCGCGAACGACGGGTCGAGAATCTTGCCGAGGCGCACGTCGTCGCGGCCGAGCAGCTCGCGCTCGATCTGCGCCATGAGGCTCGTCTTGCCGGTCCCGGGATCGCCGACGACGACCTGCAGCCCCCGCGACTCCAGCACGCCGCCGACGAGGCGGTCGCGCGCGCGCGCCAGCCCCGGCGTCGTCCGGTAGAAGTGCGGATCCGCGGTGTCGAGGAACGGATCGCGCTCCAACCCGAAGTGCCGGTAGTACGGGGTCATCCCGAAGCGTACGTTCGGCGCGGCGGCGGGACCCGGCCTCTGCGCTCTCAGGTTCGCGCGCGCGGGGACCGATCACCGATGGGATGACCGGAGGTCGGGCGTTCGCGATCGTCTGTGCCGGCGGCGGGCCCCGGGCCGCCGCGGCGCTCCGCGCCCGGTTCCCCGGCGTGCCGTTTCGCTATGCCGGCCCGCCTGGCTCGGCGCCCTACGGTGTGGTTGCCGACCCGTCGCCTGCCGCCGCGTTGCGGCGCGTCGACGCCGAGTACGCGATCGTCGTGGACCCCGCGGTCGCGCTCGATCCGGCGACGGCGCAGCGGCTGCTTGCGATCGTCGAAGGCGACGCGGTCGCCGCCCCGATGCTGGTCGGCCGCGATGCGCTCGTCGTCAGCGCCGGAACGGTGCTCGAAGCCGACGCCGTGCGCGGCGGTGCACGCGCGCACGCGGTCGCGGCGGGCGCTGAAACGTCGAACGTGCGGGAGCTGCCCGCACCGGACGCGCTCGACGGGCGCTGCCTGGCGGCTCGCACGGCGGCGTTGCGCGCGATGGCGCCCGAGTCGTGCGACGCCGATGCGTGGTCGACCGCGACGGCGACGGCGCGGCGGCGCGGCGCGCGGTTGGCCGTCGGACGTGTGACGGTTCCCGTTGACGCAGGCGCGGTCGCGCCGCATGGTGACGATCCGCGCCGGGCGGAGCACGAGACGGCGCTCTTCGCGCACGCGACGACGCCGTGGCGCGCCTTCGCCGCGGACGCCGCGAGCGGTCACGTTCGACGCACCGTGCGCGCGGCGTACGGCAACGACGTGCACGTCGTCGAATCGACGCCGCCGGTCGCGGTCGTCGTGGTCGGGACGCCGGCCGATGCGGAAGCGTTCGAGCGCGACGTCCGTGCGAACGCGATCGTTCCGGCCGAGATCCAGTACGCGGGCGGTTCGCCGGACGGCGCCTCGCACGCGAGCGGGCCGGACGCGCTCGACGTCGCCAACCGCGCGCTGCGCGTGCGCGGCGATCGCTACGTCGCCTTCGTCGACGCGCGCGCGGGGCTGCGCACCGGCTGGCTGGACGCGCTCACGGCCGCGCTCGAGCGCGATCCGCTCGCCGCGTTCGCGACCTTCGCGCCGTCGGGCTGCGACGCGCGCGCGACGCTCGTCGCGGCGAACCGCATCCCGCTCGCCGACCGGCTCGCGGCCTTCGAGACGCTGCACGGCGCGCTCGGCGACCTCATGCTGCGCGTCGCGCGCGAGCGGGGTCGCGGCGTCGTCCGCGTCCCGGCGGCGAACCTGTGCACGCTGCCGCCGCCGGCGCACGATGTCGCCTTCAGCGTGCGCTACGGCGTCGCCCCGGTCGACGCCGTCGCGTCGCGCGCCGCGGCCGCGCCGCGGTTCAGCGGGATCGCGAGCATCGTGATGCTGTCCTGGAATGCGCCGGAGTACACCAAGGTCGCCGTCGAGTCGATTCGGGCGCACACGCGCTACCCGCACGAGATCGTCATCGTGGACAACGGCTCCGACGCGCCGGCGCTGGCCGTTCTCGACGAGCTCGCGCGCGATCACGCCGTGCGCGTCGTGAAGAACGGCCGCAACCTCGGCTTCGGGCAAGGGATGAACGTCGGGATGGCCCACGCGCGCGGCGACGTCGTCGTGATCCTGAACAACGACGTCGTCGTCACCGACGGCTGGCTCGAAGATCTGGTCGGCGCGCTCGAAACGCGGCGCACCGTCGCCTGCAGCGCGCCGCGCAGCAACAGGGTTGCGAGCGAGCAGCTCGTCGCCGCGCAGTATGCCGATCTGACGGCGATGCACCGCTTCGCCGCCGACCGGAGGCGCGCGCACCGCGGCCGCGGCTACCTCGCGCAGCGCGTCGTCGGCTTCTGCCTGTGCCTCGACCGCGCGGCGATCGAGGACGTCGGCGGCTTCGACCCGCTCTACGGGCTGGGCAACTACGAGGACGACGACCTCTGCGTGCGCCTGCGCGGCGCCGGCTGGGAGATCTTCGTCTGCGACGACGTCTTCATCCACCATTTCGGCAGCGTGAGCTTCAAAGCGAACGCGCTCGACTACCGCGCGCACATGCAGCGCAACTGGGACGCGTTCTGCACGAAGTGGGGGATGCCGCCGGCGCCGCTCTCGACCGAGTACGACATCCGCAGCCTCGCGCGCCCGGGCTTCGACCCCGACGTACACTTCGTGCCGCTGCCGGAGATCGCGTGAGGCCGCGCTTCCACGCGCGCTTCCCCGGCGCGCTGTGCGAGAACCTTGCCGCGCTCGGCGCCGGCGCGCGCCTCGCGGCGTGGCGCGTCGAGCCGGTCCGCACCATCGACGGCCCGCGGCACCAGCTCGACCTGACGTTCGCGAACGGGACGCAGATCGCCGTCGTCGCGGGGATCGCGCTCGACGTGCACGCGCTGGCGCACCGCGACCGCTCGCCGTTCGTCGCGCCGCGCGAGGCGCTCGGCGCGGCGGAACGCCTCGGCGACGTTTGCGACGCGTTGCGCCCGCAGCTCGAGACGATGTTCGCGGAAGCCGTCGATCCGGCGGAAGCGTTTCACATGGTTGCCGGTGTGGCCGATGCGACGATCGCCGCGCGGCGCGAGTCGGCTGCGCTGGGCGCCGCGCGGTACGCCGCGGTGGCGCGGGCGCGCGGGCGCGACGTCGCGGACGGCGCGTACCTCGAGACGTGCTTCGCGGGTCCGGTGCCGCGCACGCCCGCCGCGCCGGCGGTGACCTTCGGCGAGCCGAGCGCGGCGCTGCGCTGCTACGTCGCGGTCTCGGACGATGCGCTGGCGGCCGGCGGCGCGGCGTACCGCTGCGCGCTCGCGCTCGCGGAGGCGTTGGGCGGTGAGGATCTCGCGGTCGACGTCGCGGGCTACGACGGACGGCCGCTCGACGGGTACGCGTTCGTGCATGCGGTGGGGATCGACGACCCGCACGCCGTGGCGGAGACGATCGCCGCGGCGCGCGCGCGCGGCATTCGCGCACTGTGCACGCCGCTCTTCGACGATCCGGTCAACGGCGGGTTCTGGGGCGCGCGGACGCACGCGCGCGTGCTCTCGCTCGCCGACGGCGGCGACGAGGAGATGGTGTCGAAGCTCGGGCGCTTCGTCGTCGACCGCAAGGTCTCGCTCGAAGAAGGGCTGCTGCCGAACAAGCCGTGGGAGCCGCGGCCGGGCTATCGCGAGGCGCAGCGCCGTGCGCTCGCGCTCGCCGACGCCGTCTTCGTGTCGTGCGCCGCCGAGGCGCAGCGCATCAAAGCGCTCTGCGGCGAGCGCAGCTTCGCCGCGTACGTCCCCTCTCCGCAGGACGTTGCGCCGCCCGATCCCGGCGCGCAGGCGTACGTTCTCGCGGTCGCTCCCGTCGGACCGCTGCACGCGTCGGCGACGCTCGCGCGCGCCGCGGCGCGGGTCGGCTTCCCGGTCCGCTTCGCCGGCAGCGTGCTCGACGGCGCGTACGCCGCGCGCGCGCTGTCGTATCTCGACGACCGCTCGTCGCTCGCGCCCGGCGATGCCGGAAGCGGCGCGCGCGTCGTCGTCGACGTCTCGTGGAGCGGTACCGATCTCGCGTCGCTCGCGGCCTATGCCGTCCACGGCGTTCCGGTGATCGGCTCGAGCCGTTCCGACGTCCGCGACGTCCTCGGTGCACGAGGCGTTTGGGCGGTCGATCCGGCCGATGAGGACGCGCTGGCCGCGGCGCTCTCCGACGCGTGGAACGGCGCCGCCGCGCATGCGGCCGCTTTGTCCGAGCACGCTCGCGCGCGCTGCCGCATCGACGTGCTGCGCGCCTGCCTCGCGAGCGCCTACCTCGCACCGGAACCCGCGGCTTGAGCGTCGAGGCGTTCTGGGAGGACGCGGCGCTCGCGCCGGCGTTCGAGCGCCTGCGCGCCGTTGCGCCGCGCATCGGCGGCGACGTCGTGGTTGCGACGGATCTCGCCGGCTTGGCGAACGCGATCCGGCGCCTGATCGCCGCTCGGCGCGCAGGCGAGCTCGCGGCGCTGTACGTCGCGCTCGCCGACGGGCGCGAGCCGCTGGTCGCGCAGGTCTACGCGCAGGTCGCCGGCGGAGCGGAAGAGCAGCGCGCCGCCGTCGCCGACGGCTTCGCCCGCGAGACGATCGCGCTGAACGACAAGCCGCTCGCGCAGTACGCGGTTCTCGATCCGCCCGTCCGCCGCGCGCTCTACGCCGCGCTGCGCCTCGCCGACGTCGTGCTGGTCGATTCGGCCGAGCACGCGCGCCGGCTCGAAGCCGTCACCGGCCGCCCACCGAACCGCGCGCTGCCGATCGTCGAGGTCGCGTCTGCGGAGATTCCGTTACCGCGCGGACGGCGCGTACTGGTGTACGCTCCCCACGCGGACCGCGCCGCTTTACGGCAGTTCGATGTGCTCTTCGCGAACCGCGACTTTCGGTGGAGCGTCATCTCGCGCGAGAACGCGCACGAACCGCTCCCGAGCGGCACCGCGGTTGCCGTGGCGCCCGCGTGGACGGCGGTCGACGACGCGCTCGCGCTTCGCGCGCACGGGCTCCGGACCGTCGCGCCGTTCTCGTCGGGCGCGCCCGTGCTCGGGATCGCCTTCGGCTACGACCCGCTCCGCGCAAAGACGCTGTTCCGCGCGCTCGACGCCGCGCTCACCGAGCAGCTCTCCGCGTTCGCCGTCGTTCCGCGGCTCGACCGCGCGCTCGCGCGCGAGCGCGTCGCGCGCACCGGCGGTCCGCTGCTTTCCGCGATCGTCCGCACGTACGACCGCCCGAAGCTCTTGCTGCGCGCCCTCGACAGCATCGCGGCGCAGACGTACCGCGACATCGAAGCGGTGGTGGTGAACGACGCCGGTCCGGACGTCTCCGAGCTGCTCGCGCGCTACGCCGGCAAGCTCGCGATCCGCTACGTCCACCGCCCCGTCAACGGCGGGCTCGTCGCCGCGGTGAACGACGGCGTGCGCGCCGCCGAAGGCACGTACGTCGGCTACCTCGACGACGACGACCTCTGGTATCCCGACCACGCCGCGCGCCTGGTCGACGCGCTCGAGCGCACCGGCGCCGCCGTCGCGTACGGCAACTGCGTCGCCGAGTACGCCGACGTGGTGGGCGACTCGCTGATCCCGCGCGAGTATGCGATCTACACCGACCGCGACTTCGAGAAGGATGCCTACCTCTACGACAATCTCGCGACGGTCCACAGCTACGTTCACCGCCGTGACCTGTTCGAGCGCTTCGGTTTGTTCGACGAAGCGCTGAGCGCCGCCGACGACTGGGAGATGTGGCTGCGCATGACGCGCGAGATCGACTTCGTCCACGTCGACCGCGTGACCGTCGAGTACTCCTGGCGCCGCGACCCGTCGACCGAGAACATGACCTTCCGCAAGCAGCGCGCCTTCGCCGCCGCCCACCGCCACGTCGCCCAAAAGCACGCCGCCACGTATGCGAAGTGGCCGTCGCTGCTGCAGGGCCGCTACGACACGGCCGTGCGCTTCGAACGGCTCGCCGAACAGCTCGAAGCAAACCCGTCGCTGGCGCATACGGCGTTCGGCCCGCCCGATCCGAAGCCGTAGACCGTAGCAGCGCGGGTCAGCCGCGCGCCGGATAGCGTGGGAGGCGTGGTCGGGGGGCGGATTGCGCGGCTAGATGCGCCGAGTACGCTCGGCGCGCCGCCAGCACGTGCGGCAGGCCGTCGGCGGGGTGGACGCGGTAGAACTCCGCATACGCGTCGGCGAAGGTGTGGTGGATCGCCGCGGTCGCCGTGCCTTCCCAGTTCGTTCGGATCGTGTAGGCGGTCGTCGGGCGGTCGAGGTGGACGAAGTCGTACTTCGACGCGAGGCGGACCCACATGTCGAGCTCGTCGAGTCCCGCGTCCACTCTGAACGGACCGACCGCCTCGATGGCGGAACGCCGTGCGAAGACGGCCAGGTAACCGATGCGGTTGACGACCAGCAGCTCGCTCTTCGTCAGGCCGGGGTTCCGTTCGACGTCCCAGCCCGCCTCGGTCTCGGCGCCGGTCGCGTCGCGTTCGACGATGCGCACGATGAAATCGCTCTTCGCGCAGGCCGCTCCGGTTCGTTCGAGCGCCTCGACGTTCGCGGCGACGTGGTCGGGGAAGAAGTAGTCGTCATCGTCGAGGAAGGTGACGAACGCGCCGCGCGAGCGCGCGAAACCGTCGTTGCGCGGCACGGTCGGGTTCCCGCTGTTCACGTCGCGGTCGATGAGCACGGTGCCGGGAAACGCCGCCACGACGTCGGCGACGGGGACGCCGTTGTTGTTCACCACGATCGTCTCGATGTTCGGATACGTCTGCGCGCGCAGGTGCGTGAGGCCGTCGCGCACGGTGTGCGGCCGGTTCCACGTCGCCATGACGATCGAGACGAGCGGCGCGCGCTCGCGCGCGAAAACGGGTGCGGACGGTGCGGGCGGCACGGCGCTCGCATGCCGCCGCACCCGTGGCGGCGGCGCGCCCAGCGCGCGCAGCAGCGCGTCGACCATCGTGGCGCGCGCCCACGGCTCGTAGCCCTGCGCGCCCTCGATGTAGTCATGCGCGCCGGAGCTCCACGGCGCGCAGAGCGGTACGCCGTACGCGGCTAACGCGATCGCAGCAGCCGGATCGTCCGCGTCGAGCGCGACGATCGCGCGCGCCGACGCGAGGACGTGCGCGGCATCCGGCGTTGCGCCGTCGACGACGCGCAGCGGGGTCCGCACGTCCCACAGCATCACGCGCGCGACGTCGACCAGCTCGTTCGCGACGCCCTCGGCCCACAGCGCGACGTGCTCGCCGCGCGCGGGTGCGGCGGCCGGCGCGGCCGGGACACGATCGTCCGGCGGGACGGCGACGATCGAGCGCGCCGGGTACTCGCCGAAGAGGCGCCGCGCGCGCTCGCGCTCGGCCGACGAGCGGAACACGACGCGATCGGCGATCGCGCATGCGTGCTGGTACGGGATCGTGTACGCGTCGCCGTACCAGTTCTTCTCCGCGGCTTCCTGAGAGCCGCCGCTGATCGTCAGCGTTCCCTGCGCGAGCATGTCCAGCCGCGCCGCGCGCTCGTCCGGCGTCGGAGCGTTGATGAGCTGCGGCGCGATCGTCCGCAGCAGCGCCAGCCGCGGCTCCTCGACCGCGACGGCGAGCTCGACGCGCTCCCCGGCGCGGCGCCGTTCGATCATCACGGGTATCACCGGGGCCAGTGTGGCCGGCGTCGCGACCACGACGTGCGGCGTCGCAAGATACCGTCGCTCCAGCGGCGTCATCGAACGCGTCGGCTCATTCGCGGTGCTCAGACTCGCCTTGTTCCGTCCGTACCGGCTGCGACCTTGCCTTGCTCAGACGCTGACGGGCGAGCCGACGGCTTCGGTCACGGCCGCAGCCACCTCGTCGAGGTCGTTTTCATCGAGCCCGTAGTGCATCGGCAGCCGGATGAGCCTGGCGCTGACGTCGTCGGTCACGGGCAGCGAGGCGCCGTGCGTGCGGCCGAAGCGCTCGCCGGCCGGCGCCGAATGCAGCGGAACGTAGTGGAACAGCGCGTACACGCCCATGTCGCGCAAGCGCGCGAGGACGGCGGGACGCGCCGCCGCGTCGGCCAGCAGCAGATAGTACATGTGCGCGTTGTGCGTGACGTGGTCCGGAACGATCGGCCGGCGCACGAAGCCGGCCGCTTCGAGCGCGGCGAACCGCGCGTGGTAGCCGGCCCACAGCTCCAGCCGGCGCAGCAGCAGATCGTAGGCGTGCCCGAGCTGTCCCCACAGGAACGCGGCGACGATCTCGCTCGGCAGGAACGACGAGCCGACGTCCACCCAGCGGTACTTGTCGACGTTCCCGCGCAGGAAGTTCGTGCGGTTCGTCCCCTTCTCGCGGATGATCTCGGCGCGCTCGGCGAACGGCCCGTCGTCGCGCACCATGAGCGCGCCGCCTTCGCCGCTGATCACGTTCTTCGTCTCGTGGAAGCTGAAGGCCGCGAGGTCGCCGATGGCGCCGAGCGGCGTGCCGCGGTACGTCGATCCGAGCGCCTGCGCGGCGTCCTCGATCAGGACGAGGCCGCGCTCGCGCGCGATGTGCGTCAGCTCGTCCATCTCGCACGCGACGCCGGCATAGTGAACCGCGACGATGGCCTTCGTCCGCGGCGTGATCGCGCCGGCGACGGCACGTTCGTCGAGGTTCAGCGTATCCGGACGAATGTCGACGAACACCGGCGTCGCGCCGCGCAGCACGAACGCGTTCGCGGTCGACACGAACGTGTACGACGGCATCACGACCTCGTCGCCGGGACCGACCTCGGCGAGCAGCGCCGCCATCTCGAGCGCCGCGGTGCACGAGTGCGTCAGCAGCGCGCGGCGCGCGCCCGTCTCGCGCTCGAGCCATTCCTGGGCCAGACGCGTGAAGCGACCGTCGCCGGAGAGGTGTCCGGCGGCTATGGCTTCCGCGATATAGCGGAACTCATCGCCGGTCTCGAACGGCTTGTTGAACGGGATCACGAACGCCTCCGCGACGGGCAAACGCCCTTCCCTGTACGTATCGGCCCCGCGGCGGACACGGTTTAGACGCTGCGGAGCGTGAGCGGCGCGGTTCCCTCCGGCGCGCGCACGTGTCCGTACCGGTACATGTCCTTCATCTCGGGCGGGATGCCCCAGTCGTGCGCGCCGACCGCGTCGTGCAGCGCCTCGAACTCACGGGTGTAGTGCGCGGCGAGATCCTCGGTCATCCGGTTGTGCGGCGACCGGAAACCGTGCTGGTACGCGGCGTTCAGCGTGTGGCGCACGAGCGTGCGAACGGAGTGCTCGCGGGTCATCGTGCGCGTGACGGGGCGGTCCGGCTTGAACGCGCCGACGTCGAACGAGGGCGTCCGGCCGCACGCGAGCGCGGTCAGGATGCGGGCGATCAGCGGCGAGCAGTGCAGGCCGTCGCGCTTGGTCCCGGTGGCGACGAGCAGGTTCGGCAGATCGGTCCCGCCGATCATCGGCAGCGTGTCCGACGACGTCGGGCGCCAGCCGAAGTTCGTCGCGCTCAGCTCGGCCCGGTAGAAGCTGCGATTGATCTGCTCGACCGCACCTTCGAGAAGCCCCATCACGCTGGTCAGGCGCGGCGCGTCGACCGGTACGGGCGAGATGAAGTTGCTCGCGCCGACCAGCGTGTGGCTCGCGTCTTGCGGTGCCGCGTAGGTACCGCAGGCCAGCCCGCGGTTCGGCGTGCGAACGCAGTTGGTCAACGTCGCGGCCCCGGTATTGAGCCGAATGCTGGCACCGGCGCCGTAGAACACGCGCTGGAACGAGATCGGAAGGCGCGAGCGATCGACGATCGCGGAGAACGACGCGCCGGGCGCCAGCACGAAGACGTCACCGCCGATGCGCTCGCCGGTATCCGTGATCATACCCGAGACGGCCTCGCCGGATACCTCGACCGCGTCGACGCACCCGTCCACGATGCGCACGCGCGGCTCTTTCGCCAGCACGAGATCGAGCGCGGCGACGAGGTGGACCGGGTTGACCCAGCCTTCGCGCGGGATCCACACCGCGCGGAGCGCGCGCGCGTGCGGCGCCGGATCGTATCCGGGGATCGCGCGCGGGTCGACGTCCTCGAAGGGCTCCGCCTGCGCGACGAGCGCGGCGCGAACCGCTTCGTAGTTCTCGTCTTCGAGCGTGTCGGTGACGGCGTTGTTGATCAGGAACGTGCCGAACCCGGCGCTGATCTGGAGCCCGCTCTCGGCGCGCAGATCGTCGAGCAGGTCCGGCCACGCGGGAGCGGCGGCGCGGTTGAAATCGAACTTGAGGCGCTCGAAGGGGCTCGCGAACGTTCCCGTGTCGACTTCGCAGAAGGAGTTGAACATCGCCGCCGCCGCGAGCGACGCGCTGCCGCCGCGAGCCGCCGGCCCGATCAGCGTGACGTGAAGGTCCGGCCGCTCGCGCACGAGCTCGCGCGCGGTCTGCAGCGCGACGATCCCGTTGCCGCCGACGACGACGTTCATCCCGTCTTCTCGACGATGCAGAGGCCCGGGTACGTCGGCGCGTAGCTCAGACGGTGCGCGAGGCGCCCGAGCACCTCACTCGCGTAGACCGTCCCTTCCGCCGGGATGCGGTGCTGCATCAACTGCCAGATCGCGATCTTTCCGCCCGGCACCAGCCGCGGCCAGATCGCCTCGATCGAAGCGCGCGTCGGCTCGACCGCGTTGACGTCGAGGAACGCGAGCGCGACGATCTCGTTGCGGTTCTCGTCGAGCCACGCGGGCAGCGTCTCGCGGACGTCGCCGCGCACGAGCCGGTGCTTCCCGTTGATGTGTCCGAGCACGTTCGACGACTCGTGGAGGCGCAGCAGCTCGCCGAGGTAGTCCTCGTAGCGCTCGCCGCCGACGTCGTACGTTCCGTCGCGGTGGAGCTCGGTGGGCCGGTCTTCGGGGCCGAAGCCGGCATAGCCGGTGAACGTGTCGAACGCGACGACGCGGCGCGTCAGGTTGAGCGGCTCGTACACGGCGCGAAAGTTCTCGCAGAGCACCGCGGTCTGCCCGCGCCACGTGCCGATGTCGAAGACGCTGCCGGGCAGGCCGACGATCGAGCGATAGATGTCGCCGACCGCGAGAATGCGCGCCAGCAGCGAGCCGCGCAGCCACAGTCCGAGCGAACGCTCGCGCTCGTCGACCGACCCTGGAAACGTGTCGAACATCGCGTGGATGCGCGAGCGGCTCTCGAGGCTCGCCTCGGGGCTCAGCGAGATGCGGATCGACTCGTGCGGCACTTCCAGAAGGGTATCGGCCGAGCGACCCCAACTCTTGAGGCCGCGATGCCCGCTTGCACGCTTCGCGCCACGGTGCCGCGTTGACGGCCGTCATCCTCCAGCCATCCTATCTGCCGTGGCGCGGTTATTTCCACCTCATGCAGCGCGCGGACGTCTTCGTGCACTACGACGACGTGCAGTACACGCGCCAGGACTGGCGCAGCCGCAACCGGATTCGCGTGCCGGGCGGCGTCGACTGGCTCACGATCCCGGTCGAGAACGCCGGTTTCCTGACCAGCAAGCTCTCGATCAAAGACGCGCGCGTGCACTGGAAGAAGGACTGGACGCGCAGCCATCGCGACCGCATCATTCGGAGCTACGAGCGGACGCCGCACTTCGCGCGGTATTTCCCGCTGATCGACGCGGCGTTGAGCCGTCGCGAACAGCTCCTCGTGGACTACACGATCCCGCTGGCCGAGGAGTTGGCCGCGGCGCTCGGGCTCGCCACGCGCACCGTGCGCTCGTCGGAGCTTGGTATCGAGGACGACGATCCGACCGAGCGGCTCGTCCGCATCTGCGCGCACGTCGGCGCCGACCGGTATCTCTCCGGGCCGAGCGCGAAAGACTATTTGGACGAGTCCCGTTTCGCGCGCGCCGGCATCGCGCTCGACTACATGGCGTACCGCTATCCGGCGTACGGCCAGATCGACGATCTGTTCGTCCCCGACGTCTCGGTCATCGACCTGTTGTTCATGGAAGGCGAACGGGCGCCCGGCCTCATCTGGGGCTAGCGAGCGGCGACCGCAGCGGCGCGCACGCCTTCACGAATCCCGGCTGCATGCCGATTCTTTCGGTATGCAGATGACGGCCGTCGACCCGCGCGCCGAGGCGAACGCGAAGCTCCGGGCGGTCGTCGACCGCTGGCTCAAGCGCGGCGCCGGCGACTACGGCGAGAAGCCGGCGGCGCGCTACGAAGCGGCCGCGGCGGAGATTCTCGCCGTGCGGGGTCAGGACGACCGCTTTCAGCTCATCGACCGCATGACCGGCGGCCTGCTGCAGCAGCCGCGCCGGGTCCTCGAGCTGGGCTGCGGCGGCGCGCCGTTCCTGTACAGCGCGCTGGGCCGCGGGCACGACGCGGTCGGCATCGACGTCGACTTCGAGCGGCTGCGCATCGCCGAGCTCAAGATCGACGCGCTCGGCCTGCCGGACGCATGGCGCGGCCGCGCGCGCTTCGGCGACGGACAGGCGCTGGATTTCCCGAGCGACTCGTTCGATCTGGTCACGAGCTGGGCGGTGATCGAGCACATCCCGGATCTGGAAAGCGCCCTGTTCGAGGCCGTTCGCGTCACCCGCCCCGGCGGCTACCTGATGATGACGGCGCCCGACTATCGCGGCGGCTTCGAGGCGCACTACGAGATGCCGTGGCCGCCGATGGCGCCGCGCTCCGTCTGCGAGCGCTGGGTGATGGCGATGGACCGCCCGCCCGGCGGCCTGGGGACGTTCTTTCCGATCACCTGGCCGCGCGTCGCGGCGATCCTGGAGAGCGTCGGCTGCGAGATCAAGGCCGCCGAGCTGACCCTCCCGATCGATTACGAGACGACGCGCCTGTTCCTCGACGTGCGGACGCCCGCGGCGCTCGAGCGCAGCGCGGAGAACATCAAGCAGCTCTCGGCGCGCGGCGCGCTGCCGCCCACGCTGCGCGGCACGACCGTGTTCCACGTCTCAGCCCGCAAGCTCTAACCCGCGACCGGGCGAGCGCCCGAATCGCTGCCGGCGCCCGTGCGTCCGGCCTTCACGGCCCGGGCGGGTCGTGGTATACTTCGGAGGTTGCCCCGGGGACGACCCGGAGGCGCGATAACTCACCCGGCCGGAGCGCCGGGGGTGCATGCGTCCATCACGGCGCCACGGATGGCGGCCGCGGGCTCAGAGAGGTTCACTCAGCTATGGCATCGGGCGTCACCATGCGCGCTCTTCTGGAGGCGGGGGTCCATTTCGGACACCAAACGCGCCGCTGGAATCCGAAGATGAAGCCGTACATCTTCCAAGAGCGCAACGGCATCTACATCATCGACCTGTCGAAGACGCTGGCGATGCTGAACCACGTCTACGACGCGGTAAAGCAGATGTCGCGCGAAGGCCGCGTGATTCTGTTCGTCGGCACCAAGAAGCAGGCGCAGGACGTCGTCCGCGAAGAGGCCGAGCGCGCGGGCACGTTCTTCGTCAACCAGCGCTGGCTGGGCGGCACGCTGACCAACTTCGCGACGATCCAGAAGCGCATCTCGCGCCTGCGCGAGCTCGAAGGGATGCGCCAGCAAGGCACCTTCGACTTACTCCCCAAGAAGGAAGTCGCGCGGCTGAGCGACGAGCTCGAGAAGCTCGAGAAGTTCCTGGGCGGGATCAAGGACATGCACCGGCTGCCGGACGCGATGTTCATCGTGGACCCGAAGAAGGAGCGCATCGCGGTCGCCGAGGCGGAGAAGCTGAAGATCCCGATCATCGCGGTGATCGACACGAACTGCGACCCCGACGAGATCGACTACGCGATCCCGGGCAACGACGACGCGATCCGCAGCGTGCGCCTGATGGTCAGCACCATCGCCAACGCGATCGTCGAAGGCAAGACCGAGACCGAGTCCGCGTACGACGCGGCCGATTACGAACAGCAGTACGCCGACCTGGGCGCCGAGCCCGAGCCGGCCGGCGTCTAGCGCGCAGCTCAGGAACATTCGATAGACGTGAACGTGGCTTACAAACCGAGCGCGGCCGAGATCAAGCAACTGCGTGAAGCGACCGGCGCGGGGATGTCGGACGTGCGCAACGCGCTGCTCTGGGCCGAAGGCGACATGGAGAAAGCCAAGGCGCGGCTCGGCGAGCTGGGCCAAGCGAAGGCCGACAAGAAGGCGGAGCGCGCGGCGAACGAAGGTCTCGTCGGCTCGTACATCCACGCCGGCGGCAAGATCGGCGTGCTGGTCGAGATCAACTGCGAGACGGATTTCGTCGCGCGCAACGAGCGCTTCAAGGAGCTCGTCCGCGACGTAGCGATGCATGTCGCGGCGATGTCGCCCCAGTACCTCGACCGGGCCGCGGTGCCGGAAGACGTCCTCGGCGGCGTGAAAGCGGAGCTCGAGAAGACCGTGCCGACCGGCAAACCGCCCGAGGTCGTCGAGAAGATCCTCGGCGGCAAGCTGAACAAGTGGTACGAGGAGCACACGCTGCTCGAGCAGCCGTTCGTGAAGGACGACGCTCAGACGGTCGGCGAGCTGGTGAAGAGCGTCTCCGGGGTGCTCGGCGAGAAGATCGAAGTCCGCCGCTACGTGAAGTTCGCGCTCGGCGAAGAATAACCACGATGTCAGGGTGACGTTCCGCTCAGGAACCCGTCATCTACGAGGTCAGGATCGGTTGAAGCCCGCGTACGATCGAGTTCTGCTGAAGCTCTCCGGTGAGGCGTTCGCGGGCCGGGGCGGCAACGTCGACGTCGACACGACGACGGCGATGGCGCGCGAGATCGCGGAGGTCCATGCCGACGGCGTCAGCCTGGCCGTGGTCTGCGGCGGCGGAAACATCTGGCGCGGCAAGCCGCACGAAGCGGCCGGAATGGACCGCGCGACCGCCGACTACATGGGCATGCTGGCGACTGTCATCAACGCCCTGGCGCTGCAGGACTCGCTCGAGCGCATCGGCGTGCAGTCGCGCGTGCAGACGGCGATCGCGATGAACGCGATCGCCGAGCCGTACATTCGGCGCAAGGCGATCCGCCATCTCGAGAAGGACCGGGTCGTGATCTTCGCGGCCGGGACCGGGAACCCGTATTTCACGACCGACACGACCGCCGCGCTGCGCGCGGTCGAGATCGGCGCAGAGGCGATCCTCAAGGCGACGAAGGTGGACGGCGTGTACAGCGCCGACCCGTTCAAGGACCCGACCGCGACGCGGTTCGCCCGGCTCGACTACCTGCGCGTGCTCGAGCTGGGGCTCCAGGTCATGGACTCGACGGCGCTGACGCTGTGCATGGACAACGGCCTGCCGATTATCGTCTTCGACATGAACGTCCCGGGCAACATCCGGCGGGTCGTGATGGGCGAGGAGATCGGGACGACCGTCGCGCGGAGTACGGCGCGGGTGGACGGCGAAGGAGTCGGTCATGCTGGATGACGTCTACCGCGACACCGAGTCGAAGATGAAGAAGGCGCTCGAGGCCACGACGAGCGACTTCGCCTCGATCCGCACCGGCCGGGCCTCGCCCTCGCTGCTCGACCGCCTCCACGTCGAGGCGTACGGCTCGACCGTGCCGCTCAAGCAGGTCGCGAGCGTGAACTCGCCCGACGGCCGGTCGCTGCTGGTGACGGCGTTCGACAAGAGCACCGTCGGCGCGATCCGCAAGGCGATCGAGACCAGCGACCTCGGCCTCAACCCGAACGTCGACGGCGTGACGATCCGGCTGTCGATCCCGCCGCTCACCGAAGAGCGCCGCAAAGACCTGGTCAAGCTGGTCAAAAAGAAGTCCGAAGAGCACAAGGTCGCGGTGCGCAACATCCGGCACAAGGCGAACGACGACGTCAAGGCGCTCGCCAAAAAGGGCACGATCACCGACGATCAGATCAAGCGCGGCACCGATCAAGTCCAGAAGCTGACCGACAAGTACGTCAAGCAGATCGACGATCTCGTCCACGGCAAAGAGAAGGAGATCATGGAGGTTTGAGCCGCCTCCTGATGCGACGATGGTGCAGAACCTCGATGAATTGACTCTTCTCCCATGGACTCAGGCGCGGGCGGCGCTTGGCGACCGGCCGCTGCGGTTTCGCGTGCTGACGCCGCCGTATCCGGCGGTCGGGATCGGGACGCTGCGCGCGCTGCGGGTCGTCGCGCTCACCGGCGAGCACGACGGCGCGTGGGAGCTGCTGGCCGGCTACGAAGGGTACGACAAGCTCTAGATGCTAGCGCTCGAGGCCGCGCCGCTTCCCAAGCACGTCGCGATCATCATGGACGGCAACCGCCGCTGGGCGCGCGCGCGCCGCATGCCGGCGATCGAAGGGCACCGCCGCGGGATCGTCGCGCTGCGCGAGATCACGCGCGCGTGCAGCGACTGGGGCATCCCGATGCTCACCGTCTACGGCTTCTCGACCGAGAACTGGAAGCGCGACAAGACGGAGATCTCGCTGCTGCTCGACCTGTGCGTCTACTTCGCGCGCACCGAGCTGGCCGAGCTGCACCGCAACAACGTACGGGTCAACGTGATCGGCCGCTACGAGCAGCTTCCGCCCGCCTCGAAGGCCGCGCTCGACGGCCTGGTCGCGAAGACGGCCGCGAACACCGGCCTGATCCTCAACCTCGCCGTGAACTACAGCGCGCGCACCGAGCTCCGCGACGCGGTGGAGCGCATGATGCGCGACGTGCAAGCCGGCACGCTCGACGCCGGAGCGATCGAGGAGGACACGCTGGCGTCGTACCTCACCACCGCCGGAATGCCCGATCCCGACCTGCTGATCCGGCCCGGCGGCGAGTCGCGGCTCTCGAACTTCTTGCTGTACCAGGTCGCGCACGCGGAGCTCGTGCTGCGCGACACGTTCTGGCCCGACTTCGACCGCGCCGCGTTCGGCGACGCGATCGCGGAGTACCAGCGCCGGCTGCGCAGGTCCGGCGGCCCGTGACGACGAGCGCCGCGGCGCAGGCGGCGGCCGCTTCGGCGAAGAGCCCGAAGCCGAAGCCTGCGGTCGGCGCGCGCCGCATCGTCATCGGCATCCTGCTCGCGGTCGTCGGCTTCGCCGCGGTCGCGTGGCAACCGGCGTTCTCGCTGCTCGTGCTCGCGATCGCGACCGGCTGCATCTACGAGTTCGCCGGGCTGTCGGCGAAGAAAGGCCCGTCGCTTGAGCTGCCGGTCGCGGTCGCCGGCGTGTGGGCCTACGTCATCCTCACGCACTTCGGGCTGATCCACCGCTACGAGACGCTGCTGCTCGCCGGCACGGTCATCGTCGCGCTGGGAACGGCGGCGTTCCGAGCCGAGTCCGGGTACTTCGCGCGCAGCGCCTACACGCTGCTCGGCGTGCTGTACATCGGCAAGCTGCTGACGTACTTCGTCGCGATCCGCGCGCTCCACGACGGCGTCATCTGGACGGTGTGGATCATCTTCATCGTCGCCTTCACCGACATCTTCGCGATGCTGGTCGGCACGGCGTTCGGCAAGCACCAGCTCACCAAGCTCTCACCGAAGAAGACCGTCGAAGGTGCCGTCGGCGGCTTCGTCGCGGCGCTGCTGGCGGGCGCGGCGATCGCGCTCGTCCCCTGGGTGCACGTGACCTGGTGGCACGGCGTGATCGTCGCCGCGATCACCTCGTTCGCGGCGCAGGCCGGCGATCTCGTCGAGAGCGCGCTCAAGCGCGACGCGAAGGTGAAGGACGCGGGCTCGCTGATCGCCGGCCACGGCGGCGTGCTGGACCGCTTCGACTCGTACATCTTCGGCGGCGTCGCGTTCTACCTCGCGCTGTACTTGATCGGCGTGATCTCGGAGTACCGGCTGGTGAACCAGTGAGCCGCCGCCGCGTCGCGATTCTCGGCTCGACCGGCAGCATCGGCCGCCAGGCCCTCGACGTGATCGCGTGCCACCCCGAGCGGTTCGAAGTGGTCGCGCTCGCGGCGGGCCGCAACATGATGCTCCTCGGGGAGCAGGTGCGGCGTTTTGGGCCACGTGTCGTGTCTGCCGGCACGAGCGACGCACTGGCGGAACTGATGCTTCAGGGCTCCGCGCGAGAAGCTGCCGCCGACGTGACGGCGCACGGTTCCGAGGGCCTAGAAATCGTCGCGTGCGAGAGCGGCGCCGACATCGTGCTCGCCGCGACCGACGGTGCGGTCGCGTTCGACGCCGTCTTCGCCGCGGTCGACCGCGGCATCGACGTCGCGGTCGCGAACAAAGAGCTGATCGTCGCGGCCGGCGAGCTGCTGGTCGCGCACGCCGCGCGCAGCGGTTCGCGGCTGCTCCCCGTCGACAGCGAGCACTCCGCGATCTTTCAGTGCCTGCAAGGCGCGCCGCGCGAGCGGATCGCGTCAATCATCCTGACGGCGTCGGGCGGGCCGTTCTGGGAGCGCACGCGCGAGGAGATGGACGCGGCGACCGTCCAGGATGCGCTGGCGCACCCGACGTGGCAGATGGGCGTGAAGAACACCATCGACTCCGCGACGCTGATGAACAAAGGCCTCGAGGTGATCGAGGCGTCGAAGTGGTTCGGCGTTCCCGGCGAGCGGGTTCAGGTGCTCGTCCACCGGACGTCGGTCGCGCACGGCTTCGTGGTCTTCACCGACGGCAACGTCCTGAGCCAGCTCGCCGCGCCCGACATGCGGCTCCCGATCGGCTACGCCTTGGCCTACCCGGACCGGCTCGACGACCGCCCGCTCAGTGACGACCCGATCGAGGCGCTCGGCGGCGAGCGCGGCGCCCCGGCCACGACGCTCGGTTTCCAGCGCCCGGACCGCGAGCGCTTCCCCTGCCTCGGGCTGGCCTACGACGCGCTGGCGGCCGGCGGCACCGCGCCGGCGATCCTCTCCGCGGCCAACGAGATAGCGGTCTCGGCCTTCGTCGCGGGGAAACTGCGGTTCGGTGAAATTCCGGTTTGCATCGAAACCGCGCTCGCCCGTGTCGATACAAGCAATGTAAGCCTCGCAGCGGTACGCGAGGCCGACCGCTCGGCCCGAGACGCGGCTCGGGCATTCGTCGTTGACCGTATGACCGCCAGTCCCTGACGGAGCCCGATGACGCCCGAACGCATTCTCGTCTACTTGCTGATGCTGTCCGTCCTCGTGGTGCTCCATGAGTACGGTCACTTCTTGCTCGCCCGGCTGAACAAGGTGCGGGTCACCGACTTCGGCGTCGGCTTCGGCCCGACGCTGCTCAAGTGGACCTCGAAGCGCAGCGGGACGCACTACCGGCTGAACCTCCTCCCGCTCGGCGGCTACTGCCAGATGAAGGGCGAGGACGGGAAGACCAACGAGGCCGAGCAGCAGCGCGACTTTCGCTCCGGCAACGGGTTCGAGCCCGACAACTTCCAGGCCAAGACGACGCTCCAGCGCCTCTCGATCGTGGTCGCCGGGCCGGTCGCCAACTTCATCGTCGCGCTGGCGCTCTTCGTCGGCGGCGCGGTGCTGTTCGGCGTCCCGGGCGAGAAGCCGACCACGATGGTCTACCAGCTCCTGCCCGGGTACCCCGCCGCCAAGGCCGGGATGCAGGTCGGTGACCGGATCGTCTCGGTCGACGGCCGCACCGTCTCGGACGGAAACGCGCTGGTCGACTCGATCCACGCCTCCCTCGGCAAGCGGCTCCACGTGGTCTACGTGCGCGACGGCCGGCCGCACGAGGTCGACGTCGTTCCCGTCCGCGGTCCGGACGGGAAGCCGGTCGGCCACCTCGGCTTCCAGCCGCTCCCGGCGACCCACCGCGTCGCGCTCGGCGACGCCTTCGGCTGGGGCTGGTCCCAGTTCACCGGCGTGACCGGCTCGACGCTGGGCGCGCTCGGCGCGCTGGTCTCGCACCCGGCGAGCGTCGCCAATCAGATCCAAGGCCCGATCGGGATCGCGCGCGTCTCGGCGCAGGCGCAGCAGTTCGGTCCCTACATCTTCATGTCGCTGGCCGGCATGATCTCGGTCTCGCTCGGGATCTTCAACCTGCTGCCGATCCCGGCGCTCGACGGCGGCCGCGCCGTCTTCATCCTGGTCGAGATGCTGCGCGGCAAGCCGGTCGACCCCGAAAAAGAAGCGCTCGTGCACGTCGGCGGGTTCGCGGTGCTGATCGCGCTGATGCTGGCGGTCTCGTTCCACGACGTGTCGGCTGCGATGTCCGGCCGCTCGGCGTTCTGACGGAACGGCTACGATAGCAGCATGATTCGCCTGCGCCGCCGGACCAAGGCCGTACTGCTCGAGAACAAGTCGAGCTGGTCGAAGGACGCCAAGAAGGTCTGGATCGGCGGCGATCACCCGATCGTCGTGCAGTCGATGACGACCACCGACACGGCCGACGCCGACAAGACGCTCGAGCAGGTCTACGGCCTCGCGATGGCCGGCTGCGAGGTCGTGCGGGTGACCTGCCAGGACCCGCGGGACGCCGCCGGCCTGCCGGCGATCGTCGCCCGCTCGCCGGTCCCGATCGTCGCCGACGTGCACTTCGACCACCGCATGGCGCTCGCCGCGATCGAAGCCGGCGTCGCGAAGCTGCGGCTGAACCCCGGCAACATCACCGACCAAGTGAAGACCCGCGAGGTCGTTCGCCTGGCGGTCGAGCGCGGGACGCCGATCCGGATCGGCGTGAACATGGGCTCGCTGGCCCGCGACCTCGAGGAAAAGCTCGGCCACACGCCCGAGGCGCTGGCGGCCTCGGCCCTGCGCCACGTCGAGCTCCTCGAGGAGCTCGGCCACACCGGGATCGTCATCTCCGTAAAGGCGCACGATGCGCCGACGACGATCTTCGCCTACCGGCTGCTGGCCAAGCAGCTCGACGAGCGCGGCACGCCGTACCCGCTCCACCTCGGCGTCACCGAGGCCGGGCTCCCGCTCGACGGGACGATCAAGTCGGCGATCGGCCTCGGCGTGCTGCTGTTCGAGGGGATCGGCGACACCCTGCGCGTGTCGCTCGCGGCCGACCCGGTCGACGAGGTTCCGGTCGCCTGGGGGATCCTCAAGGCGCTGGGACTGCGCGAGAAGGGCTTCGACATCACGGCCTGCCCGTCGTGCGGCCGGGCCGAGATCGAGGTCGTCGGCCTGGCCCGCATGGTGGAGGCCATCGCCAAAGAGTACACGGCGCCGGTCAAGGTCGCTGTGATGGGCTGTGTCGTGAACGGCCCAGGCGAGTCTAAGATGGCTGATGTAGGGATAGCAGGAGGCAAGGGCAAGGGTGCCATCTATCGCAAGGGCGAGCTGGTGGGTACCTACCCTGAGGCTGACTTGCTGGGGCGTTTGCGCCTCGAGATCGAAAAGGTCATCGAGGAGCAGTATCCCGACTATATCCATGAGATCAACCGTGAGCCGACTGCCGTTTAGCGCCCTCGCGGCGCTCGTCCCGAGCGGACGACTGATCGCAGCGACCGCCGCGACCGCCCTGGTCGCGTCGCTGTCGCTCGCGCTGTCGAACCCGGCGACGATCAGCGTCGACGGCCAGCGGCTCGCCTCCGACGTAGCGCCGGTCACCACGCCGGGCGGCACCTATCTCCCGCTGCGCGCGATGGCCGACGCGACCGGCGCCCAGACGACGTTCGACGCGGCCAGCGGCGAGATCGTCGTCCGCCGCGGCATCGACGTGCTGGTGATGCGCGCCGGTCAGTCCACCGCGAACCTGAACGGCCACATCGTCGCGCTCGCGCACGCGCCGTTCACGGTGAACAGGCGCACCATGGTCGCCGCCGAGACGATCACCAAGGCCTTCGGCTCGACGGTCCGTTTCGACGCGAAGCGCAACCGCGTCGCCGTCCGCACGCCGGGCGTCGTCGTCGCCGGCGCCGTCGACGACGAACCGTAACGGCCAACTTCCACCCCTAGCTGATCCCGCAACCGGCGTGATGCGCCGGTGCGGTGAATTACAGACAAATCGAGCTGCTACTCCGGAACAACGGGTGGGTCTGGGTGCGGTCGACAGCTTCGCATCGGTATTTTCGTCATCCGCTCAAACGGATGACGGTAACGGTGCCGTACCACGGTAGCGCGAAAGATCTGCCCAGAGACGTCGTGCGAAGCGTGCTCGGACAGGCGGGACTCCGATGAAGTTCGTGATCGTCATGGAGCAAGATGCAGACGGCTGGTGGTGGGTGCGCGTGCCTCAGCTGCCGGGCTGCTTCAGCGCGGGCGTGACTCGCGATGAAGCGGTGCGGAACGCACGAGAGGCGATCACCGGCCACATTGAGGTGCTCCGCGAGTTCGGAGACCCGGTCCCCGAGGGCATGGAAGGTCACGAAGTGGTGGAAATCGTCGACGTCGCGGGCGCTCGCTAGCCCGGGCGAGTACCTGGTGCCGGTGAACGAACGCGGTCTACCATGCGACCGGCAAGCGCGTGCGCGACCTGCCGATCACTTCGGAGAAGCTGCAGGCGTAGCGCCGACGATCACGCCGTCGCGCAGCGTCGGCACGACGTCGAAGACGTCCAGCTCGGCGCTGCGCGCGACGTCGGCGGCGAAGCCTTTCTCCGCGAGCGCCTGCGCGTGGTCGGCGCTCGCGATCGCGTCCGCGAGCCGCGCCGCGACCGCACGGTAGAGCAGCGCGGCGGCGCGCGCGCCGTCCCGCAAGTCGACGTTCGAGATCAGCGATCGAAGGCGGTCGACGAGCGCGCCCGCGCCGATCGCGTCTTCCAGCGCGAAGCCGTTCGCGTCGCCGGCGCAGGCGATCACGATGTCGCCGTCCTCGTGCGCGAGCGCATCGGCGACCGCCGCGCGGTTTACCAGCGCGGCCGTCCGCACCGAAGCGGCCGTGCCGGCAGCGCGCAACGCGCGCGTGCCGTTCGTCGTCGTGATGATCAGCGTCTTGCCGGCGACGATATCGCGCGTGAACGACGCGGGCGAGTTGTCGAGATCGAATCCCTCGATGCGCACGGAGCCGCGCTCGCCGCAGAGCAGCACGCGGTCGCGTCCGAGCCGGTTGCCGAGCGCGATCGCGTCCTCGGGCTCGGCGACCGGAATCGCGCCCGCCGCGCCGTTGGCGAGCGCGGTCGCGATCGTGGTCGTCGCGCGCAGCACGTCGACCACGGCGATGTGCGCGCCGCGCACCGCATCCGCCGGCCAGGGCGGCCCGAAGAGCACCTCGATCGTTCGGGTCATCGGCGGTGCCTACTCCGCCTGACGCCGGTGTGCCTGGCAGCCCTCGCGGCGTCGGCGAGGCGCCGGCGGCGTGCGGAGACTGCGCTGCGGCGTCGAACCGCTGCCGGAGATGAGCACCAACGTCCTCGATCTGGTCGTCGAAGCGCTGCCGCACCTGCGCGGCGGGCTGGGCGAGGACTCCGCGACGTTCACCGCGCGGCTGCTGTACGAGAACCTCGGCCTCGACGCGTGCGCCGTCGTCGATACCGAGCGCGTTCTGGCGTACGTCGGCCGCGGTGAGGACCACCATCTCGTCGGCGGCCCGTCGCTCACCGGCCTCACGCACAAGGCGATCGCGAGCGGACAGGCTTTCACGGCGCGCACGCGCGAGGAGATCGACTGCCCCGTCGCCGGCTGCCCGCTGACTTCGGTGACGATCGCGCCGTTCGTCGTGCGCGGCGCGGCGGTCGGCGCGCTGAAGCTGTACCGTGCCGGGACGCCGATCGCCGAGGACGACGAGAAGGTCGCCACCGGTCTCGCCCGCGTCTTCTCGGTCTCGCTCGAGGCCGCCGAGCTCGACGCGCGCTCGGCGCTCGTCACGCAAGCCGAGCTCGACGCGCTGCGCGCGCGCGTCTCGCCGCACTTTCTGTTCAACACGCTCACCACGATCGCCGCGCTCACGCGCACCGATCCCGAGCGCGCGCACGATCTCGTCGTCGACTTCGCCGAGTACTTCCGCGACTCGCTCGCGCAGCACGCGGAGTTCGTCTCGCTCGACGAAGAGCTCGAGCACGTCGAGCAGTATCTGCGCTTCGAGCGCGCCCGCTTCGGCGAGCGGCTGCGCGTCGCGTTCGAGGTCGATCCGCGCGCGCGCCTGGCGCTGGTGCCGGTGCTCTCGGTGCAGCCGCTGGTCGAGAACGCGATCGCGCACGGGCTCGCCCCGAAAGGCGGCGCCGGCACGGTGCGCGTGAGCGCGCGGCCGGACGGCGACGGGATCGAGATCGCGGTCAGCGACGACGGCGTCGGCTTCGCTCCCGGCGCGCGCCGGCCGCGCGGCAACGGGATCGGGATGGATCACGTCGACCAGCGCCTGACGAAACTGTTCGGTCCGGCCAGCGCGCTGCGCGTCGACACCGCGCCGGGCACGGGCGCGACCGTCGCGTTCCGGGTACCGTCGCGCGTCCCCGCGGCGGCACGATGACGCCGGCCGCGCCGGCGGTGCGCTGATGCGCGCGCTGGTCGTCGACGACGAGCCGCTCGTGCGCAGCGAGCTCGTCTACGCGCTCGGCAAAGCGGCGGCCGACGTCGAGATCGTCGAGGCGCCCGACGCCGTCGAGGCGCTGCAAAAGCTCGCCGCCGCGCCGTACGACGTCGTGTTCCTCGACATCAACCTGCCGGGGTTGAACGGGCTCGAGGCGACGAAGGTGATCAACGCGCTGCCGTCGCCGCCGCAGGTGGTGTTCGTCACGGCGCACGACGAGCACGCGCTGGACGCCTTCGAGCTGGCGGCGTTCGACTACGTCGTCAAGCCGGTCTCCGAAGCGCGGCTCTCGCGCACGCTGGAGCGCCTGCGCGCGCTGCCACGACATGCCGCCGGTCTGCGGCCCGCCGGCGGCGGCGCGCCGGCGCGCGTCGCGCTCGAGGACGGCGAACGGACCCGCTTGGTGAAGATCGCCGAGATCCGGTACGTCGCGGCCAACGGGCACGTCGTCGCCGCGCGCCTGTTCGACGGCGATTTGCGCTGGAAAGGCTCGCTGTCGGACGCCGCATCACGGCTGGAGCCGAGCGGGTTCTTGCGCGTGCACCGGGCGTATCTGGTCAATCCCGAGCGCGTGGTGGAGGTCGAACCGTTCTTCGGTGGCTCGTATCTGCTGCGGGTCGACGACAAGACGCGGAGCGAAGTTCCGGTCTCTCGCACGTATCTTCCGGCGGTGCGCAAAGCGCTCGGGCTGTGACGATCCGCGCGCGTCGTCGCCACTTGCTGCTCGGCGGCTGAGTTCGCCTAGGCGCGCGCCTCGACGGGCACCCGCGCATCCAGCTCACCGCCCGCGATGAAGCTCGCGAGGTTGCGCTCCACCAGCGCGAGGATGCGGCGCGGCGCGACGTCGCCGCCGTAGCCGGCGACGTGCGGCGTCACGAGCACCTGCGGCATCGTCCAGAGCGGATCGCCGGGCGGGAGGGGCTCCGGCTCGGTGACATCGAGGCCCGCGCCGCCGAGACGGCCGGCGGCGAGCGCTTCGGCGAGCGCCGCGTGGTCGACGACGCCGCCGCGCGCGACGTTGATCAGGATCGCCTGCGGCTTCATCGCGGCGAGCGCGTCGGCGCCGATGAGGTGCCGTGTCGCCGTGGTGAGCGGAACCGCGAGGACGACCGCGTCGCTGCGGCCGAGAGCCTCGTGCAGGCGCGCGAGCGGCACGGCTTCGTCGGCGAGATCGTCGGCGCGGCCGCTCCGCGTGATCGCGACGACGCGCGCGCCGAAACCGCGCAGACGCGCCGCGACCTCGCGGCCGATGTTGCCGAAGCCGATCACCGCGACCGTCGCGCCGTGCAGCGTCCCGATGCGAACCGCGTTCGACTGGTCCCACGTGCCGGTGCCGGCGTTGCGCACCGCTTCGGGGATACGGCGCACCAGCGCGAGCAGCATCGCGACCGCGTGTTCGGCGACCGTCGGCGCATAGGCGTCGCCGGCGTTGGTCACGGTGACGCCGGGCGGAACGCCGTGGAGCTCGACCGGATCGTAGCCCATCGTCGGAAGCTGGACCCAGCGCAGCCGGGGCGCGTGCCGGCGCAGCAGCGCGACCAGCTCGGCGTCGTAGAAGTGCGGCCACGTCCAGAACGCGTCGGCGTCGGCCAGCTCGCGGCGCATCCCCTCGGCATCGTCGACCGCGACCGCCTCGGCGCCGTGGCGAGCGGCGAGGTCGGCGAACTGCGGGGCGAGGACGTGGCTGCGGATCACGACGCGCATCGGCCGACGTTTCGCCGCACGCGGCTGGGCGCATTTCAGCGGCGAGGCACCGGGGGGACGGCTGCGGACCGCGTGCGAACCGGCCGGAATGTCGTTCGTCTCGACCCTGTTCGCCACCAGCTCCGTCGAGAAGCTGCGTGAGCTCAGCAAGAGCAAGCGGCTGCGCCGCGCGCTGACGGCCAAGGATCTGGTCGCCATCGGGCTCGGCACGATGATCGGCGGCGGCATCTTCACCACGATCGGAACCGGCGTCAAGGGCGCCGGTCCGGCCGTCATCGTCTCGTACCTGCTGGCCGGGCTGACGTCGTTCTTCGCCGCGCTGTGCTACGCCGAGCTTGGCGCGATGGTTCCGGTCGCGGGCAGCGCCTACACGTTCGCCTACGCGACGCTGGGGAAGCTGTTCGCGTGGATCATCGGCTTCGCGCTGATCTTCGAGTACGGGATCAGCGCCGCGCCGGTCGCGCAGCAGTTCTCGGCGGCCGTTCAGGACGTGCTGAAGAGCGTCGGGATCGCGCTGCCGGCGTGGGCGCAGCAGTCGAGTCTGGCGATCCACGGCGCGTGGTGGAACCCGGCGGCGTACGACCTGCTCCACTCGCAGTACGACGTGGTCGGCGCGCTGTTCGTGATCGTCCTCTCGCTGCTGCTCTCGGTCGGGATCCGCGAGTCGGCGACGACGAACAACATCTTCGTCGTGCTGAAGATCTCGGCGCTGATCGTGTTCATCATTGCGGGGCTGGCGCTGTTCCACGCGGCGAACCTGCACGACTTCGCTCCGCACGGCTGGGGTGCGATCGCGCCGTTCGGCGGAACGCTCGAAGCCTCGCAGCCGTTCGGCATCATCCCGATCTCGGCGCTGGTGTTCTTCAGCTATATCGGCTTCGACACGGCGACCACCACCGCGGAAGAATGTCGCGATCCGCAGCGCGACATCCCGATGGGCGTGATCGGCGCGCTGGCGATCGGCACGATCCTGTACTGCGCGACGGCGATCGTGCTGGTCGGCGCGCTGCCGTGGGCGCAGGTGCCCGTCAAGGACCCGCTGATCGCCGCGCTCGCGCCGCTCCACATGCCGCTGCTGAACTGGGTGATCACGATCGGCGTGCTGGCCGGAACGACGAGCGTCGCCCTCGCCTCGCTGCTCGGGCAGAGCCGAATCTTCTACGTGATGGCGCGCGACAAGATGCTGCCGCCGGCGGTTGCGCACATCCACCCGCGCTTCAAGACCCCGATCCGCACGACGATGATCACCGGGATCGGCGTCGCGCTGCTGACGCTGATCGTCCCGCTCAACCAGCTCCTGAACCTGGTCAACATCGGCACGCTGATGGCGTTCACCGTGGTCTGCGCGGGCGTGCTGTACTTGCGCCGCCGCAAGCCGGACATTCCGCGCACGTTCCGTGTGCCGTTCGTGCCGCTGTTCCCGATCCTCGGCATCGTGTGCGCGCTGTTCCTGGCGGTTTTCGGGCTGTCGCGCGAGACGTGGATCTGGTTCACCATCGCGCTCGTCGTGGGGCTCGTCTTTTTCTTCTGGTACGGGTTCCGCAAATCGAATCCCGACGAGATCGAGTACGTCCCCGAGCCCGAAGGCCTGGAGATGGTGTAGGCGCTCGGTGACCGGCGCCGGGTACGTTCGCCGCGCGAAGCGCGTCGTCTACGAGAATCCCTGGCTGCGCTTCGAGGCGCACGAGATCGTGCACCCGACCGGCGTGCCCGGCGTGCACGGGGTCGTCGTGACGCAGCGCGCGAGCGCCGTCGTGCTGCTCGACGGCGACCAGGTGCTGCTCGCGCGGCAGCCGCGCTTCGCGGTCGACGCGGTCGTGCTCGAGGTCATCAAAGGCGGCCGGCACGACGGCGAGGACGAGCTCGCATGCGCGCAGCGCGAGTCGCGTGAAGAAGCCGGCGTGACGGCGGCGCGCTGGACGGCGCTCGGGCAGACCTACGAGATTCCGTCGATCGTGCAAGAGCCGGTCGCGCTCTACCTCGGAACGGAGCTGACGCCGGCGCCGCTCGCGCCGGAAGCGGTCGAGCGCATCGAGGTCGTGCGCATGCGGTTCGACGACGCGCTGGCCGCCTGCGCCGACGGCCGCATCGACGACGCGGTCACCGCGGTCGCGCTGATGCGCGCACACCACGCCTTGGAGCACCGCCGATGACGAAGACGACGAAGACGACGAAGACCACGCAGCCCGCCCCCGCAAAGGCGCTGCGCGCACGCGCGCTCGCGCTGCCCGGCGCCTGGGAAGACGATCCGTGGGGCGACAGCGTGGTGAAGGTCGCGAAGAAGATCTTCGTCTTCCTCGGCGAGAAGAAGGTCACGCTGAAGCTGGTCGAGGCGCATGCGGCGGCGATGTCGGTCCCGGGCGCGGTGCCGACCCCCTACGGTCTCGGCAAAGCCGGCTGGGTCACGCTGCCGCTCGACGGCGCGCCGCCGCTCGACGTCCTCGGCGACTGGCTCGAGGAGAGCTACCGCCTCGTCGCGCCCAAGAAACTGATCAAAGAGCTCGACGCGCGCGGCTAGCGGCGCATCAGCTTCGCAGGTTGGCGTTGAAGAAGGCGACGGTGCGGTCCCACGCGAGCTTCGCCGCCGCGGCGTCGTAGCGCGGCGTGGTGTCGTTGTTGAAGCCGTGCTCGACGTTGGGATACGTGTACGCCTGATACCGCACGTGCGCGGCTTTGAGCGCGGCCTCGTAGGCGGGCCAGCCCGCGTCGACGCGCTGGTCGTTGCCGGCATAATGGATCAGCAGCGGCGCCTTGATCTTCGCCGCTTCGTCCGCGGGTGGCTGATCGCCGTAGAACGGCACCGCGGCCGCGAGATCGGGAAGGCGCGTCGCAAGAAAGTTCACGATCCCGCCGCCCCAGCAGAAGCCGACGACGCCGACCTTCCCGTTTCCGTCCGGGAGCGTCTTGAGGTATGCGGCCGCGGCGAGGAAGTCGTTCTTCGTCTTCGCCTGGTCGAGCTTGCCGAACAGGTCACGCGCCTTGTCCTCGTCGCCCGGATATCCGCCGAGCGGCGTGAGCGCATCGGGAGCGAAGGCGATGAAGTTGTCGACGGCCAGCCTGCGGGCGATGTCCTCGATGTGCGGGTTCAGCCCGCGGTTCTCGTGCACGATCAGTACGGTGGGCAGCTTCCCCGTTGCCTTCGACGGTCGTGCCATGTAGGCACGAACCTTGCCCGAACCTGAGGGCGACGCGTACTCCGCGCGCGAGACGCGGATGCGCGCATCGCCCTCCTGGATCTGCGCCGCTTCGGCGAAGCGCGGCGAGAGCGCGTTCAGCAGCATCTCCGCCGTGACGCCCGCCACCGCGTAGCGCGCCGCCGCGCGCAGAAAGTCACCCCGCTGGATGACGCCGTGGACGTACTGATCGAACAGCTTCAGAACGTCGGGGTGGAAGTCGGCAGCCGTCTTGCGCGTCATGGACGGTCCTTCGGCAGCGGACCGCGCGTTACTGTTTCGGCGCAAGCTCCGGTGGTGCCGTCTCGGCATTCCAGAGGTGCTCGGGCTGATCGAGCGCGTGGTTGATCCAGCGCGACCACACGAACAGCGCGTCGGAGAGCCGGTTCACGTACTTCACGACGTCGTCGGAGATCGGTTCGCCGTCGTCGCGCATCCCGATCAGCAACCGCTCCGCGCGGCGGCACACCGTGCGCGCTTGGTGCAGGAACGCGCCGGGATACGAGCCGCCCGGGTGGATGAAGTTCGCCAGCGGCTCGAGATCCTGTTGCGCGCGGTCGATCGCGCGCTCGAGCGCCGTCGCGTCGGCCGCCGTGATCAGCGGCATCCCTTCCCAGCGGTCCTTCGGCAGCGTCGCGAGATCGCTGCCGAGGTTGAAGAGCGCGTCCTGCGTCCACGCCAGCCAGCCGTCGAGCGCGCGCGCCGTCTCGTGCGCGCGCGCGAGGTCTTGCACGGGGCGCGTGCGCAGCACCTCGGTCAGCGCCGTGCGCGCGAGCCCGATCACCGACGACAGCTCGTCGACCGTCCCGTAGGCCTCGATGCGCGCCGCGTTCTTCTTCACGCGCTGCCCGCCGACGAGCCCGGTCGTTCCGTCGTCGCCGGTTCGGGTGTAGATGCGGGTCAGCTTCGGCACCCGACGGGCTTCGGACAGGACGGTCGACGGCCTGCGCGAACCCGGGCCGATTGGCCATGGAACGAACGCTGGATCGCATTCCGCCGAAAAGTCCCGATCTTTCGGAGTGGTACAACGCCGTGTGCTACCGCGCCGAGCTCGTCTCGCAGGCGCCGGTGCGCGGCTGCCTCGTGCTGCGGCCGTACGGCTTCGGGCTCTGGGAGCGCCTCCAGGCTGAGCTGGACCGGCGTTTCAAGGAGACCGGTCACGAGAACGCCTACTTCCCGCTGCTGATCCCCGAGTCGCTGCTCACGAAAGAGGCCGAGCACGTCGAAGGCTTTGCGCCCGAGGTGGCGTGGGTCACCGAGGGCGGGACCGAAAAGCTGACCGAACGGCTCGCGATCCGGCCGACGTCCGAAGTGATCATCGGCGTGATGTACGCCGAGTGGATCCAGTCGTACCGCGATCTGCCGGTGCTGATCAACCAGTGGGCCAACGTGATGCGCTGGGAGAAGCGCACGCGCCCGTTCCTGCGCACGGCCGAATTTCTCTGGCAGGAGGGCCACACCGCGCACGCGAGCGAGCGCGAAGCGGCGGAAGAAGTCGAACGCATGCTCGAGGTCTACCGCGAGGTCGCGGAAGACGTCTGCGGCGTGCCGGTCTACAAGGGCGAGAAGTCGGAGTCCGAGCGCTTCGCCGGCGCGAACCACACGTTCTCGATCGAGGCGCTGATGCCGGACGGGCGCGCGCTGCAGTCGGCGACGTCGCACGAGCTGGGGCAGAACTTCGCGCGTGCGTACGATATCACGTTCGCCGCCGAGGACCAGACGCAGCAGTTCTGCTGGACGACGTCGTGGGGGATGTCGTGGCGGATGCTCGGCGCGCTGATCATGACGCACGGCGACGACCGCGGACTGCGCATCCCGCCGAAGATGGCGCCGACCGAGGTCGTGATCGTGCCGATCCCGCGCGGCGACACGACGCGGCTCGACCAAGCCGCCCGCGACCTCTACCAGCGCTGCAAGGCGGCCGGATTGCGGGTGAAGCTCGACGACAAGCCGGGCCAGTCGCCGGGCTACAAGTTCAACGAGTGGGACATGCGCGGCGTCCCGGTGCGGCTGGAGTTCGGCAACCGCGATCTCGACGCGGGCGTCGTCACGCTCGTGCGCCGCGACAAAGCGGTCAAGGAAGAAGGGCAGAAGCAGCAGGTACCGCTCGGCGAGGTCGTCGCGTTCATCCCGACCGTGCTCGAGCAGATCCAGCACAGTCTCTTCGCGCAAGCCAAGACGTTCTTGCAGGACCATACCGTCGCGACGCTCGACCGTGACGAGTTCTTCCGGCTGCTGAAGGAGCGCGCCGGCATGATCGACGTGCCGTGGTGCGGGCGGCGCGCGTGCGAGACCGCGGTGAAAGAAGCGACCGGCGCGACGACGCGCAACCTGCGCGAGCCGGCGCGCGCGGCGGCGTGCGTCCCGTGCGGCGAGCCGGCCCGGTACCAGGCCTATTTCGCGCAAGCGTACTGAGCTGCTGCGGCGCGCGGTAAAGGGCGCCGCCGTCGCCGCGATGACCGCGCTAGCCGCTGCGACGGCGTTTGCCGTGACGACGTTCGCGGCGAGCGCGGACGACGCGCGGGTGGTGCAGCGCAGCTCGGGGAGCGATCTCGCCACGGCGCGCCGCATCGCGGCCGCGCTGCTGGCGCAGCCGTGGCCGGCGCAGGTGCTGCGCGTGCGCTGCGAGCGGGTCGGGCCGCACGCGGACTGCGGGCTGGTCGTCTCCGGCACGAAGTTCCACCGCGCGCTCGACGTTGCGGCCTGGAACGGTGAGATCGCGGGGCTCGTCGAGCGCGCGTACGCCGCCGCGCCCGAGGTCGACGAGATCGACTGCTGGGCGACGGTCCCGCTCGACGCCGGCCACGGTACGGTGGTGAGCGGCGACTACGCCCGGCCGACCGCGGCGACGGTCTTCTCGATCACGGTCCCGCGCGCGAAGCGCACCCAGGTGCGCGCTCGGCTGGCGAGCGGGGCGGGCGTCTTCTGGGACCCGGCGTTTCGGGCGTCCCTGTCGAAAGGGACCGGCGGATGATCCGAACCAGCACCCTCCCCAACGGCCTGCTCGTTCTCACCGAGCGGATGAGCCACGTCCGCTCCGCCACGGTCGGCGTCTGGGCCGACGTCGGCTCGTCGTTCGAGCCGGCCGAGCGGCGCGGCATCTCGCACCTCCTCGAGCACATGGTGTTCAAGGGGACGCCGCGGCGCAGCGCGCGCGACATCGCCGAGGAGATGGACGCGGTCGGCGGCGAGCTGAACGCGATGACCGACAAAGAGTCGACCTGCTTCTACGCCCACGTGGTCGACCGCCATCTGCCGCGCGCGGTCGACGTGCTGGCCGACATGCTGCAGCACGCGAAGTTCGACGCCGGCGATCTCGCGCGCGAGCAGCAGGTCGTGCTCGAAGAGATCAAGATGTACGACGACTCGCCGGGCGAGGTCGTGCACGAGCGCTTCACGCGCACGCTGTGGCGCGGCGCCAACCTCGGCGACCCGACGATCGGTTTCGCCGAAACCGTCTCGTCGATCACGCGCGACGATCTGCTCGCCTGGCGTTCGACGCGCTACGCGCCCTCGACGGTGTTCGTCACGGCCGCCGGCAACGTCGAGCACGACGAGGTCGTGCGGCTGGTGAGCGAGGCGTTCGCGCAGTTCGGCGGACAGGCGGCGCCGCCGGCGCCGGAGCGCCCGCGGTTCAGCCCGGCGCTCGACGTCACGGTCGACGAGACGGAACAGGCGTACGTGCTGCTCGGCACCCCCGGCTTGGGACTGCGCGACGAGCGGCGCTACGCGTTCTCGGTGCTCGACACGCTGCTCGGCGGCGGGATGTCGAGCCGGCTGTTCCAGAGCGTGCGCGAGGAACGCGGGCTGGCGTACGAGATCTCCACCTTCCAGCAGGGGTATCGCGACGCGGGGCTGTTCGGCGTGAGCGCCGGCTGCACGCCGGAGCGCGTCCAGGAGTGCGTCGACGTGGTCTCCGACGAGCTCGACCGGCTGCTGCACGACGGCGTCGGCGCCGACGAGGTCGAGCGCACGCGCGAGCACCTCAAGGGCAACCTCACGCTGGCGCTGGAGAGCACGTTCAACCGCATGTCGCGGCTGGCGCGCAACCACATCGTGCACGGCCGCCAGATATCCACCGAAGAGGTCGAGGCGCGCTTCGACGCCGTGACGCCGCGCGAGGTCGACGAGCTGGCGCGCGAGCTGCTGGCGCCGGGGCAGCGCGGTCTGTGCGTGCTGGGCCCGGCGGGCGTGCGCGGGGTGCGATTGCCGGGGGCTGCCGCCGCGTGAGCGGCGTGATCAACGGCAACGTCATCCTCGCCGTGGCGGCGAACGTCATCCCGCAGGCGATCGCGATCGGTGCGTACGCCGCGCGCTACGCGGGCGTCACCACGCGCCGCATCGCGACGGCGATCTCGCTGTTCAGCCTCCTGGTCACCGCGAGCCGCCTGGCGGCGCTGTTCATGACGCCGTCGCTCGGCGCGCTGGCCGACAGCAAGGCCAACGCCGCGCTTCGCGCCGGCCTCGAAGCGGTTCCCGCCGGCGACTTGCACGTCTTCGATCTGCAGATGCGGATCATCGTGGCGGCGGGCTCGGTCGGCATCCTGATCGGCGCGCTGATGCTGCCGCTGTTCCTGGCCGCGTTCACGCGCGGCATCACCTCGTTCGAGCGCCGCGGCTCGATCCCGGGCGCGCTCTCGCGCCTGCTCGACCCGCGCGTGATGTGGTGGCTGCTGAAGCACCTCCGGCCGCGGCGCTTCTCGCTGGCGGATTTCCCGATCAGCAGCGTGCCGCGCAAGCTGCTCGTCGCCAACGTCGTGCTCTACGCGGTGTACGCGGTCGGCGTCGTCGCCGCGTACTACGCGAGCGTCGTGGACCTCGGTGCGCGCACGACGGCCAGCGGGCTGTCGGGGCTGGTCAACGGGATCGGCACGATGGCGTTCGCGCTGTTCATCGACCCCACCACGGCGCTGATCGTCGACCAGACCGTCCGTGACGAGCGCCCGCGCCGGGACGTCGCCGCGATGATCTTCTGGCTGATCGTCACCGCGTTCATCGGCACGCTGCTCGCCCAGCTCATCCTCGTCCCCGCGGCCCAGTACATCGCGGCCGTGGCCCACATCTGGCCGCACGGAAAACTCTGATGACCGACCGCATCGTTCGCACCGCCATGCTCGTGCTCGCCTGCGCGCTTCCGCTCGGCACGACGGGGTGCGCGTCGAGCGTCGCGCAGTGGATCGTGCGCGAGCGCAACCATCAGGGCGACGTCGCGCTGCAGCACGGCAACTATCCCGACGCCTCCGTGGCGTACCAGCTCGCGCTCAAGATCGACCCCGCGAACCCGCACGCGCGCAGCGGGCTCACCAACGTCCAGGTCCGGCTCGCGCAGACGCTCTTCGCCGCCTCGAAGTTCGAGAACGCGATCGACGCGCTCGCGGTCGCCGCGCACTACTCGCCGAACGACGACCGCGTCCGCAGCCTGCGCGGGGAGATCGAGCAGGCCGAGATCAAGCGCGACATCGTCGTCTCGAACTATCCGTCGTACAAGGTCACCGGCGCGTCGATCCGGCGCGGCTACAACCAGCTCAAAACGCTGAACCGCGACATCTCGAACTCGCTGCTGCGCTTCGACTACACCTACGACACTGCCGACCTCTCGACCGCGATCCGCCAGAGCTACGCGCTCAACGAAGAGGTCGCGCGCCTCACCAACCGGCTGCAGACGTACCGCCAGCTCGTCGAATCCGGCGTCCCCGAGCACGCGACGGAAAACCTCGCCCCGCCCGCCTCGCTGCTGCCACTGCCGTAACGCGCTAGCCGGCGCGCGGCCGCGGCGCGATCTCGTCGAGCCGCCCGGTCCCCAGCTCGTCAAGCGCGCGAACGGCCGAAGAGCCGCTCATCGTACGCGAACGGCTCGAGCGTCATTGCAACGGCCAGCTTCGGCGCACGCGGATGGTGCGGATTGACGACGTAGTTCCGTTCACCGCGGACCACGGCGGACGGTACCGCCAACACCAAGGAGCGCGCCTCGGTCAGCCATCGCTCACCGAAGAGAACGGCGGTCGGCGAACCCCGAACATCCCAGCCGCGGGGCGGAACGCAGATCTCGACATCGGCGTCGACAACGTTCGCCTTGGCGAAGACGAGATCGTTCGGCATGAGGTCGCGATCGATGTGCACGAGGTACTCGAGCGCTGCCAATGCGCGGCTCGAGGCCGCGTACGCTGCTGGAATCCCGACGGGGTTCCAGCGGCCGCCGAAGCGCTCCGCTCCGCGCCCGTCGAATGCCACCGTTTTCGGAGGGTCGCAATAGGCGCGGCGCCCGAGGCGCCAGACCGAGATCAAGCGATACCGCCGTACGCGATCACGCCGAGCGCACGGCGAACGAGTGCGGTTCCTGCTTCCGTAGCGAGCGCTGCTAACGGCGTCTGTCCCGCGAGCGCGAGGTTCGAGCGGCGCATCCATTGCACGGCCTTGTTGGCATCGCCGATTGCTTCGATCGCCTCGACGGTTATGCGAAGCAAACGCATCGTCCGGTCGCCTTCCGAAATGTCGAGCCGCTCAGACCGGCTTTCTTTCCGGCGAATCGTCTTCGCGCTGTTGCCGACAACGCTTGCGATCTCTTCACGCGTGAAGCCGACGCGCTGCAAGTACCGCCACGCCGACGCCGGCAAGCCGCGCTCGATCGCCGAGCTCTCGCTCAAAGGCGGTACATGGAGGAGGAACGAGACGCCGGGTACCTCAGGGACGGCGTCCCCGTCGCCGAGCAGCTTCCGAAGGAAACGCACCAATGCTGCGAGCTCGGTCGCGTGGGGACCAGTTGGGACATCTGTCTTCCGCCGAGCGACCATGTGTCCCAGTATAGCATTTCGGCGGTCGCGACCGCCAGCGGTTGCGATCGCCGAAACGGCCACGCTACCAGATCTTGCAGCGGGTTGCGGCGGGGCGGACCATCGGGTCGTTCATCGTGCAGAAGAACGCCGACGCGAACTCGGGCAGGTTCGAGACCGTGCCGTTTATCCGGAAGTAGTCGTTGGCGTGCGGGTCGATGGTGATGCGCGAGCGCGCCTCCTCGTCGCGGAACGCGCGCGTGAACCACTGCGCGTAGCCGAGGAAGAAGCGCTGCTCCGGGGTGAACCCGTCGATGACCGTGCGCGGCTTGCCCGCCTGCGCCTTCTGGAACGCCTTCCACGCGATCGTGATCCCGCCGAGATCCGCGATCGCTTCGCCCAGCACGAACTTCCCGTTGATGTTCAGGTCGCCGACCTTGAAGCCTGAGAACTCGTCCTCGACGCATTTCGCGCGCGCCTCGTACGCCGTCGCATCGGCCGGCGTCCACCAGTCCCGGTTGTTGCCCTGCGCGTCGAACTGCCGGCCGGTGTTGTCGAAGCCGTGCGTCATCTCGTGCCCGATGACGGCGCCCATCCCGCCGTAGTTGATCGCGTCGTCGTTCTTGGGGTCGAAGAACGGCGGCTGCAGGATCCCGGCCGGGAACACGATCTCGTTGTTGAGCGGGCTGTAGTAGGCGTTGACTGTCGGCGGCGTCATGCTCCACAGCGTGCGGTCGCGCGGCTTGCCGATGCGGTTCACCGCGCGCTGAACGCCCCAGGCCGTCGCGCTCATGACGTTGTTCACGTACGGGCCTGGTGCGACGGCGAGCTTCGAGTAGTCGGTCCACGTGTCGGGATAGCCGACCTTCACCGTGAAGGCATCGAGCTTGGTCAGCGCTTGGGCGCGCGTCGCGTCGCTCATCCACGCCAGCGTCGAAATGTCGTCGCGCAGCACCGAGCGCAAGTTGGCGATCATCGTTCGTGCGCGCTCCTTCGCTTCGGGCGAGAACCGCTTCTCGACGAACGCCGCGCCGACCGCCTCGCCCAGCGCGGCGTCGACCGCGACCGTGCAGCGCTCGTTCAGCGGCTGCTGCTGCTTGGCGCCGTTCAGCTTCGACCTGAACGCGAAGGCTTCGTCGACGAACGGCTGCGAGAGGTCCTCGTCGACCGCGTTCAGCGCGTGCCAGCGCAGGTACGCCTTCAGGTCGGGAAGCGGCGTCGCCGCGATCACGCCGGCGATGTCGTGCGCGTACTGAGGGTTCGTCACGTTGATCGGCGCGCTCGTCGCGGGCAGCGACCGGGCCGCGAAGTAGCGGTCCCACGCGAAACCGGGCGCCATGCTCTGAAGCTTCGAGAGGTCGACCTTGTTGTAGTTCAGCTTCGGATCGCGCTGCGCGACGCGGTCGCGCGACATCTTCGCGACCGTCGTCTCGAGCGCCATGATCTTGGCCGCGGCATCGGTGGAACGCGCCGCGTCCCAGCCCGACAGCGCGAGCACCTTTCCGACATGCTGGACGTACGCGTCGCGGATGGCCTGCGTCTTCGCGTCGTCGCGCAGGTAGAAGTCACGGTCCGGGAGACCGAGCCCGCCCTGGCCGACGCCGATCAGCGTGGCGCTGGAGTCGCGGAAATCGGTGAGCGGACCAGCACTGAAGAACGCGGCGATTCCGTGCGCGTGCAGCAGCGCCAGCGCCGCCGGAAGATCGGCCGGACCGTTCACGGCGTCGATGCGGTCGAGGACCGGCTGCAGCGGCGCGAAGCCCGCCTTGTTGCGCGCGTCCATGTCCATGCACGATGCGTAGAAGTCGCCGACCTTGCGCGTGTTCGTTCCCGGCGCGCCGTGCGCGGCCGCCGCGTCTTCGACGATGCCGCGCACGACGGTCTGGTTGTCCAGCGCCAGCTTGGCGAAGCGCGCCCAGTTCGTCCGGTCGGCGGGGATCGGGTTGTTCGCCTTCCAGCCGCCGGTCGCGAACTGGGCGAAATCCTTGCAGGCCGGGCAGGTCGGATCGAGGCTGGAGAGATCGAAGCCGTGGGCCGCCGAGGCGCGCGCCTGCGCGGAGTCCGGCGGCACGGGGCCGCTCAGGCCGTACTGGTCCGCCGCGCCGGCGCGATGCACGGCCGAGAAGCCGAGCGCGAGGGCAGCGACGAGACCGAGAGTTCTCAGAGCAGGACGAAGTGAATGCATACGGTCGCCTCCCAAGCGATCGGCGGGACTACGGATTCCTGCGTAGATAGGTCGCCCTCCGCAACCGTCCCTGTCAGGCCGAGCGCGCGCCGGCTTTCAGTGCCGCAGCGCGGCGAGCGCCGTCGCAACGAGCCGCAGCGGTGACGGCTTGGCCGTGAACGCGAACAGCTTGCGCCCGACCTCCGCCGCGCGGCGGTGCGTCACGAACCACGGCGGCACGGGGAGCAGTGTTCGTTCGCCGTTGGCGAGCGAGCGCGGGAACGGCGCGAACGGCGCGCGCACGACCGTCTTCTGCGGCGCGTCGAACAGATACGCGTTGTGCACGACGCCGACGCCGCTGCCCACGTCGGCGACGGTGTTGCCGGGGAACGCGCCCCAGCTCGCCGTCGCGAGCGTGAAGCCGACACCGGGCCACGTGTTCACGGTGACGCAGCCGTAGCGCAGCGCCGCCAGCGCGTCCTCGAACGCGGGGCCGAGCTCCTTGACGGTGCGCGGGTGGATGAGGATGGCCGCACCCAGCGTGCCGTGCAGCTCGTCGTTGCAGAACGCGACCGCGTCGCGCAGAAACGCCGCGGCGTCGTCGCCGGCGAGCGCGGTTTGCGCGAGGACCGGTCCGACCGCTTCGGCGCTGAAGAGCGGATCGTGCGCGTTCGGATCGATGCCGCCGGCGAAGATCCGGTGCACGCCGTCCGGCGGGACGCCGGTGCGCTCGGAGGCCGGATGCTCGCGCTCCGCGGCGCTCGCGCGCTGCGCCGAGCCCGGATAGTACGACGGGCGCGGCGGCGCGCAGGCCAGCGCGTCGCGCAGCTTGGCCAGGAACCGCGGCGCCAGCTCCCATGACTTCGCGGTGACCACGACTTGCGCCGCGATGCAGTTGGCGCCGGCGTTGTGCAGCTTCTGGGTCGCGACGTGCGCCGCTTGGAAGTCGAGATCGGCCTCGCTCCACGGACCGGGGACGACGATCACCGGCGTCACGTTGCCCAGCTCGCTGGTGACGCGCTTCGTCACCACCGGCCGGCCCTCGCGCTTCCGTGCCGCACCCTCCGGTCCGGCGCCGAACACGATCGCGTCGTGCGTGCGCTCGCCGCCGGTCAGATGGATCGCGTCGACCACGGGATGCGCGCACAGGTACGCGCCCACGTCCGCGCCGCCTTCGGCGAGGCGCACGTAACCGTCGTCGATCAGCGCGGCGAAGACGCGCGCGAAGACCGGCGCGAGGTACGCGTTCACCGGGTTCAGCTTCAGCATCACGGCGCTGCCGTGCGCGTAGAGCGCGTACAGCACGTCGAGCGGCGGGATGCTGGCGACGTTCCCCGCGCCGAGCACCAGCGTGACCGCGCCGCGCGGCTCACGCTCGCGGTAGAAGCTCGCCGTGCGCGCGCGGAGGTTCTCGCGCGTGACGCCCGGTTCCATCCACACTTCGGCGCGCAATCCGTTCAGCAAGATGCGGTCGGCGCCGTCGATCGGGAAGACGTCGACGATCACCTGACCGTTCGGGCGCGCGCGGATCGCGCGCTCCGGGATCGGCGGCGCACCGTCGCGCGCGAACGCTTCGAGCGTCGCGGTCAGCCGGTCGAGCGCGGTCAGCAGCGGCCACGGTCCCGACAGCCACTCCTCGCCCTCGAGCGGCGTCCCGTCGATCCCCTTGGCGCGCGCCGCGGCGTCGACCCATCCGCTCGCGACGTCGACGGTCGCGGCCCGCATCGCGCGCAGGTGACAGACTTTCTGCGCGATCGGCAGCGTCGCCCACGCATCGGCGTGCGCGCGCAGCACGGCGAGATCCGCGTCGAGCGCGCGATCTACCGCGGCGGACAGGGGTCCGGTGCCGACTTCCATTCTCGTCTCCAGTTCGCGAACGCGCCGGCCATCTCGCGGCGGCGGAAGGCGCGCCAGCGTTCTTCGGCGCCCGGCAGCACCTTCGCGGGATCGGTCTGGTAGACCGGCCAGGCCGCGCGCGGGTCGAGCAGCGGGAAGCGCGCCAGCCAGCAGTAGAGCTCGAGGTTCGTCTGCTTCAGCCGCGCGTGCTCGACCGAGACGTAGTAGCGCGCGCCCTTGCGGATCGCGCTCTGCTCGTTGAACGGCGTCCAGAGGTGCGGGTCCTCTTCCCAGCCCTTGCGCCCGATCGTGTACAGGATCGAGGGGTCGTAGTGACCCATCACGACCAGCGTCCCCGGCGCGAGCGCCGCGTCGAGCTGCTTCGCGCGCACGTAGTTCACCCGGCTCCAGTCGTAGTACGGGCGGATGTGCCCGTAGCCGGTGAACGCCGCGACGACGAACGCGACGCCCATGCTCGCGACCAGCATCCGGCGCCGGTCGCGCGTGGTGCCGGCCGCGTCGAGCTGAGACGTGAACCATCGCCCGATCGAGAGCGCGGCGAGCGGCAGCAGCAGGTAGAGGTAGTAGTCGACGCGCTCGACGGTGACGACGACGTAGGCGTACAGCACCCCGCCGCCGAGCCAGCCCCAGAGCAGCGCGTCGCTGCGCGAGCGCAGCCGCGCGAAGAAGCCCGCGGCGGCGAACAGCGCGCCGAGCGGTCCGAGCATCGTCGTGCCGAGCATCACGAAGGCGTGCGCGAACCAGCGCGCTTTCTCCGCGAACGCCTGCGGCGACGTCAGCGCCGCGACCAGCGACGGGATGACGTGCAGCTTGGTGATCCCGCTGGCCCAGTGCCATTCGGCGTGCGACGAGACGATCCGGTCGTACACCACGAGCGGCACGAACGCGACCGCGAACAGCGCCCAGAGCTGCGGCCGCGCGACCGCGCCGCGCGAGCCCAGGCGCGCGAGCGCGCACGCCGCCACCGGGATCGCCGCCGTGACCGCGACCGGCTTCGCCAGGAACGCGATCGTCAGCAGCAGCGCCGCGGGCCACCAGCCGCGCCACGAGCGCGCCTCGTCCTCGACGATCCAGCGCGCGCACGCATAGAGCGCACAGGTGGTGAAGAACACCATCGTCGTGTCGGGCATGAAGGTGTGGCTGTAGTACCACGCCCCCGGCAGCACCGCGAACGCGGCCGCCGCGATGATCCCCGCAGTCGGCGACCGGAAGAGCCAGCGCCCGAAGACGGCGATCACCGGGATCGTCGCGACGCCGAACGCGAGCGAGATCAGCCGCCCGAACACCTCGTGGACGCCGAAGACCTTGTACAGCGTCGCCGCGAGGAACGGCACGATCTGCAATTCGAGCTCGACGTAGTTCGGCGGCGGCCCGTTGTAGTCGGTCTGCGGGAACAGAATGTCGTACTGGAGCTGCGCGAAGTTGCGCGCGATCGCGGCGGTGTCGCCTTGGCGCCAGCCCGGATGGTCGAAGATCGGGTCGTGGATCCCTTTGAGGCGCAGCAGCGCGCCGAGCGCGGTGAACGCGAGCGCCGCGGCCCAGAACCGCCGCGCGGGGCTCACTGCACCGACCGGAACGTCCAGTACTTGTTGACGAAGAAGTTCACGACGATCCCGGAGACCGTCGCCAGGAACCACGTGCGGTGCCCGTGCCCGAAGTACGGCGCGACCAGCGCCGAGACGACGAGCCCGACCAGCAGCGCCATCACCGAGACGCTCAGGAACTGGACCGCCTCGCGCCCCGCGTGCCCGGTCGAGCGGAACGTCCAGACGCGGTTGAGGAAGTAGTTCGAGACGCCGCCGCTGAGGAACGCGATCGAGTACACCGCGTAGTACGGACCGGCGGCGTTGTGGTTCGGCACCAGCCGCTGCAGCAGCGTGAAGATCAGCAGGTTCACCACGAAGCCGGACGCGCCGACGATCCCGAACTTGACGAACTGCCGCACGCCGCGCCGCTTGCGGACGCGCTGGAAGAGGTTCGCGCTGGGCGCTCCGTTCATGCGACCCAGTACCAGTCCGCGAAGAGCACGGTGAACAGTCCTAAGAGCGGGAGGGAGAACGCGACGTAGGCGTTGCCGAACGTCGGGCGCGCGCCCCACAGCCCGAACAGCGCGAACATCGGGAAGAGCACGAGCGCGAAGCGCGGCATGCTCATCAGGCTCGAGGTGCACATCGGGATCAGCACCGAGAGCGCCATGTAGACGACGTACGACAGCCGCAGCCGCCGCGCGCCCAGCACGAGCACGATCAGCATGAGCGCGGTGAACGCCAGCTCGAGGCTCTCGTTGGCGACCGTCTGCGTCGAGTGCGCGTGGACGATCTTGTGGACCGTGTTGGCGACCGAGTCCCAGGGCGGCGCGAAGTGCCGGCCCCAGTGCGTCTGGACGTGCGAGAACCGCAGCGGGTCGCCGTTGAGCACCCACAGATACGCCATGTACGCCGCCAAGCCGAGCGGCACGAGCGCCAGACCGATCAGCGGCTTCACCACGTCGTCGAACCAGTAGCGGAAGAACTCGCGCCCGCCTTCCTTCGCCGCGATCACCCACTCGACGAAGAGCGGCGCCGCGAGCAGCACGCCCTCGGAGCGCGAGAGCGCCGCCAAGAAGCCGAACGCGCCGGCCGTCAGCCAGCGCCGCTCGCGCATGTAGTAGAACGACGCGACGGTCAGGAACAGGAACAGCGACTCGCTGTAGAGCGCCGAGAAGAAGATCGCGGTCGGGAAGATCGAGACGTAGAAGACCGCGCGCTGCGCGACGTGGCGGTTGTACTGGTGCTCGACCAGCTTGTAGAGATAGAGCAGCCCCAGGAAGCTGGCCGCGTTCGAGATGATCAGACCGGCCACGAGCTGCGAGCCCGTCACCGCGCCGGCGGCGCGGATCAGCAGCGGGTACAGCGGAAAGAACGCGGGCTCGGTGCCGGAGTAGCCGTACCTCGCGACGCCCAGGTAGTGCTCGGCATCCCAGCGCCCCCAGACGGCGAGCAGCGGGTTCGCGGAGGCGGAGTAGTGCACGCCCGGGCGCTGCCCGATCACCATCGCGGCCAGCTCGGCGATCGCGATCAGCGGCAGGCGCGTCATCACGAACGTCAGCGCGACGTCGCGCACGGTGCGGTTGAAACGCGCCGCGACGACGAGCTTCGCGAGCACGAACGCGCCGGCCGCGATGCCGGCGGCCCGCCCGGTGCCGTGGCCGCCGGTCGGCGCGAGCAGCACGCCCCACAGCAGCACGAGCGCCGACCACGAGATCGCGTCGTACTGCAGCGCGGTCACCTCGTCGACCCGGGCGCGCCGCGCGAAGTAGCGGCCGTACGCGATCCAGCCCGCGTACACGAGCACGACGCCCGCGAGAAGGGCGAGCGGGAGCGTCGCGTCGAGGAACGCGACGGAGTGCGGGCCGCGCAGCGCGAGCGCGTACCACAGGAAGAATCCGGCGGTGAGGCCGGCGATGCCGACCGCCGCGACGGCGGCACGGCCGACGGAGGCGACGAACGCGACGGGCTTCGACCGGACGGCGCTTCCTACGAGGGCGAGATCCACGGTCGGGCTCGTTCCGCGCGAGGCTCCTCGGTTGCCTGCCGGAACCATCGGGCAATGACCGGTGGTCGAGACGCTGGGGACCGTCCCCGGGGAGCAGCACCATTCCGAATCGATTCGATCTGATCGTCGTCGGCGCCGGAAGCGGCGGCTTCGCGGCCGCCCGCACGGCGCGCGACCTCGGCGCAAGCGTCGCCTTGGTCGATCCCGGTCCGCTCGGCGGGCTGTGCATCTTGCGCGGCTGCATGCCCTCGAAGACGCTGATCGCCACCGGCGACCTGCTCCACGCGATTCGCACGTCGAGCGAGCTGGCCGTCCGCGCCGGCGAGCCGGCGGTCGACTTCCGGGCCCTGCAAGCGCGGAAGCGCGCGCTCGTCCGCGGCTGGGCCGACTACCGCATCGCGGGGATCGACACGTTCCCGCTGTTCCAGGGCGAGGCGAAGTTCGAGTCGCCGACGACCTTGCGCGCCGGCGGCGAGGTGTTGTACGCGCCGCGCTTCGTGATCGCCACCGGCAGTAGCGTCGCACCCGCCGCGGTGCCCGGACTGGCCGAAGCCGGCTTCATCGACAGCGACGCGGCGCTCGATCTCGAAGCGCCGCCGCGGTCGCTGGTCGTGCTCGGCGGCGGCTACGTCGGCAGCGAGCTGAGCCAGTTCTTCCACCGCGCCGGCGTCCCGACGACGATCCTGATCCGCTCGCAGCACCTTCTCTCCGGTGAGGACCACGACGTCGGGCTGGGGCTGACCGAGTACTTCCGCGAGGAGGGGATTCGCGTCGAGACCGGCGCGCAGGTGCATCGCGTGACCGTCCGCGACGACGGGCTCAAGGTCGTGCACTTCACCCAGAACGGTGAAGCGCGCGAGGCCGCGGCGCACGAGATCTTCTACGCGCTGGGCCGCGTGCCGAACGCGTGCGGGCTCGACCTCGACAAGGCAGGGGTCGACCACCACGAGATCACCGGCATCCCGGTCGACGAGACGCTCCGCACGTCCAACCCCGACGTCTACGCGGTCGGCGACGTGACGGGCCAGTATCCGCTCGTGCACGTCGCGATCCAGCAGGGCGAGATCGCGGGGCGCAACGCCGCGACGGGCGCGCGCGAGCGCGCCGACTACAGCTTGAGCAAGACGCACACCGTCTTCACCGACCCGCAGGTCGCGGTCGTCGGCGAGAGCGAGCGCGAGCTCGAGAAGAACGGCGTCGAGTACATCAAGGCCACCTATCCGTTCAACGACCACGGCAAAGCGGTCGCGCTCGGCCGCACCAAGGGCTTCGTCAAGATGCTGGCGTCGCCGAACGACGGGCGCATCCTCGGCGCGGCGATCCTCGGCCCCGACGCGTCGGATCTGATCGAGCCGCTGATCGTCGCGATGGCGTACGGCGCGACGGTGCAGGACTACGCGCGCATCCCGCATCTACACCCGACGCTGGTCGAGATCCTGACGTATCCCGCCGAAGAGCTCGCCGACCGCCTGCGCGCCGCGCCGACGCTGGCCGTCGCGAAGTAGCGTGCAGGCGGCGCTCGTTCAGTTCAAGCCGCGCAAGGGCGACGTGCCGGCGAACCTCGCCGCGATGCGGCGCGTCTTCGCGCAGCTCGCGCCCGACGAGCCCGATCTGATCGTGTTCCCGGAAGCGGCGCTGACCGGGTATTTTCTCGAAGGCGCGGTGTACGAGCTGGCCGTCGACGCGGCGACCATGGCGCAGCGGGTCGACGAGCAATGGCGCGCGTCGGGCGCCCCCAAGCCGTGCGACGTCGTGGTCGGGTTCTACGAGAACGTCGACGGCGCGTTCCACAACAGCGCGATCTACGTGCGCTGCGGCGAGCCGAGCGGCGTCCACGTGGCGCACGTCCACCGCAAGATGTTCCTCCCGACCTACGGCGTGTTCGACGAGGAGCGCTTCCTCACGCGCGGCCGCCGGCTGTCGGTGTTCGAGACGCCGTTCGCGAAGGCCGCGATGCTGATCTGCGAGGACGCGTGGCACGCGCTGATGCCGACGGTCGCGGCGCTCAAGGGCGCGCGGCTGATCATCGTCCCCAGCGCCTCGCCGGGGCGCGGGCTGTGCGGTGAGGACGAGCTCGAGAGCAACGCGCGCTGGAAGTCGATCCTCTCGTCGTCGGCCGCCGAGCACGGCGTCTACGTGCTGTACGCGGGGCTGGTCGGATTCGAGGGCGGGAAGGGGATGTCGGGCGCAACCTGCGCGTACTCGCCGCGCGGCGATCTGCTCGAGACGGCGGGACCGCTCGAAGAGTGCATCGTGAAGGTGAAGCTCGACCGCGCCGAGGTCGACCTGGCGCGCGCGACGATCCCGCTGCTCGGCGACCTCTCGGCGGTGCTTCCCGATCTGTGGCTCGACGACGAGATCCCGGTCACCCGCCGGCTCGAGGAACGCCCGTGATCGCACCCCTCAAGATCATCGAGGCGAAGCTCGACGAGCCGTCGCTGGCGATCAACGCGGAGCTGACCGCGCGCTGGCTCGAAGCGTTCCTGCGCGACGAGATGCGGGAGCGGCGCGGGATCGGCAAAGCGATCCTCGGGCTGTCGGGCGGGATCGACAGCGCGCTGGTGGCGTATCTGTGCGCGCGCGCGCTGGGGCCGGAGAACGTCTACGCGATCCGCATGCCGTACCGCACCTCGAGCCCGTCGTCGCTCTCCGACGCGCAGCGCGTCGCCGACGCGCTCGGCATCAACCTCGAGACCGTCGACATCAGCGACGCGGTCGACGGCTACCTGAAGCACGCGCCCGACGCCGACGCGCGGCGCAAGGGCAACGTGATGGCGCGGATGCGGATGCTGGTGCTGTTCGACCAGTCGGCGCGCCGCGGCGCGCTGCCGGTCGGCACCGGGAACAAGACGGAGCGGCTCATGGGATACTTCACCTGGCACGCCGACGACACGCCGCCCGTGAATCCCATCGGCGACCTCTACAAGACGCAGGTGTGGGCGCTCGCGCGGCATCTCGGCGTCCCGAACGAGGTCGTCGACAAACCGCCCAGCGCCGACCTCGAGGCGAACCAGACCGACGAAAGCGATCTCGGCATCACCTACGCGCGCGCCGACCGCATCTTGAACTTGATCCTGCTCGGCTACCACGACGACGGCATCGTCGCGCGCGGCTTCGACGCCGCCGAGGTGCGGCTGGTGCGCCGGCGCGTCGACTCGACGCACTGGAAGCGGCATCTGCCGACGACGGCGCTGGTTTCCGGGACGGCGATCAATGAGTTTTATCTGCGCCCGGTGGACCTCTAGTTGCGCCCGGTGGACTTCTAGGGTGGGCGCGCGGGAACCGCGCGAACGCGCCGAGGACCCGCTGCCGCCGAACGGGTTCTATCCCGTCAGCCTGAACCTGACCGGACGGACCTGCGTCGTGATCGGCGCATCCGACGACCGCGAGGCGGTCGAGAAGGCGGACGCGCTGCGCGGGGCGGGCGCGCAGGTTCGCCGCATCACCGATCCGGCCGCGCTGCGCGACGAGGACGTCAGCGAAGCGTTCTTCGTCATCTCGACGCCGCAGGACGACGCGCTCTCGGCGCGGCTGCGCGCGCTCGCCGACGCGCACCGCTTTCTGCTGTGCACGATCGATCAGCCGCGGCACGGCTTCGTCGCGCTGCAGGCGATCGTCCGCGCCGGCCCGGTGAGGATCGGCATCTCGACCGGCGGCGTCGCGCCGCGCGTCGGCAAGCTGATCAAAGACGCGCTGCAGCGCGCGCTCGACGCGAAGTTCGCGCGCTTCGTCGACTGCCTCGCGACCCAGAAGCGCCGCAACCGCACGCGGCTCGCCGGCGACGGGGCTGCACGCCGCGCGGCGATGATCGAGGCGGCGGACGGCTTCGCGCTCGACGTGCGCGCGGCATACCCGCGCTGGTTGGAGGACGAGGTCGCGGCGCTCGGGCCGAAGATACTGGAATGATCGCTTTCGCGCGCACGATTGTCTGGATTCCGGCAGCGTGCTGCGCGCTTGCCCTCGCAGCGTCCGGACCGGGGACCGCGTCACCCAACTCGCCGGCATACGAACGACAAACCGTGGCGATTCGCGGACAGGAAGAAGCGGCGGAAGGCCCCCTCGGGCGTGCGTTTGCTCTTCCGGGCGGCCGCGTCGGCTTCGTCACGCCGCGCTCCGTCTATCGTTTACGCGCGGACCGCTCGCACGAACGGATCGCGCGTTTTCCCGACCGCTGCTCCGTCTCGGCGATATCGCCGCGGGGCGAAGTATACTGCGCCGGCCAACGCTTCGCCGCGCACCTCGCCGCAGGCACGTTCCGCACGCTGGCGGCCTCGCTTCGACTCTCCTTAGGTGCGAGGCCCAGCGTCGCGGCGGCGAGCGACACGGAGCTCGCGTTCACCGATGGCCTAAGCCGTCGGGTTTTCGTAGTTTCGAGCACCGCGGCACGAACGTACACGGTGACACCTGCGTTCGAGGCGCTGCGCTCCTTGGCGGTGCTCGAGCGCAACGTCATCGCGGCAGCGGACGAAACGTGCGGCGTCGTGCTCCTGCGCGAAGGCGGGATCGCGGACCAGCGGCGGCCGCGTTGCGCCGGCGGATCCGCGATTCTATCGCGAGACGAAGCCGGTGACCTTTTCATCGTTTATCGTGGAGCGCACGAGATTATCGTTCGGCGCGCCGGAGGGACCGCTCGGTACGACGCCGGCGGCGAGCTGGCGCCGATCGCCGTGGCCGGCTCGGATGACGGTCGTACCATTGCCGCGATTCGCGTGCGCCTCGGCTCATCAGATGCGTCCGCGTATACGCTCGTCGTCATGCGCGATGGCCGGATCGCTGCGGAGGAATCGCTCGTGTTTCCGGATTCCGTCGCAGTGTTGCCGGACGGATCTATCTGGGTCGGTATCGGCGTCTGGCACTCGTTCGCGGTGTTCCGGCCGAAAAGGTAATTCCGCCGCAGGCAGCGTTCTTCCTGACCGCCGGCGGCGCGGACTGCGGACCAAGGGACCGTCAACCGTTGAGCGTCGATCCGCCGACCAAACAAGAAATCGATAAGTTCATCTAAACGGACTTGCCGGCCGATGAACAGACGCTCGTGCGCAAGTACATCGGCCGAACACCCGACCTGCGCGCGCGACTCCGCCGGGTTGGCGTCGGCGCGTACGCGCTCGTTGTCGTCGACGGGCGCGGACAGTATCATTCCAACCGGTCGCAGAGTCGCATCGCCATGACCTCTGCGCGCACCCTCGTTCGGCCGCAGTCGCCGACGCCGGCCGGGCAACCCGCTCGTTGTACGGCGTGCTGCGTGCTCGGCGGTGGAACAGCAGACGATGGTGACGCGTCCCAACCGCTGTCGTGTCCCGCCGACGGCATCTCCTGCACTGCGCCGAATCCAGTCGACTACTGCGAGGAGAAGGATCCGTCGAGCACCTGCTACGTGCAGCCGACCGACACATGCTCGCAAGATCCCAGCCTGTGCAACACCTGCATGGTGCGGACGCACTGCGCCCAGGGCCGTCGGCGCTCGAGCGCGACCGATCGCCGAACCGCACCGGTCGCGACCGGCGGAGGTTAGCGAACCGCCGAACCGATCTAAGGGGCCGAACGCCGGCGGAACACCAGCCCCGTGTTCCACCGGCGTTCTGTACGGGCCGATCGGCTCCCAAGAGCCTGAAAGGGGATTTGTAGGCCTACACGCATCCGTAGCGCTGTGACCTCCGTCGAAATCGTCACGATCGGTACCGAGATTCTGCTCGGGCACTTGGTCGACACCAACGCGCCGCACATCGCGCGCGAGCTCGCCGATCACGGCGTCGACGTCTACGCGAAGCACTCGGTCGGCGACAACGCGGAACGGCTGGCGGCGATGCTCGAGGGCGTGCTGGAGCGCGCCGGCGGCGCGGTGACGACCGGCGGGCTCGGCCCGACCGTCGACGACCTCACCAAGGACGCGGTCGCGCGCGCGGTGGGGAAGAAGCTGGTGCTGCACGAGCCCTCGCTGCGCGCCGTCGAAGAGCGCTTCAAGATCTTCAACCGCCCGATGACCGACAACAACCGGCGTCAGGCGTATCTGCCCGAAGGCTGCGTCGTGATGGAGAACCCGCACGGCACCGCGCCGGGGTTCGTGGCGCTGCGCGACGACGGCAAGTTCGTCGCCTGCATGCCGGGCGTGCCGCGCGAGATGAAACCCATGCTCGCGGAGCGGCTGATCCCGTGGCTGGTCGATCGCTTCGCGCTCCGCGAAGCGATCTATACGAAGACCTTACACACGGTCGGTATCGGCGAGTCGACCCTCGACAGCAAGATCGAAGACCTGTTCCGCACGCTCGAGAACCCGAAGATCGCGGTGCTCGCGCACGGCGCCCGCGTCGACGTCAAAGTGATGGCGAAGGCCGAGAGCCGGGAACGCGCGTTGGAGCTCATCGAGCCGGTCGCCGCCGAGCTGCGCGCACGGATCGGCCAAGGTTACTTCGGTGACGACGAAACGACGCTGGCCGGCGCGATCGTGAAACGCCTCGCCGCGCGCGGGCTGACGCTCGGGACGGCCGAATCGTGCACGGGCGGCGCCGTCGCCGACGCGCTCGTCGAGGTCGCGGGGGCGTCGGCCGCGTTCCGCGGCGCGGTCGTGGCGTACGACAATGCCGTCAAGGTGTCGCTGCTCGGTGTACCAGAGCGCACACTTCAGAGTGCCGGCGCGGTCAGCGAGGAGACCGCGATCGCGATGGCGCGCGGCGCGCGTGCGTCCCTGGCGGCCGACGTGGTGATCGCCACCACGGGGATCGCCGGGCCCGAAGGCGGAACGGAAGACAAACCGGTCGGCTTGGTGTGGTTCGCGCTGGCCTTTGGAGACGGTGAGATCGAAACGCGCCGCCTCACGTTTCCAGGTAACCGTGCCGACATACGAGAACGCGCGACGGTCGCGGCGCTGGGCCTGATCTGGCGCCGGATCGAACGTGACGTGACGTCCCCGCCCGGCGTTCCGTAAGGAAGACGATACAAGTGAAATTCCGCCCGCTCCATTGGCTCACGGCACTGCTCTCAGCGGCCGTTCTCGCCGCGTGCCACGGCGGAGGCAGTCACCCGAAGGTCGCGCCGACCCCGGGACCGACTCTCGACCCGCGCTGCACGGCGCTCTCGCCGCAGACGACCGGCAGCACCTACTCGCTCACCTCGAATCCGAGCGGGATCACCGTGCAGCGCGTCGACCCGGCGAACACCACCGTGCAATGCGTGTATTTCACCGGGGTCACGAGCACCAGCGACCGGCCGCAGACCGCGCCGCATCCGTGGAACTACGTGTTCGCGGCCGCGCAGCCGAGCCCGTACATCGTCTCGATCGACCAGGCCCAGAACGGCAACCACACGCTGTTCTACAATCAGGCGGGTGACTCGTTCGGATCGATCAGCGTCGGCTCACTGAAGTCGGTCAACCGCAACGCGACCGGCACCGCGCGCGGAAGCGGCGTCGGGCAGCGCGGCATTCGCCGCTTCAGCGGTGCGGGCGTGGTGACGACCGAGGTCCTCGTGCGCTTCCATGGCACGCCCGCGCAAGGCCGGCTGCGGTCGCAGCAAGTCGCGACCGACCTGGGCGGAACGAGCGGAGGCGAGATCGTCACCGCCGGCGGTTCGTACGAGCGCTTCGTCCACGTGCCGGCGGGAACCGACGCGGCGACGTTCGCGCAATCGCTCGGCTCGCGCGGTGACGTAGCGGACGTCTTTCCGGTCCACAAGCGCTTCCCGCTGGGCAAGCCGGCTCAAGCGGTCAACGACACCCACGGGAACAACGTCGATCAGTGGTATCTCTTCGCGGACGGATTCCCGAACGCGTGGTCGTACGCGAACGGCAGCAAGGCGAAGATCGCCGTCATCGACACCGGCATCGACCTGAACAACACCGATCTCATGGCGCACTACGCCGGCGGCCAATCGATCTATCACGACACCCCGGACATCCGCAATCCGTGCGCCGGGCCCCAGGTGATCAACAGCTCGCCTCAGGACTCGAACGGTCACGGGACGAACACGGCCGGCATCGCGGCCGCGGCTGCGAACAACGCGGTCGGGTTCGCCGGAGCGTCCGACAACGCGAACCTTCTCGCGTACGACATCTTCCAACCCGCGACGCCGAGCACCGACCAGCAGAGCGCCTGCGTCCCCGACGAAGTGCAGGCGATTCAAACGGCAGTCGCGGCGGGCGCCGACGTGATCAGCATGAGCCTCGGATCGGGGCAGAACGTCGGTACCGCCAGCGACGGCTTCGACCAAGGCGAGCACGACGCCGTCGAAGCGGCGATCGCCGCCGGCGTCACGGTCGTCGCGGCGGCCGGCAACGACGCCGACGGCGGCGAGTCCGGTACGCCGCACACCGTCCTCGACTACCCGGCAGCGTACGACGGCGTCATCTCGGTCGGCGCATCGGCGCTGCGCGACAACAACAGCGGCACGTTCGCGGGCTCGACGGAATACGTCGCTCCGTACTCGCAGTACGGGCCCGGTCTGTCGATCGTCGCGCCGGGCGGCGATCCGAGCGGCAACGACTCCAGCCCGCTGCACTGGATCTGGAACTACTCGACCTCGACGGCCGCCTTCGGGTCGGCTCCGGGCGAGGGCGACAAGTGCCGCACGCCGTCCCCGGCCACCTCGTGCACGGAGTTCTTCGCCGGGACGTCGCAAGCGACGCCGCAAGGCGCCGCCGCGGCCGCGCTGCTGATCTCCAGCGCCGGCGGGCGCGGATCGCTGACGCCCGCGCGCGTGAAGCGGCTGCTCGAGGAGACCGCGGACAACATCAACGATCCGCATCAGGGGCACGGCCGCCTGAACGCGTACAAGGCGCTCGCCGCGCTCAACGCCGACGTCGGCGCGTACAGCGGCCCGACCCCGCAGAAGACGAGCCCGACGCAAATCGTCGCATTCGGTTACTCGAACTCGGGCGGGACGGTCCCCACGATCCTCGACGTCAACTATCCGGCCGGCGTGCCGGTCGACTCCGCGGGGAACTTCCGCATCGGCGACATCCCCGCCTCAGCGGGGACCTACCGCGTCGGCGTGTGGTACGACGCGAACGGTAACGGCACGGTCGACGCCGGCGACCAGTTCGGCAGCCCCGCGACCTCGTGCAACGCCACGCAGCGCTGCACGATCGGCACGGTCACGATGGTCACCGTCACCGCCGGGTTCACGCTCCCGTAACGCAACGTCCGAAGCCGATGGCCTCCAGTTGCCGCTGCACCAGGAGGCCGTCGGCGAAGGTCGGCACGCCGGGTGCATTCAGGTCGATCCGTTCGGCGAGCGCATCGAGCAGCGGGAGGAAGAACGGCACGTTGCCGTGCACGACCGCGTGCCGCGCGTACGGCGAAGGCGCGATCTCGAGCTCGTCCTGTTCGTCGTCGGTCAGCGCGTAGACCGAGAGATCGTTGAAGAAGGTGCCGTTCGCGACCGCGCTGCGCTTCTCGCCGTGCACCGCGACCGTCGTCGACTCGATCACCGTCGTGGAGTCGTTCGCGCAGCGCGCCACGAGGCCGTCGTCGTAGTCGACGAACGCGAACGCGCCGTCGGCGGCGGTGCTCGTGAAGCGCTCGCCGTCCGGCCCGGTGCGCTGAGGATTCGCGGTGCGCAGCAAGCCGTGCGTCGCGCGCGGCGCGCGGCCCGCCAGATGGCTGGCGAGGTCGAAGACGTGCGGCATCACGGAGCTTCCGACGCCGCCGCCCCGCTCGTGCGCGAACCACCACGGCGGCCGCGGCATCGCGCTGCGCGCGAGGAGCTCGCGGCTGAGCCGCGCGACCTCGATCTCGCGCAACGCGCCGAGATGGCCGTTGTCGATCAGCTCCTTCATCGCGATGATCCCGGGGACGTAGCGAAACTCGAACGCGACCGCCGCGACCGTGCCGGCGCGCTCGCTCGCCGCGTGCATCTCCTCGGCCTGCGCGAGATCGCGCGCCAGCGGCTTCTCGCACAACACGTGCTTCCCGGCGGCAAGGGCGGCGAGCACGGAGCGATGGTGATCGAACGGCGGCGACGCGACCGACACGACGTCCAGCGCGGTACCGGCCAGCATCTCTTCGACCGAGCGGTACGCGTGCGGAATCCTGCGCTCGCGCGCGACGCGCGCGGCGCTCGACGGCGAGGCGAGCGCGACGACCTCGAAGCGCGGGTGCAGCGCGAACGCCGGCGCGTGCACCGCGCCGCCGAATCCTGACCCCACGATCCCGACCCGCAGCTTCGTCCCGTTGTTCATCTCGACCGCTCCACCTCTCGCACCGACTGCTCGAACAGATCCAAGGCCCGCGACAGTTGCCGCTCCGAGATGGTCAGCGGCGGTGCGAGCGTGATCGACGTTCCCGTGGGGCCCGATTGCAGCAGGATCACGCCGTTCTGCAAGCCGCGCACCACGACGCGGTTGGCAATGGCGGCGTCGGTGAACTCGACGGCCCAGAGGAAGCCCACGCCGCGCACGTCGACGACCGCTCGGTACGTGCCGCGCAGCGCGCGTAACCGCTCGCCGAGCGCGGCTTCGCCCGCGCGGACGCGGCCGGTAACGTCGAGCCGCTGCATCTCGTCGAGGTTCGCCAGCGCGGCGGCGCAGGCCAGCGGGTTGCCGAGGAACGTCGAGGTGTGCAGCGCTTCGCCGGTGCTCTTCGGCCAGGCGTCCATCACGCGCGCCGAGCCGATCGTCGCGGAGAGCGGCAGACCGCCGCCCAGCGCTTTCCCGACGCACAGCAAGTCCGGGACGACGTTCTCCCGCTCGCAGGCGAACATCGTGCCGGTGCGGCCGAACCCCGTATAGATCTCGTCCACGATCAGCAGGATCTCGCGCGCGTAGCACAGCTCGCGCAGCTCGCGCAGAAAGCCCGCCGGCGGCACGATCACGCCGCCGCGGCCCTGGATCGGCTCGATGACGACGGCACCGACCGCGCGGTCGCGGTCGAGGACGTCGCGCACGTCGCTCAGCGCGAGCATCACGCTCGCGTCCGCGCCCGGATAGTCCAGGAACGTCGCGCGGTCGGCGACGAGCGGCGCGAACGGGGCGCGGAACTTCTCGATCCCGCCGACCTCGAGCGCGCCGAGCGAGAGGCCGTGATACGCACCACGGTACGCGATCGCGCGCGGCTTCCCGGTCGCGAGCAGCGCCGTCTTGAGCGCGAACTCGACCGCCTCAGCGCCCGACATGCACAGATAGGTCTTGCACAGATCGCCCGGTGCGAGCTCGGAAAGGCGCAGCAGCAGCGTCGCGCGCAGCTCGGTCGGATGCACGTCGCCCATGCCGTGCAGCAGCCGGCGCGCCTGCGCGGCGACGGCGTCGGCGACCGCCGGATTCGTGTGGCCGGTCGCGGCGACGCCGAAGGCGGACGTCAGGTCGAGATAGCGGTTGCGGTCCGCATCGGTGACGAGCGCGCCCGACGCGGATTCCCAGAACACCGGGAAGTCGTCGCCCAGGTACGTCACGCCGCGCGCCTCGAGCGCGCCGAGCTGCACGGCGAGGCCGCGTGAGACGGGCCCCGGGATCTTCGTGACGATGCGCTCGAGGTCGTCGTCGTCCGCGGGTTCGCCGCCGCCGCTCATGCGCCGTCGATCCAGCGCACGAAGTCGGCGATGCGCGGCGAGCCGCCGTGATGGCCGCCGAGCGGCGGCGACTGCAGCGTCCCGAACGGCGCGACGCGCACGGCGCCGATCCGTTCGGCGAGCGCGACGGCGCGCGCGTCCGGCGTCACGACGCCCAGCGCCTGCACCGGCAAACGCTGCTCCGCGCAGTACGCCGCGACCGCGTCGTCGCCGTCGACGGGGATCAGCGGCAGCACGCGCGGCAGCAGCGGCGGCGGCTCGTCGTGCGGCGGGTCGACGACCAGCGTCGCGTCGCCGCCGCGGAACACCGCGCCGCGCCCGCCCGCCGCGCGGAACGCGGCGAGGTTGCGATACGCCGCGACGCGCGCGTCGCGCTCGGCGGACCGCTCGCCGGCCGGGAGCTCGACCGCGACCCGCTCGCACGCCGCCGCGAGCAGCGCCGCGAGCCGCGCCAGCTCCTCGCCGCCGGCTTCGACGAACAGGGCGTGCAGCGAGAGACAGCCTTCGCCGTCGTAGAGCAGCGCGTCGCGCGCGATCCGCTCGGCGAGCGCCGCGTCGACGTGCGCGACGTCGCCGTGCGCGAGAAACCCGGCGCTGGCGCGGTGGCCGAACGGCACGAAGCGCGTGCCGGCGCCGCAGCGCGCGCGAATCGCGCGCAGCGTCTCGTCGCGCCCGAACGCGACGACCGCGTCGGCGCTCTCCAGCAGCGCGTCCTCCGCCGGATCGCCGCCGCCGGTCCAGGTGCGCGCGCGCGCCGCGCCGGCGAACGCCGGGTGCTCTTCGGCGAGCGTCGCGAACAGCTCGGCGACCAGCGCATCGTCGCGGTCTTTCACGACCACGTCGCACTTGGCGCACAGCGCGAAGAGCGCCGGGACGATCGCGACGCCGACGGTCGTGTCGCTCGACACGACGACGACGCGGTCGACGCCGCGCGCCCACGCGGCCGGCGCGCCGCGCCGCTCGACGACGCCGTCCAGCGCCGCGACGTCGCCCAGCTCGGCGGCAATCGCCGCTTCGAGCGCGTCGCGCGTGACGCCGAAGAACAGCCGGTCGAGCGCGTACTCGACCACCGGCAGGCTGTACCGCAGCCGCGCCGCGACGGCGGCCGTCGCGCGCACGCGCGGCGCGAAGTCGGCGTCGCACCAGCGCTGCGCCGCGTCGGCGACGAACCCGATCACGCGGTGCGCGGGCAGCGCGCGCAGCGCGCCGGCGGCCGGCGAGCCCTCAGCCACGGCGCGCGAGCAGCGACTCCGCGTCGAGCGAGCAGCCGCGCAGCTCGGCGCCCTGCTCCCGTCCGAGCAGCACCAGCCCGGCTACCGGCGAACCGGTCGCCGGACCGACCAGCGCGCCGAGATCCTCCGTCTCCACCGAGATCACCGAGCCGCGGTTGGCGAGGTCGACGTGGCGGATCGCGCCGACCACTCCGTCCGGCAACGGCTTGCCGTCGCCGTCGACGACGATCGCGCGCAGCCACGGCGGCGCGACCTTGACGCGCGGCTCGAGCAGCGCGCGCGACGCGAACGCGTCGTAGTACTGCGACGACAGCTCGGTCATCCCGTACTCGGCGACGATCGCCTCGACCGGAACGCCGAGCGCCGCCGACGCCTCCGCATAGAGCCGCGCGCGCTCGACGACGCGCGTCCGTCCTTTGAAGCCGCCGGTCTCCATGATGCGCGAGCCGTCCGGCAGCGCGAGGGTCACGCCGCGCTCCGCGAGCGCGTCGAGCAGCGCGACCAGCGCGAAGGCGGTCGTCGCGACGCAGACCGGCACGTTCTCCGCCACGGCGCGCGCCGCGGCGCGCACGAACCCGTCCGCGTCGAGCGCGTCGCCGCGCAGGTACCATCCGCCCGCGCCGTCGCCGCGCGCGCGCGCGACGGTCGCCATCATGTGGCCGAGCGAGCTGTGCGGGTTCTCGCGCGGATCCGGAACGAGGTTCAGATAGCGCAGCCGCGCACCGTCGGAAAGCAGCATGCGGTCGAACGACGCCAGCAGCGCAGCCTCGTAGAGCGCCGTCGTGTCGAGCTCGTGCCGCCCGCCGCGCCCGCGCGTCGTCCCGCTCGTCTGGAACCACGCGACCGTTGCGGCGGGCGGAAACGCGGCGAGGCGCGCCTCCTTGAACGCCGCCGCCGGCACGGCGGGGATGTCCTCGATCCTCTGCGGCAGCCGCGCCGCGCCCAAACCGTGCGCGCGCGCGAACGCCGCATACGGCGCGTTGCGCGCGATCTGATGGGCGAACAGATCGCGCGCCAGCGCCAGAAACGCCGCGTCGTCGAGCGCGTACGCGCGGATCGCACCGATGATCCGCGCGTCGAGCGCCGCGACGCCGGCGTCGTGCGCCACCTTAGAAGCCGATGCGCTCTTTCTTCCGGTGCGAGGCGGTGAACGGCGTGCCTTTGTCGTTCTTGTCGGCGGTCGCGACCAGCAGCCCCACCATGTCGGAGAAGTTCTCGGCGTAGCCGCTCAGCGTCCAGGTCGACTTCGCAGCGTCCGTCCCGGTCGCGGTCAGCTTGAAGAGCCGGCCGTCGAACGTCCCGGTGAAGGGAACCTTGTCCTTGTCGCTGCGGATCCACATGCCGCTGAGCGCGTCGCCCTTCTGGGTGACGTACAGGTGCGAGTAGACCGTGCGCTGGCCGCTGAGCGGCTGCACCTGAAGCTCCCAGACGCCGTCCATCGTCGAGAACTGGGGCGGCTCGGGCGACTCCGAGGCGCTCGCCTGCGGGCTCGGCGACGAGGCGGGACGGCGGCCGCGGCGCCCGGCCGGCGCGGGGCTCGCGCTCGGGCTCGGACTCGCCAGCGCGGCCGGCGTGGCCGGGATCGGCGTGCCGATCAGCGTCGCCGGCGTCGGCGCGTTCGCGGCGTTCGGCGGCGGCGGCGGAGGCGGAGTGACCTGGGCGGCTTGCCCGACGGGGCCGGAGCCGGCCTGCGCCGCGGCGGTGCCGCCGAGCGCGAGGGCGGCGAGCCCCACGAGCGCGATCTGACGAAGGTTCAACGGGACCTCTTCATGGTGCGGGCGGAACGGCTCTGTGTTCGCACACGGCAGCGCCGTTCATCCCAGTGCCGAAAATGTCGCAAACGGCTCCATCCGGGCAGGCGGACGTACCCCCGATCACGATGTAACGTTAGCCGCCCCGGCTTCGGTTCCGACCCAAGCCGGTTCAGGCGTTGCTCCCTTTATCGCCCGTGAGGTACCGGCGTTTGGCATACAGACGCGCCGTCATCATCTCGTGTCTGGCCTTGGCGCTCTCCGGCTGTCAAGGCGGCGGGTCGAATCCGCCGCCGTTCAACAGCGGAACCCAGGTCCCCACATCCGTGACCCAAAGCGCGAACGTGACGCCCGCAGGCGGCAGCGTCACCGCGACGCTCGGGACCCAGTCGGTCACCGTGCGCGTCCCCAGCGGGGCGCTGAGCGGCCCCGCCACGGTCAGCCTGACCGTCTACGGAGGCGGCGCCGCGCCGCGCCCGCTGCAGAGCACGCAGCGCAAGGTCGCGAGCATCGGCGCGCATTCGGTGCTGCTGGTCGAGTTCTCGGTGAGCGTGAGCGGCGCGACGCTGCTCAAGCCGCTGCAGTCGACGTACAACACCGCGGCGGCCGCGTCCGGTAACATCTTCCGGCTGGCCGGCTTCGGCACGGCTCCCGACGACGTCGACACGGTGACGTGGGCGAACAACGTCGCAACCTCCGATTTGAACGTCGCGTTCTCGCGCATGTCGCTCGCGGCAGCCGCGTCGCCCGGCACGTTCTACGCCTTTTACACCGAGCCGTCCGGCGAAGCGGGCGGCGTCCCCGGGCCCGTCATCACGACGTCGACGACCTCGGCGCAGCCGATTCCCATGTTCGGAACGGCGACGTTCACCGGCCTGGAAACCGAGACGAACGGCTTCCCGTACCTCGATCCGTCGTTCACCTATTCGGTGAGCGACGCATCGCTGGGATCGATCGATCCCTCGACCGGCTTCTTCGCCGCGGGTGCGGTCGACGGCGCGGGCTCGATCAACGCGACCGACCCGACCGCCGGCCGGGGCAACCCGCACGGCGGCGGCACCGTCACCGTCAGCTCGCAGCGCCCCGGCAACGCGGGCGACGTGTTCTCGTTCACGGGAACGCTCAGCTCGACGGTACAGCTCGTGAACAGAAACGCGACGCAGCCGCAGACCGATACCGCGGCCGTCACGTTGAATTCGACGGTCACCGGATTCACCCCGACGCCGGGCTCGCCGGGCGCCGGACAGAACGCGGTGCATTCCAACGAAGTGGACACGTATCGGACCCAGACGGTCACCACCGGGACCGACAGCGTGTACGCCTACGCGCTGATCACGCCGTTCGCGGCGGGCGGACCGCGCGCGACGCTCACCATCAAATCGAGCGACGCGAAGGACTCCAACGGTTCGGAGTACGTCACGACGTACGGCGCCGGGAACGGTCTCTTGGACACGCTCCCGCAGACGACCGGCGCGTTCGGGCCGAACAGTGCGGCGCTGACCTACGTCGAGACGGATCCGGCGAAGTTCAGCCGCCAACGCACGACGAACGGCGACGGCTCGTACACGGGACAGGACCGCGATGCGTTCAACGACGTGCAGACGAGCACGGTCAACTCGGACCTGAGCGCCAGCTACGATGCCCGGCAGTACAGCGGCTTGCGCTTGACCATGACCGCGCCGAGCGGTGGACGCATCATCGTGCGGATCTTCGACTCCGCCGGCAACCAGCTGGCAGCGTTCAATATCCCGTCGTGGATCCCGGCTAGCCAGACGCAGCCCTCGCAGGAAACGGACGTCGACAACGGTTCGACGGCCTTCCCGGCGTCCTGCAACGTCCCGGCGAAGTACGGCACCAGCGGCAACCAGATCGTGCAGACGATCAACCGGGCCGACACGGCGATCGGTAATCTCGAGACGATGCAGACCACGACGTACACCGCCGGCACGGTCGGACCGGTGTGCATCAAGATGACCGACTCGGTCCAGACCTTCTACGACCTCACCGGGCAGAACGGCTTCTCGGCGCTGATCAGCGGCGGCACGGTGCCGCTGGAGCTCGTCTCGCTGAGCGAGACGCTCACGCTGCAGTCCGCGAAGACCTCGGGCGGCCTGGTCACCCAGTCCACCTCGCGCGGCGCGGCGTCCGCGACGCGCGGCACTTCGTCGATCTCGCCGAGCTCGTACGCGCCGGTCGCGTTCGCGCAGGCGCGCTTCCAGCATGCCGTCCGGGAGAAGCTGAACTGGATGCAACGCCAGGCCTTCAATCGCAACCACTCGAGCCAGGGGGTACGCTCGCTATGAGACGTGCACGCATTCTCTCCGCGGCCCTGGCCGCGCTGCTCCTCGCATCGTGCGGGGGCGGCGGTGGCGGGGCGAGCAATCCGCCGGTGACCCCGGCGCAAGCCCCGAACAACCAAGGCGCGGCCTCACCGTCGTCGACCTCGTTCAAATACCTCGCCAAAGTCCTGAGCCAGTCGACACTGGTGGGGCCGGTCAACGCCGGTACCGTCAAGGTCGACGTGCAGATGAAGCTCCCGAACGCGCAGGGGCTTCAGGACTACGCGGCCGCTGTCGCGGACCCGCGGAGCGGGCTCTTCCGGCACTTCCTCACGCCTGAGGAGATCGGGCAGCGTTTCGGCGCCTCCGAGGCCGATTGGAACGCCGCGATCGCGTACTTCAAGGCCGAAGGCCTCAACGTGACGGGCTGGAAGCAGCGGTCCGTCCTGCGGGTCTATGGCGCGCAGCCGAAGATGGAACACGCCTTCGGCATCACGTTCGGCAAGTACAAGGGGCCGGCGAACGAGACGATCCTCGGGCCGATCGGGAAGCCGCACTTCTCCAAGCAGCTCGCGGTCCACTCGGTGACCGGAATCGTTTCAACCCGGCAATGGATGAAGCGCAACTCGATCGCGATTCCTCCGCACGGGACCGGGCTCGGACTCGACTTCGGCCTCCCGGCGCAGCAGATCGCGGCCGCGTTCGACTACAACGGCGCCTACGCGGACGGGTATACCGGCCAGGGCGTCAACATCGGCGTGATCGGAACCGGGCCGATCTCCGGGGCGGACTACACGGCCTACAAATCACGCTTCGCCACCGGCGCGACCAACACGATCACCCAGGTGAACGTCGGCAGCGCCGCCGCGGCGCAGGTCGGCGGGTCGCCCACCGCGACGCCGCCGCCGACGACCGGACCCTGCAACGGTCCGCTGCCGGGCTGCAACCCGGAAGACTTCGAGGCGCAGCTCGACTCACAGCAGACCGCGGCGCTCGCGCCGTCGTCGAACGTGTTGTTCTACCTCGCGTACGTGCCGAAGGAGTGCAACGACCCCGCGTATCCGCAGAACGGCCAGTGCGGTCCCAACGAGACCGACTTCGGGCCGCAGGAAGGGATCAGCGAGGTCACCGATGAGGTGCAGCAGATCATCAACGACAACGTCGCCGACGTGGTCTCCGGGAGCTACGGCATCGCGGAGCAGTACAGCGACTACACCGCGAACGACGAGGTCACGTACACGCCGAACGGCACCGAGCCGGTGCAGTTCGCGATGCTGCAGGCGGAGGGCATCGCGGTGTTCTTCTCCTCCGGTGACGCCGGCGCGCAGGAGTGCGCACGACCGTTCGGTGGTCCCGGACCGGGCGTCACCAGCGCGAATCAGCCGTGCGTCAGCGCGCCGTCAGGCGACGTAAACGTGACCAGCGTCGGCGGCATCACCGCGCCGATCGACGAGTCCGGCAAGAAGATCGGGCCGTTCACGACCTGGGGCGTCCAGACCGAGCGCGGCTTCGGCGCGACGGGCGGCGGCGTCTCGCTGAGCGTTCCCAAGCCGACTTGGCAAGTCGGCCCGGGCATCAGCGGCACGAAGCGCATGCAGCCCGACGTCTCGCTCGACGCGGATCCCATTACGGGCGTTACGATCGCGGTCAACATCGCGTTCGCCGGCGGCGGCTTCGGCGCCATCGGCGGCACCAGCGTCTCGGCTCCCGAGATGGCTGCGATGTGGGCGCTCGTCGTCGACGCCTGCAAGAAGACGGCCGCCTGTGTCGCGAAGGGCAGCGGCCCGCATCCGTACCGCCTCGGCAACGCCGCGCCGTTCTTCTACACGATCTACAACAGCGCGTCGCTCTATCCGGCGACGTTCCTGGACATCGTGGACGGCAACAACGGCGTCCGCCCGTGCAGCGTCGATCCGGCGCCGCCCGGACCGCCCGGCTTCGGGAACGGGCCCTGCCCCAACCCCTCGCCGACCATTCCGCCCGGCTACAACGCCGGGACGGGATACGACATGACGACGGGGATCGGCGTGCCGTTCGCCCGGCACCTGATCAAGGCGGTGGTCGGCGTCTGACGCCGGCCTCGGCCAGGTTCGACCAAGCGAGGGGCGCTCGGATATCGCGGTATCCGGCGCCCCTTGCGCGTGGTGATAGAATAGAACGGCTGTGAAAACCAAGGGCCACCCCAAATGGTATCCGGACGCGCGCGTGACGTGCGCGTGCGGAAACTCGTTCACCACCGGATCCACGTCGCCGACCATCAGCGTCGAGGTGTGCTCCAACTGCCATCCGCTCTGGACCGGGCAGCAGAAGTTCCTCGATACCGCGGGCCGCGTCGAGAAGTTCAACCAGCGCGCCGCGATGGCCGACAAGAAGAAGGCCGAAGCGGCCGCGCGCAAGACGCGCAAGCAGGCCGACGCGCCGGAGACCGCCCCGGCGTCCGTTTAGCGACCCCGGACCGAATCCAGGAAGCGAGCCGTTTGCCGGCTCGCTTCTTTCTTGCCCGATGCAGTACACCGACCGCCTCGAGACGCTCTCGAACCGCTTCGACGAGATCGACGCCGCGCTCGCGGACCCGAGCGGCGGCTACGATCAAACGCGCTTCACCGCGCTGATGAAGGAGCGCGCCGCGATCGAGGACACCGTCGCGGCGTACCGGCGGTTTCGCGACGTGCTGCGCGCGATCGGCGAGAACGACGCGCTGCGCGCCGACAAGAGCGATCCCGAGCTCGCGGCGCTGGCCGAAGAAGAGGCCGACGAGCTGCGCGCGCGGCGCGCGGAGCTCGAGGAACGCCTCAACGAGCTGATGGTGCCGCGCGATCCCGACGACGACAAGGACGTCTTCATCGAGATCCGCGCCGGTGCGGGCGGCGACGAGGCGGGCATCTTCGCCGGCGACCTGCTGCGGATGTACTCGCGCTTCGCCGAGTCGCGCAAGATGCGGGTCGAGATGCTGAGCGAGAACGAGAACGAGGCCGGCGGTTACAAGGAAGTCGTGATCGCGGTGAAGGGCAGCGAGCCGTACCGCTGGTTCAAGTACGAGTCGGGCGTGCACCGCGTGCAGCGCGTCCCGGCGACCGAGGCGGCGGGCCGCATCCACACCTCGACCGCGACGGTGGCGGTGCTGCCGGAGGTCGCGGACGACGGCGAGATCGAGATCAGGCCCGGCGACCTCGAGATCGACACGTTCAAGGCATCCGGCGCGGGCGGGCAGCACGTCAACAAGACCGAGTCGGCGATTCGCATCACGCACAAGCCGAGCGGCATCGTCGTCGCGTGCAGCGAGGAGCGCTCGCAGCTGCAGAACCGCGCGCGCGCGATGGACATGCTGCGCGCGCAGCTCGTCGCGAACCAGCGCCGCGAGCGCGAGGAAGCCGAAGGCTCGCTGCGCCGCAGCCAGGTGGGCACCGGCGACCGCAGCGAGAAGATCCGCACCTACAACTACCCTCAGGACCGCATCACCGACCACCGCATCAACCAGACCTTCCAGAACATCCGCACGATCCTCGACGGCGACATGGAGAAGCTGATCGCCGAGCTGCAGAAGTGGGAGAAGGCCCGGCTCATGGCCGGCGAGACCAGCGCCGCGTGACGATCGGCGAAGCGCTGCGTGACGCGGCGGTGCGGCTGGAGCCGGTCGGCGGAACGGGGCGGTTGGACGCGGTGTTTCTGCTAGCGCACGCGGGCGGCGTCTCGCGCGCCGAGATGATCGCGCAGCGCGAACGCGAGCTCGCGCCCGACGTCGCGGCGCGGTTCGAGGCGCTGGTCGCGCAGCGCGAGCGCGGCGCGCCGCTCGCGTACGTCACCGGCGAGGCGGGGTTCTACCGGCGGATTTTCGGGGTCGACGCGCGGGTGCTCGTGCCGCGGCCGGAGACCGAGCTCGCGGTCGAGTGGGCGGTGCGGCATCTGCGCGCGATCGGGCGGGAGAACGGCAGCGCGGCCGACGTCGGGACCGGGAGCGGCGCGGTCGCCGTCACGCTGGCGTGCGAGCTTCCCGAGCTCGGCGTCTTCGCGAGTGACGTCTCGGCGGACGCGCTCTCCGTCGCGCGGCACAACGCCGCGCGCAACAACGTCTTCCAGCACGTCACGTTCCTGCACGGCGATCTGGCCGAGCCGCTGCGACCCTACGCGCCGTTCGACTGCGTCGTCGCGAACCTGCCGTACGTCCCGAGTGCGGAATGCGCGGCGGCGCCCGATCCCGTCTCGTTCGAGCCGCTGCTCGCGCGCGACGGCGGCGCCGACGGGCTCGCGCTCTACCGGCGGCTCGTCCGCGACGTGCCGCGGCTCATCGCGCCGCGCGGCATCGCGATCCTCGAAGCCGCTCCGTCGAACGCGCGCGCGCTCGAAGCGCTGGTGCGCGGCGTGCTGCCGCACGCCGGCGTCGAGACGATCCGCGACTACGCCGATCTGGAGCGGTTCGTGATCGCCGTGGTGCCGCCGGCCGCCGAGGCATGAGCGCGTCGCGCTAGCTTGTATTGCTCAGTGCGGCGGCTGCGCAGCTCGCCGCGCGTTCCGGCGGGGTCCGGCGGGTGACCCGGCGAAGCGTAGCATCCCCCATGGCCAAGTTCATCTTCTTCACCGGCGGGGTCGTCAGTTCGCTCGGGAAGGGGATCACGGCAGCGTCGCTGGGGCGGCTTTTGAAGAGCCGGGGCGTCTCCGTGTCCATCCAGAAGCTGGACCCGTACATCAACGTCGACGCCGGGACGATGAACCCGTACCAGCACGGCGAGGTCTTCGTCACCGAGGACGGCGCCGAGACCGCCCTCGACCTCGGCCACTACGAGCGCTTCATCGACGAGTCGCTGACCCGCGACAACAACGTCACGACCGGCCAGATCTACAAGTCGGTCATCGAGAAGGAGCGGCGCGGCGACTATCTCGGCGCGACCGTTCAGGTGATCCCGCACATCACCAACGAGATCAAGGCGCACGTCACGCGCGTCGCCGAGACGTCGGGCGCCGAGGTCTGCATCGTCGAGGTCGGCGGAACGGTCGGCGACATCGAGTCGCTCCCGTTCCTGGAGGCGATCCGCCAAGTCCGGCACCTCGTCGGCGACGAGAACGTGATGTTCGTCCACCTGACGCTGCTGCCGCACCTCGGCGCCGCCGACGAGCTGAAGACGAAGCCGACGCAGCACAGCGTGCGCGAGCTGCGCGCGATCGGGATCACGCCCGACGCGATCGTGGTCCGCACCGGCAGCGCGAAGCCGATCCCGATCGAGCTCAAAGAGAAGATCGCCCTGTTCTGCGACGTGCACGAGAACAGCGTCGTGCAGAACGGCGACGCGCCGACGATCTACCAAGTCCCGCTCAACCTCGAGGCCGAAGGGCTGGCCGACATCGCGGTGCGCAAGCTGCACCTCGAGACGACGCCGCCGCAGCTCGAGGACTGGAGCGCGATCGCCGAGCGCATCCAGAACCCCGGCGGCCGCATCAAAGTGGCCCTGGTCGGAAAGTACGTCGAGCTGAAGGACGCCTACATCTCGATCACCGAGGCGATCGCGCACGCCGGGATCCATCACGACGTCGCGGTCGACGTGCTGCGCGTCGACTCCGAGCGCATCGAGGTGGAAGGCATCTCGGCACTGGGCGACGTCGACGGCGTGCTGGTCGCACCGGGCTTCGGCGCGCGCGGCGTCAAGGGCAAGCTGCTCGCGATCCAGCACGTGCGCGAGAGCCGGATCCCGTTCCTCGGCATCTGCTTCGGGATGCAGCTCGCGTGCGTCGAGTTCGCGCGCAACGTCTGCGGCCTGCACGACGCGATGACGACCGAGGTCGACATGACGACGGCCGATCCGGTCATCGACTTCCTGCCGGACCAGCGCAACCTCGACCTCAAGGGCGGGACGATGCGGCTCGGCGCCTACGAGTGCACGCTCGAGCCCGACACCGTCGTCGCACGCGCGTACGGCGCGACGCGCATCAGCGAGCGGCACCGCCACCGCTACGAGTTCAACAACAAGTACAAGGCGCTCTTCGAAGAGCACCGCATGGTGTTCAGCGGGCACCATCCGCTCGGGCGCGCCTCGCTGGTCGAGGTGATCGAGCTTCCGCAGAGCGTCCATCCGTGGTTCGTCGGGACGCAGGCGCACCCGGAGTACAAGAGCCGCCCGAACCGCCCCTCGCCGCTGTACCGCGAGTGGATCGGGGCCGCGCTCGAGCGCGCGCGCGAGCGAGCCGGCGGCGGCAGCGCGCTCGTGCACCGCTGAATCCCGCCGACGTCACGGTCGTCGTGCTGGCGCGCGACGAAGCGGCGCGCCTCGAGCGGCTGCTCGGCGAACTGCCGGCCGGCGTGCGCGTCTTCGTGCTCGACGCCGAGTCGCAGGACGCCACCGCCGCGGTCGCGCGCGCGCACGGCGCCGACGTCGAGACGCGGCCGTGGACCGGCTTCGTCAACGCGCGCCGCTACGCGCTGGGCCGCGTCGGGACGCCATGGGCGCTGATGCTGGACGCCGACGAGCAGCTCGACCCCGTACTGCGCGCCGCGATCCCGGCCGCGCGGCCTTCGAGCGGCTCGGGAGACGGCATCGCCGGCTACACGCTGCGCCGCGTCACGATGCTGTGCGGGCGCCCGGTGCACGCCGCGGGCTGGTCGAACGAACGGCTGTTGCGGCTGTTTCGCACCGACCGCGCGCGGGTCGAGGCGAACGAGGTCGGCGCCGACCTGCACGAGCGCTGGATCGTCGACGGCCCGGTCGCCGATCTGCCCGGCGCGATCCTGCACGACTCGTACCCGACGCTGGCGTCGTACCGCGTGAAGTTCGACCGCTACACGAGCGTCGAGGCCGCCGCGTTCCCGCCGTCACGGCGCGCCTACGCGCGCGCGCTGCTGACGATGCCGCTGCGGTTTCTGTGGTCGATCGTGCGCTACGGCGGCTGGCGCGACGGCTGGCGCGGCTTGTTCGTCGCGTGGGAGAGCGCGCGCTACCGCGTCGTGGTCCGCGCCAAGGCGCTGCGCCGCGCGTGAGCCGCCCCGACGTCGCGCTCGACGTGCGCGAGACGTCGCACACCTCGGCCGGCATGCGCGCGTACGTGCGCGCGCTGCGGACGCTGCTGCCGCGCGTCGCGCCGGATCTGCGGATCGCGCACGTCGGGCGCGGCGACAACTTCGATCTGGCCGAGCAGGCCGGCATCCCGCTCGCGCTGGCGCGCTTGCGGCCGCGGCTCACGCACTTCCCGACGCCGTACGTGCCGCGCGTCGTCCCGGGCGCATACGCGGTGACGGTGCACGACGTGATCGACCTGGAGTTTCCGGAGTACGCGAAGCGCAAGGTCGGGCCGTACTGGCGGCACGTCGTCGGCCCGGTGCTGCGCGCCGCGCGCGCGGTGATCACCGACGACGACGCGACCGTGGCGCTGCTGGAACGCCATCTCGGCGTCGACCCGCGAACCGTGCGCGTGATCCCGCTCGGCGTGGACGCGCCCGATCCGCTGCCGTCGCCCGCCGTGCGCGCGCGGCCGTATCTGTTCTACGCGGGGAACCACCGCCCGCACAAAGACCTGGGGACGCTGGTCGCGGCCTGGGCCTCGCTGCCGGACCGCGATGCCGTCGACCTGGTGCTGACCGGGCCCGAAGAGCCGGCGCTGCGCGGCGTGCGCCACGCGGCCGGCGAGCTCGTCTTCGCCGGTGACGCCGGTGCCGAAGCGCTGTGGCGGCTGCACCGCGGCGCGCTCGCGTACGTTCATCCCGCGCTGCGCGAGGGCTTCGGCCTGCCGCTGCTCGAGGCGCTGCGCGCCGGCACGCCCGTCATCGCCGCCGAGACCGCGACGCCGGCGGTGCTGAAGCCGTTCGTCCACCGCTATCCGGCGCACGACGCCGTCGCGCTGCGCGCGCTGCTGCTGCGCGCCGTCGAGCAGCCCGCCGCGTTCGCGGCCGACGGCGGCCGCGCGCGCGAGGCGACCGCGCACCTCACCTGGGAGCGCACCGTGCGCGCGACCGCCGACCTCTACCGCGAGCTGCTCGGCGCGCGGAGCGGCGGCGCATGACGGCGAGCGCCGCGTGATTCGGGTCGTGCTGGCCGCGCGCCCGACGGCGCGCGCGTCGGCCGGGATGCGGGCCTATACGCGCGCGGTGCTCGAGCGCGTTCCGCGGGTCGCGCCGGACGTCGAGCTGTTGCCCGTCGAGTCGCCGCTGCTGCTGCACCCGCTCGCTCTGCGCGCGGCGCGCCCGCAGCTCGTGCACCTGCCGTACCTCGAGGCGGCGCCGCTCGTGCCGCGGCCGTACGTCGCGATGCTGCACGACCTGATCCACCTGCGTTATCCGGCGCTGTTCTCACCGGCGACGGCGGCGTATTGGCGCTTCCTCGCGGGCCCGCTGTACCGCGGCGCGGCGCGCGTGCTGGTCAGCGACGAGCGTGTCGCCGCCGACGCCGTCGCCCTGCTCGGAATCGCCCGCGCGCAGATCCGGATCGTCCCGCTCGGCTACGGCGATGCGGTTCCGGACGCGGAGCCGTGGCCGGCGGAGCGGCCCTACGCGTTCTACGCGGGGAACCACAATCCGCACAAGGGCCTCGCGACGCTCTACGAAGCCTGGGCCTCGCTCCCGGCCGAGCTCGAGCTCGACCTGGTGCTGACGGGAACCGGCGAGCCCGCCATGCGTTCACGGTACGTGCGGACGAACGGGACGATCGCGTTCCTCGGCGATCTCGACGACGCGGCGCTCGCGCGGCGCTACCGCGGCGCGCTCGTCTACGTCCAGCCCTCGCTCGCCGAAGGCTTCGGCATCCCCGCGCTCGAGGCGGCCGCCGGCGGCACGCCGGTGCTCGCCACCACGACCTCGGTGCCGTCGGTGGTCGCGCCGTTCGCGCGGACCTTCGCGCCCGGCGACGCCGCCGCGCTGGCCGCGCTGCTCGCCGAGCTGGTGCGCGACCCCGGTCCGGCGCGCGCCCGGGCCGCCGAGGGCGCCGTCACGCTGCGGGCGTATACCTGGGATCGATTCGCGGCTTCGACTGCCGCCGTCTATCGCGAGGTGGTATGCCCCTGATCCCGCCCTTCGACCGGCTCAGGATCGCAAGGAGGTGGTTCGACGGTTCGACGGCCGCCGTGCTCGCCGTCTGCGTCGCGGCGTGGCCGCTCTCGGCCGTCGCCGCGTCGCCGAAGCCCGACGAGGCGCCGGTGCGCGCGATCTCGATCGTCGTCAACGGCGAGGAGCTGGCCCGCGATCCCGCCCCGCGCGCGAAGGGCGACCGCGTGCTGGTTCCGGTGGTGCGCATCTACAGCGCGCTGGGGATCGGCGTCGCGCGCGACGGCCGGCGGCTGATCGCGTCGGCGCCCTCGAAGCGGATCGTCATCACGATCGGCTCCAGCCGCGCGACGGTCGACACCCGCACCGTCATCATGGACGCGCCCGCGGTCGAGATCGACGGCGCGACCTACGTCTCGCTGCGGTTCGTCGCCGACTCGCTCGGGGCGCAGGTCGCGTACGATCCGAAAGCCGAGCGCGTGGAGGTCGTGTCGTCGGTCGTCGGCCGCACGCCGGGGCTCGAGCAGCGCACCCCGGGCGGTTCGACGCAGATCGTCGGAACCGTCAGCGCGGTCGACCTGAACTCCGCGCCCGAGTCGGTCACCGTGACGCGCGGGCCGTCGGTGCGCACCATCGCGATCACCTCCGACGCGCGCATCGTCGTCCAGGACGTCGTCACGCGCACCACCACGCCGGCGACGCTGCGCGACGTGCACGTCGGCGACGCGGTGAGCGTCATCTTGCGCCGCGACGGCGGCGTCGACCAAGTCGTCGCGCGCTACGCCTCGCGCGCGGGCACCGTCGCCGCGGTCTCGCCGAGCGCGTTCGTGCTGCAGAACGGCTACGTGGTCACGCCCGACAAGAGCACCGAGATCACGCTGAACGGCGCGCCCGCCGCGCTCGGCGATCTGAAGGTCGGCGACAACGTCACCGTCCGCTTGAACCCCGACACCGGCGAGAAGCGCCAGATCCTGGTCGCGCGCTCGATGCCGGCGACGCCGACGCCGGCCGGCTCGGCGCAGATCGCCGACATCACGGTCAGCGCGAAGGGGCCGCTGCGCGCCGGCGACTCGTTCACCGTGACGCTGCACGGCACGCCGGGCGGCAAGGCGTCGTTCGACATCGGCACCTACGTCACGGCACTCCCCGTCCCCGAGACGCAGCCCGGGACGTACACCACGAAGTACACGGTCCCCGACGGGATCAACTTCAACCGCACCACCGTCTACGGCCACCTCTCGGTCGGCGCGACCGACGCGCCGCGCGCCGAGGCGACGCAGCTCGTCGCGGTCACGACGACGAAGCCGCAGATCGTCGACATCGCGCCGCCCGGCGGCCAGACCGTCAACAACAACAAGCCGTCGATCTACGCCACGTACCGCTCGCCGACGGACGTGGGGATCAACCCGTCGTCGGTGCACATCGAGGTCAACGGCCTCGACGTCACGGCCGCCGCGACGCGCACCGATCAGTTCATCACCTACAGCCCGGGCGCCGCGCTCCCCGACGGCTCGGTGACGGTCAAAGTCACCGTCACCGACAACGCGGGCAACCAGCAGTCGCGCTCGTGGTCGTTCACCGTCCGCACCCACTGACATCGAGGAGACCGCGATACCGACGCCCCCGATCCAGCGTTTCACCGCGGCGCTCGCGCTGGCGGCGCTGCTCGCCGCGTGCGGCGGCGGTTCCGGCGGTTCCGGCGGTTCGTCGGGCGCCGGCGGTTCGACGCTGGTTCTCGCGCGCGTCAAGGACGCCGTCATTCTCGATCCGTCCCACGCCACCGACGGGCTCTCGCTCAACACGACCAGCGAGGTGATGCAGAACCTCGTGCAGTTCAAGCCCGGCTCGTTCGACGTCGTCCCGGACGTCGCGCGGACGTGGTCGCGCAGCGCCGACGGCAAGACGTGGACCTTCGACCTGCAGCCGGGGCTCGTCTTCGCCGACGGGACGCCGCTCGACGCGAACGCGGTGAAGTTCAACTTCGACCGCTGGCGCCTCACCTCGCACCCCGCGCACGGCAGCTTCGCGTACGCGTACTACGCCGACGACTTCGGCGGCTTCCCGGGCGCGATCGCCGACGTGCGCGCGCCCAGCCCGACCCGCGTCGTCATCACGCTGGCGAAACCGCTCGGCCCGTTCCTGCGCGACATCGCGGAGCAGTCGTTCGCGCTCGGCTCGCCTACCGCGATCACCAACGACCCCAAGGGCTTCGAGCTCAAGCCGGTCGGCAGCGCGGCGTACCAGCTCGCCGAGTGGGTGCGCAACGACCACATCACGCTGGTCGCGAACCCCAAGTGGCACGGCCCGAAACCCGCCTACCAGACGGTGATCATCCGCGACATCCCGGACCAGGCGACCAGCGTGCTGTCGATCGAGAAGGGCGACATCGACATGCTGACCGACCCGCGTCCCGACGACGCGAAAGCGCTCGCCGGCAAACCCGGGATCAGCGTCGTGCAGCAGCCCTCGAACAACGTCAGCTACGTGGCGATGGAGACGGAGAAGAAGCCGTTCGGCGACGCGCGGGTGAGGCGCGCGGTCGCCTACGCGCTCGACGCGGCGACGATGGCGAAGAGCCTGTACTCGACCGGCGCGGTCGTCGCCGACAACTGGACGCCGCCCGGGATGCTCGGTGAGAACCCGGCCGTAAAAGCGTATCCGCACGACGTCGCCAAAGCGCGCGCGCTGCTGGCGCAAGCCGGTCTGCCCAACGGCTTCACGACGACGCTGATGTATCCCACCGCGCCGCGCCCGTATCTGCCCGAGCCGCAGCGCGTCGCCGAGACGATTCAAGCGAACCTCGAGCAGGCCGGGATCCACGTCACGTTGCAGCCGTACGAGTTCGGCGTGTTCCTCGACAACGTGCGCCACGGCCGGCACGAGATGTGCCTCATCGGCTGGACCGGCGACAACGGCGATCCCGACAATTTCTTCTATCCGCTGCTCGACCAGGACTCGGCGCGCAAGGACGGCACCGCGCAGAACTACTCGTTCTGGCGCGACCCTGCGTTCCACAAGCTGATGCTGCAAGGACAAGCGACGGTCGACGACGCCGGCCGCGCCGCGGTCTACCGGCAGGCGAACGCGATGGTGCACGATCAAGCACCGGCGGTTCCGCTGGTGCACACGACGGTACCGATCGTGCTCAAGTCGTCCTTGAAAGGGTTCGTGCCGAGCCCGAACACGACGTATCACTTCGCGCTCATCAAGCCGTCCGCGGGGCCCTGAGGCATGCCGAATCTCGACCCGACCTGCATCTTCTGCAAGATCGTGCAGAAGCAGATCCCCGCCGACGAGGTGCTGCGCGACGAGCACGTCGTCGCCTTCCGCGACCTGAACCCGCAGGCGCCCACGCACGTCCTCGTCATCCCGACCGAGCACGCGCAGCACCTCAGCGACTTCACCGCAACGGCGAACGGCGAGCGCGCGGCGCGGCTGCTCGCCGCCGCCTCCGAGCTGGGCCGCCGCTTCGGCCGCGACGGCTACCGCGTCGTGATGAATGAGGGCCCGGACGGCGGCCAGACCGTCCACCACCTGCACCTCCACGTGCTGGCCGGCCGCCACATGACTTGGCCTCCGGGCTAGTGTGCGTTCGGCCTTGGGCGGAGCCGCCCGTTTGACCGGGACGAGGCGGCGTGGTATCCTTCTTCGTCGGGCCTCAGGGTCACGAAGCGGTTTCGGCCGCGCGGAGGGAGGTGTTCTAGTAGATGGAGATTCGAGTCGCACCGGGCGAGACGATCGAGAGCGCTCTGCGCCGCTTCAAGAAAGCGACGCAGAAAGCCGGCGTCCTCGCGGAGGCGCGCAAGCACGAGCACTACGAGAAACCCAGCGTCCGCCGCAAGAAGAAGAGCGCCGCCGCCCGCAAGCGCCGCAGCTAGCGGCCTGCGCAGCACGAATCCGCAAGGCGCCTCGGATCCCGGGGCGTTTTCGCTTTCCGAAGAGATCGATCACAGCATGAGTATCAAAGACCGGATCACCGCGGACCTCAAAGAAGCGATGAAGGCGCGCGACCAGGTGCGTCTCGACGCGCTGCGCAGCGCCGTCTCGGCGTTCGGCTACAAGCGCAAAGAGGCGAACGTCGACCCGTCCGAAGCCGAGCAGCTCGACATCGTGCAGCGGCTCGTGAAGCAGCGCGGCGACTCGATCGAGCAGTTCCGCAAGGCGGGCCGCACCGAGCTCGCCGACAAGGAGAGCCGCGAGCGCGAGATCCTGCAAGCGTACCTCCCCGCCCAGAAGTCGCCCGACGAGATCCGGGCCCTGGTCCGGACCGCGATCGGCGCGCTGCCGGCCGACGGCCGCAACCAGGGCGCGCTGATGCGGGCCGTGCTGCCGCAGCTCAAGGGACTGGCCGACGGGAACACCGTGCGCCAGATCGTCGGCGAGGAGCTCGCGAAGGCGTAACCTCCCGCGGCGGGCGGGGTATCTCGCCGTGTGATCGCCCGCCGTCTCGTCGCCCTGTCGTGTCTGCTCGCCGGAGGCCTCTCGGCCTGGGCGCAGGGCGCCGCGGCCACGCCGCGGGGCGAGGTCGTCGTCATCCCGATCCACGAGGTCATCGACCAGGGGATGGCCCACCTGGTCGTCCGCGCGGTCGCCCAGGCGAAGGACGAGCACGCGCGCGCCATCGTGCTCGACGTCAACACGCCGGGCGGCGTGGTCTCCTCGATGCTGGAGATCCGTGACGCGCTCGTCAACAGCCCGGTCCCGGTCGACGCCTACGTTCGGCGGGCGTTCTCGGCCGGCGCGCTGATCAGCCTGTCCGCGTCGCGCATCGTCATGGAGCCGGGCGGCAAGATCGGCGCCGCCGAACCGATCCCGTCCACCGAGAAGATGATCTCGGCGCTGCGCGGCGAGTTCCAAGGAACCGCGTCGCGGTTCCACCGCAACGCGCGGCTCGCCGGCGCGATGGTCGACAAGACGATCGACACGCCGCCGTACAAGGCCAAGGGCGGGATCCTCACCCTCACCGCCGACGACGCGCGCGCGACCGGGATCTCCGAAGCGACGGTCCCGTCGTTCGACGCGGCGCTGGCGCGGTTCGGGCTGTCCGGCGCGCCGCGCGTCGCGGCCGACTACACGTGGGGCGAGCAGCTCGCGCGGTTCGCGACGAACCCCGAGGTCAGCGGGATCCTGCTCTCGATCGGGTTCCTGGGGCTGCTGATCGAGCTGCAGACGCTGCACGGCATCGCCGGCGCGGTCGGCGCCGGTTCGCTGGCGCTCTTCTTCGGCACGCACATCTACGCCGGGTTCTCGGACGGGCTGGTCGTCGCGCTCGCGATCGTCGGGCTGCTGCTGATCCTCTTCGAGCTGCACGTGCTCCCCGGGCACGGGATCGCGGGGTCGCTGGGCGCGGTGATCCTGATCGCGTCGGTGCTGCTCGCGTTCGGGCTGCCGTTCTTCGTCGGCGGGATTCAGGCGCTCGCGGTCGCCATCGTGCTGACCGTCGTCGCGTTCGTGCTGCTCCAGCGCGTGCTGCCGGAGAACGCCTTCATGAAGCGCCTGATGTTCGCCGGGACGCAGGGGGCCGACTACGTCGCGAGCTCGGACTTCCGGCATCTCCTGGGCGCGGACGGGACGGCGATCTCGTTCCTGCGCCCGGCCGGCGTCGCATCGTTCGGCGAGACGCGCGTCGACGTCCTCACGGAGGGGGAGTTCGTCCCCGCCGGAACACCGGTCCGGGTCACCCGCGTCGAAGGCGCGCGTATCTTCGTGCGCCCCGAGACGCCGACGTAGGAGCCACCGATGGGCACTCTTCTTCTGATCGTGGTCACCATCGCGCTGCTGATCGGCATCGCGCTGTTCTTGTACTACTTCCCGCTCGGGCTGTGGATCCGCACCGTCGCGGCGGGCGTCCCGCTCTCGATCCTCTCGCTGATACGCATGCGCATCATCGGCGTTCCGGCCGGCCTGCTGGTCGCGAACCTCGTGCGGGCGCGCAAAGCGGGGCTCCCGCTCACGGTCGACCAGTTGCAGTCGCACATCCTGGCCGGCGGCAACGTCGACAAGGTGACGCTCGCGATGATCGCCGCGCAGCGCGCGCAGATTCCGCTGGAGTGGCAGCGCGCCGCCGCGATCGACCTCGCCGGGCGCGACGTGCTCGAGGCGCTGCAGACGTCGGTGAACCCGAAGGTGATCGAGACGCCGCTGTTCCAGGGCGTCGCGCAGAACGGGATTCAGCTCAACGTCAAAGCGCGGATCACCGTGCGCTCGAATCTCGACCGCTACGTCGGCGGCGCGGGCGAGCCGACGATCGTCGCGCGCGTCGGTGAAGGCGTCGTCAGCGCGGTCGGCGCCGCCGTCGACCACAAGGAAGTGCTCGAGTATCCCGACCGCATCTCGAAGGCCGTGCTGGCGAAGGGACTCGACGCGGGAACCGCGTTCGAGATCGTCTCGATCGACATCGCCGACGTCGACGTCGGCAAGAACATCGGCGCGGATCTGCAGACGTCGCAGGCCGAGGCCGACCGCCGCATCGCGCAGGCGAAAGCCGCCGAACGGCAGTACGCGGCGATGGCCGCCGAGCAAGAGATGAAAGCGCAGACGCAGCAGATGCGCGCGAAGGTCGTCGAGGCCGAGGCGCAGATCCCGCAGGCGATCGCCGAAGCGTTCCGCGCCGGGCACCTCGGCGTGATGGACTACTACAAGCTCAACAACGTGAAGGCCGACACCGAGATGCGCGGCGCGATCGGCTCGAGCGTCGGCAGTGACGGCTCGGGCGCCCCGCCGGCGGGAGGCGCACCGCCGCAGTGACGATCGACAACCTGCCCGGGATCGTCATCGTCGCGATCGTCGTCATCTCGTCGATCGTCTCGGCGCTGCGCCGCGCGAAGAAGGCGCTAGGCGACCAGCCGCTCTCGCCGGCGGCGACCGCGGCGCGCGACCAGGCGCGGGCGCAGCGCATCGAGGCGCTGGCGCGTGCGACCGGCCAGGAAAGCGCGCTGCAGCAGCGCGCCGCCCAGATGCGGGCCGAGATGCAGCGGCGCGGGATCACGCCGCCGCCCGGGATGCAGGCCATCTTCGCGGCGCTCGGCAACGCGCCGGCGCCGCTGGCGGCGGCCGCACCGCCGGTGCAGCAGCAGCCCGCGCCGGCCGCGCCGCCGGTGCCGGCCCCGCAGGCGCAGCGGCAGGCGCACCGGCACCGCCCGGCTTCGTCCGATCCGATCGCTCCGGTGGCACCGCGGCCGGTGCCGGCCGCGCGCCCTACGGATCTGCTTACCGCCTTCGACGACGAAGCGTCGCCTGCCGCCGGCGCGTCGACGCGGCGCATGCTCGCCGGTGCGTTCGGCGACCCGGCCCACGCTCGCGATGCGGTGATTCTCGCGGAGGTCTTGGCTGCGCCGGTCGCGCTGCGCTGACACTTCGCACGGCTCGGATGCGTTGTAACGAGGAGATGCCGTCGATCACCAGCGAGGCCACCTTCGACCTCAGCGGACTTTCCGATCCCATCCGCCTGTGCGGGTACCGCGACCAGAACCTGAACGCGCTCGAGGCGCTGATCCCCGTCGTGCTGCGGCTCGACGGTGACCGCGTGCACCTCAGCGGCGACCAGCGCGCGGTGCGCCGCGCCGAGGACGTCCTCGGCGCGATGCTGGCGGCCGCCCGCAAGGGGACGCAGATCACGCCCGACGACGTCGCGCTGGCGGCGCGCGCGAGCGGCGAGCGCGGGATCCCGCCGACGCTCGCGACCACCGCGCGCGGCCGCGAGGTGCGGCCGAAGACCGACGGCCAGCGCGCGCTGGTCGGCGCGATCGACGCCAACACGCTGACCTTCGCGATCGGCCCGGCCGGCACGGGCAAGACGTTCCTCGCGATCGTCATGGCGGTGCGCGCGCTGAAGAACCGCGAGGTTTCGCGCATCGTGCTCTCGCGCCCGGCCGTCGAAGCGGGCGAGAAGCTCGGCTTTCTGCCCGGCGATTTCAAGGAGAAGGTCGACCCGTACTTGCGCCCGCTCTACGACGCGCTGCAAGAGCTGCTCGAGAACGGCACGACCGAGAAGTATCTGGAGCGCGGCACGATCGAGGTCGCGCCGCTGGCGTACATGCGCGGGCGCACGCTGGCCGACGCGTTCGTGATTCTCGACGAAGCGCAGAACGCGACCCGCGAGCAGCTCAAGATGTTCCTCACGCGCCTGGGGCCGAACTCGAAGATGGTCGTCACCGGCGACGACACGCAGATCGACCTGCCGCGCGGGATGCACAGCGGCATCAACGACGTGGAGCGGCTGTTCAGCGACATCGACGACATCGGGATCGTCCGCCTCGACGCCGACGACGTCGTGCGCCATCCGCTGGTCGGCCGGCTCGTCGCGGCCTACGAGCGCGTCGCGCGCGAACGCGAGCTGTAAGGCTGCGCCCGCTTCGCGCCTGATGGTCTACGTCGAGAACCAAACGCGCGGCAGCGGGCTCGAGACGCGCCCGCTGGTGCGCGCGCTCGAGACGCTGCTCGCCGAGATCGGTGAAGCGGGGACGAGCGTCTCGCTGACGTTCGTGCGCGACCCGGCGATGCGCGAGCTGAACCGCGCGCACCGCGGCAAGGACGCGCCGACCGACGTGCTGAGCTTCCCGATCCACCCGCCCGACGCGTTCGACCGCGCCGCGCAAACGCGTCCCCGCGCACGCGCCGGCGGCGTGCCGGAGGCGCACGCGGACGGGCCGGAGCGGATGCTGGGCGACATCGTGATCAGCGTCGACACCGCGCTGCGCCAAGCCGCGGACTACGACGCGCCGCTCGAGCGCGAGGTGCAGCGCCTGCTGATCCACGGCGTCCTGCACTTGGCGGGGCACGACCACCTGGAGCCCGACGAGCGCGCGCGGATGGAGGCGGAAGAACGCCGCTTGGCGGACTCGATCGGCATGCCGTGGCCTTACCTCGAATCGAGCGCGCGATGAACCGCCGTGCGTTCGCCGCCGTGCTCGGCGCGTCGCTGTTCGCGGCCGCACCGGCGGCGTCCCAGCAGACCGCGCCGCCGCAGCCGGCCACCGTGCAGCCGGCGCGCGCGCACTGGGCGGTGCAGGGCGCCGACGACGAGACGCAGCGGCTGATCGACCGCGGCCTGATGATGCTCTACGCGTTCAACGTCGGCGAGGCGCGCGTCGCGTTCGGCGAGGCGGTGAAGCGCAGTCCCGACGCGGTGCTCGCGTACTGGGGCCAAGCCGAGGCCGACACGATCGACATCAACCAGCCGCAGACCGCCGAGGGTGACCGGCGCGGCGCCGCCGCGGTCGCCGCGGCGCGCGCGCACTTGCGCCACGCCAGCGAGCTCGAACGCGTCCTCGTCGACGCGATCGGGCTGCGCTACGGCGGCGGCGAGAAGAAGGAGCGCTTCGCGCGCTACGCCGACGCGCTGAGCGCCTGGACGAAGAAGCACCGCGACGACGCCAACGTGCTGACCGTCGCGGCGTTCGCGATCTGGAACGCCGAGGACGCGCTCTTCGACGGCCACGACAACCCCGCGCCGAAGACGAACGAGATGCTCGCCGACCTCGACGACGCGCTGAAGCTCGAGCCGGCGAACCTCGGCGCGCACCACTTGCGCATCCACCTGCTCGAGGAGCTGCGCCGCGCCCACGACGCGGTGCCGGACGCCGAGGCGCTCGGGTCGTACGGCTACCCGCCGGGGACGTCGCACCTGCCGCACATGACCGGCCACATCTGGGCGCGCGTCGGCGAGTACGCCAAGCTGATCGACGACAACGAGCGCGCGTGCGCGAACGACCGCGCCTGGTTCGCGCTCGGCGACGGACCGGGCCAGCAGTACATGCGCAACTACCACGACCACGACGTCGACTTCGTGCTGTACGGCTTGACGACGATCGGCCGCAACGACGACGCGCGCGCCTTCGCGAAGAACGAGGACGAGGCGATGCAGATCAAAGCCGCGCTGCGGATGCACGACGACGCCTGGACCGCGTCGATCGGTGCCGGCAAGGGCGGCGTCTACGCCTACGCGCACGCGATCGCGGCGGCGCGCCGCGGCGACGTCGCGGCCGCGCGCGCCGAGCGCGCGAAGATCACCTCCGAGGCGCGCCGCGGCGGCGCGGTCGAAGCGGCGATCGCGCAGGCCGCGCACGATAGCGCCGGGCGCGTCGCGGCGTACGCGCGCGCCTACGACGAGACGAAGAACCGTCTCCCCGGCGATCCGAAGAACTCGTGGGAAGCCCCGGTCGGCGAAGGCTACGGCGCCGCGCTGCTCGCGGCCGAGAAGTACGCCGAGGCGGAGAAGGTCTTCGCCGCCGAGCTGAAGCGCTTCCCGAACGACCCGCACCTCGAGTTCGGGCTCGCCGAAGCGCTCAAGGCGCAGGGCAAGGACGACGCCGCGCCGCGCGCCGCGTACAAGGCGCACTGGAAGGGCGCGAAAGATCTCACCCTCACCGCGCTCGGCTGAGCCGCCCCCGCCGCGCCGGCACTCGCTCGCGGCCGCGTTCGGCTACGCGCTCGCGGGGCTCGCGACGGCCTGGCGCACGCAGCGCAACGTGCGCATCGACGCCGCGCTCGCGCTGGCGGTCGTCGTCGTCGCCGCGGCGCTGCGGGTCCCGCCGTCGTCGTGGGCGCTGCTCGCGCTGGCGATCGCGCTGGTCGGGGCGGCCGAGCTGCTGAACACGGCGCTCGAAGCGCTGGTCGACCTCGTCTCGCCGGACGATCACCCGCTCGCGAAGCAGGCCAAAGACGTCGCGGCCGCCGCCGTGCTGGTGGCGTCGCTGGGCGCGCTCGCGACCGGCGCGTTCGTCCTGTGGGACCGCCTCGCACCGCGCTGAGGCCCGCCAGCCTGCCTCGGCGGGCGGGCGCGGGCGTGTGCTATAATGACCCCCGCTTGAGTACCGACCCCCCACCCTCGGGCAGACGCCGCCCGACCCCGCCGCGATGACGGCGGAGGCGCACTGGCCCGAGATCGTCGCCGTCGTCCTGCTGGTGGGCGCGGCGGCCTTCTTCGCCGCCTCGGAAGCCGCGATCGTCTCGATCAACCGCATCCGCGCGCGGGCGCTGGCGGAGAAGAACATCCGCGGCTCGCGCCGGCTGCAGCGGCTGCTCGACAACCGCAACCGGACGCTCACCACGGTCCTCATCGGCTCGACCATCGTCCTGCTCGCCGCCGACTCGCTGGCGACCGAGACGTTCATCCACTTCAACGTCCCGCGCGCCGCGCTGTGGTCGACGATCGTCATGACGATCGTGCTGCTGCTGTTCGGCGAGATTCTGCCGAAGACGGTCGCGGTCGGCGCCGGCGAGCGCACCGCGCTGCGCTTGGCGCCGGTGCTCGAGCTCGTCACGCGCGCGCTCGCGCCGGTGACGACCGGGATGCTGTGGATCACCGACGGTCTGGTGCGCCTGTTCGGCGGCAAGCCGCACGCCGGCCCGTACGTCACCGAGGACGACATCAAGACGCTGGTCAACGTCGGCGTCGAGCAGAACGTGCTCGAGGAGCAGGAGCGCGAGCTGATCCACTCGATCATCGAGTTCGGCGACACGATCGTGCGCGAGGTGATGACGCCGCGCACCGACATGGTCGCGGTCAGCGTGACGTCGTCGCCGCGCCGTGCGCTCGATCTCGTCATCGCCGAAGGCTACTCGAAGCTGCCCGTGTACGAGGAGACGGTCGACAACGTGATCGGCGTCGTGCACGACCGCGAGCTGCTGATCGCGCTCTCGAACGGGACGATCGCCTCGACCAGCCTGCGCTCGCTGATGCGGCCGGTCACGGCCGTGCCCGAGAACAAGCGCATCTCGGAGCTGCTGCGCGAGATGCAGCGCGGGAAGTACTCGCTGGCGATCGTGATCGACGAGTACGGCGGCACCGCCGGCCTCGTGACGATGGAAGACTTGCTGGAAGAGATCGTCGGCGAGATCCGCGACGAGCACGACGAAGGCGAAGAGGAACCGATCCGCCGCATCAGCGACGACGAAGCGGTGGTCGAGGCCGGGACGAACATCGAGGACGTGAACCAGGCGCTCGCGCTGGACCTGCCGCACGAGGAGTTCGAGACGATCGGCGGCTACGTCGTCGGCTTGTTCGGGCGGCTGCCGCGCGAGGGTGAGGAGATCGAGGCCAACGAGGGCGTGCGGCTGCGCGTCGACCGCACGCGCGGGCGGCGCATCCTGGCCGTGCGCGTGCTCAGCGCGAATCGCGAGCCGGCGCCGCAAGAAGAAGCCGCCGCCGGGTCGTGAGCGAGCGCAGCTCCACCACCGACGCGCTCGTGCTGCGCGCGCGACCGCTGCGCGAGGCCGACCGCATCTACACGCTGCTGACGCGCGAGCGCGGCAAGGTCGACGCCGTCGCGAAGGGCGTGCGCCGCCCGCGCAGCGCGATGGGCGGCCGGCTCGAACCGCTGGCCGAAGTGCGCGTCGCGCTGCACAAAGGGCGCTCGCTCGACGTGATCACCGAGGTGCGCACGGTGCGCTCGTACTGGACCGGGCTGGCGCGGCCCGACGCGCTCGCGACCGCGTCGCTGTTCGCCGAGACGGTCGACCTGTTCTGCGAGCACGATCTGCCGCTGCCCGAGATCTACGCGCTGCTGGCCGGCGCGGTCGGCGCGGTCGCGGCGAGCGACGCGCCGGCCTCGCTGGTCCCGCGCTTTCAGCTCCGGCTGCTGCACGCGCTGGGCCTGGCGCCGGCCGACGATGCCTGCGTGCGCTGCGGCCAGGGCTTCGACCGGCACGGTGCGTGGCTCGATCTCGACGCGGGCGGCCTCGGATGCGAGCGCTGCTACGGCGCGCGCGGCGACGCGCACGCGTTCGACGCCGCCGACGTGGCGAACTTCCGCGCGCTCGGCGCCGCGCGCGGCGGCGGTGCGGCGCTGCTCGCGACCGCTCAGGTCGCCCGCGCGGCCGACGAGATCGTCACCTGGCACCTCGGCAAGCGACCGAAGGCGCGCGCGTTGGTATACGAGCTCCAATCATGATCGTAGGCAACGGGTTCCGGCAGGATGACGCCGACCGCGTCAGGCGCGCGGCAGCGCGCTGGATCCACGGTGCGGGCGCGAAGCGCACGCAACCATGAGCGGTACGGTGATCGCGTTGGATGTCGGCAGCAAGCGCATCGGCGTGGCGGTCGGCGAAGGGACGTTCGCGTTCCCGCACTCGACGATTCAGCGCACGAACGTGCGGGACGACGTCGCGGCGATCGTGGCGCTGGCGCGCGAGCGCGGCGCGCGGACGATCGTGGTCGGCGACCCGCTGACGATGGCCGGCACGCGCGCGCTGGCGAGCGAGCAGATCGACGCGTTCGTCGCGCACCTCGCGCGCGCGTTCGACGGCGCGATCGAGCGCGTCGACGAGCGCCTCACGACCGCCGCCGCCGAGAAGACGCTGATCGGCGCGAACGTCTCGCGCGCAAAGCGCAAGCAGGTCGTCGACCAGCTCGCCGCCGTGGGGATCCTCGAGACGTGGCAAGCCCGCAGGCCGCGGTGAACCGCGCCGGCCGGGCGCTGCTCGGCGTCACGGTCGCGGTCATCGTCGGCGTCGGCGTGATCGTCGCGACGGCGTCGATGTGGTTCCGCGATGCGGTGTACGGCGACCGCGCGCTGCCGGCCGCGCAGACCGACGTCATCATCGAGCGTGGCTCGACGTTCGCGCAAGTCGTCTCGGCGCTGCGCGACAAGGGCGTGCTCAAGCATGCCTTGGCGTTCCGCATCCTGGCGCGGCTGCGCCACGTCGACGCCGACGTGAAGGCCGGCGAGTACCGCTTCCCGGCCCACCAGACGAGCGACGAGATCTTGCGGCGGCTGGTGCGCGGGGAGCAGTTCGCGGTGTGGGTGACGATTCCGGAAGGCTACACCGCGCGCGAGATCGCGCGCTCGCTCTCCGGTCGCGCGCTCGGCGACGCGAGCGCGTACGACCATGTCTTCCTCCACGGCGGCGGGCTCACCGTCGGCGGGACGAGCGCGCCGAACCTCGAGGGCTACCTGTTCCCCAGCACCTACTTGATCCCGACCGCCTACTCGCCCGACCAGGTGGCGCGGATCCTGGTCGACCAGTTCCGGCGCGAGCTGCCGCGCGACGCGGAAGCGCGCGCGAAGGCGCTCGGTCGCACGGTCCCGGAGGTCGTGACGATCGCTTCGCTGATCGAGCGCGAGGGGAAAGTGGACGAAGACCGGCCGCTGATCGCGTCGGTGATCTACAACCGGCTGCGGCTCGGCATGCCGCTGGAGGTGGACGCCTCGATCGAGTACGTCTTCCCGGAACATCACGACGTGATCACGAAGCGCGACCTGGAGATCGACTCGCCGTACAACACCTACCGCCACACCGGCCTGCCGCCGACGCCGATCGCGAACCCCGGCAAAGCCGCGCTCGACGCCGCGTTCCGGCCCGCCAAGAGCGAGTACCTGTACTACGTGGCCAAACCCGACGGCCACTCGGCGTTCGCGAAGACGTTGCAAGAGCACAACGCGAACGTCGCTCGGTATCTGAAATAAGGAGATCGCCATCGACAGCAACGGCACCGCCGGCACCAACGGGATCAGCAGCGGCGGGGAGAGGCAACCGCTCGACCTCAAGGACGTCCTCGAGCTCCACATGGAGGACGGCACCGAGCTGCGCTTCGAGGTCGTCGGGCTGGTCGAGGACGACGAGGGCAACGCGTACGCGGTCTGCTACAACGAGCAGAGCGACGACTTCGTGGTGACCGACCAGTTCGGCGAGCTGCTCGACGACGACGACCTCGCGCAGGAGATCCTCGACGACTTCTTCGTGCTGGCCGAAGAGTCGGCGCCGCCGGAGGAACCGGCGTAGGACCGGTCCTCTTCCTCTCGGCGCGCGTCGGCGAGGGCCATCGCACGGCGGCCGACGCCGTGCGCGGGCGGCTGGCGGCGCGCGGGATGCGCGGCGACGTGGTCGACAGCTACCGCTACGCCGCGTCGCTGTTCTCGAAGGTCGTCAGCGACGGCTACATCGGGATGGTGCGCACGATCCCGCAGGTCTACGGCTTCATCTACGACCGCGCCGAGCGCGCGACCGCGGCGGGCGGCTTCCGCGTCTGGGCCAGTGAGTTCACCGCGCGGAACATCCGCGGCTTGATGGAACGGATGCGCCCCAGCGCCGTGGTGTGCACGCACGCGTTTCCGTGCGGGGTGATGGCGGCGTACAAGCGGCTCTACGATCCGTCGGTGCCCGTGATGGGGATCGTCACGGACTTCGTCGTGCACCCGTTCTGGATCTACAAGAACGTCGACGCGTACGCGGTGGCGACGCCCGAGATTCGCGCCGCGATGATCGGCCGCGGGATCGACCCCGAGCGCATCGGCGTGGACGGCATCCCGGTCGACCCGCGCTTCGGCACGCCGCCCGCCGACCGCGGCGCGCTGCGCGAAGCGCTCGGCCTCCCGCGCGACGCCGCGGTCGTGCTGGTGATGGGCGGCGGGCTCGGGCTCGGACCGGTCGCGACGACGGTGCGCGCGCTGGCGCGCAGCGCGCGCACCGTGACGCCGGTCGTGATCGTCGGGAAGAACCGGCGCCTCGAGCGGCGGCTGGCCGAAGAAGCGCGCCGCGACGGCGGCGACGCGCGCGTGCTGGGGTTCGTCGGAAACGTCTTCGACTGGATGCGCGCGGCCGACGTGCTGGTGACGAAACCGGGCGGTTTGACGACCTCGGAAGCGCTCGCCGCCGGCGTTCCGCTGGTGCTGCTGCGCCCGCTCCCGGGGCAGGAAGAGCGCAACGCGCGCTATCTGATCTCGCACGGCGCCGCGCTCCGCGCGCGCAACACCGTCGAGCTCGCGCGCGCCGTCGACACCGTGCTCGGCGACGCGTCGGTCGCCGCGCGCGTGCGCGCGAGCGCCGCGTCGCTCGCGCATCCGGACGCCGCCGAGCGCATCGCCGCGCGGATTGCGGAGCTCACCCGAGCCGCCCGTCCCGAGCCGGTCGCCGAGGCGCGCTAGGGCTGGGCGCGCCTGGTCGCGGGGCTGCGGGAGCTTGCGCCTTACGCCTGGCGCCGCCGCGGCATGTGCTCCGGCGTGCGCGGGGATGGGCGCGCCAACCGACGAACCGGCGAACGACGCCTCGCGGAGAGGTGGCCGAGTGGCTGAAGGCGGCGGTTTGCTAAACCGTTATACGAGTAACATCGTATCGAGGGTTCGAATCCCTCCCTCTCCGAATCGACCTGCAGCGCGCCGGCGCGGCAGGGATCGTTACCGGCGCGCCGTATCCCACGAGGTCGCCGCCGAAGACGCGCAGCGACGCGCGCGGTCGTAGCTCAATTGGATAGAGCAACAGGCTACGAACTTGTAGGTTGGGGGTTCGAGTCCCTCCGACCGCGTTTTCTTCAGTAGTGTTTGCGCGGCGTCATCACCATGACGCCTTGCGGATAATCGAACACGAAGTTGAAGGCGCGCATGAAGTCCAGTCCGACCAGGATCTCGTTGCGCCCGAACGACTCGAGCGCGCACGCCGTCCGGGCCTGATAGCGCACCGGGCCGAGCCCGACCGGGTTGAGGCGGCCGCACGTCACTTGCTCGGCGCCGCCCACGCCGTAGACGTAGTCGGTGCCGTACTTCGTGAAGCCGATGTTCTCGTGCTTCAGCAGCTCGCTGGAGAACAGGATGTCGGTCGGGTTTCCGCTGTCGAACGTCGCCATGACCTCGTACCGGCCGTCGATCAGCATCGGCGCGCGGACGTGGAGGTCGGACAGGTCGATGTGCACGAGCAGCCCCGCGCCGGCGTCCGCTTTGACCTTGGCGGGGTCCATCAGGCGCAGCGTCTTCGTGTCCAGGTTGAGCTCGGCGACGCTCGCGGCCAGCATGTCGAAGCCGATCAGCCCCACCGCGCCCACGCTTTTGAAATCTTGCTCGTCGAGCCCGCTGGTGACGATCACGTCATGGAGCGTCGAGCCGCCGATCGCGATCGTGTCGATGCGGAACAGGTTCGCTTTCGCGCCGCCGCCGAAGCCGCTGATCGAGGTCTCGCCGAAGCGCTTCGCGCCCGCTCCGCGCGCGAACGAGTCGACCATCGCCGTCCCGCCGGCGCCGGTGTCGAGGATGAAGCGGCCCTTGACGCCGTTCACGACCAGGTCGACGAAGATGCGCGGACCGCCGTGGTGGTCGGTGTACTCGAGCGCCGCCGGTGCGTCGCCGAACGTCCACGTCGCCGTCTGCTGCGGCGGGCGAAGATCGTCGTCGCCCACCGGCGCGTTCGGCTCGATCGTCGTGTACGCGTACCGCGTCTTGGACTTGGCGTAGTGCCAGGCGGAGATGAAGCGCTTGCCCGCAGCCTCGGTGTACTCCAGACCCAGGATGGTGAGCTGGTATGCGCCGCCGGGGTCGATGACCGCGCGCAGGTACGCGCCGGTCGACGGATCGACGCACACCTCGAGCGGGTATCCGACCTGCGACGTAAGCCGAACGATGCCGCACTCGCGGCCGTCGACCTTGTCGTTCTTCACGAACGACGGCGCGAACTCGCCGGTCGCGGTCGTCTCGGCGAAGAGCGCGTCGAAGTCGAACCGCGCGCGGACCACGGGGCCGATCGGGCGCACCATGAACCCGTTCTGGTTCGTGCTCCACAGGTAGCTGCCGGTGAAGCCGGAGTCCGAGCGCAGGCCCTGCTTCGTGACGTAGCCGCTGCGGAACGCGATCCCGCGGCGGAGCTCCGTCTGCACGCCGAGCTCCTTGCCGGCGCGCACGACCGGACCCGAGAGGCGCAGCGTCGTGACGGCGTCGCCGCCGGCGTGCCAGCCGACGAACGCCGCGTGCTTCGCCATCAGCGCCGCCCCGGCGTCGTCGGCGCTCGACGGCAGCGGCGTCGTACCGGCCAGCAGAAGCGCCGCTGCGACGGCGGCGGCGACACCCGTGTACCGCACGCTCAGCGCTTGCGCGGCATCAGCAGCACGATGCCGTCGGGATAGTCGAAGACGAAGTTGAACGACTTCATGAAGTCGAGCCCCACCAGCACCTCGTTGCGGCCCATGTACTCCGAGTCGCAGGCCGGGACCGGCTTGTACTCGATCGGGCCGAGCTTCAGCGAGGTGAGCTTGCCGCAGCGCTCGACCTCGTAGTTCGCGCCGACGCCGCCGCCCCGCCGCGTCGAGCCGAGCTGCATGGGGTCGACCAGAAACGCGATGTGGTTTTGGTAGATCAGGTCCTTCGAGAAGAGGACGTTGATGGGGTTCCCGCTGTCCAGCGTCGCGATCACGTCGTACTTGTCGTTGAGCTGCATCGGCACGCGGATGTGGTACGTCGTCAAGTCCGGATGCAGCACGATGCCGCGGTTCTGGTCCGGCGCCACTTTGGCCGGATCCATGACCTCGAGGATCTTGCGGTCGAAGTCGAGCTCGACCACGGCGCCCGCGAGCAGGTCGAACCCGATCAGGCCGATGACGTTGTCGCCGAAACCACCTTCGCGCAGCCCGCTCCGCAAGACGACGTTGTGCAGCGTCGATCCCCCGACGCCGAGTGAGTCGATCCGGATGAGGTTCGCGGCGACCGAGCCGCCGATGCCGTTGATGCGCGCGCGCTCGATGTGCTTCGCGCCGACGCGGTGCGCGAACGCCTCCGTGATGACGATCCCGGACGCGCCGGTGTCGAGGATGAAGTGTCCTTTCACGCCGTTGACCATGAGGTCCACGAAGACGCGCGGGAAGTTCGTCTCGCTCAGCTCGACCGGAACGCCGCCCTCGCCGAAGGTCCAGGTCGCGCTCTGGGCCGGCGGGCGCAGCGCGTCGGCCGCGATCTCCGGGTTGACCTCGATCTTGTCGAAGTGCCGCACCGACGTCGAGTTGCGGTGGTGCCACGCGCTGATGAAGCGCTTTCCCTGGACCTCGGTGTACTGGATGCCGTTGATGACGTCTTCGTATTTCCCGCCCGGATCCTCGACGACGCGCTTGTACGCGCCGGTCGCCGGATCGACGTACACGTCCATGGGAAAGGCAACCGCGTGCGTCAGGCGGATGACGACGGTGTCCGCTCCGTCGACGGTTTCATGCCGCAGCACGGTGCCTGCGAACTGGCCGGTCAGCTCCCCGTAGAGCGCCTGATCGTCGATCCGGGCCCGCACGCTCTCGCCGACCGGGCGGATCGTGAACCCGTTGACGTTGGTCGTCCAGAACACGCTCCCGGTGAAGCCGTTGTCGTTCTCGATGCCGTTCTGATCCTCGAGGGTCTCACGAAATGCGACGCCGTAGCGGAGCATCCGCAGCTTCGTCCCGCCGCTGCCGATCGAGCCGGTCTCGCGGAGCGTCTTCACGACGCCGTCGCCCGAGGCCCAGCCGACGTATGCGTGGTGCTTCGCGAGCAGCGCCGCGGCCTCGGCGGAGGTTCCGGTCGTTGCGCCGCGCACTGCCGCCGGCGCCGACACCGACACGACCGCGGCGAGGAGCGCGAGAAGCGTTCTCTTCATCGGATCAGCCTTTCCGTTTCATCAGCAGCACGATGCCGTCAGGGTAGTCGAAGACGTAGTTGAACGCTTTCATGAAGTCGAGCCCGACCAGGATCTCGTTGCCCTGCATGTAGTCGGAGTCGCAGGCCGGCACCGGCTTGTACTCGATCGGCCCGAGCGTGAGCGAGCCCATCATGCCGCAGCGCTCGATCTCGTAGTTCGCGCCGACCCCGCCGCCGTAGAACAGCGATCCCTGGTTCGGGTCCGCGACCAGCGCGACGCGGTTCTGATGGACGAGGTCCTTCGGCAGCAGCACGTTGACCGGGTTGCCGCTGTCGAGCGTCGCCAGCACGTTGAGCTTTCCGTTGAGCTGCATCGGGACCCGAATGAGCCCGGTCGTCAGATCGGGGTGCAGCACCAGGCCGCGGCTCTGATCGGGCGCGACCTTCGCCGGGTCGAGCACTTCGAGCGTCTTGCGGTCGAAGTCGAGCTCGACGATCGCGCCGCCGAGCAGGTCGAAGCCGATCATTCCGACGATCTTCTCGCCGCCGTCGTCCTCGTCGGCGCCGCTGCTCACCATCAAGTTGTGGAGCGTGGACTTGCCGACCTGAACGGAGTCGACCTGGTACAGGCTGCTGCCGGAGACCGCGCCGCCGATGCCGTACGCCTCCGACTTGCCGGCGCGCTTGGCGCCGATGCGCCGCGCGAAGTCGTTGCTGATCAGCGTTCCCGCCGCGCCGGTGTCGAACATGAAGCGGCCCTTCACGCCGTTCATCGTCACGTCGACGTAGATGCGCAACGCGTCTTGGACGCGCAGCTCGATCGGGACGGTCCCGTCGCCGAACGTCCAGGTCGCCGACTGTTTCGGCGGCCGCAGCGCGTCGGCGGCGATCTCGGGGTTGACGTCGATCTTGTCGTACCGGTGCGTGTACTTCGAGCCGGCGTGGCGCCACGCGCTGAGGAAGCGCTTTCCCTGGACCTCGGTGTACTCCAGCCCGTCGAACGCCGTCTCGAACTTACCGCCCGGATCGATCACGGCGCGCTTGAACGCGCCGCTGGCCGGATCGACGTAGACGTCCATCGGATAGCCGACTTGATGGGTCAACCGCAGCACGACGGTGTCGACGCCGCCGACGGCCTCGTGGCGCAGCACCGACGGCGTGTAGCCCGCGGTCAGCTCGCCGAAGAGCGCGTGCTGATCGATCAGGAAGCGCGCGCTGTCGCCGACCGGCCGGATGATGAACCCGTTCCCGGCGGTCGTCCACAGCACGCTTCCGGTGAAGCCGTCGTCCTCCTCGAAGCCGCGCGCGTCCTGGACCGAGGCGCGGTACGCGACGCCGAAGCGCAGCATGCGGATCTTTTCGACGACCTTGGCGGACGCGTTGGTGACCGTGCCGGTCTCGCGCAGCGTCTTGACGACGCCGTCGCCGGACGCCCAGCCGGCGTACGCATGGTGCTTGGCGAGGAGCGCCGCGGCGTCGTCGGCGGCGAGCGCGGTGCGCGGAACGAGCGACGTGGCGAGGAGGGCCGCGAGCGCGGCGGCGATGACCACCCGGAAAGACATGCTGGAACGATGCTCCGTCGAGAACGAGGTCGGAGACGACGGGCGCGCATGCCGCGAGGGCCGCGACGCAAAAGGCGCCCGGAGTCCGTGGCACGTTCTTGGCGGCGGGGGTGCCCGGACGCCTTCCAAACCGAGTGCACCCGGGGAGGTTCTTGACGGGTTCTGGGTAATCGACGCACGTTTCGCCCGGTCGGTAGCGGGCGGACCACGGCTCGGTAGCTCAGTGGTAGAGCGGGGGACTCATAAGCCCTAGGTCGTAGGTTCAAATCCTACCCGAGTCAATTTTTTCTCGAGGTTTCACCATGTCGACGATCCCCTGCGATTTCTGCCCGCACCCGGTCGACCGGGCGCAGATGGAAGAGATCGAGATCAGCCACTACGTGCCGGACAGCTCGGGGGACGACTTGGCTTACGCGCGGACGTACTTCTTCGGCCATCCCGACTGCGTCCGCAAGTTCTACCGCGGCCTGGTGGAGCACAAGCTGGACCTCTTCAAGCACATCCCGACCACCGGCCCCGGCCCGACCACCACCGAGGACCGGGGCCGCTAGAGTCCGAGATCCCTCGCCATCGAGCCAACCCAGGAAGGCTGATCCGCGTCGTACACGGGTCATGCCGAGCCTTCAGCGAGCCGAAGGCGAGATGAAGGATGCTCCCGTAGCTCAATTGGATAGAGTGTCGCCCTCCGAAGGCGAAGGTTGCCCGTTCGAGCCGGGCCGGGAGCGAATCTCCTCCGCGGACGACGCGGAGCGGATGCGGCGCGCGATCGCGCTGGCGGGCGAGGCGGCCGCGGCCGGCGACGTCCCGATCGGCGCCGTGCTCGTCGTCGCTGACCGCGTCTTCGAGGCGCGCAACGAGAAGGAGACGCGGCCCGATCCGACCGCCCACGCCGAGCTGCTGGTGATCCGCGCCGCCGCGCAGGCGCTCGGCCGCTGGCGCCTCGGCGGAACGCTCTACGTGACGAAGGAGCCGTGCGCGATGTGCGCCGGCGCGCTCGCCGCCGCGCGCGTCGAGCGGCTGGTGTACGGGTGCCGGGATCCGAAGGGAGGGGCGGCCGGTTCGGTCATCGATATACTCGGGTCGGCCGCGGTGAACCACCGCGTCGACGTGGCCGGCGGGGTGCTCGAGGAGGAAACCGCGGCCCAGCTCCGCGGGTTCTTCGCGGAGAAGCGAACCACGGAGAGGTGGTCGAGTGGTTGAAGGCACCCGCCTCGAAAGCGGGCGTACGTTGATAGCGTACCGTGAGTTCGAATCTCACCCTCTCCGCCACGAACGCGCAGCGCCGCGCCCCAACGGGTGCGGCGCTCGTGCGTTCAGCCGGCGATCTTGGGATCGCTCGGCGTCGCCGGGAAGCCGAAGTCGTGATAGGTCGCGTCCGCCGTCGCGGTGACGCGCCCAAGCCGCAGCGGGCCGAAGAACGTGTGCACGTAGTTCGCGTGGCTCACCAGCCAGTGACCCTCGACCACCTGGTAGTCGGTGGTGAAGGTCGTGGTCGGGCCGATGTAGATCACCTTCGTCGGCAGGTTCGACACCGTGTCGACGTAGACGTCGTGGATGTAGAAGTCGGAGCTGTTGCCGCGCGTCAGCGTCGGCAGCGCGTCCATCACGATGTGCGCGTTGCGGTCGTTCGAGTCGGCGGCGTACGACGCATGGTAATAGCGCAGCGAGGTGACCACCACGTCGGCGTGCGAGGTGAGCCGCGGGTCGGTGAACGTGATCAGCGGACCGGGCTCGACGTACGCCAGCGTGTTGCGCTCGCTGCCGTTGAAGGTCACGCGGAAGTACGACAGCGCGTCGAACGTCGGGACCAGCGGGAAGCTGTGGCCGTACTGGCGCCGCCCGTTCGGCAGATCCTGAAGCGCGGCGTAGTCGTCGCGGGTGCGGGTCTCGACGGCGCGCGAGATGACCTTGTGCCGCCGCAGCGACGGAAGGTCGACGGTGACGTCGGTCTTGTACGCCAGGTAGGGCGGCGACTGCGCGAACGCCTCGGCGGCGGCGTTCGCGGAGGTGCGGAACTGGACGTCGGCGGCGATCACGCGACCTCGGACAGGAGGGAAGGGGGAACGATCAAAAGCGGCGTCATCGTGTCGGGCTCTTCGCGGGGAACGTACGCCGCCACCGCTCGGTTCCTGAGCGCCGCGTGAGACGCTTCGCCGAGCGGTACGTGTTCCCGTTCGACGTCGCGCCCGCGGCGCTGTGGCGCGAAGTCTCCGACACCGGCGCCGTGAACCGCGACGCCGGCTTGCCGCCCGTCCGGTACAGCTTCGAGCCGCGCCCCGGCGGCGGCAGCGCGATCGTGGCGCGCGCGTCGCTCGGGCCGCTGGCGTTCACCTGGGAGGAACCGCCCTTCACCTGGGCGTCGCCGTACCGCGTCTCGGTCGAACGGCGCTTCCGCGGCGGACCGTTCGCGCGCTTCGCGAGCGACGTGCGCGTCGTCCCCGACGGGCCGGGCTCGCGGGTCGAGCACGCGGTCGAGCTGGACGCGCGCGGGACGCTCGGCACGCTGCTCGCGCCGCTCGTGCTCGCGCGGGGGCAGGCGGGCGCCGCGCGCGCGTACCGGCTCGCGGCGCGGCGGGCCCGGGAGAACGGCGCGCCGCTCGCCCCGACGCGGGCCGGGGTCCCCAACGTTCCGCCGGCCGGGATCCCGCGCGTCACGCGGTTCGCCGACGCGCTCGAGGTGCTGCGCCCGCACACCGAGCACGAGCCGGAGATCGCGGCGCGGCTGGCGTCGCTGGTCGAGCACGGCGACGACACGACCGTGGCGCGGATGCGCCCCTACGTCCTGGCCGACGGCTGGTCGTTGCCGCGCGAGCGCGTCCTCGCCGCGATGCTCGCGGCGACGCGCGGCGGCCTGCTGGACTTGTCGTGGACGCTGATCTGCCCGAGCTGCCGCGGGCAGAAGAACCGCGTCGCCTCGCTCGCCGCGGTCGGCGCGGACGTCCACTGCGACCAGTGCGGGATCATGTACGGCCCGGACTTCGACCGCAACGTCGAGGTGACGTTCGACGCGCGGCCGTCGGGCCGCAGCGCGAACCCGCCGGTGTTCTGCGTCGCCGGGCCGCAGAGCGCGCGCCAGACGCTGGCGCAGACCGTCGTCGCGGCCGACGGCGTCGCCACGCTCGACGTCGTGCTGCGGCCCGGCGCGTACATCGTGCAGGTGCTGCCCGACCGCGCCGCGCGCTTCACCGTCGAGGACGACGCCGGCGGGGAGACGCTCGACGTGCGCATCGACGAGACGCGCGTGCGCGCGGCGACGACCGTGGTGCGCGCCGGTCCGGTGCGCGTTCGCGCCGGCAATCTGTCGGCGCGCGAGGCGGTCGTGCGCGTCACCGAGGCGGAGCTCTCCGACCAAATCGCGACCGCCGCCGAGGTGACGACGCTGCAGGCGTTCCGCGACCTGTTCTCGAGCGAGGTGCTCGCCGAAGGGCTGGAGGTTGCGATCCGCTCGCTCACCATCGTCTTCACCGACGTGGTCAACTCGACGCGGATGTACGGCGAGAGCGGCGACGCGCGCGCGTTCCGGCTGGTGCACGATCACTTCGAGGCGCTGCGCGAGGTGATCGCGCTGCGCCGCGGCGCGATCGTCAAGACGATCGGCGACGCCGTGATGGCGGTCTTCGCCGACCCCCGCGACGCGGTCGACGCGGCGCTGCGGTTCGCGGACGCTGCGGCCCCGCTGCAGTTGCGGATCGGGCTGCACCGCGGGCCGTGCATCGCGGTGCGCGCGAACGAACGGCTCGACTACTTCGGCGCCACCGTCAACGTGGCGTCGCGCGTCGGCCACGCGGCCGGTCCGGGCGAGATCCTGCTGACCGCCGCGGTCGCCGACGAAGCGCGCGTCGCGGAGATCGTCCCGCGCGGCGAGCGCGGTCTGCTGACGCTGCGCGGGATCGCGCAACCGGTCGAAGTCGTGCGGTTCCCCGCGACGGCGAACGCCGCCGAGGCCGCACCGTGAGCGCCGGCAACCCGCTCTACGACGATCCGGAGCTGGCTGCCGCGTACGCGCGCGTCAGTGCGGCGAACGTCGCGAACGCGGCCTACGAACGGCCCGCGGTGCGCGCGCTGCTCGGCGACGTGCGCGCGCTCGACGTCCTCGACGCGGGCTGCGCCGCCGGCGAGCACGCCGCCTGGCTGGCCGGCCACGGCGCGCGCGTCGTCGCGCTGGACGCCAGCGAGCCGATGGTGCGGCTCGCTCGCGAGCGGGTCGGCGAGCGTGCCCGCGTGATGCGCGCCGATCTGGCGGCGCCGCTCCCGTTCGCCGGCGCGGCGTTCGACGCCGTGCTGTCGTCGCTGACGCTGCACTATCTCGCCGACTGGGCGGCGCCGCTGCGCGAGCTCGCGCGCGTGCTGCGGCCCGGCGGACGGCTCGTGCTCTCCACGCACCATCCGTACCTCACGCTCGACCTGGTCGAGGACTATCACGCCGTGCAGCTCGTGCGGGAAGCGTGGAGCGGTTTCGGCGACGAGCCCGTCGCGATGCAGTTCTATCACCGCCCCTTGCAGCGCATCGTGAACGACGTCGTCGCAGCGGGGTTCGTGCTGCACGGACTGCACGAGCCGCAGCCCGTCTCTGACGCAGGCGAGGGCGGCGCCGCGCTCGCCGAGCGCTTCCGCACGCGGCCGGGCTTCTTGATCGTCGACGCGCGACGGCGCTGATGACCGCCGCGCGCCGGCGCCGCTCAGCGCAGCAGCGCCTGGATGTCGATCGCGCCGGGATCCTCGTGGTCGTTGTGCGGGACGTGCTGATGGCCGCACCAGCCGTCGTACCGCAGCCAGTCGGCGTCGCTGAGCCGCTGCTGGTCCCCGGGCTTGACGAAGCGCACCGACGACGACCGCCTGACGCCGGCGTTCTCCTCGATCCACCGCATCAGCCGCGCGATTCCGGCCAGATACGCTTGCGAGAACGCGCCGGCGTGCGCCGCGACGCCGACGATCTCGATCTGGATCGCGCCTTGCCGGTTCGTCTCCACCGTTCCGCTGCGGTGCTCCAGCGAGCGCGCCGCGCGGTTGATCGGCAGGTGCTGGAACGTCGCGACGCGTCCGCCTTCGCCGGTGATCGTGAAGTGCGGCCAGGAGTTGAACTCGACGAAGGCGCTGCGCGCGCCGGCCGCCGTCGAGCCTTCGGTCGAGTGCAGCACGCCGCGCGGCGGCCCGCCGACGAACGGTCCGGAGTCGTGGGCGCCTTGGTCGTCGCGTTGCGCGAAGTCGGCGAACAGCGTTCCCGTTGCGGCGTGGCCGTTGGGGCGAATCGCGTCGAGCACCGCGTGCACGTACACCGTCGCGGTCTGCTGGCCGATCACGCCGGCGACCTGGCCCGTGTTGCCGAGCTGATGCGCGTCCTTGAAGCGGTTCACACCGGTGTTCGTGAGGTCGAGCGGTACGCCGTGCGCGGCCGAGACGAACTTCTCGAGCGTGTCCGGTCCGATCACGCCGGGGACCGCGAGCTGCAGCACCCGCTTGACCTCGTTCAGGTCGGCGACGGACAGGTGCTCCAAGATCGCCAGGCCGTTCCGCTGCACCTCGGAGAGGGTGGAACGGTCGATGTTCTGGACGGTGGGCGAGCTCATGATGGGGTCTCCTTCACGAGCATGATCGCTCGCTAGCCCGTCTCTTCGAGGGAGCTCCCCGAGAAGCCTTGTGTTGCTAGGTGAAGCGACCGCATTTCGCCCGGCGGACGGATGCGGGGGTCCGGCCGGGCCGCGGGGGTCCGCGGGCCGCGGCGGTCCGGCCGGCGGGGTCCGGCCGGGGTCTCGGCGACCCGCGCGGAAGCGCGGCGCGATGAGCTACGGCGAGAAACGGTTCGAGGAGTTCAAGCCCGGCGACGCGGCGGCGTTCACGAAGACGATCACCGAGGCCGACATCCTGCTCTTCGCGGCGGTCAGCGGCGACAACTATCCGCTGCACGTCGACGCCGAGTACGCGAAGACGACGCGTTTCGGCCAGCGCGCGGCGCACGGGATGCTCACCGCGAGCCTGCTCTCGACGGTCACCGGAATGCTGCTGCAGAAGCCCGGCGGGATCTACGTCGAGCAGTCGATCCGTTTCAAGCGCCCGGTGTTCATCGGCGACACGCTGACCGCGCGCTCGGAGGTGACGGAGCTCTTGCCGGAGCGGCGGCGCATGCGCGTGCGCGCGGGCGTGGTGAACCAGCGCGGCGAGACCGTGCTCGAAGGCGACGGCGTGATCCAGAAGGACGAGCGCTAGAACGGAAGCCCGAGCGGCTCGGGTGCGAGCGGCTCCGTCGCGACCGGCTCGATGCAGCTCGGCTCGTCGAACGCGTGGTGGTTCATGCGCGACGTGACGGGGTCCGAGCGCATCCGCGCGGTGTCGTACGGAACGAGCGCGCCGAGCGCGTCGGCCGGCTCGCCGTGCAGCCACGCGTCGAGCGCACCGTCGTCGAGGATCGCCGGCATGCGGTCGTGGATCGCGGCGAGCAGCGCGTTGGGCGAGCAGGTCACGATCGCGCACGTCTCGACCGGCGCCTCCTTCGGTCCCCAGCGCTCCCACAAGCCGGCGAACGCGAACGGCGCACCGCCGTCGCAGGTGAAGCGGAACGGTTGCCGCGCGCTCTTCGGCCCGCTCCATTCGTAGAAGCCGTCGGCGAAGATCACGCAGCGGCGGCGCTGCAGCGCGCCGCGAAACGCCGGCTTCTCGGCCAGCGTCTCGGCGCGCGCGTTGATCAGCTTCTGGCCGATCGCGAGATCCTTGGCCCAGGCGGGGACGAGGCCCCAGCGCAGCGGCGCGATCTCGCCGCCGCCGTCGTTGCGCACGGCGAGCACGTCCTGCGTCGGCGCGATGTTGTAGCGGCGCGGCCATCCGCCGCGCAGCGTGAACTGCGGATAGCGGTCGGCGATCCGTTCCGGACCGGCCAGCGAGAACCGGGCGCACATCGCAGCGGTGATTCGGCGAGCCGCAGGTGGGCACCGCCTGCGGTATGACGGTCACCCGCATCGTGGTCGCGGAGGACGACGCGCCGATTCGCGAGCTGCTGGTTCATCATCTCGAGCGGGAGGGGTTCGTGTGCCGCGAGGCGCCCGACGGTCCCGCCGCGCTGCGGCAGACGCGCGCCGGAACCGACGTCCTGGTGCTCGATCTCGGTTTGCCGGTGCTGGACGGGTTCGACGTCGTGCGCACGCTGCGGCGCGAGGGGCGCGACGTGCCGATCCTGATGCTCACCGCGCGCTCCGAGGAAGTCGATCGCGTCGTCGGGCTCGAGCTCGGCGCCGACGACTACGTCGTGAAGCCGTTCTCGCCGCGTGAGGTGGTCGCGCGCGTCAAGGCGATCGCGCGGCGCGCGCGGCTGAACGCCGGGCACGCGCCGCTGATGCTCCAGTTCGAGCGGCTCGAGATCGACGAAGCGGCGCGCGAGGCGCGTGTCGACGGGCTCGAGATCCGGTTGAAGCCGCGCGAGTTCTCGCTGCTGCTCGAGCTGGCGGCGAACGCCGGCGTCGCGCTCTCGCGCGAGTCGCTGCTGCAGCGCGTCTGGGGCTACGACTTCCAGGGTGACGACCGCACCGTCGACGTCCACGTGCGGCGGCTGCGCGCGAAGCTCGAGGACCAGGCGCAGCTCGGCCCGGTCGTGCAGACGGTTCACGGCTTCGGGTACAAGTTTGCACGCGGCTGACGTCCGCGGCTTGCTGCCGCGGCTCACCGCGTTGGAACGGCGGCTGGCGGAGCTGCCGCCCGAGCCGCGTCCGCTGCTGGTCGTGCGGCTGCCCGAGCTCGAGCGGGTCGCCTGGCGGCGCGGGCTGCGCTCGGCGCGCGCGCTCGAGCGGCGCGCGGCCGCGTCGTTCTCGACCGCGGTGTCGCGCGTGCTGCGCTGCGACGACGTCGTCGCGCACGACGGCGGCAGCGACGTCTTCCTCGCGGCGCTGGTCGTGCCGACGCGGGACGGCACTATTCCGGCTGCCGTCGACGCGCGCTCCGCGCTAGCCCGCATCGCGGCGACGATGGAGGCCGCGACGCGGCTCGACGTGCGCACCGGCTGGACGATGTACGACCCGGCCGCCGGCGCGGACGGGCTCGACGCCGCGGTCGCGCGCGCGTTGGAGCGCGGCGTGCAGGAGCGCGAGCGGTACGCGTTCTTCTCGTCGCTCGGCCATGAGCTGCGCACGCCGCTCTCCTCGATTCGCGGCTACCTCGAGACCCTGCTCGATGACGACGTCGACCCCGCGGCGCGCGAGCGCTTCGTGCGCATCGCCTACAACGAGTCGTTGCGGCTGAGCCGGCTGGTCGAGGGGATGTTCGAGATCTCGCTGCTCGACCTGCACGCGTCGTTGCCGGTGCCGGTAACGGGTTCGCTCGCGCACGCGCTGCGAGCGGCGCACGACGCGTGCGCCGCCGGCGCCGCCGCGCGCGGCGTCGCAATCGCGATGGACGACGCGCCCCAGCTCGCCGTGGGGATCGACGACGACCGGCTGACGCTGGTGCTCGTGAACCTGATCGACAACGCGGTGAAGCACGGCCGCCCGGGCGGCGGCGTCTTCGTCGCGGTGAGCGCAAGTGACCCGCGCTTCGTGCGCGTGACGGTCGACGACGACGGACCCGGCATCGCTGCGAGCGAGCGCGAGCGGGTCTTCGTCCTGGGCGAGCGCGGCACGACGAACGCGAACGGCACCGGCATCGGATTGGCCCTCGTCCGGCTCATGCTCGAGCGAGCCGGCGGACGAGTCGAGCTGGAAGAGTCGCCCCTCGGCGGCGCCCGCTTCATCCTGACGATCCCGCGCGCGCCTTGAGACCAAGCGACAGCGCGCGGAACCGTTGCGCCCGGGTCGCACTTTATCGAACGACTTGACCACTTCATGTCAAGCTGCTAGGCTTTATCAGACAGCGCCCGCGTTATCGGTGTTGAACTTTTCCGTAGCGCGCTACGGATCGCCGGGCGTGGTTCGGAGAGTCTCATGCGGCTGTCATATCAGCGCGTCTCATCGCTCGTGCTGTCGCTCGCGCTCGTCGGCTCAGCCTCGGAGGCGGCGCCGAGAACCGCGGTACTGAAGCCTCGGGGCAGTTGTCGTAGCCGCCAGCCAGCCGCAACGCATCGTCGTAGCGGAACCGGTGCGCGTGAAGCCCTCGCCGCGCCCGGCCGGCACGATTCGCGCACTGAGCTTAAGACTGGAAAACAAGTCGGCGGAAAGTCACACCTTCAAAAGGGCGCTGAAACTATACGGGGATTGAAGAATTGGCTGCGAGACCATCCGAAGGCATCGAAGCACGATATCGCGGCGCCGCGTACCAATTAGCCAGCAGGAGGACGTGACGGTTTTTGCGTTCATTCTCGAGCAATTTCCGGAATTCGATGTGTTCACTTCGAATTATCCGGCATGGTATAGAACTGAAATGAACTACGGCATGGCGATTCGTGCCCTGGAGTTCGCACAAGAACTCAAGCGCACGAATCGATTTGCTGATCTACAGCGCCTTTTCGATCATGTCGAGGCGGGCATGCTCAGAAGCGACGTTGAGACACCATTGTGCATAGACTTCGTCCAACGCATCTCTGAGCTCGCGCGAGATGAAAAAGCGGACTTCGTAGCACGGCTCGGCCCTTCGGCAAAGCGGTGTTACGATCTCGGTTGACGAGCACGCCGCGCTGGCGACGTCCAATTGACCTCAGCCTCGGCGCCTCAACTAGGCTGGCTGGGTTTCACACATTTCGTTCGGGCGATGGCGCATCCGGTCGTGCTCACCAGCCGCTGATGCGTTCGAAGGAAGAACAGAATCAATTTCGTGGAATTCGATGACTCGAATGTATAAGACTCCCCCTGCTCGCGCCCGCACCTCCGAGGCGGACGTCAATGCCGGGGTCGGCGCAGCTCGCTCGAGCGCGACGGAGGCGTCGTAACGGACGGCATCGAGGTGCGCGTCGGTACCGCGGGGTGGAAGATCGCGGGGCCGGTGCGCGAGCGGTTCGGCGGTGACGGGACCCACTTGGAGCGCTATGCGCGCGTCTTCTCGTGCGCCGAGATCAACTCGTCGTTCTACCGGCCGCACCGCCCCTCCACGTACGCGCGGTGGGCGGCGAGCGTGCCCGACGATTTCCGGTTCGCGCTCAAGGTGCCGAAGGAGATCACCCACAAGCGGCGCCTGGTCGATGCGCTCGAACCGCTGGAGCAGTTTCTTTCCGAGACCGCCTCGCTGGGCGCGAAGCGTGCCGTCCTCCTCGTACAGCTTCCGCCGAGCTTCGCGTACGATGCAGGCGTCGTCGCGGCGTTCTTCGGTGCCACGCGCGAGCGGTACGACGGCGTGCTGGCGTGCGAGCCGCGCCATGCGACGTGGTTCACCGGCCAGGCCGACGCGCTGCTCCGCGACGTCCGGGTCGCGCGGGTCGCGGCGGACCCCGCGCTCGTGCCGGCGGCCGCCGAGCCGGGCGGCTGGAACGGCTTCGCCTACTACCGGCTGCACGGCTCGCCGCGCACGTACTACTCCGCCTACGACGATGAGCGGCTCCGCGACACGGCCCGGCTGCTGCGCGCGGGGACCGTGCCCGCCTGGTGCATCTTCGACAACACCGCCATGGATGCGGCCGCCGGGAACGCGCTGACGCTGACGGAGCTGCTCGGCGAAGCGCGAACCACCGAGGCGTGACAGCTACGGAGCCGCTCCCCGCCGTTGTCCAGCCGGCTGCCGAAGCATCGTTCGCGCTCGTCGGCGCCGGGCCGATCGGGCTGTGCGTCGCGCGCGCGCTCGCGCAGCGCGGCATTCCGTACGTGCAGTTCGAGACCGCGAACGAGGTCGGCGGGAACTGGCGCGACGGCGTGTACGAGACGGCGCACATCATCTCGTCGCGCAAGACGACCGAGTTCAGCGACTACCCGATGCCCGCGAGCTACCCCGACTTCCCGAGCGCCGCGCAGATGCTGGCCTACCTGCGCGATTACGCGCGGCATTACGATCTCGAGCAGAACATCGTGTTCGGAACGACCGTGACCGGCGCGGCGCCGGTGGTGCGCGACGGCGCCGAGCGCTGGGAGCTCACGTTCGCCGACGGCGAGCGGCGCGTCTACAAAGGCGTGATCGCGTGCGTCGGCCATCACTGGGACCGGCGCTGGCCGTCGTATCCGGGCACGTTCAGCGGGGAGCTGATCCACTCCAAGGACTACAAGTCGCCCGAGCAGTTGCGCGGGAAGCGCGTCCTGACCATCGGCGGCGGCAACTCCGCGTGCGACATCGCGTCGGAGGCGGCGCGGGTCGGCGCGTCGTCCCACCTCAGCAACCGCCGCGGGTACTGGTTCCTGCCCAAGACGATGTTCGGCGTCCCGGTCGTCGAGCTGGTGAAGCCGTGGATGCCGCTCTGGCTGCAGCGCATCTTCCTGCGCGCGGTGCTCGCGGTGACGGTCGGCGACTACGGCCGGTACGGTTTGCAGCGGCCGGACCACGCGATCTTCGAGCACCATCCGACCCTGAACAGCGAGCTGCTGCACTACATCAAGCACGGCCGGATCACGCCGCATCCCGATATCGTGCGCTACGACGGCGACGAGGTCGAGTTCGCCGACGGCACGCGCGAGCGTTTCGACCTGATCGTCGCGGCGACGGGATTCCACCAGACGATCCCGTTCCTCTCACGCGAGCTCGTGCCGGTCGAAGGGCCGATCGTGAAGCTGTACGGCTCGATGATGAGCGACCGCTATCGGAACCTGTACGTCTTCGGCTGGGCCCAGGCGCGGTACGGCTTCGGCCCGATCGTCTCGCCGGGCGCCGATCTGCTCGCCGAGGTCATCCTCGCGCAGGCGCGGATGCGCTTCCCGATCGGCGCGGTGCTGAAGAAGATGGGCGCGAAGCTGCCCTCGACGCATCTCGTCGACCCGCACGGTGCGATCCGGCAGATCGAGCGCGCGCGCAAACGCCTTCCGATGCTCGTGAAGATGGAGAAGGTCGTGATGCGCAATCAACCGGAGCCTGCGGCGACCGCCTGAGCTGCAGAACGTAGGGCATTCGGCACGCGCTGCGTTCGAAGCGATGACCGACGCGGCCGAGACCGAGGAACCCGCGAAGCGCGTCTAGTCGGGAATCGAGAGGCGGACGGGTTCGCTGCCGTCCGGGAAGTGCAGCACGATCTCGCCCTCGGCGGTGCGGTGCACGGAGACGGGGACGCTGCCGGCCGGTCCGTGCCCGTTCCCGCCCGCGTGCGCGGCGGCGCCCGCGAATGCCGGCACGCGCCGGCGGCTCGCGAACCGCTCCCGCAGGTTGGCGAGCGCGACGTACATCACCGGGACGACGAACAGGTTGAGCACCGTCGACAAGATCATCCCACCGAACACCGCGGTCCCCAGCGAACGGCGGCTGGCCGCGCCCGCGCCGGACGCCAGCACCAGCGGAACGGTCGCGAGGATGAAGGCCAGCGACGTCATGAGGATCGGGCGCAAGCGGGTCTGCGCGGCGTCGCGCACGGCGTCCGCCGCGCTGAGTCCCTGCTTGCGGCGCTGGTTGGCGAACTCGACGATCAAGATCGCATTCTTGCTGGCCAGCGCGATCAGCATCAGATAGCCGACCTGCGCGTACAGATCGCTCGGCAGCGAGCGGAAGTCCAGCGCGAGGATCGCGCCTAGGATCGCCAGCGGCACGGAGACCAGGATGATCACCGGGTCGGTGTAGTTCTCGTAGTTGGCGGCGAGGACGAGGAACACGCACAGCAGGCCGAGCCCGAAGATCAGGATCGCCTGGCTGCCGAACTGGATCTGCTCGAGCGAGATCCCGGTCCACTCGTATGCCGTCCCGGACGGGAGCGTCGCGGCGGCTTCGGTCATCGCGTTGAGCGCCTGGCCCGAGCCGTACCCGCCGGCCGGGACGCCGTTGATCTCGATCGAGCGCATCAGGTTGTAGTGCGTGATGATCGGCGCGATGCGGTCGACGTGCGTGTGGACGAGGTTCGACAGCGGCACGGTGGCGGCGGCCTGCGGTCCCGGCCCGGAGGTGCGCACGTAGATGCGCTCGAGCGCGGCCAGCCGGTCGCGGAAGCGCGAGTCGGCCTGCACGTACACGCGGTACGAGCGGTTCAGGTAGTCGAAGTCGTTGACGTACTGCGAGCCGAGGTAGACCTGCATCGCGGAGAAGACGTCCTGGAGCGGGATGCCGAGCGCAGCGACCTTCTCGCGGTCGACGTCGATCACGAGCTGCGGCGCGTCGTCGCGGAAGGTGGTCGAGACGTTGCGCAGCGTCGGGTCGCTCGCCGCCGTCGCGATCAGGCCGCGCGCTGCCGCGGTGAGCGCGGGGATGCCGACGTTGTCCTGGTCCTGCAGCTCGAACTGGAAGCCGGCCAGGTTCCCGATTCCGCGGATCGCGGGCGGGTTGAATGCGAGCACCTTCGCGTTCGTGATCTGCGCGAGCTGCGGGCGCAGGCGCCGCATCACGCCGTCGGCCGACGCCGCCGCCGACTTCCGTTCGTCCCACGGCTGCAGCGAGACGAACATCATGGCGCGGTTCGGCGCGTTGATCCCGAACTGCGTGCCGTTCGGCTCGAAGACCACCGAGATCTCCGGGAACCCGTGCAAGATCCCCTCGATTCGCCGCGTGACGCGCTCGGTGTCGGCGAGCGAGGAGCCTTCGGGGAGCTGCACCGTGACGTAGAAGTAGCCGAGATCCTCATCCGGCAGGAAGCCGGTCGGGATCGTCTGGTAGGCGACGACCGTCGCCACCAGCCCGGCCGCGAACAGCCCGAGCACCGCGTAGCGCCAGCGCAGCAGCGCCGGCAGCATCGCGTGGTAGCCGTTCCGCGACGCGTCGATCAGCCGGTTGACCGCGCCGTAGAAGCCCTTGCGGTGGACCGTGTGCTCGCCGAGCAGCAGCGCGGAGAGCGTCGGCGTGAGCGTCAGCGCGTTGAAGAGCGAGATCGAGATCGCGCAGGCGATCGTGAGCGCGAACTGCTTGTAGAGCTGCCCCGTCGTCCCCGAGAAGAAGGCGACCGGGATGAACACCGCGAGCAGCACGAGCGAGCTCGCGACCACGGCGCTGGTGATCTCGCGCATCGCGGCCGAGGCGCCGGCGTACGGGTCCATGCGCTTCTCGTTGATGAAGCGGGCGATGTTCTCGATCACGACGATCGCGTCGTCGACCACCAGCCCGGTCGCCAGCGTCAGCCCGAACAGCGTCAGCGTGTTGATCGAGAAGCCGAGCACCTTCATCAGCCCGAACGTGCCGATCAGCGAGACGGGGATCGTGATCGCGGGGATCAGCGTGGTGCGCCACGACTGCAGGAACAGGAAGACGACCGCGACGACCAGCACGATCGAGATCGCCAGCGTCTTGAGGACCTCGCGGATCGACTCCGAGACGAACGGCGTCGCATCGAACCCGAACGTGTAGTAGATTCCGGCCGGGAAGCGCTTCTGCAGCTTGTCCATCGCCGCGCGCACATCGGTCGCGACCTGCAGCGCGTTCGCGCTCGGCAGCGTCAGCACCGCGACGCCGATCGCGTCCTGACCGGAGAGGCGCAGGTCCTGCGCGTAGTTCTCGGCGCCCAGCTCGACGCGGCCGACGTCGCGCAGGCGGATGAAGCCGCCGTCCGGGTTCGAGCGCAGGATCAAGCCGCCGAACTGCACCGGATCGCGCAGCCGGCCGCGCGCGCGAATCGAGATCTGGTACGGCTGGTCGGTGCGGATCGGCGCCGCGCCGATCGAGCCGGCCGCGACCTGGACGTTCTGCGTCTGCAGCGCGGTGACGACGTCGGAGGCGGTCACGTGGTTGAGGTTCAGGCGCGTCGGGTCGAGCCAGAGCCGCATCGCGTAGCGGCGCTCGCCGAAGATGCGCACGTCGTTGACGCCGCGGATGCGCTTGATGACGTCGACGATGTTGTTGGCCGCGTAGTTGCTAATGAAGACGCGGTCGTAGCGCGCGTCGTGCGACGCGAGCCCCATCGCGATCACGAACGTCCCGCTGTTCTTCGTGACCGTCACGCCGGTCGCGCGGACCTCGGCCGGGAGCCGCCCGATCGTGTTGTTGACTTGGTTCTGCACGTCGTTCGCCGCCAAGTCGATGTTGCGGTCGAGGACGAAGGTGCAGACGATCGAGCTGGTGCCGTCGCTGGTCGTCGTCGAGGTGATGTAGCGCAGCCCGTCGACGCCGTTGATCGCCTCTTCGAGCGGCGTCGTCACCGACGCTTCGGCGGCCTGCGCGTTCGCGCCGATGTAGTTCGTCGTGACGGTGACGACGGGCGGCGCGACCTGCGGGAACTGCGCGACCGGGAGCGTCGGAATCGAGATCAGCCCGGCGAGAACGATGAAGAGCGCGCAGACCGACGCGAACACCGGACGGTGTAGAAAGAAGTCGATCACCTGACGGCCACCATGGCCGTACTAGATGCGCCGCCGGACGGACGGTTCCATGCCGGTACGCGGAGCCCGTCCGTAATCGTACCGACTCCCGCTGCACGATTCGCTATGGTACAAGTCCAATGCGGGAACGCCGAACGGAAATGTGCGATTGTGGGCACGGGCCTGGACTTCATGACCGGCACGGCTGCGCCGCGTACCTGGGTGCCTTTCCGGAGACCGCGTCGCTGAAGAGGTACTGCCGCTGCCGCCGACCGGCCGGTGAGGCGCTTTCCCTCGCGGGCCAGTTGCCCTCCGAGGAACGCCATTTGATCGGTACCGTTCGCGTTCGCGAACGGGCCGGATCTGCCATCGCGGTCTGCGAGCAACCGCCCGCGCTGGAGCTCGGCGCCTCGGCCGAGGAAGTGCTCGATCGCATCAAGGCGCGGCTGCGGGCAGCGCTCGTCCCCGGCGTCCGGCCGGGGTTCCTGGTCGTCGTGCGCGAGCAGCGCGACGCGGCCGACATCTCGCTCGAAGCGCTGGCCTGAGGCTCGGCGCCCGGCGGGAGCTTCGCGCGCCCGTCGAACCGGGGGCGGATGCTTGAGGCGAAGCGCACCGGGCGGCGCACGGCCGCCGTCGCGCTGGCGATTCTGAGGACGCCCCCGCACGGCGTGATCTTCATCGAGCGCGCGGCGCACCTGCGCGACCATCCGGGGCAGATCGCGCTCCCCGGCGGCTCCGTCGATCCCTCCGACGGCGGCGATCTGCGGCGGACCGCGCTGCGCGAGCTGCGCGAGGAGGTCGGCGTCGCGGCCGAGCGGGTGCGGATCGTCGGCGAGCTGCCGATGGTCCGCCAGCAGCGCGCGAACAACTTCGACGTGACGCCGTTCGTGGCGGTCGTCGCGCCCGGCCCGCTGACGATCGACGGCACCGAGACCGCCGCCGTCTTCACCATTCCGCTCCCAGTGATCGTCGAAGAGCTGACGCACGGGACGCACGTGGTCGGCGAGCTCAGCATCGAGACGTACCTGCTGGACTACGAGAGCCGTCGCGTCTGGGGTCTCACCGGGCACATCTTGCGCTCGTTCGTCGAGGCCTGGAACGACGCGGCCGACCCGCTGCGCGCGGCGGTCGAGGCGGCGTTCGGGCCGTGAGGCTGCGGCCGGCGGTAGCCGCGGCGTTCGCCTGCGCGGCACTCGCTGCGCTGAGCGCAGCGGCCTCGGCGGAATGGCGGCCGCCGGACGTCCGCGCGACGAAGACGACTCCGGCCGACGTGCTCGGCGCGTACGCGAAGTGGGCCGGAACGCCGGACCCGCGCTTCGCGCAGCGGCGCGAGCACTGGACCTACGTAAACGGCGAGCGCCGCTTTCCCGTGCAGGTCGCGGTGCGCGGGGACGACTTTCGCGCGACCGTCGCGCTCGGCGGCGAGCGCTATGCGGGCGGGCGCGACAACGCGGTCCGCTGGCGCGCGAACCCGAACGGCATCACCCACGCCACGCTCACCGACGATCAGGCTGACGCCGTCGACGTGCTGCCGCAGAGCGTCTTTCCGTTCGCGCTCGCCGACTGCGAGCTGGCCGGCGAGTCGGAGCGCTTCGGATCGGCGTGGGTGCTCGTCGACCGCGCGCCGCGCGACAAGCCGCACTGGTTCTACGTCGAGAAGGCGAGCGGTGCGCTCGCGCACGAGATTACGCGCGAAGGCCGGCGCACGATCGTGACGGCGTTCGACCGCTTCGAGAGCATCGGATCGGCCCGCCGCGCGCGGCACTGGCGGATCGACGACGGCGACCGCGGGCACCAGCTCGACGTCACGGTGGACGCGATCGAGCCCGGCCCGGTGCAGCCGGTCGACGTCGCGATCCCGCAGACGCGCCGGACGTTCACGGCGCCGAGCCCGCCGCCGAACGGCGTCGTGACGCTGCCCGCGCACTTCCTGGGCCGCACGATCTTCGTCGACGTCGACGTCGACGGCAGCCGCGGCCAGTTCGTGCTCGACACGGGGACCGCCAGCATCACGCTGGACCGCGACCTCGCCGAGCGCCGCCGCTGGGGGCCGGTGCTCGAGCACGCGAGCGTGCCGCACATGCGGGTCGGCGCGCTGCGGCTGGACGACGTGTCGACGCTCGCGATCCCGCTGGGCGGGCTGCATCCGGCGCTGGACGGCATCCTGGGCTATGATTTCTTCTTCGGGAACGTGGTGCACGTCGACTACGAGCACAACCGGGTCGAAGCGCTCACGCCGCAGGCGGCCGCGCCCGCGTTCGCGGACGCGCACACGTTCGTCGTCCCGGCGTACTTCGACGAGGGCTCGCCGATGGTCCACGCGGCGTTCGGTCCCGCTGCCGGCGACCGCTTCATCCTGGACACCGGTTCGCCGCAGCTCTTCGTGCTCGCGCCGTTCGTGCGCCGTTACGAGCAGCGCGTCGCGGCGTGGCGGCCGGACGGTTTCGGCGGCGGCCGCCGCGACATGATCGCGTCGTACCTGGAGGGCTCGATCCACGTCGCCGCGCGCTCCGTGAGCGACTTCCGACTCGGCCCGTTCACCTTCGCGCCGTTCACGGTCGGCGTCGAGGAGCGCAACGACCGTGCGGACGCGATCGACATCGCGGCCGACGCGATCGTCGGGACCGATCAGATGGCGAAGTTCGACTGGTGGTTCGACTACGACGGCGGGCGGATCGCGGTGCGGCGGAACGGCTTGCGCTGACCGCGAAGGCGTGAGCGGCGTGTATGAACGAGCGCTCCGTCCTTCCTCGCAGGTTGTCGATAGCGGTCCTGATGCTGCTCGCCGTCGTCGCGGTCGGGACGGCCGGCTACGTCGCGATCGAGCGCTGGCCGTGGTTCGACGCGTTCTACATGACCGTCACGACGGTCACGACGGTCGGCGGCGGGGAGCCGGCGCCGCTGGACGTGGGCGGCAAGGTGTGGACCGTGCTCGTCGTCGCGTTCGGATTCGGCGCGCTGACGTACACCGTGCTGGCGGGCTTCGGCTACATCATCGAAGGCCATCTCGGCGCGGAGTTCCAGCAGCGCCGGATGCGCCGCCGCGTCGCCGCGATGCGTGATCACTACATCCTGTGCGGCTACGGCCGCGTCGGCCGCGAGATCGCGCGCGACTTCACCACCGAGAAGATCCCGTTCGTCGTGATCGACATCAACCCCGACTCGCTCGACCGCGCGGCCGCCGAAGGGCTCGCGGTGATGCACGGCAACGCGGCCGACGTGGCGACGCTCCAGGCGGCCGGGATCGCGGAGGCGCGCGGGCTGATCACCGCGGTCGACCACGACGCGGACAACATCTACGTCACGCTCTCCGCGCGGGTGTTGAAGCCGGAGCTGTTCATCGTCGCGCGCGCGAACGCCGAGGACGCGGAGCGCAAGCTGCGCCTGGCCGGCGCGAACCGCGTCATCTCGCCGTACACGATCGGCGGGCGGCGCATGGCGAGCCTGGCGATGCGGCCGACCGCGGTCGAGTTCGTCGACACGGTGCTCTCGGCCGACAACGGACAGCTCTTGCTCGAGGACATCACGATCGCCGCCGGCTCGAGCTGGATCGGGCGCGCGCTGGTCGAGCTCTTCCCCGGCGGCGACGAAGCGTTCGTTCTCGCGCTCAAGCGCGCCGGCGCGATGCGGTTCCGGCCGACCCCCGACACGGAGCTGCGGGCCGGTGACGAGCTGGTCGCCGCCGGCCCGCCGCAGGCGATCCGCGCGCTCGAAGAGCGGCTCTAGCGGTGATCGTCAGCATCGCTCGCGAGCTCGGGGCCGGCGGCAGAACGGTCGGCGAGGCGGTCGCGAGCGCGCTCGGCGCGGAGCTGCTCGACGAGCGGACCTTCATCGACATCCTCTCGCGGCGCCACGGGCTCTCGCCGGAGTTCCTGGCCGAGCGCATCGAACGGCCGCCGCGCGCCGGAGACCGCTTGATCGCGGACCTGGCCGCCGCCACCGCGATGCTGCCGATCCCGGCGGCGCAGTACCATCCCGAGGAAGTCATCATCCAGACCGTGCGCGCCGAGGTGATCGAGCGCGCGCGAACGGGCCACGTCGTCGCGATCGGACACGGCGGCGTCAGCCTGCTCGGCTGGCGCCCGGCGGGCATCCCGGTCTTCGCGCTGCTCTTGCGCGCGGGCCGCGCGTGGCGCATCGACCAGCTCGCCCGGCGCTACGGGATCGAGGCCGGCGAGGCGCGGCGCCGGGTCGAGCGCACGGACGACGCGCGGGTGCGCTACCAGCGGCACTACTTCGACTCGGATCTGTACGACAGCCGGCAGTACGATCTCGTGCTGAACACCGAGTCGCTCGGCCTGGAGCACGCGACCGCGCTGGCGACGGAGGTCGCGCGGACGCTCGCGCAACGCGAGCGTTGACGGCGCCCGAACGGAGCGAGCCGGTTCGCCTGCACGCGCGCGCGCCGATCGGCGACGTCGTGCGCGTGACGCTGGCGCGCGCGGTCGAGCAACTGCTTCGCCAGGATGCGGCCTTGCGGGCCGATGCGGACCCCGGCGCGGTGCACGACGCGCGCGTCGCGGTGCGCCGGCTGCGCAGCGATCTGCGCACGTTCGGTTCCGTGCTGGACGCCGGCTGGGCCTCCGACCTGCGCGACGCGCTGCGCGTTCCGCAGGACGGCTTCTCCGGCGCGCGCGACGCCGACGTGCTGCTCGAAGACGCCGTCGGCCGGCAAGCGGCGCTGCCCGCGGCCGACCGCGACGCGATCGGCGCGGTGCTGGGGCCGTTGCGCCTGGAGCGGACGCAGGCGTACGCGCGGATGCGCGCGATGCTCGACGACCCGCGGTACCGCGACCTCTTGCACGACCTGGCCGCTGCTGCGGAGCAGCCGGCGCTCGCAGCCTGCGCCGCCGAGCCGGCCTGCGATGCGCTCGGGCCGATCGTCGCGCGCGCGTGGCGCCGGCTGCGCGCACGCGTTCGGGGCCGCTCGCGCCGCGCGACCGACGCCGAGCTGCACGCCGTGCGCATCGCGGCGAAGCGGGCGCGCTACGCCGTCGAAGCGGTCGCCCCGGTCGCCGGACGGCGCGCGCGGAAGCTCGCGCGCGCGATCGAGTCGATGCAGACGGTTCTCGGCGAGCAGCACGACGCGGTCGTCGCGCGCGAGCGCATGCGCGCCTTCGCCGGCCATCCCGCGCGGGCGTTCATCGCCGGCGAGCTGGCCGCGCTCGCGCACCTCGCCGCGCAGGAGCGCGCGGCCCGCTGGCATGACGCGTGGCGCCGCGCGAAACGCGCGTACCGCGCATTTCGCCGCGCGCTCTGACGCCCGGCGGAACGAGCGGCCGCGGCAGCGGCCGACAGGGCCGCACCGTCGCCGCTGGGAACCAAGACACACTGGCGCCGGCACGCGGCGCCAGGATCGCGAGGTGCCCCGAGTGATCCTCAACAGCGTCGAAGTGATGTTCGGCGGACAAGCCGGCGACGGGAGCCTGACCACGGGCGACCTCATCGCCGGCGTGTTCAAGCGCATGGGACTGGAAGTCTACACCTACAAGGACTTCCCGTCCCGAATCCGCGGCGGCCACACCAACTACGTGATCCGCGCGAGCGAGCATCAGAACTACGGCATGGCGGACGCGGTCGACGCGCTCGTCGCCTTCGACCTGGAAGCGGTCGAGGCGCACGTCGAGGAGATGCGGCCGGGCGGTTTCGTCGTCTTCGACAACAGCTCGGAGACGATCCCCGACGAGGTCCGCCGCGCCGACGTCACCTGGTACGAGATTCCGCTCGCGAAGATCGCCAAGGTCGAGCTCGGTCTGGAGCTCGTGCGCAACACGATCGCGCTGGGCGTGCTCGGCGCGCTGCTCGGGATGGACGCCGAGATCATGCGCAACGACGTGCGCGGCGTCTACGAGCGCAAGGGCGAGAAGGTCGTCGACCTCAACATGCGCGCGATCGCGGCGGGCGAGGACTTCGTGCGCGAGAACTTCGCCGATCGCCCGAGCGGCTACGGCCTCGTCGCCGGCGCCGACGGCGACCGGCTCATCATGATGGGCAACGACGCGATCGCCTACGGCGCGCTGGTCGCCGGCTGCCGCTTCATGGCCGGGTACCCGATCACGCCGGCGACCGACGTGCTCGAGTGGATGTCGAAGCAGCTCCCGAAGTTCGGCGGTGTCGTGGTGCAAGCCGAAGACGAGCTCGCCGCGATCACGATGACGCTCGGCGCCGCGTTCGCCGGCGTGCGCGCGATGACCGCGACGTCGGGGCCGGGCCAAGCGCTGATGACCGAAGCGATCGGTCTGGCCGGGGTGCTCGAGATCCCGGTCGTCGTCGTGGAGTGCGCGCGCACCGGCCCCTCGACCGGGATGCCGACGAAGACCGAACAGAGCAATCTCAACCATCTGATCTACTCGGGCCACGGCGAGATTCCGCGCGTCGTGCTGGCGCCCGGCACCGTGCACGAATCGTTCGAGCTCGCCGTCGACGCGTTCAACTTGGCGGAGAAGTACCAGTTGCCGGTGTTCGTGCTCACCGAACAGGCGCTGTGCCAGAGCAAGGCGACGCTCAAGCCGTTCGACCTCGACACGGTCGAGATCGACCGCGGCAAGCTGATCGACAGCGGCGAGGTCGTCTTCGGCGAGTACAAGCGCTTCGCGTTCACCGACGACGGCGTCTCGCCGCGCGTGATCCCCGGGATCCCGGGCGGGATGCACTTGGCGCCGGGCTCCGAGCACAACGACGCCGGCGTCATCACCGAGAACGCGCGCAACCGCGCCCGGATGATGGAGAAGCGCATGGGCAAGCTGGTCTCGATGCGCGACGACCTGCCGAAGGCGGTGCTGCACGGCATCGCCGACGCCGACATCGCCATCATCGGCTACGGCGCCAACCGCGGGCCGATCGCCGAAGCGGTGCAGCGCCTGGCGGCGGGCGGCGTGCTGACGCGCTTCCTGCAGTTGCGCACGCTGTGGCCGTTCCCCGACGACGACATCCGCGAGTTCGTGCGCGGCGCGCAGCACGTCTTCGTCGTCGAGAACAACTACACCGGGCAGCTCATGCAGCTCATTCGCGCGGTCGTCGGGCCGCTCGACGCGCTGCACGGCGTGCGCAAGTACGACGGACGGCCCTTCCGGCCGATCGAGATCATCGAGGCGGTCCGGCGCTACGCCGTCGTCGACGCCGCGGCGGAGGTGCTCTGAGATGACCGCGACCCTGACCCCCAAAGACTTCGCGACGGCGACGCCGTCGTGGTGGTGCCCCGGCTGCGGTGACTACGGCGTGCTCTCCGCGCTGAAGCAGGCGCTGGCGGAGCTCGGCAAACAGCCGAAGGACGTCGCGTTCATCTCGGGCATCGGCTGCTCGGGGAAGATTTCCGGCTACCTGCACAGCTACGCGTTCCACGGCGTGCACGGGCGCGCGCTCCCCGTCGCGACCGCGGTGAAGCTCGCCAACCGCGATCTGACCGTGATCGCCGCCGGCGGCGACGGCGACGGCTACGCGATCGGCGCCGGGCACTTCGTCCACGCGGTGCGGCGCAACACCGACATGACGTACATCGTCATGGACAACCAAACGTACGGGCTGACGAAGGGCCAGTCGTCGCCGACGAGCGCGACGGGCTACGTCGCGTCGGTCAGCCCCGACGGCAACCCGGACACGCCGCTGAACGGCCTCGCGCTCGGTCTGGCGGCGGGCGCCACGTTCGTCGCGCGCGGCTTCTCCGCGCAGCCGAAGCAGATGGTCGCGATGATCAAGGCGGCGGTCGAGCACTGCGGCTTCGCGATCGTCGAGGTCATGTCGCCGTGCGTGACCTACAACAAGATCAACACCTACGCGTGGTTCAAGGAGAACACCGAGGACGGGACGCTACGCGAGGGCTACACGCCGAACGACCGGCTCGCCGCCTTCGAGGCGCTCACGACGGACGGCAAGATTCCGCTGGGCATCCTCTACAAGGAAGACCGCCCGACCTTCGAAGAGCGCACCGGGCTGCCCGACTTGCCGATCGTGAAGCTCGATCTGCGCGACGGGCGCGAGCGCCTCGCGCGGATGCAGGCGGCGTACCGCTAGCTCCGCGCGCGGTCAGCAGCTCGGGGCGATGACGCCGCCGAGCAGGGCCGCGTGTTCCGCCAGCAGCGCTTCGCGGCGGCGGCGCCACGACTCGGCGCAGTGCTCGGCGATCGCGTCGGTCGCGGCGCGCCGGTCGGCATCGGCGATGAGCTGGTCGATGGCGTCGACGAGGCGAACGATGGCGGTCGCTTCGAGGAGTGCGCGCACCTCGGTGGCGCGCAGGAACGTCGTGGTTTCCATACCGGTCGATCCTTTCGAACCAGCATCCTGCCGGTTCCGCACTTCATTCATCGGGCGGTTTCCGCGGCGTCCGCAGGGGCTTTCCGCCTTGGGCGTTAGGTCTAAGGTCCCAATTTCTTCGCCGTTCGCCGCAGTCGTGACGCGGCGCACTCAGCCGCGGCCGGTCAGGCGCACGAGCCACACCAGCCCGGTGATCAGCCCGCTCAGCGCCACGATCGCTTGCACCACGCGCGACGGCAGCGGCGTGAACGGATCGTAGTGGTCGGCGGGAAGACCGAGCGAGTCGAGGGCGAGTGCCGTCGAGGGGTCGTAGCCGACAGGCGCGGCGTAGGTGGCGGGGGTTTCGAGGATGACGGCCATGATGGTCTCCAGCGGTGCGGGGTGGCTGGAGATCAGTCTGCCGGTCGGGCGTCTACAAAGCGTCTACGCGCCGGCCCGCCCCGGCCGGTGAGCGTGCCGGAATCGCGATCACCACGGCGGCTGCGAGCAGCGCCGCGACGCAGCTCTCGAACGCGGCGGAATAGCCGAGCGTGTCGATTAAACGCCCCGCGACGAGCGGCCCGAGCGCGGACGCGATCCCGACCGGAACCCCTTGGGCCGCCAGGATCGCGCCGTAGGAGCGGCGGCCGAAGCGCTGTGCCATAATGGCGCCCCGCAGCGGAAACGTCGCGCCGTACGCGGCGCCGAACGTGCAGACGTAGACGAGCACGCCGGCGAGCGACGGCGTCAGCGCGAGGACGACGATCCCGAGCGCTTCGAGCACGAACGCCGCGGCGAACAGCGCGGCCAGCGAGACGCGCTCGCCGGACCACGCGATGAACGCGCGCCCGGGCAGATAGGCGATCCCGAACAGGCCCACCAGAGCCGCGGCGAACGACGGTGCGTAGCCGCGTGCGATCAGATAGGCGACGTGCTGCAGCAGCATCGCGGTGCTGGCGAAGTACGCCAGCGCGATCGCGATGGTCGGCAGCCAGAACGCCGCGCTGCGCAGCGCGCCGGACAGCGCGACGCCGCTCTGCGGCGTCGACGCGCCGGCGACCGCGGCGCCGTCCGGATGGAACCCGTGGTCCTCGGGATGGCGCCGCACGATCAGCGCGTGCAGCGGCAGCGCGACCACGAGCTGCACGGCGCCGAGGATCACGAGCGCCTCGCGCCAGCCGAAGCGCGCGATCAGCAGCCCGGCGCTCGGGTACGTCAGCGTCGAGGAGAACGCGCCCATGAAGGTCAGCAGCGAGAACGCCTGCGGCCGGCGCCGGTCGAACCAGTTCGCGACCACCGTCATCGTGATCGGGTAGTACGTGAGCGCCGAGCCGAGCCCGATGCCGATCGTCCACAGCGCGTCGAACGCCGCCAGCGTGTGGACGCGCGCGAGCAGGATCAGCGAGACGCCGGTGATCAGCGAGCCGAACGCCAGCGGGACGCGCGCCCCGAAGCGGTCGACCGCGCTCCCCGCGCCGAGGCCGGCCAGCCCGGAGACCAGCACGACGCCGGAGAAGGCGAGCCCGATCGAGGTCTTGTCCCAGCCCAGCTCGCGCGAGAGCGGATCCACCAGCAGCCCGAACAGATACTGATTCGTTCCGTAGGACAGGATCGTCGTGACGCCGAGCGCCACCACGATGACCCAGCCGTAGAAGAAGCGTGCCGGCACTTCGCGCCTATACGACACGCGCCTCGGAAACTATGCGCGAGCCGTCAGTGGAGGATCGGGCCGGTCTGCACGACCTCGAACGCGCTCGCGGGAACGGTCTTGAGCTGGTTCAGATCGGTGTCGTTCCAGCGCGCGTCGGTGGCGCCGCTGATGAACCAGTCCGAGCCGTTGTCGGCGACGAACATCCCGTAGCGCTTCAGCGCGACCAGCACGGCGCGGCTTGCGCCGGTGAAGCGCGCGACGTCGTAGCTCGCCTTCAGCCGCACGCGCAGACCCATCGGCGGCTGAGCGGGATCCGTCGAGGAGCTCGCGGCGTGCGTCGCCGGATGGATGAACGCGCGCTGCGTCGTGCGCACGGTGAAGCGCAGCGCGTGGTCGATCTCGCCGTTCTGCGCGGCTTCGTCGTAGCGCACGAGTCCCGCGAGGATCGGCAGACCCGCCGCATCGGCCGACGTCCAGGAGTCCGGCCGCAGCGCGTTCGACGACAGATCGAAGACCGCGCCCGAGCCCGCGTGCCAGCCCGGGCCGGTGTACTGCGCCGCATACAGCTCGTAGAGCTTGCACGTGCTCGAGTCGACGACGAGCACGTGGCGGTCGCCGGTCGCGCCGGGTCCGCCTTCGACCGGTGCGTTCGGCGGAATCGGGTACGGTCCGGGATCGCTCTCGCTCGCGTAGTCGAACGACATCGGGACCGGCGGCTGACCTGCGCCGACCGACGTGTACGGGATGCCGTAGGCCGGGTCGCTGCCGAAGTCGGGATGCAGGTTCGTCGTGGCCGCGTGCATGCTCGTCAAGTACGCGGCCGAGCCGGGATCGACGGGCGCCGCGGAGATGTCGGTGTTCCACGGATTGTCCGCCGGGAACACGCGACAGCCCGCGACCGTCGGCGCGCGGCCCGCGGGCAGTGCCGTCGCTGTGGGACTCGTGCTCGGCGTCGTGGTCGGCACCGGCGACGGGGAAGGGCCGGCGGTAGGCCCGCTCGTCGGGACCGTGACCGGTAGCGTGAGGCCCGACGGCATGGCGGTGATACCGCCACCGCCCGAGCACGCGGCGAGAACGAAAACGACGGCCGACCCGACGGCCAGACCGCGCGAAAGAACGCGCATCCGAAACGCATGCGGTCGTGCCGGCCCGCGGCCCTGCGCTCGGCATCGCAGTGTGAGCCGCGCCACCCGGTCGGCCGCGCCCCGAGCCAATCGATTCGACCGCGCTCGAGCGGTCGTCAGCACGAGACGGATCGCGCGATGCGGGCACGAAGCTGCGCGCATGGACGCCAAGCTGCGTGAGATTCAAGTCGAAGCGACGGTGCGCGATCACCTCGCCAACGAGCGAACGTTCCTCGCCTACGTGCGGACGTCGCTGGCGCTGGTCGGCTTCGGCTTCGTGATCGCGCGGCTCGACCCGCGCGCCGCGATCTCGCTGGCTGCGGGGATCGTCATGGTGCTGGGCGGCGTCGCGATGGCGCTGTTCGGCGCCTACCGGTACGTCGCCGAGCGCCGCGCGCTGATCGAGCACCGCTGGCACACGCTGCGCCCGGCCGCCGCGCTCGTGATCGCGCTCGGCGCCGGAGCGCTCGGCGTACTGGCGATGTACGCGCTGCTTCGCCTCGCGAAGAGCTAGTCGCCCGGGTCGCTCGGGACGACGTGCGGGGTGATGAAGAAGACCACCTCGTCCCGGTTGTGCGTCGTCTGGCGGTTGCGAAAGAACGCGCCGAGCACCGGCAAGTCGCCCAGCAGCGGGAACTTCGTGACCGTCTCCGAGTCGACGTCCTGAAACAGGCCGCCCAGCACGATCGTCTCGCCGTCGCGCACGCGCAGCGTCGCGTCCACCTTGCGGTTCGCGACGATCGGGAAGCTGCTGTTGAAACCGATGATCTGCGAGTACTCCGGATGGAGCTCGGCGGTCACCGTGCCGTCGGCGCCGATCGTCGGGGTGAGGCGCAGGCGTACGCCGACGTCGATCGTCTGCACCGACGGAAAGCCCGTCTGCTGGTTCACCGTCACGACCGGATACTGCTCGCCGATCAGGAGCGACGCTTCGCGGTTGTTCAGCGTCATGATGCGCGGCTGCGCCAGGATCGACGCGCGGCCGCGCTGGATGAGCGCGTCGACCTGCGCGTTGACGGTGAGCGCGCTCTTCGTGAGCGTGTACGGAAACTGCCCCAGCGCGCCCGCGCCGTAGCCCGCGCCGCCGAACTGGATGCCGACGTTGGTGGTGTCGTTCACCGGCTGGACGTCGGCGACGCGGACGTCGATCATCACTTGGCGGCCCGGTGCGTCGAGGTCGCGCAGCAGCGCGCGGACGGTTGCGCGCACGGCGTCGTCGCCGCTGACGACGACCGCGTTGCGCCGCTCCTCGGCGAGCAGCGCGCCGTCCGGAACGACCGCGCGCAGCGCCTTCACCGCCTCGCTCGCGCGCAGGTTGCGCAGCGGGATCGACTCGGCCGCGCGCGCCGCGGGCGCGCCGTCGGCGGGAAAGCGCCGCGCCATCGCCGCGGCGTCGCCGACGAACACGACCCGGCCGTCGCGATGCGCCTGCATCGCGTACGCGGTCAGCAGCGCCGCCAGCGCCTCGTCGAAGGTGACGCCCTGCAAGCGCAGCGTGACGCGTTGCGGCTTGACCGAGGCGTCGGCCAGGACGTTGCGCCCGGAGCGCGCGCCGAGCAGGCGGATGACGTCGGTCAGCTCGACGTCGCGCACGTCGAGCGTGAACCGTTCGCCGTCCGCCGCAGCCGGCGCGGTGAGCGACGACGACACGAGCGCCAGCGTGAAAAAAAGCGTGCGGGTGAGTGCGGTCATCTCGGCGGCCTCCCAGCCGCGGTGCCGAACGGCGGTGCCGGCGGATTCGATGCGGGTGCGGAGCCTGGCGGGCCGGACGACGGCGACGGCGCGCGCGCCGGCTCGGCGGTTCGGAGCGGGGCCTGAGCAGCCGCGGACTCGCGCGCCAGCGGAAGAGCTCGTCCGCTCGCAAGGTGCACGCCGTCGGCGCGAATCGCGACGACCGTGTCGGGTCCGAGCCGGTCGCCGAGGGTGACGAGCCGCAGCGTCCCCGCCTCCTGGATCAGCGCGTACGGCGTTCGTCCGGTCGCGACGGCGACGACCGTAGCGGTGGCCGCCGTCGCACCGGGCGACGACGCGCCGGGCGGTACCGCGAACGGGAACGGCGCTGCGGCCGCACCCGCGTTCGGCGGCAGCGGGCGTAGCACGCCCGCGATGTCGTCGCGCGACCCGGCGAGCGGGACGGCGAGCGCCGCGGCCGGCAGCGGTTCGCCGGACGTGGCGGCGTGACGAAGCGGCAGCGGCCCGCCCTCGAACGGATCTCGCCGCGGTGCGACGTCGCGGAACGGGGTCGCCGTCTCGCGCGGCGCCGGACGCAGCGGAGCGGAAGGAACGATCGTCCCTTCGCCGCGCACGACCAGCGGTGCGCAGACGAACGCGCCGGCGAACGAGCAGAACGCGCTCGCCGCCACCAGCGCGCGGCTAGACCGGCCGAGCGCGAACACGAGAGCCTTGCGCCGGAGCGACGCCGGCATACCGCTCGAGCACGACACGCAGCAGCGCACTCACGGTCGGAGGCGCCGCCGGTGCGACGTTCTTGCGCGCGACCGACGTGATCGCGACCGACGCCGGTACGCGACCGCGCGATAGCTCGCGCACCGTCGCCAGCACGTCGGCGTAGCGCCCTTCGAGCGTCACGTCGAGCGGCGTCGCCTCGACCGGTTCGCTCGCCGGCGCGCCGAGGCCGCGCGGTGCGTCGGAGCGCACGGTCCGGGCCGCGAAGCTGGAATCGTTGGCGCGGGCCGTCGCCGGTGCGGAGCCGGCGCCTGCCGCGACGGCGGTGATCAGCGTGCGGTGGCTGCTGGTCGCGGCGGCGGCGTCGCGCAGAAACCGTTCGACCAGAGCTCCGCGCCCCACGGCAAGCTGCGTGTCGCGCAGGCGCTCGCGCAAGCGCGCTCGCTCGCGTTCGAGCACGGCGTGCGACGCGATACCGCGCGCCGCGGCCTGCGCGCGTGCGGCCAGCCGAGCGTTGGCGTCGAGCTGATCGGCGATCCGCCTCTCTCCGGAGCGGACGACGACGACGTAGCCCGCGAGCACGATGAGCACGGCGGCGAAGCGGAGCGCGCGCGCATCGTTCACCGCCGCTGCTCCAGCGCCAGCGCATAGGTCAAGCCCGAGGTGGCCGAGTCATCGTGCAGCGAGACGAGCCGAACCGCTGCGTACGCGTGAAGGCGCGAGAGGTTGCCGATCGTCGCGCCGACCGCCGTGAGCCGTGCGCTTCGGCCTTCCAGCGAGATCGCTGCCGGGTCGACGTGCACCGACGTCAGCCAGCTTTCTGCGGCGAGCGCGTTGCCGAGCACGGCGATCTCCGCAGCGCGTCGTGCGCCCGTCTGTCTCGTCAGCGCCAGGCGTTCGGCGAGCGCGCGCAGCGACGCCACGTCGCGCTCCACGTCACCGGAGCGTGCGAGCCGCGCTTCGGCGGCGTCGGCCTGACGCGCGTAGCGCACGCCGTCCTGCGCCGCGGCGCGCAGCCGCGCGTCCTGGACCGCCCACAGCAGCAGCACCAGACCGAACGCGCACGCGAGCACCGCCAGCGGAGCGCGCAGCTCCGGCCGCACGGCGTTCGGCAGCGCGACTCCCGCGTGGCGCTCGCTCCAGCTCAGCAGATAGTTGATGCGCCTCATCCCGCCGTCTCCCACAGCGCGAGCCCGTACGCCAATCCCCAGTCGGGCGACGCGGCGCGCACGACGTCGGCGGGCAGCGTGTGCGAGACGCCGGCGCCGAGCGCGCCGAGCCGCACCGGGATCGCGACCGCGCGCTCGAGCGCTTCGGCGAACCCGCTGAGGCGCGCGCCGTTGCCGGCGAGCGCGATCGCGCGCAGCTCGGTTCGTGCCCGCGCGCGGTGATCGATCAGCGCCGACGCGATCGCGTCGACCAGCGCGTCGCGCGCGTGTTCCCCCGCGCCGGCCAAACCGACGCTGCGCTTTCGCCGCTCGGCCGCCGCTTCGCCGACGCCGAGCGACGCAGCGACCGCGGCGGTCAGCGTCGCACCGCCGATCTCGAACGTTTCCACCGCCGGAACCGGAGCGCCGGCGACGACGAGCCGCGTCGCGGCGGCGCCTACGTCGATCACGGCGTCGGCGTACTCGAACGCGCGGCTCAGCGCGAACGCCGCGTCGTCGACCGCGACGGCGTGCAATCCCGCCCGCTTCGCCGCCGCGACGCGCTCGTCGAGCGCGCGGCGCCGGGCGATCCCGAGGATGTAGCGACCGTCGCCGGCCGGCAGGACGCGCAACGCGGTTTCGTTCGGCGCGTACGGCGCGAAGCGGGCGGCCTCGAAGCGCGCGGCGCGTGCGCGTTCGGTCCGCGGCATCGCCGGAAACGCGGCGCGGCGCAGCAGCGCGTCGGGCGCACCCAGCGCGAGCACGCAGCGGCGCTCCCGCGTGCCGAGCTCGGCGCGCGCTTCCGCGATCGCCTGCGCCGCGTCGCTGCCGGTCGGGCGCGCCGCGACGGCGACGAGCGACGGATGTCCGGACTCGTCGAGCTCCGCCAGCGCGATCCGCGTGCGCTCGGCTCCGACGTCGACGCCGAGCGGCAGGGTCGGGCGGCGTTTCACGACGACGCCTCGGCCGGAAGCAACGCCCCGGCGAAGGCGCCGGCGGCGAGGAACGGACCGAACGCGATCGCGTCGCCACGGCGCGCGCGGTTGGTCGCGAGCAGCGCCGCCGCGTACGCGCCTCCGAGCACGAACGCGATCCCGAGCGCAAGCATGCCGGCATGGACGCCCAGACCCGTCCCGAGCGCGACGCCGAGCTTGACGTCGCCGAGCCCGAGTCCGCGGCCGCGCGTCAGAAGATGCAGGCCGAGCAGCGCGCCGCCGACGGCGTAGGCACCCGCGCAGGCGCTCATCGCCGACCCGCTCGCCGCGGCGAGCGCGAGCGCGCCGAGCGCGGCGGCGCGGGTGATGCGGTCCGGGATCAGCCCGGTTCGGTGATCGGCGACCGCCGCTGCGAGCGAGCCCGCGAGCGCCGCGAGCGCGGGCGCGGCGATCACCGGCCAAGCCTCGCTTGCAGCGCTCGCGACGGCGCGAACGCCGAGTCGAGCGCGAGCGCGGTGCGCAGGTGCGCGCGTTCGTTGGCGCGGTCGTGCGCGCGCTCGGCCATCTTCGCCGCGAGGTGCGCGTAGCGAGCGTCGTGCGCGGCGGCGGCGGCGGCGGCGAAGTCGCGCTCCGCGCCGCGCCAGCGCGCCAGACGCTGCTGCGCGAACCCGCGGTCAGCGAGCAGCGCGGCGTCGCCGGGCGCCGTGCGGAGCGCCGCGTCGGCGGCTGCGAAGGCGAGCGCCGCATCGCCCGCGCGGCGCCGCATCAGCAGCGCAAAGGCGAGCCGGTCGGCGGCGACGCCGGAGCGCGCGTCGATCCGCAGCGCCCGCGCATAGTAGCGAAACGCGCCGTCGGTGTCGCCGGTGCGCAGCACGTCGTCGCCGCGCGTGACGAGCGCAGAGGCGACGTTCGCATGGAACAGTGCTGCTGCGACGGCGACGGCGGTCAGCGCGAGCGCGAACCGCCGCGCCGGGCCGATCGGCCTCATGCGAGCGTGCCGTAGAACGCGGCGAGCGCGAGCATCAAACCGCCCGCGACGATGGCGGACGCCTGCGATGCCGCGACGCTTCGCAGGACGCCGGCGACCCGCATTCCGGCCGCGCCGATCAGGACGACCGGCAGCGCATGTCCGCAGGCGAACGCCGCCAACAGCGTCGCCGAACCGCCGGCTCGTTCGGTGGTCATCGTCAGTCCCGCGAGTCCGGCCAGGATCGGCGTGCAGCACGGCGAGACGACGAGCACGCTGGACGCGCCGAGCAGAAACACGCCGCCGCAGGTCGCGCCGCGGCGCGGCGCCGGCCCGCATGAATGTGATTTCGCGAACGCGCCGGCGCGCAGCAGCGTCATGATCCCCGCCAGCGCGAGCAGCGCGGCGAGCAGTGCGTAGACCGCCGGCGACCGGTCCTGCACCACGGCGAGCGATCCCGCGCCGAGCCCGAGCGTTCCGATCGCGAGCCCCAGCGCGACGTATCCGGCGACGAGCCCGCAGGCGAACGCCGCGATGACGGTCCACGGCTTGCGCGCCGCATGCGCGAGCGCGGCGACGGCGACGTAGCGCGGCGCCGCGCACGGACCGATGCTGGTCGCCGCGCCCGCCGCGAAGAGCAGCGGAACGGCGGCCGCGGAGCGCGCGCCGGCCGCGCGCAGCGCGGCGTCGACCACGTCGATCACGGCGCGGCCACCAAACCCTGTCCGGCGGAGTACTGGATCTTCGTTGCGCTGCAGGACGGGCCGCACACCGTCCCCGGCGCGCCCGAGCTCAGCGGCAGCTTCGCGAGCGTCGAGGCCGCATGCACGCCCGGGCACACGATCGTGTACGCCGGCGCGTTTCCGCCCGCGGCCTGCACCGTCGTCAGCGTGTACGTCGCGGCGCCGCTCTGCGCGGCCGGGTCCTTCGGCGTGTTGTTCAGGTACGCCAGGCCGTTCGCGGTGAGCAGTGTCGGCTGGACGGCGGCCCCGCTCGCCGTCGGATAGACTTGATTGTCCGCGTAGTACAGCTCCAGCGCGGTGGCGATCGCCCGCAGGTTCGATTCACAGGCCGCCGTTTGCGCCTGCGAGCGCGCGTTGACGAAGTTCGGGATCAAGATCCCGGCCAGGATGGCGATGATCGCGACGACGATCATCAGCTCGATCAAGGTGAAGCCGCGCTCGTTCTCGCGGCGGCGGTCGTTCTGCACGCAGGTCCTCCGGAAGTGCTACGACCGGTCCGGTGCCCCGGGCGCGAACGATTATGCCGCCGGTTCGGCTTTCGGGACGTCCTGTTTGCCGCGACGCTGTTCGGCCGGCTTCGATCCCGCCGACAGGTTGAACGCCGTGTTCACCAGGCCGACGTGCGAGAACGCTTGCGGGAAGTTGCCGACGAGCCGCTTCGCGCGCACGTCGTACTCTTCCGAGAGCAGGCCGACGTCGTTGGCGGTGCCGATCAGCCGCTCGAAGAGCGCGCGCGCGTCCTCGCGCCGGCCCTGCAGCACGTAGTTGTCGGCCAGCCAGAAGCCGCACGCGTAGAACGCGCCTTCGCCCGGCGGCAGCCCGTCCGTGTCCTCGGACGCGAACGTGTAGCGCATCACGAAGCCGTCGACCAGCAGCTCGCGCTCGATCGCGCGCACCGTGCCGATCACGCGCGGATCGTCCGGCTTCAAGAAGCCGACCAGCGGGATCAGCAGCGTCGACGCGTCGATCTCGCGCGAGCCGTAGGACTGCGTGAACGTCGCGCGCTTCGGATCGTAGCCGTTCGCGCAGACGTCGGCGTGGATCTGGTCGCGCAGCGCGCGCCAGCGGTCGGCCGGGCCGTCGAGACCGAACTGCTCGACGGCGCAGACGGCGCGGTCGAGCGCGACCCACGCCAGCACCTTCGAGTGCACGAAGTGCCGGCACGGTCCACGGACTTCCCACAGCCCGCGATCCTCTTGGCGCCAGCGCTCCTCGACCGCCTCCACGACGTCTTTCATCAGCGACCACTCGTCGGTGTCGGGCGGGAGTCCGGCGCGGTGCGCTTGGTACATCGCGTCGGCGACTTCGCCGTAGACGTCGAGCTGCAACTGTTCCGCCGCGGCGTTGCCGATCCGCACCGGCCGCGAGCCGGCGTAACCTTTGAGCCAGGGCGCCTCGAACTCGGGCAGCCGCCGCTCGCCGCGCAGACCGTAGAGAATCTGCAGTTGCTTGGGGTTGCCGGCGACGGCGCGCAGCAGCCATGCTCGCCAGGCGAAGGCCTCTTCCTCGTAGCCGGCGTTCAGCAGCGCGATCAGCACGAACGCCGCGTCGCGCAGCCAGCAGTAGCGGTAGTCCCAGTTGCGCACGCCGCCCAGCTCTTCGGGGAGCGAGGTCGTCGGCGCGGCGAGCACCGCGCCGGTCTTGGCGTCGGTCAGCGCCTTGAGCGTCAGCAGCGAGCGCACCACGATCTCACGCCACGGTCCGCTGTAGGTGCACGTGCGCGCCCACTCCCGCCAGAAGACGTCGGTGCGCCGCAGCGCCGACGTCACGTCCGAGGGCCCGGGCTGCTGCTCGTACGACGGGTAGTACGCCAGCTCGAACCCGACCCGGTCACCCTCGCCGACCTCGAACTCGGCCAGCGTCGTGTTGCCTTCGGCGCGCAGCGGGACGTCGGCGTAGAGCGCGATCGCGTCGGGTCCGCCGCAGGCGATGAAGGTCCCCGACGCGCGGTGGACCCACGGAACGACTTGGCCGTAGTCGTACCGGATGCAGATCTGCGACGCCATCGCGACGCGGCCGCGCTCGCCGACGACCAGCCGCACCACGCGCGGCACGTCGCTTCCGGGCAGCATACCGTCGACGAGGCGCACGCGCGCGCCGCCGTCCACCTCCCAGATCGTCTCCAGGACGAGGCTGTCCTCGCGGTACCGGCGCTCGACGACGCGCCCGCCTTTCGGCGCCAGCGCCCACGCGCCGTTCTCGTCGTCCCCGACCAGCTTGGCGAAGCAGGCGCCGGAGTCGAAGCGCGGCAGACACAGCCATTCGATCGTCCCGTCGCGGCACACCAGCGCCGCCGTTCGCGTGTCGCCGATGAGCGCGTAGTCTTCGATCGGTCGGGCCATCGGGCGTCCTTTTCCCGGAAAGCGGCGATTCGTTCGGTAGCTCGGAGGAACGCCGACCGCGATGCGTAACGTCCCGCCAACTCCGTCACCGCCCCGCCACGAGGTTGGTCCGATGCGTGTTTCCCGTTCCGTTCCGGCGGCGCTCGCGCTCGCGCTGCTGTGTTCTTCCTTCACCGCGCCGCCCGCGCGGGCGGCCGATACCGGCCCGGTCAAGATCGCCGTCATCACCGACATGTCCGGCGTCTACGCCGCGCTCGCCGGGCCGGGTGCGGTCGAGGCGACCAAGATGGCCGTCGAGGACTTCGGCGGGAAGGTCCTCGGCCGTCCCATCGAGGTGATCGGGATCGATCACCGCAACAACGGCCCCGACGCCGCGATCAAGGCGCGCGAGGCCTACGACGGCGGCGCCGATCTCGCGCTCGACATGACGAACTCCGCCGTCGCGCTCGCGGTCGCGTCGGTCGCGAAGGAAAAGAAGAAACTCGCGATCGTCACCGGCGGCGCGTCGTCGGCGCTGACCGGTGCGGCGTGCAACCGCTACACCTATCACTACGCCTACGACACGTACGCGCTGGCCGCCTCGACCGGGACGAACATCGCGGCGCAGTCGGGCGGCAAGACGTGGTACGCGCTCGTCCCCAACTACGCGTTCGGAACGCAGATGCTGGCGGACTTCAAGGACGCGGTCGAGCGCAAGGGCGGCAAGATCCAGAAGGCCGACCTCTACCCGTTCGGGCCGACGACCGACTTCTCGTCGTATCTGCTCTCGGCGAAGAACTCCGGCGCGCAGGTGCTCGGGCTGTTCAACGCCGGCGCCGACACCGTGAACTCGATGAAGCAAGTGAAGCAGTTCGGCGTCGACAAGGCGATGAAGGTCGCGGTCGGCCTGCTGTTCCTCAGCGACGTCGACGCGCTCCCCGACGTCTTCGCCGGCTCGCGCATCACGACGTCGTGGTACTGGAACGAGGACGCGGCGGCGCGCAAGTGGGCCGACAAGTACGCGAAGCGGATGCGCGGGCTGCGTCCGACCGACATCCAGGCCTCCGACTACTCGGCGACGACGCAGTGGCTCAACGCGGTCAAGGCCGTCGGCACGACCGAGGCCGACAAGGTCCAGGGCTACCTCGACAACCGCCAGTTCAACGACTTCTACGCCAAGGGCGGCGAGTGGCGCGGGCGCGACCACCGCGTGATCCACGAGATGTACGTGGTCGACGTGCTGCCGAAGGAGCAGGTGAAGGAGCCGCACGCGTGGTTCAAGGTCGTGCAGACGATCCCGCCGGGTCGCGCGTTCCGCCCCGAGTCGGCGTCGGTGTGCAAGAAGGACTGGTAGTCTGAGTCCAGACTACCTCCTGACCCAGGCGTTCAACGGCCTCGTCAACGGGGCGTACTTCGCCCTGTTGGCGCTGGGTCTGAGCGTCATCTTCGGGATGCTGCGGATCGTGAACTTCGCGCACGGCGCGATGTTCATGCTGGGCGCGTTCGTCGCGTACTACGGCGCGCTGGTGATCCATCTGCCGTTCTACCCGGCGCTCATCGTGGCGCCGATCGTCGTCGGGCTGTTCGGGATGCTGATCGAGGTCGGGTTCCTGCGCCGGCTCTACGGTCTCGATCCGCTCTACGGGCTGCTGTTCACCTTCGCGCTCGTGCTCATTCTCGAGGACGCGATGCGACTGGCGGCCGGCGCGCTCGGCTCGCCGTACTCGCCGCCGCCCTCGCTCGCCGGCGCGACGAACATCGGGTTCACGCTGTTTCCGACGTACCGGCTGTTCGTGATCGGCGTGGCGATCGTCGTCTGCATCGCGGTGTGGTACGTGCTCGAGCGGACGCCGGTCGGCGCGCGCATCCGCGCGGCGACCGAGGCGCCCGTGCTGGTGCGCGCGCTCGGGATCGACACGCAGCGGCTGGTGACGATCACCTTCGGCGCCGGCGTCGCGCTGGCGGCGCTGGCCGGCGTGCTGGCGGCGCCGAACCAGAACGTCGAGCCGACGATGGGCGACAAGATCATCATCAACACGTTCGCGATCGTCGTGATCGGCGGGCTCGGCTCGATCGGCGGCTCGGTGCTGACCGGGTTCGCGCTCGGGCTGCTGCAGACGCTCGGCGCGGTGATCTTCCCGGCCTTCAACGACACGCTGATCTTCGTCCTGATGATCATCGTGCTGCTGATCCGCCCCAGCGGGCTGTTCGGCAACCCGGCCGCGGCCAAATGACGAGCGCGCTGCTCGGGACCCGGCGCGGAGCGCTCGTCGCCGGACTCATTCTGCTGATCGCTATCGCGCTGCCGAAGCTGGTCTATCCGGTGCTGGCGATCGACATCGTCGCGTACGCGCTGTTCGCGGTCGCGTTCGACCTGCTGCTGGGCTTCACGGGGCTGCTGTCGTTCGGCCACGCGCTGTTCTGGGGCGGCGCGGGCTACGTCTCGACGATCCTGCTCGCGAAGGCGCATCTGCCGTTCCCGCTCGCGGTGCTCGCCGCGCTGGTGTACGCGGCGGTGCTCGCGGTCGTGGTCGGCGCGATCGCGATCCGCCGCCAAGGAATCTACTTCGCGATGATCACGCTCGCGCTGGCGCAGATGCAGTACTTCTTCGCGTACCAGCTCGGCGGGTGGACGGGCGGTGAGAACGGCGTGCAGCTCAGCGGGCGCGGGACGATCTTCGGGCTGCCGCTCGAGAACGACGTCGCGTTCTACTACGCGGTGCTGGCGGTCGCGGCGCTCGGCACGTATCTGGTCGTGCGCGTCGTGCGCTCGCCGTTCGGCGCGGTGCTCCACGCGATGCGCGAGAACGAGCAGCGGGCGATCGCGCTCGGGTACCGCGTCGACCGCTACAAGCTCGTGGCGTTCGTGCTGTCGGGGACGCTGGCGGGCTTGGCGGGCGTGCTGTTCGCGGTGGGCAACCGGCTCTCGGGCCTGGACGGCGTCGACTGGCATACCAGCGGCAAGGTCGTGATGATGTCGATCCTGGGCGGGATCGGGACGATCTTCGGCCCGATCGTCGGCGCCGGGATCTTCGAGTCGCTCGACTACTTCGTCTCGAAGACCGCGATCGGCGACAAGACGAACATCGTCATGGGCACGATCTTCGCCCTCTGCGTGCTGCTGTTCCGCCGCGGCCTGGTCGGCGAGCTGCTCGCGATAGGGACGAAGCGCGCAAAACCGTAGCCGCGATGAAACGGGGGGCGCGCTCCGGGGCCGAGGCACCAATTCCAATCGTTGCTACCTCAGGGCACCCGCCGATGCCGACATCTGACCGTCACCGCCCCGGCGCAGACGGCGGTCCCAGGGACGAGGCTCGACCGGTTCGCCGAGTGGCCAGGGACTATACGTAATGCGCTGATCGGCGAGATCGTTGGATTCAAGGGCCTGGTCCATGAGGGTATCGAGCCGATCGGCCACCTCGAACGTCAGGTGGTTTTCGGTCGTCCCCTCATACGTTATTGCGATTGCCGGGATTTCGTCGACCGTGACGGTACGGGTCTGCCCGCGATTTCTCCCGGGCGTGAACGTTCCGCTTATCGTGACGGCACGCTTGCTCATGTCATCCATCATAATGCATGCACCGTGGCGACGATATACTCAACTCGCCACGTTACTTTCGCTCGGAACCACCGGCAGGTTCGTCCCGGGACTAGAGCGCGGGACTACTTCACGCCGTCTCGGGGCCAGAAGCCGAAGATCGCGCGGCCGGGTTCGAGGTCCCAGAACCGGGTCGCGTTGTCGCCGACGCCGTACACGACGGCGTAGGGCACGTCCCGAGCGATGACGGCGCGCACGAGGCGGGCGAAGTCGCGCTGCGACATCCAGGTCGCGGCGTAGCGCGCGAACTTCTGGTCGTCGTTCAGCGGCAGCCAGCCGGAGCTCTCACGCACGCTCGGGTCGCGCGGATCGTCGGCTTTCGTGATCGAGCCGATGCGCACGCACGTCACCTGCACGCCGTGGTTGTCGCTGTAGTAGCGGCCCAGCGTCTCGCCGAAGGCCTTCCACACGCCGTACAGCGAGTCCGGACGGTACGGCGCGTCGGTGCGAACGACGAGGCCGAAGCCCGGCTCGTAGATCGCCGGCACATTGTCCACTTCGTACATGCCGACGGCGTGGTTGGAGCTGGCGAAGATGACGCGCTCGACGCCCGCGCGCCGCGCCGCCTCGAACGCCGCGTAGGTGCCGGCGATGTTCGGCCCGGCCACGTCGTCCCACGACGCTTCGACGCTCACCACGCCCGCGAGATGGACGACCGTTTCGCAGCCGGCGAAGGCGCGCTCGAGCGCCGTGACGTCTTGCACGTCGGCGACCACGTCCGCGTCGCGGAGATCGATGCCGACGACCTCGTGATCGCGCCGAAGGTCGGCGCACAGCGGCGCTCCGATGGTGCCCGCGGAGCCGGTGACGGCGATCTTCACCGTGCTAGACGCCGAGCAGCTCGAGAATCTCGTTTTCGCGCGCGATCACTTCGGCGTTGGGCAGCGTCTGCACGACCGCGCCGTGGTCGATGATGTGGTGGCAGTCGGCGACGCCGGTCGCGAAGCGCAGGTTCTGCTCGACCAGCACGACCGTGATGCCGTCGGCCTTCATCTCGCGGATCAGCTCCCCGATGCGCTCGACGATCACCGGCGCGAGCCCTTCGGTCGGCTCGTCGAGGAGCACCGTGCGCGCGCCGGAGCGCAGCACGCGCGCGATCGCGAGCATCTGCTGCTCCCCGCCGGAGAGCGTCGTGCCGCCGGCGCGCGCGCGTTCCTTGAGGTTCGGGAACGCGTCGAAGATGCGCTCGACGGTCCAACCGCTGCGGCCGATGATCGGCGCGAGCATCAGGTTCTCCTGAACGCTGAGCGTCGAGAGGATGCCGCGCTCTTCGGGGACGTAGCCCAGGCCGCGCCGCGCGATGCGGTCGGACGGCATCCCGGCGATCGAGACGCCCTCCAGCTCAATGTCGCCGCGCCGGGCCGGCAAGATGCCCATGATCGTGCGCAGCGTCGTCGTCTTGCCGACGCCGTTGCGGCCCACCAGCGTCGCGACTTGACCCGTCTCGACGGTGAACGTCATCCCGTGCAGGATGTGCGACTCGCCGTAGTACGCGTGCACGTCGCGCAGCGCGAGCATCAGTGGTTTCCTCCGCCGAGGTAGGCGGTGACGACGCGCGGGTCCCCGCGCACTTCGTCGTACGTTCCTTCCACGAGCACCTTGCCGCGCTGCATCACCGTCACGCGGTCGCACAGATCCGCCACCACGCGCAGGTTGTGCTCGACCAGAACGATCGTGCGCCCGGGCGCGATGCGCTTCACGAGCCCGACGGTGCTCTCGATGTCCTCGACGCCCATCCCCGCGGTCGGCTCGTCCAGCAGCAGCACGCGCGGGTCCTGCGACAGCGCGATCGCCAGCTCCAGCGAGCGCTTCTTGCCGTACGCGAGGTTCGCGGCGACGCGCTCGCGCTCGTCGTCGAGCCCGACCGCGTCGAGCGCCTGGCGCGCCGGGTCGTCGAGCACCGCGGTGAGCTTCGGCGAGCCGAGCAGCCGCCGCGACAGCGGCGTGCGCGCCTGCAGCGCGATCTTCACGTTGTCGAGCACGGTCAGATGCGGAAAGATGCTGTTGATCTGGAAGCTGCGCACCATCCCCATCCGCGCCACGGCGGCCGGGTCGAGGTGCGAGATCTCGGCCCCGGCGAACCGGACGCTGCCGCGCGTCGCCGGCGCGAACCCGGACAGGACGTTGAAGAACGTCGTCTTGCCGGCGCCGTTGGGGCCGATGATGGCGTGGATCGTCCCTTCCGCAACGTCGAGCGAGACGCCGTCGAGCGCGGTGAACCCCGCGTAGACTTTGACGACGTCGCGCGTCGAGAGGATCGGCTCGGCCACGAGCGGGACTTCCACGAACGATGCAGCCTGCCCCGCACGAGCACGAGACCATCCTCGAAGTCGAAGCGCCCCGGGTCAAGTTCGGCCGCGGCGCGATCGACGAGGTCGGCCCGGAGGCCGCCGCGCTCGGCCTGCGCCGCGTCGCGCTGTTCACCGACCCGCGGCTGGCGAAGCTCGAGTTCGTCGAGCGCGCCCGCCGCTCGCTGCGCGGCGCGGGCGTCGACGTCGCCGAGTTCGACGGCGTGCGCATCGAGCCGACCGACACGTCGTTCCGCGAGGCGGCCGCCTTCGCGCAGAGCGCGCGCGCCGACGGCTACGTCTCGGTCGGCGGCGGCTCGGTGATCGACACGGCGAAGGCGGCCAACCTCTACGCGACGCATCCGGCCCCGTTCGAGCGCTACGTGAACGCGCCGCTCGGCGAAGGCGCGCCGGTGCCGGGGCCGCTCGCGCCGCACATCGCCTGTCCGACGACGTCGGGCACCGGCAGCGAGTGCACCGGGATCGCGATCTTCGACTTCGAGGCGCACGACGTCAAGACCGGGATCGCGTCGCGCCGCCTGCGGCCGACGCTCGGCATCGTCGACCCCGACGCGACGCGCACGCTGCCGCCGGCGGTCGTCGCGTCGAGCGGCTTCGACGTGCTCGCGCACGCGCTCGAGTCGTTCACGGCGCGGCCGTACACCCAGCGGCCGCGGCCCGCGAGCCCGCTCGCGCGCCCGCTCTCGCAAGGCTCGAACCCCTACAGCGATCTGGCCTGCGTCGAGGCGCTGCGGCTGCTCGGCGATCATCTCGAGCGCGCGGTGCACGACGCCGCCGACGACGAGGCGCGCGGGATGGTGATGTACGCCGCGACGCTGGCCGGGATCGGCTTCGGCAACGCCGGCGTGCACGTGCCGCACGGGATGGCGTACGCGGTCGCGGGGCTGGTGCACGATTTTCTGCCGCCGGGCTACGACGCCGATCACGCGATGGTGCCGCACGGCATGTCGGTGATCGTCTCGGCGCCGGCGGTCGCGCGCTTCACCGCGAGCGCCGCGCCGGAGAAGCACCGGCACGCCGCGATGGTGCTCGGCGGCGAGCGCACCAAGAACGACGACGAGATCGGGGACGTGCTCGCCGCGGCGCTCGCGCGATTGATGCGCGTGACCGGGATGCCGAACGGGCTGCGCGCGCTCGGCTACGGCGACCGCGACGTTCCGGCGCTGGTCGCCGGCGCCACCGCGCAGCAGCGGCTGCTCGCCAACGCGCCGCGCCCGGTCGGCGCCGCCGAGCTGACCGCGCTGTTCGGCGACGCGATGACGGTGTGGTAGCCGCTACGGCGGCGCCGCGTCGCCGTGCGCGGCGGCGCGCGACTCGCGGATCGCGCGCGCGAAGATGACGCCGATCGTCAGGAACAGCACGCCCGCGATCAGCGCGTACACCGCGAAGAAGTAGAGCAGGCCGATCTCGGCGAGGTCGTCGCGGTCGACCATCAAGATCCCGACCGCGCACGACGCGATCCCGGTCAGCGCGATGCCCCACGACAGCCACGAGACGCGCGAGACGAACACCGCGGCGATGAACTCGAGGACGCCGGTCGCGATCGCCCACAGCGCGACGATCAGGATCAACAGCCGCTCGCCCGGAGTGTACGCGAACAGCAGCACCGCGACGACCAGGTCGATCACGCCGTCCGCCGCGACCAGCGCGCGCGAGAGCGGGACGATCCGCAAGCGCGCGGCGAGCACCAGCGCGAGCAGACCGTCCGCCGTGAAGTAGGCGGCGAGCAGCAGCTTCGCGGCGTCGGCGGAAATCGCGAACGCGGCGATCCCGGCCGCGATCGCGACCGCGCCGCGGAGCACCAGAACGATCCACCGCCACGAGGCGTGGAAACGGGTCATGGCCGCAGTATACCCCCTCATGCGAGCGGTCGTTCAGCGCGTCACGCGGGCCTCGGTCACGGTCGGGGGCGAGGTCAGCGGCGCGATCGGCCGCGGCTTCGCCGTGCTGGTCGGCGTCGCGGTCGACGACGACGAGCGCGATGCCGACGCGCTGGCGCAGAAGATCGCCGGGCTGCGCGTCTTCGGCGACGCGAACGGCGCCATGAACCTCGCGCTCGGCGACGCCGGCGGCGCGGTGCTGGTCGTCTCGCAGTTCACGCTGCTCGGCGACGTGCGGAAGGGCCGGCGGCCGTCGTTCGTCGCCGCGGCGCGCGGCGAGCGGGCCGAGGCCCTCTACGAGCGCGTCGCGGCGAAGCTGCGCGCGGCCGGGCTGGCGGTGGCGACCGGGATCTTCGGCGCCGACATGGCGCTCGAGCTCGTCAACGACGGCCCCGTGACGATCTTGATCGACACGAAGCGCGCCTTTTGAGCGGCGTAAGCGCGCTTACCGCGCGCGGCTCACCGGTCGCGGTATCGTTGCGCGGGGCGCGAGATCGCGTCCCGTCCGGAGGAGTCCATGATGAAGAAGGGTTTGCTCGCCGCCGCGTTCGCGTGCGCCGCGCTCTCGATGCCCGCGTTCGCCCTCGCCGACGACGCGATGACCGGCGGCGCGATGAAACACGACGCGCCGGGCGCGTCGAAGATGATGGCGACGATGGTCTGCCGCCACGCGGTCGCCAACGAAAAGCCGACCGCGATGATGATGGATCAGACGAAGCTCGTCTGCAAGACCATCACGCCGGCGATGATGATGAAGAAGGGTTCCGGTCCCGACCTCTCCCACGCGCTCTCGGCGGATCAGGTCGACGCGGCGTGGCGCGCGTTCCTCCAGCAGCAGGTCACGATCCCCGGCGGCACCGGCGGCGGCTGACCGATCGCAGGCGGTCTGTTCGGGTTTGAACCGAAGGGACCGGCCATGCGCCGTCTGCTCTGGATCGCCGGGGCGGTCGCCGCGGTCGTGGTCGCGCTCGCGCGCCCGGCGGCGGCGCATCCGTTGGAGAGCTGCACCGTCAACCACCTCTCGCGCGTCTACGCGTTCGCCTGGGATCGGCACCGCCCGCGGGCAAACGTCAGCGCATGATCGGCATCGGCCCGTTCACCGTCTTCGTGCTCGGCATGCGCCACGGCGCCGACCCCGATCACCTCGCCGCGATCGACAACGTCACGCGCAACGCCTACGCGAAGACGCCGCTGCTGAGCCGCTTCGCCGGCACGCTGTTCGCCGGCGGTCACGCCGTGATGGTGCTCGCGATCTCGGCGCTCGTCGGACTGCTCGGCACGCGCATCGCGGCGCACGGACCGCAGATCGAGCGCATCGGCACTTGGTTCTCGATCGCCGCGCTGCTGATCGTCGCGGCGCTGAACCTCCGTTCCCTGCGCGCCGGCGGCGAGCGCATCGCCGGCGCGAAGACGCGCCTGCTGCCGCGCGGGCTGCGCGACGCGTCGAGCGCGCTGGCCGCGATCCCGATCGGGCTGCTGTTCGGCTTCGGCTTCGAGACCTCGAGCCAGCTCTTCGCGTACGGCATCGCGCTCGGCGCCGACGCCGGCGTCGCGGGCGGTCTGATCGTCGGGGCGATGTTCTCGGCCGGCATGATCTGCACCGACACGCTGGACTCCGTGCTCGTCCACCGGCTCGTCTCCTACCGTTCGGAGCGGCTGCCGGCGCTGATGCGCGTGTGGATCCTCTCCGTGACGGGGCTCGCCGTCGCGGTCGCGGCGTACGAGACGGCGCAGGTGCTCGGCTGGCGTTCGCCGTTCGGCGATCTCACGCTCAGCGCGGTGCTCGTCACGGCGCTGCTCGCGGTGTTCGCGTGCGTCTTCGTCGCGACGCGGCGGCGCGCCGCGCGTGCGCCCGCGCTCGGCGAAGCGACGCCGTTCGCGCCCGCGCACTCCAACCCGCCGAACTGACCCGGCGAGACGATCGAGGCGCTCCGGGCGCGGAGCGCACGACGAGCGGAACCCCGCCGCGCGGCCGTGAATCTCCGGTCATGCGCCGGCGGCTTCTCAACACGATGAAACGGCTCGAGCTCGTGCTCGAGCGCGATCAGGTCGAGGCGATCTGCGCGATCGTCTGCCGCCACGCGACCGGCTACACGGTGGTCCCGCAGGTCACCGGGCTGGGCCACCACGGCCGCCACGAGGAGGGGCTCGTGCTCATGGTGACCGTCGTGACGCGCGACCACGTCGACCCGATCCTCGATCAGGTGCTGCCGCTGCTGAGCCGCCGCTCGGGCGTCGTGCTGATCAGCGACGTGCAGGTTCCGGCCGGCGAGTACTTCGTCCCCGAGCTGAAGGACGCGGCCGGCGAGCGCCGCTGAGCCGCGCTACTCGCCGCGCCAGCTCGGGCGGCGCTTGTCGAGAAACGCGGTGAGCCCTTCGCGGAAGTCGCGGCTGCCGTAGCACAGCCGGATCAGATCGTCGTCGTCGGGCAGCGCCTGGGCGGAGCGCAGCCGCCGCACCATCTCCTTGCTCGCGCGCAGCGTGAGCGGCGCGAGCGCCGCGATCTCCTCGGCGAGCTCTTGCGCGCGCGCGTGCAACGCTTCGCCGCTCGGCACGACCTCGGTGAGAAAGCCGGCGCGCAGCGCGTCGTCGGCGCCGAGCAGCTTGCCGGTGAGCAGCAGCGCTTTCACGCGGTCGGCGCCGATCAGCTCGGCGACGCGCGCGACGTTGCGCAGCGAGATGCAGTTGCCGAGCGTGCGCGCGATCGGGACGCCGACGCGCGCGTTCGGCGCGCCGATGCGCAGGTCGCAGGTCGCGGCGACGCTGACGCCGCCGCCGGTGCACGCCCCCGCGATCGCGGCGATCGTCGGAACGGGGATCGCTTCGAGCGCGCCGATGACCGAATCCATCCGCGCTTCGTACGCGACGCCGTCCTCGGCGCCGGCGAACGCGCGGAACTCGGCGATGTCGGTTCCCGCCACGAACGCCTCGTCGCCCGCGCCGGTCAGCACGACCGCGCGCAGCGCCGCGTCGCCGGCCAGCTCGCCGGCGACCTCGCGCAGCCGCGCCCACATCGCGAACGACATCGCGTTGCGCGCGTGCGGTCGATCGACAGTTATCCACGCGATCCCGTGCGCGCGCCGCTCGGCGCGAATCATGCGAGCACCGTGACGCCCTCGCGCGCCAGCCGCGCGAGCTCGTCCTCGGCGACGCCGAGCGCGCGCAGCACGTCGGCCGAGTCGCCGCCGAGCACCGGCCCGGCGCGCTCGATGCGCACCGGCGTCTCCGCGAGCCGCATCGGCGAACCGATCTGGCGCACCGGGCCCAGCGTCGCATGCGGCGCGTCGGTGAAGAACGCGCGCTGCGCGAGGTGCGGGTCGGCGAAGACGCGGTCGAAGCTGTGGATCGGCCCGCACGGCAGGCCGGCGGCGCTCAGCCGCTCCGTCCAGTGCGCGGACGGCTGCGTCGTCGTGACGCGCTCGATCGCGCCGATCAGCGCGGGACGGTTGCGCAGGCGGTCTTCGTTCGTCGCGAAGCGCGCGTCGTTCGCGAGATCCTCGAGCCCGAACACGGCGCACGCGCGCAGCCAGTGCGCCTGCGTGTTCGCGCCGAAGGTGAACCAGCCGTCGCTGGCGCGCACCGCCTGGTACGGCGCGATCGCCTGGTGCGCCGATCCGGCCGGCTTAGGGACCTCGCCGGTTGCGAAGTAACGGCCGGCCTCCCACACCGCGAGCGAGACCGCCGACTCGAGCAGCGAGACGTCGATGAACTGACCGCGTCCGTCGCGGTCACGCGCGCGCAGCGCGGCCAGCACCGCGATCGTTCCGTACAACGCGCAGGTGAGGTCCGCGATCGGCACGCCGACCTTCACCGGCGGCGCGTCCGGCTCGCCGGTGATGCTCATCAGCCCCGACATCGCTTGCGCGATGATGTCGAGTCCGGCGAGCTGCGCGTACGGCCCGTCGTTCCCGAAGCCGGTCGCCGCGAGATAGATCAGCCGCGGCGAATCGGTCGCCAGCGCGGCGTAGCCGAGTCCGAGACCGTCCATCGTCCCCGGGCGCAAATTCTCGATCAGCACGTCGGCGCTCGCCGCGAGGCGGCGGAACAACGCCTTGCCGTCGGCCGACTTCAGGTCGAGCGCGAGGCTGCGCTTGTTGCGGTTGAGCCGCACGAAGTTCGAGCTCTCGCCGGCGATGAACGGGCCGGCCGCGCGGGTGAGGTCGCCGCCGCTGGGGTTCTCGACCTTCACGACGTCGGCGCCGAGATCGGCGAGCTGCATCCCGCAGAACGGCACGGCCATGAAGTTGCCGACCTCGACCACGCGGATGCCGGCGAGCGGCGGAGCGGAAGCCATCACCGGATGATCGGCGGGCCGCCTCGCCGCTCCTCGTCTCGGTCAGCGCGACCGACTCGTGACGCTCGCGTACGCCGCTCGGCGGCACGAGGAACGGCGAGCCGGCGCCGAAACCCGGCAGCGATGAGCTCCCCCTCTCCGGCCGGCGCGGGCGCGCAATTTTTGCCGCACTTTGCGCCGCCGCCCGCTTGCGCGCCGAATCAGCCCGCGCGTAGCATCGAGAGCATGGTGCGCGCGGACTTCGAGCGGCGGCGGCGTTCCAACGCACGGTTCTCCGTGCGCGCGTTCGCTCTCGTGCTCGGCGTCGACAGCGCCTCGCTCTCGCAGATCATGCGCGGCCGGCGCCGGCTGTCGGCGCGCGCGGCCGAGGCGCTCGCGACGCGGCTCGCCGTCGCACCGGCCGAGCGCGACGCGACGGTGAACGAGTCGCTGCGAAGCGGTCACGAGCGGCGGCTGCTGCGGCAGATCGCGGCGCCGGGCTTCGTCCCGAGCTCCCGGCGCCTGGCGCGCCAGCTGCGGCTGCGCACCGACGACGTCAACGCCGCGCTCGCGCGGCTGCTGCGGACCGGACGGCTCACGATGCTTTCGCCGACCCGCTGGGTCGTCACGCCCGAGGAGAACGAATCATGCCGTACCCCGTAGTCCACTGGCAAGCGCTGGTGCGCGAGCCGGAGCGCGCCGCGTCGTTCTACGCCGCCGCGTTCGGCTGGGACGTCGACGACGCGAACGGGCTCGGCTACCGCACGATCGGCGCGGCCGAGCGCGGAATCGGCGGCGGCATCTGGCCGCTGCCCGACGGTCAGCCGATGCTGCAGCTCTTCGTCGCGGTTCCCGACGTCGACGCCGCGCTGAGCGCCGCGACGTCGCACGGCGCGCAGGTGATGATGCCCAAGCAAGTCCTTCCGGACGGCGACGAGATGGCCGTGATCGCCGGTCCGGAAGGGATCACGTGGGGACTGATGCGCGCGAAGTGAGCGTCTACGCCGCGCGCAAGCCGGGTTTGAGGACGACCTTCTCGCAGTCGTCGACCTTGTCGACGAACATCTTGTAGGCCTCAGGCGCCGCTTCGAGCGGGAGCACGTGCGAGATCACCTTGCTGGGGTCGATCTTGCCCGACTCGATCAGCTCCAGCAGCTTCGGCACGTGCTTGTGCACGTGCGTCTGGCCGCTGCGGATCGTGAGCCCCTTGTTCACGACGATGCCCATCGGGAACTTGTCGATGAAGCCGGCATAGACACCGGGGACCGAGACGACGCCGCCCTTGCCGACGGCGTAGATCGCCTGCCGCAGCACGTGCGCGCGGTCGAACGACAGCTTCAGCGTCTGCTTCACCTTGTCGGCGACGTTGTCGGGCGCGAACGAGTGCGCTTCCATGCCGACGCAGTCGATCGCGCGGTCCGGCCCGCGCCCGGCGGTCGTCGTCTTGAGCGTCTCGACCACGTCGTCTTTCTCGAAGTCGATCGTGTCGGCGCCGAGCGCGCGCGCTCGCTCCAGACGCGACGGGATACGATCGATCGCGATGACGCGCTCCGCGCCGAGCATGAACGCGCTCTGGATCGTGAACCAGCCGACCGGGCCGCAGCCCCACACCGCGACCGTGTCGCCCGGCGCGATGTCGGCCTGCTCCGCGGCTTGCCAGCCCGTCGGGAAGATGTCGGTGAGGAACAGCACCTGCTCGTCGGGCAATCCGTCGGGCACTTTGAAGGCGTTGGCGTCGGCGTAGGCGATGCGAACGTAGTCCGCCTGACCGCCCGGATAGCCGCCGAACGCGTGCGAGTAGCCGTACAGCCCGCTGCAGGTGTAGCCGAGCAGCATGTCCGCCATCCACGCGTTCGGGTTCGAGTTGTCGCACAGCGACGTCATCCCGTTGCGGCAGTGCAGACAGTTGCCGCACGCGATCGTGAACGGGACGAACACCCGGTCGCCGGGCTTGACGTTCTTCACCTCGCTGCCCGTCTCGACGATCTCGCCCATGAACTCGTGGCCGAAGACGTCGCCTTTCTGCACCGTCGGGATGTAGCCCGAGTACATGTGCAGGTCGGAGCCGCAGATCGCGGTCGACGTGACCCGCACGATCGCATCGTACGGCGTGAGGATCTGCGGATCGGGGATGGTGTCGACCGAGACTTTGCCGGTGCCGTGGTAGGTCAGCGCTCTCATGACTTCACGTCCGTTCCGTTGACCGCGTAGTGGCCGGCTTCCATCGTCGCCTTGAAGCGGCGCAGGTCGCTCTCGACGATCAAGCCGGGATCGCCGCCGAACATGCTCGCGAACGACTTGCCGAGCGGACCGCCCGGCGGCGCCCATTCCATCTCGACGTGCAGCTCGGTGCCGCGGTCGCCCGGCGCCGCGGCGAACGTGACCGAGCCGGCGTTCGGGACCGTTCCGCCGACCGAGCGCCACGCGATGCGGCGGCCCGGCGTGTCGTCGATGATCTCCGCTTCCCACGTCGCCGGGATGTTGGCCGGGCCTTTCGCCGTCCAGCGCGAGCGCAGGTCGTCGAGGACCTCGACGCTCTTGAGGTGCGACATGATCTCCGGCAGGTGGCTGAAGTCGCGCCAGTACGCGTACAGCTCGTCGGCCGGGCACTCGATCGTGAACGCTTTCTCGATCCGCGTCCCGTGGCCGTACGGGACGCTGGCGTCCGGGTTGCGCTCGTCGCCGCCGCCTGAGTCGCCCTCCTCTCGAAGGGAGCGCGTGAGCAGCGAGACCCCGATACCGAGCAGCGCGACACCGGCGAGAACGGAGAGCGGCTTTGTGGCGTTCATAGCAGCGGGATCGTACCCACGCGGTGCCGTACGCAGCGGCGGGTGAGCATGCCGAACGTTGCCGAGCCGGCGGTCAAGGGCGAGGCGCGCGCGTACGTCCTGGGCGGAAACGCCAGCACGCTCGCGTTCACCTCGAGCCTCGTCCCGGAGAACCGTCAGGTGACCGCGTGGCTGGTGCCGCTGGCCTGGACGCCGATCGGCGTCGTGCTGGGTGAGAACTGGCAGCGCGTCGGCGTCGCCGCCGACAATCTGGCCGGCTGGACGGATCAGAAGTTCGATCCGGCCGACGAGCGCTCGTTCGTGTCATCGCTGCGCGAGCTCGAGCTGCTGGCGCGGATCGGCTGGAGCGCGTCCGTTCCGGAGGCGCTCAGCGACGACGCGGTCGTCAACGCCGACGACCTGCCCGAAGACATCCTGGACGCGCTCGCGCACGCGCCGGAGTCGCTGGTGCAGTGCGCGATCTGCCGCCGCACCTGCGTGCGCGACCACTTCGTGTGGAACGAGCGGCGGCTGTGCGCGTGGGACTACCACGCGACCGTGTTCGGCAAGCGCGGGCCGTGGCGCGAGGCGCCGTACGAAGAGCGCTTGTGGGAGACGATCCCGCGCGCCGCGTACGTCGCCGGCCCGCTGCTCGAGGACGTCGGCGTCGACGCGGTGCTCGCGATCGACGGCCTCGACGACGCGCTCGCGCGCCGGCTGCTGAACGACGCGATCGCCGGCGACCCGTCGCACGCGCACCTCGCCGTTCGCACCAGCGGCGGCTACACGCTGCTGCGCGAGCGCTCCGACGCGAACCACGGTGAGGCCGCGCCTGCGAACGGAGCGGATTCCTGACCGATCGGGCGATCGCGCGGCTGGGCGCGATCTTCGTGGTGCTCTTCGCGCTGCTCGCGGCGCGGCAGCTCTGGCTGCAGGTCGTCGCCGGCCCGACGCTGTCGGCGAACCAGTACAACCCGCGCCACACGCACATCGCGGTCGGCCGCGGCTCGATCCTGGCCTCGGACGGCGAGCCGCTCGCCGTCAGCCGCGGCGAGAAACGCGTCTACCCGCACGGCGCGCTGGTCGTGCACGCGGTCGGTTACGCCTCCGCGACATACGGCACGACCGGGCTGGAGGACGCCTTCGACCGCGCGCTGACCGCGCACACCGACGCCGTCGATCCGCTCACCCAGCTCGGGCAGATCGTCGCCGGCTCGCACGGCGCGCCGCGCGGCGCGGACGTCGTCACGACGCTCGATCTGGTCGTCCAGCGCGCGCTGGTCGCCGGACTGTCGCGCCACGCGCGCGCGGCCGGCGTCGTGCTCGACCCGCGCAGCGGCGCGGTCCTCGCGCTCGCCGCCGTCCCGTCGTACGACCCCAACCAGCTCGACGCGCAGTGGCCGCAGCTCGTGAAGGCGCCGAGCTCGCCGCTGCTCGACCGCTCGACCGGCGGTCTGTATCCGCCCGGTTCGACGTTCAAGATCGTCACCGCCGCCGACGCGCTCGACTCCGGCGCGGTCACGCCGCAGTCGACCTTCAGCGACTACGGCGGCTTCACGATCGGCAACTTCACCGTCCACAACGACGAAGAGGAAACCACCGGCACGCAAGATCTCGCCGGCGCCTTCGCGCTGAGCTCGAACGTCGACTTCGCGCAGATCGCGCTCAAGATCGGCGTCGACCGCTGGTTCCAGTACGCCGCGAAGTGGGGGCTCGGGAAACCGGTCGAGTTCGACCTGCCGGTCGTGCGCGACCGCGTCCCGGCCAAGAAGGACGTCTACGCCGGGATCCTCGCGCAGCTCGGCTTCGGACAGGCGTCGCTGCTCGTGACGCCGATGCGGATGGCGCTGATCGGCGCGACGGTCGCCAACGACGGCACGACGGCGCGGCCGTATCTGGTGCGGCAGATCGCGGGGCGCCAGACGGCGACCGCGACGCGCCCGGAGGTGCTCGCGCAGCCGATCTCCGCCGAGACCGCGCGGACGGTGCGCGATCTCATGGTGCAGGTGGTGAAGCGCGGGACGGGCACGGCGGCCCAGCTCCCCGGCGTCACCGTCGCCGGGAAGACGGGGACTGCGACCAACCCGCACGGCCGCTCGCACGCGTGGTTCGTCGCCTTCGCGCCGGCCGAGGCGCCGCGCGTCGCGGTCGCGGTGGTGGTCGAGAACGTCGGGTACGGTGGGACCTATGCCGCGCCGATCGCCCGCGAGGTCCTGCGGGTCGCGCTCGCCCGGTCGCGAAGTTAAGCGCGGACCGTGAATCCCTCCGCCGAGCGCATCTTCAACAACCGGTACCGCGTCGACGGCACCCTCGGGAACGGGGGGATGGCGAACGTCTACGTCGGCACCGACACCCTGCTCCGGCGGCGGGTCGCGATCAAGGTGCTGCGCGAGCAGTACGCGAGCGACGACGACTTTGTGAAGCGCTTCTCGTACGAGGCGCAGTCGGCGGCGAAGCTCTCGCACCCCAACATCGTCAACGTCTACGACTTCGGGCGCGAGGACCACTCGTACTACATCGTCATGGAGCTGGTCGACGGCGCGACGCTGGGCGACATCATGCGCGACGAGCGCGTGCTGCCCGAAGGCGTCGCGGTCGACTACGCGATCCAGATCGCCAGCGGCCTCGCGTACGCGCACCGCCAGGGACTGCTGCACCGCGACGTCAAGCCGGCCAACATCCTGGTCACCACGGACGACGTCGTCAAGCTGAGCGACTTCGGGATCGCCCGCGCCGTCTCGGAGCACACGCTCGGCGTCACGCAGCCCGGGATGGTGATGGGCAGCGTCGCGTACATCTCGCCCGAGCAGGCGCAGGGACACGACATCGACGAGCGCAGCGACCTGTACTCGGTCGGCGTCGTGCTCTACCAGATGCTCACCGGTGCGCTGCCGTTCAGCGGCGACACGCCGGTCGCGGTCGCGCTGAAGCACGTCTCCGAGGAGCCGAAGGCGATCGACCCGGCGACCAGCGGCGTCAGCCCGGCCGTCGCCTCGATCGTCGCGAAGCTGCTGCGCAAGGAGCCGCGCGAGCGCTTCTCGTCGGCGACGGAGCTGGCCAGCGCGCTGCGCGAGGCGCGCGAGCGGCCGAACGTCGCGCACGGCGACGGCACGTTCGCCGACGCGCCGACCTCGCGCTTCGCCGCCGTGACGCCGCCGACGCCGCCGCCGCGCCGCTCGGTCGCGCCCGATCGCACCGCCGCGGAGCCCGTCGTCGAGACGATCCGCACCGATCACGCCGGGCCGCGCCCGGAGCTGCGCTGGATCGGGCTGGGCGCGCTGCTCGCGCTCGCCATCCTGATCGGCTACCTCGCGATGCGCGGCGGCCCGATCGGCGCGCCGGCCAAAGACATCGCGGTCCCCGACCTGGTCGGGACGAGCGCGACCGCGGCGCAGCAAGAGCTGCTGCAGCGCGGGCTGCAGGCGAAGGTGACCAACGAGCCGAGCGACAGCGTGCAGCAGGATCACGTGATCCGGCAAGATCCGGCGCCGGGGACGAAGCTGGCGCGCAACGACGTGGTCGCGCTCGTGGTCTCCGGCGGCCTGCCGCGCGTCACGGTCCCCGACATCAACGGCTACGACGTCGCCGACGCGCAGCGCGCGCTGCAGGGCGCGAAGCTGCGCGCGAAGATCGTCCAAGCCTTCAGCGCGACGGCCCCGAAGGACCGCGTGATCGACGTCAAGCCGCCGGCGAACACGTCGGTGCGCCAGAACTCGGTCATCACGCTGACGGTGTCGAAGGGCACACAGCCGATCACCGTTCCGAACCTCGTCGGCAAGACGTACGACGACGCGCGCCGCGCGCTCGCCGCGATGGGGCTGACCCTCACGACCGACCAGCGCACCGCGAACGACGACATCCCGGCGAACGTGATCATCTCGCAGAGCCCCGAACCGGGCTCGACCGTCCAGCCGCGCGCCTCGGTCAGCGTCATGGTGAGCACCGGACCGTCCTCGGTGACCGTGCCGAACGTCGCCGGCAACGACGTGCAGGCCGCGCAGGACGCGCTGCGCGGCGCGGGGCTCGTCCCCTCGATCTCGTGGGCGGTCGACGTGGCGAACCCGACCGGCAAGATCTCGCGCCAGAACCCGGACGCCGGAGCGAAGGTGAAGAAGGGCTCGCGCGTGAGCATCTACGTGAGCGTGTCGGGGAGCATCCCCGACGTGACCGGGATGTCGCTCGAGGAGGCGAAGCGCGCGCTGATCAGCCAGGGCTACTCGATCGGCAACCTCGTCTTGACCCAGGACAACACGCTCCCCGACGGCCGCACGCTGCAGGAAGGTCAGGTCGTGCGCACCGAGCCCGAGGCGAACGCGAACGTGAAGCCGGGCGAGTCGGTCAACATCACGGTCGTCAGCTCCGGCGGCAACGGCAACCAGTGAACGCCCGGCGCATCCTGGGCGTCGATCCGGGTCTGCGCACGACGGGCTACGGGGTGGTCGAGGTGCGCGACGGCGCACTACGCTTGATCGAAGGCGGCGTGCTGCAGCCGAACCCGAAGCAGACGCTCGAGCTGCGGCTGCTGCAGTTGCACAATGCGATGGTCGAGGTGGTGCGCGCGACGCGCCCCGACTGCATGGTCGTCGAGGAGCTGTGGACGGCGTACGAGCACCCGCAGACCGCGGTGCTGATGGGGCACGCGCGCGGCGTGCTCGCGCTCGCCGCCGGCGCGAACGGCGTCCCGGTGCACGATCTCGCGCACGCCTCGGTGAAGCGCGCGCTGACCGGGAGCGGCTCCGCGGCGAAGGCGCAGGTCAAGGGGATGGTCGTGCAGTTGCTCGGCCTGGCCGCCCCGCCGCAGCCCGACGACGTCAGCGACGCGCTGGCGCTGGCGATCGCGTTCGCGAACGTGGAAGCACAACGCGACCGCTTCGCCGAACTCGGCGTGATCATGCCTCAGCGCCGCAACCGCGCCAGCCGGCTCGCGTAGTGTTCTCGCGGATCAGCGGGACCGTGCTCGAACGCACGGTGGAGTCCGTGCGCGTCGAAGCGGGCGGTCTCGTCTACGACGTCGTGCTGCCGCCGAGCATCGCGACGAAGGTTCCGGGCGCCGGTGATCCGGTGACGCTCGAGGTGTTCTCACACTTCGCGCTCGACGGCAACGCGGGGCGGTTCACGTTCTTCGGCTTCACCAACGCGATCGAGCGCGAGTTCTTCGAGGCGCTGCTCTCGGTCGCGTCGATCGGGCCGAAGTCGGCGGCGCGCGCGTTCTCGGCGCCGATGGGCCGCATCGCGCGCGCGATCGACGAAGGCGATCACGCCTTCCTCAAGACGCTGCCCGGGATCGGGCAGCAGAAGGCGCGCGACATCGTCGCCAAGCTGCAAGGCAAGGTTGCGCGCTTCTTGCTGATCCAGGACGCGCCGCGCGCGGCGGTTCCCGAGATCGCGCCGATGCCCGAGTTCGCGAGCGAGGCGCTCGCCGTGCTGCTGCAGCTCGCGTACAAGCGCACCGAGGCCGAGGCGATGATCGCCGAGACGCTCGAGCGCGCGCCGGAGGTCGCCGACGCCGAAGCGCTGCTCGCCGAGATCTACCGGCAGCGCAACACCGCAGGTTCGCCCGCGTGAGCGACTCGGTGCGCAAGAAGATCGTCGGTCCGAGCGACGCCGCGGTCGAGCCGGAGCGCGAGCCGCGCATCGTCGGCACCGACGCGTCGCTCGAGGACGAGGTGTACGGCGCGACGCTGCGCCCGCGCACGTTCGAGGACTACGTCGGGCAGGAGCAGATCGTCGACAACCTGCGCATCGCGATCGACGCGGCGGCGCGGCGCGGCGAGCCGCTCGAGCACGTGCTGTTCTCCGGCCCGCCCGGCCTCGGCAAGACGACGCTGGCGAACCTGATCGCCCGCGCGACCGGCGGCACGATGCGCCCGACGTCGGGACCAACGCTAGAGAAGCCCAAGGACCTGGTCGGCATCCTGACCGCGCTCGAAGCCGGCGACGTGCTGTTCATCGATGAGATCCACCGGCTCGGCACCGTCGTCGAGGAGTACCTCTATCCGGCGATGGAGGACTTCCAGATCGACTTCGTCGTCGACCGCGGCGCGTACGCGAAGACCCTGAAGCTGCCGCTGAAGCGCTTCACGCTGGTCGGCGCGACCACGCGCGCCGGGATGCTCTCCGCGCCGCTGCGCGACCGCTTCGGGATCGTGCACCACTTGGCGTACTACGAGCCGGCCGAGCTGCAGCGCATCGTCGAGCGCAGCGCGCGCGTGCTCGAGATCGCGATGGACGCCGACGGCGCGCGCACGATCGCCGAGCGCAGCCGTGGCACCCCGCGCGTCGCGAACCGGCTGTTGCGCCGCGTGCGCGACTTCGCCGAAGTCCGCGCCGGCGGCGTGATCACGGCCGAGGTCGCCGACGAGGCGCTGCGGCGCGAGGGCGTCGACCGGCGCGGGCTCGACCGGCTCGACCGCGCGTACCTCGACACGATCGCGAACCAGTACGGCGGCGGTCCGGTCGGAATCAACGCGATCGCCGCGACGTTGACCGAGGACGTGGAAACCCTCGAAGACGTGGTCGAACCCTACCTGCTGAAGATGGGCTTCGTGCAGCGCACCGCGCAAGGCCGCAAGACGACGCCCGCCGCGCTCGCGCACCTCGGCCTGCGCGCGCGCGAAGGCGCGCAGCAGCGGCTGCTATGATCGCCCGCGCGCTGTTCCTCAAGACGCTCGCGGCCGGCGCGACGACGATCGGGACCGGCGGGATCGACGTGTGGGATCCGCTCTCGCCGCAGATTCGCGTGCTGGTCGCGACCGACACGCGCGGCGAGACGCCGCAGGTCGCGCCGGACGGCACGTTCGGGTTCGGCGCGAAGCGCTGGCGCGGCGCCCCCTCGACGGTCGGCTCGGCCGACGGACGATTCATGCTGGTGACGACGATCGACGTCGACCAGTACCTGCAAGGCGTGGTTCCGCTCGAGTCGCCGCCGTCGTGGCCGGCCGCGGCGCTGCAGGCGCAGGCGATCGTCGCGCGCACCTTCGCGCTCGCGCGCCGCTCGCTCTCGCGCCCGTACGACGTCCGCGCCGACGAAAGCGATCAGCGCTGGGGCGGCGTCGAAGCGGAGCATCCGGCGACGACCGCGGCGATCCAGGCGTCGCGCGGGCGCACGATCGCGTTCAACGGCGGCCCGGCCTCGGTGTTCTACTCGTCGTGCTGCGGCGGCCACACCGCCGATGCCGCCGCCGTGTGGAACGGTGCGCCGCTGCCCTACCTGCGCGGCGTCGACGACCCGCACTGCGCCGCTGCCCCGGAGTACCGCTGGTCGCGCACCGTCCCGCTCGACCGCGCCGTCGCCGCCTTCGGCGCGCGCACCGGCGGGACGCTGCTCGGCACGGCGCTGAGCGAGCCCGATCCGACCGGGCGCCCGCGGAGCGTCGCGCTGCTCGGCGCGACGACGGCGACGATCCCGGTCGCCGACTTCCGGCGCGCGCTCGGCTCCGACGTCGTGCGCAGCCTGTGGCTGCGCGCGGTGCGCATCGACGCGACGCAGCCGCAGGCGCCGCCGCGGCTGGTGATCGAAGGCTCGGGCCGTGGTCACGGGGTCGGGCTCTGCCAATGGGGCGCGCGCTACTTCGCCGGCGCGGGCGCGTCGGCGAGCGAGATCGTCGCGTTCTACTTCCCGGGGACGACGGTGACGAATGCCTGACGAGAAACGCGCCGAGGACGGCGTCCGCCTGCGCAAGTTCATCGACGTCGTCGTCGAGGACAAGGCGTCGTTCACGCTGTTCCGCGCCGCGGTCGCCGACATCAGCGCGACCGGGATGCGCGTGATCTCGGACCAGTATCTGCCGAAGGGGACGCGCTACACCTTCACCATGAAGCGCGCGCCGTTCCTGATGGCGACAGCCGAGGTGCGCTGGGTGCGCGCGCTGGAGCGCGACACCTTCCAGGTCGGCGTGCAGTTCGTCGACGTCCCCGACGACGACCGCCGCCGCCTGCAGTCCTTCCTCGACATCGAGCGCACCCGCGTGGGGAATTCGGTGGGTTGAGCGTCGCTCGATCCGCGCTGCGCCGCCGCCGGCATGCCGCTGAGTGACGCGCCGCGGGAGGTCGCGGCGTACGACTACGCGCTGCCCGACGAGCTGATCGCGCGCGAGCCGGCGGCGCGGCGCGACGCCGCGCGGCTGCTCGTGCTCGGTGCCGGCGAGACGCTCGAGCACCGCACGTTCGCCGAGTTCCCCGCGCTGCTGCGCGCGGGCGACGTGCTGGTGCTGAACGAGACGCGCGTCGTCCGCGCGCGGCTGCGCGCCCTGCGCGACGGCGGCGGCGGCGCGGAGCTCTTGCTGCTGCGGCCGCGCGCGCAGGCCGCGTTCGATCCGGCGGCGCGCGAATGGCTGGCCCTCGTGCGCCCGGGCCGCAAGCTGCGCACCGGCGCGCGCTTGCGCATCGGAGACGCGGGCGCGACCGTGGTCGGCGTCCTCGCGGACGGGCCGCGCGTCGTGCGCTTCGACGACGGCGTGGACGTCGGCGCGCTGCTGGTGGCGCACGGCGAGCTGCCGCTGCCGCCGTACGTCGGCGCGGGCGACGCGGCGCGGGCGGAACGCTATCAGACCGTGTTCGCGCGCGTCCCGGGCAGCGTCGCCGCGCCGACCGCGTCGCTCCACTTCACCGACGAGGTGCTGCGCGCGCTGCGCGCGCGCGGCGTCGTGCTCGCACCGCTGGTGCTCGACGTCGGGATCGGAACGTTCCGGCCGATGAGCGGCACGACGATCGACGACCACGTGATGCACGCCGAGCGCTACGCGATCCCGCCCGAAACGGCGCAGGCCGTCGCCGCGGCGCGGCGCGACGGCCGGCGCGTGATCGCGGCGGGGACGACGGTGCTGCGCGCGCTCGAAGGCGCCGCGCTGCGCGGCGGGGACGCCGCGGCGGGCGAGGGCGAGACCGATCTCTTCGTGACGCCGGGTTTTCGCTTCACCGTCGTCGACGCGCTGCTGACGAACTTTCACCTGCCGCGCTCGACGCTGCTGGTTCTCGTCGCCGCCTTTGCGGGGTATGCGCGCGTTCGGCACGCCTACCGGGACGCGATCGAGCACCGTTACCGTTTCTTTTCGTTCGGCGACGCGATGTTCGTCGAGCGTTCGTAAAGATACCAAGTCTTATCGCAGCCGGCGGCTCCGGCGACGGGCACGCGGCGCTGAGGCGAGAAGCCGTCGAGGGCGTGGACTCCCCAGCCATCGATCTCGGGACGCTGCCGGCATCGCCGCAGCAGCGTCGGGCGGCGTTCGTCGCGATCGCATCGCTGAGTGCGGTCGCCGTCATCGCGCTGCCGTTCGCGCGCACCGTGCTCGGCACGTTCCCCGGCTTCGTGACGCTCTACGGCGGCGCGATCCTGATGGGGCTCGCGATCACGACCACGATCCTCTTCGCGCAGTTCGCGCTCTCGCGCCGGCCCTCGATCCTGGCGCTGGCCTGCGGGACGATGTTCAGCACGTTCGTCTTCATCCCGTACGTGCTGACGCTGCCGGGCGTCGGAACGGGGCCGGCCGGCGCGCTGCCGCACGCCGCGGCGTACCTTTGGATCGTGTGGCACACCGCGCTCCCGGCTGCGTTCGCCGCGTACGCGGTTATGGCGCCGCGCGACGCGCGGCGGCGGGTGCCGTTTGCGCACGCGATCGGGGCGGTGCTGCTGACGATCGTCGCCGCCTACGGCGTCATGCAGCTCGTCTTCGCGTTCGACGGTGCGCTGCCGGATCTCTCGACCAACGGCACGTACTCGGCGGCCATCTACTTCGCGCTCGCCGCGGTCGCCGCGCTCTCCGCCGGAACGCTGCTGGTGCTGCAAGGCCGGCGCGAGCGCAGCGTCGTCGACGTCTGGCTGATGGTGCCGGTCGCCGCGCTGCTGATCGAGTCGCTGCTGAACGCCGTCGGCGGGACGCGCTACAGCATCGGCTGGTACCTCTCGCGCGTCGACGTCTTCGTCGCGACGACGTTCTTGGTCGTCGCGCTGCTCGCCGAGACGAACCGGCTCTCCCACGTGCTCGCCACCAGCGAGCGGCGGCTGCGCGGCATCGTGAACGGCGTCGCCGACGCGCTGGTCGCGGTCGACTCGCGGGCCGCCGTGGCCTCGGTGAACCCGGCCGCCGCGGCGCTGTTCGGCTTCGTCGCCGAGGATCTGCCCGGAACGCCGATCGCGCGCATCCTGCCCGACTACGCGAGCATCGCCGACGTGGCCGAGACGACCGTGGTCGAGACGATCGGCCGCGACGCGCGCGGGACGCTGTTCCCGGTCGAGTTCGCGCGCGGCCGCGACGTGACGCACGCCTTCGGCGAGTCGATCATCATCCTGCGCGACATCACCCAGCGCAAGGCCGCCGAGGAGGCGATCCGCGCCGCGCACGACCGCGCGGTCGAAGCGGCCGACGTCAAGTCGCAGTTCCTCGCGACGATGAGCCACGAGATCCGCACGCCGATCAACGCGGTGGTCGGGATGTCGGAGCTGCTGCTCCAGACGCCGCTCAACGACGAGGCGCGCGAGTACGCGACGACCGTCCGCGACTCGGCCGAGTCGCTGCTGGCGATCGTCAACGACATCCTGGATTTCTCGAAGATCGAGGCCGGGCGGATGGACATCGAGAGCGCGCCGTTCTCGCCGGTCGTCGCGGTCGAGAACGCGACCGACATCCTGGCCGCCGCGGCGCGCAAGAAAGGACTGTCGCTCTCGACGTACGTCGGACCCGACGTCCCGCGCCGCGTGCTCGGCGACGCCGACCGGCTGCGCCAAGTGCTGCTGAACCTGATCGGCAACGCGGTGAAGTTCACCGGGACCGGCAGCGTCACGGTGCGCGCGATCGTCGACCGCGTCGACGGCTCGGGCGGCGAACGCAGCGCGACGCTGCGCTTCTCGGTCACGGACACCGGCCCCGGGATCGCGCCGGAGGCCGCGGAGCGGCTGTTCGAGCCGTTCCGGCAGGCCGATCAGTCGACGCGCCGCCGCTTTGGCGGAACGGGGCTGGGGCTGTCGATCTCGCGCCGCATCGTCGAGCTGATGGGCGGCCGGATCGGCTTCGACAGCAGCCTCGGGCGCGGCTCGACGTTCTGGTTCACGATCCCGTTCATGCGCGTCGACGAAGACGTCGAGCCGGCGATCGGCGAGACGCTGCGCGGCGCGCGCATCCTGGTCGTCGACCAAGAAGCGGTCGCGCGCCAAGTCGTCGACCAGTATCTGCTCGCCTGGGGTGCGATCGCGTCGAGCACCGGCAACGCGGCGCACGCGCTGGAGCTTGCGAAGGCCGCCGCCGGGCGGCGCGGCCCGTTCGACGTCGTGATCGTCGACCGCCGAGCGGCGGGCGACGCGTTCACGTTCGCGTCGCGGCTGCACGGCGTGCCGGGCTTCGAGAAGGTGCCGCTGGTGCTCGTCACCGGCTCCGACGAGGCCTCGAATCCCGCCGACGCGCGCGCGCACGGGTTCGTTGCGGTGGTGCGCAAGCCGCTCCGCCAAACGGTGCTGCACGACGCGCTGGTCGGTGCGCTCGCCGCGTCGCCGGCGCCGTCCGATACCGCCGCCGCGGTCGCCGAGCCGGGCGCGGCGCCGCCGCGCTCCGCCGACGGCGTGCTGGTGCTGGTCGCCGAGGACAACCCGGTGAACCGGAAGCTCGCGCTGCAGCAGCTCAAGAAGCTGGGCTATCAGGCGCACGCGGTCAACGACGGCCGCGAGGCGGTCGAGGCGGTCGCCCACGGCCAGTACGATTTGGTCTTGATGGACTGCCAGATGCCGGAGTGTGACGGCTTCGAGGCGACGCGCGAGATCCGCCGTGCCGAGACGGCGCGCGGCGGGCACGTCCCGATCGTCGCGATGACGGCCAACGCGCTCGAAGGCGACCGCGAAGCGTGTCTTGCGGCGGGGATGGACGACTACCTCGCGAAGCCCGTTCAGCTCGCCGCGCTGCGCGCGGTCGTGGAGCGCTTCGCGAACGGGGTGGGCGTTGCCGGATAGGAACATCCTCGATCTGAGCCGGCTCGAAGAGGCGTTCGAGGACGACGTGAACGGCATCGCCGATCTGCTCGAGATGGCGCTCGAGACGGGGAACAAGCACCGCCGCGCGCTGGCGGAAGGCTTGGCCGCGAACGACGCGCAGATCGTCGCGCGCGCCGCGCACGGCATCAAGGGCAGCGCCGGCAACATCGGCGCGAACGTCGTCTACCACCTCGCGACCGAGCTCGACGCCCGCGCCCGCCAAGGAAACCTGGACGGTGCGCGCGAGCGCGTCGACGCGATCGGCGCCGCCTACGACCGCGTCGCCGAGGAAGTCCGCGCCTACCGCGCACGCCTGTCGTAGCGTGCGCTCGGAGCGCGACCGGCCTCAGCCGGGCGAAGCGCCGAACCGCATGCTGAAGAACGACGTCGACGGAACGCCCCGGCAGCGGAACACCTTCGGCGTATAGGTCAGACCGCGCGCAGCGGTCGCCACGACGCCGCCCACCTCCGGCGACGGCGCGCTCAGCACCCTCACGTTGTCGACATGTCCGTCGGCGGTGATCGAGGTGCGAACCTTCACCGTCCCCGCGACCTGCCGGACGCCGTCGGCGAAGACCGGGCGCGGCGGGGGCATGGTGAGATGGCCCTCGCGGACGAACGGTGTCTCGCAGATTGCAGGAGCATCGTCGAGATGCGAGACGGATGCGATCTCGCCGGTGTCGGCCGGGACCGGCACGCCGCTGATCGGCCCCGGCGTCGCAACGCCGGGCGTGCACGGAACATCCGGGCCGCCGGCCGGGCGAACCGCGTCGACCGACACGTTGAGCGCGCTTCCCGCGGCCGGCGGAACAACGATGACGACGCGCGCTGCGACGGTCGGCGGATACAGCCAATGGCCCGTGCGATCGTCGACCCGCACGATCGCGGGAAGCGGCGGCGCGTCCTCCCGCCGGAGGAACTCGACGAGATAGCGGCCCCGCGTGTCGATCACGCGTGCGCTCCGAACGCCGACGCCGCAGTTCCGGACAGCAGATCCGCGGGCGACGGTGGATCGGACGGCACGGATTGCGCCGCCGCCGGCGCGACCAGCAGCAGTGAGGAGACGAGCCAGACGCCCGGCACGGTCGCGATGTTCACGACGTGCCGTTAGCGTTCGGCGGTTTGCCGACCCGCGTGCGCGCGTTCGTGTACCAGACGAGGCCCGGACCGGCTTCGCGCTGCTTGCACTGAGCAGCGTAGCCGAACCGACTTGAAAACCACAGCACCTATGCCGCCACAACCCGACCGCGAGCACGTCGCGAACTCGTCCTTTGGAGCGTCAGTACCGCGGAGGCCTCGGCGAATTGCCCTCAACGCGCGCGCGTATCGGAAATGAAAGTGCGCCACAATCGTGTCGACGCGATCGGTCCCGAGTACGAAATCGATGCCCTCGAAGTCCACGCCTAAGATGCGGCGATCCTAGTGGCGCCCAGTCGATCTAGCGACGTCGTTGGAGTTTATCTCAGCCGCAGGCCGAAGTGGTTTCACATTGCGAGCAACGATGAACGACTCTTTCACATAGGGCGATTGTTCGAGGAAAGCGAGCCGCGTCTAGCCCCGCGCAACGATTTCGGCGTCGCGGTCGATTGCTAGCGATTTCACAGCGCCCTCATCCGAGGAACGGGGACATACGCCGGCGTATTTACGCTTGTCGCGATGCTCGGAAAATGCACGTAGTGCAGGATAGTGGCAAGAGCTTTATTCCACCGGGAGAATCCCTCCGCACGGGACATCCTGACCTGATCAAGTTTGCCAAAGCGAGCAAAGAAGATCTAGTAGAGCGTTGGGCCAGCGCGGAAGGCCAATTGATCCTAGCCACCTTGCTGGCGAACGACTGGGACCGTACGTCTATCGAAGCGCAAGTCGGGTCTCTCTACGATCACTTGGACCTTCGAGGTTGCCCTCTCAGAGATGCGGATCTTCAAGGCCGCGACCTGAGCAATATTGATTTTTTCGCTGCGGATCTTTCCGGCGCGAATCTAACAGGTGCGAACCTCGCCGGCGCTCATTTCTCGCAAGCACACATCCGAGGTACTATATTCGATTGGACTCGCCTTTCCGGAGCGTTCTTTGATGATGCGGACTACAGTGAACGGACTAGTATGATCGGCGTCGATTTAAACGCAGTAAACTTTAATAGAGCTATTTTGCTCTACGATCAAGCGCGTTTGCAGCAACGTATCGATCACCTGCAGCGCCGGCATCCGGCATTTGGACAATTCCTCCGTATTACGTCAAACTACGGACGCTCACTGCTGCGTTGGACAATATGGGTGTCCGGAGTGGTCATAATCTTTGGCTTGATATATTCTGCTGTACCGGGAGCTATCAAGCCACAGAGCCTCTTGGATGGACTCTACTTTTCGGCGGTGACGTTTACCACGGTCGGTTACGGCGATGTAGTTCCTATGGGCATTGGACGAATCATAGCGGTCGGAGAGATGTTTCTCGGACTTGTTATGGCGGGGCTGTTAATAGCCATACTAACGAAAAGGTTATTTGGTGAATGACCCTTTACCTCCCAAGCCGTCGCAGCAAGTCATGAGCTATTTCCGAAAGAGCGTCTCTTCTTTGAGTCATGAAAAACCTTATCGAACAGCGCCTGTGTTTGCGCATAGCTCACTTTTGGCGTAACAATCTGGACCGGCGAAGGTGACGACCCTCGCAGAGTGTGAGCGACGAATCGCTCTATGGCGATAAGCCAAATCGGAATTGCCAGTGCATACTCGGCGCACGCATCTGCTCGTGCTGCTGACCGTAAGTGATCGCCCCATTTTTCGAGAGCCAACGTTCGCTGCAATACGCTACAAATATAGCGATGCTCTCGTCAATAATAGCCACGAATCTAACTTCGAGAGCGCCAAGTTCCTCTTTGTCGTCCGAATCCTCAGCGTATGTGAGGTTCCATGCGGCGAGAGAAGCGGGCACCAACCCCATCCGGCTAGTTCCTTGTTACACTTCTGCCATGTTTCAGCAGTCTTTCAGACTAGCGTCGGCGATGCCTCGGATTGCTCTAGTTGTACACCAATGTACGCGCGGGAAGTCTTCGGCGATAGACCTATAGCGTCGCGAGAGGTCAGCAAAGAAAGCTTCTACTTTGGTTGTGAAAACAGATCGAGCTGATTCATTGTCTTGATCCGGAAGGATCTACAACTTTGTTTGATTCGAAGTGGGTGTCCCTATTCGTGTGCGTGCGTTCGTGTACCAGACGAGACCCGGGCCGGCGTTGCGCTGCTTGCGCACGTACTTGCGCTCGGTGTAGTCGATCTCGACGCGCGGCGCGTTCTTCGCTTTGCTGTGCGCGGCGGCCAGGTTCGCGGCGGCGTCGAGATCGTCGTCCGCGGGCGGCGCGCCGTCGCGCGGCTGGAGCACGACGTGCGAGCCGGGGATGCCGCGCGCGTGAAACCACAGATCGTCGGGGCGCGCGATGCGGAACGTGACCTCCGCGTTCTCGCGCGGCGAGCGGCCCACGTAGATGCGCGCGCCCGACGGCCGGTCGAGCCGCAGCGGCGCGCGGCGCTTCCCCGCCGGTTGCGGCGCTCGCCGCGGGGCACGGCCTTCGAGCTCGTCGAGATCCGTTTCGAGCTCCGGCAGCGTCGGCGCGTCGGCGCGTTCGGTCTCGAACGCCAGCGCGTCGAGCGCTTCGCGCCGCGCGGCGAGCACCTCGCGGCGGCGCTCCAGGTGCGGCAGCGCGTCGGCGGCCTTGCGATAGCGCGCGTAGTAGCGCTGCGCGTTCTCTTTCGGGTCGAGCTCGGGGTCGAGTGCGATCGTGAGGCTGGGATTCGTCTCCGGCACGTAGCTGCTCGCGCCGGCCGGGATCTCGTGCGCGTGCGTGAACAGCGCGTCACCGCTCTCGCGCAGGCGGTCGCGCTCGGCGACGGCGGCGAGCCGCGCGGCGGTTCCGGCCAGCTCGTCGTCCGTCGCGCGCGCGCGCTTCGCGATGCGCGCCAGCAGCGCGGCGCGCCGCCGCTCCGTCGCATCACCGCGCCGCGCGCGCAGCGTGGAGGAACGGGCTTCCGCGAACACGTCGAGCAGCGACGATGCAGTCTCGTGCGCGAGCGCGCCGAACTGCGCGAGCTCCGCCACGTGCGCCGCGGCGACCGCGCCGTGCTCGTCTCGATAGACGTGGACCGGGCGGTCCGCCGCGGCGGCGTCGGCCTCGGCGGCGGCGAGCAGCGCGCGCGCCTGCTCCTCGAGCCACGCGGCGAGCCGGGTCGCCGACGGCCAGGCCTGCGCGCCGCTTTGGACGGCGAGCGACTCGGCCAAGAGCCGGGGCAGCTCCGGCAGATAGCCGCCCAGCGCGCGCGCCCGCGCCTTTTGGTCCGGCGGGCCTTCGAGGGCGCGGGTGAACCCGGGGAGATCGAGCGTTGGACGGGGCAGCGGCGGCGGCTCGTACGGCAGCCCGATCTGCACCGCGCGCGCCTCGTTCTCCGCCGGCGAGAACTGCTTCGCGGCGGCCGCGACCAGCCGCTCCCGCAACAGCACCACGTTCCCGTAGCGCGGGACGAGCTCGACCACCAGCCGCGACTCGCTCTCGACCCCGAACCGCGACGCGGTGCCGAACGTCAGCACCAGCACCCGGTCGCCCCGGCGTGCCTGCACCGCGGTCAGCCGCATCCCGCGCAGCGTCTGGCCGGCCGCGCGCAGCCAGCCCGGGTCGGGCGCGAGCGCCAGCTCGGCGTCGTCCAGGGTCACGACCGGCGGTGAGCCGAAGGCGTCGATCGCCAGGGTCGCCGGTCCCCGCTTGCGCGACCGGTCGTCCCGAGCTTGCCGCAGGGCGAAGCGCAACGCCACCCGCCCGTCGTCGAGCAGGCCCGCGTCCGCGACCCGGCCGCCGGGCAGCGCCCGCTCCAGCTCCGCTCCGGCGCGGCGGATCAGGATCCAGTCCGTGGTCATCCCGGGGAGGTCCTTTCCCGGCAACTCCGTATTTGTCCGTGTTTGGCCTGTCCTGAGCTTTTGTCGCAGGACGTCGGCGAGGAGGATGCGTTCTGTCCGGGCCCGGTCTGTTGTTCGTCGTGTCGGGCCCGTCGGGTGCGGGAAAGGACACGCTGGTGGAGGGTCTCAAGGCCCGCCACGAGCGGCTTCTGTACTCCGTCTCCGCGACGACACGGCAGCCGCGACCGGGTGAGCGCGAAGGCGTCGACTACTTCTTTCTCACCCACGACGAGTTCGAGCGCCGGCTCGCCGAGGACGTGTTCCTCGAATGGCGCCGCTACAACGAGAACTACTACGGCACGCCGCGGTCGTTCATCCAAGAGCAGCTGCGCAAGGGCTACGACATCGTGATGAAGCCGGAAGTCAACGGCGCGCTCGCGATCAAGGAGCGCTTCCCCGACGCCGTTCTCATCTTCATCGTCCCGGACAAGTTCTCGTACCTGCGCTCGCGCCTCGAGGCGCGCCGCACCGAAACCAACGAGCAGATCGCCGCGCGGCTCGAGATCGCGCACGACGAGTTCACCTACATTCGCCGTTTCGACTATCTCGTGATCAATGAGGAAGCGCAGCCGCACCGGGCGGTCGACGACCTCGAAGCGATCGTGCGATCCGAGCGGTACCGCATCCATCGCTACCCCGACACCCGCCTCAAAGAATTGGAAGACAGCTAACCATGAGCGACAGCGTATTCGGCGACCTCGACGGCCTGCTCCGGCACGTCGACTCGAAGTTCTCCCTCGTCAACGTCGTCACCAAGCGCGCCAAGCAGCTCAACAACGGCGCCCCGCCGCTGACCGAGCGCGTGAACCCCAACAAGCCGGTCTCGACCGCATTCAACGAAGTGCGCCTCGGCAAGATCCCCTACAAGCGCACCCGCGAAGGCATCAAATAGACAGCCGCACGTAGGGGAATCCCCGGGCGGCCACGGAGGGTCATCACTACCATGTGCGGCATCGTCGGCTACATCGGGACGCGGGACAGCGTCCCCATCATCATGGACTCGCTGGCGCGGCTGGAGTACCGGGGGTACGACTCGGCCGGGATCGCGGTGATCGACGCCGGCGGGCAACTCGCCGGCTCCAAGGCGGAGGGGAAGCTCTCCAACTTGGCGGCCCGGCTGCAGAACGGAGAGGCGCTGCACGGCACGACCGGGATCGGCCACACCCGCTGGGCGACCCACGGCCGCCCCTCCGACGCGAACGCCCACCCGCACATGGACTGCTCGGCGCGCTTCGCCGTGGTGCACAACGGGATCATCGAGAACTACGCGACCTTGCGGGCGGACCTGCTCGCGAAGGGCCACGTCTTCCGCTCGGAGACCGACACCGAGGTGCTGGCGCACCTGATCGAGACGCACTACGAGGGCGACGTCGTCGCCGCGGTGCGGGCGACGCTGGCGCAGGTGCGCGGTGCGTTCGCGCTCGGCGTGATCTCGTCCGACGCGCCGGGCCGCCTGGTCTTCGCGCGCAACGGCGCGACGCCGCTGATCGTCGGGCTGGGCGACCACGAGATGTTCGTCGCCTCGGACATCCCGGCGATGCTGCAGTACACCAAGAAGATCGTGATCCTCCAAGAGGGTGAGGTCGTCGACGTCGGCAGCGACGGCTACGCCCTCACCGCGTTCGACGGCAAGCCCGTGGAGCGCGAGGTGCAGCAGATCTCGTGGGACGCGACGTCCGCCGAGAAGGCCGGTTTCAAGCACTTCATGCTCAAGGAGATCTTCGAGCAGCCCAACGTCATCAAGGAGACGCTGGCCGGCCGGATCGACGAGAGCCACGACGTCCAGCTCGCCGCCGAGCTCGGCATCGACGAGATCGTGCTGCGCGCGATGACCAAGATCTCGATCACCGGCTGCGGCACCGCTTACCACGCCGGCATGGTCGGGATGTACCTGATGCGCGCGCTGTGCAAGCTGCCGGTCGAGATGGAGCTGGCCAGCGAGTTCCGCTACGGCGACCGCTTCATGGACGCGCGCACGCTGACGATCGCGATGTCGCAGTCGGGCGAGACCGCGGACACGATGGAAGCGGTGAAGATCGCGAAGGAAGAAGGCGCCCCGATCATCGGCATCTCGAACGTCGTCGGCTCGCACTTGAGCCGCGTCGCCGACGCCACGCTCTACACGCGCGGCGGCCCCGAGATCTCGGTCGCGGCGACCAAGACGTACGTCTCGCAGGCGATCGCGGCGGTGCTGCTCGCGCTGTATCTGGCGCGCGTGCGCAAGTCGGCGCCGCTCGAGCGGCTGCGCGAGATCGCCGAAGGGACGAAGCTGCTCCCGGCCGCGATCGACGTCGTGCTGAACACGTCCGACGAGGTGAAGAAGGTCGCGAAGCGGGTTCGCAAAGCGCGCTCGGCGCTCTTCCTCGGCCGCTACGTGAACTTCCCGACCGCGCTCGAAGGCGCGCTGAAGCTCAAGGAGATCAGCTACATCCACGCCGAGGGGTACGCCGCGGCCGAGATGAAGCACGGCCCGATCGCGCTGGTGGACGAGGACACGCCGAGCGTGTTCCTGGTCCCGCGCGGGCAGGTGTTCGACAAGGTGATGTCGAACATGCAGGAGATCAAGGCCCGCGGCGGCCCGGTGATCGCGGTGTGCAGCGAGAACGACGCCGAGGTGGCGGCGCTGGCCGACGACGTGGTCCCGGTGCCCGACGTGCCGGAGTACCTGCAGCCGATCGTCTGCGCGATCCCGCTGCAACTGCTCTCCTACGAGATCGCGCTGATCCGCGGCTGCGACGTGGACAAGCCGCGGAACCTGGCGAAGAGCGTCACCGTGGAGTGACGGCGTCCGGCACGAGCCCAAGCCGGACGAGGTCGCGGCCGATGCGGCGCGGGGTGGCGAACATGCCGTAGCGCTTCACGACCTTGCCGTCCCGATCGACGAGGAACTTCGTGAAGTTCCATTTCACCGCCCCGGTGCCGAGCGTGCCCGGGCGGTGCTCTTTCAGGTAGCGGTACAGCGGGTGGGCATTCGGGCCGTTCACGTCCACCTTGGCGAACAGCGGGAAGCTGACGTTGTAGCGCGTCGCGCAGAACTGCTTCACGTCCGCTTCGGTCCCCGGCTCCTGGGCGAGGAACTGGTTGCACGGGAAGCCGAGGACGACGAGGCCGCGGGCCTGGAACTCGCGGTAGAGGGCTTCGAGCCCGGCGTACTGCGGCGTGAAGCTGCACTTGCTGGCGACGTTCACGATCAGCAGCACCTTCCCGCGGTACGGCGCG
>DASWRW010000010.1:0-87506 GCA_036402975.1 Candidatus Elarobacter sp. | reverse complement strand
GTGCTGAGAGAAGATCCGCGCTAGGCGGTCGCTAATTTTTTGCCTTGAGCCTTGGCGACGATCTCTTCCTCGACGGACTTCGGCGCCTTCTCGTAGTGCGAGAACTCCATGGTGTAGGTCGCGCGGCCCTGCGTCGCACTGCGCAGGTCGGTCGCGTAGCCGAACATCTCGCTGAGCGGGACGTTGGCTTTGATCACCACCGCGCCGCCGATCGCCTCGTCCTGCGACTGGATCTGGCCGCGGCGGCGGTTGAGGTCGCCGTTGACCGCGCCCATGAAGTCGCGAGGCGCGGTGACCTCGACGCCCATGATCGGTTCGAGCAGGATCGGCCCCGCCGCGCGATTCGCTTCCTTGAACGCCATCGAGCCGGCGATCTTGAACGCCATCTCGCTCGAGTCGACGTCGTGGAACGAGCCGTCGAAGACCGTCACCTTGAAGTCCAGAACCGGATAGCCCGCCAGGATGCCGCTCTCGGCGGCTTCGCGGATCCCTTCCTGGACCGGCTTCTGGTACTCTTTCGGGATCACGCCGCCGACGATGCCCCACACGAACTGGTAGCCGGAGTTCGGCTCGCCCGGCTCGAGGCGGATCCAGACGTCGCCGTACTGGCCCTTGCCGCCGGTCTGGCGCACGAACTTGCCCTGTTTTTCGACCTTCTTCGTGATCGCTTCTTTGTACGCGACCTGCGGCTTGCCGACGTTCGCCTCGACCTTGAACTCGCGCTTCAGCCGATCGATGATGATCTCGAGATGGAGCTCGCCCATCCCGCCGATGATCGTCTGCTGCGTCTCCTCGTCGGTCCGCATGCGGAACGTCGGGTCTTCCTGGGCCAGGCGCGTCAGCGCGATGCCCATCTTGTCCTGGTCGCCCTTCGTTTTCGGCTCGATCGCCTGGTGGATGACGGGCTCCGGGAACGTGATGTTCTCGAGCAGGATCGGGTGCTTCTCGTCGCAGAGCGTGTCGCCGGTGCGCGTGTCGGAGAGACCGACCGCCGCCGCGATGTCGCCCGCGCCGATCGCGTCGATGTCCTCGCGATGGTTCGCGTGCATCCGCAGGATGCGCCCGATGCGCTCCTTGCGGCCGCTGCGCGCGTTGTACACGTACGAGCCCTTCTCGAGCACCCCGGAGTACACGCGGAAGTACGTCAGGTTGCCGTACGGGTCGGTCGCGATCTTGAACGCCAGCGCCGAGAAGTACTCGTCGTCGTTCGGCCGGCGCGTCATGTCCGACTCGTCGCTCGGATCCTTGCCGGTGATCGGCTTGGCGTCGATCGGCGAGGGCAGGAAGTCGACGACGGCGTCGAGCAGCGGCTGCACGCCCTTGTTCTTGAACGCCGAGCCGCACAGCATCGGCAGGACCTTGCCCTGGATCGTCGCCGCGCGCAGCGCGTTGTGCAGGCGCTCCACCGGGATCTCTTCCTCGGCGAAGAACATCTCGAGCAGCGCGTCGTCCTGCTCCGCGATCGCCTCGATCAGCGCCTGGCGCCATTCTTGCGCGGTCGTGAACAGCTCGCCGTCGGCTTCCGTCACCGGCGTCGACTCCGACGTCGAACCGAGGTCGTCGGTGTAGATGACCTTCGTCATCGTGAACAGGTCGACCACGCCCAGGAAGTCGCCCTCGGCGCCGATCGGCACTTGGATCGGGGTCGCCGGCGCGCCGAGGCGCGTGCGGATCTGGCGGACGCAGTTGAAGAAGTCCGCGCCCATGCGGTCCATCTTGTTGACGAAGATGATGCGCGGGACGGCGTACTTGTTCGCCTGGCGCCACACGGTCTCGGACTGCGGCTGCACCGCGGCGACCGAGTCGAACAGCGCGACCAGACCGTCGAGCACGCGCAGCGAGCGCTCCACCTCGACCGTGAAGTCAACGTGGCCTGGCGTATCGATGATGTTGATGCGCGTGTCGCGCCAGGTGCACGCGGTCGCGGCGGACGTGATCGTGATCCCGCGCTCCTGCTCCTGAACCATCCAGTCCATGGTCGCGGCGCCGTCGTGGACCTCGCCGATCTTGTGCGTCCGGCCGGTATAGAAAAGAATCCGCTCCGTCGCCGTCGTCTTGCCGGCGTCGATGTGAGCAGCGATCCCGATGTTCCGGGTGTGTTCGAGCGGATAGTCGCGTTTGAGAGGCATGATCCTAAAAGGGGAGAGTCCCGGTCACCAGCGGTAGTGCGCGAACGCCTTGTTGGCCTCGGCCATCTTGTGCGTGTCCTCGCGCTTCTTGATCGACGCGCCCTGGTTGTTGGCGGCGTCCATCAGCTCGTTCGCGAGCTTCTCGGTCATCGACTTGCCGGGGCGCAGGCGCGCGTAGCTGATCAGCCAGCGCATCGCCATCGCCTGACGGCGGTCCGGACGGACCTCCATCGGCACCTGGTACGTCGCGCCGCCGACGCGCCGCGGGCGCACTTCGACCAGCGGCATCGCGTTGCCGAGCGCCTGCGTGAAGATGTCCATCGGATCGCGCCCGGTGCGCGTCGCGATCACTTCGAGCGCGTCGTAGGTGATCAGCTCCGCGACCGACTTCTTGCCGCGCAGCATCACCTTGTTGATGAAGCGCGCGAGCACTTTCGAGTTGAACTTCGGGTCCGGCAGAATCGGACGCTTGGGGACGGGGCCCTTACGCGGCATGAGTAACGCGGTTCCTTACTTCTTCTTCACGTTGCGCTTGGCGCCGTATTTCGAGCGGCCTTGCTTGCGGTTCGCGGCGCCCGAGGTGTCGAGCGTGCCGCGGATGATGTGGTAACGGACGCCCGGGAGATCCTTGACGCGGCCGCCCCGGATCAGAACGACCGAATGCTCCTGAAGGTTGTGGCCGATACCCGGAATGTAGGCCGTGACTTCCTCGCCGTTGGTCAAGCGCACGCGGGCGACCTTACGGAGCGCGGAGTTCGGCTTCTTCGGAGTGATCGTCTTGACCTGAGTGCAGACCCCGCGGCGCTGCGGATTCCCCGGCACCTCGAAGGTCCGGTTGGGCAGGTCGGGGTGGCCCGGCTTCGGTCCCGTCGAGACGACGCGGAACGCCGGGGTCTTCACCTTCTTCTGCTGTTTCTCGCGGCCCTTACGGACCAATTGCGAAATGGTGGGCACTCAGTTCTCCGGATTGCACGCGAAAGCGGCCGAACCACGGCGGTCCGGCCGGAACCTCCGAAGCATACCAAATCCGGGAAGGAGCGTCAACGCGAGCCCGGCTGCTTCACCTCGAACCGGACCGGCTTGCAGCGCCCGTTGTTCGACTGCGCGGCCGAGCAGGCGGTCAGCCCGACGATCAGCCGCTCCTCCGCCCGCACGGCGAAGGCGTCGCCCGGCCGCGAGCGCGGCGGCAGCACCCGGATGCGGCCGGCCGGGTCGAGCTCGACCCGCATGAAGACGTTGAACGCCGTCGGGATCGCGTCCGGCGCGATGCCGTGCGGCGCGAGGACGGCCGCCAGGTTGCCGAAGCAGCCGGGCACGTCGTCGTGCAGCCCGCCGTAGCACAGGCGCCAGGTGTCGCGGCTGCACGGCGTCAGCAGAAAGTCGTGCGTGCCCACGTCGTCGCGGACGATGGTCAGCAGCGGGCGCGAGCGGTTCGACCAGAGCCGGTTGCCGGCCGTCAGCGCGATCGTCTGCTCGTAGTCGAACGTGCGGCCGTTCGAGAGCGCCTCGCGCGGGTCGTCCGCGGCGAAAGCGACCAGGTCGGCGACCTGCTCGCCTTCGGGGTCGACGATCGTCAGCACGTCACCGCGCTCCAGGACGAACGCGGTGCCGCTGCGCGGCGCCAGCTCGGTCAGTTGCGCGCCTTGAACGGGCACTCCCAGCCCTCGGCGACGGCGCGACCGGAGTACTGGCGCGCCTCGGAGTGCCGGCCGTAGTCGGCGAGGTTCGGGTTGAGCGACCCTTCGAGCTTGAGCTCGCGCTTGCGGATCTGCGTCTGCAGCCCGGCGAAGCGCCCGTCCTCGCGCAAGTGCTCGAACTGCTCGTGCGCGTTGAAGACGAGCGTCGGCCAGGCGAAGCGCCGCGCGGCGCGCGATGCGGCCGGGTGCAGTCCGACCACGAAGAACGCGTTGCCGGCGACGCTGAACGAGAAGCGCGGATCGTCCGGGTCGGCGCTGACGCGCTCGTCCCACGCATGGTACCGCGCGTCGAGATCGTGCAGCCGCTGCAACTGCGACCACAGGGCGCCGTCGAACGCTTCTTCGGTGCGCTGCGTGCGCTCGCGAAAGACGGCGATGAAGGTCGTGAAGTCGCTCTCGAACCCACGGCGCTCGGCCGCGAACGCGTACAGATCGCGCGCGAGCCCGGCGGTGACGTCGGGATCGTCGAGCCGCGCGTACGCGCCGACGCGGTACGTGCCGCGCCGGATCGACGCCTTCGCGCCCAGACACGAGAACGCGTCGTCGAGGACGAAGGCGCGAAACGAGTCGTTCGCGACGTGCGCGAACGGGTTCGCCGGCGCGGTCTCCAGCAGCCGTACCAGCTCGCCGTCGCGCAGCCCGTGATACGACGAGTTGGCGTGCGCGGCGTCGCTGTCGAACGGGTTCGGCAACGCGCACGCCAGCCGTTCGGCCGCGGTGCCGTTCACCGGGTGCCCTGAACCTGTTGCGGGGCGACCTGCTCCGCAAGACGCCGGCTCAGCACGCGCTCCGGGTTCGCCGCGACCCGCAGCGTGCCGTGCGAGTAGCGCACGCCGCCGCGCGCGATCCGCAGCACCAGCGCCCCCCACGACGTGAGCGCGCGCTCCACCACCCACGCGGGCGCGCACAACGACGCGCGCAGCGGAAAGACGCGCGCACCGCCGCCGCGCCGGCGGCCGGTTTCGGCGAGCGCGACGCAGCCGAACGCGAACGCCGCGACCGCAGCCGGCCCGAACCGGTACGCCGCGGCCGCGAGCAGCGGCGCGACGGCGAGCTGCGCCGCGAGCCGGCCCGGGCGCGCGAGCTCGTCGTACGCCTGCCGCACGCGCTGCGAGAGATAATGCCGCGCGCTCGGCGGCCGCCGCACCACGAAGAGGTCGTCCGCGACGCGCTCGCGACCGCCGGCGGCGCGCAGCGTGCGCACCAGCTCGAGGTTCTCGAAGAGGACGTCGCCGTCATAGCCGCCGGCGCGGCGGTAGACGTCCATGCGCACGCCGAGCGTGCCGGGCCAGTCGCCGCCGGTCGCGCGCGCGATCAGCATGCGGCCGGTGTCGAGGACCGCGTGCCACGGCAGCGGGTCGAACACGTTCTGCGGGCGCACGATCTGATCGTCGTCGAGCAGCGCCGCGAGGCGGCTCAGCGCGAACGGGTCGTAGCGCACGTCGTCGTCGGCGATCACCGCTTTGGCGGTGCGGACGCGGCGCAGCCCGGTCACGACGCCGGCGACCTTGCCGTTGAGGTCGATGCGGCGGTCCTCGTCGACCGGCACGTGCACGACCGCGCGCGGCCAGCGCGCCGCGTGGTGCGCGAAGACCTCCGGCGGCGAACCGTCGACGACGACCACGGGAAGCAGGCGGGCGAGCGCTTCGAGATACGCTGCCAGGTCGTCCGTCCCGTCGACCGTTGTGCGGCGGATCGGCAGCACGTACGTCGTATCGGCAAGCGGGCTCATCGCTCGACTTCCGTACCCCTGCTTGCCGCTGGGGCAAACACATCCGCTCGCCCGGCGGGGCCGGCTCAGGGATCCGCCGGCCACCCACCTCGCGCGAAGTCGAACGCCATCGAGTGGTCGTAGGAGCCCGAACCCGTGATCAGCAACCGGTCGCCCGGCGCCAGATCGGCCGGAAAACGGAGCCCTTCGATCACGTCGTACTCGAGGCAGGTCCGCCCGCCGAGCCGGTCCGGACCCCGGCCCAGCGGCGTCCAGCGCTCGCCGCGCCAGACGAAGAAGCCGTGGACGTACGCGTGCATCTCCGGCCAGTCGGAATAGCCGACGTCGACGATCGCCTCGGCGCGAGCGCCGTGCCGGCGCACCTCGAGGACGCGCGTCAGCAGCGCCTCGGTCGGCGTGCAGACGGCCTGGCCGGGCTCGAAGATCAGCCGCGTGCACGACGGCAGCGCGTCGACGACGCGCCCGACCAGCCAGCGCATGTCGGCCTGGAAGTCCGCGTCGAACTGCTCCGGCGTCCAGCCGCCGCCGACGTCGAAGGCGACCACGGGCCGGCCGCAGCGGCGCTCCAGCCCGACCGCGCGCTGGAGGACGTCGGCGGCGAGGTCGCGCCACGTCGCGCCCTTGTAGTCCTCGCGCCGGACGTGGTACGAGACGCCCAGCACCGCATCGGGCGGCGTCGCGCCGGCCGCGTCGCACAGCTCCCGCTCCTGGTCGACCGGCACGCCGAAGCGCGAAGCGATCATCGATGGCCGGAGCCGGACGCCGAGAACCGCCGCGACCCGCCGGCGCGCGTTGCGCGCGAACGCCTCGACGCTGTCGGCGAACGCGACGGCGAGCTGCTCGCCGCCGGCGGGCCGCGCCAGCGGCTCGGGGCCGTTGTAGATCGTCTCGCCCGGCGCGAACCCTTCATGCGCCGCCCAGGCGAGCTCCTCGGCCGAGATCGCCTCGGCGACGAAGCCGTGGGCGCGCGCCATGCGGACCAGCTCGCTGCGCGGGTTGGTCTTGAAGCTGTAGGCGGCGGTCAGCGCGAGCGGCGGGCGGCCCAGCACGTCGCGGAGGCGCGCGACGTGGTCGAACCGCTCGCGCGCGACCAGCCCGCGAAAGATGCGCCTGGGGGTCTCCTCGCTCGCGACGTGCTCGGCGAGATCCTCGACTGCTGTCGTCATCGCTCGTGAAAGATATTCCCGGCGCGCAAACCTCCGGGCGGTCGATCAGGCCGGGCGCAGGCGCACCATGACCGGGCTGCGGCCCTCCTGCACGATCTCGCCGCGCTGGTTCAGCACCGCGAAGGTGCGTCCGACGATGCCGCGCTTGCCGTCCGACGTCAGCCGGGTTTCGGTGATCGTCACGACGGCGTGGATCGTGTCGCCGATGAACAGCGGCTTCGGGTACTTCCACTCTTCGAGCCCGAGGTTGGCGATGACGCTGCCGCTGAAGGCGCCGGTGCGGTCGAGCAGCCCGATCGCGAACGACAGCCCGAGCAGCCCGTGCGCCAAGCGCTGCCCGTACGGCGTCGACTTGGCAAACTCGACGTCCGTGTGGATCGGGTTCCAGTCGGCGGTGAGCTGCGCGAACTGCACGACGTCGGCTTCGGTGATCGTGCGGGCCGGCGTGGTGATCGCGTCGCCGACCGCGAGATCCTCGAAATAGCGCGGCACGTCAGACGAGCCCGACGCCGACGGAACGGCCGCCGTCGATCAGCAGCGTCTGGCCGCTGACGTAGCTCGACTCGTCGCTCGCGAAGAACAGCGCGACCGCGGCGATCTCCTCCGGCTGCCCGATGCGCCCCAGCGGGATCGCGCTGACGGCTTTCTCGCGCACCTTGTCCGGCACGACGTCGGTCATGGGCGTCTCGATGAAGCCGGGCGCCAGCGCGTTGACGCGGATGCGGCGCTTGCCGAGCTCGAGCGCGAGCGTGCGCGCGAGCGAGACGACGCCGCCTTTCGACGCCGAGTAGTTCGCCTGCCCGACGTTCCCCAGCCACGAGCGCGACGACGTCAGCACGATCGAACCGCCGTCCTCCATCGCGCGCGCGACCGCTTGCGCGACGACGAACGAGCCGGTCAGGTTGACGCGGATGACGTCCTCCCACTGCTGCAGCGTCATCTTGTGCGCGAGCGCGTCCTTCGTGATGCCGGCGAAGTGCGCGAGCACGTCGATGCGGCCGAACCGCTCCTTCGCCTGCGCGACGGCGGCTTCGACGGCGTTCGCGTCGGTGATGTCGCACGCGAGCGCGAGGCCGCCGTCCGGCGTCTCGGGCTCGCGCAGATCGAGCGCGACGACGTGCGCGCCTTCGGCGGCGAAGCGGCGCGCGGTGGCGCGCCCGATTCCGCTCGCCGCGCCGGTGACGACGGCGACGCGGCCGGCCAGCCGGCCTTCCTGGGTGCTGATGGCTCTGCTCCTCTCGCTCGGTGCGCGCGCGGCGTTCGCGGCGGGCGGTCACCTCGGCGGATGCGCCTCGATGTTCCTTCAGGCCGCCGGTTTCGGCGCGACCGCTTTGCCCGGGATGGCGGCGAAGGCGATGAACGCCGCGATCACGCAGACCGCGGCCGACACGATCATCACGGCCCGGAAGCCGGCCAGGAAGCCTTCGCGCACCGCGGCTTCGACCGCCGGACGATCCTGCGCCGGAACGTCGCCGGGGACCGTTCCGGCATACAGGCGCGCGCGGTCGTCGTGGGCGATGCGCGCCGTCTGCGGGGCGACGTGATGGCTCGCCATGCGCCGGTCGAATCCCGCGTTGAACACCGCGGCCAGGACGATGCCGAGCGCCGCGATCGCGATCAGCCCGGCGGTGCGCGCGACCGCGTTGTTCACGCCCGAGGCAACGCCGCTCTTCTCGGTGTCGACCGCGTCGAAGACCGTCGTGGTGAGCGGCGCGACGAAGAGCGTGCCGCCGATGCCGAGCAGCACCGCGGCCGGGAAGTACGTCGTCCAGTACGAGCCGCCGATCCCGGGCAGCGCGAACGCCACGAACCCGGCCGCGGCGAACAGCGCGCCGGCGACCATCGGCAGCCGCGCGCCGATGCGCCCCACCAGCCCGCCGGACCAGCGCGACATCGCGAACATCAGCACGATGAACGGCAGCAGCGCCGCGCCGGCCGCCGTCGGCGTGTAGCGCTGCACGTCGATCAGCACGTAGGGCAGGAAATACAGGCTGCCGCCGAGCGCCGCGTACAGGAACAGCGTGTAGAGGTTCGCCGCCGAGAACACGCGCGAGCGGAACAGCTCGAGCGGCATCATCGGCGCGCGCGAGCGCCGCTCGAGCATCACGAACGCGACGAGCAGCACGATCCCGGTGACCACCGCCGCAATCGCGGTCGGGCCCGGGCGCGCGCCTTGCGACGCGATCAGCCCGTACGTGAACGCGCCGAGGCCGAGCGTCGCGAGCGCGCCGCCGAGCACGTCGAGCTGCTGCGGCATCTCCTCGTCGCGGCTCTCGGGGAAACCGCGCGCCGATATCGCGAGCACGGCGACCGCGATCGGCAGGTTCAGCAGGAACACCCAGCGCCACGACGCGTGCTGCGTCAGCCAGCCGCCGATCAGCGGTCCGACGGCGCCCGTGATCGAGGCGAACCCGGACCACGTTCCGATCGCGCGGCCGCGCTCCGCGCCGGTGAAGAACGCGCTGATCAGCGCCAGCGACTCGGGCGTGGCGAGCGCGCCGCCGATCCCTTGCACGCAGCGCGCGGCGATCAGCACGTGCACGTTCGGCGCGAGCGCGCACCCGAGCGAGGCGAGGCCGAAGACGACGATGCCGAGCGCGAACATCCGCTTGCGCCCGTACAGATCGCCCAGCGACCCGCCGAGCAGGATCAGCGCCGAGAGGAACAGCGCGTAGCCCTCGACGACCCACTGCATCTGGGCGGCGTTCGCGCCGAGCTCGCGCTGGATCACCGGAAGCGCGACGTTGACCGCGGTCCCGTCGATGAACGCCATCGCCGAGCCGAGGATCGCCGCGACGAGGACCCACGTCTTCGCCACGGCGTCTTGATCGGGTATCATGGTGCTCCACCCCTGCTCGACGAAAGGGCAAGCATGAGCGAGATCGCCTGGCTCGGAACGTTCGACGAGGCATTGCGCGCCGCGAAGGACGGCGACAAGCTCGTCCTCATGGACGTCTTCAACCCGACTTGAGGGGGTTGCAAGGCGCTGGATACCGTGACGTATCCCGAAGTCCCCGTGCGCGAAGCGGTCGAACGCCTCACCGCGCCCTATCAGCTCGACAACACCGTCGAATCGAATCAGCCGCTGCTCGACCGCTACCGCCACGTCTGGACGCCGGACTTGCGCATCCTCGACACGGACGGCACGGAGCTCTACCGCTGGAACGGCTACCTGCCGCCGGCGGAGTTCGCCCCGCAGCTCATCGCCGCCGTCGCGCACGCGCGGCTGCGCCGCAAGGAGTACGACACGGCGCACGCGCTGTACGACGAAGTGCTGCGCCGTTTCCCGACCTCGCTGATCGCCGCCGAGGCGCAGTACTACGCGGGCGTGAGCGCGTACCGCGGCTCGCACAACGCGAGCGACCTCCTCAAAGCCTGGCACGAACTGGAGAAGAGCCATCCCGAAAGCGAGTGGACGGTCAAGCAAAACTTCTGAACCGCCGCCGGTGCCGGTTCCCAAGCGCGCGACCCCGGAAGACCGCATCCCGCGCGTCGTCGAGAACCCGACGCTGAGCGACCACCTCGCCGTGATCACCCGCGCCGTCATGCAGGCCGGTCTCTCGTGGGCCTTCATCGACGCGCGCTGGGACGGCTACGTGACGGCGTTCGAGGGCTTCGACGTCGCGAAGGTCGCGGCGTACGGCAACACCGACGTCGACCGCCTCATGCGGACCGACGGCGTGATCCACTCGAAGGCGAAGATCGAAGGCACGATCCGCAACGCCCGCGCGCTGCTCGAGCTCGAACGCGAGCACGGGTCGATACGCGCGTACCAGACGTCGTTCGCGGACTACGACGCCGCGCGCAAAGACGCGCAGAAGCGCTTCGCCTACATGGGCGACCTCAACACGTACTACTGGTTCTTCCGGACGGGTGCGCCCGTTCCGGACGTCGAGGACTGGATGAAACGACAAGAACGCGACCATCCCCGCATTCGGGAGATGGTCGCGCTTCGCCGTAGCGGTCCGCCGTGAAACGCCAGGAGCGCGGGCGGGTGGAACGCTAACCCGTTACGTCGCTCTGGCCTTTCCAGATCTCGTTGGTCGTCTGACGAATCGTCGCGCCGGCGTCGGCCACGACTCGCTCGCCGTCTTCGGCCAGCTCCTGGAGCACGACCTCGGGGATGATTTGGTTGATCTGCATGACCAGCCGCGCGTAGTCGCGCAGGTGGCGCCGCGCCAGGTCCGCAACCATCGTGTCGCCGAGGCCGGCCGCAGTCGTGTAGAGCATCGTGTAGCTGATCGTCGCGAGGTTCAGCGCCGTGTAGTCGTCGCGCAGGTTCTTCGAGACTTTGGTCTTGCGCACGCTGTCGATCGCAGCCGCGCCGGCACCGAGCAGACTGCTCCAGGCCGACTTCACCGGGCTCGCGGCGTGGCCGCCGAGCTGTTCCAGGGACTGCTCGAGCGCGGTGACGTGCGAGTCGGTCAGGCTCTTGATCGCGGAGACGACGCTGAGCGCCTCGCCGTACTGGGCCGTCTCGCCCAGGTCGAGCTGCCGCTGCAGCGGTTGCGCGATGTGCCGCTCCAGCGCGAGCATGTCGCTCACATAGGTTTGGATCGAGTGCCGTTCGTTCTCGCCGGTCCCCTCCGTCGCGGACGAATCGTAACGGATCGACTGGTCGGTGTTCGTTCCGAGATCACTCATACGGCGCGTTGTGCCCCGACGGCTGACCGGCCACGCCGGGCGAGTGCCCCCTCAGCTCGGCAGGCTTCTAGCCGGTGTGCGAGGAGGACACCGTGCCGCGCGCCGTCACCTTGTCCGCGCGCAGCCGCAACGCGAACGTCGTGCCGGCCGGCGACGTGTCGGCCAGCGCCAGCGTTCCGCCCGCGCGCTCGACGGCGCGCTTCGCGATCGCCAGGCCGAGCCCCGAGCCTTCCACCTCGCCGCGCGTCGCGCCGCGGTAGAAGCGGTCGAAGATCCCCTCGCGGTCGTCGGGATGGATCCCCGGACCTTCATCGGCGACCGTCACCTCGACGCCGCCGTCGTACGGCTTCGTCGCGATGCGGATCGGCGAGCCCGGCGCGTACTTGATCGCGTTGTCGACAACGTTGGCGATCGCTTCGCGGATCTCGGCTTCATTGCCGATCACCGTCGCGTCCGCGCCGCAGTCGAGCTCGACGCGGCGGCCGGGATGCAGCAGCCGGCGGGCCTCGGTCATCTCCTCGAGCAGCGGGCACAGATCGAACGGCTCCGGCGGGCGCACGTCGGCCCCTTCCATGCGCGCCAGCAGCACGAGGTTGTCGATCAGCGTGCGCATCCGCGCGCCTTCGATGCCGATCGAGCTGAAGATGCGCCGCGAGCGCTCGTCGCCTTCGTCCGCTTTGCGCCGCAGCAGGTCGATGTAGCCGAGCACGATCGTGAGCGGCGTGCGCAGCTCGTGACCGGCGTCGGCGACGAACTGGCGCATCTGCGACTCGGCCAGCCGGCGCTCGGCGAACGCCGCGGCGACCTGCGCCGCGGCCGCGTTGTACGCCATCGCGATCGCGTCGAACTCGCTCTTGCCGGCGACCGCGATCGGCTGGGGCGTGAAGTCGCGCGCCGCGAAGCGCTGCAGCGCGTGCGTCACCTCGACCAGCGGGCGCAGCACCTGCGAGGTGATGTACCGGCCGAGGAACCACGCCAAGACGCCGGCCAGCACGCCGAGCACCACGACCCCCGCGAGCAGCCACAGCGCCACCGCGAGCGTCGCGTTCGGATCGGGCATGATCCGCAAGTCGCCGTCGAGCAGCTCGACGCGCTGGAAGTGCGCGCCGAGCGCGGTGCCGAGCGCGAAGCCGATCCGGCTTCCGGAGCTGCGCACTTCGCGCGGATCGGCGAACACGCGCGTGCCGTTGACGATGACGAACGCGGGGAGCGGGTCGCGCCGCTGCGCGCTCGCGCTCTGCGCGGTCGCGCGACCCGGCGGCGCGGGCCGAATCAGCAGCGGCGCGCTGGTGGAGCGCGGCGATGCCGCGCGCGGCCCGTCGGGATTGGGGCGGGGAAACGGCCCCGCGGCGACCATGCGGATCCCCGGCCGCGCGAGCCGCTGCTCCAGCTCGACCGCGGCGTCCTGGAAGCGCGCGCCGCGCGCCGCCGCGCGCGCGCCGAACGCCTCCGCTTCGCGCGCATCCGCGTCGATGCCGTCCTGGACGACGTGCACGTACCACACGAGACCGACGATCGCGCAGGCGCCGAGCAGCGCCAGCGCCATCACGGTCGCCGAGACGACGTACCAGCCGGTCAGCCGGCGCGCGAACGAGTGGAACACGGGGTCAGTGCGCCCGCAGCGCGTAGCCCGCGCCGCGAATCGTGCGAATCAGCTTCGGCTCGAAGCCGGCATCGATCTTCGCGCGCAGGTAGGAGACGTAGGTCTCCACCGCGCCCGGGCCGACGTCGCGGTCGGTGCCCCAGACCAGATCGAGGAGCTGGTCCCGCGTGAACACGCGCTCCGGGTTCCGCACGAACGTCAGCAGCAGCGCGTACTCGCGCGCCGACAGCTCGATGCGGCGCTCGCCGCGTTTCACGTCGCGCCGGTCGAGGTCGATCGTGAGGTCGGCGTACGCGACGATCGACGGCTGCTCGAGCCGCGGCCGGCGCAGCGCCGAGTGCAGCCGCGCCGCCAGCTCCGTCATCTCGAACGGTTTGGAGATGTAGTCGTCGGCACCGCGCCGCAGGCCGGTGATGCGGTCGTCGGTGTCGGCCTTCGCGCTGAGCATCAGGATCGGCGCCTCGGTGATGCGGCGCAGCATCGGCAGCAGTTCGAGCCCGTCGACGAACGGCAGCATCACGTCGAGCACGATCGCGTCGGGCCGCCAGTCGCGGACGAGCTGCAAGCCCGTCCGCCCGTCGGGCGCGCTGCGGACCTCGAAGCCGTCCTCCGCGAGTCCCAGCTCGAGCAGCTCGCGGAGGTGTCGCTCGTCGTCGATGACGACGACGCGCGGTGCGGCAGTGGCCATGCCCTACTGTTTGACGCTTCCGCCGCCGCCGCCGCTTCCGCCGGTGCCGCCGCTTCCGCCGCCCACGCTGCCGCCGCCGGTCCCGAGGTCGGGCGGCCGGACCACGAACAGCCCGATCGACGGCGTGTAGTAGAACGCGTTGCCGCCGAACCCGCCGCGCCGCTGGCGACCGTCCGGCCCCGGGCTCGCACCCGGCGCGGGGCTCGCCCCCGGCGCGGGGCTCGCGCCCGGCGCGGGCGCAGCGCGCGTCGCTGGGCCGGCAGCCGGACCGGGGCTGGCGCCGGGCGCCGGCGAGGCCGCGGCCTGGACGCCGGCCTGCACGTCAAAGCCCTTCGCCTTCGCCTCGGTCGTGGTCAGTACGGTGCCGTACGCACACGACGCCAGCGCACGGGTGGGGAGCAGCGCGGCGATCAGCTCGGGCGGCGGGGTGAACTGCCCGCCCTGCCGCTGCTGGCTGTCCGGCGACGTCGCGGTGACGCGCTCCTGGAAGCCGCTCGGCGGCTGGCCGCCCGGGCCGCCGGGGCCGCCCGGTTCGCCGCCGGGGCCACCCGGCGTCGCGCCGCCGGTGCGCCGCGTCGCGCCCTGGCCACCGGCGCCGTTCGCCGCGGCCTGCTGGCGCTGCGCGCGCAGCTTGTCCTGGACGCTCTGCGGGATGTTCGGCGCCAAGCCGAGGTACCAGGTCGCGCTGGACGGCTCGCCGTGCGCGGTGACCGTGAGGCCCTCGACCGCCGGCAGCGGCTGCCCCGCGGCGTACGCCTTCGCCGCGACGCCCAGCGCGGCCAAGACCTTCTCGGCTTCCGGCTTGAGGTCGGCCGTGCACTCCGGCCGGCTGGCCGCGATCGTCAGCGGGTCGACGCCCGGCGGCGGCGCGATGAACTTGAGCTGCCCGAAGCCGAGCCCGCCACGCTGCTGGTTCGCCGCCCCGGTCGCCGCGGCGGCCGTTCCGGCGGCGCCGCGCGACGCGCCGCTGCCGCGCGAGAAGCCCGCGCCCGGGCGCGCGCCGGTGTTGAACGAGTACGTCACGGTGAACTGCCGCGGCGCGTTCGGCGTCGCCGCCTGCAGCAGCGTGCCGCCGCCGCTCAGCGCGATCGGCTGCGCGTACTGCAGCGTCGAGAACGTCCCCGCCTCGGTGTTGAACAGGTTCGAGGCGAACACGGTGATGCGCCCGATCCCGAGACTGTGCGAGAGGCCAGCGTTCACCAGCGTGTACGGCGCGATGCGCTGCGCGTTGTTCGAGCCGACGTAGTGCGCGTTGGCGAGGAACTCGATCCCGCTCCACGGCTGCAGCGCGTCGACGGTCAGGTTCGCCGTGTGCAGCGGCCGGCCCGGGATCTGCTCGCCGAGGATCAGCGTGCTGTCGAGCCCGACGTAGGCCGGGTTCGCGGCCGTGACTTCGGCGACGGTCGTCGAGTACGACGGGATCACGACGACGTTCTTGCCGATGCCGATCCGCGCGTTCGCGGTGTAGCCCTGGTACAGCCGCGTCGTCCCGCCGATCTGCTGCTGGACGTAGAGGTTCGGCGTCGCGCCCGGCGCGCCGCACACGTTCGAGTAGTAGCCGCTGACGAGCTGGTAGTACGGGTCCAGCGGCGAGAGGCCCAGGCTGTCCGCGGTCACCTGCGCGCCGACGAGCTGTCCGCCTTGGGTCTGGCGGTACGCGCTCAGCGAGAACTGACCGTTGCTCCACGCGTGCGTCCACGACGCGTCGTAGCTCAGCGCCGACTGGTGTCCGGGCTGGTCGCCGGGCCCGCTGACCTGCGCCGTTCCGGCGAAGCAGTTGACGCGCGCGGAGTACGGATCGCTGAACGAGCGGATGAGGCCGTTCGCCGGCTGCGAGCTGCCGACGGAGACCGACGCGCTGTAGCTGTCGTTGCCGGTCGGCCGCCAGGCGGCGCTGAACCCGGCCAGCAGCGACGACCCGGCGCCGGTCGTCCCCGCGTACGACAGGTTCGGCCCGAGCGTCAGCTTGTCGTTGACCTTGAACGAGTCCGCGAGCTGCACTTGGCGCGAGGCCGTGGCGAACGTGGAGGCCCGCACGACGCCGCTGGTGTCGACCAGCGGCGTGGAGTTGGTGATTCCCGCGTAGGTCGAGCCGGAGAGGGTGATGGTGTGCTTGTCGCGGGTCAGCGTGGCGCTCGCCGCCAAACCGCGCGCCAGCGAGCTGCTCTGCGACGCGAACGGGCAGAGCTGCGTCGTCGCCGTGACGGTGGTGCAGCCCGGATCGGTGCGGCCGGGCACGATCTGCACGTAGCGGTTGAGGTCGTTGGTCAGGTTGCGGTTGTCGTTGACGTAGCCGGTCAGCGTGACCGCGGTCTGGCCGATCAGCGACTGCACCGTCCCGTACATGAACTGGAACTTGCCGGAGTTGCCGTTGTCCGGCCCGATGCCGCACGGCAGCGGCGTGACGAACTGCGTGCACAGCGCGCTGTTCGCCTGATTGTTCTGCAGCGCGGTGAACAGCAGCGTCGTGTTATCGGTCAGCCCGTAGCGCAGCTTGACGAAGTCGCCGATGTTCGCGCTCTCGCCGCCGTGCGCGTAGCTCTGGCCGCTCTGGTCGAGATACGTCTGGAACGTGAGCGGGCTGTTGCCGGCGCGCTTCGTGTGCAGCAGCGCGATGCCGAGCTTGCCGATCGAGCCGGTCTCGCCGATCTGGTAGTTGTACTTGTCGAACGTCCCGTACGACGACGCGAACTTCGTCTGCCACGTCTGCGTCGGCTGCAGCGTCCGGAAGTTCACCGAGCCGCCGAGCGCGCCGGCCTGCGCGCCGAAGCTGACGCCCGCGCCAGCGAACAGGTCGGTGTTGACCGAGCGCAAGTTCGTCGCCGCACCGGGCGCGCCGAGCGGGATGCCGTCGAGCGTCACCGCGGTCTGCGACTCGTCGCGGCCGCGCAGCGAGATCGTCTGCGGAGCGTTCGGATCGTTGGAGTCCTGGGTCACGTCGACGCCGCCGATCGTCGAGAGCGCGTCGGTCAGCGAGTCGGAGATGCGGCGCACGCCGCTCGAGTCGTCGATGTCGGTGGTCGACACGGTGACGCGCGCGCGGACCGAGCCGATCACTTTGAGACCGCCGGTGTCGGCGCTGTTCGCCGTCGTCGTCTGCGCCGTCGCGGGCTTCTGCGTGCCGAGGTCGACGTCGACCGAGACCTGCTTGTTGCCGAGCACCTCGAACGCCGCCGACGTGACGCCGGTGAAGCCGCTCTTGCTGACGCGCACGCGGTAGATCCCGCTCGGCACGTCGGTGTACTTCACCACCCCGCTCTTGGTGGTCAGCGCGCTGGCGACCGTCGGCCCGACCAGGAAGACGCGCGCGTTGGCGAGCGCTTCCTGCTTTCCGGCGTCCTTGACGGTGATCTGGATGATCCCGGTCTCGCTCGAGCTCTGTGCGGCCGCGGGCACGGTCGTCCCGACCATCCCGGCGAGCAGCGCGAACAGAACGGCAATCGCGGACCAGCGGCTCGGAACCCTGCTCATATCGTGCGAAATCCTGTCATTCCGCTCTGTGCTCTTCCTGGGAACCCCGCGCTGCTCCGATATCTTTAAGAAGTCCTAATCCGGCGCGTTCTCCGCGATCGCCGCGAGGAAGCGGGCGCCGAAGTCCGCCAGCTTCTTTTCCCCGACGCCGCTGATGGCGCGCAACTGCGCCGGCGTGCGCGGGACGTCGCGCGCCATCGCGCGCAGCACCGCGTCGCTGAAGACGACGTACGGCGGGACGTCGCGTTCCACCGCGATCTCACGCCGCAGCGCGCGCAGCGCGGCGAAGAGCCGCCGGTCGTACGTCTCGTCGTCGTCGGCCGCGCCGCGGGCGGCCGTTCGCCCGCGGCGGGCCCCGGCCACCGCGGCGACCGCCTCGCGGACGACGACCGGCGTGCGCTCCACGAGCGCGCGTTTCCCGGCCTCCGTCAGCGAGACGACGTTGTGCCGCGCCGCGTCCTGCGCGATCAGGCCGAGCCGCAGCAGCTCGTCGGCAAGGTGCCGCCAGGTGCGCCGGTCGCGGTCCTTGCCGATGCCGTAGGTCGAGAGCCGGTCGTGGTACCAGCGCTCGATCTTGTCGGTCTTCGCGCCGACCAGCACGTCGATGACGTGCGTGATCCCGACGCCGTAGCCGTGCGCTTCGCGCACGCGGTAGACGCACGACAGCAGCTTCTGCGCCTCGGTCGTCGCGTCGAACGCGGCACGCGGCTGCAGGCAGTTGTCGCAGCTCTCGCAGCGCGCGTGCGGGTAGGTTTCACCGAAGTACGCCAGCAGCTCGCGCCGCCGGCACTCGTTGGAGTAGGCGTAGCGCTTGATCTTCTCGAGCTGCTCGCGCGCGGCGGCGCGTTCGACGTCCGCTTTCTCCTCGACGAACCGCTCGGCGCGCGCGACGTCGCCGTAGGCGAAGAACCACAGGCACTCCGCGGGCAGCCCGTCGCGTCCCGCGCGGCCGGTCTCCTGATAGTAGCCTTCGAGGCTGCGCGGGACGTCCCAGTGCACGACGAACCGCACGTTGGACTTGTCGATCCCCATCCCGAACGCGATCGTCGCGCACATCACGCGCACGTCATCGCGGATGAACGCTTCCTGGCGCCGCGCGCGCGTCGCCGACTCCAGGCCGGCGTGATAGGCGAGCGCCGGGATCCTGGCCGCCGTCAGCGCGTCGGCCAGCTTCTCGGTGTTGGCGCGGCTGCCGCAGTACACGATGCCGGCTTCGTCGTCGGGCCGCGCGCGCAGCCAGCTCACCAGCGCGTCGACCGTGCGCGGCGCGTGCACGACGCGGTACGTCAAATTCGGCCGGTCGAACGAGGCGACGTGCACCGCCGGACGCCGCAGCCCGAGCTGTTCGACCACGTCGTCGCGCACGCGCGCCGTCGCGGTCGCGGTGAACGCGCAGAACGGCACCTCGGTGAAGCGCTCGCGCAGCGCCGCGATGCGGCGGTACTCGGGGCGGAAGTCGTGGCCCCACTCGCTGATGCAGTGCGCCTCGTCGACGATGAAGCGCGCGACGTTCCAGCGCGCGAGGTCGTCGCCGAACCCGGCCACGCTCAGCCGCTCGGGTGCGACGTAGAGCAGCTTGTAGTCACCGCGTTCGAGCCCGTCGATGCGCCGGCGCAGCTCGTGCCGTTCGAGCGAGGAGTTCAGCGCGGTCGCCGGCACGCCGGCCGTGTCGAGCGCGTCGACCTGGTCCTTCATCAGCGCGATCAGCGGCGAGATGACGACCGTCAGCCCCGGCGTCAGCACCGCGGGAAGCTGATAGCACAGCGACTTGCCGCCGCCGGTCGGCAGCAGCGCGAAGACGTCGCGTCCCGCCAGGACGTCGAGGACGATCGCCTCCTGCGACGGACGGAAGCTCGGGAACCCGAACCAGCGCTCGAGCGCCTCGCGCAGATCTGCCGTCTGGACAACCATGTGCGTCATCGCTTCGCCGTCTGCGACGTCGCGACCGTTCAGCAAGGGCTAAGACTCGGAATGGCGGCGAGGAGGCGGGGGCACCGACCGGCGTACAGCCCTTGGTCAACAGAAGAGAAGGAAGGAATCCTTGCGGGTGGGAGTCTTTTTGCGGCAGCTCTATGAGTGGGCCGAACGTCCGTGCGTCCTGACGGTTCGCGTCGCGTCGTCGGCGAGCGAGATTCGGGTCGCCGGAATCTTGCGGCCGTACTTCAGCGTCACCTCGCTCCACGGCTGGGCGCTGGTGCCGCCGCAGCAGCACGGCGGTTTCACCTCGCTCAAGCTGACGGAGCTTCCGATCGCCGAAGCCGAGCAGCGCGAGGTGCTGCTCGACGGCCGCGGCCGAACGCTGCGCTTCACCGGCGCCGAGATGGTCTTCGAGCTCGAGCGCGACGACGCGATCCTGACCGCACCGCCGCGCGTGATCCGCAACAAGCGCTACCTCTACGTCGGCGGCCGCCGCCGCCGAACCGCCGAACCCTGGATGCTCCGGTGACCAGAACGCCGGCCGTTGGTCCGCCGCCTGACAGGATATCGAGACGGTGCGCGTTACCATCTTCGAGTCGATGCTGATCCTCCTCGTGATCCTCGAAGCGATCGCCGGCGTGCGCTCGATGGTGCGAATGGCCGTGACGCGCGGCGGTGCACCGCTGCGCGGCTGGAACGTCGTGCCGGCGGCGGGGAGCATCGGCGTCGTCGTGCCGGTCCTCGACGAGGCGCAACGCGTCGGCGGTTCGTTGGAGGCGCTCGCACGCAGCGGGTCCGAGGTTGCGGAGATCGTCGTGGTCGACGGCGGCTCGGTAGACGGAACCCGTGCCGTCGTCGTGGCCGCAGCGCAGCGGGATGTGCGCGTGCGGTTCGTCGACGCCGCGCCGGTGCCGGGCGGCTGGAACGGGAAGGCGTGGAATCTCGAGGTCGGGCTGCGCGCGACGACGGCGCCGTGGGTGGCGACCGTCGACGCGGACGTTCGCGTCGGCCGCACGCTGCTCGGCGATGCGGTCGCACACGCGGAGCGCGACCGCCTCGCGGCGCTCAGCGTCGCGACGCGGCAAGAGCTGCCGGACCGTCTCAGCGCGCTGCTGCATCCGGCGCTGCTGACCACGCTCGTGTACCGGGCGGGGCTGCCCAACGTCGCCACGAGCGATCCGGCGCGGGTGCAGGCGAACGGACAGGTGTTCGTCGCGCGGCGTGACGCGCTCGAGCGCGCGGACGCGATTCGCGCGGCGCGCGCCTCGCGCTGCGAGGACGTCACGGTGGCGCGTCTCCTCGCCGCGGCCGGCGGACGCGTCGGCTTCTACGAAGGCGAGGCGGTGGTGCGGATGCACGCGTCGTGGCGCGACTGCGCGGCGAGCTGGCCGCGCTCGCTGACGTTGCGCGACCGTTTCGTCTCGCCGCTGCGCCTCGCCGTTACGTTGGCGGAGGTGCTGCTCGCGCAAGCGCTGCCGCTGCCCACGCTGCTCGCGCTCGTCGCGCTCGGCGACCGCGTGCCGTTCGCGCGCCCCGCGACGACGGTCGCGTTCGCGCTCGTCGCGATGCGGCTCGGCGTGCTCGCCGGCACGCGGCGCGCCTACGTGCGGCCCGGGCTCGCGTACTGGCTCTCCCCGCTCGCCGATCTGCCGGCGGTCGCGCTGCTCGTCTGCAGCGCACTGCGGCGCAGGCACGTGTGGCGCGGCCGCGTCATGGTCGCGGAGGAACCGGCCTGATGCGCGCCGCGTGGACGTTCACGGCGCTGCACGTGCTGGCGCTCGTGCTCGGGCTGTTCGGGATGCTGGTCGCGATCCCGCATCCCGAGCTGTGGGCGAACGACGCGCGCGCCGCCGCGTTCTACGCGTTCGCGCTGAACAAGACGGGCGGCGTGTCGATGCTCCTGGGCGCGCTCGCGATGCTCGCGTACGGGCTCTCCGCGCTCGGCGCGCGCCGCACGCTGCTCTTCTTCTGCGCGGCGACGCTCATCTCGGCGTGCGCCGAGCTCACCGGGACGAAGACGGGCTGGCCCTTCGGCGGCTACGCGTACACCGACTTCCTCGGTCCGAAGCTGCTCGGGCGCGTTCCGGTCGCCGTGCCGCTGTCGTGGTTCTCGATGGGCTTCGCGTCGTTCGTGCTGGCGGATGCGGTCGCGGCGCAGCACCGCTGGCGGCGCCGGACGCTGTGGTCGATCGTGCTCGGCACGTGGCTGCTCACGGCGTGGGATCTCGTCCTCGACCCCTCGATGGCGGCGCCGCAGATGCAGTACATCCACTTCTGGATCTGGCACGAGAGCGGGCCGTACTTCGGGATGCCGCTGCGCAACCTCGCCGGCTGGTTCGCGACCGGCTTCGTGTTCATCGCGGCCGGACGGCTGCTGTGGAACGAGCGCGCCGCGCCGGTCATCGCGGTGAGGCTGCCGTTCGTCGTCTACGCGGCGAACGTCATGTGGTCCATCGCGCTCAGCGTCTCGGCCGGGATGTGGCCGACCGCGCTCGCCGCCGTCGCGCTCGCGCTCGTCCCCGCGGCGCTCGCGCTGCGCGGCTCCCGGCGCGGCACCGCCTTCGCATGAGCCGCGGCGCGGAGCCCGCGCACCGGTACCCGCCGCCCGGGATGCTCGGACCGCGCGCGATCGCGTGGTGGTCGCTGCGGACGATGGCGGCGTCGGTCGACGTCGTAGGGGCCGAACACGTTCCGCCGTCCGGCCCCGTCCTGTTGGCGGCGCGGCACTACCACCACCGGCTCGACGCCGCGGTGTTGATCGACAGCATTCCGCGCCCGGTGCACATCGTCGTGGGACTCGACTGGATCGCCGGCGCGCGCTTGCGCCGATGGATGGAGCGCGCATGCGCAGCCGCCCGCTGGCCCGTCGTCCTGCGCCCGGCGACGACGGGGGCGAGCGGCGCCTACGTCGCCGGCGACGTGGGGCGCTACCTGCGCTCGGGGCTTCGCGACGCGGCGGCGCTGCTGCGCGACGGTCGCGTCCTCGCGGTCTTCCCCGAAGGATATCCCGTCGTCGACCGGGGCGGCGCCGCCGCCGTTCCCGGAGCCGGAACACCGCCTCGAGACGCCGGCGGCTTTCTGCCGTTCGCCTCGGGGTTCCGGACGATCATCGGCCTGGCCCGGCGCGCCGGCTCACCGCCGATCGCGGTGGTCCCGGTCGGCTTTCACTACGAGCCGCGCGGCCGCAGGTGGCACGTCACGGCGCGCTTCGGCCCGCCGCTGGCGGACGACGTCGAGGTCGCCGCCGTCGAATCGGCGGTACGCGAGCTCTCGCGCTAGCCGATTCCGCGATGCGCGGCGGCCGGCAGCGCCGGGCGGCGTCAGTCGAGCGCGGCGGCGGGGGCGACCGGCTTGCGGGTCGCTTTGCGCAGGGCGTCGGTCATCTCGACGGCGCCGAAGCGCTTCGAGAGGACGCAATTCGCGCCGGCGAAGCGGAGCCGGTCGGCTCGCGGTCCCTCGCCGTCGGTGTAGGCGCAGATGAAGGCGCGCGGCAAGGCGGCCCGCATCGCGCTGACCGCGTCGGCCGCGTCGATGTCCAGGAAGTCGGTGTCGACGAACAGCGCCTCCGGATGAGACGCACGGATGTCGTCCACGTCGAGGGTGGGCGCGACCCGCACCACTCGAAGCTCCGCCCGCGCGAGCACATCGCTCAGGTACGGAACGAACAACATTTGCGGTTCGACGACGTACGAGTCCACAGTTGCTCGGTACCGCGCAATGCGGTCCCCTCACACGTAGGCTTGCGGCCTATCGCCGAGGCGGTCTCATAGGCCAATCCGGGCCGCGGGGCGGCCTAGGCGAGTCCGGTCTTGATCGCGTGGACGGCGGCCTGGGTGCGCGCGGTGATGTTCAGCTTCGCGAAGATGCGGCTGATGTGGTTCTTCACGGTCTTCTCGGAGAGGTGCAGCTTCGCGCTGATCTCCTTGTTCGACATCCCGCGCGCGATCAGCCGGATGATCTCGGTCTCGCGGACCGACAGCTCGTTCTGGGCGGCGCGGCCGAAGCCGTTCGAGCGGCGCTTGAGGACACCGCCAGCGACCCGCGGGTCGACGTAGGCGTGGCCGCTCGCGACGCTCTTCACGGCGCGGATCAGCTCGACCGGCAGGATGTCCTTGACCACGTAGCCGTCGGCGCCGGCCGAGAGGCAGCGCTGCATGACCTCGGGCTGGACGTGGGTCGAAAGGACGCAGACCTTCGCCTGGGGCGCCAGCTCGCGGACCGTCCGCATCGTCTCGGAGAACTCGACGTGGTGGCCGTCGAGGTCGAGGACGATCAGGTCCGGGCGGGCCCGGCGGAGCGGCGCGTTCGTGATCGAATCGGCGTCGCCGACGACCTCGATCTCGGGATCGCTCGCCAAAACCTGACACAGCGCCTTGCCGAAGAGCGCTTGGCCCTCGACGACGAGCACGCGGACCGGCTTGGTACCGGAGGCGGTGGGGGTGGCGATCGATCCGAGCATGTCTTTTTCCTCAGTCCTTTGGGGAAGGCCGGATGACTTATCCCGGCCACCTACAGTGTCACCCTTGAGGGTGCCGGAGGAACTCCCCAAATTAGGGGGTTCTGACGGTAGGGCCTAGGACGGACCGAGCGTGAAGAGCGCTGCCGAACCGGATAGGAATAGAGACGTGCGCACTCGTCGAACCTCAGCGGCCGCGGCCGTCATCACCGCCGTCCCCGAAGCGGACCGGACGCGGGCCTTCGTCGGCGAGCTCCGGACGCTGGTCCGGGCCACCTACGTGATCTTCGCGCGGTACGACCAGAACGGGATCCAGAGCGAGATGGTCCTGGCCGAGGACCACGGCAACCCCTCGCGCCAGACCGAGTGGCTCCAGGCCGAACGGCTCCTGCAGTCTCGGTCGGAAGCCTCGATCCCGCGGGTCACCGACGCCATGATCGCGCTCGACGGGATGCGCGGCCTGGTCGCCGTCTACGGGGTCGACCGGCTCATCTTCGGCCTGGCGATCGTCGCGCGCCCGCGGACCTTCACCCCCGACGAGCGCAAGCAGCTCGAAGGGACGCTGCGCTCCGGCTCCGAGCTGCTGCGCCGCCTCTCCACCTTCGAAGGCGAGCAGAGCGCCCAAGAGCGGACCGCCGAGCGCGCCTCGGCGGCGCAGTTCGTCCTGGCGCGCGACTTCACGGTCGAGTCGAAGTGGATCCCGGACGACGACCCCAACGACGTCCTGCAGAACATCCTCGAGCTCTCCGACGAGGCGCTGCCCCCGGTCGTCGAGACCGCGGTCCGGACCGTGACCGCGTCCTGGACCGACGACCCGGCCACCTGGGAGGCCGCCACGCTGGTGCCGCTCCCGTTCATGGTCGTCCGCGTCGCGCCGCTCACCGGCCCGGCCGGCCCGAAGATCGGCGTGCTGGTCGAGCGCTACCGCTCGCGCAACCCGCTCCGCCACGCGGCCGACAAGTTCGCGATGAGCTCGCGCGAGCTCGAAGTCCTGGCGCTCGTCCTCAAAGGCTTCGGCACGCCGCAGATCGCCAGCGCCCTCGACATCGCCGAGTCGACCGCTCATGACCACATCAAGCGCATGATGCTCAAGACCCGCGCCCGCAACCGCGTCGAACTGGCCGCCAAAGCCCTCGGCTGGAGAGGCGCCTAACCCTCGCACGAAGGCTGACCCGCGTCGTACGCGGGTCATGCCGAAGGAGTTCGCTGACCGCAGGTCAGTCGAACTCCAACCAGTCTTTGTGCCAGATGAGCCGGCAGCCGCGGTGGCAGGGGCCGTCGCGACCCAGCGCCTCGCCGAAGCAGCGCGCGCCGGCCAGGACGTACGACTCGGGTCCGGCGCGCCGCCAGGGCGTCGTCGTGAGGTGCGTGACCTGCTTGTAGACGGGATACCGGCCGTCGGCGTAGCGCCGCATCTCGGGCGCGAACATCAGCCCGTCGCGCAGCCCGTTCCGGTCGAGCGTCGCGAGGATCTCGGCCAGCGGCTTCACCCGCGCGTAGCGCGCGAAGCCCGGCGTCTCGGCCAGCTCCGCGCTCGACGGCTCCAGCCACTCGTCGCGGTAGAGCAGCGGGCAAGCCCGGCCGCAGCCGTCGTCGCCGCGCGGCCCGTCGCACATCACGTGCTCGAGCCCGACCGTCCGCGAGATCGCGCGCATCCGGCCGGTGTCGTCCATCATCCGCCGCACGACCGTCTCGACCCGGTACGTCTTGCCGCAGCTCTCCCACTGCGCCTTGGTGAAGACGAGGCCGCGGCACGCCGCCTGCTCGTTCAGCGTCGCGCGGATCGCCGCGGCGTCGCGCACCCGCACGTAGTCGCCGACCTTGAACGCCGACGGCTTCCCCTCGCCGGCGACTTTGGCGAAGCGGCTCGGGAACCGCTGCGCCGCGCGCTTCAGCGCACGCAGCTCGCCGAACGGGGGCGTGTAAGTGTAGATCGGATTCTCGAACTGGCAGCGCTCGCGGAACAGGCGCCGGGCGATCGCGCTGCTCATGCGCCGCGTCCGCGGAACCGCCGCACTCGTCACGCTCCCTCGTAGGCCGGGCGCGCCGCCGGCACCGGGGCCGGCGTCGAGGCCGGCGCCGGCACCGCCGAGGCTTCGGTCGGATGGCGCTCGATCGCGGCGCGGAACTCCGGTGAGAGGAACGGCCGCTCGAAGGCGCGGTAGAACGCGTACGCGAGCGCGACGACCGCCGGAACCAGCGCCGCGTAGGCGGCCGCGCTGAGCGCGGTCCCCGCATGGTAGCGCGTGAGCGCCGCCGCGGTGAGCAGCACCAGCGGCCCGTGGATCAGATAGAGGCTGTACGAGAACGTGCCGAGCGTGACGACCGGGCGCAGCGCCAGCACCCGCGCGGTGAGCGGGCGGTACGCGCCGCCGGCGCTGACGAACAGCAGCGCGACCGCCGCGCCGACGGCCAGGTCGGCCGGCCACAGCGCGCCGTCCGGGGTCTTGTCGCCCAGCCGCAGCACGGCGGCGGCCGCCGCGACGCCGGCGGCGAGCGCGACCCAGCGGAGGTACGGCGGCAGCGCCGGCATCCGCGCGGTGAAGTGCGCGGCGGCGAAGCCCATCCCGAACAGACCCAGCAGCCAGGGGATCGTGTAGTCGAGCGCGCCGTGCAGCAGCAGTTGCGGCGCCAGACCGATCGCGAGCGCGACGGCGAGCTGCGCCCACGGCCCGAAGCGCCGCCAGACCGGGACCAGCAGCAGCGCGAAGACCACGTAGATCTGCACCTCGAGCGCGATGCTCCACAGCGGCCCGTTCAGGTACTCCGCCAGCGGCGGGACCAGGTTGTGCACCAGCGCGAGGTGCGCGGCCAGCGCGATCGCCACGTGCGAGAGCGGGACGTGCTGCCCGCGCAGCACGATCGTCGCGAAGAACGGGATCAGCGAGAGGACGAGCACCGCGACGTAGGCCGGCCCGAGCCGCCACGCGCGCCGGCGCGCGAACTTCGCGACGTCGAATCGTCCGCCGGCGCGCAGCGCGACCGGCAGGCCGAGGCAGTAACCGGAGATCACGATGAAGACGCTGACCGCGTAATGGCCGAACTGCAGCCACGGCAGCGTCCAGGGCAGCAGCACGCCGAGCGTCGCGCCGGCGTGCGAGACGCCCGACTGCCAGACGTGGTACAGGAAGACGTAGAGCGCCGCGATGCCGCGCAGTCCCTCGACGTGCGGGAAGTACGTGCGGCTCGACGATTGGTGTTGCATCCGTGCCTCTCTACGGCTCTCGCCGCCACCGGGACGCCGTTGCCCGCGGCGTCCCGGCGGCGCGCCCCGGCTTACGCCGTTCCGGGCAGCTCGCGAAGCGCGGCTGCGCTCGAAGCGAAGTAATCACTGTAATCGGCGACGGCGGCCGTCGAGCGGTTGACGACCGTCCCGATCAGCTCGTTGACGCCGACGCTCTCCAGCCGCGCGATCGCGCGGCGGGTCGAGCGGCGGTCGGTGTTGCCCGCGGAGAGGATCATCACCGTGCCGTCGGTCTTGTTCGCCAGGATCGCGGCGTCGAAGACGGGGACGATCGCCGGCGCGTCGACGATCACCGTCGCGTAGCGCTCGCGCGCTTCGCGCAGCATCGCGTCGAAGCGCGTCGACTGCAGCAGCTTGATCGGGTTCGGCGACTGCGTCCCGCTGGTGAGGATGTCGACGCCGGGCCTGTCCGTGCGCTGCACGGCCTGCATCAGCGAGGCGCGCCCGATCAGCACGTCGCTGAGGCCGAGCTCGTTGCGGACGTCGAACTTCTTGTGCAGCGACGGTCGGCGCATGTCGGCGTCGATGATGAGGATGCGCGCCTCGTGCTCGATGCTCGAGACCGCGATCTCGCCCAGCGCGCCGGCGACGTTCATCGCGACCGTCGACTTCCCGTCGCCCTGCAGCGGGCTGGTCACCGTCACGCTGCGCAGCGGGCGGTCGGAGCTGTAGCGCATGGCCAGCACGAGCTGGAAGTACGACTCCATCGCGGCGGTCCGGACGTTCGCCGGGATCGCGGCCGCGCCGTCGCCCGACGGCAGCAGCGGGATCGAGGCGAGGACCGGCAAGCCGAGCTCGCCTTCGACCTCGCGCTCGTCGCGGATGCGGCCGTCGAACCAGTCGACCAGGAACACGACGCCCAGCCCGAGCAGCACGCCGGCGATCGCGCCGATGATGAGGTTCAGCATCACGTGCGGCGACTTCGCGGCCAGCGCCGCCGAGGCGGCCTGCGTGATCGTGACGTCGCTGATCCCCGTCGCCTTGGCGACCTGCGCGTCGTTGCGCTTCTGCTGGAGCGCGTTGTACATGTCTTCCGCGAGCTTCTGCTCGCGCTTGAGCGAGAGCAGCATCGCCGACTGCGCCGGGAGCGCGTTGAGCTGCGGGTTGATCGCGGCGCGCTGCTTCGCGAGCGTCGCGAGCTGGTCGGAAGCGCTCTGGCTCATCGACTTCGCGGCCGAGAGCTGCTGCGAGACCTGCTGGTAGACCGGGTTGGCGATCGTGCTCGTCGTCGCGACGATCGTCGCCGGCTGGCGGGCGATCTGGCGCTTGATGTCGGCGATCTTCTGCTTGAGCGCGACGACGGCCGGGTGCGAGTCGGTGTACTGCTGCTCCGCCGCCGCCAGGTCGACCTGAAGCTGGGCGAGCTGGGCGCGCAACTGCGCGAGCACCGGGTTCTGCGCGATGCTCGAGCCGCCGCCGGCGAGCTGCTTCATCCCGCTGAGCTGGGAGGAGAGCGACGCGATCTGGGCGTCGGCCTGGCGCTTGTCGAGCTCGACCTGGTTGATCTTCGCGTCGACGTTCGCCGCCGAGGCGACGATGCTGGACGTCTGCGAGTTGATGTCGGCGATGTTGTGCGAGGTCTCGAAGCGCGTCACCGCGGCCTCGGCGGCGCGCAGCCGCTTCTCCGCCGGCGGGATCTGCTTGTTGAGGAACTCGATCGCGCCGCTCGCACCGCCGGCGACCAGCTCCGACTCGCGCGCGACGAATACCGTCGCGAACTCGTTGGCGATCTTCGCCGACATCTCCGGATCGCGCCACGTGACCTGGAGCGCGATGATGTTGGTGTTGGTGACCGGCTTGACGCGGACGGCGCCCTGCAGCGTCTTGACGTCGGTCTTCAGGTTGAGGTTGTCGATGACGCGCTGCACCACCGGCGTCTCGCTGATCAGCTCGGCGTACGTCTCGGCGGACTGCGCGGCGTTGGGAATCATCAGCGCGTTCAGCACCGAGAGCCCGGTCTGCACTTGCTGCGGGTTCTGCGCGACCGCGTTCGGGTTGCCGGCGATCAGCTTGACGAACGTCGTGTACGTCTTCGGCGTCAGCAGGGTCATGAGCGCGACGATGCCGAGCACGCCGCCGGCGACGGCGAGGAACAGCGTGCGGCGGCGCAGGAGCGTCGCGACGAAGGAGTGCCAGATCGCGACCGGATCGACATCCGCCCCGGCGGCGGCAGCGCTGCGCGGCGCCGTGACGTACGTCGCGAGCGGGAGCGTCGTGCTGCCGGGGAGCCGCTGAGGTTCGTACATCGGAATCCTTTCCTAAAAACCGAGCAGCCGTCCGATGATGCCCAGCACCCCGATCATCGCGGGGCTCACGCTGCGGGCCTCGGGGACGAAGATCTTGTCGTCCTTCTGCAAGATGGGGTCGTACCGCTGATCGCCTCGCTTGAGCGCCTGAAAGAGGTTGATCTCGTACGACGGCAAGGTCTTACCCGTTTCGGGATTGATTCTCGTCAGGTAGATCTTGTTGAGGTCGGGGCGGGTCGCCGCCTCGGTGCCGGCGCGGGCGAGCGCCATCGAGAGCCGGTCGCCTTCGTTGACCTCGACGTTGCCCGGCCGGGAGACGGCGCCCAGCACCTGCACGCGAATCGTCTCGGCGCCGGTGACGTACACGTAGGTCCCGTCCTCGAGCGCGAAGTTCTGGCTGGGGTCGCCCTCGCGGAGCAGCTTCTGCACGTTGGCGGTCTCGATCGTCCCGTCCTGAGCCTGGACGCGCGCGGTGGGAGCCTGGCCGCCGATCGTGCCGACCCCGCCGCCGGCGGCGAGCGCGTCGCTGAGCCGCGAGCCGCTGCGCATCTGGTACTTGCCGGGGTTCTTCACGTTGCCGAGCACCGTCACGCTGATCTCGCCCGACTGCTGGACCGCGAGCGAGACGACGGGGTGCTTGTAGAACTTCTTGAGCGCGAGGGTCAGCGAGTCGCGCGCTTCCGCGGCGCTCATCCCGCCGACGAAGACGCGCCCGGCGAGCGGGTACTGGATCGTGCCGTCCGCCTGCACCACGGCCGTCACCGGCTGGTCGCCGTAGACGCTGATCGCCAGCGTGTCGCCCGGGTGGATGACGCTGCCGACCGACGCCGGCGCGTTGCCGGCCGGCTTCGCCGCGGGCGCGGGGACCGGCGCCGGGGCGACGGGGTTTTGCGGCGTCGACGCGCCCGCCGGCGGATCGGCGGCGCGCGCCGCGAGCGGGCTCGCGGTCAGCAGGAAAGCCGCTAGCGCGGCGGCCAGTGCACGAACGGGATGGCGACGGCTCATGAGCGTTCCCCGGGATCGAAATCTGGAAGGTGGCGGCGGATCGCGCTCGCGCTGACCGTCGCCGCGGTGCTGTTCTGGGCGGCGACCAGCAACGAGGTGTACGACGTAACGTCGCCGCACGCGTTCTCATTCCACGTCGTGCTGCGCAAAGCATACAGCATCGCGGCCTTCGCGCTGGTCGGGTTCACCGCCGACAGGGCGCTGGGGCCGAGCGCTCGCGCCGGGCTGCGCGGCGCCGTGCTGGTCGCCGCGTACTCGGGCGCGATCGAGATCGTGCAGGCGATGCGCGGGTCCGACGAGGGGATCGTCTGGAACGCGATCGACGTGATCTGCGGCGCGGCGGGCGGCTGGCTCGGCGTGCTCGCCGGTCGCATCAGCCGCTCTCGCCTGAGCGCGTGATCCTCGGGGTGGTCCTTCGCTGCATGCTCACGTCACGAATCCTTTCGTGTCACCTGAGGGAGCCGGTCCGTCGGCTAGACTACGGGCAGGGCGGCGGTCCTACAACGGTTCCCACCGCGGGGCCCGGCGTACCGCCGATGACCGTGGTGGTGCTGCTGCCCGGCTGCACGATGAACGGCAGGAGCGCGGCGAGCGGGAGGAGGCCGATGCCGTGGTGGACCGGGATCGGGGGCGGCGGGATCGGCGCGGCGGCGGCGACGACCGGCGGCGGGGGCTGCACCACCGCGACCGCTTGGCAGTCCGGATAGGCGGTGCCGACCATACCCGGTCCGCAGGGCTGCGGTCCGGTGACCGCGGCGACGTGCGGGACGGGGAAGTTGCGGACCGCGGCGACGTGCGGCACGTTGCGGCGGATGACGGAGAGGTTGCCGCACTTCGCCGGCAGGAACAGCGCGATCGTCTTGTCGCCCGAGTGCAGGTCGACCTCGACGCCCTTCTGGTTGGCGGGGATGATCACGTCGCGCAGGACGTGCACCTGTCCGCCCGAGGACCAGGTCATCGCGTCGAGATGGCGCGGGACCGTGACCCAGTTCGGCTTGCCGACGTCGAGCGCGAGCCTGAACTGCTCGTACTGCTCGTTGGTGAGCCCCAGGCTCATCCCGGCGCGGCGCATCAGCGCCTCGTTATGCCGGAAGTTGGACTGGAGCTCGGCCGCGTTCGTCGAGGTTCCCATCAGGGGCGCGCGTCCGAGCGTCGCAATCTCGATCGGTTGGGCCATCGCAGGCGCTGCCATCGCAGCGACGAGCGCGGCGGCGGCGAGTGAGCGGGTCATCCACATGGTTGTCTCTCTCCTTGAGGTCTTGGCACAGTGTTGCCCGACCGCCGGAGTCTTGGTACGTGGCCGCAGTCCCTATTCAGTGAGAATAAAGTCCTAATTTGGGAACGAGAGGCGCGATGCGCGTCATCCAGCTCGTGCAAACGCTCGTGGCAGGCGGCGCGGAGACGATGGTGCGCACGCTCTGCCCCGGGCTGGTATCGGCCGGGGTCGACGTCCGCGTCGTCTCCGTCTACGATCCCGCGCTCGAGCCGGCGCAGCGCGCCGCGCTGGGCGCGCCGGTGATCGAGATCGGCCGCGGCGGCCGCCGCGACCTGGGCTTCTTTCCGCGGCTGGTCGGCGCGCTGCGCGAGCTGCGGCCGGACGTGGTCGACTGCCACGTCCACACCGGGCAGTACGCGGGCCGCGCCGCCGCGATCCTGGCCGGCGTCCCGGCGATCGTGCTGACGGTCCACGGCGCCGAGCCGGGCGGGCCGGTGCGCTGGGCCGCGGACCGCGTCCTCCACGCCCGCACGGCGCGGTTCATCGTCTTCTCGGAGTCGCAGCGGCGCGCGTACGCGGCGGCGCAGAAGGTCCCGCTCGAGCGGATCGCCGTCATCCCGAACGGCGTCGTCCCGCCGCGCCCCCGCGCCCCGCGCGCCGCGTTGCGCGCCGAGCTCGGCATCCCGGACGGCGCGTTCGCGCTCTACAGCGCGGCCCGGCTGGCGGCGGTGAAGAACCAGCGCGCCGCGCTCGACGCGGTCGCCTCGCTTCGCGCGGCCGGCGGCCCGGACGTCCGGCTGATCCTCGCCGGAACCGGTCCGCTCGCCGCCGAGCTCGAGGCCCACGCCCGCACGGCGGGGCTCGGCGCCGGGGTCGTGTTCCTCGGCCACCGCGACGACGCCGCGGAGCTGCTGCCGGCGATGGACGCCTTCATCTATCCGTCGCTCTCGGAGCGGATGCCGATGGCGCTGGGCGAGGCGATGCTCTCCGGCGTCCCGGCGATCGTCACGCCGTGGGAGGGCGTCGCCGACGTCGCGGCCGACGGCGAGACGGCCTTCGTGGCGGCCGGCTTCGACGCGCCGAGCATCGCCGCCGCGATCGTGCGCGCGGTGCGCGACCCCGCGGCGCGCGCCCGCGTCGCGGAGGCCGCGCGCGACTGCGCCGCCCGCGCCTTCGACGTGGGCGCGATGGTGCGGGGCCACGTCGAGCTGTACCGCGCGCTCGCGGCGAAGACCGCCGCGTGAGGCTCGCGTACGTCACGGCGCTGTTTCCGTTCGCGCACGCGGAGCAGTTCTTCGAGGAAGAGGTCCGCTCGCTCTCGCGCATCGCCGACGTGCTGGTCGTGGCGGCGCGCCCGCCCGGCCGCGAGCTGCGGTATCGCGACACCGGCGAGGCGCTGTGGCTGCCGCTGCTCAGCCCGCGGGTGCTGCTGCTCGCGGCGCGCGAGGCGGCGCGGGCGCCGGGGCGCGCGCTCGGCGCGCTGGCGCACCTGCTGTTCGCGCGCGACTCCTCGCTGCGCTCGCGCGCGGTGAACCTGCTGGCGTTTCCGAAAGCGCTGGCCGTCGCGGGCGAGCTGCGCCGGCGCGGCGTCGAGCACGTGCACGGCGCCTGGCTCACCACGCCGGCGACGATCGCCTGGGTCGTCCACCGCATGACGGGGATCCCGTTCAGCTCGACCGCGCACCAGCACGACGTCTTCGCGCGCAACCTGATCGCGACCAAGGCGCGCGAGGGCGGGTTCGTGCGCGTCATCTCCGCGCGCAACGCCGAGCACCTGCGCGAGCAGATGCCGCCGGCGCTGCGCGAGCGCGTCGTGGTCGGCCATCTCGGCGTCGCGCTGCCGCCGGCCGCCGCCGAACCGCCGCCGCGCACGGTGCGCATCCTGTGCTCGGCGCGGCTCTGCCTTTGGAAAGGCCATCGCTTCTTGCTGGCGGCGCTGGCGCTGCTGCGCGAGCGCGGCGTCACGTTCACCTGCGATCTCGCCGGAGACGGCGAGATTCGCGCCGAGGTCACGGCCGACGTCGCGCGGCTGCGGCTCGGCGACGTCGTGCGCATGCTCGGCAACGTCCCGCATCCGCAGCTCGTCGCGTCGGTGAACGCGGGCGAGTACGATCTGCTCGCGCTGGCGAGCACCGAGCGGTTCGGCGAGCACGAGGGCATCCCGGTCGCGGTGATGGAGGCGATGGCCGCCGGGCTGCCCGTCGTCGTCACCGCGACGGGCAGCCTGCCGGAGCTCGTCACGCCCGCCTGCGGCGCGCTCGTTCCGCAACAGGATCCCGTCGCGCTCGCCGGCGCACTCGAGCGCATGATCGGCGACCGCGCGGCGCGGCTCGCCGCGGGCGCAGCGGGCCGCGAGCGCATTCGCGCATCGTTCGAGACCGGCGCCACGGCGCGCGAGCTGTTCGGCTGGATCGCGGCGACGCGCTGAAGCGCGCCGGCCGCACGGCGGCGGCGACGCCGTCAGTACATCGAGAGCGTTCCGTCGACGCGCGCCTTGTCGATCGAGCGCGCGAAGATCCAGAGCGAGAGCGGCATCAAGATCGCCGACGCGACGAGCAGCCACCACGCGTCTCCCGCGACCGCGGCGAGCGGCACACCGGACGTCGCCGCGCGGAAGCCGTTGAGCGCGTGCGTGATCGGCAACAGCCAGCCGATGACCTGCAGCCAGCCCGGCAGCCGGTTCAGCGGCAGGTACACGCCGCCGAACAGCGTCGCCGAAGCCGTCGAGACGAACTCGACCGGCCCGGTCTTCTTGATGATCATCGCCAGCGCCGCCGCGAGCACGCCGAGCGGCGCGACCGAGGTGACGGTCAGCACCAGGAACACCAGCCCGGTCAGGACGTCGACGTGGCTCAGGTTCAGCCCGAACGCAACCGAGATCGACAGATACACGATCGTCTGCAGCACGGTGTACGTCATCGACCACAGCGCGGACGAGAGCACCAGCGTGTTCAGCCGGGTCGGCGTCGAGAGCACGATCTCGAGCGTCCCGGTGAGCTGCGCGTCGCGGATCGACTCGGCGAAGCTGTACAGCGCCGCCGACTGAAAGCGCACGAACGCGGTGTTGACCGCGATGTACTGAAAGTAGCTGGCCGCGGCGCCGTTCGCGCTGAAGTCCTTGGAGCTCGGAATCAGCTTCGAGATGTACCAGGCCGTGACGACCTGCACGATGATGCCGATCCACTCGAGCGCGAAGTTGCCCGGATACGAGAGCGTCACCAGCGCGTCGCGCTTGAAGATCGCGGCGACGCGCGACCAGCCCGACGCCTGCGGGAGGCTAGCGGTGCTCGTCGTCACGCAGCGTGACCTTCTTGAAGACGTCGACCGGCTCGAGCTCGATCGGCCGGAAATCGCGCACGCCCGTCGCCCCCGCCGTGACGGCGCGCATCAGCGCGCCCAGCGAGCCGTCGCGCGGCTCGAGCTCGACGTGCAGGTCGACGCTGCGCTCGCGCTTGACGATCCGCAGGTCGCGGATGCCGGGGACGGTGCGGGTGCGGTCGAGCAGCTCGTCGTCGACCGCGTCGACGGTGACGCGGTAGCGCGCGACCGCGCCCAGCTCGAAGTCCAGCTCGCGCGGCGGCGCGAGCGCGACGATGCGGCCGCGGTTCACCACCGCGACGCGGTCGCACAGATCCCACGCCTCGTCGAGCAGGTTCGTCGCCAGCACGACCGTCTTGCCGGCGCCGTTGACCAGATTGCGCCGCACCAGCGCGCGCAGCTCCTCGGCGTGGACCGGGTCGACCGCGCGCGTCGGCTCGTCGAGGAACAGGATGGCGGGATCGGCCAGCATGGCGCGCGCGACCGCGAGCCGGACGCGCATCCCCGAGGAGAAGCCGCCGAAGCGCCGGTCCAGCGCGTCGGTCAGGTCGAGCATCTCGCTGCACTCCTCGATGCGCCGCTGCAGCGATCGTCCGCCCAGCCCCATCAGCGCGCCGAAGAACTCCATGTTCTGCCGCGCGGTGAGCCGGAAGTAGAAGCTGCGCTCGTCGCTCGTGCACAGCCCGATGCGGCGCTTCGCGCGCAGCGGCTCCTGCTCGACGTCGATGCCGTCGATGGTCATGCGGCCGCGGTCGGGGACGGTCAGCGTGGCGAGCAGCTTCAGCAGCGTCGACTTGCCGGCGCCGTTCGGCCCGAGCAATCCGAACAGCTCGCCGCGCGCGACGGTGAGGTTCACGTCGAAGAGCACCTGGCGCCGCGGCATGCGGCGGCCCGCCATCGTGCGGAGCATCGCCCCGAACCCGTGCGAGACGGGAAAGCTCTTGTCCACGTGCTCAACCGTGAGCGCGGCGTCCGTCATGGTCTCCGAGTGTCATCCCCCCGGCAGGCCGCTTCGTAACGGACGAGCGCAAGTCCGGTTGACCGTTTCGGCTTGCGCGGAAGCGGGCAAGCGAAAGCCGCGTGCGAATCGTTTGGCCGGCGGCCTACTACGGGACGCATCGCGGTAGCTTCGTTCCGGTCATCGAATCCGTCGCCGGCCGGCTGCTCGACCGCGGCGACCGCTTCGACATCGTTCTCCCCGATCTCGGCCCGCTGCCGTGGCACGAGGAGCTGCGCGCGCTCGGCGCCGGGGTGCACCTCGTGCGGCCGTATGATGCGCGCGCCGCCGCCGCGGCGACCCGGCGGCTGCGGCCGGATGTCGCGCACGCCCACTTCGACGGCTGGCTGGTGACGGTGACCGCGGCGCTCTGGCCGGCGCGGGCGCGCGTCCTGTGGCACCTCCACTCCACCTTCGAGCCGGGCGGCGGGCCGCTGCGCCATACCTGGCGGCGCGCGATCAAGTTCCGGCTGGTCGGACGCCGGGTCGAGCGGTTCGTCGTCGTGACGGAAGGGATGGTCGCCGAGGCCGAGCGGCTCGGCGTCCCGCGCCGGAAGATCGCGGTCGTCCCGAACGCGGTCGACCGCGCCCGCTTCGGGCCGCCCTCGCCCGAGGAGCGCGCCGCCGCGCGGGCTGCGCTCGGCCTCGGCGCCGGGCCGGCGATCGCGTTCTTCGGCCGCGATCCGGCGATCAAAGGGGCCGACGTGCTGGCGGACGCGCTCGCCCGAACCCGGCCGCTGACCGTCGTCACGGTCGCGACGCCGCCGGCCGCGGTCGCGCAGCTCGAGCGCAGCGCGAGGGTCGTCGCGCAGCCGCTGGTCGACGACGTGCGCACCGTCCTGTGGGCCGTCGACGCGATCGCGATCCCGTCGCGCGGCGAGGGGATGCCGTACGTTGCGCTCGAGGCGCTCGCGTGCGGCGTGCCGGTCGTCGCCAGCGCGCTGCCCTGGGCGACCGAGCTGGCCGCCCGGAACGGCGCGGTGCGCGTGGTCCCCGCGTCCGATCCGGCGGCGCTGGCGGCCGCGCTCGACGCGGTGCTGCGCGAGCCGCCGCGCGCCGCCGAGGCGGCCGTCTTCGACCTGGAAGCATGGACGGAACGCATGTTGACCCTGTACGATGCCGATTGGTAAGAGGTACATGGACGTAGCGCGGATCACGACGATCGACCAGCTCGAAGCCGAGCGCCCCCGGTGGGAAGCGCTGGAACGGCTCGACCCGCACGCGACGGTCTTCACGTCGTGGGCTTGGCTGCGCGCGTTCCTGCCCGTCACGCGGATGCGCTGGACGGTGCTGGCGCTGCGTGACGCGGGCCGGACGATCGCCTACCTTCCGCTCGCGCGCGGCGGGTGGATGCTCGACCGCGAGCTGTACCTCGGCGGCAACCCGTACGCCGACTACACCGGGATGATCGCCGATCCGGCGCGCGAGAACGAGGCGGTCGCGCGGTTCGCCCAGGTGCTCGCGCGCGAGGGCTGGGACGCCTTCAACCTGTGCGACGTGCGCGATCCGCGGCTCGAGGCGATCGTCGCAGCGCTGTGCGAGCGCGGCTTTCTGGTGTGCCAGACGGATACCGTGCGGTGCCTGTCGGTTCGGCTGCCCGCGACCTGGGACGAGTACGTCACGACGTGCATCAGCGCGAAGACGCGCGTGAACACGCTGCGCGTCGAGCGCCGGCTCGCCGAGGCGCTGCCGAACTTCCGCATCAGCGAGGCGACCGCCGCCGACATCGGCGCGCACGTCGAAGCGACGCTGCGCGTGCACCACAGCCGCTGGGGCGGCAACATGCTGACCGCGCGCAAACGGTTCGGCGGGTTGTTCCGCAACGCGTTCGAGCGCGGGATGCTGCGCGTGTTCGTCTACTGGGACGGCGACAAGCCCGTCGCGGGCGCCGCCGCGTTTCTCGACGTGCCGCGCTCGTCGTTCGGGCTCTACATGATCGGGTTCGACGAAGCGTACGCGAAGCTCTCGCCCGGGAAAGGCATCGTCGGGCGCGCGATTCGCGCCGCCATCGAGTCCGGCTACCAGCACTTCGACTTCCTGCGCGGCGACGAACCCTTCAAGCAGAACTACGCCAGCGACGTCACGGTGACGCGGCAGTACCGGCTGGTCGCGCCGGGCTGGCGCTCCGCCGCGATCGGCTACGCGCGGCCGAAGGCGTTCGCGCTCAAAACCGCGCTCGCGAACGCCGTCTTTCGCGCCGGGCGGAACCGGGTCGGCGCGACGCGCTGAGCCGCGTTCGGATCAACGGCGCCGTCTTCGCGGTAGCGGTATGCGAACGCCGGCGAACGGCTTGAACGGGTCGAACGTCAGGCGCTTTCCGTCGAACACCAAGCCCGCCGGCGTGACGCCGACGGTGTGGACGCCGCCGGCGTAGCGCCCGAACCGGCGCGTGTCGACGCGCGCGACGACCGTCTCGCGATACGCCTCCGGCGAGAGCTCGTCGACGCGCGCGATCGTGAGCCCGCCGCCGTAGCTCACCGAGCAGTCCTGACCCGGCCGGTACAGCGCGCCGTCGACGACGAACGGGCCGCCGGCCGGGCGCGCCCGCGTGACGTCTTCGACGATCGGGTTCAGCGCGTGCGCGCGCCACGGACCGCGCGGTCCGCCGGCATGAAACGCGTGCAAGGCGAAGTCCGAGCCGTGCGACGCGCGCGTGCAGAACGCCCACCAGCGGCCGGCGTGCGGGAACAGCGTCGTGTCGAGCGCGTCGAAGTTCGGCAGCAGCGCGGCCTCGCGTTCCCACCGCCACGGAAACGCGACGCAGCGGTACAGCGCGGCCTCACCGCCGGCGGCGTTCTCGGGGACGAGATACAGCTCGCCGTCGATCTCGACCGGATACGGATAGCTGAGGTGCGTCGCGAGCTCGAGCGCGTCGCGGCGCTCGATGACGGCGCCGTTGTCGCCGAGCTCGAGCGCTTCGATGATGCCGCGCCCGCGCGACTCGTCGTACTGCTCGACGAACAGCACGCGCCGGCCCTCGCGCGTGACGACGAACGGATCGGCGACGAACGTTCCGGGCGGAGGATCGGGCAGCCAGTCGACCGCGAGCGCCTCGCCGGCGAGCAGCGCGCGCGGCTCGGCGCGCGCGAACCCGACGTTCCACTGCGCGCGCTCGAACAGCGTCTTCACCGCGTGCCCGGCGAGACGCCCGGCGAGCGACGCGCCGAACCGTGCGCGCGCTCCGGCGCCGAGCGAACCGCGCGGCGCCGGAGCTCCCGTCTCGGTCTCGGCGAAGCGCGCACCCTCGCGGCGCGCGGCGACGACCAGCGCCGGCCAGGCCGCCGCGGCGAAGAGCGCGCGGCGCAGCGTGCCGCCGTACGACGGCGTGACACGGAAGCGCCCGCCGCGCACGACGGTCTCGCGGCCGACCGCGCGGCGGATCAGCGCCAGCTCGACGGCCGCGTCACCGCGCGCGATCTCGCGCGCGAACGGCCAGCGCGGATCGTCGTCCTCGCCGAGCCGTAGGCGCAGCGTCTCCCGGTCGCCGACCGCCGCGCACCCGGTCAGATCCACCACGACGCCGGCGCCCGCGCCGGACGCGGCGGCCGCGGCGAGCGCTGTGTCCGCCGGCGCGACCGGCGCGCGCGCGGCGTCCGGCAGCGCGACCGGCGCGAGCGCCGGGCCGAGCAGCCAGCGTGCCGGACCGCGCGGCGCGCGGTACGGCGACCGGCCGGCGTGGACGGCGACGGCGACGCCCTCGAGCGCGCGCAGCGCCTCGATGCAGCGGAGCTGCCAGGCCGGGACGACCGGGCCGGCGACCTCGACGCGGACCGTCGTCGTCGGATGCACTCCGTGTACTGATCGGCCGAAGGGTCCGCGCACCTTCGCCGCGCCTCACCGTCGAGGCGTGAGACGCCGGTCGAGACGGGTATCGTGCACTAACGGGCTGCCGACGGCTCGCTCGATGGAGACGTTCTCGCACTAATGGTTCTTCGGATCCGCGGCTGGGCCGGTCCCGACCGGCGCACGGTCTTGATCATGGGCGCGGCCGCGCTCGGACTGCTCGTCCTCGGCACGGCGACGGCGATCGGGACGGGCGACTACGCGCTGCTCGCGGTGTTCGCGCTGATCGCGGCGGCGCCGGCGCTCGCGTACGCCGCGCTTCGCTTGCCGTACGTCTTTCCGTTCGGCCTGTACTGTTTGCTGGTTCCGTTCGACGAGGTGATCAACTTACCGGGAGCCGGGAGCCTGGACCGCTACTTGGCGCTGGGGATCGTCGCGTCTCTGATCGCGCACGCGTTTCGGCTGCGCCGCATGCAGCGCGCGCCGCTGGCTTTGATCGTCTGGGGACTGTTCCTCGGCTGGGTGCTGATCGGGATGCTGCGCAGCGTCGACGACCACGCGATCTCGACGGTGCAGGTCTTCGTCGGGCTGATCGTCTGTTATGCGGCGACCGCGGTCGCGCCGATCGAGGAGCGGCAACTGCGCTTCCTGGTCGCCGCGACGGTCGCGGGCGGCGTGATCGCGGCGCTCTACGGGCTGTATTTGTTCCATGCCGATCCGACGCTGTACGCGAAGATGGGGTCGCGCGCGACGATCGCCGTGATGGGCCGGACGCTCGACCAGAACATCTACGCCGACTCGCTGCTCGCGCCGTTCACCTTCGCGCTGGTCGCGCTCACGCGCGCGCGAACGCCGCTCACCATCCTCGGCTCCTTCGCGGCGGTCGGGATCATCGTGGCCGCGGTCCTCGCCTCGCTCTCGCGCGAAGCGTTCCTCGCGCTCGGCGTCATCGTCGCGGTCGTCGTGTGGTTCTCGCGGCGCCGCATGCTCGGCATCGCGCTCGCGATCCCGTCGCTCGGCGCGTTGGCGCTGGTCCCGTCCGTGTGGGACCGCATCAACGAGGCGATTCAGAGCGGCGGCGCCGGCCGGACGTCGATCTGGAAAGTGGACTGGGCCGCGTTTCTCCAGCATCCGTTCTTCGGCTGGGGAACCGGGAACGCGGTCGAGGCCTACGACCGCTTCTACTTGGCGGTGTACCAGTTGCACTTCGCCGGCTGGAGCCGCGAGCCGCACAACACCGTGCTCTACATCGCGGTCGAGCTGGGGCTGGTCGGCGTCGCGCTCTTCCTCGCCGGCTCGTTCGCCGCGCTGCGGCCGCTGACGAAGATCCGCCGCGGCGACGGCCTTTACGACCTGCGCGTCGGGCTGACCGCGGCGCTCGTCGGACTGCTGGTCGCGAGCAACTTCGTCGACGTCAGCACCACGAAGTTCTACTGGCTCGTGCTGAGCTTCGCGGCCCAGCTTCGCATGCTCGCCGTGACGCGCGCGCACGCGATCGAGTCCGCGCCGGCCGTGTACGAGCCGCCGCCCCGACCGCTCGCGTGACCGACCGCGCGCGCGCGTCGCTGCTGCTGGTTCTCGTGACCGCGGTCGCGCTGGCGATCGGCGCGTACCGTTTTCAGCACGACCGCGCGCTGTGGGTGCCGGACAGCGCGATCTACCTGCGGATGGTGCTGCAGGACCGCGGTGCGGCGCCTGAAGCCGCGCGCGTGGAGGCGAACGCGTTTCTGCGCACGACGCCGGCGGGCCACGATCCCGAAGCGGCCGGGTACTACACCGACGCGCCGCCGCCGTTCTACGCGAGCCAGTTCGCGCTGTACCGCGGCCGGCCGCTGTACCCGCTCGCGGCGGCGCTGCTGTATCCGCGCTTCGGGCCCGACGCGCTCAAGGTGGTGAGCGTCGCGGGCTACGTCGCGTCGGTGGTGTTCATGATGCTGCTGCTGCTGCGGTTCGTGGGGCCGGTGCTGGCGGCGGTCGGCGCGCTCGCGCTGGCGACGTCGCCGTGGGTGCTCGAGCTGGCCGCGCTGCCGGAACCGGACGACCTCGCGCTGGCGCTGTGGATCCTCGCGCTGTGGGGGCTGCACGCCTATCTCGAGCGGCCGGCGCTGATTCGGCTCGCCGCGGTGGTCGCCGCGACGCTCGTGCTCACGTTCGTGCGTCCGGCGGTGTTTCTGCCGTTCGGAGCCGCGGCCGGCGTCTTCTTCGGCACGCCGCGCGGCTCGGTCACGCGCGCCGCCGCCGCGCGCGCGGCGCTCGCGATCTTCGGCGCCGGCGCGGTCTTCGGGCTCTACACGCTGCTCGTGCACGGGCCGGGCGTGGTGGAGCAGTTGCGCTGGCAGTACGAGTGGCAGAGCGCGACCCACGCGCGGTTCACCGGCCACGGCTTCCTCGCGTGGTGGGCGGGCGCGGTGCTCTTCAACCTCGCGCTGGGCGTGGTCGTCGAGTCGTACCGGCACGCCGCGCTGTTCGGACTGGTCCTCGCGGTGCTCGGGTTCGTCGCCGCGCGCAGGACGATCGTCGCGCCGCTCGCGCTCGGCGTCCTGGCCGCGACGCTGTTCGCCTTGCTGGTGAATCCGACGGAGATCTACCGCCCGATGGTGCTGCCGCTCATGCCGGTCGTCGTACTGCTCGCGACGCTCGCGCTCGGAACGCTGACGACCCGGCTGCAGGCGCGCTCGAGCGCGGTCTAGCGCAGCAGCACGACGGCGGTCGTGGGCGGCAGCGCCGCCGGCGGCGTGCGCACGACCCAGGCGTAGGTGCCGCCGGCCAGCACGTCGTCGCCGCGCAACTCCAGCGCGTGGCGGTAGCGGCCGGCGAGCGGCGGCATCGCGACCGGCAGCGTCGTCGGGTTCACCACGGTGGCGCAGCCGCCGATGAAGCGGCGCTCCTGATAGCACCCGCCGAACTCGCGCGCGAACGCACCGGTCGGCGCTTGCAGCTCCTCGACGTGCGTCACGGCGGTGCGCGACGGAAAGCGCGGGACGATCGAGTACTCCGGCAGCAGCGAGCTCTTCGCGGCGTGCTGAATCGGCGCCGCGACCGTCCACTGCGGATCGTACACCAGCCACCACGACGCCAGCGCGTACAAGCGGCGCTCGAGCCGCGGCGGGCCGTCCATGTAGCAGAACGACCAGCGGCGCAGCGCGATGTTCGCCAGCATCGCGTCGCTGCGGTACTTCCAGCCGCGATCGAACGCCCTGACGCCGGCGTCGTCGCGATAGCAGGCTTCGTGGATGTTGCCGCGCACGAACGGCAGGCGGACGAACGCGCCGCCGTACGCGGCCGTGTCGTTCGGATCGCCGCCGTTGATGATCAGCGGCAGCGCGGCTTCGGACAGGTACGCGATCATCGCGTCGCGGTAGTCCAGGTCGCGCTGGATCTCGACGCCCGCCTCGTTGAAATCCCAGAACAGCGAGCTCTTCGGCCCGTTGTCGCCGAAGCGCAGCGTTCCGCCCGAGTCGTCGGACATGATGAAGTCGATCGCCGGCGCGCGGCGCTTGACGACCGCCGTGAACTCGCGCCAGGCGCGGCGCGCCGCGGGTGAGGCGGGGTTGACCGCTTCGTAGTACTTCTTGTCGTTCGGCACGTAGCGGTGCACGCGCGCGCCGTCGGGCCCGTGGAACCAGCCGCTCTCGTCCTTGATGTAGTGCGAGAACTCTTGGTCGCACGGCCCGGCCGGCGGCTTGAACGGCGGAACGCAGTACGGAACGTAGACGGGGTCGTCGTACGCCAGCGCGTAACGCCCGCCGGCCGCTTTGAACCGCGCGGCGAACTCGCCGTGGTCGCCGTCTTCGACGAAGTCGGCGTAGCGCGCCATCACGCCGGCCGGAACGTCGTAGTTGATGCTGTCGAACCCGAAGTAGTACAGCGTCTGCACGTGCTCCGGGACGCGCGCCGCCTCGGCGAGCAGGCGCGCCTCGGGCGGAAACGGCACGGTCGCGGCGCGCGCCGTCGCAGCCGGGGCCGGAGCCCGTTCGGCCACGCTCGCCGCGAACGCCGCGATGCCGAGCGCGAGCAACGCCGCTCCGCCAACCTTCAGCACGCGCGAGCGCGTGCGCCGAGGTGCGGCGCGCACGTTACGCAGCCTTGTGGAAGAGTACCTCGGCCGCGGTCTTCAGGCAGACGGCGATGTCCATGAACAGCGACCAGTTCTCGACGTAGAAGAGATCGCCGCGCAGCTTCTCGGGGACATCCTCGAAGTCGAGGACGCGCTTGCCGTAGATCTGCGACCAGCCGGTGATCCCCGGGGGCACCAGATGGCGCTCGGCGTAGCGCGGGTGCTCGCGCTCGAAGCGCTGCACGAACATCGGGCGCTCGGGGCGCGGGCCGACGATCGACATCTCGCCCTTGAGCACGTTGATGAGCTGCGGCAGCTCGTCGAGCGAGGTGCGGCGGATGAACTTGCCGACGCGCGTGACGCGCGCGTCGCCGGTCGTCGCGAGCCGCGCGCCGTCCTTCTCCGCGTCCATGCGCATCGAGCGGAACTTCAGGATCTGGAACGTCTTGCCGTCGCGGCCGACGCGCTCTTGGCGGTACATGACCGGCTCGCCGTCCTCGATCGAGATGGCGGCGGCGACCAGCAGCATGACCGGCGCGAAGAACAGCAGCGCGATCGACGAGACGGTGAGGTCGAAGAGGCGCTTTCCGAGGCGCGACGCCGGCTGCGTCGCCTTGAGCGGACGCGCCACGATCAGCGCCTGCTTTCCGATCGTCTCCATGTGGAGGTCGAAGGCGTGGACGCGGATGCGCGGCGGGGCGAAGGCGATCGTCATCCCGACCGCCTGCGCGGCGGTGAGGACGTGCGGCATCAGCGAGGGCGCCAGGATCTCGGTGAAGACCAGCGTGTCGCAGCCCCAGTCGACGGCGGCGCGGAACCACGGCTGCGCGGCGACGGCGTCGGGGTTGATCGCGTGGACGTTGTCGATGTTCGGGACCGAGAGCCTGAAGACGCGCGCGTTGGGCAGGCTGCGCATCGCGTCCTCGGCGGCTTCGAGCCTGGCCGGCGCGCCGATGACGGCGATGCGGCGCGGGTACGCGAGCGAGATGGCGTCGCGGACGCTGTGGGCGATGGCGCGGGCCGAGCCGACCAGCACGATCGCGAAGAGCAGCCCGACGATCGCGACGACGCGCGAGGTCGAGATCGCCGGAAACAGCGAGAAGACGATCAGCACCGGGGCCGACGCGAGCGACAGCGCCGCGACGGTGTGGTAGACCTCGTCGCGGACGGACATCGCGAACGAGCGGCGGTACAGTCCGAGCTGCCAGAACACGAGCACCGCGAGGACCGCGGTGAGGATCGCCGGGACGGTGACGTGCCGGACGAACAGGGCGTCGTTCCAGTAGTGCTTGACGAAGACGCCGGCCAGGTAGGTGGCGGCGAGGAACAGCACCACGTCCGAGACGACGAGCGCCGAGACCCACGCGCGTGAAAACGAATGCACGGCCGGGCGTGCATCTGCGTTGGGCAGGGCGGCGAATTCGTGTTCTAGGGCGACAGCCATGTCAGGTGCGATCCTCGCGACGGCAACGCGCATCGGTGCGCCTTTGAAGTTTCACCGTAACAAGGCCTAAGCACGTAATGCGCACGTCCTCAATACCGGGGGCCGGAGGCCCTCGAAATCCGGGATTCGCAAGGCATCAGCCCCATGTCGAAAGCCCTACGGGCAGGCCCCCGAATTGGGGGGCGGGTATCGAGCGAGGTGCGGATCCTGTTCCTGGCTCCCCGCTTTCCGTTCCCCGCGCTGCGGGGCGACCAGCGCCGGGTCCTCGATCTGCTGCGCGTGCTGCGCGAGCACGCGGAGATCACGCTGCTCTCGTTCGGGACCCCGGCCGACCCGCCGCTGCCGTTCGAGGACATCCGCGTGCGGACCGTCCGGCGCGGCCCGCTCGGCCTTCTGGCGGCGAACCTGACCCGGCCCGATCCGCGGCTGCCGCTGCAGGTGCGGCTCTACCTCGATCGCGCGATGGCGCGCGCGTGCGCGGAGGAGCTCGCCCGCGAGCCGGACGTGGTCCACGTGACGCTGGCGCGGATGGGACCGTATCTGCCGCCGCCGGGCCGCGCGCACCGGCACCTCGACTTGGTCGACTCGCTGGCGGTCAACATGCGGACCCGCGCGGACGCTTCCCGCCGGCCCGTGCGAGCGGCGCTGCGGGCTGAAGCCGGGCTGCTGGAGCGGTACGAGGCGCGGCTGGCGGCCGCGGCGGATTCGGTGTCGCTGGTCGCCGAGGCGGATCGGGTCGCGGCGGCCGGGCTCGAGCGCGCCGTCGTGATCCCGAACGGCGTCGACCTCGGCGCGTTCGCGTTCGCCCCGCCGCTGGAGCGCCCGAACGTGCTGCTGTACTTCGGGAACCTCGGGTACTTTCACGCGGTCGAGCCGGCGCGCCGGGTCGCGACGGAGATCTTGCCGCTGGTTCGGCGCGAGGTTCCCGGCGTGGTGCTGCGGCTGGCCGGTGCGCGGCCGGCGCCCGCGGTTCAGGCGCTGGCGGGGCTGCCCGGGGTCGAGCTGATCGGGCCGGTGGAGCGGATGGCCGACGCGCTGCACGGCGCCGCCGTCGCCGTCGTGCCGGCGTACACGGGGTCCGGGATCAAGAACAAAGTGCTCGAGGCGTACGCCGCGGGGACGCCGGTGGTGACCAACGCGTTCGGGGTCGCCGGCGTCGCGGGCGCGCGCGCCGGCGAGGATCATCTCCTGGGCGAGTCGTCCGAAGCGATCGCCGCGGCGTGCGTCGCGCTGCTGCGCGATCCCGATGCCCGGATGCGCCAAGCCGTCGCGGCGCGGGCGCTGGTGGAACGCAGCTACAGTTGGGAGCGCCAAGGCGAACGCCTGATGGAGCTGTACGCGGGCGGTCGGCCCGAGTAACGTCTGCGGCCGCAAGCGCTATCGCCGTACGAACGGCGTCGCGCCGTACCCTTCGCTCGACAGCCGACGACCGTGCTAGCGGTGTGGAATGCTTTCGAGCTTGTCGAGGGTCGGCGCGTCCTCCGCGAGGCTTGCGTTCCGGCGAAACGCGCGCACCGAAGCGGCATCGTCTGCACCGCCCGCGACGGAAGCGAGATCGAGACCGCTCGACCGAGCGCGGGCGGCGAGGGCCGGTGTGGGCGAGACGACATACCAGCCCGGTTCGAGCCTCTTCGTCGCGCCCGGGCCGCAGCGAACCGGCTCGCCGGGCGGAGCGATGCGCGCGAGCGTCAGCAGACCGGCGCAGGTCCCGTCGGCGACGACCGGCACGTTCGGATCGCGCGCGAGCGCCGCGGCGATCGCGATGACGCTCGCGTCGCCGTGATTGTCCCACCACACCGGTGACGACGTCCCGGCCAGGCTGGAGAACGCGCCGAGCGCGACGAGCGCCACGGCTGCGCCGAGCGCGTACGGCCGGGGCCAGCGCGCAAGCGCAGTTGCCATGCACACGATGATCGCGACGACGAGCGGGCAGAGATAGCGCGAGCTCGCCGTGCGGTGCTCGCCGAGCGCGAGGTCGGCGAGAAACGGGAGCAGCGCCGTCGTGACGGCGATCAGGCCCAGCAACACCGCGGCGGGCCGATCGCGTCGCGCGACGACGAGCGCCGCGACCGCGATCGCGAGCAGCACGATGCCGCCGGCGACGATCCCCCAGCGCGACGCGTAGCCGAGGTCGGTGAACGCGGAGCCGGCCGTGAAGAGCACCTTCGCAGCGAGCGCGGGCAATGCGTACGGCGTGGCGGACCAGGCGTTCGACTCGAGAATCTGCTTGCGGTGCGCGACGACGATCGCGAGCCACGGTGCGAACGACGCCACCGCGGCGGCGTACGCGATCAGCGCCTGCAGCGCGCGACGGCGTCCGCCGGCGTACGCGGCGAACGCGACGTGCGCGGGCGCCAGCAGCACCGAGAGCGGACAGGTCCACAGCGCGACGGCGCTCGCGAGCGCGTAGCCGGCCCAGCTCGCGAGCGTTCCGCGCCGTGTCGCGACGACCAGCATTCCGGACGAACACGCGATCAGCGCGCACCACAGCCCGTACTCGCGCAACTGCTGTCCGTACAGCACGAGGAACGGCGAGACCGCCGCAAAGGCGAGCGCGAACGCGCCGGCGCGTGCGCCGACCAGCACGAACGCGAACCATCCGACCGCGACGACGCCGAGCATGCCGAACGCGATGCTCAGCGAGCGCCGCCCGAGCGCGCCGCCGCCCGCGTCGTACCACAGGCGCTGCGCGGCGTAGTAGACCGGCGGGTGCTGCGAGTCTTCGCGTGCCAGCGCGTCGACGACCGCGCCGATGCCGCCGGGCGCGGGTGCGCGCAGGTCGGCGGCGAGATCGCCGAAGGTGCGCGCCGGCGGCACATCGAGCTGCGGCTCGGCGCGGCCCATCACGTGGAGGAGCGTCGTCGCTTCGTCGCGCCAGACCCAGCGCCGTTCGGCGCCGTTGGTGCGGACCCAGACGCCGAGCGCGAGCGCGAGGATCACGATCGCGAGGACGGCGCGTGTCACCGCCGCTCGGTTCTCAGCGGAAAAGCGGTTTTCCCGGCGTCAGTTGGAGAGGCCGTGGGCGACGAGCCACCCGATGACGGTGCAGTCGACCATCGCCATGGCGATGAGCCCGAACATCAGCATCTCGACCGGATTGAGCCGGCCGGCGCTCAGTTTGGGCTTGTCGTGCGCACGGGGCTGCCGCGCGCGAAGGCCCATGTGCATGGGGAACTCCTCTCGCGAAGTGACGTTCTCGGCGGCCGCCGGTAATTGAAAGCATCGGCAGAACCGAGCAGGAACGTTAACCGCCCGCCCCGAGCGTGCTCGAGCGCACTCGGCGCCGCGTCGAGGCCACACGTTCAGGACCGCGGGAACCCGGCCGCGTGGTCAGAACACGGGGCTTGCCCGGGCCGCCCGCACCACACCGCATTTCGAGGGGTGTCCATGTCTGCGTCCGCGTCCCCGGTCCCGGCTGCGGCCGGCTTGCCCGCGATCACCACCGTCGGCGTCGTCCTCACCAGCGGCATCTATCCGGGTCCGTTCGACCAAGATCTGTACGCGACGAACGGGATCGCGGCGGCGTCGGACGGATCGCTCTGGATCACGAGCGACGACGGGTTGATGCTCTTCAGCGCTTCGCAGGGCGGCTTCGTCGACGCATCGTCATCGCCGCCGTTCGTCGGTTCGTCGTTCGGCCCGTCCATCGCGCCGGTGCGCGCCGCGCTGGCGTACTACATGACCGGCGCCGGTGGAATCGTCTCGTACGACGCCGGATCGAGCACGACGATCGCGGCGCTGCCGAACGGCGCGGCGCCGTCGGCGATCACCGCATCGCCCGACGGAACGCTGTGGGCGCTGGCGAGCGGGACCGACATCTACGCGTACGACGCGAGCGCGAACGCATGGAGCGCGGTCGCGGCGCCGCCGGTCGCGCCGGTGTGTCTGTCCGTGCAGAGCGCGGACGCCGCGCTGGCGCTGGTGCAGCAGAACGGAACGTCGTCGCTCTACGCGTACGCGAACGGCACGTGGACCGCGGCGACGACGTTCTGCCCGCCGGACGCGAGCTGGCTCGGCGCGTGCTACGACGGTTCGTACTGGGTCGCGGACGCGACCGGTCCGACGCTCGTACTCGCGAACGGGACGACGCAGCCGTTCCCGCTGCCGGCGGGGATGAGCTATTTCGGCGGCTACACCGCGGGCAGCCGGTACGCGTGCTACTTCTTCGGGATGCAATCGGAGCCCGTACCGCCGGCGCAGATCGGCATCTTCTTCGCCGGCTACGGGGTGACGGAGCAGCCGGCGGAGAGCTGGCCCGCGATGACGCCCGATCAGCAGACGGCGTACGCCGCGATCAACACCGACCTCGGCATCGAAGACCCCGGCGGCGTGCGCGCCACCTACACCAACCTCGACGCGACGCTGTCCGACTACTACTCCACCGTGCAGACGATGGCGTGCCCGGCCGGCGTGACGGCCGCCGACTGGGCGATCGTGCAGCAGCAGATCCTCAACGAGCTCGAGTACGCGCAAGCGGTGCAGAACCTGTTCCTGAACATCGCGCTGCTGAACGTCGAGGTCGCGCAGATCCAGCTCGCGGAGTACGCCGACGTCGTGCAGATGGTCGGCCTTCCGGACAATCCGAATCAGCAGCCGCAGACGCTGGTGCAGGTCATCCTCGGCGCGCTGGTCACCGATCTGTTCAACGCCGCGCTCGGCGCCGCACCGAGCGCAGTGCAGCAGCTTATCTCGGTCGGAATGTCGATCTACAACGCCGCCGCGACGTACGAAGCGCAGAAGCACAGCGTCCCCGACCGCAACCAGGCGCTGACGATCGCGTGCGCGCAACTGGCCGGGACGCTGGCCGACATGCAGACCGAGGCGGTGAACGCGGCGGCGACGTTCGAGACGGCGATCCTGAGCGACTGGGGGATGCTGCAGGCGTGCGGCTTGGCGGTCAAGACGAACTTCTGGTACTGGCCGCCGAACTTCAACGTGGACATCCTCCAGAACGCCGGCGCCGCGAACGCGCTGAGCTTCTACCAGGCGCTGATGCCGGTGAAGTGGCAGATCATGCAGTTGCAGACGATCTTCTTGTTCGGCCCCAGCGGCGGCGGGTTGACCGCGCCCCCGAACGTGCCGCAGTACGCGCTGATCGGCGCGCAAGAGATCGACTCCAACTACAACGTGTTCGGCTGGTGGCTCGTGATCACCGATCAAGGCCTCGACCCGGTTCCGCAGACGAACGGACCGTTCCCGAACGAGTCCTTGATCGAGGCCGTGATGGCGCTGCTGGGCTCGAACCAGCAGTCGTTCTTCACGAACACCGACGGCTGGAACTTCCCGGTCGCCACGATGGACGGCTACAGCCCGCTGCCCTCGAACCTCGTCTACGGCGGCTGGGTCGACTCCGCGAGCCCGATCAGCCAGTAGCGTCAGCCAGACGCGCGTCAGTCGAAGAGCGTCGGCTCGTTCGCGCGCCAGCCTTCGTTTCGGAGCATGCGCAGCTTCAGCTCGAGCCCGCCGCTCGCGGAGAAGCCGTGCATCTTGCCGTCCGCCGCGACCACGCGATGGCACGGCACGATCGGGGCGAACGGATTCGCGCCCAGCGCCTGACCGACCGCGCGGGATAGCGTCTTGTCTCCGAGCTGCGCCGCGATGTCGCCGTACGACAGCGTGCTGCCGGGCGGGATGCTGCGCGCGATCTCGTACACGCTGCGGTTGAAGTCCGGGACATCGGTCATATCGACGGCGACGTCGTCCAGGTTCGCGCGGTTTGCTGGGTCTGGGCGATCGCCGCGAACCACGTGGCGGATGCGCTCGACGACGGTCGCTATGTCGTGCGGCGGCGAGGCTTCGGGCACGCCCGGGAAACGGCGTTGCATGCGGTTGCGAAGGGCCGCTTCGTCGCGTTCGGGGAGTTGTGAGCCGACGATCGTCGGGCCTCTCCAGGCGACGGCACACGGCCCGATCGGGGTCGCGAAGATCGTGAATCCGTCGGCGTGCATTACCTCGAACAACCCGAGACGGCAGCCTGGCGTTGCGTCGCTTCCGCACGGTGACGACGGCATGCGGAAAGGGCGCGCGATGGCTTGATCCGGCGCGATTTTCGGAGGCGGCGGGTACGCTGTCCTCGCTATGAGCAAGACCAACACTGCACTAGAGATCTTCCGCCCGGTTGCTGTGGGCGTGGGCATCTTCGCGGCGAGCGCCGCGATCGGCTCGGCGCAGGCCAACAACCCGAACCCGTGCGGACCGACGACCGGGATGACGCCCCCTTCGGCCGCCGCCTGGAACTCCTTCGACCCGACGTACAACGACGTCACCGCGTGGAACAACACCTGGGATTCCGGCGCATACGACCGCAATCACGTGATGCTAGGTACCGTCGACAAATACGCTCCGGCCCGCCTCACGGTCTCGAACTCGTTCGGCGACAAGATCACCGTCGATCTGAAAGAAGGCACGGTGATCCGCCCGACCGGCGCGACCCCACAGGCCGGCCAGCGCGTAGCGGTCTTCGGCTACTGGAGCAACGGCACGTTCATCGCGAACCGCGTGATCCTGCGCGGCTAATCGTCACACGGACAAGCGCACCAGAGGGATGCCCGGCGATCGCCGCCGGGCATCACGTTTCGTGCCAGGGCGCAACAAGTGTAGCGACCGAACGGCGAAGCGTATGAAGAATTCCGTCTAGCAATTGGGATCGTTGCGATGTGCTAGTTCAGGCGGCTGAGCGATGACGGCTGATTAACGCGAGCGGCACGCTCGGTCGGTCAAGCTTAGATCCCAAGACAGCTTCGCAATGCCAGCGCCAAGAAAAATGCGACGCGGGGTGCTACTGCTTCGCTAACTAGACGAACCTGCGTACTGATGTTACCCGTTAGTACATAATCCGAAGGAAACGACTGCAGCAGCATAGCCTCGTATATACTGAGACGCCGCTTACCGCCCGGATGAACGTGTACCTCACGATTTCCGTACGCAACAGTCCAACTGGGCTCGTCCCAGGACAGCGTTCGGAAGCTACGACCCCACGCCTGACCTTCCTTAAGCGCACCCTCCGTTCCAAATTTCTTTGATCGTGGCACCATCGACCAATGATTGGGATGAAACGGAATATCAGAACCCGAACGGCCTTTTTCGTTATAGATCGGCTCCGGAAGTCGCGAAATCGCATCTCGTACGGTTCGAACTCGGCTTCTGGGATTCGGCCAAACCCACTCAACGTCCGGATGCAGTTCACGATTAATTCCGACAATGAAGATGCGCTCTCGCTGCTGAGGAACATTGAAATCGCGCGCATCGATCAGCTTTTCACTTATCTCAAAGCCTGCAGCCGCAAATAACTCTTTGAATTGTTCATATCGGTGGCGATGTTTTACGCCCAGTAGACCCGGGACGTTCTCGAACAGAAAAAATGAAATTGGAACGTCATCGTTAAGCGCTTTCAAAAGGCGCGCATATACTGCAGGCAAAGAATGGCGCGGATCGCTGTCGGTTTGGAAAACGTTCGACACACTGAAACTCTGACACGGCGGCCCGCCAATGACGCCGATCGGCCGAAACCCGGTCCCTCCAAGGTCACGCACAGACGTTGCGTCTAATTCTGTGATATCGCGGCGATATGCAATGCTCCCGTGTTGTCTATGATTATGGTTAAATGTGCGAATGCACGCTTCATCAATGTCAAAGGCTATACGCGTGTGAAAGCCGGCCTGTCGAAAGCCTTCGTCGAGGCCGCCCGGACCCGAGAACAGGCTGAGCAACTGCAGGGATTGGTCAACTTGATGGCGCTGCCCGTGTCCGTCCAAGGCGGCGACCGTTTGTTCCGATTTGACCGCCTTTAGCAGCACCGAACGAGCCCAGGTCGCTGTAGGCAGTCCTTCTCGCTCTGCGGCGGAATCCAGCATGGCCTTCTCGTCATCGCTGGCGCGAATCATCAGTTTTCCCGCGCGACCCTGCGTTGGCATATCGGGTAGCATTGCTACCCGGTCCGCCAACGGTTTCCTTTTCGGCCGCTATCCCGAGGGGATGCCGCCCAAGCTGTCCGGCGGCGAATCCTTCATGAAAGGTAGTTCCGGCCATTGACTTGGCCGGATTGGGCTGCAATAATCGCCCCATGGCTTCCATGTCGAGGCGTCGACCGGGGCGCATCCATCGCCTTCTCATGCGGATACTTCTGGAGCACCCGGAAGGGCTCTGGCATGGACAGGTCCGAGAGCTTCTGCAGCGCCGGCCATATTCAATGGCCCCAGACGAGCAGTCGCATCTCGCGAGGCGCATGCGAGAGCTACCGCAATGGTGGCCTATTCGCAAAACGCGCGTGCGCAATAAGATGAGCTACGCCGTGGCTGCGACCATTTCCGAAGGGACAGCAATTTTACGTCCGCGATCGGGGATTGGTGAGCCGCCGCCCGGTCCGCGAACGATTCACAACGTCCTCGTCGCAATTCTGAGGCACTATCCTGGCGGACTCACGTCCGGTGAAATGCGGGCCGTACTTCAGCGCCCACCGTTTTCATACACCGCCCAAGAGCAGACGCAGGTGGACCGCCGCATGCGCGAACTCTGCTACTGGTTCCCGGTTACGAAGATCAACGCCGACATGGGTACTCGTTATCAACTCTAGCGCGAAGTATCTTCCATCTAAGCCGAATCGATAGGCCGACAAAATCTTGAAGCGCCCCAGCTGGGTCCATCAGCACATCGCTGAAATACTGAGGTCGCATCCAGCGGGGCTGACCTACGGCGAAGTCCGCTCTGTGCTGCAAGGTCCCCCGTATTCTTATTCACCATCCGACCAAGCGCATCTTGATCGGCGCATGCGTGACCTTCGAAGATGGTGGAACATAAGAAAGAGCAGACACGGAGCTTCCGTACGTTACATCATTGACGGCGTAAGGCAAGAAGTCTTGGAAGCGGACGGTGTCCGCGGACGTATTCGTGCGCAAGTTCTACACGAGGCGCGTGGACGTTGCGCAATGTGCGGCCAGTCTGTGGCGGAGCACGGAATAACGCTGCGGATTGATCACCGCACGCCGCTAGCATGGGGTGGCAGCGACGATATCATGAACCTCCAGGCCCTATGCGTCAGATGCAAGCACGGGAAGGATGAATATTTTGCTTCCATCGACGGTCAATTGATGCGAACGGTCCTCGCGCGGACGGGTGTACATGAAAGACTTGCAACAGTCCTCTCAGCACGATTCGGGCAGGAAATTGAGTCGACCCTTTTAGCGTTGGCCGCAGATCAGGAGGATTGGCATAAGCGCGTTCGGGAACTCCGATACCTTCGCTGGGAGATCACGCCGATTAGGCGCAAGCTCCGGAACGGACGGCACGCCACTTGGTATCGGCTCGATCGCGAGGGCCGTTGGCCCGATGACATGACCCGCGAAATTCGTGCCATCGAAGCTGCGAGGAAGCGCGAGAAGCGGGCTGGCGCGGAAGACCGCGGCGACTAGTCCGAATCACCTGCTTACAAGCACGGCGCACCGTGTCAGGCGTCCGCTCGAAAACCGCAGTTCGGAAGCGACCACGCGGCATACCGCGATCAGAGATATTGTGCAACTACAATTCTGCTGCCTCGTGCGCGGGCCGCAACGTCGTTCGGGAACTACGTAACATTCCCGAACGACGGGCCGCGTTCAGGCCGCTTTACCGAATCGCCCTCCGAGGCGCGTTTGGATCATCGCCTCTGCGCCGAGCAGCCCCGAAAGCGCACACGTTAGCGCGCTAGGCTGAAGCATCTGTTGAACAATATCATCCGAGATGATCGTGTCTTCACAGCGCGCACCGCTAAAGTTCCGCACATGAGCAACATGGGCGACGGCCAGATCCGCGTAGACCTGCTGTACCGTCTCGCGAACACCGTCCGCGAGGTGGCTCGCGCGCGTCGCTTGCCACTCGTGGATCTCCGTCGTGAATAATGGATGATCTATGTTGAGCAAGATCGTCCCGCTGGGACCGTCGGTCGGCACGAACGCCGCAGCGGCCCATTTGTCCTCGCCGAGGTCCTTTGCCGGCACCCAACGGATACCGGGAAGATCAACACCGACGCGCCGTTCAACGGCCAACTCGGATCCGTTCGCGTCCGTCCTTCCAAGACGCGTTGGCCCGTCGCCTCCAGAGCCGCCGGTGCCACCTCGCCCGTGACGCTTCTTGGCTTTACCCTTTGGCTTTCCGGGGCGACGAGGCGTCTGCCCCTCCGCCGGATTCGCCCGGAACGTACCTAATGCTTTGCTAATTACGTACCTGATGGCACGCCAGCGCTTCCCGAACCGAGCCGCAAGCTTCTCACGGCGCTCTTTATCTTCCTCGATGCTGCTCGTCGTAGACGCGTCGCTTGCGTATGCATCCGCGAGAGCTTTCTTGATCGGCTCGGGAAGAAACTTTGCAAAATTGAGCGCCCACTCGGATACGGGTGGCTCACCACCGCGCCAGAAAAGCGACGAGCGAGACTGGTTGGGATACACGCCTATGGCCGTCTTGGGGTCGTAGAGCGGCGGCCTCATAATGAGGAACGTCCGTGCGCGTACGTCCTCTTGCGCGATGCCAAACATACGGAACTTTGCTGAGTGCGTCTCGTGGTTATAGAGCTCATCGTCGTATTCGAAAGCGATAAAGCTACGAATGCCGGGCAGCGGATCGGATACCGACGGAGCGTCGGTATCGCGCAGAAACCACTTAACTACGGTACCGTTCTCGTCGACCGCGATTTCACCGGATTGAACCTTAGCGTCGCGCGTTAGCAGGGCCTCGACGCCGACAACGTTCCGGTCATGTTTACCGACGAGAATCCCATTATGCAGACCGAGCGCAACGTCGCGCGTGGCGCGTCGGGTCTCACGGCTCTTCGTCAGTTCTTCGATAGTCTCAACCGTGATGCTAATCTTAGAATCGAGCCGCATGAGACGACCACCCAGGTACTTATGAAGTCCACGCGTTATCGCTTCCTCCGGGTAACGCGGATCGCCGTCAATAGTGTTGTCCGTCACGGCGTTGCCGAGGAGGATGAAGGCCGTTCCGTGCTCCTTAACCCAGGACGGCAACACCTTGCGCCAATCGATACCTTCGATCGCGTCGTCGTATGGTTCAACGACTGGGGAAAGCGAAGGCGGCGCGTCCTCGTCTTCGCCATCGACCTCCCATTCGCGAAGACCATAGTCGCCAGTCGGGCTTCGCTGCATCCAGATCATTGAATCTTCGCCGTCTTTGCGGCTGATAACGACGATACCGTGGGCGTTCCAAGGGAGGAGCGAAACGCGGGCGCCATGACCGTAGTTCTCATGCGGTCCGCCAACCGGCTTTCCACCTACGCCAAGCATCTTGAAATAGCTTACGATATGCTCATGATCCATACCGTGGCCATTATCGACGACGGTACGCCGGAAAACTCCATTCTTCGCGCCTTGCGGTTCGATTCCGAAGACGATGCGATTGGCGCCGGCTTCAACGGCGTTCCTATAGAGTTCACGGGCCCACTGAAATGGAGCGCCCTCGAGATATGCGCGATTAACGTAGTGCCGCACGGCCTGATCGGGCACATGCATCCGCGCGAGGGAGTTCGGTTGCATTTTATTTCCCCTCCCTAGCTGTGCTAGGAAACTGCGAGTAGCGGTGCTACCAGCCCGTGAATCATACCAGACAAGGTAAGACGTCGGCAACACTGCCCGAGGAGAATCTGGCGGAAACCGAAGAGGGCTTCACACGAGCCGCCGGAGCATTCGTCCCTCGCCGAAACGTATAGGCGAGTGCTTTCTACCGCATACCATTACGGCGACCACGAAAGGCTTGGTGCCGCACTCGGCTAATTCGCTTGTCACGCAATAGGGCAGCTGCAATTTCAAAGCCGACGGCTTGAGCAACGGGCGGTGGAAATGCATTTCCGACCTGGCGATAGGCCGCAGTCTTACGACCGGAGATGAACCAATCGTCGTCAAAGCCCTGTAGCCGTGCAACCATTCGCACAGTAAGCCGCGGCATGCCGACGAAGCTCTCGTCTGGCGGGCGATCGGCAATCCCACGTCCATCAACGTTCAATTTCTTCCATGCCGCCCGAGCACGCGTGGGACCGAGGTCTGGTCCGCCATGTTTCTTAGAGCCGCCCACAATCGTGGGCGCAATATTGTTCGCCGCCCGAGCCCAAGCTTTAGCGCCGCGCCAGTGCCCCTCCGCCATTAAGTCCTTAAGCACATCACCTACCGTTGGCGGTCGCTTTAAAATCGGCTCGGGCCATGCGAACAATGGCCATAGGTCGGCTCTCAACGCAACGATGAGCAATCGGGGTCGCAATTGCGGGACGCCAAAGTCGCAGGCACGATAGAGTCGCCAGTCGTAGCGAAATCCTAAATCGCGCAGAGTGCTCTCTAAGCGAATACGGAAGCCGTTGAAACGTTGGTCAAGCAAGCCGCGCACGTTTTCCAGGAATAGCGCGCGCGGACGGACAGTACGGACATGTAACAGGGCGGTGGATAAAAGATTGCGCTCATCTACTTCTCCTAATTGCTTCCCCGCAATGCTGAAGGGTGGACACGGCAGACCGCCAGCAAAAAGATCAACGCCGCGATAAGGCGTGCTATCGAGTTCGCATAAATTTTCCTTGATAACGCACCAAGTAGGGCGATTCAGCTTCAGTGTACGGCAGCAGTCGGGATCATTTTCCACGAGAGCGATGTGTCGGAAGCCGGCTCGCTCTAGCCCTACTGCTTGCCCTCCGGCGCCCGCACATACTTCAAGTAATGTGAGCGTCGAAGCTCCGGGCAAGGGCCGCGCTTGGTCCATGTTATAGCGTTCCATAGACGCCTCGGACCAACGTCATTCAGAAACATGGACTGATCCTACGAAGTCGGAGTGCCAGCTGTCTGGCATAGTGCTTGTCGAATCAATGCATGCTCAATGACATCTGCCGATGCCTGCGGACTTGCTTCTATCTCGCATTCCCAAAGTACTACGGTCCGATAACCGAGGGTCTCAAGAGCTGCATAATACTTCATGTCGCGCTCCATATTGCCGCGCAGCTTGGGAAGCCAGTACTGTCCATTGGTTTTTGGCTTTGACGCCTGCAAACAGTTCTCGTGCTGGTGCCAGAAGCAGCCATGAACGAAAACAGCCACCTTGGATCGCGAGAAAACGATATCTGGCTTTCCAGGTAGTTGTCTAAAGTGCACGCGGTAGCGCTTTCCTCTCGCGTACAGTTCCCTACGGAGTAACAGCTCCGGCTTCGTATCTTTAGCACGAACGCGCCTCATGTTTTCCGAGCGCGAGATTGCGGTACGTTTAGAGCGTTTTGATCTCATGCCTAGTGCTGTGACAACATCACGAGCCGACGCCCGAAGGGCACCCGCTTCGGCAGAGTGCGAGAGCGCGCTGGGCGGCAATCCGATGAGATGAGCTTGATTCTTGGTGACACGCTTGCTCGAGCAGCGGGATGCACCACGGAGCGCGCAGCAACGCAAGGTCCTCTATCAGAGCAAGTCGCGCCTCGTCGCTGAGAGGGCCGGAGCTCGAATCGAACTGCTTCGCCCAAGTGAGCTGACCCCGATCCCTGAGATGGGCTGTGCCATTCAACGGGACCGGCTCGCTCACGATCCCGTCCGCCTCGTCGGCGATGGCCGCATGAGCCACCGGAACGGCGGCCGCGTCGCGGCGCGCCAGCATGAAGAATGCCACCGCCAGTGCGGCGACTACGACCAAGATTAAAATCGTAAGCGCCATCGCTATGCGGGCACGTTGCGCTGTGAGCTCAGCTCGCGGACAATGCGATCCCGCTCCCGCTCGAGTTCCGCCCCTGCTGGCTGGTACAGCGCGCACTCGAAGTCCGCTGGAGGCAGTGTCGCAAAGCTGGCGAGCGCGAGGGCGAGCGCATCCCGATAGCGCGTGAAGTCCGCCACCGTTTCACCCTCACGATGCAGCAAGTTTCCCATCAACATCGCGGCGAGCGCCCATGGCGCCGCGGTCGCGATCGGTGCACGTGGGAGCTCCCCGGCGGCCGCTTCAAGCGCCGCCGGGTCAATCAATGCCGTAAGGCGCAGGCCCGAGCCGTCATCGCGCTCCGGTGCTGTTCGGGCTCGAAGCGCTTCGAGAAGCGCGGTGAACGATGCGCGCGCTTTGTCGGTCTCGAGATCGCCCTGCACTACCTCGACGTTCGGCAGACGCATCTTCACGAAGAGCCGGTCGACGAGCTCGTTCAGCACGGCGGCGTATCGCTGCAGGGCCGCATTCGTGGACGGATCATGCGCGGTGTCGGGGAACAGCGCACGGATCATCGTCAGGTGCGCGATCAGACGCGTGCCACCGGCTTCGCCGAGATAGCGCGTGATCCACTCCAGACGGTCTCCAGTTAGGCGCAGGGTCAGTTGGATCGTGCGGGAAGATTGCGGCTGCGGCTCACCCTTCGACAGCCTTGCGGTGGCATCGTGGTGTGTCCCGGTCGCGGAAGCGGCTTCGTCATCGGACCGCTCGTTATCGGACCACGCTCCCGTCGACGGCGGAAGCGCATCGACCGTCGTCGGGCCAAAAGCGGTCGTCGAGGCAGAGCCCGCCGGGAGCTCGATGTATTCCACATCGAGTTCGCCCGGCCCGAGCGCACGCGGGCGACCGTTCGCACGGGACGGCGCCGCCGCGGCGTCTAGCACGGAGAACGGCAACGCCGGGTCCACGATGGGCAGCGCGTGCGCGGAGCGGACGCGGAGCGGCTCGGCGCGCACTACCATCTCAGGCGCGTCGTCCCAGGTGATGCGTGCGCGCGTGTCGATCGCGGTGCCGGGGGGCAGCGGCGTGTTCACGATCACCGCCAGGCGCGCGATCATCTCCACGCCGGATCCCACCTCGCCAAGCGTTAGGCCGCCCGGCGCGAGGAGCGGCGAGGTTCCCGCGTTGTCGAGCAGCGGCACGCCGTTCACCGTCGTGCTGCCCGGCGCGTAGACGCTGTTCGTCGGCGCGTCGATGCGCGCGTTGATGCGGTGCGCGACGCCGTCGCCGGTGTTGCGCAGCGCGAGCGTGTAGAGCACCTCTTCTCCCGCATCGACCGCTTCGACCGGCTGCGACGTCAGCGTCGCACCTTCGTCGAATGCCGGCTCGGCGTGCGTGGCGAGCTGGATCGGCTCGAGCGACAGCGGCACCACGTTGCTGCCGCTCACGCGGGCGCCGACTTCGAGGACTTCGTCCGCCCCCGCGATGCCGAGCAGCCGCAGATGGATCGTCGCCTCGCGCGTCTCCTGCGCCGGAACCTCGCCGAAGACGACGCTCTCCGCGTCGCGCGCCCCGCCGTCGACGCTCTCGAGCCGCAGCTCTTCCGGCAACTGCAGCCGCACGCGAACGTCCTTGCCGCGATCGGTGCCCTCGTTGTGCACCGTGAGCCGGCACGCCGCGGTGCGGTTCGGCCGCAGCACGTCGCCGGCCTCGGCGACGAGCTTCGACGTGCTCGCCGAGAACCGTGGGCGCGATCCGATCGTGTGCTGCGCCGAGCCGAGATCGACCTCGCCGAGCTTCGCGGTCTTCAGCGTAGCGCGCACGCGCAACTGTGTCTGATCGTCCACGGTCGGCGCGACGCGCGTCTCGACGCGGAACGTCCGCGGCGTGTTCGGCTCGAGCGCGTCCAGCCGCACGCCCCCGTTGTCGTCGACGACGATCTCGCCGTCGGCGCCGCTCACCTTGAGCGGCTCGAACCCGGCATCCGCGTCGAGCTGCAGGCGCACGTCGGTCGCGACGTCGGCGCCCATGTTTTCCACGTGCACGCTGAACACGGCCACATCGCCCGGCGCCAGCCGTCGCGGCCCTTCCCGTTCGATGCGGTTGAACGCCGCGGGAAACGCCGGCGCGGAACGCACCGTCAGCGTCCGTGCGAACGCGCGGTTCCCCTTCGACCACTCGACGCGCGCCTCGACCGGCAGCTCCGTGCCGAGCGCGATCGGCGACGCGACCACGCCCGCCAGCGCGACCTCGACCGAACGCCCCGGCTCGACGTCGCCGAGCTGGAACAGCCCCGGTTCGCGCCCGCGGTCGACCGCCGGCGCGCCGTCGATCGCGCGCGAGCCGGCGCTGTACGCGAGCCCCTCCGGCAACTTCAGCCGCACGCGCACATCCCGCGCGCGGGCCGTGCCGACGTTCCGCAGATGCACCACCACGCGCACGCGCTGTCCCGGCACGACTTCGTCTTCGGCCTCGACGCGCAGGCTCGTCTCCTCGCCGTCGAACGAGGGCTTCGAGGGAATCTTGAGCGTCACCGGACTCAGCGCAAACTCCGGCAGCTCCTGCGTGCACACGCTGCCCTGCGCGGTGATCTGCGCGTTGTCGTCCAGCGTCGGATCGATCCGCACGCGGTAGCCGGCGTCCAGCGTCGCGCCCGGCCCGAGCACCGGCGCGACGATGGTCGGCGTCGCCAGCCCGAAGGGCTCGGCGTCGGAAAGCCCCTCGCGCACGCGCCCGCCGACCGTCGCGCTCTGCGCGACGTACGTCGTGTTCGGAGGCACCGGCAGCAGCACCATCACGTCGTGCGCGCTGCTCTGCCCGGAGTTGTGGATCTGCGCGCGCAGCGTCAGCTCCGCGCCCGGCACCGCTTCGCGCACCGGCGTCAGCGACAGCCGCGTCGCGGTGCTCTGCAGCATCGGCCGGCTGCGCACGACGAGCCGCACGACGTTCGAGCCGATCACCGGCACCTCGAACGAGGCGATCGCCGCCTGCAGCGCGATCTGCGTCCCGTTCTCGATCGTCGACGCGACGGTGTACGCGAGCGAGATGCGCCGCTCGCCGCCCGCCGGCACGTCGCCGAGCTTCGCGCCGCTGCTCTGCAGCAGCGAGGTGAGGCCGCCCTGCTCGTCGATCTCCTCGTCGTCGACGCGCGCCGTCCCGACCAGATACGTCAGCCCCTCGGGCAGCCGGAACCGCACGCGAAACCCGGTCGCCGTCCCGCCGCCGAGGTTCTTGAAGGTGAAGCTCGCGTGGATCGTCTGCCCCGGCTCGATCACGCGCCCGGGCGAGACCTGAAGGGTGCGCAGACCCTCGGGAAGCGGCGCGGAGCCGGGAGCGAAGACGGCCGTCAGCGTGCGCATGTGGCGGAGAACGTGCGAGCCCGCCGCCGCGAACCCTTCCGCCAGACGGCGTACGTGCTCTGAAGCACCTGCCGAATCGCCAGGCTACACGAGCGTCTTGCCTATGATCTCCAGAGGCGGTGATACCGCCCCGCGCCGAACGGAGCCGCCAACGACATCGCCGGACGCCTCTTGATTTTGTCCGGCTTGCCATTTGAGGTGTGTGATGGAACCCGAACTTCGGCCGCGGGCCGAGCAATTGCTGCGCGCCACACTCGACGATCCGGGCGCGCAGTTCCGCGAAGGGCAATGGGACGCGATAGCGTCGCTCGTCGAAGATCGGTCACGACTTCTCCTCGTCCGCCGCACCGGATGGGGGAAGAGCATCGTCTACTTCGTTGCAACGAAGCTTCTGCGTGAAGCCGGCGGTGGTCCGACGCTGATCATCTCCCCATTGTTGGCGCTGATGCGAAACCAGCTCGAGGCGGCTGCCGGCTTGGGCCTGCGAGCAGTGACGATCGACTCGACGAATCAAGAGCATTGGGATGCGACGTACGCGGCGTTGAACCGTAATGAGGTCGATGTGCTTTTCGTCTCCCCGGAACGCCTCGCGAACCGAACGTTCTTGGAGAACGCGGGCGGCGCGTTGTTTGCGCGGCTGGGGCTGCTCGTGGTCGACGAGGCGCATTGCATCTCCGACTGGGGACACGACTTCCGCCCGCACTACCGCATGATCGCGTCCTTCGCAGCGTTTCTGCCTCCCAACATTCCGATGCTCGCGACGACCGCGACAGCCGACGATGTCGTCGTTCAAGACGTCACCGAACAGCTCGGGGGGAACATCGCCGTGAGCCGCGGCCCGCTTGGCCGGGCGTCGCTCCGCCTGGATGTCGTCTCGGGCCTTTCCTACGCCGAGCGACTCGCCTGGCTTGCCGCTGTGCTCCCACGAATCCCCGGAACCGGCATTATCTACGCCCTCACGAAACGCGATGGAAACGTCGTCGCGGAGTGGTTGCAGTCTCAGGGCATCAACGCGGTGCCGTACCATACGGGTGTCGAGAACGGCGTGAGGCAGGCTCGTGAAGGCGCGCTCCTGCGAGACGAAGTGAAGGCGCTGGTCGCGACTTCGGCGTTGGGCATGGGCTTCGACAAGCCGAATCTTGCGTTCGTCATCCATTTCCAGACCACACAATCGATCATTCACTACTATCAGCAGGTCGGTCGAGCCGGGCGCGCGTTGGAAAACGCTTTCGGCATCATGCTCACAGGTCCCGAAGACGACGAGATCATCGATTTCTTCGTTCGCAACGCGCTGCCGCCGAGAGAGCTCATCGACCAGATCGTCGAAGCACTCGAAAAATCGGACAACGGCCTTTCGACGAAGGCCCTCGGAGGCGCGATCAACGTTCCGCCCGAGCGAATCAAGGCGGCGATACAATTCCTAGAGCTCGAGGATCCTTCGCCCATCGCGAAGCTAGGAACTCAGTATGGCCGGACTGCGGTCGAGTATGCGCACCCGGCTGAACGTGCGCAGGCCCTGGCTGCCCGAAGGCATGCCGACCGAGCGAAGCTTCTCGACTACGCTGCGAAGCGCGACTGCCTGATGCAGTTCCTTTCGCGCGAATTGGGCGACGGCACTGCTCCTCGATGCGGACGATGTGGCGCCTGCATTGGTGAAGCGCTCCTGCAACCGCAAGATATTCCCGAGCTAACCGCAAGAGCCGAAGACTTCTTAACGAGGCGGACGATCGTCTTACCGGCCAGAAAGCAGTGGCCTGAGGGCGGGCTGCCGACGTTCGGCTTCGAGTCCAACCGCAACATTCTTTTGGACTTGCGTGCGCAAGATGGACGGGCTCTAGCGCTTTGGCAAGTAGGGACGATTGGCCGGAGGCTTCGGGCTGAGAAGTACACGTACAACCACTTTTCGGACGACACGGTCCGCGCGGCAGCGCAACTTATCCGCGCGTGGTCACCGGACCCAGCTCCCTGCATGGATCGTCCCGATGGTGTCGAGCCGCCATCCGGATCTCGTTCCCAACTTCGGACGGCGTCTAGCGACGCAGCTCCGGATCCGCTACGCCGAGGGACTGCGCAAGATCCGTCCGACCGAAGAGCAGAAGGATCAGCAGAACAGCAGCTTCCGCGCGCGGAATTTGGACGGCAGCCTCGAAGTTGTGCCTTTCGATGGGATGGAGCTGCCCGGACTCCTGGTGGACGATATGTACGACTCCGGCTGGACCGTCGCCGTCGCCACGGCGTTGCTGCGACAGCACGGCGCCGGCATGGTGTGGCCGTTTACATTGTCGAAAGCCGCCGACAAAGAATAGCCGATGACCACCGTTGCCGAGAGTGCGCGCATTTCGTCCGACGCGTCGGCAATATTATTGTTGTGCGCCACGCTCGGGAAGCGGCATCGCGATGCTGCGCCACCGTTGACGCCGCGAGAATACGACGCGCTGGCCGAAGCGCTGCGGCGCCATGACTTGCGCCCACAGCATCTCCTGCACGCAGAAACGGCCACGCTGGCAAACGTTGTCGGCGCACTCCCGGCCGCGGTTCACAAGAGCGTCACGCCGGATCGCCTCGCGGCGCTGCTCGAACGCGGCGGCCAGCTAGCGCTGGCGCTCTCGAAGTGGACGTCACACGGTATCTGGATCGCTACCCGAGCGGATGCAGCGTACCCGTCGCGCTACAAGCAAAAGCTGGGCCGCGCCGCTCCGCCGATCGTGTTCGGCATCGGCGAGCGGTCACTCATGGAGAACGGCGGCATTGCGGTCGTGGGCTCACGCGAGCCCGATCCGCTCAGCGAGAGCTTCACCCGGCGCGTCGGGGAGTGGTCGGCGCGGTCGGGCGTCCAGGTCGTGTCCGGCGCCGCCCGCGGCGTGGACGAAATCTCCATGGTCACATGCGCCGAACAGGGCGGGACGGCGCTTGGCGTGGTCGGTGAAAGCCTGCTGCGCTTGTCGACGCGCCGAGAATTTCGGACGCACATTGTTACGAACCGTCTCACGCTGATCTCCTCGTACGATCCGGAAGCGCCGTTCACCGCGGCCAACGCGATGGGGCGCAATCGCTGGGTCTACGCTCTCGCCGATCGCGGCCTCGTCGTTGCATGCAGCGAAGGCCGCGGAGGGACATGGGCCGGCGCAGTAGAGGCCCTAAAGCACGGGGTTCCTGTCTTCGTCAAGACGGGCAACCCGGAACGCCCCGGTAACGACGCGCTACTCCGCTACGGCGCGAAGCCGGCTCCGGACGACCTCGCCGGCCTACTCTCCGATACTGCGCCGGAGACTGCCCTTTCGGCGCTCGTCGAACTCGACGTGTTTTCGGCGGTGCTCCCTATCGTGTTGACGGCATTGCGTAAGCCGAAAACCGCGAAGGAACTCGGCAGCATGCTCGAGCTGACGCCGGGACAAGTCAAAGCGTGGCTGAGCCGCTTGGTCGCCGACGGCAAAGTCGTCAAGACGGGACCCCGCTTTGGCGTCGTGGAGACCGCAAGCGGCGCAGAAGGCCGACAAATTCCGCTTCTCGGGTAGGTCTCGGAGCGGTATCCACCCGGACCGAAAGGCGTCTGCCGGCATCCGGCCGTACTCTGTGGCCGTTAGTTGACCTGAAGGACGGAGGGACCTCATGGCCGTTGGTTTGATTCTGCGTTTTCCCGGCGAGACGCGCGCCGCATACGATGCCGTCAACGAAAAACTGGGCATCGACATGCAAGCCGGGACGAACTTCCCCGAAGGGCTGCTCACGCACGCGGCCGGCGAGGCGGACGGCGCGCTGATCGTGGTGGAAGTGTGGGAGTCGCGCGACGCGCAGGGCCGCTTCATGCAAGGCCGGCTGGGCCGCGCGCTGCAGGAAGGCGGCGTCACCGCCGTACCGGAGATCACCTGGATCGACCCGCTGCTGTCGTACCACACCCCGGGACGCACGGCGGGCGTCTAACGCGCTCGACGAAGGGTCGTAGGCGGCGGCGGTGTACGGTTCGCGCATGAGCGTGAAACTGACCGTCGTCTACGACAACCCCACCGATCCCGCGGCATTCGAAGAGCACTACAAGAGCGTCCACATCCCGCTCGCGATGAAGGTTCCGAACGCGCGCCGCGCCGAGCTCGCGAAGGTCTTCCCGAAGGAAGACGGCAGCCCGACCCCGGCCTACCGCACCGCCGATCTCTACTTCGACAGCTACGAAGACGCGTGCGCCGCGGTCGCAACGCCGGAAGGCCAAGCAGCAATCAAAGACGCCGTGCAGATCGCAACCGGCGGCGTGCGTTTTCTGCTGAGCGACATCGAGTACTCGTCGTAAGCGCCCGTCGGCCGCCGTCGGAAGCATGCTGCGCCAAGCGGTCCATCGTTGAAGCGCAGGGGGCCGGAGGATCCCGCGCAGCGAGTCGCGATTTGGTTGTGGACGCTCGCTTGGGCAATCGTCGCGCTGCTGATGATCACGGGCGTCATTCCGCGCGAGTACACGACCGGTGTTTACCGGTTCGCAGTCATCGTCGGGCTCTTCACCGGCGTCGTCTCGATCGTGTTCCGGCTGAACCAGGGTGGGCGGTGGATCTAACGGCGTGAACGCCGCTCCCCCCGTTCCCGGATGTAGCGACCCGCCGTCAGTAGGTCAGCGGAATCGTCTTCTGCTCGCCGGGTTCGAAGAAGCTCGTCGTCGGCGCGATCACGGTGAAACGCAGCTGCACCGCACGGCTCGAGACGCGATGCTCCGATGACGGCGCGGCCGACATCGGCATCGCGGCTCCGGGCGCCATGACGCGCGCGTCAGCAACCAGCGCCGCTCGCACACGCAGCCAGACCGCGCTCTGTGCCGGCACGCTGAGCGCATACCGGCACGTGCCGTCTTGCGCGGTCTCGGGATGCGTGCGTCCGATGAGGTGATTGTCGAGCGCGTCCCGCGCCTCGACGACCAGCTCTCCGCAACTTGGGCTCCGCTGTCCGGCGGTCGCGTCGCGGATCGCGATCGGGCCCTGTGCGAGGGCGATCTCGCGGGCCGAAACCGCTCGTGGCGAGAGCACGACCGCGGCGATCGCGAGCGCGGCGAGGCAGGCGGCCGATCGGACAAGGCGGCGGGAGCGAACGGGCATCCGGGAAACCTCCGTCCGAGGAGGCTACCCCGGCCGGAAATCGCGCTCTCGCCGAAGGGTCTTTTCTATCGCCGCGCTGGGCCGATCGGCCCACGTTCGGATCGTGCAAAGTCGCTCCGGTTGCCTTTAGGGCAGCCGAGCGGCGTCCGATAGCTGGATGGTGACCCCACGGGCGGACGCCGAGTACGCGCGCTGGCTTCGGCTGAACGCGACCTCGACGCTCCTGATCTACAGCGGCCTGATCGCCGTCTTATTGCCGGCGTTCCATTTCGTGCTGCGCGCGCTGCCGGGGGTCCCGCCGGGGTCGGACTCGCTGCCGCTGCGCTGCGTCTCCGCCGGCTTGTCGGCGGCCATCGCGATCGCCGTGGTCGCGTTCCCTGCGCTGCGAAGGTACGCGCTCACGCTGCAGTTCTTCAACGTGCTGGCGTGCGTGGTCGTGATCGTGATGCTGGTGGTGAACAGCGGCAACCACTACGCCTACGTCGCGTCCGGCTTGCTCGCGATCGTCGGCGCGCAGCAGGCGTTCTACCGCACGTCGCACTTGGCCGCGACGTTCGCGATCGGCTTCTGCGCGCACGTCGGCTACGCCGCCGCGCACGGGATCCTGTGGGACCCGATGAACCTCGCCGCGCTCGGCACCGTGGGGAGCGGATATCTGGTCGGCTTCATCCCGGCCGCGCTGCGGATCAAGATCCAGACCGCCGACATCCGGAATCGCCTCGCCGCGCAGCAGGTGAAAGAAGAGCTGCTCGACGCGCAGACCGCGCTGATGCAGCTCGCGCGCTACGACGCGCTGACCGGGCTGCCGAACCGCACCACGGTCCAGGAGCTGCTCGCGGAGGAGATCGCGTCCGCCGAGCGGACCGAGGCGCGCTGCGCGGTCGCTTTCGTCGACCTCGACCGCTTCAAGGACGTCAACGACACGCTCGGCCACGAGGTCGGCGACCGCGTTCTGCGCGAGCTCAGCGCCCGCGTCTCGAAGGTGATCGGCGCGGCCGGCGTGCTCGCGCGCTGGGGCGGCGACGAGTTCGTCGTCATCGTGCCGAGCGCGCTCGACGACGAGATCATCGAGCTCCTCGCGCGCAGCTTCATCCACACGATCGCCGAACCGTTCAGCGTCGACGGCATCGAGCTCGCGATCTCGGCCAGCGTCGGGATCGCGGTCTACCCGCGCGACGGCGCGGAGCCGAGCGTGCTGATCCGCAACGCCGACACCGCGATGTACAAGGCGAAGCACGACATGGGCTCGGGCGTCGCGTTCTTCAGCGACGAGCTGCACGCGATCGCGGCGAACCGCCATTACGTCCAGAACGAGCTGCGCCGCGCGATCACCGACGGCGGTTTGGAGCTCTACTACCAGCCGATCGTCGAGGCGCGCAGCGGTCACGTCGTCGCGGCGGAAGCGCTCGTGCGCTGGACGGATCACGACGGCCGCCTGCACCTGCCGAGCGACTTCATGGCGATCGCCGAGGACAGCCGGATCATCGTCCCGCTCGGCGCCTGGGTGCTGAACGCGGCGTGCGAGCGCGCCGCGCGCTGGCGCCGCGAGGGGCGCGGAATCGGCGTCGCGGTGAACGTCTCGCCGCGCCAGTTCGCCCACCCGGACTTCGTCGAGACGCTCGCGCGCGCGCTGCGGGGCAGCGGCGCGTCACCCGAAGACGTCGAGATCGAGATCACCGAGGCGGCGATCATGTCGAACGTCGATCCGGTGCTCGCGACGCTGCAAGCCGTGCACCGCATGGGAATCCGCGTCGCGATCGACGATTTCGGCACCGGCTACAGCAGCTTCGCGTACCTCAAGCGCTTCGAGGTCGACTCGCTCAAGATCGACCGCACCTTCGTCGAAGGCATCGAACGCGACGACAATCTCGCCATCGCGCGCTCGATCATCAGCGTCGCCCACGCGCTCGGCCTCCCCGTCACCGCCGAAGGCGTCGAAACCCCGCTCCAAGCCCGCATCCTCGCCGAGCTCGGCTGCGACCGCCTGCAGGGCTATTATTTCGGCCGCCCGATCACGGCCGGCGCGTTCGACGTGACGCTCGAGCGCGACGCCGCCGCGACCGTCGGAGTCCCTTCGGTGGTCTGCAGCTAGCCGCGAGCCGGGCGCTTGAGCGACTCGAGCTCGTCCAGCGTGCGCGGCCAGTCGCGGCCGAAAAGCCGGGAGAGGCTGCGATCGGCGAGGAGCTTGCCGCCGGTCTGGCACTGCGCGCAGTAGTTCGTCTCGTTGTCGGCATAGCGGATGCGCTGCACCGGCAGTCCGCAGCGCGGACACGGCTCTCCGTATCGCCCGTGTACGGCCATGTCGGTGCGGAACGCGGTGACGTGCTCTGGAAACCGATCGGCGGCTTCGTCGCGCAATCTGTCGGTCCAGAGCTGCAGCGTCTCGCGCGTCGCATCGAACAGCCGTTGCCATTCCTCGGCCGTCAAACCCCGCGTGAGCGCGATCGGCGAGAGCTGCGCCGCGTGGAGGATCTCATCGGAATAGGCGTTCCCGATGCCGCTGACGATGCGCGGGTCCGTCAGTGCTCGCTTCAGCGTGCGGTTCTCCACGCTGAGCGCTTTGCGGAACGCCTCGACGTCGCTCGAGAACACCTCGATGCCGCCGGGGTCCATCTCGGCCAGTCCGGCTTCGCCGCGCATGACGTGCAACGAAGCGCGCCGCTTCGAGCCCGCCTCCGTCAGTACCACCGCGCCATGGGAGAAGTCGAAGGCCGCGAGCGCGTTGCGGCCGGCGAGCTTCGCCTCGGGCGGACGCCAGTGCAGCCGCCCGGCGATCATCAGGTGAACGACCAGCCAGAGATCGTCGTCGACTCCTATCGCGATCCGCTTCCCGACGCGCCGCAGTTCGCGCACCACGTGTCCGTTCACGCTGTCGAGCGGCGGTTCGGCGGTGCGCAGGACGAACGGGCTTGCGACCCGCACGCGCAAGAGCGGCTGTCCGACGATCCTCGACTGCAGCGCGCTGATGTACGCCTCAACGTCGGGCAGCTCCGGCATGCAAGAGACTATTGCACCGTACGAGGAAAGGCCCGCTCTTGCGAGCGGGCCTCCTCGGTTGGGCCGGCGTTTTCTCTCATCCTTCGCCAAGCTCAGGATGACGGTGCCGCCCGCGACGGTCGTCGCGGGCGGCGGTTGTCGTCGCGCGGTGCGGCCTAGAGGTCCTCGGGGTTGATGCCCTTCGGTTTGTACTGCGTTCGCGTCGACGGCTGGCCGACCGTTGCTTCGGGCTCGTAGTCGCCTTCGTACTGAACCGTGTTCTCGGCCATCCGCTGGCGCTCGTACGGGCCGAGCACGCGCGGGTTCATCTCCTGGCCGTTCGGCGCGATGACCTCGCCGTAGCTCGTCAGACCGTCGTCGTTCGGGTTGAAGTCGAGGAAGACGTTCTTCGGACGGCCCTCTTCGTCGAGATCCTGACCTTCGGGCTCGATCTGGAGATTGCGGTACCGCGACATCCCCGTGCCGGCCGGGATCAGCTTCCCGATGATGACGTTCTCCTTGAGACCGAGCAGCGGGTCGTGCTTGCCCTTGATCGCGGCGTCGGTGAGGACGCGCGTGGTCTCCTGGAACGACGCCGCCGAGAGGAACGACTCCGTCGCGAGCGACGCCTTCGTCACGCCGAGCAGCACCGGGTTGCCCTCCGCGAGCTTGCCGCCGTCCGACTTGATCTTCTCGTTCTCCTCGACGAACACGGCGCCTTCGATCAACTGACCGGGGAGCATCCGCGTGTCGCCGCCGTCGACGATCTTGACCTTGCGCAGCATCGAGCGAACGATCACTTCGATGTGCTTGTCGTTGATGTCGACGCCCTGCGAGCGGTAGACCTTCTGCACTTCCTGGACCAGGTAGTTCTGCAGCGCGGTCTCGCCCTTGATGCGCAGAATGTCGTGCGGGTTGAGCGAGCCTTCCGCGACCGGCTGACCGGCCGTGACGCGCTGCCCTTCAACGACGTTCAGGTGCGTGTTCGCCGGCACGTCGACCTCGTGGTCGAGGCCTTCGTCGTCGGTGACGAAGACGACGCGCTTGCCCTTCTCCTCACCGAACTTGATCTGGCCCGCGAACTCCACCACCGGCGCCTCGCCCTTCGGCTTGCGCGCCTCGAAGATCTCCTCGACGCGCGGGAGACCGGTGATGATGTCTTCCTGCGCCACACCGCCGGTGTGGAACGTGCGCAGCGTCAGCTGGGTGCCCGGCTCGCCGATCGACTGCGCCGCGATGATGCCCACCGCCTCGCCGATGTCGACTTTCAAGCCGGTCGCCAGATTGCGGCCGTAGCACATCGCGCAGACGCCGTACTTCGCCTGGCATGCGAGCACCGAACGGATCTTCACCGTCTTGACGCCCGCGGCGAGGATCGCTTTGGCCTTCTCCTCGTCGATCTCTTCGTCGCGCTTCACCAGCTTGTCGCGCGAGTTCTCCGGGTTGCGGATGTCCTCGGCGGCGCGCCGGCCGATGATGCGGTCGTAGATCGGCTCGATCGTCTCTTTGCCTACCGTGATGTCGGAGACGGTGATGCCGTTCGGCGTGCCGCAGTCTTCCTCGCGGATGATCACGTCCTGCGCTACGTCGACCAGACGGCGCGTCAGGTAGCCGGAGTCGGCCGTGCGCAGCGCGGTGTCGGCGAGACCCTTCCGCGCGCCGTGCGTCGAGATGAAGTACTCGAGGACCGTCAGACCCTCTTTGAGCGAGGCCTTGACCGGGATCTCGAGGATGCGGCCCGACGGGTCGGACATCAGCCCGCGCATGCCGCCGAGCTGCTTGACCTGCGCGATCGAACCGCGCGCGCCCGACGTGGCCATCATGAACACCGGGTTGAGCGGGTTCTGCGCCGCCTGCATCGCGACGGTGACGTCGTCACCCGCGCGCTGCCACAGCTCGATCGTCTTGTTGTAGCGCTCGTCGTCCGAGATGAAGCCCTGGTCGTAGAGCGAGTGCAGCTCGTCGACCTCGGCCTGCGCCTTGTCGAGCAGGTCGTGCTTCTGCTGCGGCACGATGATGTCGCTGATCGACACCGTCGTCCCGGACTGGGTCGCGTAGTGGAAGCCCAACGACTTGATCGCGTCCAGGAACTCGGCGGTCGCGGCGTTGCCGTACTTGCGGTAGCACTCGGTGATCAGCTTCTTGAGCGCGGCCTTGTCGAGGATGTGGTTGAGGAACGGGTAGTTCCACTCGGCCGGGAACGCCTCGTTGAGGATCACGCGGCCGACCGTCGTCTTGATGCGCTTGCCGTTGTAGCGGACCTCGATCCACTCGTGCAGCCCGATCAGGCGGTGGTTGAACGCGGTGACGGCTTCCGTGCCGTCCTTGAACGCGAGCAGCGCCGGCGTGCCGTCGGGATGCTTGCGCGCGCTGCCGTTGCGCGACACCGGCGACGCGTAGAGCGCGTCCTCGGAGAGCGCGGCCTTCGCCGGACCGCGGTACTCGTCGGCCTGGAACGTGAGCCAGTACAGACCCAGGACCATGTCCTGGGTCGGGATGGACACCGGGTTTCCGAACGACGGCTGCAAGATGTTGTTCGAGGAGAGCATCAGGATGCGCGCCTCCGCCTGCGCACCGGCGCTCAGCGGAAGATGCACCGCCATTTGATCGCCGTCGAAGTCGGCGTTGTAAGGCGTGCAGACCAGCGGGTGCAGATGGATGGCCTTGCCTTCCACCAGCACCGGCTCGAAGGCCTGAATGCCGAGACGGTGCAGCGTCGGTGCGCGGTTGAGCAGCACCGGGTGCTCGCGAATCACTTCGTCGAGGACGTCCCAGACTTCGGGGCGGACGCGCTCGACCATGCGCTTCGCGCTCTTGATGTTGTGCGCCTGAGCGCGGTCGACGAGCTTCTTCATCACGAACGGCTTGAAGAGCTCGAGCGCCATCTCTTTGGGCAGCCCGCACTGGTGCAGCTTGAGGTTCGGGCCGACCACGATGACCGAACGGCCCGAGTAGTCGACGCGCTTGCCGAGCAGGTTCTGGCGGAACCGGCCCTGCTTGCCCTTGAGGATGTCCGAGAGGCTCTTCAGCGGGCGGTTGTTGGGCCCGGTGACGGGGCGGCCGCGGCGGCCGTTGTCGATCAGCGCGTCGACCGCTTCCTGCAGCATGCGCTTCTCGTTCTTGATGATGATCTCGGGCGCGCTCAGCTCCAGCAGCCGCTTGAGGCGGTTGTTGCGGTTGATGACGCGGCGGTAGAGATCGTTCAAGTCGGACGTGGCGAAGCGGCCGCCGTCGAGCTGCACCATCGGACGCAGCTCCGGCGCGATCACCGGGACCGCGGAGAGGATCATCCACTCCGGCTTGTTGCCGCTGGAGAGGAACGCTTCGACGACTTCGAGGCGCTTGATGGCCTTGATGCGCTTCTGGCCCGACGTCTCTTTGAACTCGCGGCGCAGATCTTCTTGGAGCTTGCGCAGGTTCAGGTCGCGCAGCAGCTCGCGGATCGATTCCGCACCCATCCCGGCCTTGAAGCGCGTGCCGTACTTCTCGCGGCTCTCGCGGTACTTCTGCTCGGTGAGGATCTCGCGCTTCGTCAGGCTCGTGTCACCCGGATCGGTGACGACGTACGCGGCGAAGTAGATCACCTTCTCGAGCTGGCGCGGCGACATGTCGAGCAAGATGCCGATGCGCGAAGGCACGCCCTTGAAATACCAGATGTGCGTGACGGGCGTCGCGAGCTCGATGTGGCCCATCCGCTCGCGGCGCACTTTGGCGCGCGTGATCTCGACGCCGCAGCGGTCGCAGATCATCCCCTTGAAGCGGATGCGCTTGTACTTGCCGCAGTGACATTCCCAGTCTTTGGTCGGGCCGAAGATCTTCTCGCAGAAGAGCCCGTCGCGTTCCGGCTTGAGGGTCCGGTAGTTGATCGTCTCCGGCTTTTTGACTTCGCCGAAAGACCAGGCGCGAATTTGTTCGGGCGAGGCGAGCCCGATCCGCATCGCGTCGAAGTTGTTGACGTCGAGGAGGTTCATCGATTCCTTTGCTCAGCGCGTCGGCTGGACAGAGGCGGCCGGGAGAGCGTCGTGGATGACCGGGTGGCCTGGGGATGCGTTGAAAAGCGCACAAAGACCCCAGGAGACGCCGGGTCCGACGTTCCTTGGGTCCGCGTTATCGGCCGAAGGGCATAGGCAGGTATTGTAGCAGAAAGGCGCCCCGGACTCAAGGCAGTAGCTAGGGGGCGATGGCCGCTCGCTTCGTCCGCCGCGCCGCGCTTGCCGTAGGCGCGCTCGTGGGCCTCGTCCTCTTGCTCGCTCTGCTCTATGTCGGACGCGTGGCGTTCGCGGCGCACGGCGCCGTCGCCTCGGTCGAAGGGACCCGCGCCGGCATGCCGGTCGACGGCCCGGTCACGATCGCCCGCGACGCGCGCGGGGTGCCCCACGTCCGCGCCGGCTCGGTCCACGATCTGCTGGTCGCGGAGGGCTACGCGCTCGGGTCCGACCGGCTGTTCCAGATCGACGTGACCCGCCGCTTCGTCGACGGGCGGCTGGCCGAGCTGCTCGGCTCGCCGGTGGTCCGGGTCGACCGGCGGATGCGGCGCTACGGCATCCGCGCGCTCGCCTCGCAGGTCTACGCGCGCGCCGCGCCCGACGAGCAGGCGCTCCTGGCCGCGTTCGCCGACGGCATCAACGCCGCCGCGGCGACGCAGCCCACGCCGCCGGAGTACGCGGCGCTCTTCACCGGCTTCGAGAAGTGGCAGCCCGAGGACGCGCTCGCGGTCGGCTTCGCGACCGTCCTGGACCTCGACGACAAGCCCGACGACGTCGTGGTCCGCGACCAAATCCGCCGCACCCTCGGCGAGGGCGTGATGGAAGCGCTCTACCCCCTCACCGACCCGAAGTACGACGTGCCGACCAACGGCCGCCCGCCCGGCGTGATCCCGAAGCTGCCCGATTTCCCCCCGCACCACAACGTCACCCTGACCCGCCACGATGTCACGCTGAGCTCGTCGAAGGGTGAGCCGGGGGCAACATCGTCCGTCACGCCGGCGGAAGAGCGGGCGCCGGTCGGAAGCAACGGCTGGATCGTCGGCGCGGACCGCTCGACGATCGGCAAGGCGATGCTCGCCAACGACCCGCACCTCGACGTCGGCATCCCGGGCATCTGGTGGCTGTTCGAGGGCAGCGCGCCGGGGCTCCACATCGGCGGCGCCGCGCTGGCCGGGACGCCGGGCGTCACGCTCGGCCACAACGAGCACCTCGCCTGGGGCGTCACCGCCGGCGAGACCGCCGCGATGCGCGTGACGCGCCAGCCGGCGCGCGGCGCGGACGAGTTCCTCGAGCACGGGCGCTGGGTGCGCGCGCGCCACCGGCACGAGGCGATCGCCGTGCGCTTCGGCGCGACGATCGACGCCGACGTGCTCGAGACGGCGCACGGCGTGGTGATCGCGCGCGGCGAGAACGGCGGTGAAGCGTACGTGATGGACTGGCGCATGCGGCGCCGGCCGGTGTCGCCGCTGGCGCCGTTCCTCGCGCTGCTGCGCGCGCGCAGCGCGGCGGACGGCGTCGCGGCGATGCGCGCGCTGCCCGAGCCGGCGCTCAACGTGCTGCTCGCGGACGACGGCGGGCGCGTCGCATACCATCTCGCCGGCGGCGTGCCGCTGGAACCGTCCTGGGGCCGCTGGGCGAGCGACGAGAGCGCGCCCGAACCGGCGTATCTGTCGTACGACCGCGCACCGCACGTCGACCCGTCACGGAGCGTCATCGTGGTCACCGGCAACAACCGCGCCGACGGCGCGGGCTCGCCACGGCTGGCGCCGTTCTGGCCGCCGCCGTACCGCGCGTTCGAGGTGCGCCGCGCGCTGCGCGACGCCGCCGACGCACGCGGACGATTGTCGCCCGACGCGGTCGCGCACGAGCAGCGCGACGCGGCGTCACCCGCGGAGCGCGAGCTCGCGCAGCTCGTGCTGGCCGCCGCCGCGCGCCGCGGCGCCGGCGCATCCGATGCGTCGCTCGCGCCGCTGCTCTCCGCGCTGCGCGCGTTCGACGGCACGATGACGAGCGACTCGCGCGGCGCGACCGCCGTCGTCGAGCTGCGGCGCGACATGCTCGGCGCGATCGCGGCGTCGCACCTGCCGCGCCGGCTCGCCGAGATCTACCCGCCGACCGGTCCGGGGTTCGAGATCGTGCTGCGCGCGCTGCGCGAGCGCCCGCGCGGCTGGGTCGCGAAGGACGACTACGACGCGTTCGTCGTGCAGTCGATGAAGCGCGTCGCGGCGCGGCACACCGGTGAGATTCCGACCTTCGGCACGTACGCGGCGCAGCCGCTGAAGCACCCGCTCGCGCCGTTCGGCTTCACGTCCTGGAACGGTCCGACGCTCCCGGGCCGCGGCGGCAGCTTCGCGCCCGCCGTGCAGTGGAACGGTCACGCGCAGTCGTTCCGCGCGATGTGGATCGCCGGCGACTGGGACAACGGCACGATCGACATCGGCGCCGGCGAGTCGGGCGAGCCCGGCTCACCGCACTACGCCGACCAGTCCGCCCGCTGGATCGCCTTCGCCCGCACGCCGCTCCCGTTCTCCGACGCGGCGGTCCGCGCCGCGACCCGCTCGACCCTCACGCTGACGCGATGACCCCGGCCACCGTTCTCGCCGCCGAGCCGATGCACGTACCACGATTCTCGCGGGGCGCGGCACGCCGGTGGGCGAGCGAGCCGCGGCGCGTCGTATACACCTGCTACTTCGGCTTCTCCGAAGAATTCAACGACGCGCCGTACCGCCAAGAGTTCGCCCACGGCGCGGGTGACGGCATCGATTACGTCTGCTTCACCGACGATCCGGAGCTGCGCTCGGAGAACTGGGAGATCCGGCTGACGAGCCGGGAGCTGCTGGACGCGACGCGGGCCGCCAAGCGGATCAAGGCCCTGCCGCACCGGTTTCTGCCGCAGTACGACTGGAGCTTGTACGTCGACAACACGGCGCGCTTGAAACAGCATCCGGCGGACATCTTCAACCGCCACCTCGCACCGTCGCGCTCTCCGCTCGTGCTGTTTCGGCACCCGGAGCGCGACTGCGCGTACGACGAAGCCGCCGCGGTCGTCCAGCACCAGCTCGACGATCCCGTTCGCGTACGACAGCAGACGGCGTTCTACCGCCGGCTGGGCTACCCGGAGCACGCCGGTCTGGCGACGACCTCATTCCTGCTGCGGCGGCACCACGCGCCGGCACTCGTCACGGTCATGGAGCGCTGGCACCAGCAGGTGCTGCGCCACTCGCTGCGAGACCAGCTCTCGCTGAACCCCGCGGCGTGGTTCGACGGGTTCGAGATCGGCTACCTCAGCATGCGGTTCGCGGATTTCGAGCTCTTCGACTGGCCGGTGATCGAGGGCGGCCGGCGCGTCCCGCGCGACTTCGACGACGAGCGCTACCTCGAGCTGAACCCGGACGTCGACCTGGATCCGCGCAAGCACTACCTCCGCTACGGCGCCGCGGAAGGGCGCGCGTACAAGTGATCCCGAGCGCGGGCTCCGCGGCTCGCGCTGAGATTTCGGCGTTTCACGCGCGCCGGCGCGCATCTCACGCGGCGGCCCGAGCCGCTGCCCGCGCGCTTCGGTATACTCCGGCGACACGACCCCTTTCTCGAGAGGAGCCACGGTGCCAGAGTCTTCCGCGTTCTCGGCCAACGGCCACGGCAACGGGAACGGCCGTACCAACGGTCGCGCCAACGGCAAGCCGACGCCTTCCGTCGAGCGGCCGTACACGAGCGAGGACGTCGCGCGGCTGCGCGGCAGCGTTCGGATCGAGCACACGCTGGCGCGCCGCGGCGCGCAGAAGCTGCGTGAGCTGCTCACCGAGAACGAGCCGGTCGCCGCGCTCGGGTGCATGACCGGCGGTCAAGCCGTGCAGGCCGTGAAGGCCGGCCTCAAGGCCATCTATCTGTCAGGCTGGCAAGTCGCGGCCGACGCGAACACCGCGGGGCAGATCTATCCCGACCAGTCGCTGTACCCGTACGACTCCGTGCCGAAGGTCGTCGAACGCATCAACAACGCGTTCCAGCGCGCCGACCAGATCGACACCGTCGAAGGCCGTGCCGGCGAGCGCGACTGGTTCGCGCCGGTCGTCGCCGACATGGAAGCCGGTTTCGGCGGACCGCTGAACGTCTTCGAGCTGACGAAGTCGATGATCGCGGCCGGCGCGGCCGGCGTGCATCTCGAAGACCAGCTCTCGGCCGAGAAGAAATGCGGCCACCTCGGCGGCAAGGTGCTGATCCCGACGTCGCAGGCGGTGCGCAACCTGATCGCCGCGCGGCTCGCGACGGACGTGTGCGACGTCCCGACGGTGCTGATCGCGCGCACCGACGCCGACGCCGCGAACCTGCTGCTGAGCGACGTCGACGAACGCGACAAGCCGTTCCTCACCGGCGAGCGCACCGCCGAAGGCTTCTTCCGCGTCACGCCCGGGATCGAGCAGGCGATCGCGCGCGGCTTGGCCTACGCGCCGTACGCCGACATGATCTGGTGCGAGACCTCGCACCCCTCGATCGCGGAAGCCGAGGCGTTCGCCAACGGCATCCACGCGCAGTTTCCCGGCAAGATGCTCGCCTACAACTGCTCGCCGTCGTTCAACTGGAAGCTCAAGCTGGACGACGCGACGATCGCGCAGTTCCGCCAGCGGCTGTTCGTCCTCGGCTACCGGTTCCAGTTCATCACGCTCGCCGGCTGGCACGCGCTGAACCACTCGATGTTCGAGCTCGCGCACGACTACGCGCGGCGCGGAATGTCGGCCTACGCCGAGTTCCAGCAGCGCGAGCTCGCGAGCGAACCGGACGGGTACACCGCGACGCGCCACCAGCGCGAAGTGGGCACCGGCTACTTCGACGAGGTCGCGAAAGCCGTCGGCGGCGGCGCGTCGTCGACGACCGCGCTCACCGGGTCGACCGAAGAGGCGCAGTTCACGACCGCGCAGTGCACCGCCGTAGCGGCGTAGGCGCTTCCCGCCCGAGCAGCTAGTCGCGCGCGCGGTGCTGGCGGAACGTCACGTTGAGGCGTTCGCCGGTGACGCGCGGGTCGCGCGGCACGCAGTGGTCCCAGTAGAGCTGCGTGTCGCCGGCCATCACGATCAGGTCGCCGTGCGCCACGTCGACGCTGATCGGGTCGTGGCGCAGACCGCTGTCCTTCTTCGGGCGCAGGCGGAACGCGCGCGTCGCACCGAGCGAGAGCGACGCGACCACCAGCCGCGCGTCGCGCCCGCCGTCCCGGTCGCCGTGCCAGGCGACGGCGTCGCGACCGTCACGGTACCGGTTGAGGAAGCAGTAGTCGAACGTCGTCCCGGTGTGGCGCTCGACCATCTCGCGGACGAGCGAAAGCGCCGGCGTCCACGGCTGCGGCATCTTCTCGCCGCGGCCGGCGGTCTCGCGCGGCACGAGAACGCGCTTGCCGTACATCATCCTCGAGTCGGCGCGCCACCGCGTGTCCGCGTTCAGCTCGCGCACGACGGCATCGGCCAGGTGGCGGTCGAGGAATTCCGGCACGTACGTGACGTCGCCGCGGTCGCCGACCAGGCGAGTGGGGCTCGCCGCGGAGGCGAACAAAGCGATTTGGCGGGGCATAGGCGCTACGAACGTCTGTTCGATAGCCGCCCGGCATCATCCTTCGCGCGCGTGCCGCGTCGCGCGCACGTTCGCCCGCTGGATCTCCGCGGCGATCTCGTCCTTGCGCATGTGCGTCGTCGCGTGCGCGCCGAGCTTGCGCGCCTCGTCCAGCAGCTCGTCCTTCGTCTTCCCTTCGACATCGACGCCGCCGTACGACGGTCCCGACGCGTTCGGCCCTTTTTGCGCCGCGCGCGGGTCGGACGGGCCTCGCTGATCTTTGGGCTCCCAGTGGTCGCCCACTTTCTCGAACGCGTGCTTCACCGCCGACCACGCGACGCGGTGCGCGCGCTCCTCGTCGCCGCCGTACTCGTCCTCGGCGTGCTCGAGCGTCTTCTCGTACGTGTCTTGTGCTTTCTTCGGCGAGCGTTCGAGCGTCGACGGCAGCTCGCCGAACTCGCCCTTCTTTCCCTTGACCGGCATACGTCCGTTTTACCCGGGTAGAGGGCTTGCATGAACGAACGCACCGACACCGACACCGACTCCGACGCCGCCGGCGATGAAGCGGTGCGTGACGACGACCCGATGGACAAGTACGACGACGCGGTGATCGCAGCCGACGCCACCGGCATGCTCGCCGGTGAGCGTCTCATTACGCAAACGGAGATCGCAGAAGGTCTCGGTGATAGTCCATCTGAGTGACCGTTTTGTCGGCAGGTGACGTGTAACCTACGACGTAACCGGTTCAGACGTGAACGGAACCCGCAGTGCGCGCGCCAATCTCTGGGAGAAGGCGATGACTCTCCCGCTGGCGCGCGACGAAGACTTTTTCGGCCCCAACCGCCGGCCGATCGGAATCGACCCGAAGCATCTGCGCGTCATCAACGACACGGCACTTCGCTCGCGACTGATCATGGCCGGTATCGCGGAGGGGTTACAGTCACCCAAAGGCCCGCAACGCATCAAGTCGATCATTCGCTTGTATCCCGACTTCGACGCACCGCGCCCCACCAACAAACCGCGCGTCGTTCGCGCTGCACCGGCACCCGCGGCGGAACCGTCGCGCGCGGCGTTCGGGTTGCCGACCGTCGAACAGCTCAACGCGTTGCTCACCCGCATCCACCAGGCCGAGCGCGAAGTGAGCCACGAGATTCAAGGCCGGCTCAACGGCGACATCAACCGGTTGAAGAAACAGATCGCCACGCTCGACGGCGACGAGTTCGAGCGCGCCTTCCGCGAGCTCGACAACGCGATGCGCCAGCGTCGCGAGCTCGGCAACACCATTCGCGAGGAAGCGTTCCGGCGCATCGACGCCGACGGCTCCTTCGAGCCGCGGCGGTATCTTCGTCTGATCACGCGCGAGCGCGGCTGAACGGGGGCGGCACGCGCCGCCGTCACTGCATCTCGGGGATCCCTTCGTCGGCGGGCGCCTGGCACTGCGGGTGACCGCACAGGCAGGCGCCGTCGCCCGGTTCACCGCCGGCGGCATGCCGGGCGCACAGCTTGCTGCAGTACTCGCCGTCGGGGTCGATCGGCTCGGTGCTCGCGGCTTGCGTCTGCTTGGAATACGGCCGCGTGCAGCGGCATGCGTCGTGCGCGCACGTCTCCGGTGAGCTCATGGCGGTTTCGTACCCGCGCGGAGGCGATTCCGGGCGCCATGATGACCTCGCGGCAGCGTTCGGCGCGAGCTGCGGCACCCGGCTAGTCGCCTTTGGCGACGACTCAGACGATCGTCGCCTCGGCATGCCACTGAGCGCGCCGACGGGTAAATGCGCGCCTTCGGCCATGTTCCCGGTGCGCGCCACGAGGGGTGCCCTGCATCCGGGGAGTAGGGTCCTGGAGCAGTGATCCGTAGCGTCGCAGCCGACGGGCGTCCCGATCTCGGCGGAGTTTTCCGTCCGATCGATCGTCCGCGCGTTCTCGACCGCTTGGCGACCGCGGCGCAGTACCGCATCGCGACGATCATCGCGCCGGCCGGGTTCGGGAAGTCGGTCGCGATCCGCCAGTACATCACGACCGTGCCGTCGGCCGTCGTCTACGACGTTCCGCCCGACGCGGCGACGCTGCTGCCGTTCGTGCGCGGTTTCGCCGACGCGCTCGAACCGGTCGTGCCGGCGCTGCGCCGCTCGCTCGCGACGGCCCTCGACGGCGCGCGGAGCTCGGATGCGCCGGGCCGCGATCTCGCCGCGTGGGTCGCGACGCACGTCCGCGCGCTCGACACGCTGATCATCGTCGACGACCTGCACAACGGCGAAGGCGATCCGGAGATCTCGCGCTTCATCACGGCGCTGGTCGACCGCACCAAAGACGGTCCGCGCTGGCTGTTCTCCTCGCGGAGCCCGCTGCAGCTTCCGGTCGCGTCGTGGCTCGCGTACGGCGAGTCGGATCTCGTCGTCGACGCGGTCGACCTGCGCTTCAGCATCGACGAGGCGAAGCAGAGCGCGCGCGCGACGCGCGTCGCGGTGCGCGACGACGAGCTCGAGCAGATCCTCCACTTGATCGACGGCTGGCCGGCCGCGCTGACCTTCGCGCTGCGCACGTCGACGCGCGCCAGCGATCTGCGCGCCGTCTCGGCCGGCACGCGCGAGATGGTGTACCGCTATCTCGCCGAGCAGGTGTGGCATTCGCTGGACGACCGCATCCGCGGCTTCCTGCGCACCGCGGCGTTCTTGCCGCGCCTGGAGACGCGGCTCGCCGTCGCGGCGGGCTTCGACGACGCGGCGTCGATCATCGAGTCGCTGCGCGAGCGCGTCGCGTTCATCAGCGTCCTCGACGCCGGCGTCTACAAGCTCCACGACCTGTTCCGCGACTTCGTGCAGCGCCAAGTCGCGCTCGAAGGCGACGAAGCGTTGCGCGAGGCGCAAGTCACCGCGGGCCGCCTGCTGGAGCGCATGGGCATGTACGGCGAGGCGCTGGAGCGCTTCGCCGACGCGCGCGCCGCTCGCGAAGTCGAGCGTGTCCTCGCGGAGTACAACTTCTCGCTGTTCGACAAGGGCTGGTTCGACATCGTCGAGCGCGCGCTGCGCACGCTGCCCGGCGCGGTCGCCAGCGGGAACGCGAAGGTGCTGGCCTTGCGCGCCTCGCTCGAGGACGCGCACGGTCGCGTCGATCAAGCGGAGCGCTGGTACGGCGCGGTCCTCGACCGGCTTGCCGGCGACGACATCGGCTTCCACGTCGACGTAGCGACGCGCTACGCGCTGCTCGTCTACCAGCAAGGCCGCGCCGTCGCGATCCCGCTGCTCGAAGCGCTTCGCGACCGCGCGGACGTCGACGGACCGGCACGCGCCTCGGTGCTCGGCATGCTGGCGATGACGTACGGGTTGGTGGGGCGGCACGACGAAGCCCAGGCGACGATTCAGGAAGCGATCGCTCTGGCCGAGTTCGCCGACGACCTGCTGCGCGCGCGCACGTTCGGCCGGGCCGGCGCGATCGCGTTCTACGCCGCCGACGAGGAAGCGGCGGAGTACTACACGCGCGAGTCGACCCGCCTCGCGACCGAGGCCGGCGCGTTCGGCTTGGCGGCACGCGGCTTCAGCACGCTGTGCGCGCTCCACGCGTTCGCCGGCCGCATCCCGGCGGCCGCATGGTACGCCGCGCAGGTCGCGACGAACGCCGAGAAGGCGGGCGATTCGCAGATTCGCGCGAACGGGCTGCGCGCGCTGCTGGAGCTCGAAGCCGAGCGCGGCAACGCGGAACGCATCGCCGAGATCGAGCGCGAGCTCTCGCTGCTCGCGTACCGCGGCCCGGTCGGACTCGTCGCCTACGCGCTCGGCAAGGCGCTCCAGCTCTCGTGGTCCGGTCAGTTCAAGGACGCGCAGGTCGTCTTGACGAGCGTCTCCGAGCGCGACGTGACGCCGTACCAGAATCAGATGCGCTACGCCTTGCTCGCCTGCATCTACGCGCGGCTTCGTGCGCGCAACGAGGCGGTCGAAGCACTAGGCCGGTATCAAGCGGCCGTCGCCGCCGACACCGACGCGCGCGGTATCTTCGACCGCTCCCGCGCGATGGCCGAACGCTGGGCGATCCTCGCCAACCTCATGCTCGAGCGCAACGCCGTCGCACACCGCGCGCTGCGCGGCCTCGCTCACGAGCTGCCGGATCTGAAGCCGTTCACCGCGTACCTGACGGCGTTCGTCAATCGCGTCCCGGAACAGATGCAAGCCGCGCTCAAAGAGCTGCGCTTGGGCGGCATCGCGGGGATCGCGCGCTTCATCGAAGCGATGACGGCCGACGTGCAGTTCGGAGCGCCCGCGGAGGAAGGGCCGGCCGACAGCCTCACGCCGGCCGAGCTCTTGGTGCTGCAAGCGATGTCCCGCGGCTTGAGCAACCAGGCGATCGCGGACGACCAGCGGCGCGGGATCAACACCGTGCGGACGCACGTCTCCTCGATCCTCCGGAAGCTCGGGTGCACGAGCCGGGGTGAGGCCGTCGCGACGGCCAGACGACGGGAGCTCGTCTAGGACGAGAACGGCCTCGTCCTTTCGGACGAGTGTGGGTGAACCGGGACCTTGATAGGGTGGAGTGGTCAGCCGCTCAGTCAAGGAGTACCCGATCGTGTTAGAAGCCTTCGTCGCAATCGTCAGCGTCGTCACCACCGGTGCGACGGTCGCGGCCGTGCTTCCCCCGGTCGGTATGTGACGCGGCGGCTGGAGTGCTGACGAAGATGGACGGGCGAGCCGCGTTCGCGCGGCACCTGGTCGAGAGCCGGGCGGCGGTCGCGGAGACCGTCCTCGACTACCTCGGGCCACGGTCCACGGGTCATCCCTCGGCACTGATCGTCCGCTCGCTGGTCTCGGCGCTCGGGCAGTCGGTGGAAGCGTCCAGTCCGGACGCGGTGGTTTCGTGGGCACGGATGGCGCACAGCGGGTGTGGCGTTTCCGCGATCCACGAGCTGGTCTCGGCGAGTTGCGAGGTGTCCGCCAAGATCGGCGAACCGCTGGATCTCGATTTCTCTCAACTCCTGGTGTTCTTGGAGATCGTCAAGGCGAACGTCGCCGAGGCGTTCCCGCTGGCGCCGGGGCCGCGGTTCGAAGATCCGCAGCGTGCGGCCAGCGGCGTGATCGAAGGCGTCCTCGCGATGCTGAAGGCGCGCGACGAAGCGACCTGCGCGCACTCTCATGCGACCGGTGCGTGGTGCCGGCGCCTTTCCGAGGCGATGGGCCTCTCTCCCACGACGACCGACATCATCGTGAAGTCGGGTGTGCTTCACGACATCGGCAAGATCGCGACGCCGGACGCGATCCTCTTCAAGCCCGGTCCGCTGACCGGCGCCGAGTGGATCGAGATGCAGAAGCACGCCGAGTTCGGCGCCGACATCCTCGCCGAGCTGCCCGCGCTTGCCCCGTTCGCGCCGATCGTGCGCGCGCACCACGAGCGCTGGGACGGCAAGGGTTACCCCTTCGGCCTCAAAGGCGAGCAGATTCCCTTCGAAGCGCGCGTGGTCGCCGTCGCCGACGCCTTCCACGCCATGATCAGCAATCGGCCGTATCGCCCCGCGATCGCGCAGCGTGAGGCGATGGAGATCCTCCGCGAAGGCCGCGGCACCCAGTGGGACGCCGAAGTGGTCGACGCGATGATAGCAATGTTGGATGCGCCACGGACCGTCGGGCGTCGAGAAGTGGCACGCGGGTAGCCCCTATCGGGTGTGGGCCGGAACGGAGGGTCGTGCAGCGGGTGTAGCACGGCCCTCTTCCGTTTTCCGCAAAGAAAAGAGACCCGAGGCGTCTCCGCCTCGGGTCTCTTCATGGTCTTAGTAGTCGTCGTCGGTCGAATGGGCGAGAGGGCCTTCGTCCTCTTCCTCTTCTTCCTTGTAGTCTTCGTCCTCTTCCTCGAGGACGTAGCCGATCTCTTCCTCTTCCTCTTCGGCGACGGCCGGGACGACTTCTTCGTCGACGACTTCGTCGACGACGATCTCGCCGTCGTCCGTCATCGTCGCGCGGAGGCCGCCGAGCGGGCTCGCCGGGATGAGGTCGTCGTCGGGAGCGCGCCCGCGCGCCGGTCCGGCGCTGACGAGCGGCGCCGCGTCGTCGAGCTCTTCCTCTTCCTCTTCGGGCTCCTCGGGCTCCGCGACGCCGGCGACTTCGCCCTCGGCTTCGGCTTCGTCACCCTCGACCGGGAGGCCGACGACCGCCGCGGCCGCTTGCGACATGCGCTCGCGCTCGGCTTCGCGCTCGGCGAGCGCGGTCTGCGAGAGACGCGGATCCTCGTCGCCCATGAGCAGACCGATCTCTTGCGCGCGCTCCGCCATGTCGTCGTCCTGAATGCGGATCTCGACCTCTTCGCGCTGCTCCGTCAACACCTTGACGTCGAGCGCGAGCGACTGGAGCTCCTTGATCAAGACCTTGAACGACTCCGGAACGCCCGGCTCCATCACGTTCTCGCCCTTGACGATCGCCTCGTACGTCTTGACGCGGCCGACCACGTCGTCGGACTTGACCGTGAGCAGCTCCTGCAGCGTGTACGCCGCACCGTAGGCTTCGAGCGCCCAGACTTCCATCTCGCCGAAGCGCTGGCCGCCGAACTGCGCCTTACCGCCCAGCGGCTGCTGGGTGATCATCGAGTACGGACCGGTCGAGCGCGCGTGGATCTTGTCGTCGACGAGATGCGCGAGCTTGAGCATGTAGATGTAGCCGACGGTGATCGGGCGGCCGAAACGATCGCCCGAGCGGCCGTCGCGCAGCCAGGTCTTGCCGTCCGCGGGGAGACCCGCGTCTTGCAGCCACTCGCTGATGTCCTCGTCGTGCGCGCCGTCGAAGACCGGCGTCGCGATGTGGAACCCGAGCATCGCGGCGGCCCATCCGAGATGGGTCTCCATGATCTGCCCGAGATTCATGCGCGACGGGACGCCGAGCGGGTTGAGCACGATGTCGACCGGCGTGCCGTCCTCGAGGTACGGCATGTCCTCCTCCGGCAGCACCTTGGCGATGACGCCCTTGTTGCCGTGACGGCCGGCCATCTTGTCGCCCTGCAGAATCTTGCGCTTCTGCGCGACGTAGACGCGGACGAGGTGGTTCACGCCCGGGCTCAGCTCGTCGCCGTTCTCGCGCGAGAAGCGCTTGACGTCGATGATCTTGCCCTTCTCGCCGTGCGGAACTTTCAGCGAGGTGTCGCGCACTTCGCGCGACTTCTCACCGAAGATCGCGCGCAGCAAGCGCTCCTCGGCGGTCAGCTCGGTCTCGCCCTTCGGCGTGACCTTGCCGACCAGGATGTCTTCCGGGCGCACCTCGGCGCCGATGCGCACGATCCCGTTCTCGTCGAGGTCCTTCAGCGAGTCCTCGCCGACGTTGGGGATGTCACGCGTGATCTCTTCCGGCCCGAGCTTCGTGTCGCGAGCTTCGCACTCGTACTCCTCGATGTGGATCGAGGTGAAGCGGTCGTCCTTGACCATGCGCTCGGAGATGAGGATCGCGTCCTCGTAGTTGTAGCCTTCCCACGGCATGAACGCGACCAGCACGTTCTGCCCCAGCGCGAGCTCGCCCTGATCGGACGACGGTCCGTCGGCCAGGATCTGGCCGCGCACGACTTTGTCGCCGACGGCGACGATCGGGCGCTGGTTGATGCACGTGCCGGCGTTCGAGCGGGTGAATTTGAGCAGGTCGTAGGTGTGCTCGATCCCGTCGTCGTCGTGCTTGATCGCGACCTGGTGCGCGTCGGCGACGGTGACCTCGCCTTCGGAGCGCGCGAGCACGCAGCCGCCCGAGTCCTTCGCGGCGCGGTACTCCATCCCGGTGCCGACGATCGGCGCCTGCGGGCGGAGCAGCGGCACGGCCTGGCGCTGCATGTTCGCGCCCATCAGCGCGCGGTTCGCGTCGTCGTGCTCGAGGAACGGGATCAGCGCCGTCGCGACCGAGACGATCTGCTTCGGCGAGACGTCCATGAGCTGGACCTTGCCCGGCGGCTCCTCGACGTACTCTTCGGCGTAGCGCGCGACGACGGCGGGAACGGTGATCTTGCCGTTCGCGTCGATCTCGGTGTTCGCCTGAGCGATGATGTACTCGTCCTCACGGTCGGCCGTGAAGTAGCGGATCTCGTTGCTGACGATGCCGTCGTGCACGACGCGGTACGGCGTCTCGATGAAGCCGTAGCGGTTGACGCGCGCGAACGTCGCGAGCGAGCCGATCAGACCGATGT
>DASWRW010000009.1:0-88065 GCA_036402975.1 Candidatus Elarobacter sp. | reverse complement strand
CGCCTCGAGCCCCTCGACGGCGTGCTCGCGGAACATCGTGCACGCGTCCTGCAGCAGCCGGCACGAGTGCAGGAAATTATAGATCATCACCGGGTTGAACACGTTGAGCTCGAAGTTGCCCTGCGAGCCGCCGAAGCCGATCGCCACGTCGTTGCCGAACACTTGCACGCACACAATCGTCATGGCTTCGGACTGCGTCGGGTTCACTTTGCCGGGCATGATCGAGGAGCCGGGCTCGTTCTCCGGCAGGATCAGCTCGCCGATCCCGGCGCGCGGTCCCGACGCGAGCCAGCGCACGTCGTTCGCGATCTTCATCAGCGACGCGGCCAGCGTCTTGAGCGAGCCCGACGCCGCGACGACCTCGTCGTGCGACGCCAGCGCGGCGAACTTGTTGGGGTGCGAGCGGAACGGCAACCCGGTCAGCTCGGCGATCTTCTGCGCGGCGCGCTCGGCGAACTCGGGGTGCGCGTTGAGGCCGGTGCCGACCGCGGTGCCGCCGATGGCGAGATCGTAGAGATCGTCCAGCGACTGCTCGCAGCGCTTCAGATCGCGGTCGAGCTGGCTGACGTATCCGCCGAACTCCTGGCCCAGCGTCAGCGGCGTCGCGTCCTGCAGATGCGTGCGGCCGACCTTGACGATGGCGTTCCACTTCTCGGCCTTCGCGGCGAGCGCGTCGCGCAGCGCGCGCACGGCGGGCAGCAGCTTCACCATCGCTTCGGCGGCGGCCATGTGCATCGCGGTCGGGAACGTGTCGTTCGAGGACTGCGACATGTTGACGTGGTCGTTGGGGTGGACCGGTTTCTTCGAGCCCATCTCGCCGCCGGCGATCTCGATCGCGCGGTTCGAGATGACCTCGTTGACGTTCATGTTGGTCTGCGTTCCGGAACCGGTCTGCCAGACGCGCAGCGGGAAGTGATCCTGCAGCTTGCCGGCGATCACTTCGTCCGCCGCCTGCGTGATGAGGTTCGTCTTCTCGTCGTCGAGCTTGCCGAGATCGCGGTTGACGAGCGCCGCCGCTTTCTTCAGCAGCGCCATGGCGCGGATGATCTCGCGCGGCATCACGTCGCGCGGCGTCGAGTCGTCGCCGATCTCGAAGTGGATCAGCGAGCGCGCCGATTGCGCGCCGTAGTACTTGTCGGAGGGGACGTCGATCTTCCCCATCGAGTCGCTCTCGACGCGGGAACGTCCGACCGAGCCGTTCGTCGTGGTCTGCGTGGACATAGCCGAGCGGGTTTCGGCGGCCTGGCCTCCGGGCACTCCGCGACCGACGTCGCAGCGCGGGCCGGCCCGCGACGGAGCGGTCGGCACTCCCTCGTCACTATCGGGGCTAGGTTTCTCAGGCCGTTCCCATGTATACTTTAGGTGTCGTCCCTCCGGAAGGAGCGTGCTGTATGCGTTTGTTCCGCACCATCGCCGTCGCGGCCGCTCTCGTCGCCGTCCAGGCCGGGCCTCTGCTTGCCGCGGAGACCACGATCTCGGCTCCCAATGCGAACCCGGCCGATCCGGGGATTCTCGATGCGGCGCGCGGGCGCGTCGCCGCCGGCGACACGAGGGGCGCGATCGACGCCCTGGCGCCCTACGTCGCGAGCCATCCGCAGGACGCGGCGGCGGGCCGGCTGCTGGGCGACCTGTACTTCCGCGTCCCCGACTACCCGAAGGCGGAGCGGATCTGGAAAGCGATCCTGTCGCTCGATCCCAACGACCGCGAGACGCACGGCCGCCTCGGCTCGCTCTACGCCGTCCAGGACCGCATCACCGACGCGATGGTCGAGTTCCAGTTGAGCCTTCCGAGCCGGGCGGGCTACGTCGGCCTGGTGATGGTCCACAAGAAGGCGGGCGACCTTCCGCAGTATCTCTCGCGCCTGCAGCAACAGACCGAGCAGCACCCGTTCGACATGGCGAAGTGGAGCGAGCTGGGCCAGGCGCAGCGCGCGCTTCGCAAGTACGAAGCGGCGCACGACGCGTTCGCGCACGTCGTCACCATCCGCCCGTCGTCGTGCGCGGCGCGCGTCGACGTCGCGAACGCGCTGGTCGATCTGGGCCGCATCGATCCGGCGATCGCACACCTCAAGACGTGCTTGAACGTCGATGCGAACTTCTATCCGGCGGTGGTGAACCTGGGCGAGGCGTATCTCGAGAAGAACGACCCCGCGACCGCGCGGCCGTACCTCGACCGCGCGCTGCAGATCCGCCCCGAAGGGACCGAGGCGCTGGTCGACATCGGCTACATCTACGACATGCACGGCGACTGGAAGACCGCGGTCACCTACTACAACCGCGCGATCCGCTCCGACCCGCTGCGTCCCGAGGCGTACATCGACCTCGGCTACGACTACAACGAGCACCGCCTGTTCCCGCTCGCCGAAGCGGCGTACATCAAGGGCCTCGCGGTTTCCCAGGACGACGGCCGCCTGCACTACATGCTCGCGGTCACCTACAACCTCCAGGGCAAGATCGCGCTCGCGCGCGACCAGTACCGCCACGCCATCGCCTCCGAAGAGCCGATCGTGGTCCGCGCCGCCCAGGCCGAGCTAGCGCTCCTCCCGCCGGCAAAGTAGGGAACGGGGGAAGAATCCCCCCATGACCTTGCGTTCGGTCCTCGTCGGGACGGCCGCCGGAGCGGTCGGCACGGCCGCTTTGAACATCGCCACGTACGCCGACATGGCGTCGCGCGGCCGGCCCTCCAGTGAAACGCCCTCCAAGCTCGTGAAGAACGTCGCCTCGTCGGCCGGGATCGAGCCGCTCGCCGCGGACGACGAGACGGCCGAGAACCGGCGCTCCGGGCTCGGTGCACTGCTCGGCTACGTGAACGGGATCGGGGTCGGCGCGGTGTACGGTCTGGTCCGGCCCGCGATCCGCGGCAAGGTGCCGCTGCTGATCGCCGCGCTCGCCGCGGGCGCTGCCGCGATGGCGCTCAGCGACGTGCCGGCGACGAAGACCGGCGCGACCGATCCGAAGACGTGGGGCCCCGAAGGTTGGCTCGCCGACATCGTGCCGCACGCGCTCTACGGTCTCGCGCTCGCGTTCGCATTCGACGCCCTCGACGAAGGGTAGTCGGCACGCACCTGCGCGGGGATAGGAGCGGTATGCTGAAACAGATTTCGCTTGCCGCGGCGCTCGGCGCGCTGATCGCCGTTCCCGCGCTCGCACAGTCGATTCCGCCGATCGACACGTCCGCCGGAGCCGGTGAGAAGGCGACGGCGACGCTGTTCACCCAGGACTCGGTCGGCGACGTCCAGCTCGGGGTGCTCGGCCTGCAAAAGGCGCGCAGCGCGGCGGTTCGCGCGCTCGCACGCACGATGGTGCGCGATCACACGCGCACGGCGAACGAGGGGCTGCAGGTCGCGAAGCAGCTCGGCGCGGACGACGTGCAGCTCAAAGCCGGTGACGAGAACCAAGTGGAGCTGAGCCACCTCGCGCGCTACAGCGGTGCGACGTTCGACCGTGAGTACGTCAGCGCGCTGATCGACGCCCACGAGAACGACATCAGTACCGCGCAGCACGCCCTCGAGTTCACCGTGTCCCCCGTCCTGCGTGCGTATCTGCGCGCCACGCTCGCAGTCGACCGCCGTCATCTCGCGCTGGCCCAAGCGGTCCAGCAGCAGGTGGGCAAGGGCGGCTGAAACGCGCGGTAGCGACGATGATCCCGTACCGCTTCGCCGCCTTTCTGGCGTTCGTCCAGGGCGCGTACATGCTCGCCGACGGGCTGCACCATCTCGCGAGCGGAACGTACTTCGGCAACGGCGTCGGCCCGTGGGCGTCGCTGGTCGCGCGCGCCGGGATCGATCCCCAGTCGCGCGTGATGACGCTGATCTTCGTCGGCTTCGGCATCGCATGGATCGGGGCGTCGATCGCGCTCGCACTACGCCGGGCGCGGTACGGCGTCGCGGTCCTGGCCGTGGCGACGTTCTGGTACCTTCCGATCGGGACGCTGGTGTCGGCCGTCGTGCTGATCGTCACCCAGCTTCGGCCGCGAACGGCGTAGACACGACCCGCGAGCCGGACGAAGGCAGTGATCCGAACCGGGACTGCGGACGTTACGGGGACAAAGACACCAATCGCTGGGAGGGTTCCGATGACTGCACCCCGTTCGCTTGCCGTCGCATTGGCGGCCGCCGTCCTCACGCTCGCGGCTCCGGCGATGGGCGCCGACAACCACCGCATCTTCGCCCTCGGGACCCAGAGCAACTCGGGTGAGATGGGCACCGTGACGCTCACGGCGATGGGTGAGAAGACGAAGGTCGATATCGCGCTCGTGAACGCGCCGGACGCCGCGCAGCCCGCCCACATCCACGAAGGCTCGTGCGCCAAGCTCAACCCCAAGCCGAAGTACCCGCTGACGTCGGTGGCCGACGGCGTCTCGACCACGACGGTCGACGTCCCGCTGGCGGAGCTCGTCAAGGGCGGACTCGCCGTGAACGTGCACAAGTCGACGAGCGACCTGCAAACCTACGTCGCTTGCGGCGACCTGGCGAAGAAGTAGCGCTGCTCTCCGACGAGGCGCTGCTGCGCCTCGTCGGTTCCCGGCACGCCGACGCGTTCGACGAGCTGTACCGCCGCCACGCCTGGGCGGTCGCCGCCGTCGCATCGCGCGTCTCACCCGACCGCGCCGATGCTGACGAAGCCGTTCAGTCCGCCTTCATGACCTTGTGGACGCGCGCCGCGTCGATCGACGTGCGCGGCGGCTCGCTGCGGCCGTGGCTGGTGACGGTCGCGCGCAACGGCGCGATCGACCGGACCCGGCGCGCGCGGCCGACCGTGCCGACGGACGCGACCCACGAACGCATCCCGGCGGCGGGCGCCGGACCGGAGGAGTCCGCCGTGCGAGGCGACGTCCAACGCGACATCGTGCAAGCGCTCGAAGCGCTCGATCCGGACCAGCGAGAGGTCGTCGAGCTCGCATATTTCGGCGGCTTGACGCAGACCGAGATCTCGGCGCAGACCGGCGTCCCGCTCGGCACGGTGAAGAGCCGCGTTCGCTTGGCGATGCGCCACTTGCGACGGATGCTCGAGCCGGTCGCAGGAGAGCTGGCGTGAACCCGCACGACGATCTGGAAGCCTACGTCCTCGGCGCGCTCGATCCGGCCGACGCCGCGGCGTTCGAGTCGCACCTGAGCGGCTGTGCGGAATGCCGCGACGGCGTCGCCTCGTACGGCGGCGTGATGCGGGCGCTGCGTTCGGTCGCCGTTCCGTCGCCGCCGCCCGCGCCGCGCGTGGGCCGCGCGCGCGCCGCGCAGCCGGCGTGGATCGCCGCGCTGGCGGCCGCCGCGGCGGCGATCGTGGTCGGAGCGGCCGTCGCGCAGCACAATGCCGCGACCGCCGGAGACGACGACGTCGCCCTGATCGCGCAGTTGATCGCGGACCGCCCGTATCAAGTCGCGTTGGCCGGACCGTCGGCGCGCGGTGCGGCGATCGTCGGCAGCGGCGGAACGCGCACGGCGTTCGTCGTGAGCGGTCTCCCCGCGCCGCCGGCGGGGCGGGGATATCAAGTGTGGGTGCGCGGCGCCGGGATCCGTTCACCGGGCATGATGCACCGCACCAGCACCGGGCTCGAGGTGCTCGTCGTTCGCGGCGATGCGCTCGCCGGCGCGAAGCACATCGGCATCACCGTCGAACCCGCCGGCGGCTCACCGAAACGGACCGGGCCGCCGCAAGTCACGGGCGACGTTTCGTAGAAGATGACGGCGATGAGGCCGGTTTGGCTGACACGCGGCGCGCTGTTCCGCTCGGCCGCGAGCGCCGGAGCTGCGTTGTGCGCGCTGTGCGTCCCGCTCTCCGCGGCCGAGCAGCCCCGCGTCACGGTGTTCGCGGCGGCGTCGTTGCGCGAAGCGTTCGAAGCGGCAGGTCCGGCGTTCACGAAGCGCACGGGGATCGCGGTGACCTACGTGTTCGGCGGCTCCGACACGCTGGTCACGCAGTTGAAGCAGGGCGCGCCCGGCGACGTCTTCGCCGCGGCCGGCGAAGCACCGATGAAGGTCGCAAGCGACGCCGGTCTGCTGGCTGAACCGGCCAGACCGTTCGTGCGCAACCATCTCGTCGTGATCGTTCCGAAGCGGAATCCGGCGAAGATCGCGGCGTTGGCCGACCTTGCGAAGCCGGGCGTCAACGTCGTTCTTGCGGCGTCGGGCGTCCCCGCCGGCACCTATGCGCGCGCGGCGTTTCGCAAGCTCGACGGCTCCCCCGGTTACCCGGCCGGCTACGGTGCGATCGTCGAACGCAACGTCGTCTCGAACGAGCTCGACGTGAAAGCGGTCGCCACGAAGATCGCGCTGGGCGAAGGCGACGCGGGCGTCGTGTATGCGACCGACGTGACGCCCGGGATCGCGCCGAACGTCTCGACGATCCCGTTCCCGCCGGGCGCCGTACCCGCGGTGATCTATCCGATCGCGCCGCTGAAAGCCGCACCGAACCCGGCGGGCGCACGAGCTTTCGTCGCGTTCGTCTCGTCCGCGGCGGGCCAGGCCTTCTTGCATGCGCGCGGATTTGCGGCGCCGTGAACGCCGCGTCGCGTTCAAGAACTCGCGTGGCGGAACTCAGCCTCCGCTCTCCGGCGTCCGATAGCGTTTGGGAGACGCCTCGGTCGGCCGCTGCGCCGTCCGCAGTGTAAAGCGGCCTTGATGCTTTTGGCCGGACGACGGCCAAACAGCCCCCGACTGTAACACAGGCGTAAACGACCGGTAATCTTCGTGTCGTCCTAGGTCTTTCGGGGTTCTCAGGCCCTTGCTCTCTTGCTACATTCGGCCTAGGCCGCGGCGCGCTCAGCGCAGCGGCGTTCCGTCTGTTCCGAGGAGTTCAGGAATGCGTAGCCTCGCGGCGCTGATGCTCATGGTCCTCGCGCTGGCCGTCCCCGGCATGGCTTCGGCCAAGCCGAACGTCACGCTCAAGCTCACCGGGTCGCTCGTCACCAAGGCCGCCGACGGCCACGTGTCGCTGACCCCGGTCGACAAAGCCCAGCCCAAGGCGGGCGACGAGATCCAGTACGACATCGTCGCCCTCAACGCCGGCGACTCGCCGGCGCTGCGACTGGTCCCGACCGGGAGGATCCCGACCGGGACGGCGTACGTCGACGGCTCCGCCAAGGGCCTGCGCGCGCATCCGGAGTTCTCGCTCGACGGCGGAAAGACGTGGTCGGCCGCACCGACGGTGAGGGTCCGGCTCCCCGACGGAACGACGGCGGTCAAGAAGGCCGACTCGTCGCTCTACACCGCGGTGCGGTTCGTGACGGACGGCGCGATCGCGCCGCGCCAGTCGGCCGCCTATAGCTACGAGGTGCGCGTCAAATGACGAGCGCCTCACTGCTTCGCACCTGCGCCGCGATCGCTGCGCCCGTGGTCGTGGGTCTGGGACTCGCGACGGCGGCGCCGGCGTTCGCCGCTTCCACGCCGGCCGGCACCGCGATCTCGAACACCGCGACCGCGACCTACTCCGACGGCACCAGCACGTACAACTCGCAGTCGAACACCGTCACGACGACGGTCCAGAACGCGCCGTCGATGACGATCGCGCCGCCGCAAGGCACGCCGGGCACGAACCCGGTCAGCCCGGGCGGCTCGATCACCGACTCCTACACGCTGACCAACACCGGGAACGCGGCGGGCTACTTCCAGCTCTCCGGCGCGCTCGGCACCGCGAACGGCGTGACCGCCGGCCAAGGCACGTTCACGCAGTTCGTGGTGAACGCCGGCAGCGGCAACCAGAACTTCACCACCGTCGCGGCGGTGAACAACTACCTCGCCACCGGCAACGCCGGCGGACCGTTCCTGACCGCGATCAACGGCACGATCACGATCGGCGTGACGTACTCGGCGAACGTCGGCGCGTCCGGGACGATCACCACCAACGTCACGGCGAACATCACGCAGCCGGCCGGCTCGGGGACGACGCAGCAGACGTCGACGCCGAACACCGTCGGCCAGTACAACGACACGGTCGTCGTCGACGCGCGCATCGACGTGCAGAAAGTCGCCGTCGTCGGCGGCACGGTCGCCGCACCGACGGTGACCTACACCGTGCGCTTCGCCAACGGCGGCGCGCGCAATCTGGCGGCGGCGTTCAAGAACGCCCTCCCGGGCGGCAACGCGGCCGCGTACAGCGGCTGCACGAACAGCACCGCCTGCGGCATCGTCTTCACCGACAAGATCCCCTCGTACAACGCGACCCAGCTCACGCTGAACGGGACGCCGACGATCGGCGGCGCCACCGGTACCGTGATCTACTCGACCGACGGCACGACCTGGACCACCACGGCGGCCGGCGCCGTCTACGTCGGCGTGTTCGTGCCGGCGACCTCGATCACGGGCGCCGGGCTGACCACCTTCCAGCCGAACAACAACACCACATCGCAGGGGAACGTCCCGGTCGGCAACACGTCGCTGACGCTGACGTTCACGATCAACGGCTCGACCGCCAACGGCGCGGCGAACGCGAACGCGATCACGAACGTGGCGAACTCGATCTATGCGGACCAGAGCGGCTTCATCGAGGGCCCGGGGATCACGCTGCAGAGCATCACCAACAACAGCGGCGCGACCACGGCCAACACGGCCCCGGCGATCGCGAACGCGAACGGAACGCTGACCGGCTCCGGCTCGGCGACGTCGGCCGCCTCGCCGTCGACCAACTCGGTGCTCAACGGCCCGAGCGGTTTCCCGGGCGCGATCGGTCCCGACGCGACGACGAACACCGACTACACGGCGCTCTCGTACACCAACGGCGCGACGCTGCTCTCCGCGGTGAACGGCTCGACCGTCTCGGTCCCCGGTGCCGCGGCGGCGATCACGATCGTCAACTCGGTCCAGAACACCGGCAACAAGGACGACACGTACAACCTGAGCGCGGCGACGGGCACTGGTCTGACGGCGCTCCCGGCCGGCTGGACGGTGACGTTCCAGAGCGCGGGCCAGGGCGCCAGCGGAAGCTGTTCGGCCGTCTCGGCCGGTACGGTCATCACGTCGGTCTGCGTCCCCTCCGGGTCGACGCAGAGCTACCGCGTGATCTACACGCCGCCCGCCGGCGCGACGACGTTCAACGCGTTCGCCGGCTACGGCGACGCGGTGACGGCGACCTCGACCAACGACGTCACGAAGAGCAACGTGACGATCGACGAGATCTTCGTCGGCGGCTTCGTGAAGCTGCAGAAGGCGCTGGGCGTCGCGAGCGGTCAGCCGTGCGCGACCGCGACGATCTTCACGCCGGGCGCGGCCAACGTCAACCCCGGCGACTGCATCCAGTACACGATCACGTACACCAACGTCGCGCCTTCGGGCGGCACGAACTGCATCAGCCTCAACGCCTCGTCCTTCGTCATCACCGAAGACGGCGCGGCGTCGGGCGGTTCGGGAGCGACGACGTACGCGAACAACTGGGCAGCCAACACCAACGGTCTGTACGCGGCTCCGGTCGACGCCGGCGGCACCCTGGGCGGATACAATCCGGGTCCGGGTGCGGTGGGTTCGTCGAAGTTCACGGACACGGTCGGTGCGCTCGCGGCGGGTTCGAGCGGGAACGTGACGTTCAAGGTTCAGGTCAAGTAACAACGTCATGCCGGGAGTCGTCGGGCGCCTCGTGCGCACGATCGGCCTCGCCGTGTCCCTGATCGCGCTCGCGACGGGGACCGGCGTGGCCGCGTCTCCCAGCGCCGGCGTCGTCATCACCAACACCGTGACCGCACAGTATCAGGACCCCGCCGGCCTCACCTACGGCGCGCAGTCGAACACGATCCAGATCTCCGTCGCCGCGGTGTCGGCGATCGCGGTCTCACCGAAGGAGACCGCGGTCGACGTCGCCAGCGAAGGCTTCCCGGCCGGCACGCCGATCGTGCGCACGTTCACGATCACCAACGCCGGCAACGTCCCCGACGCGTACACCGTGCAGTCGCTCACGACGGGCGCCGGCACGATCGCGTCGGTCGCGTTCGTCACGACCACCGGCACGCTGCCGCTGACGGTCGGCACGACGGTCTCGCCGGCACTGCAGCCGGGCGAGTCGATCAAGGTGCAAGCCTCGATCACCACCGCCGCCGCCGTCGTCGGCAGCGCGTTCCCGATCGCTCTGACCGCGCGCTCGACGAACGCCGCCGTCGCCAACGGCCTCGTGACCGACAGCGGCAAGCTGTGGGCCGTCGCTCAGCCCGGCGCCTCGATCGCCGGACCGTCCGGTCCCACGACCTCCATCAGCAAGCTCGTCAACGAGACGCGCACGCATACCGCCAGTCCGGGTGAGACGGTGAACTACGCGATCCAGTTCAAGAACTACGGCGGCTCGCCCGCCACCAACGTCGTGCTGACCGACGACATCCCGGCGGGGATCGTCGCGCGGCCGCAGAGCGTCACCTGGAACGGCGTTCCGGCCGGCGCGGCGGCGACGCTCGCCGGTCAGCGCTTGACGGTGCACGTCGGAACGCTCGGCGCCGGCGCGCTCGGCACGGTCGCGTTCGACGCGGTCGTGCAGAGCGGCGCGACCGCGGGCGCGTCGTTCGTCAACGTCGCGTCGATCACGGCCGACGGCATTCCGTCCGCGCAGACGACGCCGGCCAGCGTGCTCGTCGGCCTCGGCAACGTCGTCTACGACGGCTACGCCGGCGGTGCGTCGCCGGTCAACGGCGCCGTCATGACGCTGCGCGACTTCGGGACGAAAGCGATCGTGCAACTGCCGCCGATCGGCGCCGCCGGCGGATCGTCGCTCTACCGCGCGCCGCAGGATCTGCTGATCGGCGTGCCGGCCGGCGGCCTGCCGCCGAACACGGCGAACCGCAACCCCTTCACCACCGGCGCCGACGGCGCGTACAGCTTCGTCTTCAACCAAACGCAGCTCGGCTCGATCGCGCAGCCCGCGCGCTACGAGCTCGACATCAGCGCGCCGGGCTACCGCGACCGCCGCATCGACGTCACGATCAGCCCCGACGCCAGCGGCCTGCTCTACAACGCCACGCTCAAGGAGCTCGACGACCAGCTGCTCGCCGCACCGGGCGGGTTCGCGCTGGTCGCCAACTCCGTGTCGCTCTCCGATGTATTCGGATTGCTCGGGAACATGCCGATGTTCACACCGCATCCCTTGGCCGTCGCGAAGACGGTGGACCGCGACGTCGCCTCGGGCGGCGACCGTTTGATCTATACGCTGCAGGTCGGATCGCAGGGCGGACAGTTCGGCGCCACGCGCGTCGTCGACACGCTGCCGTCGGGCATCGTGTACGCGCCCGGAACCGCTCGCGTCGACGGCGTTCCGGTCGAGCCGCGCCGCGAGGGCCGCATCCTCACCTGGAACTTCCCGGCGCTCGACGCGCAGCACACGATCACGTACGCGTGCGTCGTGATGCCGTACGCCTCGGACGGCGCGACGCTGATCAACGTCGTCGACGTCGACGCCACCTCCAACGCCGGGACGCGGGTGCACGCGGCGGCCAGCGCCGACACGCGCGTCGTCGCGGGCGCGCTCGGCAACCGCATCGTGATCACCGGCCGCGTCTTCGTCGACAGCGCGCGGACCGGCCGCTTCCGCGACGGCGACAAAGGCGTCGCCGGCGTCCGCATCTACCTCGAGGACGGCTCGTCGGTGACGACCGACCAGTACGGCCGCTTCACGTTCCCGGCGGTGCACCCCGGCCAGCACGTGCTGCGCGTCGATCAGTCGTCGCTGCCGGCCGGCGTGCGCGCCTACGACGACCGCCGCTACGACAGCCCGCGCAGCCTGCAGCGCCTGCTGCACGGGCTCTACGACGCGGGCCTGATGCACGACGTCAACTTCGCGGTGGAACCCGCCGCATGAACGTCCGGCACCGCATCCGCCGCACCGGCGTCGCATTCGTCGTCATGGGGATGTTCCTCTCGACGGTCGACGTGAACCCCGCCGGCGAGGTTCCGGGTGCGTTCGCGCAGAGCATCGCGCCGGCCGCGCCGGCGTCGCCGGCCGCTTCCGCGTCGCCGCTTCCGTCGTCGTCCCCCGCCGCGGCGCCGTCGCCCGCCGCCGCGCCGTCGTCGGCCGTCGCCTCGACCGTCGAGGCGCCGGCCGTGCAGTCGATGGAATCGGCCGAGCAAACCGGCGTCTCCGTCGCCGCGCCGAAGGCTCCGGAAGGCGGCGATCTCACGCATCTGACGTTCAGCGCGACCGGCGCGCTGAGCGCATCGCTGGTGTCGCCGGCCGACAACGACGTCGCGCCGTCGACGGCGGCCAGCATCGAGGTCGAGACCGTCAAGGGCGCGGGCGTCGAGCTCAAGGTCGGCGACGCCGTCGTGCCGTTCGCGCGCATCGGCAAGCGCACCGTCGACACGAAGACCGGCGTCACGCGTTACACCTACTACGGCGTCACGCTGCAGCCCGGCCCGAACGCGGTCGCGCTGACGCCCCTCGGCGCGAACGACATGCGCGGCGTCACCGTCACGCGCCACGTCTTCGGCCCCGGCAAGCCCGCCAGCGTGAGCGTCTCCGGCATCGGCCCGTTCCGCGCCGACGGGACGAGCGCCGACCAGATCACGATCGAAGCGCGCGACGCGTGGGGCCACCACGCCGCCTCCGGCAGCGTCGTCAACGTCGTCCTGATGCGCGGTGACGCGCGGCTCGAGCGCGTTGCGCGCGCGAACGCCGCCGATGAGCCGATGCCCGCGGCCGCGTCGTCACCGCAGCCGCTGACGTCACCGTCGCCCGGGGCGTCCGCCGCCGGCGCGGGCCGGCAGTCGGTCGAGGTGACGCTCGACGCCGCCGGCGCCGGAACGGTTCGCTTGATTCCCGGGCTCACGCCGGGCGCGCTCGTGCTGCGAGCGGAATGCGGCGACGCCGTGCGCGAAGCGCAGTTCTTCCTCGCGCCGAACTTGCGCAAGCCGTTCGTGAACGGGCTGATCAGCGCGGGCGCCGGCGCGGTCCCGGGGATCCCCGGGTCGTCCGACGGCGATCCGAACGGCACCAACTCGCGCCGCGGCCGCGTCGCGCTGTTCGGCACCGGCGCGCTGGGCAACGCGCTGGCGACGTTCGCCTACGACACCTCGGACACGCTGCAGCGCACGCCGCAGTACGGCGGCGCGCTCGGCACGTACAACGGCGACCCGAGCGACAAGCCGTACGCGATCACCGGCGACTCCAGCGTGCGGCGCGACGACGCGCTCTCGCGCGACCGTCTCTTCGCGCGGCTCGACAGCGGCCGCGCGACCGCGATGTGGGGCGAGTTCCGCGCGCGCACCGGCAGCGACACGAACACGCTGGGCGGCTTCGACCAGCTCGTCGACGGCGCGCGGCTCGAGCTCGGCGGCGAGCGCCGCCGCGCCAGCTTCTTCGCCGCGCGGAACGACGTCGGCTACGACCGGCGCGTCTTCGCGCCGACCGGCCTGGCCAACGGCGTCACCCTGCGCCCCGGGATGATCGTCGGCTCCGAGGTCGTGATGCTGGCGACCATCGACGCGCGCACCGGCGCGATCGTCTCGCAGACCGCGCTCACGCGGGGCATCGACTACGCGATCGAGTACGCGACCGGCCAGCTGCGCTTCATCGACGTCCCGCTGCCGCTCGACGAGGCGTTCAACCCGCGCCAGATCGTCGTCACGTACCAGTTCGACGCGCCGGGCAACGCCGCGAAGACGATCGGCGGCCGCGCCGAGACGACGTTCGGCCGCAACGGCGCGGTGAAGCTGGGCGTCGGCTACGTCAACGACACCACCGGCGCCGGCAACGTCTCGCTGGCGACACAGGAGCTGAGCGGCTCGTTCCGCGGCGGCACCTGGCAGATCGCGCGCGCGAGCAGCCGCGGCTCGCTGCTCTCGACCTCGCCCGACGCGCCGTTCGCCGGCAACGGCGGCACCGCGCTGCACGCGCAGCTCACGCGGGCGGTCGGCCCCGATCGCTTCACGATGGTCTTCGACCGCACCGACAGCGGCTACAACGACCCGTTCGGCGGGCTCTCGACGCCCGGTTTGCTCAACGAGCGGCTCAGCTACGCGCACAAGTACGCGGGCGGTGCGGGCGAGATCGCGTTCGACTTCGCCCACCAGGCGAACACCGGGATCGGGATCACCGGCAGCACCGAGACCAGCGCCACGCTGCGCACGCGCCGCGCGATCACCAAGCGGTTCACCGTGAACGCCTCGCTCGAGCGCCGCATCGCGACCTCCGCCGCCGGGCCCGCTCTGGCTCCGGCGAGCGCGACGCCGGCGCCGCTGCCGGCCGGCTTCATCCCGCCGCCCGGCGCGACGTTCGCGGGGTATCAGCCGACCGCGAACCAGTCGTCGACGCAGGCGTCGCTCGGCGTCGACTGGCGCGCGACCAGCGCGCTCGACGTGAGCGTGAACCGCGTGCAGACGCTGGGCGGCGAGAACGACGTGCAGCCGGCGCAGACCGACGCGCAGGTCACGTACGATCTCGGCAAAGGCGGCCGCGCGTACCTGCGCGAGCGCTGGAGCGCGGCGCCGGTGCAGAGCTTCGCCGCCGCGACGCAGGCGCTGACCGCGGCGACCGGCGGGACGCACGCGACCGAGCTCGGCTTTCAGCGCCGGCTCGGCAACGCGACGACCGTCGACACGTCGTACCTGATCGACCACGGCGCGAACGGCGGCGACGTGTTCGCCTCGATGGGCGTGCGCGAGCGGCTCTCGCTCGGCCGGATCAAGGGCGACGCGTTTTTCCAGCACGCGACCGCGGTCGGACCCAGCGCCGGCGGGTTCGACCTGTACGGCCTTTCGCTGAACTACGCCGACCCGAAGAACCGCTTCCGCGCGACCGCGTCGACCCAGATGCGGACCGGCAACGGCGCCGGTGTCTCCGTCTCGCTCGCGGCGATCGGCGCGATCTCGCCGGACCTCTCCATGTTCGCGGCGATCAACGACGCGAGCGCGGCCGGCAGCCGGCAGTCCGACGAGCGCATCGGTCTGGCCTGGCGGCCCTCGAAGAGCGACGCCGGCGTGACGCTGCTGCAGTACCAGCGCACCGACGGCAACGCGCTGCTGAGCGACACCCAGAGCGGCGTGCTGTCGCTGGAGCAGGTGCTGCACGTGCGCTCACGCACGGACGTTGTCGGCCGATACGCATACAAGGTGGACGGTGACTCGTACTACGCCGCGCACAGCTCGCTGCTGGGCCTGCGCGTCGACCAGCGCATCGGTTCCCGCTTCGACGTCGGCGCCGAGGCGCGCCGCGCCGCGATCCAAGGGATCGACGGCGCGACCAGCACCGCCTTCGCGGTGGAGGGCGGCGTGCGCATCGGCGACAACACGCGGCTGGGCGCCGGCTACAACTTCCGCGGCACGGCCGATCCGTCGCTGGCGACGACGCCGGCGCGCAAAGGCGTCTACGTGACGGTCACCAGCGTCGTCGACCGCGTCTTCGGGTGGGGCAAGAGGTAGTGCGCCGAGCGGGCGCGGCGATCGTCGCGTTCGCGCTCGCCGCGACGGCGATCGTCGCGGTGCGGGAGCCCGCCCGCGCCGCGGCGCTGTGCGCGACCCCGGGCCGCGACGGGAGCGGCACGATCACCGGCATCGTCAACACCTATTTCCCCGGCAGCGGCAACCCCGCGGCCGGCGCGACGTCGATCACCCTCGGCGCGCACGCGGCCGGCGACGCCAACGTCGCGATCGCCACCGGCGACTTGCTGCTGATCGTGCAGATGCAAGGCGCGACGCTGAACACCACCAACACGTCGGCGTACGGCGACGGAACGGGGACCGGCGGCGGCGCCATCTCGACGACCGCCGGAACGTACGAGTACGTCGTCGCGAACGGCAACCTCGCGACGACCGGCGGCACGGTCGCGATCAAGGGGACGAACGCGAACGGCTTGATTCACGCGTACACGACCGGGACGAACACGCACTTCCAGGTGATCCGCGTTCCGCAGTACGCCTCGCCGACCATCGGCGCGGCGCTGACGACGCTGGCGTGGAACGGCACGGCGGGCGGCGTCCTGGCCATCGACGTCGAGAACATCATGACCGGCGGCGGCCAGACGATCAGCGTCGACGGCCTCGGCTTCCGCGGCGGCGGCGCGCGGCAGCTCACCGGTGACAACACCGCGGCGAACGGCGACTGGGTCAGCTCCAACGGGAAGAACGCGCACGGCGAGAAGGGCGAAGGCACCGCCGGCACGCCGACCTACGTCTACAGCTCCGTCACCGCGACGCAGTCCGGCGCGGGAACGGCCGACGGCTACGCCGGCGGCGACATGGCGCGCGGCGCACCCGGCAACGCCGGCGGCGGCGGCGCGGACTCCGACATCACGCTGAACCAAGAGAACTCCGGCGGCGGCGGCGGCGGCAACGGCGGTGCCGGCGGCGTCGGCGGCAAGACCTGGCGCGGCGATGCGGCGTACGGCGGCCACGGCGGCACGTTCAACCCGTCGGCGATGCAGCTCGTGATGGGCGGCGGCGGCGGCGCGGGGTCGCGCAATAACAGCAGCGGCCTGATGTCCGCGGGCGGCAGCGGCGGCGGCATGGTGATGATGCGCATCGCCGGCGTCACCGGCAACCTCACCGTCACGGCGAACGGCATGATGGGCGTCGATCCGAACAACGACGGCGGCGGCGGCGGCGGCGCCGGCGGTTCGGTGATCGTGACTTCGCCGGCGAACATCACCGGCGTCACGGTGACCGCGAACGGCGCGAACGGCACCGACGCGGACGTGCTCGGCGCGGGCGGCGCGGCGCACGGTCCGGGCGGCGGCGGTGGCGGCGGGGTCGAGGTCGACAGCGGCGGCATCTCCGCGCACACGGTGAACGGCGGCGTCGCCGGCGTGACGGACGGCAGCCCGACCCCCGACGCGCATTACGGCGCGGCAGCCGGCTCGACCGGACAGACGCTGGGGCTGAACTATGTCAACATCCCGGGCGCATCGTCCGGCGCGGAGTGCGGCAGCTCGAGCGGGACCGTGTTCATCGGACCGGTCGGGACGCCGACCGCGACCGGGAGCTACGACGGGAACGTCGCGACGACGAACAACAACGACTTCGTCGAGAAGTCGTTCGCGCCGGTGGGCTTCAACGCGATCAACAGCTCGACGGTCGTCGGCTCGCCGAACGGAAACACGTACACCTCCGCGGTGACGGGGATCGCCGTGCGGCACCAAGTCCGGAACACCGGCGGTGCGGCGGGGAACTTCATCTTCTACGCGCAGGCGCCGGGATCGCCCGGGACCTGGACGGTCGCCGTCTACAACGACAACGCGGGCGCGCTGGGGACGCAGATCGCCGGGACGGTGACCGGCAACGCCTACCAGACGACGACCGCCACGGCGATCGGAGCGGGCGCGAACGTGTTCATCTGGACGGTCTACGCGGCGCCCACCGGGCTGCAGGCGTTCAACCGCTTCGACGCGCTGGTCGCCGTGATCGACACCGGGAACTTCAGCAACAACAACGAGGTGCACGACGAGCTCTACACCGGCTACGTAGTGCAGACGAAGTCGTACTCGATCACGTCGACCGGCTGTTCGGGGGGCGTCCCCGCCGGTACGTGGTGCCCGGGCGGGATCCTGGCGTACTCGATCGACGTGCGCAACATCGCCGTCACGGCGAACGGCACGACGCCCGCCTCGGCGACGCTGACCGCCAATACGCTGACGCTGACCGACGACGGCTCGAACGCCAACTCCTGGGCCAAAGACGGGGGTTATATGAACACGCCCGGCATCACCACGACCGGCACCGCGCCGACCACGAAGACCTACTACTACAACGCCACGAGCTCAGCGGCGTTCCCCGCGAACTACAACACGACCAACAAAGTCTTCAAGCTCGTCTCCACCTGGACGACCCTGACCGCCGGCCAGAACTCGCAGCTCAACTTCAGCGCGGTCCAGTTCTAGCGGCGCTGCAGCGCGACGGCTTCGATCTCGACGCGCGCGCCGCGCGGGAGCGCGGCGACCGCGACCGTGGAGCGCGCGGGCTTCGGGCCGTCCTCGAACGATTCGCCGTAGACCGCGTTGACGGCGGCGAAGTCGTTCATGTCGATCAAGAAGATCGTCGTCTTGACGACGTCGCCGAAGGTCAGGCCACCCGCCGCAAGCACGCCCGCGAGGTTCGCCATGACCTGGCGCGTTTGCGCCTCGATGCCGCCCTCGACGAGCTGCCCGGTCGCCGGGTCGAGCCCGATCTGGCCCGAGGTGAAGACGTACGCGCCCGCGGCGACGGCCTGCGAGTACGGGCCGATCGCGTCGGGGGCCGCGGTGGTGTGAAGCGTCTGGCGCGCGCTCATCGATGCGTGAGCATCGAAGCCTGCTCCGAGCTTGCCGAAGGCTCCGACGGCAGCGCCGCATCGGGCGGCGCGTCCATCGTGCCCTTGTAGCGCATCGCCTCCGGGCCGACGCCGAAGTTCGTCTTGCGCAGCTCGGCGATGCGCGCCAGCTCGTCCGCCGTCAGGCGCGGCGTGTCCGGCGCGGCGGCGAACTCGCGCAACTGCTCGGCGTCGTAGATGTTCGGCAGCACCGTCATCACGCGCGGCTCCGCGAGCAGCCACTGGATCGCGGCTTGTCCGAGCGTGCGGCCGGGCTGCTCCAAAAAGCGCAGCGTCTCGACTTTCTGGATGCCGTTGATCAGCCACGAGCGCGGCCGGTGGCTGCGGTGATCGGTCGGCGGGAAGACCGTGTCCCGCGTGTACTTGCCCTCGAGCATCCCCGAGCTGTGCGGCACGCGAATGAAGTACGCGGTGTCGGTGCCGAACGTGTTCGCGGCGCCGACCATCTCGTCGCCGGGGAACTGCTCGAGCATGTTCCAGATCATCTGAACGACCGGCGCGTTGACGCGCGCGGCTTCGATCCCTTCCCAGAGCCAGCCGATCGCAGGCCCGAGCGCGATCCCCCACGTGCGGATCTTGCCCTCCGCCTTGAAGCGGTTCAGCAGCTCGATCAGCGTGCCGTCCTTGACCTGCTCCATGCGCGCGTTGTGCATCTGCCACACGTCGATGTGGTCGGTCTGCAGGCGCCGCAGCGACTGCTCCAGCGCGAAGCGCACGAACTCCGGCGAGAAGTCTTGCTCGATCTCGTTCTGGCCCTTGCGCTCGCCGGAATGGTGGTACCAGTCGTAACCGAACTTCGTCGCGTACACGACCTGATCGCGCTTGCCGCCGAACGCTTTGGCGAGCTGCTCCTCGCTGCGGCCGTCGCCGTACGTGTCGGCGGCGTCGAAGGTCGTGATGCCGAGCTCGAGCGCTTCGCGCAGCAGCGCGACGGCTTCGTCGTCGGTTTGGTTGCCCCACCACCCGGTCGCGGTGGTCCAGAGCCCGAAACCGACCTCGCTCACGCTGACGTCGCTGTTCGGTAACATGCGGTACTTCATGCCAGGGCGTGCGTTCGGGGCGCCGGAACGGCGCCCCCGCCCGGGGGCCGCCGAGCACGCCGCCCGCAGGACCGTTCGCTCCGCCCGACCGGCTGCTGAGCGGGCGGCGCGTCGCGTGTTCCTCGGCGGCGCGGCCGGGAGGGCGTCGCGATCTCCGTCGACCAAATCGCGAGATCGTGCCGATCCCGAGCCCCGCCGCTTGACGCCCGACGATTCCGATCCGTCCTTTCGCGCGGCGTTCGCGCGCGTCGCGGCGTGGATCGACGACTACTACCGCGAGACCCGCCGCTTCCCGGTGCTCTCGAAGGTGAAGCCCGGCGATCTGGTCGCCGCGCTGCCGGCCGAAGCGCCGGCCGAAGCGGAATCGTTCGACGCGATCTTCGCCGACTTCGAGCGGCTGATCGTCCCGGGAATCACGCACTGGAACCATCCGCGCTTCTTCGCCTACTTCGCGATCAGCGCGGCGCGCGTCACGGTGCTCGCCGAGGCGCTGGCCGCCGCGCTGGACGTGAACGCGATGCTGTGGCGCACCTCGCCCGCCGCGACCGAGCTCGAGGACGTCACGCTCGGCTGGCTGCGCCGGATGCTGGGCTTGCCGGACGCGTTTCACGGCATCGTCTACGATACCGCGTCGATCGGCGGCTTCACCGCGCTCGCCGCGGCGCGCGAGTCGCTCGGGCTCGACGTGCGCTCGCGCGGGATGGCCGGGCGCACCGACGTTCCCGCGCTGCGCGTGTACATCACCGAGCACACGCACTCGCACGTCGAGAAGGCGGCGATCGCGCTCGGCGTCGGACGCGACAACGTCGTGAAGATCCCGGTCGACGAGGCGTTCGCGATGCGTCCCGAGGCGCTCGCGCGCGCGATCGGCGAGGACGTCGCTGCCGGACATCGCCCGATGTGCGCGGTCGCGACCGTCGGGACGACGTCGACCACGTCAACCGATCCGGTCGCGGCGATCCGCGCCGTGACGCGTGAGCGCGGTGTATGGCTGCACGTCGACGCGGCCTACGGCGGACCGGCGGCGATCCTGCCCGAGTTCCGCTGGCTGCTCGACGGCGCGCACGACGCCGACTCGATCGTCGTCAACCCGCACAAGTGGCTGTTCGTCCCGGTCGACCTCTCGGTGCTCTACGTGCGCGATCCCGAGCTGCTCCGCCGTACGTTCAGCCTGGTCGCCGACTACCTCGTCACGCCGGAGACGGACGTCCACAACTACATGGACTACGGCCTGCAGCTCGGCCGCCGCTTCCGCGCGCTGAAGCTGTGGTTCGTGCTGCGCGCGTACGGCGTGCGCGGGATGCAGGACCGGCTGCGCAACCACATCGCGCTTGCGCAGGAGCTCGCGAGCTGGATCCGCGCCGAGCCCGGCTGGCACATCGCTGCACCGCACCCGCTCTCCGTCGTCTGCTTCCGCTACGACCCGTCCGACGGCCCGTCGCCCGGCGACGGCCAGGTAGATGCGCTGAACCTCGCGATCATGGACGCGGTCAACGCGACCGGCGAGGTGTATCTGTCATCCACGCGGCTGCACGGCCGGGTGGTGCTGCGCGTCGCGATCGGCAACGAGCGCACGACGCGCGACGACGTTCGCCTCGCCTGGGACCTCCTCAAGCGCGAAGCGCGAATTCGGGCGGATCCGTGCAGAACGGGTCATGACCCTCGAGGCGGCGCCTGACGTAGCCCGCCGTGACGCTCGGTTCGGCAGTAAGACGGCACTCGTGCGTCTTACCGTGCGAGCATGGCGTGGTCGAACGCGCAGACGCGCGCGCTGCTCAAAGGGCTGCGGCATCCGCATATTCTGCGGAACGAGCCCGCGATCGCGGCGCTCCGGCGGCGCTACCGCGTCGAGGACGACGGCCAGGCGCTCCTCGCCGCGGTCGATGCGGCGCTGGCGAACGACCCGGCGCTCAAAGAGATCATCTACCGCTGCGACCTCAATGACGAGGACACGCTCAGCGTCGCGCGCGCGCTGCACTTCTCCGAGCGCCAGTTTCACCGCTACCGCTCGTTCGCCGTCGAAGCGGTCGCGGCCGAGATCGACCGGGCGACGACGTCCGCCGCGAGCGTCGCCTCGGATGAGCAGTTGCTGGCGGCGATCTCCGCCGTCGACCCGGAACGCGCGAACGCGCTGTTGCGCGGCGTGGACATCGCGACGCCGGCCCAGCGATTCGTCGCCCTGCGCGTGAAGGTCGAGATGGGCGCGGTCCCGACCGAGGGCGACTTGCAGCGCTTCGATCCGGCGCAGCGCGCGCACGCCGAGGTGCTGCGCGGCATCGGGCTGGAGAACGCGGGCGAGTACGCCGACGCCGACCGGCTCGCCACCGAGCTCGACCTCCGCTTGCGCGAGCCGCGCACGCCGGAGGCGCGGCAGGCCGCGTTCGAGCTGACGATCCTGCGCCGGCTGCAAGCGCGCCGGCGCGGCCGGATCGCGGACTTCGCCGCCGCGGTCGACGACATGCCGCTCTACGGATCGTCGGACGCCGATGCGATCCGAGCCGCGATCGGCCGCGCGCACGTCGCGGTCCACCATCCCGCCGTCACCGACTGGCGCGAGCGGATGAGTGCGGCGAAGCGCGCGGTCGGCGGAAGCCCCGACGTGCGACTGCTCCGCTACGTCGCGATGGTCGAAGGCTATCTCGCGTTCGTGCGCGGCGATCCGGAGCTCGCGCTGCGCAACTCGGTCGTCGCGACGCTGGCCGGCGCGAACCCGGGCACCGCGCTCCAAGCCGAGGCCCTGCACGCCCGCGCCGCGCTCGTGCTCGGCCGGCCGTGGACGCGGCCGGCGTGGACCCGCGAGGTGCTCCCCGGTTCGTGGTTCCAACCGGAGCTCGACGTGCTCGGCGCTTTCCACGCGCTCCGCGCCGGAGACGGCGCGCCGGCGCGACGGCTGGCGGACGCCGCGCGCGCGCATCCGGCCGCGCCGAACGCCCCGTGCATCGGGATCTACGTGGCGGCCGTCGACGGCGCGCTCGGTGGCGGCCGCGTCGAGCCGGCCGGGCTCGAGCCGCCCGGCGACCTGCTCGTCGACGCCGACCTCCGGGCGCTGCGATGACCGCGCCGCGACGCCGCCCGCCGGCCCGGGCCAGCGCCGACTCTCATCCGTCCCTCATGCAACGGGGTCGCCGCGCAGGCTAGAACTAACGAAATAGTCCTAATTCCTTCGGCTCGGAGGATCCATGCTGCGTCGCATCGTGCCGGTCTTGGTCGCGCTCCTCGCTACGGTGTTCGGGCCGGCGCGTCCGGCGAGTGCGCAGATCGCGCCCGGCGAGCTGGTGATCACGGTGACCGACGAGACCACGAAGGCGCCGCTCGAGAACGCCGAGGTCTTCCTGATCGGGCCGGTCCAGACCAGCGCGCTCACGCCGAAGGCGGGGCTGCTGCGCTTCGAGGAAGCACCGGCCGGGATCTACCGGATCAAGGTCCAGTTGCGCGGCTACCAGACCGCCACGCTGAACGAGATCGACGTCGGCGACGGCCGCCGCGTGAAGGTGAGCGTCCTGCTCGTGCCGTCGCTGGCGCAGATCGGGCACGTGCAGGCGCGCAGCAGCGCCACCGCGAGCGCCCAGGACGTCAACGAGGGCTCGCCGGTGCGCCGCATCAGCGACTCGCTCAACGACGCGCTGGGGCAGTTGGCGGGCGTCAGCGTCAACCAGAGCGCGAACAGCGTCGACGGCTCGATCACGATCTCGCTGCGCGGGATGGAGGAGTCGCAGACGGGCGTCAGCGTCGGCGGCGTCCGGCTCTCGGGTGCCGCGCAGGGCGCGGCGCTGCGCGCGCTCGGCACCGATCTGTTCAGCGGCGCGAGCGTCGACTTCAGCGGAAACGCGCAATCGATCGCGGGCCAGGTGAACTATCGCACCTTGGAACCGACGAAGCAGTGGATCACGCGCATTACCAGCTCGTACGGCACGTACGACCGCTCGTCGTATCTGGGCGCGGTCACCGGAAGTCTCGGGAAGCTGGGCATCGCGGCGCAGTTCGCGCACCGCTCGACGGGCTCGCCGTTCGACGGCTTGACGTTCGGCGACCAGAGCGGCTTGACGTACCAGCACGACGCGGGGCAGCGCTGGACCGGCGAGAACCTGAAGCTGCGCTACGCGCTGAACGACAAGATCACCCTGAACACCGGCGGCATCGTCGCCAACCGCGGCAGCTCGCTGACGTGCCCGGTCTACACGCAAGAGCTCGCGTGCGGCAACGGCCCGCGCAACTCCGACAACGACCGCTTCCACCTCGGCTCGTTCGGGTTCCAGGCCCAGCTCGGCAACGTCGCGCTCTCGATGAGCGCGGGAGCGTACGGCGGGCGCTACACGCAGAACCGGCTCAACGCGCTGCTGCTCGGCAGCCCGGCGCCCTCGGAAGACATCTACGACTACGACGGCCGGTTCGGTTCGGCATCGCTCAACCTCACCGTGCGGCGGCATACGTTCGCGCTGGGCTTCGACACGAACACCAGCCGCAACGTCTACACGCCGGTCGAGCTGCTGTACTCCGCGCCGGTCGTCTACCGCGACTACTCGTCGAGCGTGAATGTGACCGACACGTACAAGATCGGTCCGAAGCTGTCGCTCAAAGGCGGCTTGTCGCGCGCGAGCGCGAGCGGCACGCGCGCCTCGCTGCTCGAAAGCGCCGGGATCACGTGGAAGCCCACGAACTCCGACACCGTCGAGCTGAACGCGCAGTTCGGCAGCGCGCAGCCGACCGGAACCGGTGCCGACTCGTTCGCGGAGCCGTCGCTCGCGGCGTACAACTGCGGCGGGATCACGCGGCTCGGCGGACCGGCCGACAAGAACACGAACCAGTCGTCGTCGTCGTACAACGCGTCGTGGGCGCACAACTGGCGCGCCGGATCGCTCACCGTGACGGTCTACCGCCAACTGCAGGTCGGACAGACGTTCTACGCCGGGGTGCCGGTCGCGAACGAACCGCCCGGGTACGTTCCGGCCGGCTATCTCGCCGCGGTGCAGCAGGCCTGGAACCGGCCGCAGTCGTGCGCCGGCGTGCCGTTCGACGCGAACGCCATCTACATCGGCCAAGCGATCTCCGGCACCACGCGCCGCTACGAAGGCTGGTCGCTGACGGGCCGCGTCGCGCTCGGCCGCAACGTCGTGCTGTTCCCGACCGTCGCGACGACCGCCGCGACGCTGCTCACGCTCGACCCGCGCCTGGCCGGGCCGTACAGCTTCATCGTCCCGGGCTGGCAGTTGCCGAACCGCCCGCTGCACACGGCGACGCTGACGCTCGACGCCCTGCAGCCGCGCGCGAAGCTCGAGTGGATCGCGAACGCGCAGTACGTGGGCGCCAACAACGGCCGGCGTCTGGGCGCGTACACGCAAGTCAACGCCGGCGTCTCGCGGGCGGTCGCGCGCGGCACGCTGACGGCGTTCGTCTCGAACCTCACCAACGTCGATTCCGGGATCTTCTGGACGACGCAGTACGGGTACCGTCTCCCGCTCGCGGGCGGCGGCGTCGCCGTCCAGCCCGCGAACCCGCTGCTGCCGCGCAGCTTCACCGTGCAGTACTCGGTCCGCACGAACGCGCGTCCGGCGCCGCCGCCCGCGCAAACCAACGACCGTCACTAGGAATGACGCGCGGGCGCGAGAAGCGCGCCCGATGATGGTCTTCGATCACGTCGACTTGCGCGTCGCGGACGTGGAACGGTGCCGGCCGTTCTACGACGCGTTCCTGCGCGAGTACGGCTTTCGCGGCAAGACGCAGCCCGACGGCGCGCAGCTCTACTACCGGCTCGAAGAGCGTGAGGTGCGCGAGGTGATCGTCGTCAGCGCCGACCCGCAGCACCGCCCGACGGCGACCTGTCTGGCGTTCCACGCCGCGACGCGCGCCGGCGTCGACCGCATCGCCGCGGTCGCCGAGGCGGCCGGCGCGCGCGCCTTCGAGCCGCCCGCGCCGTGTCCGGAGTACACGCCGACGTACTACGCGTCGTTCTTCGAAGACCCGGACGGCAACCGCCTCGAAGTGGTCTGCCGCTAGCCGCGCGAGGCGCTGACCCGCGCTAGCCGGGTGAGCTCTTGCGCCGGCGCCGCAACGCGGCCAGCGCCAGCAGCGGCACCGGCGGCAGCACGAGCACCGCGCCGAACGCCGCATGGTGAAGCGCTACGGCGGCGCCGCTCGCGGGGATGCCGCAGGTGTGCTCGACCGCCCAGGTGAGATGTACGGCGGCCCGGCGCAGCGGGTCGTGCGCGATCCCCGCGACCGCCCCGATCGCGGCTGCTGCGTCGTCGGGTGCCCAGTTCGCGCCCGGAATCGTCTCGGCGATGCGCGCGCCGCCGTCGAGCACGACGAGCCGTTCGGCATGGTCGAGCGCGCCGTCCGGATCGCGTTCGCTCCCGGCGATCGCGAAGCGCGCGGCCAGCGCGGCGATCTGCCGCGCGTCGCCGGTCACGAACGTCCAGCGGCTGCGATCCGCGTGGTAGGCGGCGGCGTACCGCCGCAGGACGGCGGGCGTGTCCTCGTGCGGCGCGATCGTCACGAGGACGAGCCGCACCCGCCGCGGATCGATCTCGCGCTGCAGCTTCGCGAACCGCGCGCTGACCGCCGGGCAGCCTTCGGCGTCGCGACAGTTCGTGTAGACGAACGACAGCGCGACGACGCGCCCGGTGCCGTCGTCGAAGCGGAACGGGGCCGCGTCTTGCGTGACCAGCCCGGACGCCGCGACGCGGTCGCCGATCGCGTACGGCGTGGTGGCCGCGGCGCGCGCGCCCGGCGCCGCCGCGAGCAGCAGCGCCACGAGGGCCGCGCCCGCGCCGAGGCCGCGAGCGGCCGTCACGCCGTGACGGCCGTCAGCGCCTGTGATTCCGAGCTCAGCAGCTCGCGCGTCACCGCGCTCACGTTCTCGCGCAGCGTATGGTTGTGCGCGACGACCGCGTCGGCCCCCATCAGCACTTGCGCGGCGCTGGCGCCGACCCGCATGCTGGCGCCGGCGACGCGCTCGATCGCACCGCGAATCTCGTCCGTCCCGCTGGCCACGGTGCGCACCGTCGCGGCGATCATGTCCGTCGCGCTGGACTGCTCCTCGACCGCGCTCGCGACCTCGGTCGCGGCCGACGTCAGCTCGCCGACCGACGTGCCGATCTCGCCCAGCGCACCGGCGACGTCCTTCGACGCGCGGCGCATCGCGGTGACGACGTCGGCGATCTCGCCGGTCGCGCTCGACGTCGCCTCGGCGAGCTTCCGAACCTCTTCGGCGACGACCGCGAAGCCGCGCCCGGAATCGCCGGCGCGCGCGGCTTCGATCGCGGCGTTCAGCGACAGCAGGCGCGTCTGATCGGCGACGTTCTCGATCAGCGTGGTCACGGCGTCGATGCGTTCGGCGGCGTCGGTCAGCGACCGTGCGAGATCGCCGCCGCGCGCGGACTCGCGGACGGCGCGCTGCGCCACGTCGAGCGCGTGCTGCATGCGCGACAGAATGTCGGCGCTGGAGCGCGAGAGCTGTCCCGCGGCGATTGCGACCTCGCCGATCTGCGAGCTCGACTCCGCGGTGATCCCGGCGACCCGGTCGACTTCCTCGCGGGTATTCTCCGCCAGCCGCTCGGCGTCGCGCGCCGAGTCCAGCATCCGCTGCGACGCGCCGAGCACTTCCTCCACGACGCTGCGGACCGACTCGTCGAGCCGGCTGACGATGTCGCGGACGATCGCCTCGCGCTGAAGCGCGGTCTCGCGCTCGGACTGGATGCGGAGCGCCTCCTCGCGTTTCGCCGCGACGGCGGCCCGCTGCGCTTCGTCGAGCGCGCGCCGGGTGTCGGTGAGCGCCGACGTCTTGGCGTCGCCTTCGGCGGCGAGCATGTCGCGCAGGCGCTGCGATTCGATCAGCGCGTCGTTCGCGCGCTGGTTCTGCGCCTCCGCCGCGATGAAGAGCCCGCGCACGCGCGCCGTCATCCAGAACAAGATCCCGCACTCGGCGACGACGATGAGGGCGTGAAGGATCACGCGGGGCAGTCCTTCGAGCCCGCTCTGCTGCGGGAACACCGCCGCCGGCAGGACGAAGTCGAGGACGAGGTGATGGAGGGCCGTCAGCGCCGCGGCGAGCGCGATCGGCCGCCAGTCGACGTACGCCGCGAGCATCGCGAACACGGCGAAGAAGTACATGTGATAGTCGATCTGCCACACGCCGCTGCCGGCGTGCACGAGCAGCATCGGCATGCCGACCAGCGCGTACGCGACGCTCAGGCGTCCGCCCAAGCCGCCGGGAGAGAGCCGTGCGCCGATCGTGCCGATGAGCGCGAGCAGCGCCGCGACGGCGCTAACGGCGAGCGGGGCATGGTGGTTGGCGGCGGCGACGGCGGCGACGACCGGCACGTGCAGCCACAGGATGACGGTGAACACCTGCGAAGCGCGGGAGCGCAATTCGAGCAGAGCGGGCGGTTCGATGGCGCGCAAGTTCCCTCCATGGTGACGTACGTTCCGGCCACACCGCGCCGCGAACCCGACCGAAAATCCATCCGGTCGGAAATCGGTGGTCCCAGGAGTCATCGGCACCGAACCGCGCCGGCCGCCGCACCGCGCCCGCCGGCCGCGCGAAGTTTGCAGAAGCTTTACCTGTGCGCGGCTCCGAACCCCGTAGCTCGGACGAGCGGCGCGCGACGGGTTCTAGAACGTGCGGAGGTAGGCTTCGCGCTCCCACGGGTGGACGGCTTTGCGGTAGCGCTCGTACTCGGCGAGCTTCGCGTCGCGGAAGGCGTGGTAGATGTGGTCGCCGAGCGCGCCGCGGATGACGACGTCCTCGTCGAGCGCGGCGATCGCCTGGCGCAGCGACTTCGGCAGTTGCCGGATGCCGTGCTCGGCGCGGAAACGGTCGCCGAGCTCGTACGTCGAGCCGGTGAACGGATCGCCGGGCAGGCTGCGCGTGCGAATGCCGTCGGCGAGCGCCTCGACCAGCACCGCCATCGCCAGATACGGGTTGCAGGACGCGTCCGGACTGCGCACCTCGAGCAGCGGCGGCTCGTCACCGAACGCGGGCGGCACGCGCACCAGCGCGTTCGCGCTGCGGTGCGACCAGACCGTGTACACCGGCGCGTCCCACGCGGCGACGAGGCGCTTGTACGAGTTCACCGTCTGGTTGCAGATCGCGGTGAAGCCCGGCGCGTGCTCGAGCAGCCCCGCGATCGCATGCAGCCGCGTCGCCTCGTCGACGTCGCCGAGCGCGAAGTAGATGTGCAGCCCGTTCCCCGCCGAGTCCTCGAGCGGCTTCGGCATGAACGTCGCGTGCAGTCCGTGCCGCTGCGCGATGCGCCGCACGACGCCGCGCACCGTGAGCAGCCGGTCCGCCATCGTCAAGACACCGGAGGCGGCGAGGTCGAGCTCGTGCTGGCCCGCGCCGTGCTCGTGGTGCGCGCTGGAGATCGGAATCCCCATCGCTTCGAGCGCCGCGCTCGTGTCGAGCCGTGCTTCCTGACCGCGGTCGCTGGCGGAGAAGTCGAAGTACGAGCCGGCATCGGTGGTTCGCGTCGTCGGCGAGCCGTCCGGGCCCAGCTCGAAGAGGTAGAACTCGACCTCGAGCGCGGCTTGCACCGTCTGCAGCACGTCGCCCGCGTCCTCGAGGACGCGCTTGAGCGTCGTGCGCGAACAGCCCTCGAACGGCGTCCCGTCGGGCATCGTGATGTCGCACAGGATGCGCGCCTCGCCGTGACCGTGCTCGAGCCACGGCAGCACGACGAACGTCGCCGGATCGGGGCGCAGCACCATGTCGATCTCTTCGCCGCGCACGAACCCGTCGATCGAGCCGCCGTCGAACGTCACTTTGCCGTTGAACGCGTCCTCCAGCTCGCTGGCCGGGATCGACACGCTCTTTTGAATCCCGAGCACGTCGACGAACGCGAGCCGCACCCAGCGCACGCCGCGCTCCTTCACGGTCGCGAGGACCGAGCGCCGCGCGGCCGCCGAGTCTTTCACCGTGGTGAGCATCAGGAGTCGAGCGCGTCCACGGCGAGCGCGGCCCGGACGGTGAGCTGGTCGTGCGGCGAGTCGAGGTCGAGGCGGCCGATCTCGCCGATCTGGCGCAGCCGGTAGAAGACGGTGTGGCGGTGCACGTTGAGCAGTCCGGCGGCTTCCTTGATGTTCTGGCCCACGTCGAAGAAGAGCTTCAGCGTTCTGACCAGCTCGGTCTGGTGCTTCTCGTCGTACGTTCGCAGCGGCGCGAGCACGCGCGTCGCGAACGTGCGCCAGTCCTCGCGCGTCGCGCCGGTGCGGTGCAGCAGCGGGTAGACGCCGAGATCGTCGTACGGCATCACGCGGCCGCCGCCGAACATCCGCCGCGCGATGATCATCGCCTCGCGCGCTTCGTCGACGCTCTGCGCGACGTGGATCATCTCCGCATGCCGGCCCACGCCGCCGACGACGCGCACGTCGAGCCCGGCGCGCTGGACGCCGCGCGGGATCAGCGTCGCGGCGGTGCGCGCGTTCGCCGCGTCGACCTCGAGCGGCGCCGGGACGAGGAAGAAGAAGCCGCCGCCGCGCTCGACCACGACGACGTCGCCGGTGCGCGTGCCGAGCGTGTCGAGACAGACGCGCCGGATCTCGGTGTTCTTCTGCGTGGCGATCGTCTCGTCGAGCCCGTCGGCTTCGACCGACACCGCGACGTAGCCGGGCGCGAGCGCGATCCCGCGCGCCTGCGCGTCTTCCTTCGCTTCCAGCGGGTCTTCGTAGGCGCGCGCGAGCAGCCGGTCCCAGAAGCCGCGCCGGCGACCGCGCCCGCCGCCCGCGTCGCGCGACAGCTCCACCGCGATCTGCGCCGCGGTCAGGCGGATCATCCCGGCCCGCTCGTCGACGGCGCGCGCGCCGGTCGGGAAGACCGAGATCCAGCCCAGCCGCGCCTCGCCGGCGCGCACCGGGAAGGCGCGCGCGTGCGCGTCGGCCGGCGGGGCGAGCGGGACCGACTCCTCGCCGTCGGCCTCCTTCGGCAGCAGGTCGCGCACCGACGGCGGAACGGCGCGCTCGCCGGTCCCGGCGACCGCGAGGTGGCGCCACTGCGCGTCCTCGACCAGCACCGCGGCATCGACGGCCGCCGCGAGGTGCGCCGCCAGCGCCTGCGCGCCGCCGCCGCTCGCGGCGACGCGCGCCAGCGCCTCTGCGAAGGCGAGCAGCGTCTCGGAGCGGTCCCGGCGCAAAGGCCGGGCGGGGACCACCGTTTCGTCGTGCACCTGAAGGCCAAAGCTTTCCGCGCGAAGGTGGCCTTCCTGCGGCCCGGCGAAGCCCCGCCCGAGCGATTCGCGTCCCCGCGTTCGCCAATTGGACAACGAAAGGAGAGCCGTATGACGACATCCGTCCTTGCGCCGACCGGCGCGACGAGCTCCCTTTTCCCGTGCTCCGCGCGCTGACCGCGCCGTAGCCCGCGGGCCTCGCGCCCGCCTCGTCGCGCCCTTCTCGTCCGGCTTCATCACCGCTGCACGAAAGGCACGACCTTGCTCTTCGACCATCGCATCGCGTCGGATCGCGGTGCCGATTTTCTCGCTCTCGCCCCCGACGGCGCGGAGCTCATCGTCCACCTCGCCGGGAGCGCGCTCGGCGACCGGCCCGTCGTCGGCGACTTCGCCGCCGTCCACGACGGGCGCGTCGCCGGAATCGCCCCGCGCCGGGGCGTGCTCGCGCGCGCCCGCCACGATCAGGCCGGCGCACCGCAGCCGATCGCGGCCAACCTCGATCTGGTCGTCGTCGTCACCGCGCCCGGCCGTGACTTCTCGCCGCCGCGGGTCGAGCGCTATCTGGTCGCCGTTCGCGCGTCGGGCGCCGAGGCGCTCGTCGTCCTGAACAAGTCGGACCTGGCGCGCGACCCGGCCGGGCTGGTCGCCGAGCTCTACGGCGTCGCCGGCGAGGCGCCGGTCGTCGCGGTCAGCGCCGAGTACGGCGACGGCTGCGAGGCGCTCGAGCCGTACCTGCGCGCGGGGACGACGCTCGCGCTGGTCGGCTCGTCCGGCGTCGGGAAGTCGACCCTGGCGAACCGGCTGCTGCGCGACGACCGCTTCGCGACCGGCGCGGTCCGCGCGTCGGACGGCCGCGGGACGCACACGTCGACCCGCCGCGAGCTGGTCGCGCTGCCGTGCGGCGCGTGGCTGGTCGACACGCCCGGGATGCGGGCCTTCGCGCCGTGGTCCGACGAGGGCGCGCTGGAGGAGGTCTTCGCCGACGTCGCCGACGCCGCGACGCGCTGCCGGTTCCGCGACTGCGCGCACGACCGCGAGCCGGGCTGCGCGGTGCGGGCCGAGGTCGACCCGGGCCGGCGCGAGCGCTGGCGCGCGCTCCGCGCCGAGCTCGCCTACCTGGACCGGCGGCACGATCCCGTGGCGCGAGCCGCGGAGCTGCGCCGCTGGAAGGTGATCTCCAAAGCGCACCGCGGCTCCGGCAAACTTCGGTAAAGCAGCGCCGGGAGGCCCGGTGCCGCGGGTACGCCCGCTGCACGGGTACTCCTGGGCTAAGGTAGGGCATTTGCTGCACACGGACGTGCCGGCCGGCGCGCTTCAGACGACGGCAACACCGCCACGCTTCACGCGTGGTCTGAGTTCCCTCGTCCTCCCGGGCGCCGCCGTGGCCCGCCTGGCCGATGCCGCCCGCAAGCCGATCGCGCTGGTCGTGGCCCCGCCCGGCTTCGGAAAGACGACGCTGCTGCGGGACTTCGTCGCGCAGCGGCCGGGAGCGATCCCGATCGACCTGGCCGCCGGCGACGGCACGTTCCGCGACGCCGTCCGCATGCTGTGCGAGGCGCTGCAGGCGGTCGCGCCGGGCGCGCGGCTGGCCTTCCCCAGCGCGTACCGCCGCGCGGCCGAGCGCGGCCAGCGCACCGTCTCGCTGGCCCGCTGGCTGGGCCGCTACCTCGACGAGACCGACGTGACGATCGTGGTCGACTCCGCCAGCCGGCTCAACGGCGACACCGCGCTCTTCGCCGAGTTCGCCGAGACGCTCGCGCGCTGCGCCGCGACGACGCACCTCGTCATCGCGGCGCACGACGACACCGATCTCCCGGTCCCGCGCTGGTTCGCCGACGACCTGATCGCGATGCCCGTCGGCGCCGACGACCTGCGCTGGGGCCTCCCGCAGGCCTCCGAAGCGGCACGGCGGCTCGGCGTGCCGCGCGACGAGGCGGCGCTGGCGCGCATCGTCGAGACCGCGCACGGCCGCCCGTTCGAGATCGTCTACTCCTTGCGCACCGGCGAGACGCCGCCGCGCGGCGAGCCGCCGGGCGAGACGCTCTTTCGCGGGCTCGCGCCGAACGAGCGCGCCTACGTTCTCGAAAGCTGTCTGTTCCGCGCGCTCGACCACGACGTGCTCGCCGCGGCCGGGCTCGCACCGCACCCGCTGCTCAGCGCGCAGTCGCGGCTGGGCGATTTGATCGTGCGCGCCGACGAGTCGTCGTACCGCTACGACGAAGCGCTGCGCGCGCAGGCCGAAGTGACGCTGCGCGCCGATCCCGAGGCGTTCCACCGCGTCGCGCTGCGCACGGTCGACGCGCTCGAGCTCGTCGGCCGCGTCCGCGAAGCGCTCGACCGCGCGCGCGAGGCGGTGCTGGAGAGCCGTGTGCGCCGCCTGCTGCACGTGCACGGGTTGCGGCTCGAGGACCGCGGCGACGTCGACGCGGTCGAGGCAGCGCTCGACGTGGTCGTCGACGACTCGCTCGACGGCGTGATGTACCTGCTGCGCGGAACGCGCGAGTCGCGGCTCGGCCGCACCGACACGTCCGAAGCCTGGTTCCGGCACGCGATCGCGCACGCCGCGACACGCGACGTCGCCGCCGAGGCGACGTACCGGCTCGCGCGCGAGCTGGTGCGGCGCGGCCGCGACGACGCCGTCGATCTGCTGGAGCCGTTCGCGGACGACGCCGAGCTCGCGGTCGAGCAGCGCTGCGCGATCCTCTCGGTGCTGGCCGAAGCGTATCTCGTCGCGCACCGCCCCGAGGACGCGCGCGAGACGCTGCGCCGCGCGCTGCTCCACGCGGACGATCTCGACCTCGCGGAGCGCGCGCACCTGTTCACGCGCGCGTCGTACGTCGAGCTGTACGCGGGCGACCGCGAGCGCGCGCGCGAGTACGCCACGATCGGCGCCGCGCTCGCCGGCGAAGCGCACCTGTACACCGTCGCCGTCGGCTCGTTGAGCGTGCTCTACAACGTCGCCTACGAGGACTCCGGACCGTCGGAGAGCCTGGTCTACCTGCGGCAGCTCGGCGACTCCGCGATCCGTTCCGGCAACGTCGACTTCTTGCTGTACACGATCGTCGGCGCGTACGAGCTGCGCGTCGAGCAGGGCGACGTGGTCGCGGTCGAACGGCTCGAGCGCGACCTGCACGAGTTCGACCTGCACTACGGCGCCTCGGCCGCGCTCGAAGGGCTGCTGCCGTCGCGCGCGCTGGTCGCCGCGTGGAAGGGCGACTTCGCCGGCGCGTACGAGATCCTGGCGCCGAGCGGCTCGCAGCAGACCTGGGCCGAGCGCGAAGCGCTGCGCTGGGCCGAGATCGCGCTGTACGCGGGTGCGGCCGGGATGCGCGAAGCGGCGGCGAGCGCGCTGGCGCGGTTCCACGACGCGTTCGCGCGCGACGAGACGTCGTCGTCGCAGCACGGCGCGCGCGCCGCGACCGTGGCGCGCCTCGCCTCGACATACTGCGGCGCGGAATGGCGCGCGCCCGAGCCGCCGCCCTCGGAGCGGCTGCGCGCGCTGGCGCGCGCGGTCGACGTCGTGGTCGAGCGCCGGCGCGGCAACCCCGAAGCCGACGCCGAGAAGCTGCTGAACGCCTTCGGCGCGCTGCGCCGCCACGAGATGGGCGGGATGGCGAAGCTGCTGGCCGCGCTGCCGCTGGCAGGGATGTGATGGCCTACGCGTTCGCCGCGGCGCTCGAGTCGCACGAAGGGATGCTGGCGGCCGAGCTGCGCCGCAGGCTCGACGGAGCGCAGGGCGCGGTGCTGTGCGGCGCGATCGTCGACGCCTTCGTCCGGCGCGCCGCGGCGGCCGGAAGCGACGGCGGCCGGGACGCGTTCCTGGCCTGGCTGCGCGAGATCTGCGGCGCCTACGGCGACCTCGCGCCGCTGCGCGGCGTGCTGCTCGACGCGCCCGAGGCGCTGGCGCGCGCGCTGCGCGAGACGCTGAACGTCGCGCTGCCCGACCGCGAGGTCGCCGCGCTGGCCCGCGACGTCCGCAGCGTCGTCGAGGGCGCCTGGCGCCCGCTGGCGAGCATCGCCGACGAGCCGCTCGACGAGATCGACGCGCACATCGACGCCATGATCGTGCGGCTCGAGCGCCGCGACCCGCTGACCACCGAGCACTCGCGCGCCGTCGCCGGCTGGTGCGCGCGGCTCGGCCGCCGGCTCGGCCTCGACGCGGCGGACGTGACGTTCGCGACGCGCTGCGGGCTGCTGCACGACATCGGCAAGGTGGTCACGCCGCTCGAGGTCCTGAACGCGCCGCGGGCCCTGACCGAGAAGGAGTGGGGGCTGATGCGCGCCCACGCCGCGGCCGGCGAGGCGATCGTGCGCAAGGAGCCGGCGCTGCGGCAGTTCGCGCCGGCGGTTCGCAGCCACCACGAGCGGCTCGACGGGCGGGGCTACCCGGACGGCCTGCCCGCCTCCGCGATCCCGCTGATGGCGCGGGTCGTCGCCGTCGCGGACTGCTTCAACGCGATGATCGGACGGCGTCCCTACCGGCTCCCGCTGCCGCCGCCGCGCGCGCTCGAGGAGCTGGTCCGCAACCGCGGCACGCAGTTCGACCCCGAGATCGTCGACGCGATGGTCGACTTGGTCGACGGTCAGTGAAGGCAAGGGTTCGGTAAAGAACCGGGACGATCGTCCTAGCGCAGGGTAGCCAGTAGCAAACGCCTTGGATGGCGGGGGACGAGGGCGTCCCTTCGCGAGACACGGAGGGGAATCGCATCTATGAAACGACTCGGTTTGGCTTTTGCGCTCGTCGCGACCGCGGCGCTGGCCGCCTGCGGCACCGTCGGCGGGACGATTCCGGCGGACAGCTCCCGCTCGGCGGAGGTCCTGCGCGCGATCCCCGTTCCGTCGGCCGGCCCGGCCGCGACGCCGGCCCCCGACCCGACGCCGACCCCCGCGCCGCGCAAGCCGCACGTGTTGCGCGCGATCCCGGTCCCGTCCGGCCATCCGTCGCCGACGCCCGCGCCGCACCACTGATCGAAACACTTCAGTAAAGAGCGGGGACTGGGGTCCCCGGGCCGGGTAGGACTCGGCAGACGCCAAGGATGGCGGGGGAGTGGGCGCTCCCGAGCGACACGGAGGACGCATGAATCGACCGGCCTGGTTTTTCGCGCTGACCGCGACGGCGGCGCTCGCCGCGTGCGCGCAGCCCGGCGGCGGAGGCGCGATCCCCGTCGATTCGTCAGGACGCAGCCCGCAGGTGTTGCGGGCGATCCCGATCGTCTCGCCCACCCCGACGCCCAACCCGGGCTTGATCGGCGGGCTGCTGTCGAGCGTCACGAACCTGGCCTGCGGCCTGACCGCCGGCCTGACGTGCCACGTCCTGGCCGGCGTCGGGCCGCAGGGCCTCCCGGCGGGAACCGCGGCGAGCGCGCTCCCCGGGCTGCACCCGGCCGACCTCCAGAGCGCGTACGCGCTGCCCTCGGCGACCGCCGGGCACGGGCAGACCGTCGGCATCGTGGTCGCCTTCGACGATCCGAACCTCGAGTCGGATCTCGGCGTGTACCGCAAGACCTTCGGCCTGGCGCCGTGCACGACCGCGAACGGCTGCTTCAAGAAGATCAAGCCGAGCGGACTGCTCGCCGCCCTGCTCGCCGGGAACCAAGGCTGGGGCCAGGAGACGTCGCTCGACGTGGACGTCGTCTCGGCGGTGTGCCCGAACTGCAAGATCGTCGTCGTCGAAGCGGTCTCCGACGCCCCGGCGGCGCTGCTCGCCGCCGCGAAGACGGCGGTCGCCCACGGCGCGACCGTCGTCAGCAACAGCTACAGCCTGAACGAGTACGCCGGCGAGAGCGACGCCGCATACGCGCTCGGCGTCCCGTTCGTGTTCGGCGCCGGCGACGCCGGCGCGGGCGCGCAGTGGCCGGCGTCGTCGTCGCATGTCATCGCGGTCGGCGGCACGTCGCTGCACCGCAACGACAGCACGCGCGGCTGGTCGGAGTCGCTCTGGAGCGGCACCGGCGGCGGCTGCAGCGCGCACGTCGCGAAGCCCGCCTGGCAGTCCGACAGCGTCTGCGCCGGCCGCACGTCGAACGACATCGCCGCGTTCGCCGACCCGGACCCCGGCTTCGCGGTGTACGACAGCTACCTCGGAACGAAGCCCGGCTGGCGCACGTACGGCGGGACGAGCGTCGCGGCGCCGATCGTCGCCGGCGCGATCGCGCTCGGCGGCAACGGGCAGAGCCTGCTCGACGCCGCCTACATCTACGAGCACGGCGACGCGCTCAACGACGTCGACGGCGCCGACATCCGCGCCGGCAACGGCTCGCCGAACGGGGCGCTCTAAGCGCCGCCGGCGAGCTGCTGCCAGACGAAGACCAGCGCCAGACCGCCGATCACGACCGCGGTCGCCCAGCCCACCACGTTGCCGAAGCGCGTGTTGACGTAGCGACCCATCACGCGCGAGCTGTTCACGATGCGCAGCATCAGCACGAGCTCAAACGGCAGCAGCACGCCCTGCACCACCTGCGCGTAGAAGATCAGCTTCAGCAGCGAGGCCTTCGGCACGAGCAGCACCAAGCCGGCGCCGAGCACGATCGCGCCGGCGAAGAGCGCGTAGAACACCGGCGCCTCGCGGAAGCGCCGGTCGAGCGAGGCCTCCAGACCGAACGCTTCGCACACGATGTACGCGGTCGAGAGCGGCAGCACGGTCGCGGTGAAGATCCCCGCGTTCAAGATCCCGACCGCGAACAGCGTCGCGGCGAACTTCCCGGCCAGCGGCTGCAGCGCGCGCGCGAAGTCCTGCGCCTGCGCGGTGCCGATGTCGAGCGGCGGCCGGCCGCCGTGCAGCTCGGCCTGAAAGATCGTCGCGCCGTTGGCGATGATCATGAAGCCGGCCAGCACGATCGCCAGCACCGAGCCGACGATGATGTCGGCCCGGATCGCCGGGAGATCGCGCGCGCGCGAGCCCTTGTCGACGACCGCCGACTGCAGGAAGAACTGCATGTACGGTGAGATCGTCGTGCCGATCAGCCCGACGACCGTGATCAGAAACGCCGGATCGCGCTCGATCGACGGAACGAACGTGCCGCGCGCGACCTGTCCCCAGTCGGGATGCGCCGCCAGCGCCGACCACACGTACGCGAGATAGACGAGCGAGAGCCCGACGAAGACGCGCTCCACGATCTTGTTCGGCAGGCGCAGGACGAACGCGAACACGACGATCATCGCGAGCGGCACCGCGACGTAGCGCGACAGCCCGAAGATCTCCGACGCCGCGCCGATCCCCGCGAACTCGGTCGCGGTGATCCCGGTGTTGACGAAGAACAGCGCCGCCATCGCGAGGAACGTCGTGCGCAGCCCGAAGTTCTCGCGGATCAAGCCCGCCAGGCCCTGGCCGGTGACCGCGCCCATCCGCCCGGCCATCTCCTGCACGACGATCAGCGAGACGGTCAGCGCGACCAGCGTCCACAGCGTCGCATAGCCGAAGCGCGCGCCGGCCGCCGAGTACGTCGCGATCCCGCCGACGTCGTTGCCGGCCGAAGCGGTGACGAACCCGGGACCGAGCACGGCGAAGAAGGCGAGCAGCAGTCGCCAGTTGCGTCGCAACGGAGACCCCGCCTAGCTCGCCGCTTCGGCGCGTCGTCGCTGTCCGCGCTTGGTGAAGCGCGGAAGCTGCTTTTTCAACCGGTCGGGGATGATCGCGTCGATCGCGTCGTCGACCGTCACGATGCCCAGCATCTTGCCCTGCTCGTCGGTGACCGGACACGCCAGCAGGTCGTAGCGCGCGATCGTCGCGGTGACGTCCTCCGCCGACGCGTCGGGCCGCACGGTGACGAGATCGGCGTCCATGATGCTGTGGATCGTCGCCTGGGGCGACGACAGCAGCAGCGTGCGCAGCGACAGCACGCCGAGCAGCTTCTCCGACTGGTCGGTGACGTACAGGTAGTAGATGAACTCCGTCTCCGGCGCGATCTGCCGGATCTTCGCGATCGTCGCCGCGACCGTGCGGTGCGGGTAGATCCAGAAGTAGTCGGTCGTCATCAGACCGCCGGCGGTGTCCTCGTCGTACGCGACCAGCTCGCGCAGGTCTTCGGCGGTCTCCGCGTCCATCTCGCGGTAGAGCTCTTCCTGGCGCTCCTCCGGCAGGTCGCCGAGCAGATCGGCCGCGTCGTCGGAGTCCATCTCCTCGATGATGTCGGCGGCGCGCTCGGTCCCGAGATCCTCGATGATCGAGCGCTGCACCTCGGAGTCGAGATGCTCGAGCGCGTCGGCCGCGCGCTCGTCGTCGAGCGAGCCGACGACGCGCGCCGCGTCCTGCGCCGAGAGCTCGCTGATGACGTCGGCCAGCTCGGAGGGATGCAGCCGCGAGAGGCGGTGCTCGCTGACCGAGAGGCGGATCTGCGTCGGGTTCAGGTCGTGCAGCGGCGCGACGTTGTCCCACGCGATCAGCGAGCGCGGAACCTTGTCGACCAGACCGGGGATGAGCCGCGCCGCGCCGAGCCGGCGCAGCAGACCGCCGACGCCGATGTCGGCCGCGACGACGCGCAGCGCGCCGCCCGTGCGCGCGACCTCGATGTCGTTGATGCGCACGACCTTGCGCCCGTCGATGTCGACGATCTGCTTGTCGAAGAGGTCTTCGACCAAGTACAGCGCCTCGTCGTCGGGCGGGCGCACGATCTTCGGCGGCGCGGTCAGCACGACGCCGGAGGTGTCCAGCGAGGCGACCTCGGCGATCGGTGCGGCGAGCTCGCCGTAGCGCGTCTTCACGATCACCGCGTCGATGCGCGGAAACGTGTCCTCGGGGTGCTCGACGACGAAGTCGGCGATCTTGCCGACGTTCTCGCGCACGCCGTCGCGCTCCACGAACACGGGGCGGCCGACGAGCTCGGAGACGAACCCCTCGTGGAACGTTGCGTTCGTTGCGGTCGCCATCGCGTCGTCACCCCCTCTCAAAAAAAGAAACCGGTCCGGGTGTTGTTCCCGTCCGGCCGCTCGGCGCGATGGCGTTCCTCCGGCACCCGCATGCGGAAGGTCGTCCTCAACGTCGAGCTTCAGCACCACATGCCATCGAGCCGCGGGCGAACCGTGGTTCGCTTGCGCTCAGCCGCGTTGAGCGCCGCCTTGATTCGGCGGAGCCTGGTCAACCACGTCGGGGTCTCTCGACCTTTCCGGGCAGCGGCGTATCTGCGTGTGGACGCCTCACCTAACGAGGAATCCACCTCCAAGTGTACGCTCCGGCGTCAAGCGCGCCGATGACTGAAACGGTGTCACCGACGAACCCGCGCGCTCCGCGCCCCACCGTTTTGACCGCGACCGCCCTCGCCGCCGCCGCGCTCCTCGCCGCCTGCGCCTCCAAGGATGCCGGCCCAGCCGCCGCGCGCACGGCGCTCGTTGCGCCCGCGCAGGCCGCGGTCGCCGCGCCGGCCGCCGCCGCGGCGCCGTCCGGCCCGGCCAACGCGCCGGTCGCGCGCGCCGGCCGGCCCAACGCCGTGCGGCTGGACGCCAACCAGCGCCGCGAGCTCGACGCCGCCGTGGCCAAGGTCCCCTCGCCGCTGCGTCCGCACCTGCGCTACGCCCTCGCCGGCGGCGACGACGGCAAGCCGCATCTGGTCGTCTACGACGGCCAGGGCCTCGGCGCCGACGGCCGGCCGCCGGGGAAGAAGCACGCCTACGTCGTCTTCGAGGTCCTCAACGCGGCGAACGGCGAGCACTACGACCCGCTCCAGAACAGCCTGGTCGCCGCGATCCCTCCCCCGCCCGAGCGCGGCTCGCCGGTCAGCCGCTAGGGCCGCAGCGGAGCCTCGGCTCCGCCACGGCCGCGGTCAGCGCGGTCCGGGGGCCGGTGACGGTGCGGCGACGACTTTGGCCGAGGTGCGCGCGCCGCGGTCGTCGCTGAGCGAGACCGTTCCGCCGGGGTTCGAGCCGCCGAAGACGGTAGCGCTCAGCGGGTCGGGCGCGGCGATCGTCTCCGTGCGGAGGTTCGGGCTGAATCCGAAGCTGGCGTTCGAGCGGCGTGCGACGATGCCGCGGCCGAGGCAGTCGAACGCGCCGAGGGTCGCCGAGCCGTTGCGCGGGACGGCGAGCGGCGACGAGCCGGCCACGAGCTGGATCTCGTCGATCGCGTACGGGACGAGCAGGATGTCGGCGGGCCAGCTCCAGGTGAAGAAGACCAGCCACCCGCGCGAAGCGCCGCCGGTCAGGGTCGGCGTGACCGCGATCTGCGGCGCGAGCGTCGAGGTGCCGGTGAACGTCCCTTGCAGCGAGACGTTCCACCAGCGCGTCGCGAAGCTGACGATCGGCGGCGCGTGCGTCCCGGTGTAGCTCAGCCCGAAGGTGCTCGGCCCGGCCGCGAGCAGCGGCGAGGCGAAGGCGTACCCGAACGGCGCGCCGGGCGCGCCGCTGCAGAAGTTCAGCACCGGCGGCGTCCCCGCGACGGTGCCGGCGGACTGCGGCGCGCGCGCCGCGGAACGCGTTCCGCCGCCGGTGTCGCCGCCGTGCGTCCAAACCCAGACGCCGCAGTCGGTCGCGAACGTGCCGTTCGCGCACGAGCGCACGAGCGGGAGCTGCAGCGCCGACCAGCCGCCGTCGTCGTCGTCGTCGCCGTCGTAGCGCTGCGGCGCGCGGGTCGTGCCGGCGCTGCCGGCGCTTGCCAGGATGTAGCGCGCGGCCGACGACTCCGACGGCACGTTCGCGGTCGAGGCGACCGCGGTCGCGGGCGGCGCCGGTGCGCTCCCGCCGCCGCCGGAGCATCCGGCGAAGAACGTGGCGGCGAGGGCGAGCGCGGCGAAGCGGCCGTGGAGCATGCGGTGTTCTCCTCGAAGCGGGCTACGAGGGTGTTCGGCAGATCGGCGCGGCGATTCGCCTCGCCCGGAGAAAACCTATGCGGCCGGGGTAGCGACGATCGAGTCGGCGACCAGCGTCGCGAAGACCGCGGCGAGGTTGTTCGCGTCGGCGACGAGCCGGTTCTGGAAGTCGTTCTGGATCTGGTCACGCGTCAGCGACGTCACCGCGGCGCCGACGTCCAGGTCGCGGATCGCGCTCTCCGACGCCTGCAGGTTCATGCTCGCGGTGCTGCCGCCGGTCGCCGCTTCCTGCAGCGAGACGGACTGCGCGCCGAGCTGCGCGCGCGCGCCGCCGAGCGAGCTGATCGCGTAGTCGATGCGGTACTCGGCGGCCTGGTTCTGCAGGTCGTCACCGAGGATCACCTGGTTGACGCCGAGGTTGATCGAGCTCATCGCCTGGATGTCGACGGAAACCACCGAGCCTTCGGCGTCGCCGCTGTTGACGAGGATCGCCGAGCCCGTCGCTTTCTGCTGCGGCGGCAGCGTGACCAGCAGGCCGGTCTTGCCGACGTCGGCCGCGGTCAGCGTCCCGATGTTGAACGCGAGCACCTGCGGGCCGCCGCCGCCCTGCGACTGCTGCACGAACGTCGGATTCCCCGGGCTGGGCGGAACGAAGCCGCTCGGCGTGTTCGAGTTGTTCGGAACTTGCAGCGCGTACGACTGTTCCGGCCCGAACGTCGGGTCCTGGCTGTTCAGCGTGACGGTGATGTTGATCAGGTTGGTGTTCGGGTCGTACGAGTCGACCGAGACGAGCTGCGCCATCTGCGGCGCGTCGGGCGCGATGTACGGTGCGCTCGGGTCGACCGAGGTGTCGATGATCTGCCCGCCGCCGCTCGCGTCCGGGTTGACGACCAGCATCCCCCGCGTCGGCAGCGGGATCTGGCTCGACGCGCTGCCGTCGAGCAGCGCGCGCCCGTTGAACGACGTGTTCTGGGCGATGCGGTCGATCTCGGCGCGGAGCTGGTTCAGCTCGGCTTGGATGTCGGTGCGGTCGGCGCTGCTGACCAGATCGCTGCGCGCTTCGACGACCAGGCCGCGCATGCGCTGCAGGATGTCACCCACCGTCGACATCGCGCCTTCGGCCACGTTGACGGCGTTGTTGGCGTTCTGGATCTCGTGGACGCCCTGGTCGATCCCGGCCACCTTCGAGGCAAGGCTCTCCGCGATCGCGAGCCCGCTCGGATCGTCGGCTGCCGTGTTGATACGCAAACCTGAAGCAAGCCGGCGGGTGTCGTCGGCTAGTGCGCGTTGCGTGCGCACTCCCGCGCTCAGCGCGACAGTGCTCAGACCTCGAACGTCCATGCTGGTGGTGCGGTCTTCCCTCCGTGGAAGCTGCCCGTCCCTGGGGCGGGGGGCGAACCCCTTAGTTCCGCTATCGGCAGGCAAGGGTCCGACTCTTTAACGCCGGCCCGCTTTTACGGAACCTGAACGCCGCCGCTACAGGCGTCCCCCGAGCGCGCCGATGCTACGGATGTGCGTCCTGGTCTGCGCCGCGCGATCGCGTTCGCCGGCGCCGCGTGCTTGAGCGCCTCGGCGGTCTGCCTCGGATCGGATACGGCGCTGCGCGCCGCCCCGCTGCTGGCGGTCCGCCTGCGCTTGCCGTTCGCGGCGCCGCGGCTCGCCGTCGAGGCGCCCGCACCGGCCGAGCCCGCGCCTTCGCCGATGCCGAGCCTCGTCCCGCCGGCGCGCCGCCGCACCTGGCTCGGCGAAGGGCCGATCGTCCTCAAAGGTGACGGCACGTACCAGCTCGCGCTGAACCGGAGCAGCCGCAACGGGATCGCGTCGGGCGCCGACAACTACGCGACCGCGCTCTCGATGGTCGCCGAGCGGCGCACCGAGCAGACCTCGCTCTCGATCTCGAGCGCGTTCGGGTACGGCGCCGGCTCGCTGGCGGCCGGCACGCTCGTCGTCGGATACCGCACGCCGAAGTACGGGCTGAGCTATGGCCAGGTCACCGGCCCGAGCGACAGCCAGCTCCAGATCGGCGGCTTCGCCCGCGGGATCGGGCTGGCGGTCCCGGTCCGCAACGGCGACGTCTCGTACCTGCTCTCGACCGCGCAGCAGACCGACGGCACGACCTACCGCGTCCTCGGGATGCGGCGCGCCTGGAACGCGCTCGGCGGCTACCTGGTCGCCGGCGAGTACTACGGCGCCGGCGAGACCGGCGGCGGCCACGAGTCGATCACCGACCTCGGCTACCGCCGCTACGGCGCGAAGCTCTCGACCGACACCGAGATCGCCGTCTCGTCGCACCACGGCGTCGGCGGCGTCGCCGACGGGGCGCAGGTCGCCGCGGCCTTCCACGCCGATCTGGCCGGAAAGTCGACGAGCTCGAGCCTCGGGCTGCGCTTCGATCCGGCCGGCTTCCAGACGCTGACCGGCAACCTCAACGGCGGCTTCAGCGGCGACCTCGCGATCCGCCGCCACTCCGAGCGCCTCGGCGACGTCGACCTCAACCTGGGCCACACCGACGACAAGTTCGAGGGCAGCGTGACGCACGAGAACCGCGCCACGCTCTCCGGCAACAAGAGCTGGAGCCACGTCGCGCTGCAGTACGTCTTCGGGCTCAACGGCAACAACGCCGGCGCGGGCAGCCAGATCCAGCGCAGCGCCGGGCTGACGCTGAGCGAGACGCTCGGGAAGTGGGCGCTCTCGGAGAGCTACCAGACCAGCGCGGTGAACGCCTCGAACGGGTCGGCCGCGCAGGCGCAGATCGCGTTCGGCGTCAGCCGCCCGCTCCTCGGCGGGTCCGCGTCGTACCAGTACGCGCGCAGCGCGATCGCCGGCGGCGACAGCGTCGGCGAAGCGCTCGCGCACTCGATCGCCTACCGCCGCTCGATCGGCAAGAAGGCCGACGTGCAGATCGTGCAGTCGTTCCAGACGTCGTCGAACAACGGGATCGGAAGCGCGCTGAGCGACACGACGCTGAGCTTCGTGCGCCGTCTCTCGAGCGTCGTCGCGGTGCAGGTGAGCGCGAACGTCTTCCACCAGACCGGGATCGGCGGCGGAGGCGGGAGCGGCTTCCAGGCCTCGCTGGTCGGACCGTTCGGCTTCGGCCAGCCGCGGCAAGCCACCGGCCGCGCGAACCCGAACCTGCCGGCGGTCATCCGCGGCGTGGTGACGTACTCGGCGTCGTCGACGCCCTTCGCCTACAACGCGCCCTCGGTGCGCGGCTACAACAACGTGCTGGTCATCCTCGACGGGCGCGTCACCCAGCGCACCGACGCGAACGGCGAGTTCGAGTTCCGGTTCGTCCCGCAGGGGACGCACACGCTGCGCATCGACTCGGCGACGATCCAGCCCGGGCTGATCGCCGACCGCGAGTACCAGACGATCCAGCTCCAGGGCGGGCAGACCTCGACCGTCTCGTTCTCGGTCGGCAACTTCGCCGGCGTCACCGGGAGCGTCGTCGCGACCGACGCCGCCGGCCGGAAGCGCGGGATCGGCAACGTCGGGATCGCGATCGACGGCATCCAGGCCGTCACGACCACGCCCGAAGGGAAGTTCTCGGTCGGCCGGCTCAGCGCCGGCGCGCACACGGTCGAGATCGTCGAGTCGACGCTGCCCAGCACCGTGGCGTTCGTCGGCGACAAGAAGAAGACGGTCACCGTGACGCCGGGGACGTCGACGCCGCTGACCTTCGTCGCGACCCCGCTCGGCTCGATCGCCGGGAGCGTCCTGGCCCCGGGCGACGGCGGCTTCGGCCCGCTGATCGGCCTGAAGAACGTCTACGTCGTCGCGCAGCCCGGCGAGCACGCCGTCATCACCGACGACGACGGCGCCTTCATCCTCGACAACATGCCGCCCGGCGCGTACACGCTGACGGTCGACCCCGACACCATCCCCGAGGGGCTGGCGGTCCTGTCCGGCCCGGAGAGCGCGGTCGCGGTCGAGGGCGGCAACGCGGTGACCGGGCTGCTGTTCAAGCTGGGCGCCGGCGCCAAGCAGGTCATCTACACGTTCAGCGACGGCCGCAAGCAGGCGATCCAGGTCTCGACCGAGCCGGCGGTCGTCCCGCCGGGCGGGCTGCTGCGCGTCACGGCGCGCACGAATGCCAAGGACGTGAAGGAGCTCGCCGTCGAGAGCGACGTCTTCGGCGGCTTCCCGCTGCGGCTCGACCCGCACGGCGGCATGTGGACCGGCTCGGTCGTCGTCCCGGCGCTCGCCAAGGGCGACTACGCGCTGAGCGTGACCGCGCACCGCAAGGACGTCTCCGACGGCTCCTCGCTCGTCCCGGTCGATCCGCGGATCGCGCTGTTCACCCTGCGCTTGAGCCCGCGCAACCCCGAGCCGGGCCATACCGTCCGGGTCACGCTCAAGGCGCTGGCCGCGATCGAGGAAGGCGACGCGCTGCTGTTCGAGGACGGCTACAAGGTGCTGCTCCCCAAGCCGAGCGGGCACGTCTTCGGCTTCGACATCCGCCTGTGGCGCCGCGGTCTGCCGTATTCGGCGAACCTCGTGACCAAGCGAGGGCAGACCTACCCGCTAAGCCTGCGTTAAGTTCCGCCGAAACGGACCGCTTGGGCCTAAGGTCCTGGGGCCGGGGATTCGAACTACCAGGAGAGGGGGCGAGCCCCGCCCTTTCGCTCTGCGTCCCACACTCGAAAGGATTCGAACGTGAAAAGAGCAGTCGCTGCTCTCGTCATGCTGGGGATCACCGCCACGGCCGCGCCTGCTTTCGCTGCCACGACGGTCTACGGATCTGCTCAGCTCAAATACACCGTCAACGCGACCGCGGCCGTCTCGATCGCCGTCAACTACGACCCGACGACCGGGTCGATCAAGAACGCGACGGCCGGGTCCATCCTCGCGTCGGCGGCCGGCAACTGCACCGCCGCAGTCGCCGAAGGCGTCAACGCGACGCTGACGTTCGGCGGCATCACCCCGCCGGCGGCCGGCTACACCGGCTGCTACTACCAGAACGCGATCTCGGTCGGCGTCCAGTCGAACGACTCCAGCGGCATCGACGTCTACGAGTACCTGGACGTGGCTCCGACCGGGACCGCGGTCTGCGTCTTCAAGCTCGGTGCGGCGAACACGCTCAACGCGCTCCCGCCGGCCTCCGGCGCCTCGGGCAACCCGGCCGCGTACAACGGCGCGACCTGCCCGACGATCAACGGCGTGGCGGGCGCCGCGCTCACGGCGCTCGGCGCCGCGACCGCAGGTACGGGCTTCGGTGGTGCGGGCGCACCGGCCGGCGTCACGACCAACGTCACCGCCACCCCGACCGCGACCACGTATGCCGCCGGCCCCGGCGCGATCTACGGCGGCAGCACCGGGCTCAGCGGCACGACGTTCAAGTACCTCGGTCAGGACGTCCAGATGAACGTCAACGGCAACGCCGCCTCGGGCGCCGCCACGTCGGTCATCACGTTCGCCGTCGTCCCGCGCTGACTAGCTCGCCTCGCCGAGCGAACGAGTGAAGTCGACAAGCGGAGCGGCCGAGACTAAGAACGTGATGCGCACGCGTCTGGTTCGAATTCTCGGGACGATCGGAGTCATCGGGCTCGCGTTCACCGCTCCCTCGTCGGCCGACATCTCGGTCGACGTCTCGCCTGCGAAGTACGAGCTGCAGACGCAGCCCGGCAAGCAGGAGACGTTCCCGATCACGGTCCGCAACACGAGCACCGCGGCGGTTCACATCGTCGCCTCGCTCTCGGACTACACGGTCGGGCCCACCGGGAACTACGCCTTCGGGCCGCCCGGCAAGTCGCCGTACTCGCTCTCGAAGACCATCTCGATCAACCCGCGCGAGTTCGACCTCGAGCCCGGATCCTTCACCCAAGTGCGGTTTTCGGTCGACGTCCCGGCCAGCGCGGCCGGCGAGTACAGCAACCTGGTGTTCTTCACGACCCGGCCGACCCGCAAGGGCGGAGGCCTCTCGGTCGTCGAGCGCATCGCGTCCAAGATCTACGTCATGATCCCGGACACGACGCACATCGGCGGTGAGGTCGACGACGTGAAGACGCAGTCGCTGGGCGACGGTCAGCACTACCTGGTCGGATTCCACAACACCGGCAACGCGCACGTCTATCTGAGCGGGCGCGTCGAGATCAAGCAAGGCGGCACCGTCGTCGACCGCGTGGCGTTCCCGCAGGGAATGCTGGTCGAGCGGTCCGGCAAGCGGCTCATCGACGCGGTCGGCAAGAAGCTCGCCCCCGGTTCCTATTCCGTCGTGGCGATGGTCGACTACGGCGGCCCTAATCTCGTCGCAGGCCAAGCGAACATCACCGTGCGCTAGAGCGCGCACACCCGCAGCAGTATCGGAACGGATTCCGGAGAGTTCATGCACCACCTGACGCGGACGCTGGCGGTTATCGCCATCGTCGCCGCTGCCGTGATCGGCGCCGGCGGTCTGGCCGCTCACGCGCAGTCGACGACTCAGTCGACGCAGCGCGGGATCGGCGGTCCGCGTGCTGCCTCGACGGCCGTGACGCCGCCCCCGCTCCCGCTCGGCGACCAGTCGCGCAGCTCGCAAGGCTCGCGCCGGTCCGCCGACACGCCGGGAAGCGGCAGCGAGCTTTCCGCGCTGGCGCGCATGCCGGCCTCGAAGAAGCTGGGCTCGACGCGGCTGGTGCCCTACAACGGCCCGCGCCCCCCGATCCCGAAGCTCAGCGAGCTGCTCACCCACAAGGCGAAGCACAAGCGCTCGGCGAGCGGCGGCACGATCGTGCTGACCGGAACGTCGAACGTGCCGTACCTGGACGATCAGACGCTCTCGTACGGCGCGCAGGTGTTCTGGCTGTGCCAGAACTTGACGCCCGCGACGACGTACCGCTATCTGGTGTTCCCGCCGGACGGGACGGCCTACAGCGTGCAGACGCGCGACTACAACGCGGCGCCCGGGACCTATCGCACGACGTTCACCACCGACGCGTCGGGTCGCTGCCTGCAGATGATCGGCGGTCAGGAAACGCCGTGGTACGCGCAGTTGACGCTGCAGACGCCGCTCGTCGCCTCGCCCGACCCGGTCACGAGCATCGGCACCGGTACGCGCAGCGGCGCGACCGACGCGCCGTACTCGGGCGTCTGGGCGATCGCGGTGCAGAACACGGCGAACAACGCGTACGAGGCGATCGCGTACTCGGTCGTGCTCGGCACGCTGAACTTCGCGACGTTCTCCGACGCCGCGTTCTCGGTCAAGGCGAACAACTTCGCTTCCGGCAACACGGTCTTCGTCTCGGCCAGCGGCCTCAACGCCGCGCACTTCTACGCCTTCGGCTTCGTCAACACGTCCGGGAACGGGTTGCCGTGCGTCGGCGCGATCCCGACCGGCTCGCAGAACTGGGCCAACGGAACCTGCTTCGGCATCGGCGCGACCGGGATTCTGCCGACCAACCAGACGCTGACCGGGCAGTACACGACGCCGGCGAACGGCGCGAACAGCGTCGGCACGCAGACGGTGCAGCTCTACGACGCGACGACGAACGACCTCATCTCGACCCAGCAGATCTCGCTGAACCCGTCGACGGTGACGTGGGCCGCGCTGTCGCCGTACCACCAGACCGCGGGCACCGGGACGAACCTGAACGACACGTTCGCGACGGACGGCCTGCTCGGGACGTTCGGCGCCGCCGTCGCCGAGCAGTCGGTCACGGGTCTGGACTATTCGATCACGTCGGGCCTGGTGAACGGGCACTCGTACCGCATCGTCGTGAGCAACGCCAACGGTGTCGTGCTGAGCTCGACCACGACGGATGCGGCCCCGCGCTTCGGCTCGCCGCAGTTCTTCCAGCCCCAGGCGCCGTTCACGGCGGCGGGGACGTCGAGCGGCGTGCAGCGCGTTCCGTTCCCGATCAACACCACGAACTACACCTCGTTCGGCGCGACGCAGATCCCGTTCGCCCCGAACGTCTACACCGCTCAGCTCTACGACGTCACCGCCGGGGCGGTGGTCGGCTCGAAGTCGTTCAGCATCGTCTCGTACGCCGGGACGTTCCAGTGGACGAACCCGGCCGGCTCGTACGCCAACGCGCTCGCGGCCGGCGTCGCGACGCCGGTCACCGCGACGCTGCGCAACAGCGCCGGCACGTTCTACGGCAACTGGAACGGGGACGCGATCAAGCTCATCACGATTCGCAGCGACAGCGCGAACACGGTCACGCTGAACCTTCAGGCCGCGCAGGCGGGCTGTGTCCCGGCCGCGCAGGTCTGCGCCTTCGACTCGACCGGCCAGCAGTGGAACATCACGCGCGTCAGCGCGCAGCAGCTCAACCTCGCGCCGGCGGTGGCGGGGCAGTCGCTGCCCGCGAACGCGACCATTCCGATGCCGTTCACGATCGCGGCGGCCACCGGCGCGTGCACGACCGTCTGCCTGCTGCAGACGCAGGTCACGCCGCTGCACGGCATCGCGCCGAGCTCCTACAACGCGACGATGACGAACACCGCGACCGACGGTCTGCCGGTGTTCGGCGCCGGCGTCGTCGGCACGAACACGCAGGCGACGTACTCGTTCCAAGTCGGCGCCTATCAGACCGGCGGCCAGCTCGGCACGCCGCGCTACGCGCAGATGATGTACCGCACCGGCACGCACAGCGCCCCGCAGAACACGAGCTGGCCGGCCGCCGCGCTGAACAGCTACTACCCGATCACGATCAACGTCACGAACAACAGCGGCAAGACGGTCTACTACATGGACTTCGACATGCCGGCGACGGTCGACACGAACGTCCTGACGCCGGTCTTGACGACGGCGACCGTGAACGGCGTCAACCAGCTCGCGAACTACCGCATCTACAACCAGAACGGCTCGCACGGCGGCACCGCCGACCCGACGACCTCGCTCGGCCCGAACACGTTCGTGATCGCCGCGCAGACGGCCGCGGCCGGGCTGGCGACCGGGAAGACGGCGACGTTCGTCATCCAGCAGCCGATGCTGCTCTCGGCGTTCCCGTTCCAGCAGATTTCGGCGACCGCCAACCGCAAGGACTACCGGGCGCTGGGCTCGTCGGCGGCGTTCGCGATGGCGCCGACCAACGTCATGTCGAACGCCGTGGCGGGGACGCAGAACATCGACTCGACCGAGCTCGGCGTGTTCTCGCTCGATCCGCAGCTGATGTCGGCGACGATCACGCCGGTCGTCGTGCCGGCGCTGGCGAACCAGAACTGGTCGTTGTCGTTCCTGAACACGTCGACCGGGCTCGATCCGAACCCGGACTACGTCAGCCAGCTCCTGCTCACGGTCCCCGCGGCCGGCGCCGGCAACTACCCGACGGTCTCGTCGGTGACCGCTTCCAACGGTGCGACGTGGCACGCGACGGCGACCGGCACCGCCGGTCAGTGGCTGCTCTCGCTGTGCGTGGTCGCGACCGCGCCGAATCCCGCGACGCAGGCCTCGACCGCATGCGCCGGCACGACCGATACGAGCGCGCTGCCGCCGGGCGGAACGCTGACCGTCAACTTCAACTACGCGGCCGCGCCCGCCGTCGGCAGCTATCCGATCAACTGGACGGTGGTCGGCGCGAACGGCGGCGCCGTCGTCGCGGCGAGCGGCACGCAGATCCCGAACCTGGTCGTCGCCAACACCACCGCGCAGACGAGCTTCACGTTCTCCGGCGGCTACACGACGACGCCGGTGTACCCGCCGGTGGCGCCGATCCAGAGCGTGCCGTTCGGAAGCCAGCCGATCATCGGCTCGTGGTCCAACTACAACGAAGGCAACGGCTTCGTGTACGAGCTGCACAACAACGGCTCGACCGTGATCACCGACGTCAGCCTGTCGATCCCGTGGGCCAACACGTCGGGCCAGCTCTTCGACACCGGGAACCCGTGGAGCGTCGATCCGGCGTCGGTCTACGTCTACGGCGCGGGCGCGGCCGGGGCGAAGTGCAGCGGCAACGGCATCCTCTCGCTGACGCAGGCCGTGAACGGCTCGCCGGGGACCTCGGGGCTGCTGCGGCTCTCCGGCTGCAACATCGCGGTCGGCCAGAACCTCGACATCTTCATGTACGCCAAAGACCCGTACGACGTCGGCTCGACGTTCAAGTTCGACGCCAGCGTCGCGACGGGGAACGCGACGCCGGCCGACCCGCGCGTCGCCGGGAACTCGAACACGCTGCCGATCTACAGCCTGTCGAACACCGTGCGCGTCGTGACCGACGCGCGGCTGGCGATCCAGGTTCCGACCGGCGCCTTCCCGTCGAGCTACGTGCCGGCGCTGAACGGGCAGTCGACCCCGAGCGGAATCGGCTGCGTGGGCTGCACGTTCTCGAGCGCCGGCGCGCTGCCGCTGATCAACCTGAACAGCATCACCGGCACGGTGAGCGTCAACGACGGGCTCGCGGCGTCGGTCTACAGCAACTCCAGCGCCGGCTGGAACCTCTCCGTCTCGGCCGACGTGAACCCGGGCACGTCGAGCGGCCAGCTCTCGACCTGGATCGACGCGGGCGCGTCGTCGGTACCCGCTGCCGGAACGTACACCAAGACCGTCACCGCGGCGACGCTCGTGCCGACCGCGGGAACGCTCGCCCTCTCGAGCTTCAACGGCGCGGTGCAGAAGCGCCCGATCGACAACATCATGAACTTCCGCGTGACGGTGAACCCGCTGTCGGTGAACAACAACACGACGACGACGGTGACGCTCACCTACACGCTGGTGGCGAACTGATGCTGCGCGCGCTCGCCGCCGGCCTCGGCCTGGGCGCCGTCGCGCTGGCGCTCGTGCCGTCACCGGCGCGCGCCGCCTTCACCGGCTCGGCGCAGCTCAACTACAAGATCCTGCCGACCGTCAAGGCGCAGGTGATCCCGAACTACGCCAGCGGCTTCGGCCCGACCGGCGGTCTGGGCAGCGGCGCGACGCCGGCGCCCGGCCCGAACGCGCTGCTGAACGGCGGCACGGTCGACTTCGGCAACGTCGTCGTGGGCTACCAGTACCTCTACAAGTACGCCGCGCAGATCAAGGTGCAGACGAACGACAGCGCGGGCTTCGTCGTCTACGGCGAGGGCGCGACCGACTTCAACGGCAGCAACCCGGTGCCCGCGCCGGCGACGCTGCCGATCTTCCAGACGCTGTACTGGCTGCAGTCCAACGTGTCGAACACGCCGTACACCCCGGCGAGCACGTTCAACAAGACGAACGGAAGTGCGATTGCCGGCGGCGCCGGCGGGATCGACTACACCGGCGTCGGCGGCGTTCCGTCCCCGATGTCGGTCGTGTGGTCCAGCCCGACCGCCGGAAACGTGCAGCAGGGCTACGACTACCAGCTCCGCCTCTCGGGCGCGGTGCCGACCAGCCAGTTCAACGTCTACATCGTCTACACGGTGATCGGAAATTGAGACGCCGCAATCTGTTCGCACTCGTCGCGCTCGCGGCGCTCGCCGTGCTCACCGTCATCTCCCAAGCCGACGCGCTGCAGGCGCAGAAGGCTTACAAGGAGATGGTGATCACCGTCGTCGTCACGCCGAGCCCCGTGCCGGTCGGTTTCCTGCACCAGTCGCCGCCGGCGGCGCCGCTGCCGGTTCCGTACGAGATCGCGCAACTGCTCGAGAACCCGTACGGCGCGGTGCGCGTCGCGTCGTCCGGCGCGGCGTGGGACGTCGCGCCCGGCTCGGGCGCGCAGATCGCGCAGTCGACGGCGCAGCCGACGCCGGTTCCGGTGCAGTTCGTCGCGAAGCCCGACCCGAACGCGGCCTTCCTGCGCATCATCCCGCACACGCCGACGATCAACGCCGGCTACGGGATGGCGACCTATCCGTGCGTCTTCGAGATCTTCACCTCGTACACGAACACCTACAGCCTGACCGACTGGGGGTACAACACCACCAAGACCGGCGGCGCGAACAGCGGAACCTTTCCGATCGAGAACTACTCGACGACGAGCTATCTGTCGTGGGCGGTGCCCGACTTCTCGAGCGTCTTCAAGCCGTACAACAACTCCGGCCCCCCGGGCGAGACGACCTGGAGCGGCGCGAAGAACCAGTCGCAGCAGCACTGCTTCGACCTGACGCTCAACGTCCCGAGCTCGCAGCCGGCCGGGACCTACACCGCGGTCGTGCAGTACAACTTGTACGTGACGCTGCCGTAGCTCAGTCGTCGCGCCGCGCCGCGGCGAGCACGAGCGCGGCCAGCACCGCGAGCGCGACCCCGCCGTACACGGTCGTCGACCGCGCGTGCAGCTCGCGGTACTCCGCGCTCCGGACGTCGGCGACCGTCGCCATCGCCGGAACGATCGCGCGCTGCTGGTAGGTCGCGAGCGCCAGCGCCACGACGATCAGCGCGGCTCGCGCGAGGTCCCAGCGCCGGTCGCCGGCCGGGACGGAGCGCAGCACCGTGACCACCAGCGCGATGCCGCCGAGGACGTAGCCCCAGAGGGTCAGCGTGCCGATCGTCTGCGCGATCAGCGCCGCGAAGCGGCCGACGTCGAGCGGCGCGACGATCCGGAACGCGAGCGGCGCGAACGCGAACGCGAACGCGGCGAGCGCGCCGAGCCACACGCCGAGCGCGGGAATCTCGACCGCCGCGAGAACGCGGTCGCGGCCGCCGGTAGGGAAGCTCCTCATCAGCGCGGCTTTCCCAGGACGAACGCGCCGGACCCGCTCGCCGCCATCACCGCGCGACGAACAGGACCGCGTTCGGCGTGCGGTCGAGGCGCATCCAGCGCGGCGACTCCGCGACGGCGCGGCCGAGGAGGTGGCCGGCCGGGAGGACGACGACGTCGAGCTTGCGGCGGCGCAGCACGCCGTCCCAGCCCGGAGCCGCGTGCTCGAGCACGAACTCGTCGTCCCACGCCTGGGCATCGAACGGGTCGCCGTGCGAGTCGATCATCACGCGCACCGGGAGCGCGGCGAACGCGGCGAGGTACGCGGCCGCGGTGTACTCCGCGAAGATTGGCCCCGCGACGTGGTGCCGCGCCAGCAGCTCGCGCGCGTCGGCGTAGCCGCGGTCGGTTGCGAGCCCCGGGCTCGTCGCCGCGACCGACACGCCGGCGAGCGCCGCGATCGCCGGCACCGCGAGCAGCGCGCGCGAAAAGCGCGACTCACGCACGTCGGGCAGCGCGCCCAGCATCGTGCGCAGCGCCCCCGCGACCAGCGGCATCGCCGCGGCGGCGCAGAACAGCGCGAACCGCGCGTGCAGCACCGTCAGCACCAGAAACGCCGCGCCGATCAGCGATGGCGCGACGTCATCGCGGCGCCGCGCGAGCGACGCAGCGACCACGACGGCGACGACCAGCAGCCAGACGAGCGCCGCTTTCAGGACGTCCTCGTTGAAGAGCGGCAGCCACTCGGCGATGTAGCGGTGCGAGTGGTTGCGATCGGCCATCGAGCCGATCGCGTACGCCCACAGCTTCGGACCCTGCGGCGTCAGCAGCGTCCCGGCGAGCGCCGCCAGCGCGGCTGCCAGCGAGCGGCGCGCGCGCGGCTCGCGCGGGCCGCCGGCGACGGCGTACGCCGCCGCGAACGCGACGCACAGCACCGGCGCCAGCACGCCGCTGGCGTGCAGGTTGCTCCAGACGCACGCGACCGGCAGCGGCGCCCACCACGGGCGCGCGCCGCGCCACATGATCCACAGCAGCGCCAGAAACGCCAGCAGCACGAAGTTCTGCGGGCGCTCCGACCACGACACGGAGGTCGACGCGGCGACGAGCAGCACCGCGAAGCTCGTGCCGGCCCAGTCGTAGCCCAGGTCGCGCGCCGCCGCATACGCGAGCAGCGGCGCGGCCGCCGCGGCGAGCGCGCACAGCACCACGAGCACCACGAACGCGCCGCGATCGTAGCACCATGCGGCGAGGGCCTCGAACAGCCATTCGTGGTCGGTCCACGGCGGCGCGCCGATCGCCCACGGCACGTCGTGCGGGATCGTGCCGCGCAGCACCTCGCGCCCTTCGGGGATCTGCCAGTACAGGTCCGTCGAGTGCGGCGCGTGACATGCCGCGACGAACGCGATCGACGCCGCGACCAGCGTGAAGACCAGCGAAGCGCGCACGCGTCAGGCCGCTCCCGCCGCGAGGACGCCGTGGCGCCGCCCGGAAGGGGAACTCCACATAGCGCGCCTTTCCGAGGAGGAACCCGTTGGACCCGCTCGCTTTCATCGCCGCGCTCGCGCAGGACGCCGGCGCGCTGCTGTGCGAGCGGCTCGACGCACCGCGCGCGATCGCGCAGAAGCGCCCGCACGACCTCGTGACGGACGCCGACCGCGCAAGCGAGTCGCTGATCCTGCAACGCATTCGCGAGGCGTTTCCGACCGCGTCGGTTCTCGGCGAGGAGACGGGCCGCCACGCGGGCAGCGGTGACGAGCGGTTCGTGGTCGACCCGCTCGACGGAACGACGAACTACGCCCATCGCTATCCATTGTTCTGCGTCTCGATCGCCTACGAGCGCGCCGGCGTCGTCGAAGCAGGCGCGATCTACGCGCCGGTGCTGCGCGAGCTCTTCACCGCGCGGCGCGGCGGCGGCGCGAGACGCAACGGCGTGCCGATGCACGTCTCGCCGACCGAGCGCGTGACCGACGCCCTCGTCTGCACCGGCTTCAATCCCGCGCACTACGCGCGCAACGCGCCGTACTTCGCGCACATCTCGGATCGCGCGCAAGCGGTGCGCCGCGACGGCAGCGCGGCCATCGACTTGGCGTTCGTCGCCGCCGGCGTCTACGACGCGTTTTGGGAGTGGGACTTGAGCCCGTGGGACGTCGCGGCAGGCGCGCTGATGATCGAAGAGGCCGGCGGCGCCGCGCGCGCCATCGAAGGCGGCCCGCTCGACATCGCCGCCGGTTCGATCCTCGCGACGAACGGTGCGCTCCAGGACGAGATGACCCGGCTGTTGGCGAGCGCGTAGCCCCACCATCGTGCCGGCCCCGATCCCGGGGAAGAAGAAAGCCCCATGCAGCTCACCCTGCTGAACGAACGGCAGAGACCCAAGCGCGACGACGTCCCCGGGATCCGCGTCGGCACCTGCGGCTACAGCTACAAGGACTGGATCGGCCCGTTCTACCCGCCCGGAACGAAGCCGCGCGAGATGCTGGAGTATTACGCGCAGGCGTTCTCGGCGGTCGAGATCGACAGCACGTACTACCGGGTTCCGCCGGCGAAGTCGTTCGCCTCGATGGCGGAGCGCACGCCGAAGGGCTTTCGGTTCTCGGTGAAGCTCCCGGGCGCGGCGACGCACCTGCCGGCGGACGCGACGCTGATGCCGCCGGAAGTGCGGGAGTTTCGCGAGGCGCTCGAGCCGCTGGCGCAGAGCGGGAAGCTGGCCTGCGGGCTGATGCAGTTTCCCAACAGCTTCAAGCCGTCGCCGAACGCGGAGCGGCGGTTGCGCGCGCTGCGCCGGGCGCTGAAGGAGATGCCGCTGGTCGCGGAGTTCCGGCACCGGGACTGGCAGGCCAACGCGACGCTCGAGCTGCTCGCGGAGCTCGGCATCGGGTGGTGCAACGTCGACATGCCGCACTTCTCGAAGCTGCTGCGCGAGTCGTCGGACGCGATCGGGGAGATCGCGTACGTGCGGTTCCACGGGCGGAACGTCAAGCAGTGGTGGCGGCCCGAGACGCCCGACCTGCGGTACGAGTATCTGTACAGCGCCGAGGAGCTCGAGCCGTGGGTCGAGCGGGTGGCCGATCTGCGGGCGGATGCGGGCGTGCGCGAGACGCTGGCGTTCTTCAACAACCACCGCAGCGGGCAGGCGGTGCGGAACGCCGAGATGTTCCAGGCGATGCTCGAAGCGCGGCTGGCCGGACGGCGCAGCCGCGCCTCGAAGGCGAAGAAGGCTCCGGCTACTTCGTGATCGTCGTGATGATGCCGAAGCTGTTGACGAATATCCCGGCGACCTGACCGATCGAGATCTTGTTGCCGTTGAGAACGTCCGCCAGCGAGACGCCGACGTTGACGTTCGAGTTGTTCAGGACGCTGACGTTGTTCAGCGCGTTGCTGACGTTGATGTTCGCCAGCGCGTACTGCAGGATCGCGATCGGCGAGTTGCTGCCGTTCGTGGCGGGAGCGGTCTGGGCGAGTTCGATGCTCGGGCCGAGCGCCGCGAGCACGGAGAGGTCGGCGTTCGCGTCGCCGACCTTGAGCAGCGTCTTGAGGTTCGTCGGCAGCTTGTAGACGCGCAGCTTGTCGAAGCTGACGTTCTTCATCGCACGCACCTTGCCGACTTCCTGGGCCGGGTGCGTCAGCGCGTAGCGCAAGTCGGTGAAGCTCAGGCTCCCGCTCTGCAGCTTCTTGACCTGGCCCAGGTGCTTGCCGTTGTTCGACTTCGTGTCGTTCGTCGCGGGCGCCGGCGTCGGGTGCGCCGCCGGTTGCTGCGGCGCCGGCGCCGTCATCATCGGGCTCGGCGCCGAGCTCGCCGCCGGCGTCGCGGGCAGCGGTGAGGGGGTCCGGTCGGTCGGCGTCACCTGGCTCGGCGCGGGCGCGGTGACCGGCGAGCTGGACGGCACCGGGGACGAGCTCTGGGCGAGCGCGCCGGCCGGCGTGAAGGCCAGCGCGGCCGCGGCGAGCGAGACGGCGAGTCGTTGCATCGTCCCGCTCACTTCGTGATCGTCGTGATGATGCCGCCGCCGCCGATGTAGAGGCCGACGACCTGGCCGATCGAGATCTTGTTGTTGTTCAGCACGTCCGAGAGCGCGACGTTCACGTTCACGTTCGAGTTGTTCAGGACGTTCAGGTTGTTCAGCGCGTTGCTCACGTTGATGTTGGCGAGCACGTTGCGCAGATACTGAATCGGCGAGTTGCTGCCGTTCGAGGACGGGAGCGACGGGTCGGTCTGCGCGACCTGGATCCCGCTGCCGATGAGGGCCAGCGTAACGGCCTGCGTGTCGGCGTCGCTCAGCTTCACCATCGACTGCAGCGACGTCGGGAGCTTGTAGACGCGCAGGTTGTCGAACTTGATCGTCTTCATCTTGGCGAGCTGCTTCGCCGCCGAGAGCTGATGCGTCACGCCGTAGAGGACTTGCGAGCGCGTGAGCGAGCCGCTCTGGATCTTCTTGATCTGACCCTTGTGGTTGCCGTTGTTACCGCCGCCGGTGTCGGTGCTGCGCTGGCCGCCGGTGCCCTTGTCGGTGGAGGCCGGAGCAGCGGACGGCGCCGCGGACGGCGCGCTCGTCGCGGTCGGGGCGGACGTCGGCGCCGGAAGCGCGGACGGCGGTGCGGGCGCCGGGGTCATCACGCCGGTGGACGGGCCCGGCGCGGTGCTGCTCGAGGGCATCGGCGACGACGATTGCGCGAACGCCGTGCCCGACGACGCGAGCGCCAGGGCGACGGCGGCGAGCATCAGTCGGCTGGGATGTTGCATGGATGGAAGCTCCTGTCTGGCTGGATGACTGACGAGTGCCAGTGTTCCCAGAAGCCCATAAGCAAAGCGCGCTCGGTCAGCCGACGAGCCCTTCCATGACGCTCAGGAAGCGATCGATCTCTTCGTCGGTCGTGTAGAGGTGCGCGCTCACCCGCAAGCCGCAGCCCGGGCGGTAGTCGACGTAGATGCGGCGCGCGATCAGCTCGTGCAGCATGCGCTCGCCGTCCGGGACGTCGATTCCGACCCAGCCCGTTCGCTCGCGCGCGTCGTGCGGCGTGCTGACGCGCCAGCCGCGTTCGAGCGCCCCCTCGGTGAGCCGCGTCGTCAGGCGGACGTTGTGCTCGCGAATCGCCGGAACGCCGATCTCGCGGATGATGTCGTGGCCGGCTTTCGCGACCAGGTAACCGGGGATCGTCGGCGTCCCGGTCGCCCAGCGAAGCTGCGTCGTCGCGTAGTCGATCGGCGGCGGCTCGAACGCGAACGGGTCGCGGTGCGCGAACCAGCCGGTCACCAGCGGGCGGAACGCCTCGCGGAGCGACGGCCGCACGTAGATCCAGCCGCAGCCCGGCCCGCCGCACAGCCACTTGTGCGAGCCGCCGACGACGACGTCGAGGTCGAGCGACGTGACGTCGTACGGCAGCGTGCCGGTGGTCTGGTACGCGTCGAGCACGACCAGCGCGCCGGCCTCTTTGGCGCGTGCGGCGATCGTCGCGACGTCGATCACGACGCCGCTTTGGTAGTAGGCGTGCGACAGGACCACGACCGCGGTGCGCTCGGTGATCGCCGAGCAGATGCGGTCGGTGGGGATCGTGCGGCCGTCGTCGGTGGGGACGCGGACCGTCTTCGCGCCGGCCCGCTCCCAGGCGGTCCACACGTACGCGAGCGACGGGAACTGCAGCGCTTCGTACACGACCTCGTTGCGGCCGCTCCACGGACGAGCCGGTCCGGTGCCGTTCGCAGCGAAGTCGAGCGCCGACGCGAGCGCCGACTGCAGCACGCTGACGTTCGGCGCGAGCGAGACGGTGCCGGCCGGCGCGCCGATGATCTCGCCGATGCCGTCGGCGACCGCGCGCGCCTCGTCGAGCCAGGCGGGCCAGGCGCCCTCGGGCCCGCCGTCGGCCCACTGCGCGTGATAGCGCAGCAGCGCGTCGCGGGCGGCGAGCGGCGGCGCGCCCATCGAGTGCGAGACCAGCCACGTGTTGACGTCGAGGCCCGCGAAGCGCGCGCGCGCTTCGTGCGGCACGCGCGACGTCTGCTGTGACGAGGGCGCGATCACGCGAGCGCGCTCCCGCCGAGCACCGTGCGAACCTCCCACAGCTCGGGGAAGAAGCGCTTCTGCAGCGTGCTCTGCAAGTACGAGACGCCGAGCGAGCCGCCCGTGCCGGGCTTCATGCCGATCATCCGCTCCACCATGATCACGTGGCGGCCGCGCCACAGCCGGACGCGCTCGTCGAACTCGATCAGATCCTCGAGCAGCAGGTAGAGCGCGTAGTGCGCTTCTTCGTTCTCGTAGACCGCACGGAACGCTCCCAGCAACGCGTCGTGCGACGAGACGTCGAACCCGTGCCGGGCGAGGTAGCCTTTGAGCGCGTCGTACAGCGTCGGCTCGCGCAGGCGGCGCTCCAAGCTCGCGCGCTCGGGCGGCGTCACGTCCAGGTGGCGCAGCGCTTCCTCGGGCATCCGCGAGCCGCAGCGGAACTCGATCTCGCGGAACTGCGCCGACTGGAAGCCGCTGGCCGGGTTGAGCCCTTCGCGGAACGCGTTGAAGTCTTGCGGCGTCATCGTCTCGAGCACGTCGACCTGCATCTCCAGGATGCGCTGGATCGCGTGGATGCGGCGAAACGCCTTGGCGACCTTGAGCAGATCGTCACCGTCGAGGAAGCGCACGGCGGCGTCCAGCTCGTGCAGCGTCTGCTTGAACCACAGCTCGTACACTTGGTGGATCAGGATGAAGAGCAGCTCGTCATGGTGCGGCGGATCGCTCAGCGGCTGCTGGAGCCCGAGCAGGTCCGGAACGCGGAGGTACGAGCCGTAGGTGAGGGGTGCGGTGGTCACCCCGTGCCCTTCGCGCCGCGCCAGCGCCAGGCCCACGCGTTCCACAGATGCAGTCCGCTGACCGAAGGAACGACGCCTTCGAGACCGTCGCGGTACGCGACCGCCTCCTGGTTGAAGCCCAGGAACAGCACGTACGTCCGGTCGACGATGCGGCGCGTCAGCGCGCGGTCGCCGGCGGCTTCGTGCGCCGGAACGGTCGCGTCGAGCTCCGCGCGCGCGGCGCGCTCGATCGCGGGATCGCACATCATCCCGACGTTGTCGCCGCTCGGCGGCCGCCGGTCGCAGCGGAACAGATAGGAGTGATCGGCGACCCCGTTCGGCTGCCAGCCGCTGTACGTCACGTCGTAGCGGCCCGATTGATAGATGCCGCCTTCGGCTTTGGACGCCCAGATCAGGTTGTAGTTGTACGACTTCAGCTCGAGGCGGACTCCGCTCTTCGCGAGGTCCTGCTGCAGCAGCAAGCCGAAGCGCTCGGTCGCCTTCGACTCGGCCGTCGCGACGTAGGTCAGGCTGAGCGGCCGGCCGTTCTTGCGGCGCGTTCCGTCCGGCCCCGCGCGCCAGCCGGCGGCGTCGAACAGCGTCGCGGCGGCGGCGGGATCGTAGTCCGGTTGCCGCAGCGCCGGGTCGAACGCGAACTGCCCCGGAAGGCGGTCGCCTTCGCCGGGCACCCACAGCTCGCCGTCCAGCTCCCGCATGATGCGCCGGCGGTGGATCGCGCTCGCCAGCGCGCGCCGGACGCGCACGTCGTCCAGCGGCGGGTGCGCGAGGTTGAACAGCACGTAGTCGAACTCGTAGTGCGGCTGCAGCACGACGTGCGCATCGGCTCGCGCGCGCAGCCCGTCGAGATACGTTCGTCCGCCCTGCACGCGGCCGATGACGAAGTCGACGCTGCCGCCCTTCCACAGCGTCAGCGCGGTGTTCGGATCGGGGATGATCGCGATCTCGATCCGCGGGATCCGCGCCACGCCGCGAAAGTAGTGCGGGTCGGCGGTGAGGATGATGCGCGAGCCGCGGTCCCAGCGCGCGAGCTTGTACGGCCCAAGCCCGACCGGCGCGGCGTTGTACGGGTCGCGGTTGATGTCGTGCTTGCCGGCCAGCCGGTGCGCGGGAAGCAGCGGGTACGGGTCGTTCGCCGCCATCGTGAAGCACGACGCAACGAACGGCGAGAAGCGGCGCGTCAGCCGCACCTGGACGGTGTACGGATCGAGCGCGCGCACCGCCGCGACGTGGTCGAAGCCGGTGCGGTCGGGAACCGCGTTGCTCGGGTTCATCGCCGCGGCGAACGAGAAGACGACGTCGCGCGCGCTGAACGGCGTTCCGTCGTGCCAGCGCGCGTCGCGGCGCAGATGATACGTGACGGTGCGGCCGTCGGGCGAGACGCCGCCGTTGGCGACGGTCGGCACGACGGTGGCGAGGTCCGGGATCATCGCGCCGCTGCCGTCCGTGCGCAGCAAGTAGCCGTGGATCAGGGACGAAAAGAACGTGACCTGCCCGTTGTTCGCGACCAGCGAGTTCAGTCCGGGCGGATCGATCCCGCTGATCATGCGCACCACGTCCGAACGCGCGCCGTTGCCGCCTCCGGAACCGGCCGGCGTGCACGCGGCCAGCGCCAGCGCGCACGCGGCAGCGAGCGCGCGGCGTACGATCCGAACCGTCATCGCCGACGCGGTTCGGCCCGCGACCGGCAGACTCTTATCGCCGCTAGACGTCGACGCGCGCGTCGGCGCCGTTCGAGTCGACGCGCTGCCAGACGGTGAAGCGGCCGTCGTTCGAGCCCGGCGCGATCTCGCGCCGCCACCAGGCTGGGACGCCGGTGGTATCGACCTCCCACGTCTCGCCCTTGCCGAGCTTGCGCGTGCCGTACAGCGCCGCGGCGTCGAAGGTGTCGCCGACGCGCACCTCGAGCACGACGCCGCCGGCGAACGAGACGTTGCGAAAGCGGATCAGCCCGTCGGCGCGCGCCGGGCGTGCGAGCCCGCACGCCGCGGCGCTTGCGACGACCGCGAAAAGAGCCTGCCTGCGCGTCATCGCGCCTCCTCCCGGCCCCGGCCGGTATACGAAAGAATACAGAGGAAGCTGAGAAAACTCTGAGGCAGGCCGCTGGCACTACTGGATCGTGAGGTTCAGGTTCGCCGGGATGTCGCAGAACTGGAGCGCGGTGCCTTCGGCGACGCCCGACGGGTCGCCGGCGGCGACGGTGACGGTCTTGCACGGCAGATCCCAGGTGAACGTCCGCGCCGGCGGGATGACGACGCTCGGACCGAACGCGGTCGTCGGCGCGGCGTCGACCGCGGCCTTGAACTCGACGACGTGCGTCGTTCCGGCCGGGATCGCGCCGAGGTCGGGGCGGATCGTCGTGCCGTAGTTCGCCATGAAGCCCGCTTGCAGCACGCTGCCGGACGGCGCGCTCGCCGCGGGCTGCGCCGGGTCGAAGTCGATCTCGGTCGCGACCGGCGCCGAGCTGGGGAAGTCGTCGTGCGCGATGCTGAGCAGCGCCTGCGCCATCACGTCGGTCGCGGTGAAGACCACGCGGTTCGCGGCGTGCGCGTTCGCGGTGCCGGCGCCCATGTTGTCGTCGCTCGCGTCGACCAGATAGAACGTGTACGAGCACAGCGCGTGCGCGTCGTACTGGATCGTGTCCGGCGAGCAGTGTACGGGATCGGCGGTCGTGCCGGGGTCGGTGAACGTGTACGACCCGATCACCGAGGCTGCGACACCGTTCAGCGACGCCGCGAGCGTGTCGTTGCCGCTGCCGCTGACGTGCACCGCCGCGTTGTCGGCGTAGTCGAGCAGGGTCATCGCGGCGTCCAGCACGCCGACGGCGTAGACGGCGTCGCCCACCGGCGCGGGGACGCTCGCGCTGAAGCAACCGGAGAGGGTCTGCGGGGCGCGGGTTTTGCCGCGGGTGCCGCCGCCGCTGCACGCGCCGAGCTGCGAGACGGGGATCAGCGTGCTGTACGGTCCGTTGACCGGCTGTGCGACGCCGTCCAGCGACTGCAGCACGACGTCCAGGTACGCGAGGTTCGGCGAGACGGTCCGCGTTCGGCGCGCGCTCGACGCATGACGAGCCGGGATCGTGAGGCTGATGGTCATCGACGAGCGCTTCGCCGACGCGGCGCTCCCGGCGCTCGGCGACGGCGCGGGCGACGGGTTGGAAAGCGCGTGCGACGGCACGGCGGAGGAGCCGGCGTTGCCGCACGCGGACGCGGCGAGGCCAAGTACGGCGCTCGCGGCGAGTACTCTGAAGTTCATTGTTACACCCGATAGGAGAAGCGTTACGTGCGAGGGCCTGCGAGAGCGGGCTCGCAACGCTAATCTCAATCGGCAGCCAAGCTAGAATGTTTAGGAAGTGCAAAGCGCGCAGGCGGCGAACGAGAGCGGGCGCACGGAGAGATGGCGGAGCGGTTGAACGCGGCGGTCTTGAAAACCGCAGGCCCTTCACGGGGCTCGTGGGTTCGAATCCCACTCTCTCCTCGTGTTGGTTCGACGTTTTCCGTGCTGTTCAGACCCGGAGTCGCTATCGATGATCGACCACGTTTCCGTCGGCGTGTCTGACCTCTTGCGGTCGATGGTGTTCTACGATGCGGTATTCGAGGCGCTTGGCATCAGCCGGTTGTGGACTGCGGATGATGCCGCCGGGTACGGGTATCCGGGAGCTGATGAGCCGTTCGCCATACGGTCGGGTACGGCCCAGGAGCTCGCCGGCCGAAGCGCCAGGGCACACGTCGCGTTCATTGCATCGAACCGCGACGCGGTAACGGCATTCCATACCCGCGCGGTCGAGCACGGTGGCGCCGACGAAGGCGGAGCCGGACTTCATCCCGAGTACGGCCCCGGCTACTTTGCTGCATTCGTCAGCGATCCCGATGGCAATCGGCTCGAAGCCGTCCTCCACGAGCGCCAGTAACCGGCCGACTTCGCGACACAGCGCGGAATGCGCGCACGTTGCGCGAAGAGGACGTTGTGCCGGCCGCCACTCGTGAGACTTTGCTCGAGGAACTGCGCGCGCACGCTGCCGCGGACGACCGGGAGGCGGCGATGCGCGAGCGGCTCGTCGCCTTCGTCACGGCGCAGCCCGGCGCGTTCGAGCGCGAGCTCGCCGTCGGGCACGTCACGGCTTCCGCCTGGATCGTCGACCCGAGCCGGACGCGCGCGCTGCTCACGCATCACCGCAAGCTCGGCAAGTGGCTGCAACTCGGCGGCCATGCCGACGGCGATGCCGACCTGCGCGCCGCCGCGCTGCGCGAGGCGCGCGAGGAGTCCGGTTTGCGCTCGCTGCGCTTCGCGAGCACGGCGATCTACGACGTCGACGTGCACGCGATTCCGGCGCGCCCCGGTGAGCCCGCGCACGAGCACTACGACGTGCGCTTCGCGCTCGAGGCGGATCCCGCCGAGCCGCTCGTCGTGAGCGCGGAGTCGAAAGAGCTGGCCTGGATCCCGCTCGATGCGCTCGAACGCTACGGCGCCGACGAGTCGGTGCTGCGGCTCGCGCGCAAGACGCCGCTGCTGGCGAAAGCGGTCAGCTCGTGAAGATCATCATCGCGGGCGGGAGCGGTCAGCTCGGCACGCTGCTCGCGCGGGCGCGGCAGGCACAGGGCGACGAGGTCGTCGTGCTCAGCCGCGCGCCGCAAGCGGCGCTGTGGCGCGTCGTGGCGTGGGATGCGCGCACGCCCGGGCCGTGGGCCGCCGAGCTCGACGGCGCCGACGTCGTCGTGAACATGGCCGGCCGCAGCGTGAACTGCCGCTACACGCCGGCGAACCGGCGCGCGATCATGGAGTCGCGGGTCGACTCGGTGCGCGCCGTCGGCGCCGCGATCGCGCGCGCGGCGTCGCCGCCGAAGGCGTGGCTGCAGATGAGCACCGCGACCATCTACGCGCACCGCTTCGACGCGCCCAACGACGAGGCGACCGGCATCATCGGCGGCGACGAGCCTGGAGTGCCGGAGACGTGGCGCTTCAGCATCGGGGTCGCGACGGCGTGGGAGCGCGCGGTGGACGAGGCGCGCGTGCCGGCGACGCGCACGGTGAAGCTGCGCTCGGCGATCGTGATGAGCCCGCTCGGCGGCGGACCGTTCGACGTGCTGCTCCGGCTGGTACGGCTCGGACTGGGCGGACGCGCGGGAAGCGGGCGGCAGTACGTCTCGTGGGTGCACGACGCGGACTTCGTGCGCGCGATCGCGTGGATCGTCGATCACGACGCGCTGCAGGGCGCGGTCAACGTCGCGGCGCCGAACCCGCTGCCGAACGCGGAGTTCATGCGCGAGCTGCGCGCCGCGTGGGGGATGCCGCTCGGTCTCCCGGCGCCGAGCCCGCTGCTCCCGCTCGGCGCGTTCGCCATGCGCACGGAGACCGAGCTGATCCTGAAGAGCCGCCGCGTCGTCCCCGGCACGCTGGCGGCCAGCGGGTTCTCGTTCACGTTTCCGGACTGGGACGCCGCGGCGCGCGATCTGTGCGCGCGCGTTCGGCGCGGCGAGCGCTGAGCGCGGCCGCGCTCAGAGCGGCGTTTGCGACGCCGGCGGCGCGGGAGGAAAAGCTGCCTTCAGCAGCGCGAGCGCGCGGTCGAGCTGCGCGTCGCGCCCGGGCTCGCCGGGATGCGCGTCGGACGGCTGCGCGACGACGACGTCCGGCGTGATGCCCACCTTGTCGATGTCGCGGCCCGCCGGCGTGAGATAGCGCGCGGTGGTCAGCTTGATCGCACCGCCGTCGGGGAGCGCGAAGGTCTCCTGCACGAGGCCTTTGCCGAAGGTGCGCGTCCCGACCAGCGTCCCGGCCTTCGCGTCCTGGATCGCGCCCGCGACGATCTCGGCCGCCGAGGCCGTGTCGCTGTCGACGAGCACGGCGAGCGGCGCGCCGAGCGGTACAACGTCGCCTTTCGCGGTGAACGCGACGGGCTTCCCCGTGCGCTCCTGCGTCGTGACGATCGTCCCGCGGACGAACCGCCCGCCGATCGAGACGGCCGCGTCGCGGTAGCCGCCACCGTTCGCGCGCAGGTCGAGCACGTACGCGCGCGGCTTCACCACGCGCAGGCGCTCGATCGAGATGTCGAGCGCCTGCGGCGAACGCGCCCCGAACGAGCGGATGCGCAGGTACGCGATGCCGTCCGCGAGGATGCGCGCGGTGACGTCGGGGACCGCGAAGATGCGCCGCACGATCGCGATCGGCTCCTGCGGCTCGCCGTCGTGCGTGAAGCCGATGCGCACGGTCGTCCCCGGGGCGCCGCGCAGCGCGCGCGCGACGGCGTCCGGCGTGGTCGCCGGCGGCGGGTTGCCGTCGATGCTGGTGATCGTGTCGCCGACGCGCAGCGCCGACGTCTCGGCCGGACTGTCGAGGAAGATCTCGACGACGCGCACCGCGTGCGTGCGCGGGTCGACGTCGAGCTCCGCACCGATCCCGGCTTGCGGCGCGCCGTCGAGGAATCCGACGAACTTCTTGAACCCCGCCGGCGGGAACAGCACGCTGTACGGGTCGTGCAGCGCGGCGAGCTCGCCGGAGATCGTCTTCGAGACGAGATCCGCCGTGCGCACGCGCTTTCCGTACCGCGCCACGGCGAGCGCGACGTCGCGGTCGATCGCGCTCTCCGCGCGATAGCGGTCCAGGTGCGCCGGAATCGCCGAGAACGCGGCGTTCGTGATTCCGCGCGACGCCAGATACGCCGCGATCCCGCGCCGCGCGCCGCGCAGCAAGTCGCCCGGGTCGACGGGCGCGTAGTACCGGGCCAGAATGGTCGTGTAGCAGATCTCGAGCGCGATCACGTCGAGCGCGCCCAGCGACGCGCTCGGCGCTGCGCGGCCCGCGCCCGCACGTGCTTGGGCGGCCGGCGCGGGCGCGTACGGCAGAGCCGCGATCAGGACCGCGAGGACCAGCGGGAGGAGGCGGAAGCGCACCGAGGCGGTCTTCCGCGCGGGACGGAAAAAGCCTTAGCTCGCTGCGCGGCGTATGAAGCGGCGGTGGAGCGTCGCCATCTGCAAGGCCGCGTTCGAGGAGCCGCGACGACCGCGGTCGACCGGCGGGTGGCGATCGCCGTGTTCGTGATCGCGTTGGCGTTCTGCGCCCTGCTGACGAAGGCGCACGTCACGTCGTGGAACGACGGTTCGCGCATCGCGACCGTCGACGCGCTCACGACCGGCGGGACGTTCGTGATCGACGGGTCGCCTTACGCGGTGAACCTGGGCGACAAGATCCTCTTCCGTGGCCGGCACTACTCCGACAAACCGCCGCTGTTGTCGCTCGGCGCGGCCGGTGTCGCGCTGCTCGCGGCGCCGTTCGGCATCACGCTGCGGCACACGCCGGGAACCGCGATCTACCTGGTCACGCTGTTCACCGTCGGCGTCTGGTTCGCGGTCGGCTGTACGTATGCGTACGCGTTTCAGCGGCTGCTCGGGTTCGCTCCGCGCGTCGCCGCGGCGGTCGCCGCATCGTCGGGGCTGGGAACGCTGGCGCTGCCCTACGCGACCGTCTTGAGCAACCACGTGCCGTGCGGGGCGTCCGCGCTGGCCGGCTGTTATCATCTCGTCCGCGGCCGGGACGGGTCGCGCGCGCACGACGTGCTGGCCGGCATCTTCTTCGCGCTGGCGTACGCGTTCGACGCGGCCGGTATCGTGCTCGCGCTCGCGGGTGCCGTGTTGCTGTGGCGCGCCCCGGTGCGCCGATGGCTGCTTTGCGTCGCGGCGGGCGCACCGGTCGTCGCGCTCGAGCTCGCCTACAACGTGCACGTCTCGGGCAGCATCCTGCCGACGGCGTTCACGGCGAACGTCTGGACCGAGTTCCCGCTGAAGCCGGGCACCGCGGCGCCGCAGCCGTTCGAGCTGCTGACCGCCGGCGGCTACGCGCGGCTTGCGGCCGACCTCCTCATCGGCGGCAAGGGGCTGTTGTCGTACACTCCGCTGGTGCTCGTGGCGGGCTACGGTATGCTGGTGATGTGGCGGGCCGGCGGTCTGATGCGCCGCCTGGCGTGCGCGGTAGCGGCGACGACGGCGGCGTACTTCGTGATGATCCTCGTCCTCCAGCACGTCGACTCGGCCGCGCAAAACTACGGCGAGCGGCGCTACGTCGACGGGTTCTTTCTGATCGCGATCGGGCTCGGACCGGCGCTGACGACGCTGCGCGGCCGGTTGGCGGTCGCGGCGAGCCGGCTCTGCATCGCGCTGTCGGTCTGCATCGCCGCGCTCGGCACGGTGGCGCCGTTCGGAGGCGCTCCGGGCCAGTCCGGGTTCTCGTTCGGAAGCGCCGAGTTCGCCGCGCTGATGCGCCGCGCACCGGTGCAGGCCGGCCTCGACGTGCTCGTGCTGATCGTCATCGTCGCCGCCGTGCTGTGGCTGGTGCCCTTCCCGCTCCGAAACGAGCCGGCGCGTTGACGATTGCGCGCGCGGTGTCGATCCGCGACCGCGAGCACATGCTGCTGCATACGACCGGTCTCTGGGAAGCGCTGCGCGGCGAACGCATCTTCATCACCGGCGGCACGGGCTTCGTCGGCACGTGGCTCGTCGAGGCGTTCGCCGCCGCGAATCGGGCGCACGATCTCGGCGCGACCGCCGTGCTGCTCTCGCGGGATCCGAGCGGGTTCGCGGCTCGCGCGCCGCACCTTGCGCGCGATCCCGCGGTGCGGCTCGTCGCCGGCGACGCGGTGGACTTCCGCCCGCCCGACGGCCGCTTCGCGTTCGTCGTCCATGCGGCGACCGAACGGCAGAACGACAGCAGCGCCGCACCGTTGCGGTCGCTGGACCGGGATCTCGCGGCCACCCGGCGCGTGCTCGAGCTCGCGCGTCATGCCGGAACGCGGCGGATGCTCTTCACGAGCTCGGGTGCGGTCTACGGCGGCCAGCCGCCCGATCTCGCACGGATCGCGGAAACGTATGCGGGAGCGCCCGATCCGGCGGACGTCCGCAGCGCGTACGGCCACGGAAAACGGCTGTCGGAGTTCGCCTGCGCGTGCTACGCGGAACGGTACGGGTTCGACGCCGTCATCGGGCGCTTGTTCGCGTTCGTCGGGCCGCACGTGCCGGCCGGCGCCGGCTTCGCCGCCGGCGACTTCCTCGCCGACGTGCTCGGCGGCGGCCCGATTCGCATCGGCGGCGACGGCACGACGGTGCGATCGTACCTCTACGCCGCGGATCTGGCGATCTGGCTGTGGACGCTGCTGCTGCGCGGTGAGCGCGGGCGCGCCTACAACGTCGGCTCGGCGCAGCCGGTGACGATACGGCAGCTCGCCGAGATCATGGTCGGGGAGCTCGCGCCGGGAACGGCGATCGAGGTCGCGCACCGAGCGCTGCCGGGCGCCGCCGGTGCGCGGTACGTTCCGTCGATCGATCGGGCCGAGCGCGAGCTGGGGCTGCGCGTTCGCGTGCCGCTGCCGGACGCGCTCCGCCGCACGTACGACTTCTACCGCGGCCCGCACGGGCCGGACACGTGAGTTTCTCCGGACGGGAGCGCCCGGCCGCGTCCCCGAACGTCCGCGCCGTGTCCGAGAGCCTGACGAAATACAGTGACGTGCTCGCTGATTGGCTGGTCGAGCTCGGCTACACGCATTGTTTCTTCGTCGCCGGCGGCAACATCATGCATCTGCTCGACGCGGTGCGCGTGCGGATGACGTGCGTGCCGGTCGTCCACGAAGTCGCCGCCGGCATCGCCGCCGAATACTTCAACGAGGCGGGCGGACCCGGCAAGGCGTTCGCGCTCGTCACCGCGGGGCCGGGGCTGACCAACATCGTGACGGCGCTCGCCGGCGCGTGGCTGGAGAGCCGCGAGCTGCTCGTCATCGGCGGACAAGTGAAGTCGAGCGATCTCGCGACCGGCGGCATCCGGCAACGCGGCATCCAAGAGGTCGACGGGATCGCGATCGCGAGCCCGGTCTGCGTGCGAGCGGTGCGCGTCGAAGCGCCGCTGCCGCGCGATGAGATCGTCGGACACATCGCCGCGGGAACGGCGGGGCGCAAAGGCCCGGTGTTCCTCGAGATCTGCTTGGACGCGCAAGGCGCTCGCGTCGACCGGCCGGTGCTCGGCGCCGAACCCGCGCGCACCGGCGAATCGAGCTCGCGCGCGGTCACCGTCGCGCGAGCGGCCGCTGCCGACGTCGCGCGCCTCGTGCGAGAATCGCAGCGCCCGGTCTTGCTCGTCGGCGGCGGCGTTTCGCGCACCGCGGCGGCGCGGCTGAGGCCGCTGCTGCGCGGCGCGAGCGTCGCGGTGATGGCGACCTGGAACGGGCTCGACCGGGTCGACGCGCGCGACCCGAACTACGCCGGCGCGCCCAACACGTGGGGGCAGCGCTCGGCGAACGTGTTGCTTCAACAAGCCGATCTCGTGGTCGCTCTCGGCTCGCGGCTGGGCCTGCAGCAAACGGGCTTCAACTATCGCGAGTTCGCCCCGCTCGCGACGGTGGTGCAGGTCGACATCGACGAGGCGGAGCTGCGCAAGGGCCATCCGCACGTCGAGCTCTCCGTCGCCGGTGACGCCGACACGATGCTGGCGGCGCTGCTCGGCGACGATCTGGGCGAGCACCGCGCGTGGCTCGCGTTCTGCCGCGAGGTGCGCGACGCGCTGCCGCTCGCCGATCCGGCGAATCGCCACGATCCGCGGTACGTCGACCCGTTCGTCTTCAACCAGGCGATCTCGGCGGCGATGCGGCCCGACGACGTGGTGATCCCCTGCTCGAGCGGCGGAGCGTTCACGACGGCGATGCAGGCCTTCGACCAGCGCTGGGGCCAGATCATCATCACGAACAAAGGGCTCGCCGCGATGGGATACGGGCTCTCGGGCGCGATCGGCGCGGCGTTCGCCTGGCCCGGCCGGCGCGTCGTGCTGTTCGAGGGCGACGGAGGCTTTTCGCAACAGCTCCAAGAGCTGGCGACGGTCTCCGTGAACGCTTTGCGGCTCAAGATGTTCCTCGTGAGCAACGAGGGGTACGCATCGATCCGCATGACGCAGCGGAACTACTTCGGCGGCGCATATGTGGGATGCGACGTCGCGTCCGGGCTCGGTTTCCCGCGCTGGGACGGCATCTTCTCGGCGTACGGAATTCCCTGGCTGCAGCTCGAGCCCGGCAGCGAGACGACGCCGCGGTTTCGCGAGCTGTTCGATGCTCCGGGTCCGGCCGCGTTCGTCGTTCCGGTCGATCCGGAACAGACGTATTTTCCGAAGATCACCAGCCGCGTGACGGCGAGCGGCTCGATGGAGTCGGCGCCCTTGCATCTCATGACGCCGGAGCTGGCGGACGACGTCGCAGAGCGGGTGATGCCGCACCTGCGCCAGAAGCTCGCGAGCACATGAACGCGACCGAACGGCAGATGGTCGACATTCTGCGCCGCGGGGTCGACTGCTACGGGTACGTGTCGGTCAAAGCGGAGTTCGAGGCGGAGGGGACGCGCACCGACGAGCTGCTGCGCCTGCTCGAGATCGCGCGCGCCGCGAACCTTTCGCTCACCGCGAAGATCGGGGGCTGCGAAGCGATCCGGGACCTGCTCGAGACCAAGCAGATCGGCGTGCAGTACGTCGTCGCGCCGATGGTCGAGACGGCCTACGCGCTCTCGAAGTACGTCGCCGCCAAGGACGTCGTCTACACCGCGGACGAAGCGCAGGACACGAAGTTTCTGTTCAACCTCGAGACCATCACGGGGTACGAGAACCGTGCGGCGATCGTCGAGCTCGCGGCGGGACGGCCCGGCGCGGACGGCATCGTCTTCGGCCGGGTCGACTTCGTCGGCTCGCTGCGCGGGAACCGCGACAGCATCAACGACGACGAGGTGACGGACCGCGTGCTCGACGTCTCCGGGCGCTGCCGCGCCGCGGGTCTGGAGCTCGTCGTCGGCGGCGGGGTCTCGCGCGACGCGATTCCGGCGCTGCGCCGCATTCGCGCGACGCATCTGACGCGCTTCGAGACCCGCAAGGTCGTCTTCGCCGCGTCCGCGCTCGATCAGCCGTCGATCGAGCAGGGCCTGCTCAACGCGGTGCACTTCGAGCTGCTGTGGCTGATCAACAAGCGCGCGTACTACGGCGCGATCCACGGCGAGGACGAGCGGCGCATCGCGATGCTCGAGCAGCGCTGGAACGTGCTGAATCAGCCGGTAGGCTGATCGCGTGCGGCTGATCTCGATCGTCGTTCCGGCGTACAACGAGTCCGCGTGCGTCGACGAGCTCGCGACGCGTCTGACCGCGGTGTTCCGGGGCCTCGCGCCGGGCTACGACTTCGAGGCGATCGTCGTCGAGAACGGGTCCGCGGACGACACCTACGAGAAGCTGCTGGCGATCCGCGCGCGCGATGCGCGCTTCAAGATCCTGCGGCTTTCGCGGAACTTCGGAGCCGAGGGCGCGGTCACCGCCGGCCTGCGCCGCGCCTCGGGCGACGCGGCCGTGATCATGTGCGCCGATCTGCAGGACCCGCCGGAGGTGATCCCGCGCTTCATCGAGCGCTGGGAAGAGGGGTTCGAGAATGTCTACGGCGTGGTCACCCGCCGCAGCGACGAAGGCGTGGTGCGGCGCAGCGCGACCGCCGTCTTCTACTGGCTGATCGACAAGCTCAACGACCGTCCCGTCCCGCGCAACGTGAGCGATTTCCGGCTCGTCGACCGCCGCGCGTACGAGACGCTCAACCGCATGCGCGAGCGCAACCGCATGATGCGCACCATGTGGGGCTGGATCGGCTTCCGGTCCGCTCCCGTCGAGCACGTCCGCGCGCCGCGGCACGGCGGCAAGTCGACGTATGCGTTCGCGCGCAACGTGCGGTTCGCGCTGAACGGGATCCTCGCCAGCTCCGTCGCGCCGCTCAAGCTGATCCCGCTGTTCGGGATCACGCTCGCGGCGATCTCGTTCGTGTCCGGGATCGTGCTCGCGATCGACTGGTTCATGTACGGCGTCCCGTTCGCCGGCTACGGGACGATCGTCGCGCTGATGCTCCTGATGTTCGGGCTGCTGTTCCTGTTCCTCGGGATCGTCAGCGAATACGTGGGGATGATCTTCGAGGAGGTCCGCGCGCGGCCGTCGTTCATCGTCGCCGCGGAGCACGGGTTCGAGCAGCGTGGCTCCTCGTAGCGTCCTGGTCACCGGCGCCGCCCGCGGCATCGGCGCCGCGATCGCGGCGCGCTACGGCGCCGGCGGATGGCGCGTGGTGGCCCCGTCGCGCGCCGAGCTGGACTTGGCCGACGCGGCGGCCGTCGCACGGTTCTGCGCGCGCGACGACCTCGGCCACATCGACGTGCTCGTCAACAACGCGGGCGAGAACGTGCTCGGATCGATCGCGTCGCTGCCGGACGCCGATCTGCACCGGATGATGCAGACGAACGCGCTCGCGGCCTGGGCGCTGGTGCGCCGCTTCGCGGGGCCGATGGCGGCGATCGGCTGGGGCCGCATCGTCAACGTGGCCTCGGTGTACGGCCTCAAGAGCCGCGCCGCGCGGGGCGCGTACACGGCCAGCAAGGCCGCGCTGATCGGGCTCACCAAGACGGCCGCGATCGAGTACGGTGCGGGAAACGTGCTGGTCAACGCGATCGCGCCCGGCTTCGTCGACACCGAGCTCACCCGCCGCAACAACACGCCCGAGCAGATCGCCGCCTTGTGCGAGCAGGTTCCGCTGCGGCGCCTCGCCGCGCCCGACGAGATCGCGGGCTTGGCGGTCTGGCTGGGAAGCGAACAGAACACCTACGTCACCGGCCAGACCGTCGCCGTCGACGGCGGATTCCTGATCCAGTGAACGGGCCCGCCGCGCCGTTGCCGATCGCTTCGTCCCAGGGCGACTACGTCGTCGAGCCGTTCGGCGACGTCGCGGCGCTCGCCGCCGCCGTGGCGCGGGTGCGCGATCGCTTCACGATCGTCGACGAGCGGGTCGCGACGCTGTACCGCGAAGCGTTCGCGCCCTTCGCCGATGCCCCGCGCCACGTGCTCGCCGCGACCGAGGCGGAGAAGACGCTGCAGGGCGTCGAGCGCGCCCTGCTCGCGCTGCAGGCGGCGGGCGGGAGCAGGACCACGACGATCGTCGCCATCGGCGGGGGCATCACCCAAGACGTCGCGACGCTGAGCGCGCACCTCTGGTATCGCGGCGTGCCGTACGTCTACGTTCCGACGACCCTGCTCGCGATGGCGGACAGTTGCATCGGCGCGAAGTGCGCCGTCAACCTCGGCGCGTTCAAGAACCAAGTCGGCACGTTCCAATCGCCGCGGCGCGTCCTGATGTGCGAACGGTTCGTCGACACGCTCGCGGAGGACGACGTGCGCTCCGGCTACGGCGAGATCGTCAAGCTGGCGATCATCGAGTCGGCGGCGGCGTTCACGAAGGTCCGCGCCGACGTGACGGCCGAGGGCTTTCGCGGCGCGTCGCTGAGCGGCCACGTGCAGGCGAGCCTGGAGACGAAGCGCCGCATCATCGAGCTCGACGAGCACGAACGCGACCTGCGCCGCATCCTCAATTTCGGACACACCTTCGGGCACGCGCTGGAGTCGGTGACGCAGCACGCCGTGCCGCACGGGCTGGCCGTCGTCTGGGGGATGGACCTGGCGAATTTCGTCGCCTGGCGCCGCAGGCTGCTGGCGCGCGAGGTGTACGAGGAGGTCCACGCGTTCATCGCCGAGCGCTTCGCGGTCCCGGTCGCGCGGCCGTACGACGCCGCGGCGATCTTCGCCGCGATGACCCGCGACAAGAAGGCCTCCGCCGGCGGCATCGCGCTGATCCTGGCCCACGCGCTGGGCGACGTGCGCGTCGTGCCGGCGGCGCTCGACGCACGGCTGGAAGCGGAGATCCGCGACTACGTGCGCTCCGAAGACGTCTTCGCGGCCTAACCGACCGGGACGCCGCTGCGCTCGCCCGCCTCGACGATCGCGCGGGCGACGAAGTCGATCTCGGCATCACCCAAGCCCGGAAACGTCCCGACCCAGAACACGTCGTTCATGATCGTGTCCGCGTTGGGCAGGCTGCCGGCGACGCGGTACGTCACGTCGGCATAGGCCGGCTGGCGCACCAGGTTGCCGGCGAAGAGCAGCCGCGTCCCGATCTTGCGGTCGTTGAGGCGCCGGGCCAGCGTGTTGCGGTCGACCGGCGCACCGGGCAGGACGCGAATCGGATAGCCGAACCACGAGGACCGGCCGCCGGCGTGCTCCGCCGGAAGCTCCAGCCACGACACGCCGGCGAGGCGCTCGGCCAGCCGCAGCGCGTTGCGGCGCCGCGCCGCGATGAAGCCGTCGACTTTCTCGAGCTGCGCGACGCCGACCGCGGCTTGCATGTCGGTCAGCTTCAGGTTGTAGCCGATGTGGCTGTAGGTGTACTTGTGGTCGTAGCCGTGCGGCAGCGCGCCGAGCTCCCAGTCGAAGCGCTTGCCGCACGTGTTGTCCTTGCCGGGAGCGCACCAGCAGTCGCGCCCCCAGTCGCGGATCGACTCCACGATCTTGCGCAGCTTCGGGGAGCGCGTCATGACGGCGCCGCCCTCGCCCATCGTCATGTGGTGGGCCGGATAGAAGCTGACCGTCGCGAGGTCGCCGAAGGTGCCGGCTTGCCGCCCGTTCCAGGTCGCGCCGACCGCGTCGCAGGTGTCCTCGATCATCCACAACCCGTGCTTGCGGCAGAAGCCGTGCACCGCTTCGGCGTCGTACGGGTTGCCGAGCGTGTGCGCCAGGAAGACCGCCCGCGTCCGCGGCGAGAGCGCGCGCTCGAGCTCCGACAGATCGGCGTTGTACGTGCGCAGCTCGCTGTCGACGAAGACCGGGACGCAGCCGGCTTGCACGATCGGGTTGACGGTGGTGGGAAACCCGGCGGCGGCCGTGATCACTTCGTCGCCGGGACGGAGCCGCCGGTCTTCCAGCACCGGCGACGTCAGCGCCATGACCGCGCACAGGTTCGCGCTGGAGCCCGAGTTGACGAGGACGCATTCGCGGCTCCCGAACCAGCGCGCGAACTCGGCCTCGAACCGCGCGGCGTAGCGGCCGGTCGTGAGCCAGAAGTCCAGCGAGCTGTCGACCAGCGCCATCAGCTCCCGCTCGTCGAACGCGCGGCCGCTCACGGGCACGGCGTCTTCGTCGGGCGCGAACGTGCGCTGCTCGTACGCCGCGCGAAAGTAGGCGCGCGTCTTCTCGAGGACCTCGGCGCGCAGCGCGCGCGCCTCCGGGCTCTCACCGCGGTCGCGCAGCATCAGCGTGCCGCGCCGAGCGGCGCCGCGAGGTGCGCGCGATACCACGAGACCGTCTCGCGCAGGCCGTCGTCGAGCGCCCAGCCGGGCCGCCAGCCGAGGCGCGCGCGCGCCTTGCCGGCGTCGAGCGTCTGTTCGCGAATCTCCATCGCGGCCGTGCCGAGCACGACGGGGTTTGGATCGGCCTGCATGACGCGGCCGATCGCTTCGACCATCTGCAGCGCCGTCGACCCCGATTCCGTGCCGAAGTTGAACGCCTCGCCGGCGACGCCGGCGCGGCCCGTCGCCTCGGCGAGCGCGATGTACGCGTCGACCGCGTCCTTCACGTAGATGTAGTCGCGGACCGGTGCGCCGTCGCTGCGCAGCACCGGGCGTTCGCCGCGCAGCAGGCTGCGGATCGTGCCGGGCACGATGCGCGACCAGTTCAAGTCGCCGCCGCCGTAGATGTTGCCGCAGCGCGCGACCGTCACCGGCAGGCCGTAGCTGTGGTGATACGCGGCGGCCAGCAGATCGGCACAGCTCTTCGAGACGTCGTACGGATGCTTGCCGTTGAGCGGCATCGCCTCGGTGTACGGCAGCACCACGGAATCCCCGTACGCCTTGTCGGTCGACGCGACGACGAACGCCGTGACCAGCGGCTGCAGCCGGCGCGCCGCTTCGAGCAGGTTGTACGTGCCGCGGATGTTGGACTCGAAGCACTCCAGCGGATCGCGCAGCGCCGTGCCGACGATCGTCTGCGCGCCGAGATGGAAGACGACCTCGCACTCGTAGGAGTTGATCGCGCGCGCGCAGTCCGCGATCGCGCTGAGGTTTCCGCGCACGACGCTGCACGCGCGGTCGATCCCGTCCGCGTAGAAGCGCGACTGCGGGTCGTCGTCGAGAACCAGCGCGACGACCGACGCGCCGCGCTCGGTCAGCGCCTCGGCGAGCCACGAGCCGACGATCCCCGTCGCGCCGGTGACGAGCACGCGGCGGCCCGCCCATCGCGACGGCGCGCTCATCGCGGGTTCGTCGCGGGCGGCCGCGTCCACGGCGCGCGGCCGGAAGCCCACAGCTCGTCCAGCAGGCGTTTGTCGCGCAGCGTGTCCATCGGCTGCCAGAAGCCGTCGTGCAGATAGCACGACAACTGACCGTCCTGCGCCAGGCCGACCAGCGGCTCGTGCTCGAGGTACGTCTCGTCGCCGCCGATGCGGTCGAACAGCTCCGGCTCGAAGACGAAGAAGCCGCCGTTGATCCAGCCTTCGCCGGTCTGCGACTTCTCCTGGAACGCCGTGACTCGTGTTCCGGCGACCTGCAGCGCGCCGAAACGCGCCGGCGGGCGAACCGCGGCGAGCGTCGCGATCCGGCCTTCCCGGCGGTGAAACGCGACGAGGTCCGCAACGTCGATCGACGCCAGCCCGTCGCCGTACGTGCACATGAACGTCTCGTCGCCGATGATCTCGCGGAGCCGTTTGATGCGCCCGCCGGTCATCGTGCTGATCCCCGTGTCGATCAAGTGGACCTTCCAGCGCTCGGCGAAGCGGTCGCGCACGCCCTCGACCGTCCCCGTCGAGAGGTCGATCGTGAGGTCGTTGTTGTGCGCCCAGAAGGCGCGAAAATATTCTTTGACGACCTCTTGCTTGTAACCCAGCGCGATGACGAACTCGTCGAAGCCCGCCGCCGAGTAGATGTTGAGCAGGTGCCACAGGATCGGCTTGCCGCCGACCTCGACCATCGGCTTCGGACGGTTCTCGGTCTCCTCGGAGATGCGTGTGCCGAGGCCGCCGGCGAGGATCACGGTCTTCACGTCGAGCGGTCATTGGCCGCAGGCGGCGGCGAGTCCGGTCGCGCCCGCGGCGCCGCCGCGCGGATGAGCCGGTCGCGAACCGCGGCGTTGGCCTCGGTGTCGGCGGGGAGCCGGACGACGATCGCGTCGTAGCCCTCGGCGTCCAGCGCGCGCAGCGCCGCATAGAGCGTCCGCCCCGCCGCCTGCGCGTCGGCGGGGAGCGTCAGGAGCCCGACTCGCTCGCCGGCGCCGGCCCGGCTTCGGGCGGCGGCTTCCGGGTCGGTCTCGACCAGCACGACGCGCGCGCGGGGCGCATAGTGCGAGGGCAGCATCCCGGGGGCGCGGACGCCGCCGCCGGCGCGCGTGACCACCGGCGTACCGAGGGCCTCGCCGAGCTGCGAGGCGCTGATCGCGCCGGCGCGCAGCACCGCCGGGACCGCGCCGGTCAGATCGGCGATCGTCGACTCGAGGCCGACGCGCGACGGCCCGCCGTCGACGATCAGGTCGACCTCGTCGCCCAGATCGGCGCGCACGTGCTCGGCGGTCGTCGGCGAGACGCGCCCGAAGCGGTTCGCGGACGGCGCGGCGAGCGCCCCGCCGAAGGCCGCCAGGATCGCGCGCGCGACCGGGTGCTCCGGGACGCGCACCGCCACGGTGTCCTGGCCGCCGGTCACCGTGCGCGGCGTCCGCGGCCCGCGCGCGACGACCGCGGTCAGCGGGCCCGGCCAGAACGCGTCCGCGAGCGCGCGCAGCGCGGGCGTGATCTGCGCGACGTACCCGTCGAGCGCGGCCAGGTCGTGGGCGTGCACGATCAGGGGGTGGTCCGGCGGGCGGCCCTTGATCGCGTAGACGCGCGCGATCGCTGCCGCGTTCGACACGTCGGCGGCGAGGCCGTAGACGGTCTCGGTCGGGATGGCGACGACGCCGCCGGCGCGCAGCACCGCCGCCGCGCGCGCGACGTGCTCGTCGCCGGGATTCGGCACCGCGCCCGCGTTCGCGATGGCCCCGGGGGGCTCCGTGTCGAAGCGACCGGGATGCGAGCGCTGCGCAAGGGCGCCACCTTCGAGACCGAACGGCTCGCGGCGCCGGCCGAGGCCGTCGCGGCGTACCTCGCCGCCGTCCCGCTCGCGCCGCTCGGCGCGGAACGCGTCGGTCTGGACGCCGCCTTCGGGCGCATCCTGGCGGCGGACGCGGCGGCCGGCGCCGCCTACCCCGCCGACGACCGCTCGACGATGGACGGCTTCGCGGTCCGCTCCGCCGACGGCGCCGCGCCGCGCCGCATCACCGGGACGATCCGCATGGGGCACGCGCCGCCCGGCGCGCTCGGTCCCGGCGAGGCGATGCGGATCCCGACCGGCGGCGTCCTCCCGCCCGGCGCCGACGCGGTGCTCCCGGTCGAGGACGCCGAAGAGGCCGGCGAGACGCTGCAGCCCGCCCGGGCGCCGGCCGCGGGCGACTCGTTCACGCCGCGCGGTGACGACATGGCGCCGGGCGACCTCGTGCTGCGCGCGGGCCGCCGCATCGGCGCCCCGGAGCTCTCGGTGCTGGCGACGCTCGGCGTGACGGCGGTCGAGGTCTACCGCCGGCCGCGGGTGGCGATCGTCTCGACCGGCGACGAGCTGGTCGACGCGGCCGCGCGGCCCGGCCCCGGTCAGGTCCGCGACTCCAACCGCTGGGCGATCGCGGGCGGGCTCGCCGCGCTGGGCTGCGACCCGGTGCACCTGCCGCGCGCCGTCGACGAGGTGGACGCCATCCGGGACGCGATCGCCGAGGGCCTCCGCCGGGCGGACGCGGTGGTGCTGACCGGCGGCTCGTCGGTCGGGGCGCGCGATCACGTCCCGGCGGCCATCGACGCGCTGGGTGCTCCCGGGGTCGTCGTCCACGGGCTCCGGGTCAAGCCCGGGAAGCCGACCGTCTTCGCGGCCGTCGGGACGCAGCCGGTCATCGGACTCCCGGGCAACCCGACCAGTGCGCTGACGATCCTCGACGCGATCGCCTCCGAGCTGTTCCGCGCGCTGACGGGCGAGCGCGGCGCCCGCCGCGCGACGGTCGGCACGGTCGCGGCCGAACCGTTCGCCGGCCGGCCCGGCTGGACGTGGTACGTCCCGGCCGTGCTCGACGGCCGCGGCGCCCGGCCGCTGACGCTGCGCTCCTCGCACACCAGCCTGCTGGCGCGCGCCGACGGCTACGTCGTCGTCGGCCCCGAGCGCGCCGCGATCGAGCCCGGCGAGCCGATCAGCTTGGTCCGCTACGGAGGCGCGGCGTGACGCGCGCGCCGCTCCGGGTCGCCGCCCTGGCCGCGGCGCTGCTCGCCGCCGGCTGCACCGGGCAGACGAAGGCGCCCGATACCGGCCCGGTGCGGAACGCCGCCGGCGAGCTGCAGGACGCGCTGATCGCGGCCGACGTGCGAGCCGCGCTCGTCTCGCACGAGCCGACCGACGGCGCCGGGATTCAAGTCGCCGTGCGCGGCGGCGTGGTCACCCTGCGCGGCCTGGTCAAGGACGGCACGACCCGCCGCCGGCTCGTCGAGCTCGCGCAAGAGACCCCGCACGTCACCCGCGTCGTGGACTTCGTCGGCATCGACCGCCGGCGCCAGCGGCTCGAAGACCGGGTCGGCGACGCGGCGCTCGCCGCGCGCGTGCAGGCGGCGGTCTCCGCCGAGGTCGGCTTCCAGGTGCTCGCCGTGCGGGTCGAGGGCGGCACGGCGATCCTGGACGGCCGGGTCCCCGACGCCAAGACCAAGGCCGCCGCGGCGCGCGCCGCGGGCGACACGGCAGGCATCCGCAACGTCGTGGACCGCATCCGGGTCGGAGGACCGTGAGCTCGCCGTCCCGCGTTCCGCAGCCCACCGCCCTGGTCGCCGCGATCCCCCCGTCCACGCCGTTCGTCGCCCCGGAAGAGCTGGCGCGCCGGGCCGGCCGGCTCGAGCTGCTGCGGCTGGGCGCGAACGAGAGCGCCTTCGGGCCCTCGCCGCGGGCGATCGGCGCGATGCGCGAGGCGGTCAGCCTGACCTCCTGGTACGGCGACCCCGAGTCGCTCGAGCTGCGCGCCGCGCTCGCCGCGCGCCACGGCTGCCGGGTCGAGCAGGTCGTCGTCGCCAGCGGGATCGACGACCTGATGGGTCTGACCGTCCGTGCGTTCTGCGCGCCGGGCGACGCCTGCGTCGCGACCCGCGGGACGTACCCGACGCTGTTCTACCACCTGAGCGGCTACGGCGCGCGGCCCGAGTTCGCCGATCCCGACGCGTCGGGCGGGATCGTCGCCGCGAACATCGTCGACGCCGTGCGCCGCTCCGGCGCGAAGCTGGTCTACGTCGCGAACCCCGACAACCCGTCGGGCGGCTTCGTGGGCCGCGCGGTGCTGGCCGAGCTGCGCGAGCGGCTCCCCGACGACGTGATGCTGTTCCTCGACGAGGCGTACGCCGACTTCGTGCCGCGCTCGGCGCTCCCGCCCGACGTCATCGACCCGCGCACGATCCGCACCCGAACCTTCTCGAAGGCGTACGGCATGGCGGGCGCCCGGATCGGCTACGCGCTCGCCTCGGCCGAGGTCGTCGCCACGTTCCAGAAGCTGCGGCTGCACTTCGGCGTCAACCGCACCGCGCAGATCGGCGCGCTGGCGGCGCTGGACGACGATGCGTTCCTGCGCGGCGTGATCGCCGAGGTCGAGCGCGGGCGTGACGACTACCACGCGCTGGCCGCGCGGCACGGGCTGCCGTCGCTCCCGTCGTCGACCAACTTCGTCTGCATCGGGATCGGCACCAAGCCGCAGGCCGACGCGATGGTGTCGGCGCTGCTCGAGCGTGCGGTGTTCGTGCGCAAGCCGTGGGCGCCGCCGCTCGACGGCTACATCCGGGTGACCGTCGGGACGGCGGCCGAGCGAGCGGCGTTCGCCGAGCGGTTCGCCGAGGCGCTGGACGCCGTGCGGGAGAAGGCCGCGACGTGAGGTACGCGGTGATCTCCGACGTGCACTCGAACATCGAGGCGCTCGACGTCGTGTTCGCCTCGCTGCGCGACGACGACGCGCTGCTGTGCCTGGGTGACATCGTCGGCTACGGCCCGAACCCGAACGAGTGCGTCGAGAAGATCCGCGCGCGCGCGACGGCGACCGTGCTCGGCAACCACGACGTCGCGGCGATCGACAACTTCGGCTTGGCGTACTTCAACCCGGCGGCGCGCGAGGCGATGAAGTGGACGCAGAGCGTCCTCACGCCGGAGAACTTGCAGTGGCTGGACGGGCTCGGCTACGAGTTCCGCATGCCCGAGTTTCTGCTCGTGCACGGCGCGCCGGTCAACTACTTCGAGTACATCCTCGACAAGCCCGCGGCGGCGCGCGCCTTCGCCGCGACCGACGCGCCGCTGATCTTCATCGGCCACACGCACATCGCCGAAGTCTACGCCCAGCTCCCCGACGGCAAGATCGAGCACGCGCACCTGCAGCAAGGCGGCGAGGTCGCGCTGCGCGAGGGCGTGCGCTATCTGATCAACGTCGGCAGCGTCGGCCAGCCGCGCGACCTGAACCCGCGCTCGTCGTTCGGTTTCTACGACTCCGCGGCGCGCACGGTGACGGTCAACCGCGTCGAGTACCCGATCGCCGCGGTGCAGGCGAAGATCGGCTTGGCGAAGCTCCCGGACGCGCTCGCCCGCCGCCTCGTCGTCGGCCGCTAGCCCGCTTCCGAGCCGAACCGAAGCGGAAGTCCCCGCGCGCGCCGGGAACATCGAGCGCGCTGTGCCGCGCCGTATTCTCGCCGCCGTCGTCCTCGCGTCCGCGTGCGCCCTCCCGCTGCTCGCCGCCACGCCGGCGCCCGCGCCGAAGCCGTCGGCGGCGCCGGCCGCGGCCGCGCCGTCCGACCGCAACGACTACGCGAACCCGGCCTTCACCGCGCCGCTCGGCAGCGGGCTGCGCGCCTTCTACACGCGCGACTTCGGCGCGGCGCGCAAGGGGTTCGAGGACGCGCTCGCGGTCGTCCCCGACAACACGCTCGCGCTGTCGTTCCTCAACGCGACCGCCGCGCACACGCCGGGCGAGCTCGACAAGCTGATCGACGCCGAGGAAGACGCGCTGGCGAAGAATCCGAAGAGCGTCGTGCCGCACGTGCGGCTCGCGTTCTCGTACATGTTCGCTTCGCTGACCGGCCGCGACCGCAACGTCGACGCGCGCGAGGAGCTCAACGCCGCCGTCAACCTGGATCCGACGTCGCAGGCCGCGCACACCGGGCTGGGCATCATGCGCGAGGCCGACCGCAGCGCGAACCGCGCCAAGACCGAGTTCCTGGCCGCGATGAACACCGACCCGCACAACGTGCTCGCGCGCGAGTACCTCGCCCGCATCTACCAGATCGACCTCAAAGACCCGCACCGCGCGCTGACGATGATCATCGACGTCCCGAATCAGGTCCCCGACTACGCCGACATCTACTTCCATCTCGCCTCGGTGATGCACGACCTCGGCCAGTACTCGGCCGCGATCGACTACGCGACGCGCGGCTTGCAGGCCGACGTCGGCCACGTCGGCGAGGCGGGCCAGCACGGCTACACGCTGCTGGCGCGCATCTACCTCGACGAGAAGAAGCCGGAGGACGCGCGCCGCGTGCTCAAGGCGTCGATCTCGGCCGGCAGCGACACCCAGTACGCCAACACGCTGCTCAAGAAGATCGACGGCGGGCAGTACGGCAAGCTCGCGCCCGAGTCGCCCAGCCCGAAACCGTCCGCGACGCCGAAGAAGAAGCCGTGAGCGCCGCGGTCCCCGTCGACGACGGCCGCTGCTTCGCGTGCGGTCCGTACAACGCCGACGGTTTGCACCTGCGCTTCGAGCCCGACGGCGAGGGCGGCCGGGTGCGCGCGCACGTCACGCTGCCGCCGCGCTTTCAAGGCTGGCGCGGCGCGGCGCACGGCGGCGTCGTCGCGATGCTGCTCGACGAGGCGATGGCGTACGCCTGCGGCGCGCTCGGCGAGCGCGGGATGACGGCGTCGATGCAGATGCGCTTTCGCGACGCCGTTCCGCTCGGCGCTGCGCTCACGATCACCGGCGCGGTGAAGTGGAAGCGCCGCAACGTCATCGCCGTCGAGGCGGCGGTGCTGAACGCGGACGGCAAGGTGCTGGCGAGCGCGGAGGGTTCGTTCGTCTCGATGGGGCCGCTCGGAAAGGAACGGCTCGGCGTCCCCGACGCGCGCCCGGCCTGATGCCGAAGATGAAGACGGTGCGCACCGCCGAGAAGGCGGAGCGCGCCGCCAAAGCGCCGGAGCCGTCGCTCGACAACCGCCGCGCGCGCCACGAGTACGAGAAGCTGGAGTCGCTCGAAGCCGGCATCGCGCTGCAGGGCAGCGAGATCAAGTCGCTGCGCAAGGGCAACCTCTCGATCAACGAGGCCTTCGCGCGGCTGCGCGACGGCGAGCTGTACTTGGTGAACCTCACGATTCCGGCGTACAAGGAAGCCTCGCACTTCAACCACGAGCCGAACCGCCCGCGCAAGCTGCTACTGCACCGCGAGCAGATCCGGCGCCTCGCCGGGCGCGCCGCGGAGAAGGGGCTCACGCTCGTGCCGTGGCGGCTGTACTTCAAGAACGGCCGCGTGAAGATCGAGCTGGCGCTGGTGCGCGGCAAGAAGCTGTGGGACCGCCGGCGCGACGTTCAGGCGCGCGACGTCCAGCGCGAGCTGCAGCGCGCGACCTCGCGCTGACGGTCGGCGACGTGCGCGGCGCTCGACCGGAACGCGCGCTCGACGCGCTCGTGCGCCGCGCGGTCCGGTTCCCCGCGGGCGCGCGCGTCTGCGCCGCGTGCTCGGGCGGCCCCGACTCGGTCGCGCTGGCGTCGCTGCTCGACCGGCTGGCGCGCGAAGACGCCTACGAGCTCGTGCTCGCGCACGTCAACCACGGCGTGCGCGCGAGCGCCGATCAGGACGAGTGCGTCGTGCTGTCGATCGGCGCGCGGCTCGGCCGGCGCGTGCTGATCGCCCGCCCGCGGGTCGAGCGCGACGACGAGGCGACGCTGCGCGCGGCGCGCTACGACGCGCTGGCGTCGCTCGCGGGCGAGGCCCAAGCGGCGTTCGTCGCCACGGCGCACACCGCGGAGGACCAGACCGAGACGGTGCTGCTGGCGCTGTTCCGCGGCACCGGGCTCGACGGGCTGGCCGGGATGCGGCCGCGGCGCGCGCTCACCGGCGGCGTCGAGCTGGTGCGGCCGCTGCTGCGCGCGGCGCACGCCGAGCTCGGCGCCGAGCTGCGCCGCGCCGGCTTGCCGTACGCGCTCGACCCCACCAACGCCGGCGCGCGCTACCGGCGCGGCGCACTGCGCGGCCCGCTCGACGCGCTGCGCGCGGAGTTCCCGCACCTGGACCGCGCGGTCGCGCGCTGCGCCGAGATCGCGCGCGGCGAGCTCGACGGCACCGAGCGCGCCCAGGCGCGGCGCGCGCTGCGCGAGCGGCTGCGCGCCGAGGACGCGCTGCGCGACGTCCCGTTCGAGCGGATCGAAGCGGCGCTGGACGCGGCCGAACGCGGGACGCGCTCCTAGGAGCGCGAAGCCGCCTCGATGCAGCAGCAGACGACGGCGCTCCCGCCCGGGATCGAGCGGATCCTGGTCAGCGCCGAAGAGATCGCCGACGCCAACCGGCGCATGGCCGAGGCGATCGCGCGGGACTACGCCGGACGCTCGCTGGTCCTGATCGGGGTCCTCAAGGGGGCGCTCTTCGCGACGGCCGACCTGGCCCGGGCGCTGGCCGAGACGCCGGGCGCCCCCACCGACGTGCAGCTCGACTTCATCGCCGTCTCCTCGTACGGCAATGCGCACCGCTCGAGCGGCGAGGTCCGGCTGATCCAGGACACGACCCACGCGATCGAGGGGCGCCACGTCCTGATCGTCGAGGACATCGTCGACAACGGCCACACGCTCCACTACCTGCGGGCGATGTTGGAGAACCGCAGGCCGGCCTCGCTGCGGGCGGCCGTCCTGCTCGACAAGCCGTACCACCGGGCGGTCGACGTGACCGTGGATTACGTGGGATTGACATGTCCCGACGAGTTCGTCGTAGGGTACGGTCTGGATTACCAGGAACGCTACCGGACTCTTCCCTATCTCGCGAAGCTGCGCGCCGAGGTTCTTCCGACGTGAGCCCGGCCACCATTTCAGTGCGAGACGTGTTCAACCGAGAAACGTTCTAAGGGAAGAACGGTACAAAGGTCTCGTAATTGCATGGGTAAGCACCTCAAGAGCATCCTCGTCGTCCTCGGCATCTTCATCCTGGTGATCTTCATCCTGGATAAGTTGGTGCTGAACTCGCCGAGCAGCACCCCGCTCTCGTACACGCAGTTCTGGAACAAAGTCGGCGAGCACGCCGTCAAGAAGGTCACGATCAGCGGTCGTGACATCTCGGGCGAGCTGAACGACCAGGCTCAGACGAAGTTCACGACGACGGCGCCCGAGGACAAGGACTTGCTGCCCGCGTTGCGCGCCAACGGCGTCGACGTGAGCGCGGTGAACAGCCAGTCCACGCCGCTGCTGGGCTACGTCTTCCAGTTCGTGCCGTTCGTGATCATGGCGCTGCTGCTGATCTTCATCCTCAGGCAGGCGCAGAGCGGCGGCAGCCAGGCGCTCTCGTTCGGGCGCTCGCGCGCGAAGCTCTTGAGCGAGAACCGGCCGAAGGTCACCTTCGCCGACGTCGCCGGCGTCGACGAGGCGAAAGAAGAGCTGGGCGAGGTCGTCGAGTTCCTCAAGTATCCGAAGAAGTTCCAGGCGCTCGGCGCGCGCATCCCCAAGGGCGTGCTGCTGCTCGGGCCGCCGGGCTCCGGCAAGACGCTGCTGGCGCGCGCGATCGCGGGCGAAGCGGGCGTGCCGTTCTTCTCGATCTCGGGCTCGGACTTCGTCGAGATGTTCGTCGGCGTCGGCGCCTCCCGGGTCCGCGACCTGTTCGAGCAGGCCAAGGCCAACGCCCCGGCCATCGTGTTCGTCGACGAGATCGACGCCGTGGGCCGGCACCGCGGCGCGGGCCTGGGCGGCGGCCACGACGAGCGCGAGCAGACGCTGAACCAGCTGCTCGTCGAGATGGACGGCTTCGACGTCAAGGGCGGCGTGATCCTGATCGCCGCCACCAACCGGCCCGACATCCTCGACCCCGCGCTGCTGCGCCCGGGCCGCTTCGACCGCCAGATCGTGGTTGATCGCCCCGACCGCAAGGGCCGCGCGCACATCCTCGAGGTGCACACGCGCGGCAAGCCGCTGGCACGCTCGATCGACCTCGACAACCTCGCCGCGCAGACGCCGGGCTTCACCGGCGCGGACCTGTCGAACCTCGTCAACGAGGCGGCGCTGCTGGCGGCGCGCAACGGCAAGCGCGAGATCACCCAGGTCGAGCTCGAGGAAGGCATCATGCGCGTGATCGCCGGCCCCGAGAAGAAGACTCGGGTGATGTCGGGCAAGGAGCGGAAGATCACCGCCTACCACGAGATGGGCCATGCGATCGTCGGCCATTATCTGCCGAACTCCGACCCGATTCACAAGATCAGCGTGATCAGCCGCGGCCAGGCGCTCGGGTACACGATCTCGCTGCCGGGCGAGGACAAGTTCCTCACCACCCGAGCGGAGCTCCAGGACACGATGTCGATGACGCTGGGCGGACGCGCCGCCGAGGAGATCGTCTTCGGCGAGGTGACGACTGGGGCTTCGAACGATCTGGAGAAGGTCACGGCGACGGCCAAGCAGATGGTCATGCGCTTCGGCATGTCGGAAAAGCTCGGTCCGCGGGTGTTCGGTCACGATCAC
>DASWRW010000008.1:0-60016 GCA_036402975.1 Candidatus Elarobacter sp. | reverse complement strand
CTGCGCCTGGATCGGGACGCGCCGCGCCCCCTTTGCGAAGGCGCGCGTGATCCCGGCGATCGCGGCCTTCATCTCGAGGAGGTCCTGGCTGGTCTCGAGCATCAGCAGGTCGACGCCGCCCTCGATCAGGGCGGCCGACTGCTCCTCGTAGAGATCGGCGAGCTCGTCGAAGGTAATCTTCGAGAGCGCCGGATCGGACGACGAGATGAGCATCCCGGTCGGCCCGAGCGAACCGGCGACGAAGCGCGGCCGTTCGGCGGTGCTGAAGGCGTCGGCGGCGCGGCGCGCGATGCGCGCCGACTCGAGGTTGATCTCGTGCGTCTTCGCGCCGAGGCCGTACTCGTCGAGCTTGAGCCGCGACGCCGTGAACGAATCGGTCTCGACCGCGTCGGCGCCGGCGGCGACGTAGTCGCGGTGGATCTGCTCGACCAGGTCCGGCCGGGTGAGGACGAGCGCCTCGTTGCACCCGTGGTACGACGCCCCGCCGAAGTCGTCGTCGGTCAGGTGCAACGCCATGAGCTGCGTCCCCATCGCCCCGTCGAACAGGAGCACGCGCTCGCGAAGCGCCTCGAGATAGTCCGCCATTCCTGCGACGATACGGCGTCCGGCCGGGGGATGGGTGCCTCTGATGTCCAATGTTTTCCAGATGAACTCGATTGGACAGTCCGCGAACCGGCTCGACCGCCTCGCGGCCCTCGTCCGAGGGGCGCCGCCGTCACCGGCCCTGCGCGAAGCGTTCGCGGCGCTTCGCCTCGAGGAAGTCGCGAGCTCGGCGCGGCTGGCCGGCGCGCACCTCGACGTGACCGAGGTGCGGGCGCTGTTGGACCGCGGCCGCGCCCTCGGCGGCCATCGCTTCGAGGACTACCTCACCGTGCGTGGCTACGCCGACGCGGCGGCCTGGGCCGCGCAGCACGGCGCGCGCCGGACGCCCGTGACGACCGAGGACCTCCGCACGCTGCACCGGCTCGCGGTGCGCGGCCTCTCCGACGAGGCCGGCGCCTGGCGCACCAAAACGGTGCCGCCGTTCGCCGACGGCACGGTCCCGCCGCCGCACTGGCTGGTCCCGTTCGAGACGGAGACGTACGTCGGCCGGCTCGCGCTCGACGGCGACGCCCCGGCGCCGCTCGCGCTGGCGCGCGCGATCGGTCGGCTCGTCCGGCTTCAGCCCTTCCCCAACGGAAACGGCCGCGTGGCGCGCCTGGTCGCGAACCTGCTCGCGTATCGCCGCGGCCTGCCGCCGGTCGTCCTCGACTCGCGTGCGCGGCGGGCGTACGCGGGCGCGCTGCGCGCTGCGCTGGCCGGTGACGCATCGCCGCTCGCGCGCGTTCTCGGTACGGCGCTGGGCCGCGGGCTCGAACGCCTGCGCGACGTCATCGAACCGGTCGGCGAGCTTCGTCCGCTCGCCGCGTTCGCAGCCGGCGGACCGCCAGATCGTCTTTACAAAGCAGCCCAACGGGGACGACTGCGGGTCGTGCGCCGCGAAGGCCGTCTCTACTCGACCGAACCCTGGGTCGCCGCCTACGCGGCGCGCGCCTCGCCGGTCACCGCCTGAGAACCGAACAAGAAAGCAGCATGAACCAACCACTCGTCGCGTATGTGTCGATGGAGATCGCCGTTGCCTCGAACGTCGCGACGTACAGCGGGGGCCTCGGCGTCCTCGCCGGCGACGTGATCCGTGCCGCGGCCGACGCCGGCACGCCGATGGCGGGCGTGACGCTCCTGTACCGCGACGGCTACTTCCGGCAGCGGCTCGACGGATCGGGCGCGCAGCACGAAGAGCCGCAGAGCTGGCAACCGGAGTCCTCACTCGAGCGTCTCGCGCCCGTCGTGACGCTCTCGATCTCGGGACGCCCGGTCGCCGTCGGCGCATGGCGGTACTGGGTCGACGGCGTCGACGGCGCCCGCGTCCCGGTGTACTTCCTGGACACCGACCGGCCCGAGAACGACGAGGCTGCGCGCAGCCTGACGCGCGCGCTCTACGGCGGCGACGCGCGCTACCGCCTGGAGCAGGAGACGCTGCTGGGTCTCGGTACGGTCGCGATGCTGCGCGAGCTCGGCTACGACGACGTCGGCACGTATCACATGAACGAAGGGCACTCGGCGCTGCTCGTGCTGGCGCTGCTCGAGCAGACGCATGCGACCGCGCACGGTCTGCCGTCCCGCGACGACCTGGCGCGCGTGCGCGAGCGCTGCGTCTTCACCACCCACACGCCGGTGCCGGCGGGACACGACTGTTTCGGGCTCGACCTCGTCCGCGACGTGACCGGCGAGCAGCAGGTCGCGACGCTGCGCGCGCTCGACCTCGCCGACGGCGACGTGCTGAACATGACGCATCTGGCGCTGCGCGCGTCGCGCTACACGAACGCCGTCGCGATGAAGCACGGCGAAGTCTCGCGGGCGATGTTCCCCGGCGCCGCGATCGAGGCGATCACCAACGGCGTGCACGCCGCGACCTGGGCCTCGCAGCCGTTCCAAGACCTCTTCGACCGCCGTCTCCCCGACTGGCGCCGCGACAACTGGCAGCTCCGCCAAGCGGTGGGGATCCCGGTAGGCGAGATCGCCGAGGCGCACGGCTTCGCGAAGCACGCGCTGATCGAGCGGATCGCGCACGCGACCGGAAAGCTGCTCGATCCGAACCGGTTCACGATCGGCATCGCGCGCCGCGCGACCGCGTACAAACGGAACGACCTGATCCTGCGCGACACCGAACGGCTCACTGCGATCGCGCGCCTCTTCGGCGGGATCCAGATCGTGTTCGGCGGCAAGGCGCACCCGCGCGACGGCGACGGCAAGGCGATGATCCAGCACATCGTGCGCAGCGCGGACGGTCTGGCCGGCACCGTCGACATCGTCTACGTCGAGAACTACGACATGAGCTGGGGCGCCTCGCTCACCGCAGGCGCCGACATCTGGCTGAACACGCCGCGCCCGCCGAACGAAGCCTCGGGGACGAGCGGCATGAAGGCGGCGCTCAACGGCGTCCCGAGCCTCTCCGTGATGGACGGGTGGTGGATCGAGGGCGCGCTCGACGGCGTGACCGGCTGGTCGATCGACGCGCGCACCGGCGCCGACGACGAGCGCACCGCGGACGCGATCTACACGCTGCTGCAGCACGCGATCCTGCCGCTGTACGCGCGCGAGCGCGAGCGCTACGCCGAGGTGATGCGCGGCGCGATCGCCTTCAACGGCAGCCACTTCAACGCGCAGCGGATGCTCGCCGAGTACGCGATCGACGCGTACGCGGTTGCGGCGCATCCCGGCGGCGCGACCGGGATGCCAGAACCCGGAGACTTGCTGGCCGGCTAGCGCCGGCGAGCGTCTCTCCCGAACCCTAGATTCGGACCGGCTGCGGCGCTGCGGGCGCGCCCGGGACGCCGTTGCTCGCACCCTCCGCGGGCGCGTGGCGGCCGCGGCCGAAGCCGAGCTTGTCCTCGATCCCGGCGATCGCGACGTAGAGCACCGGCGTGATGAACAGGTTCAGCACGGTCGAGAGGATCATCCCGCCGAACACCGCGGTGCCGAGCGAGTTGCGCGCGCCGCTGCCGGCGCCGGTCGCGAAGACCAGCGGCGTCACGCCGAGCACGAACGCGATCGAGGTCATCAGGATCGGGCGCAGCCGCGTCTCCGCGGCGCGGACGACCGCGTTGACGGTATCGACGCCCTGGTCTCGGAGCTGGTTCGCGAACTCCACGATCAGAATCGCGTTCTTCGACGCCAACCCGATGAGCATGACGTAGCCGACCTGCGCGAAGACGTCCGAGAAGAAATGCCGTACCCACAGCCCGCCGATCGCGCCGAGCAGCGCGAGCGGAACGGCGAGCAGGATGATCAGCGGGTCGGCGAACGACTCGTACTGCGCCGAGAGCACGAGGAACACGAAGATGATCCCGAGGCCGAAGATGATCGCGGCCTGCGCGCCGCCCTCGATCTGCTCGCGCGAGATCCCGCTCCACTCGGTCGCGAAGCCCGGCGGCAGATGCGCGGCTTGGCGGTCCATGAACGCGAGCGCCTCACCGGAGCCGTGCCCGGCCTTCGGCCCGCCGCTGATCTCGATCGAGCGGTATAGGTTGAAGTGCGTGATCGTCGGCGGCGCCTTGATCTCCTTGATGTCGACCAGCGCCGTGATCGGAATCGCGGGCGGCTGGATGAGCTGTCCGTTGGCGAAGATCTGGTTCTGGCTCCGCACGTAGATTTGCTCGAGGTCGGCGACGCGCGAACGGTACGGCGTATCGGCCTGCACGTACACCCGGTACGACTTGCCGTTCAAGTCGAAGTCGTTGACGTAGACCGATCCGAGATACACCTGCATCGTGTTGAACAGCGAGGGCAGCGAGACGCCGAGCGAGGACGCCTTCGCGCGGTTGACGTCGGTGAGGATCGTCGGCTTGTCGGTGCGGAACGTCGTGTAGACGCTGCTCACCGGCGCGTCGGGTGCGTACGCCGGGTAGATCAGCGCCTTCGACGCGCCTTCCAGCGCCGGGATCCCTTGGTTCGCGCGGTCCTCCAGCTCGTACGAGAACCCGCCCTGGAAGCCGAGCCCCGGAACCGACGGCGGCTGGATCGCGAACGCGAGCACGTCGGGGTGCTTGAACTTGAAGGTCGTGAAGAGCTGCATGTTCACGCGGTCCTTCACGGCGCTCAGCACGTGCGCCGCACCGGGCCGCTCGCCCCACGGCTTGAGCCGGATGAACATCGTGATCTTGTTCGAGCCCGATCCGGTGAAGCTGAACCCCGCGACGTCGAAGACGTCGGAGATCTCGGGCTGCGCGCGCAGCACGTCCTCGATGTCGCGCTGGACGCGGTGCGTGACGTCGATCGCGGTTCCTTCGGGAAGCTGAGCGCTGACGATCGCGAAGCCTTGGTCTTCATCGGGGATGAACGCGGTCGGCGTCGAGGTGTAGAACCAGCCCGTCACGCCGAGCAGGATCGCGAAGACGCCCAGCGCGAGCACCCGGCGCTTCATCACCCAGGGCAGCGCGCGATGGTAGCCGCGGCGGATCGCGTTGATGCCGACGTTCACCGGGCGGAAGACGCGGCTCTCGCGGTGGACGTTTCGCCCCAGCAGCAGTGACGAGAGCACCGGCGTCAGCGTCAGAGCGCAGAACAGCGAGATGGTGATCGAGCACGCGATCGTGAGCGCGAACTGCTTGTAGAGCTGCCCCGTCGTTCCCGGGAAGAACGCGACCGGGACGAACACCGCGAGCAGCACCAGCGACGACGCGAGCACCGCGCCGGTGATCTCGCTCATCGCCTCGCGCGCTCCCTCGAGCGGCGGCATCCCCTTCTCCTGGATGAAGCGCGCGATGTTCTCGATGACGACGATCGCGTCGTCGACGACGAGCCCGGTCGCCAGCGTCAGCCCGAACAGCGTCAGCGTGTTGATCGAGAACCCGAGCACCTTCATCAGGAAGAACGTGCCGATCAGCGAGACCGGGATCGTCAGCGCCGGGATCAGCGTCGTGCGCCAGTCCTGGAGGAAGAGGAAGATCACGAGGACGACCAAGCCGATCGCGATCAGCAGCGTGATCACGACTTCCTTGATCGACTCGCGCACGAACTCGCTCGTGTCGAAGGCGACCTTGTAGCTGACGCCGGCCGGGAACTTCTGCGAGAGCTGGTCCATCGTCGCGCGGACCTGCTGCGACACCGCCAGCGCGTTGCCCGTCTGGAGCTGCAGGATGCCCAGCCCGATCGACTCGTCGCCGTCGAACCACAGCGAGCCGCCGTAGTTCTCCGCGCCGAGCACCACGCGGCCGACGTCGCGCACCTTCACGTAGCCGCCGTCGGGGTTCGTCTTGAGCACGATGTTCGCGAACTCGGCGGCGCTGTGCAGACGCCCGGTCGCGAGCACGGAGTACTCGCGGTCCTGATGGCCGTTCGTCGGCGGCGCACCGATCGCGCCCGCGGCGACCTGCACGTTCTGCGCGGCCAGCCCGGTGACGACGTCGCCCGCCGTGAGCCCGTTGTCGGCGAGGCGCTTCGGGTCCACCCACAGCCGCATCGCGTACTTGCGCTCGCCGAACACGCGCACGTCGGAGACGCCGTTGATGCGCTTGAGGTCGTTGACGACGTTCGACTCGAGGAAGTTCGTCAAGTACGCCTGGTCCCAGCGCTTGTCGGTCGAGCGCACCGCGAGCGCGGCGACGAACGTCCCCGAGTTCTTCGAGACGGTGACGCCTATCTGCTTGACCTCGTTCGGCAGCCGCCCTTGCGCGAGGTTCACGGCGTTCTGCACGTCGTTCGCGGCTTGGTCGAGGTTGCGGTCGAGGTTGAACGTCGCGGTGATCTGCGAGCTGCCGTCGCTGCCCGACGACGACTGCAGGTACTTGAGCCCCTGGACGCCGTTGATCGCTTCTTCGAGCGGGACGGTGACCGACGACTCGACCGCCTCGGCGCTCGCGCCTTGATAGATCGCCGTCACGGAGACCGTGGGCGGTGCGATGTTCGGAAATTGGGCGATCGGCAGCGTCGGGATCGAGATGAGCCCGAGCAGCAGGATGACCAGCGAGAACACCGACGCGAAGATCGGCCGGCGAAGGAAGAAGTCGACCACGAAGGCTTGGACCTGAGCCGGGGCCGAGTGGTTGCTACCCGGTGGCCGCTATCGCCGGAATCCAGTCGGCGAGCGCGGCCACCTCGCCGACGGTGCGGCCCGCCACCGTCCGCACCGGCGCGACGGCGTGCGGCCGGAGCGCCTCGCGCGCCGCCGGCTCGAGCGCCCGCAGCGCGTCGAGAACGGCCAGCGTCGCCGGCGGCGCGGCACGGCGCGTTCCGTCGATCACTTTGAGGGCGACGCCGAGCCCGGCGTCGAGCAGCGCGTCGCAGTGGACGCCCTCGGCGCCGGCCTTGCCGACGATCCGCCCGCCGGTCGCGCGGATGAGGTCCGTGTCGAAGCGCCCGGTGCCGGCGACGTACCACGGCTCGCTGGCCATCGCCGCGCCGACGCGCGCGAGCGCGGTCGCATCCGCGTCGTCCAGCCCGCGCAGGGTCGCGAAGCGCGCGAACGACACCGCCGCCTTCCGCAGCGTCGTCGCGTAGACGGGGATCCCGCAGCCGTCGACCGCGAGCTTGTCGCCTTCGAACACGTCGTCGCTGACGCGCTCGCAGAGCGCGACGATCAGCCGCTGCGCCGGGTGCGACGGTTCGAGATACCCGGCGAACGGTGCGCCGAGAAACTTCGCCAGCGCGAGGATCCCCGCGTGCTTGCCGCTGCAGTTGTGGTGCAGTTGCGAGGGCCGCTCGCCACGCGCGGTGAGCGCCGCCGCGGCCGGCTCGTAGGACGGCGGATGGATGCCGCACGCGAGATCGCGCTCGCTCGCGCCGATCCGTTCCAGCATCGCCGCGACCAGCTCGACGTGCGCCGGCTCGCCGTTGTGCGAGGCGCACATCACGGCCAGCTCCCGCTCGCCGAAGCCGAACCGCTCGAGCACGCCCTCGCGCACCGCCGCGGCCGCGATGAACGGCTTGGCGGAGGAGCGCAGAAAGACGGGCGTCTCGACGGTGCCGACTTTGAGCACCACCTCGCCGTCGACGTCGGCGGCGCAGGCGGCCACTTGGTGCACGGACTCGACGCGTCCACCGCGTCGCACGGCCACCGCGGGAACGCCGGTCAACTCCCAGAACATCGCGGGACGCGGCGTTCGCGGAAGCTGGGTACGACCCTCGCATGGATACGAACGCGGTCAACGCTTCGCTTCGCCCCGAGGTGCTCGCGGAGTTCGCCGATCACTGGCCGTCCGGGATCGCGCCCGCGCGCGACGGGCGCATCTTCTTGAGCTTTCCGCGCCTCGATCCGGTTCCGGCCCCGATGAATCTCGGCGAGCTGATCGGCGGACGGGTCGTTCCGTTCCCCGACGAGCTGGTGAACGCGATCGACCCGAGCGACGCGGAGCACTGCTTCGTGAACGTCCACGGGATCGCGCTGGGACCGCGCGGCCGCCTGCTCGCGCTCGACACGGGCGCGCGCTCGCTCGACGGCTGCGATCCGAGCGCCGCGAAACTCTACGTCATCGACCTCGAGCGCAACGCGATCGTGCACGGCATCGGCTTCCCGGACGAGGTGTGTTTGCCGACGTCGTATCTGAACGATCTGGTCATCGACTACACGCGCGGCAAAGCGGGCTTCGCGTACATCACCGACTCGGGCGCGAACGGCCCGAACGCGATCGTCGTGGTCGACCTGGACTCGGGCAAGTCATGGCGCCGGCTGAGCGGCCACGCGAGCGTGCGCGCAACGCAGAGTCCGGGATTCGGCATCGCGACGGAGAGCGGCCTCGTGCAGGCCACGGTCGGCGCGGACGGCATCGCGCTCTCGCCGGACGCCCGGACGCTGTGGTGGACGCCGCTCGGCTCGTACGCCGTCTACTCGATCGACACCGACATCTTGAGCGCGCCGCATCCGAGCCCCCAGCAAGTCGAACGGCACGTCGTCCAGCACGACGCGCGCGACTTCGCCAGCGACGGCCTCGACTGCGACCGCGAAGGCCGCGTCTACTTCACCGACGTCACGCACGGCACGGTACAGCGTCTGATCCCGGGCGAGAGCCGCTACGAGAAGCTGTTCCAGGGCGAACGCTTCTTCATCTGGCCGGACGGCGTAAAACTCGGCCCCGACCGCCTGATCTACGTGACCGACACGCAAGTCAACCGCATGCCGACCTTCAACGAAGGCCAAGACCTCCGCACACCCCCCTACCGCCTCTACCGAGCCGCCATCGACGCCGACCCCGCCCAGTACTGACCGAGCTTCGCCGCTTCCCTGTCATGCTGAGCTGCTCTACGCGAGCGCGGGTTCGAAGACGTTCGCGTCCTGCTCGGCGAAGAGCGGGTGTGACAGATAGCGCTCGCCGGTGTCGCAGACGATCACGACGATCGTCTTGCCGGCGTTCTCCGGGCGCGCGGCGACCTGCAGCGCGGCCCAGACGTTCGCGCCGGTCGAGATGCCGGCCAGAATGCCTTCCTCGCGCGCGAGGCGGCGTGCGGTCGCGACCGAGTCCTCGAACGTCGCCTTGATGACTTCGCTGTAGACCTTCGTGTCGAGGATCGAGGGGACGAATCCCGGCGCGAAGCCCTGCAGCTTGTGCGGCCCCGGCGAGCCGCCGGAGAGCACGGTCGACGTGTCGGGTTCGACGGTGATGCACTCGACGGACGGCTTGCGCTCTTTGAGCAGATGGCCGGCGCCGGTGATCGTGCCGCCGGTGCCGACGCCGGCGACCAGGATGTCGACGGTGCCGTCGGTGTCGCGCCAGATCTCCTCGCCGGTCGTGCGGTAGTGGATCTCGGGGTTCGCCGGATTGTCGAACTGGCCGGGCTGGAAGTACTTGGCGGGGTTCGAGGCGACGATCTCCTTCGCTTTGGCGATCGCGCCTTTCATGCCCTCAGCCCCCGGCGTGAGGACGAGCTGCGCGCCGTACGCCTTGAGCAGGTTGCGGCGCTCGAGCGTCATCGTATCGGGCATGGTGAGGATCAGCGGATAGCCTTTCGCCGCGCAGACGAACGCCAGCGCGATCCCGGTGTTGCCGCTGGTCGGCTCGACGATCACCGAGTCGGGGCGCAGCTTGCCGTCGCGCTCGGCGGCCTCGATCATGGCGACACCGATGCGGTCCTTGACGGAACCGGCCGGGTTCTTGGACTCCAGCTTACACAAGATCTGCGCGCCGAGGCCTTTGTTCATCCGCGGGATACGGACCAGCGGCGTGTTCCCAAACGTGTCGGCGATGTTGTCGTAGACGCGCACGTGCGTTGCGAGCTCCTGTGGCGGGAGTGTGGTGGACCGCTAAACCCGACCGTCGCGGAAAAGGGTGCGCAGGCGCCCCGGCACGAACAGACGTTCGATTTGTTCTCCTTGTCCGAGCGGTCGCTCTACGTCGCCGACCTCGACCTCTGGATCGACTCGATGCGCCCGCGCAGCCGCTGCTACGTCTCGCACGGTCACAGCGACCACGCGCGCGAGCACGACCGCATCGTCACGACGCCGGCCAACGCCCGCATCTGCGCGTCGCGCTTCGAGCGCTCGATCGCGCGCGCCAAGCAGACCACGCTGCTGCCGGTGCGGCCGCGGCCGGAGTGCGCGTTCGAGGAGCACCGCTTCAACGAGCCGTGGACCGACGGCGAGCACCGGCTCACGCTGTTCCCGGCCGGACACGTCCTCGGCAGCGCGCAGCTCATGATCGAGGGCGAGCGCGGCTCGTTCGTCTACACCGGCGACTTCAAGCTGGCGCGCTCGTACACGTGCGAGCCGCCGGAGGTCAAGCGCTGCGACGTGCTGTTGATGGAGTGCACCTACGGCCGGCCGCAGTACGTCTTCCCGCCGCGCGAGGAGGTCGAGGACGCGATCGTCGCGTTCGCGACCAAGGCGCTCGAGGACGCCCACGCGCCGGTGTTCTTCGCGTACTCGCTCGGCAAGGCGCAAGAGGCGATGGCGATCCTCGGCAAAGCCGGGATACCGCTCACCGTGCACGGCGCGGTGCACGCGATCGCGCGCTGCTACGAAGAGTCCGGCGTGAAGCTGCCGCCGTACGAGCGTTACGACGCGCTGACGTACGACGGAACGCGCGCGCTGATCTGGCCGCCGTCCGGCAAGAAGCTGCCGAAAGCGCTGAAGGACAAGCCGACGCGAACTGCGATGTTGTCCGGTTGGGCACTCGACAAGACCGCGCAGTACCGCTACGGTGCCGATGCGTGCATCCCGCTCAGCGACCACGCCGACTACACCGCGCTGCTGCGCTACATCGAGCTCGCCCAGCCGAAGAAAGTTCTGCTGAACCACGGCTGGCGTGATTTCGTCTGGCGCCTGCGCCGCCTGGGTGTCGACGCGACCTACCTCGAGCCGCACGAACAGCTCGCGCTGTTCTGACCGTAGCCGATCCCGCCGCCGCGCTGACCGATCAGGTCGTGAAGAACGCGCGCAGCGCGTCGTAGGTCTCGTGCGGCGCTTCTTCGGCGATGAAGTGGCCGGCGTCGATCTCGGCACCGCGCACGTCGTCCGCCCAGTCGCGCCAGACGGAGACGACGTCGTACCACTTCCCGACTTGGCCGCGTCCCGCCCAGAGCGCGAGCAGCGGCGCGGCGATCTTCTTCGTCCCGCGGTCCGCTTCGTCGAGCGCGAAGTCGTAGCTCGCCGCGGCGCGGTAGTCTTCGCAGGCCGCGTGCACCGTCTCGGGGTTGCGGTAGCAGCGGAGATAGTCTTCGAGCGCGGCCGGCGCGAAGACGTTCGGACGGTTCGGGCGGCCGAGGAAAAAGAACTCCGGATCGTTGCCGATCAGCGTCTCGGGCAGCGGGTACGGCTGCGCCAGGAAGAACCAGTGCCAGTAGCCGAGGCCGAACTTCATGTCGGCGCGGCGAAAATGCTCGCCGGTCGGGATGATGTCGAGCGTCGCGAGCTTGCCCACGCGCTCGGGATGATCCAGCGCGAGCCGGTACGCGACGCGCCCGCCGCGATCGTGGCCGGCGAGGTCGAACCGCTCGAAGCCGAGATGCTGCATCACGGCGACCGCGTCGCGCGCCATCGCGCGCTTCGAGTACGGCTCGTGGTCCGGCGTCGTCGGCGGCTTCGAGCTGTCGCCGTAGCCGCGCAGGTCCATCGCCACCACGGTGAACTCGCGTGCCAGCCACGGCGCGATACGGTGCCACATCACGTGGGTCTGCGGGTGCCCGTGCAGCAGCAGCAGCGGCGGACCGCTGCCGCCGTGCCGGACGCGAATCGTCGCCTCGCCCGCGTCGACGAACGCGAGCGTGAACCCGTCGAACATCCCGGCTCCTACGGCGGCCCGCGCCTCAGAGCGGTGCGTGAATCGGCGCGACCGCGTTGAACTTCGAGATGACGACGGTCTCGTCGGCGGACTTCCCCTGCAGCCGGTGCGGTAAGCCGTCGCGGCCGATGTAGCACGTGCCGGTCGTGCCGTCGCTTTGCGTCATCTTGTACGCGTGCAACGTCTCGCCGCCGACCGACTTCATCCCGAGGTCGGTCGCGGTGACGCCGTTCGCCTTGCTCGCCATCTTGCGGACACGGTCGGCCATCCCCATCGGCGTCTCGCCGCGCGAGCTCGGCAGCTTCTGCCACTTTCCGCCCATCTTCATGTACGTCGTCGTGCCGATGTGGATCAGCTCCATCCCCTGCGACGACATGTGCATCGAATCGGGGTTGACGAAGTCCGCGGTCGCCGTCCGTGCGCCCGAGCCGAACGTCATCTCGTACGACCGCAGGGCGGCGAACTTCAGCATGGCGGCGCGGACGTCGTCGGTGGCGCTCGCGTCGGCCGGCGCGGCGACGAGCGTGAGGAACGCGAACAGCGCGCCCGCGGCGATCGATCGAATCAAGAAAACCTCCAATGCGGCGTCAGTCGGCGCCGATGTCCCAGACCATGCCGAGGTCGCGCTTCGCGAACGAGCGGAACGCGATCAGCGTCTCGGTGGCGGTGATCCCCGCGTGCGACGCGATGCGCTCGGTGACGAGATCGCTCAGCTCTTCGTGCTCGCGCACGCGCACGATCGCGACCAGATCGTACGGGCCCGCGACGCTGTAGCACTCCGTCACGCCGTCGATCTCGAGCAGTTCCTCGGCCAGCGTCCGCACCCGGCCCGGCTCGACGGTCATCAGCACGATCGCGGTGATCACGCCCTCGCCTACCGCGGGCGCACGACGTTGCCCTGCCGAAACCGCCCCAGGGATGATCGCCTTCGCTCGGACCTGCGCTGCGATCGCGGCCACCGCAAGCAAGCTGGAGAAGATCGCGCTCGTCGCGGGCTATCTGCGCGAGCTCGCCGACGGCGACCTGGCGCCGGCGACGCGCTACTTCACCGGCAACCCGTTTCCGCAGGCGCAGGAGCGCAGCCTCGCGGTCGGCGGCCGCACGATCATCGAAGCGGCCGAGACGACGTGGGCGGTCGATGACGCCGCGCTCGGCGTCGCGTACCGCGCGACCGGCGACCTCGGCGCGGCGCTGGGGCCGTTCGTGCGGCCGTCGCACGACCTCGGCCTGTTCCGCGAGACCCTGACGCCCGCGCGGCTGTACGCGCTGCTCATCGAGATCGCCGACGCGTCCGGGAAGAACGCGCAGAAGCGCCGCCGCATTCTGTGCGAGCGAATCTTCTCGGCCTGCACCGACCCGCTCGAGGCGACGTACGTCGTGAAGATCATGACCGGCGAGCTGCGGATCGGATTGCGCGAAGGACTGGTCGTCGACGCTGTCGCGCAGGCGTTCGAGCGCGATCCCCGCGCGGTGCGCCGCGCCGCGAGCGCGGCGGGCGACCTCGGCGCCGTCGCGCTCGCCGCGAAGCACGACACGCTGGACCAGGTGACGATCGCCTACCACGCGCCGGTCGCGTTCATGCTCGCCTCACCGATCGCGTACGGCTCGGAGTACAAGGACCTCGCCGCCGCGACGTGGCTGGTCGAGGACAAGTACGACGGCATCCGCGCGCAGGCGCACGTCACGCCGGAACGTGTCTCGCTCTTCTCGCGCACGCTCAACGACGTCGCCGCGTCGTATCCCGAGGTGGTCGAAGCGCTGCGCGCGCTGCCCGGCTCGTTCGCGCTCGACGGCGAGATCGTCGCCGTGCGCGACGGCCGCGTGCTGCCGTTCCGGTATCTCCAAGCGCGGCTGCAGCGCAAGGAGGTCGCGCCGGAGCTGCTGCGCGACGTGCCGGTGCGCTACGTCGTGTTCGACGCGCTCGCGCGCGAGGGCGAGTTCTTGCTCGACCACCCGCTGGCCGACCGCCGCGAACGCCTCGCCGAGCTGCTGGCGGGAGCCGGCGACGCGCTCGCGCTCGCGCCGTGGACCGCGCTGGAGGCGGGCGCCGCCGCCGAGGCGATCCACGAGCGCTTCGAGCAGTCGCGCGCGCGCGGCGACGAGGGCCTGGTCTTCAAGCGCACCGACTCGCTCTACACGCCCGGCCGCCGCGGCAAGTCATGGCTCAAGCTCAAGCGCGAGCTCGCGACGCTGGACTGCGTCGTCGTCGCGGTCGAGCGCGGCCACGGCCGCCGCGTGAACGTCCTCTCGGACTACACCTTCGCCGTGCGCGACGGCGACGAGCTGGCGGTCATCGGCAAGGCCTACAGCGGTCTGACCGACGTCGAGATCGCCGAGATGACGCAGTGGTTCGAGGAGCACCGCCTCCCGGCCGCCGAGGCGCGCGCCGCATACCGCCGCCTCGACCTCAAACGCCACGAGATCCTCGTCGAACCGGCAGTCGTGATCGAGATCGCGTTCGACATCATCCAGAAGAGCGATCTCCACCGGAGCGGCTACGCGCTGCGCTTCCCGCGCATCGTGCGCCTGCGCCCCGACAAGCGCCCGGAAGACGCGGACACGCTCGAGCGCGTTGCGGAGATCTATACGGAGATGCTGACCCGCGAGGGCGTCGCCCCGGCAACGGGCGCGCCGTGAGCGCCGGCCGTTCCCGGTCGCGCTACCAACCCTCGGTTCGGGCGACGACGTCGTCGCACGCATGGAACGCGATGAAGTCGTCGGTGTCCCGGCCGAAGGTGAACTTCGGCGACGGCGCGACCTCGCCGTCGCGCCGGTACCCCGCCGGCGCGGAGAACACGGAGGCGTCCTGCGCCGTGAGCGGCGCGACGTTTCCGCGCCGGCACGTCAGCAGCGTGAACGTGCGATCGTTCACGTCCGGATTCTTCTTGAACGCCTGCGCGAGGCGCATCTGGCTCCAAGCGACGGCGCGGAAGAGCACCAGGCCGTCGGGCGGCTCGCGATAGGACGGGCCGAGCGCGATCCCGATCCAGTCCATCGCCTGATAGAAGCCCGGGAACGGGACGATCGGCGGACGCGGAAGCGCCGAGACGTAGTCGGCGCGCCGCTGGACGAGCGCGGAGTCGTTCAGCGCCGCCGTGTAGACGGTGACCGCACGGCCGTCGATCGTCGTCTGCCGCGGCGGCTCGACCGAAACCGGATGAGGCGTCGGCGACGCGCCGGGCCGGGGCGTCGCGCGCGGGTCGGCAGACGTGAAGAACGCGTCCGACGGTCCGGTGTCGTAGACGCGGTACGTGCGCTTCTCGGGATCCGCCCAGATCAGCTCGTGGCGGTTCGGATCGAAGATCATTATGATGCGCCGGCCGAAGTAGCCGTAGTCGACGCGCGTCGTGCCGTCGGCGCGCACGTACCAGGTCGACGGCCGTCCGCCGCCGCCGTTGTCGAACTCATCGGCCGAAAGGCCCCAAACCGTCCGGCGCGGGCGGTGCTCGAACATCGCGCGACGAGCCAGCGCGGCCGCATACGCCGGCCCGAACGGCGGTGGCGACGGAAGCTCCAGCCCTCGGACCTCCTCGAGTCGCTCGACCTGATCGTAGCGGTAGCCGATCGACGCGCGATCCGCCGCGCGGACCGCAGGCCGCGCCGGAGCTGCGGACGCGAGCGCGACCGCGACGAGCAGCACGGCGAAGACGTCCGGAGCTCGCATCGGTTCAGCGCGCGCGCTTCGCGCGCGCTTCGCGAATGCGTTCGATGCGTGCGAACGTCGCGGCGCTGCGCGCGTCGTCGCGCCGCGCCGCGTGACCGCGCAAGCGAACGACCAGGACGAGGACGATCGACGCGGCGGCCAGCCCGATCAGCACGAACCGCACCCGCGGCTCGAGCGGCAGGAGCGCCCCGGCCGCGAGCAGCGTCGCGATCAGCGCCGCGGCGTTGTGCCCGCGGCGCATCGGATGTGCCGTCATGGCGCCGCGCGGCGGCGGCTAGTCGTCGCCTTCGTGGAGATGGAGGTGACAGCCGTCCTCAGCGTCGTCGAGCACTTCGCGCGCTTCGTGCAGCACGCTGGCGGGCAGGACGCCGGTCGACTCGACGGAGCCTTCCTCAGCGACGAAGTCCACTTCGTCCCAGTCCTCCCACGTCTCCAGCGGTTCACCGCCGACCTCGGCGGGGAAGCGGACGCAGAAGCCCTGCTCCAAATGCAGACCCGTGACGAGCACGCGGGTGCCGCGCGGAAAGTAGGTCCCGTCTTTCCAGAGCGTCCCGTACGTCGTGTCGTAATGGTGGCCGATCTCGATTTTCTCGATCGTCCCGTTCCCCCGAAAGGACGTCGTGTGATGCGGCTCATTTCCGCACGAGCACGTGGTATACCCTCGCCATGAGCGAGCAGCGCTTGCGTCCGTGGCGCATTCTGAACTCCGATTACCGAATCCAAACGAAGTTTTTACGATTGCGCGCCGACCGCGTCGAGCTTCCGAGCGGCGTGATCGTAGAGGACTACTTCGTGCGCGAGTCGCGCGGATTTTGCGTCGTCTTCGCGATCACGCCCGAAGAGAACGTCCCGTTCGTAAGGCAGTACAAGCATGGCGTAGGCGAGATCACCACGGAACTGCCCGCCGGAATGATCGACGAGGACGAGACGCCGCCGTCGTGCGCGGCGCGCGAGCTCGCCGAGGAGACGGGCTACACCGGTTCGCCGCCCGAGCACGTGCGCACGTTTTTGACCGACCCTACGAACGCTACCGGACGTTTTCACCTCTTCGTCGTGCGCGACGCGGTGCGCACGTGCGAGCCGTCGCTCGACGTCACCGAGGCGATCGAGGTCGATCTCGTCCCGCTCGGCGAGGTGCGCGCGATGGCGCTCGACGGCCGCATCGCGGCGGGGGCGCAGGTCGCCGCGGCGCTGGTCGCGCTCGCGCACCTCGGGCGCTAGCGGTCCGGGCGGAGGCGCCGCCGCCGCCCGAGCGGCTGCGCAGCGGTGCCGCCGCGCAGGTGCAGCGCCCCGCGCAGCGCGGAGAGCGCGCCGAACGGGAAGACGCGGTCCGCCGTCGCGGCGACGACGGTGAGGTCGCGGCGCTGCACGCCCCACGGTGCGAGCGCCGCCAGGCACGCGTCGCCGGTGACGTCGAGCCCGGGCGAGTACGGGGTCAGCGCCGGCACGACCACCAGCACGCGCGAGCCGAGAAACGCCGGTGCGGTCATCTCACCGCCGAGGTGCAGCGAGGGGTGCAGGTGGCCGATCATCGTGCGCGGCGGAAGGCCGGATCCGCGCGGCTCGGGACGGTCGCCGTGCATCAGCGTCCACCCGTCGCGCTCGCACGACTCCACCGTCGTTCCCAGCACCGCGACGCCGCGGCTGCGGCCTTCGTGGTTCCCCGCCACGACGGTGACGCGCGCGTGCGCGCGCAGCGAGTCGAGCGCCGCACCGACCGCGCGCGCCGCGCCTTCGCTCAAGCTCGCAGCATGGATCGCGTCGCCGAGAAAGACGATCTCGCGCGCGGCGTGCCGCTGCACGGCGAGCGCGATCGCGGCCACGATCTCGGTCGTGCTCCACAGCGGCAGCGCCGCGCCGCCGCCCATGACGTCTTCGTAGCCCAAGTGCGCGTCGGCGCAGACGAGCGCGCGCGACGCGGTCAACCACGCGAAGCCGCCCGGCAGCGCGAGGACGCCGTCGGCCAGCGGGTGCGCGTCGCAGGCGGGCGCGGGGCGGATCATAGCAGCCGCAACTGCCGTTCGCCGCTCGCGGCCGACGAGACCGGCGCGGGCGCCGGCAGATCGCCGTTCGCGGCGCGCGCGAGCAGCTCGACCTCGTCCTCGCGCGACTCGCCGAGCACCGCCAACACCCGTTCGTGCAGCGCTTCGATCATGCTGGCGCGGTCGTCCATCACCACCGAGTCGCCGAACGACGAGGTGACGATGCCGAACGTGAACGGCGTCGCCGCGGCAGGATGCAGCACGCGCGGTTCGCCGTCGAGCCCTTCGAGATAGCGGCGCGCGCCGGGGGCGTCGAGCAGCTCGCGCGTCACCACGCGCACCGTCTCGCGCACGAGCGGAAAGTCCGGGTCGGCTTCCCACAGCCGGTCGAAGATCTTCGAGGCGCTCCAGCGCAGCGCGCCGCCGCGGATCGAGCGCCCGCCGGCGCGCCGCAGCACGAGCAGCCCGGTGTTCGCGACGTACCGGAACTGCTGGCGCAGCAGCCAGCCCGAGCGCAATCCGGCCAGCAGATCGTCGTCGAAACCGTCGACCGCGAGCAGCGAGGCCCACACCGCATCCGGCACCTGCCGGCGCCGCGGCAGCGCGACCAGAAAGCCGTTGTCGTCGGTGGTGAGCGTCGAGTTGATCCCGAGCCGCGCGTGCAGCCGCGCCCCGACGGTGCGCGCCAGCGTCTCGTTGACGCGGCGGCCGGCGCCGGTGTGGTAGACCGCGGTCTGGCGCTCGTCCATGCGGTAGATCTCGACCACGGCGTGCGCGGCGTCGGGAATGTCGCTCAGCGCGAGCTGCTGCGCGACGTAGCGCACGACGTGCGCCGCTTCGACGCCGTCGAGCGCGTAGCGGTGCCGCAGGTACGCGAGCGCGTGCTGCGTCCCGCCGTTCCCGAGCGCGCCCGCGACGCCGTTGCGCAGCACGCCGATCTCGCGCGCGAGCGCGAGCGGGATCCCCTTCAGGTGCGAGCTCCACTGCGGGACGGTCGGGCGTCCGGCGTGCGGCTCGACCCGCAGCCCGCGCGGGCCCACCTCCTTCACGCGCAGCGCGCGGCCTTCGAGCAGAAACACGTCGCCGACGCGCAGGCCCGAGGCGAAGCTCTCGTCGAGCCGGCCGATCCCGTGGCCGCCCGCGCCGGCGACCGGGATCGTCGACTCGTCCGGGATTGTGCCGACGTTCTCGAAGTACGCGCTCGACGGCTCGCGCCCGAGCCCGTACACCGCTTCGCCGTCGCTGCCGATGCGGCGCACGTGCGCCTCGTCCGCGCCGACGCCGCCGCCGCTGAGATACGCCACGCACGCGCGCAGATCGTCCTCGCGCAGCTCGCGGTACGGGTAGGCGCGGCGCGCCAGCGCGAGCGCGTCGGCGATTGTCACGCGCTTGTCCGGCGCGCACAGGCCGACCAGCCACTGCGCGACCACGTCGAGCGGCGCGTCGGCGACCTCGATCTCCTCGATCACGCCGTCGCGGATGCAGCGCCGCGTGGCGGCGGCTTCGATGATGTCGTCGCGGTCTTGCGCCAGCACGACACCGGTCGCGACGGCGCCCGGGCGGTGGCCCGCGCGCCCGACGCGCTGCAGCGTCGGCGTCATCCCGCGCGCGCCGCCGAGCACGATCACGCGGTCGATGCAGCCGATGTCCACGCCGAGCTCGAGCGAGGTCGAGCAGACGACGGTGCGCAGCTTTCCGCTGCGCAGCTCGGCTTCCGTGCGATGCCGGACGTTGCGCTCGAGCGCGCTGTGGTGGACGCCGATGCGGCGGTCGCGCTTCGCGGTGTCGCTCCGCGGCGCGTTCTCCAAGACGGCGATCCCGGCTCCGGACGAATCCTGAGGAGGTGCGGTGTCAGCCTCAGCTTGCCGAAGGGTGAGCGAGCATGCTTCCATTTCGTGCGCGATGCGCTCGGCCTGGCTGCGCACGTTGGTGAAGACCAGCGTCGAGCGGACGTCCTCGGTCAGCCCGTACGCGGTGCGCGCGCACTGCGCGAGCGGCGCCATCGCGCCGGCGAACGGCGCGACGATGTCGAGCCGCATCTCGCGCAGCCCGCGGCAGTCGACCACCGCGCAGTCGCGGTCGGTCCCGGCGAGGAACGCGGCGACGCGCTCGAGCGGCGCGACCGTCGCGGAGAGCCCGACGCGGCGCAGCGGCGCGCGCGTCAGCTCCGCCAGCGACTCGAGCAGCAGCGCGAGGTGCGCGCCGCGCTTGCTTCCGGCGAGCGCATGCACCTCGTCGACGATCACCGTCTCGACGTGCGTGAGCTTCTTGCGGTAGCTGTCCATCGCGACCATCAGCGCCAGCGACTCCGGCGTGGTCAGCAGCACGTGCGGCGGCCGGCTGATCATCAGCCGCCGCTCCTCGACGGGCGTGTCGCCCGTCCGCACGCCGGTGCGCACGAACGCCTCCCGCACGCGCCCGCGCCGCCGCTTCGCGCGCTCGGTGTTCGGCCGCTCGAGGATTCCGATCTCGCGCAGCGGCCGGCGCAGGTTGTGCTCGACGTCGTAGCCGAGCGCGCGCAGCGGCGAGACGTACAGACAGTACGTCCGGGCGAGCAGCTCGTCGGCGTCGCGCAGCTCGGCCAGCCGCGAGATGACCGGCAGGAACGCCGCCAGCGTCTTCCCGGTCCCGGTCGGCGAGCAGATCAGCGCGTGACGGCCGGCGGCCGCGAGCGGGAGCGCTCGGGCCTGCGGCGGGGTCGCGGAACCGAGGTGGGCGTCGCACCACGCCGCGACGGCCGGGTGCAACGTGGAGAAGGCGCCGTCCACGTGAACGGCGCTAGTTCATCGAACGGGCGTTCGAGTCCTGGCCGCCCGCAGCGCGGCCGTCGGGCTGAAACAGAGGCGCGCGCCGCGGGGTACGTGAGGGCGGAGGCTATGATGCACTTGTTCCTCAAGATCACCGGGGTCGTCGCGGTCGCGCTCATCGCGCTGACCGTGCTCGGCTGGATCTTGCACCTCATCGTCGTCGCGGCGATCGTCGCCGCGCTGATCGTCGCCGGTATCGCCGTGGCGAACTTCTTCCGCGGCCGCCGGCCGCGCGCGATGGTCAGGTACGAACCGCCGGCCTCTGACGCCCGCCGCTACCGCTGAACGTACATTCCCGGCGCCGCGAACGCCGGGAGCGTCGACGGCGCGCGGCAAACCCGGCGAGCATGCGAACCGGGACGCTGATCTGGGCGGCGCTTTGTGCGGCCGCCCTTTCCGCATGCGGAGGCGGCGGGGCACCGCCGGCGCCGCAACAGCCGGCCGGCGCTCCGCCGGCCCCGGCGTTCCGGACGTTCCAGATCGAGAACCTCACCGGCGGTCGCGGCATCGACATCAGCGGCACGGCGATGTCGCTCGCGGTCGGCTCGGACGGGACCGTCGCGTTCTCCGACCGGTTCGAGTGGTCGATCGTCAGCTTCGGGAACGGGATCATGTCGTCGTCGTCGGGCTTCGACGGCGCCGGCCCGCTGTCGTTCGGGCGGGGTGCGGACGGCGGACTCTATGCCGGCAGCAGCACTGCGGCCGGCAACACCGTGTCGTCCACGGTGATCGAGCAGTCGTCGGGGAGACAGTGGTCGTTCGCGCAGTATCCGCCGTTCGCGATCCTGAGCGGCCCGGATTCGGCGACGTGGGTGCTGACGTTCAGCGGCATGGTCCGGCTCAACCCGGACGGGACGACCACGCTCGCACCGGTCGCGACCGCCACGACCGGCAGCGGGGTCGCGCTCGGCCCCGACGGCGCGTTTTGGATCGCGGAGTTCGGCGGCGCGATCGAGCGCGTTCCGGTGCACGGCGCGCCGCAGCGGTTCAGCGTCGGCGGGCACCCCGAGCGGATCACGGCGGGAGCCGACGGAGCGCTGTGGTTCCTCGACGACGCCGGCCTCGTGCGGCGCATGACGACGGCGGGGAGCGCGACGACCGTCTACGCGACCGGAAGCTTCAGCGAATCCGACGCGATCGCATCCGGCGGCGACGGCGGCGTCTGGCTCACGCACGCGAGCGGCAACGAGCTGATCCGCGTCTCCGCCGACGGCACGATCGGCCGGTACGCCGTTCCCGCGGAAGGCACGCTGCCGAGCGGGATCGCCGCGGCGCCCGACGGGACGCTGTACTTCGTGGAAGAGAACCGCACCGGACTGCTGCTGGTGCACGCGACGCCGCGCTGACGCATCCGTTCGCCCGCTGACTCGCGAAGGACGCGCCGCCGTTCCCGCGTAGCCAGCGGCTGTGCCACGTCCCGTGCTGCGCGCCGCCATCGCGGCGCTCTTCTTCTGTTCGGCCGCCGCGGTCGCGTCCGCGCAGGCGCCCGAGTCGAACGCTTCGGCGCCGCCGGTTCCGGCGCTCGCCGCGCCGTCGGCGTCGCCGGCGCCCGCGCGCTCTGCGTCGCCGGAGCCGACGCCGCTGCCGCCGTACAACCATCTCGCCTTTCGCGAGGTCGGTCCGGCGGTCAGCGGCGGACGCGTCGCGTCGGTGACCGGCGTGCCGGACGATCCGAAGCTGTACTACCTCGGCACGGCGGGCGGCGGCGTGTGGAAGAGCGTGAACGGCGGCGCGACGTGGTCGCCGGTCTTCGACGCGATGGGCGTCTCGTCGATCGGCGCCGTCGCGGTCGATCCGAAGAACCACGCCGTCGTCTGGGTGGGGACCGGCGAGACGAACCCGCGCAACGACGTCTCGTGGGGCGACGGCGTGTACAAGTCGACCGACGGCGGCAAGACGTGGGCGAACGTCGGGCTCGCCGCGACGCACGCGATCGCCTCGATCGCGATCGACCCGCGCGATCCGAACGTGGTCGTCGTCGGGGCGCTCGGCGACGTCTTCGCGGACTCGCCGGAGCGCGGCGTCTACCGCACCGCCGACGGCGGCAAGACGTGGGCGAAGACGCTGTTCGTCGGACCGCGCAGCGGCGTCAGCGAGCTGGTCGCCGATCCGGCGAACCCGAGCATCCTCTACGCGGGGATCTGGGAGTTCCAGCGCAAGCCGTGGACGTTCACGTCGGGCGGCAACGACGACGGGATCTGGAAGTCCACCGACGGCGGCAAGACGTGGAAGCGTCTCGGCGGACCGGGCTTTCCGCAAGGGATGACCGGGCGCATCGGGCTCGCGGTCGCGGCATCGAACCCGCGCCGCGTCTACGCGCTGATCGAGTCGAAGGACGGCATCCTGTGGCGCTCCGACGACGCGGGCGCGTCGTGGAAGCTGATGTCGAAGGACACGCTCGTCAACCAGCGGCCGTTCTACTTCTCGCACGTGCGCGTCGACCCGTCGAACGCCGACCACGTCTACGGCGTCTCCGAAGCGCTCTCCGAGTCGAAGGACGGCGGCAAGACCTTCAAGGAGATCGCCGCGCAGGTCCACGTCGACTACCACGATCTGTGGATCTCACCGGCCGATCCGAACCGCATGATCGCCGGCGAGGACGGCGGCTACGCGATGACGCTCGACGGCGGCGCGGCGTGGTCGTTCTCGCGCAACCTCGCGATCGGCCAGATCTACCACGTCGGCTACGACGACGGAACGCCGTACCGCATCTGCGTCGGATTGCAGGACAACAACGGTTTCTGCGGTCCCTCGAACGGGTTGAACCCCGAAGGGATCCCCGACGAAGCGTGGGAGCGCGTCACCGGCGGCGACGGGATGTGGGCCTGGCCCGACCCGCGCGATCCGAACCTCGTGTGGACCGACCTGCAAACCGGGCGCCTCTCGATCTACGACCGCTCCGCGCAGCGCAACACCTTCGTGCAGCCGTGGCGCGGAACCGCGGCCGACGACTTCGCGCTGGACCGCGCGAAATACCGCTACAACTGGGACGCGCCGCTCGCGTTCGACCCGTTCGATCCGGCGACGACGTACTTCGGCGCGAACGTGGTGTTCCGCACGCGCGACCGCGGCCGGCACTGGACGCCGATCTCGCCCGACCTCACCCGCAACGACAAGGCGCACCAGCAGCCGTCGGGCGGACCGCTCGCGCTCGACGTCTCGAGTGCGGAGTTCACCGGAACGCTGCTCGACATCGAGCCCTCGGCGAAGACGCGCGGCGAGATCTGGACCGGCAGCGACGACGGCGTGGTGCAGCTCAGCCGCGACGGCGGCGCGCACTGGGCGAACGTGACGCCGCCCGGGGTCGCGCCGGACGGGCGCGCGGAGATGGTCGCACCCTCACCGCTGATCGCGGGCACCGCGTACGCGGTGATCGACCGCCACCTGCTCGGCGACTACGCGGCGCACGCGTTCGTCACGCGCGACTGGGGCGCGCACTGGTCGGCCGTCGCCGCCGGCTTGCCGCTGCAGCCGGCGCGCGCGATTCGTGCCGACACGCGCAACCCGCAGCTCGTCTATCTCGGGCTCGAGAACTCGTTCTGGCTCTCGTACGACGGCGGCGCGCACTGGCGCAAGCCCGCGCTCGGGCTGCCGCCGGTCGCGACGTACGACATCCGCGTGCAGCCGCGCTGGAACGACTTGATCCTCGCCACGCACGGGCGCTCGGCCTGGATCTTCGACGACCTGACGCCGCTGCAGGAGCTGCCGCAGGCCGAAGCCGCCGGCGCGGCGCTGTTCCAGCCGCGCACGGCGTACGCGTTCACGACGCGCGCGCAGGACGAGGGCTTGTACACGCGCTACGGCGGGAAGAACCCGCCGGCCGGCGCGATGCTGTCGTTCTACCAGGCGAAGCCGAGCGCGAAGGCGCCCGAGATCGAGATCGTCGACGCCGGCGGGCGCGTCGTGCGCCACATCCGCGGCACCATGCGCGTCGCGGAGCGCGACGTTCCCGCCGTCACGAACTTCGCGGGCTTGAACCGTTTGAGCTGGGATCTGCGCGAGGACGGACCGGTGCGCTGGCTCGCGGCTGCCAAGGACGAGTTCCGCGGGCCGCGGATCGGCGCGCAAGTCGCGCCCGGCACGTACACCGCGCGCGTCGTGCTGAACGGTCGCACGTTCGCGAAATCGTTCCGCGTGGCGCCGGACCCGCGCGCACGCTTCACCGCCGCCGATTACCGGGCCGCGTACGCGTTCGCGAAGCGCGGCATGGACGACTACTCGCGCGTGAACGAGACGTTGAACCGGCTCGACGCGTACGCGGCGTCGGCGAACGAGCGCGCGAAGGGCGCGAGCGGCGAGCTCGCCGCGACGCTGCGCGGCGCCCGCGAGAAAGCGCTCGCGCTGCGCGGGCGGCTGACCGCCGACTTCACGAACGACGAGGATTTCATCCAGCGCCCGGGCCGCGTCCGCGAGGATCTGGGCGGCGTGCTGTTCGCGGCGGCGAGCGGGCCGCCGAGCGCGGCGACGCTGGACTTCACCGCGCGCGTCGAGTCGGCGCTGAACGCGGTGCTGCGCGACGTTGCCGCGTTCGAGCACGACGACGTGGCGCGCGCGAACGCCGCGCTGGCGGCGGCGGGGAAACCGGCGCTCGCGACCAGCGGAGCCAAGCGCGCCGACGTCGTCGGCGGCGACCCGTCGGGCGAGAGCCCGGAGGACGACGGCTAGCGGCCGCCGGCGGTCAGCGACGCGGGCTTCGAGAAGCTGTCCGCGGTGAGCGTCAGGCGCACGGACGTCCGCATCGTGTTGTAGCCCTCGGTCAGTTGGCGATGCGAGACCGCCTCGAACGCCGCTTTCACCGGCACCACGAGCGCGGTGTCGTAGATCAGCGACCCCTCGCGGGAGCCCGCATACCCGCCCGCCAGCGTGGTGCTCTCTTCCAGCGCGTAGTTGAGCGTCACGCGCGATGCGTCACGGGAGAGCACGCGGTACCGCTCGACGTCCGTGTAGCCCTTCGAGCTCTGGTCGACGGTCCAGGCCGTCCCGACCTCGGTCGGATGATCGCCGTAGAACCCGCGGCCGAGCCAGCGGATCACGGCCGCTTCCTCGACCGAGAGCTTGTCGGTGGCGGCGGGATCGTACAGCAGCGCGCCGTCCGAGGAGACGCCGACGCGCAACTTCGGCCGGATTCGCTTCGGCGCGTCCTCCGAGACGTCCACGATGAGGCCGGCGTCCTCGGTCGCTTGGACCACCTCGACGACGATCGTCCCCTGGGTCGCGATCGTGACGCCGGTACCGCGCGTACCGGAGCCGGCGGTCGTCGCGGCCGGCCGCTGCTGGCGCGCGGCGCGGCCCCCGTTCGCGGGCGGACGGTTCCCGTTTGCGACGATCGTCGACGACGCTTCGATCGAGTCGGTGATCGACACGTCGACGGTGTAGGTCAGCGTTCGGAGCGGACGGACGGGGTCGGCCGCGCTCGCGCAGTAGGGTGCGCCACCGAGCAGCGCCGCGGCCGCGATCATCAGCACACGACGAGTCATGGACCTCTGTTCGGGCCGGAACTGCCAACCTCTTGCGGGCGACGCAAGCGGGCCAGCCTGGCACTTTGCAGCGCCGCGGCGAGGCGCGGCGAACGTTCTCCCCGTAAGGTTCGGCGCAGCCCGTTCGGAGGAGCCATGCAGATCGAACGCTACCGCGACCGGTTCAACGACGTGATCGCGCTGGTGGTCACGCCGATGGACCGCACGTACGCGGTCGACGAAGGCGCGTTGCGCGCGCAGATCGACTGGTGCTTCGCGAACGGCGCGACCGGGATCGTCGCGACCGGCTCGATCGGCGAGTTCCTCCACCTCGAGGACGACGAGCGCCGCCGCGTGCTCGAAGTCGTGCTCGACCAGACGCGCAAGCATCCCGGCAAGAGCGCGTTCGCGATGACGTCGGGCGCGACGACGCTGCAGGCGCTGCGCTGGACGCGGGTGGCCGCCGAGCTGGGCTACGACTGCGCGGTCGTCATCGCGCCGTACTACTGGAAGGTCGGCGAGCGCGAGGCGTTCGATCACTTCCGCACCGTCGCCGAGACGAATCTGCTCCCGGTCTGCGTCTACCACAACCCGGCGCTCTCGAAGTTCCACATGTCGCCGGCGTTCTTCCGCCAAGTCGCGGAGCTCGACAACGTCGTGTGCGTCAAAGAGATCGAGACGGACCTGCAGCATCTCGAGCAGGTCGCCGACGCGCTGGCCGGGCGCGCGATCTACCTGCAGACGTTCCGCGCGTACCTCACAGGCCGGCTGCTGGGCTCGAACGGCGGCCAGATCAACGTGTTCGCGGTCCCCGCCTGCGTCGCCATCGACGCGGCGTGGAAACGCGGCGACATCGCGCTCGCGCAGGAGATCCAGCGCCGGCTCAACCGCGTGTTCCCGCGCGGCGGCGAAGCGGCGCTCGGCGCGCTCGGCATGACGAAGGCGACCGCGTCGGTGGTGACCGGGATCGACATGGGCCCCGCGCGCCCGCCGTACCAGGCCCCCGACGACGCGCAAGAGCGCATCGAGAAGCGGCTCCCCGAGCTCTACGACGTCGTCCCCGCGATGCGCCCCGAGAAGCGCGTCGCCATGCACGCGGCTTCGTGAGCGTTACGGCCCCGTCGCTCACCGCTCGGCTGTGGATCGGCGGCGCCTACTCGGACGCGGCCGGCGGCGCGACGTACGACGACGTCGATCCCGCCAGCGGTGAAGCGTTCGCGCGCGTAGCGCGCGGCGGCGCGGCCGACGTCGAGCGCGCCGTCGGCGCGGCGCGGCGCGCGTTCGACGAAGGACCGTGGCCGCGCACGACCGCCGCGCAGCGCGCGAAGGTGCTGCGCAAGCTCGCCGAGCTGCTGGTCGAGCACCGCGAGGACCTCGCCCGGCTGGAGTCGCGCGACGCGGGCAAGCCGTTCCGCGAGACGGCCGACCGCGACGTCCCGCGCGCGGCCGACAACTGCGCGTTCTTCGCGAGCGCGGTCGAGCAGCGCGAGCAGAGCGCGTTCTTCGACCGCAAGCCGTTCCTGGGCGCGCAGCGCGAGATCGTCTCGATCGTGCGCGAGGAGCCGGTCGGGGTGTGCGCGCTGCTGACGCCGTGGAACTCGCCGCTGATGCAGGCGACGTGGAAGATCGCTCCGGCGCTGGCCGCGGGGAACACCTGCGTGCTCAAACCGTCGGAGCTCACCCCGCTCTCGACCCTGCGGCTCGCGGAGCTGTGCGCCGAGGCCGGCGTTCCGGACGGGGTCGTGAACGTGGTGACGGGCTTCGGCCCGGAGGCCGGCGCGCCGCTGGTCGCCGACCGGCGCGTCGACGCGGTCGCGTTCACCGGCAGCGAGCCGACCGGGATCGCGATCAACACCGCGGCCGCGCCGTCGCTGAAGAAAGTCACGCTCGAGCTCGGCGGCAAGTCGGCGAACGTGGTGTGCGACGACGCCGATCTCGATCTCGCGGTGGAAGGCAGCGTGCTCGCGATGTTCCGGCACAGCGGGCAGGTGTGCCTCGCCGGGACGCGGCTGTACGTGCAGAGCGGGATCTACGACCGGTTCCTCGAGCGCTATCTCGAGCGCGTGCGCGCGCTGCGCGTGGGCGACCCGCAGTCGCGCGAGAGCGATCTCGGCCCGCTGATCACGCCGCAGCACCGCGAGCGCGTCGAGCGCTTCTGCGCGCAGGCCGACGACGAGGGCGTCGAGGCGCTGGTGCGCGGCGCGCGCCCGAACGATCCTGCGCTCGGCGCGGGCAACTACTTGGGCCCGACGATTTTCGCGCCGCGCGACGAGTCCCAGACGATCGCGCACGAAGAGATCTTCGGGCCGGTGCTCTCCGTCTTCCGGTTCGACACGCTGGACGAGGTCGTCGCGCGCGCGAACGCGACGCGCTTCGGGCTCTCGTCGTACATCTGGACCGCGAGCGTCTCGAACGGGCTGCGTTTCGCGCAGCGCGTGCGCGCCGGGATGTGCTGGATCAACGGCTACTTCCTGCGCGATCTGCGCCAGCCGTTCGGCGGCGTCGGCATGAGCGGCCTAGGCCGCGAGGGCGGCCGCTGGTCCCTCGACTTCTTCACCGAACCCAAGCTGGTCTGTATCGCGTACTGAAGGTCTTCAGAGGTTCATCGATGTCGTTCGTCAGCCCGCTCACCGTCATCCCGAAGCACGTTCCCGACGCGGAGCTGCGGACGTTCGGGACGCTGGAGTCGTACGAGGAGTACATCGAGCACCAGTACCGCGACACGAAGGCGCTGCTCGAGAAGTATCGCGAGCACAAGACGCACGACCCCGAGCTCTCGCGCGAGTACCGGGACGCGATGCGGCCGATCATGCTGACGACCTGCTGGGGCGAGGCGCAGACGACGGCGCAGGTCGCGCAGATCATCACCAAGACGAACCGCCCGAACATCCAGTACTTCTACGCGACGCACGCGCTCGACGAGGTCCGCCACACCCAGATCGAGTGGCGCCGCATCCGGGACCTCGACCTCGCCGACTCGCTCGACGTTCCCTACGAGCAGACGGAGCTCTTCCGCTTCGTGAACGGCCTGCCGAGCTTCGTCGAGATCGTCTACGGCCAAGTCTGCACGCTCGAGGCGTACTCCGCCCACGTGCTCTTCAACTCGATCGCCGATCTGGCACGTAAATACGGCGACCTCGCGACCGCCTACACCTACGAGTACGTGATGCACGACGAAGTCCGCCACATCGGCACCGGGCTGCGCGTCGTGCGCGAAGCGATCGAGACGGCGCCCGACCCGGAGGAGGCCGTCTTCCGCATCCTCGACCTCGAAGAGCGGCTGCTGCCGATCACGATCCGCAAGCTCGGCCGGGACTCGGCGATCGCGAGCTCGCTCTATGAAGCCGGCATGATCGCCGACAAGCGCACCTTCGAGCTCGACGGCTTCCGACAGTACCTCGTCTTCCGCTCGAAGATCCCGAACCTGCCGCCGATGCGCTACAAAGGCCCCGACGGCTGGACCGAAGCCGACACGCAAGCCGCCATGTCATCCTGAGCCTGTCGAAGGATGAGCCACCAGTCGTGATCGCCGCCGGCCTCTTCTCCACCCACGTTCCGCGCCTGATGATCCTCGACCCCGACGCGCGCCGCGAGTACATGGGCAAGGACGTGACCACGTTCTACGACGCGCTCCCGCAGATCAAGCGCGAACGCATCGACGCGCTGGACTTCGACACGTTCGTCGTGATGGACACGCACTGGCATTCGACGCTGGAGTTCATCGTGAACGCGCACGAGCGTCACGACGGGATCTACACCTCCGACGAGATCCCGTGGATGATCCACGAGTACGTCTACGACCACCCCGGCGATCCCGAGCTCGCGCAAGCGATCGCCGCCGAAGCAAAGGCACGCGGCGTCCCCGCGGAGGCGGCGGCGCACCGCGGCCTGCCGGTGCACTACGGCACGCTGAACCCGATGCACTACTACAATCCCGGCCCGGCGAAGAAGCGCGTGCTGCCGATCTCGGTGCTCGACACGGCCGAGATCGAGCCGAACCTCCGCTTCGGCGTAGCGATCGCCGCGGCCGCACAGCGCACGGGCCGGCGCGTGCTGCTCGTCGCGTCGGGCGGAATGTCGCATCGCTTCTGGCCGCTCGCCACGATCCGTCAGCGCGCGAGCGCCGACCCGAGCGACATCAGCGATCCGGCCCTGCGCGCGTGGGACGAGCGCATCATGGCCTGGTGGCGCGACGGCGACCACGCCGCCGTGCTGGCACACGCGGACGAGTTCCGCCGCACGTGCTCGCCCGAAGGCCGCTTCGCGCACTATCTGGTCCTCGCCGGCGCGCACGGCGGCGCCGCGTGGCGCGCGCGCGGCGAGCAGTTCGGCCGCTACGAAGCCGCCATCGGCACGGGCCAGGCGAACTTCTGGTTTACGACAACGTAGCCGCCTTTCGGAGGGTAACGATCACCGCCTCAGGGCACTGTGTCGATCAAGAACGCATACGTCTTTCTCATGTAAGCCAGAAGCGGTCCGGCGATTCCGGTAGGGACCCGGCTCGATTCGGTGACGAGGCAGTTCTGCCTCATATTGAAGCCAAATGCTGTCCGCGTAGTGTCTCGGAAGTTCAGTACGACGCCCCAACGGACGTCGATGCCAAGTCGAAAGCGCTCGCATTCCGGGTCATGAGCCGTGCGAGTCTGCGCGAGCACCGTGAGGAGCTCGCGAGCGGCTGCCTCGTGTCCCTCGACATGGACGATGTCCTTACCGTCATGAGGTGGATCGATGAGGCGAGGTAAGTTCCATGCGACTCGATACAACGCAACGTCGGAGACGTGGTAAATGTCGAACGAATCGAGTCTTCCGTGACTGCCGTCATTTCGCACGAGCGCTTGATCGTCCGCGAGACTCGTGGATGGCCGTAGGAACGCGATCGCGACAACCGCGCAGATACGGAGTAGCAACAACGAAGCACGTCGGACCTTCACAGGCATGTCCTGCTCTTCCTTATCTCCGAACGCTGCGGCCGCCCGCCCCGCGGACAGCATTCCTCCGGGGCGATCTCACCGCCGCCTCCTACGAAGCCGACGAAACCGCTGGTCCCCATAGAAGCCGCAGAATGCCTGTGGTTCGGTTCCGTCCTGCACGCCGGGCATCCAGCCCCGAAACGCGGATGTCTGTGCGCGGCGTCAAGTAGCGCGCGCTGCGGCTCTCGTACGCCTTCGCCCCGAGTGCGGGCCGGTCGGTGATCCCGACCGGCTGGGATCAGATGAGGATCTACTTGGCGGAGAAGTCTTCGACGTAGAACGTTTCGCGGTCGCCGACGGTGACGACGGCGACGCCGATCTTGCGCTCGTTGGCGTCGAGCACGTTCGCCGCGTGCGGCGGACTGTTCATGAACGCGGCGTGCGCGTGCGGCTCGTCCCAGTCGAAGGCGATGTTCTCGGCGGCGTACGTCGTCGGCCAGCGCCAGGTGCGAAGGCGGTCCTGGAACGTGATGCCGTTCTCGTCGGTGTGGCCGAAGTAGCCGCGCGCGGCCATCTCGACGGCCTTCGTGTACGCGAACCGTTCCAGCGTCTCGTCGCGGACGAGCGCCGGGAGGCCGCGCTGCGCGCGCTCGGCGTTGACGTCCGCGAACAGCGCGGAGGCTTGGTCGGCGGCGGTGGCCGGATAGTGCGGGTTCACGAGCGCGATGGTGATCGCGGCCTCACCCGAATGCGAGGAGCTGACCAGCCGCGGGAGCGGCGCGTTCGCCGGGGCGGACGACAGGGGTACGAGGGCCAGCAGAGCTGCTACGACGACGCCGTTTTTCATACGACGAAACTCCATCCGTGGACGTCGGCCGGCACGGCTCACCGATGCGGCGGCGAACCGGCGCACGAGACGGGCACGGCTACAGGGGGAACGCGGTGCTCGCGAGGTCCCTGCCAACCAGGCGCTAGAGGCACCACCGGCCTCGCCGTCGAGCGGCGACGAGAACGGACGTGTCCGCAGGGGTCGTATCCAATGTATCGGTCCCGCCGGAACCGTTGTTTAGCACCGCGGCTCCGGCCCGGCCGGTCGTGACGGGGCTCACCACCCGTGCCCGGCCCGCTAGTTTTGCGCGGAAAGGGGAATGCGCCGGCGCCGCGGCATGCGCTCCGCAGAAATGCGGAGGCCAAGGCCGCGCCGCGTCCGAATGGCGGCCCGATGAAACGGCCTCGCCTCTTTGCCCGAGCGGTCGGCTTCGCCGTGGCGCTCGTCCTGGTCGCGCCGGCCGCTTCCGAGGCGCTCTCGTGGCAGCACGCCGACGACGTGCGCAACGGCTACCGCGCGCTGACGAAGACGTTCTACCGCGGCGTCACGCCGGAGAAGCTGCTGGCCGGCGCGCGCGACGGCATCGCGCAGGCGTACCGCAAACAGCACCGCAACCCGCCCGCGCTCGCCGGCGCGCGCCCGGGCGGCGACGCGCTCGCCCAGATCGTCGCGTCGATCGACGCGGCGGCGCACGCGAACGCCGCGCTCTCCGAAACCGACCTCACCTTCGCGGCGCTCGGCGGCATGGCGCGCGCGGCGGGCGACAAGTACACGACGTTTCTGACGCCCAAAGATCTGAGCATCTTTCAGGAACCGCTGAACCCGCCGCACGTCTTCGGGATCGGCGTGCTGCTGCAGCAGGACGAGACGACGAAGGACACGAGCGCGGCGTACGTCGCGCCCGGAACGCCGGCGGACGCCGCGGGCGTGCAGAACGGCGATCTCTTCGAGAGCATCGACGGCAAGACCGTGCGCGGGCTCGACGTCCCGCACGTGCGCGCGCTGCTGCTCGGCCATATCGGAACGGTCGTGCGCGTGCGCGTCCTGCGCGACGGCAAGACGCACCAAGAGTTCGCGATCACCCGCGCCGAGGTGCACGCGCCGACCGTCTACCAGAAGCTGCTTCCGAACGGGATCGGCTACATCGCGGTCGGCGTGTTCGGCGAGCCGACGGCCGAAGAGTTCGGCGCCGCGCTGCGACACCTGCAGCACCAGAACGCGCGCGCGTACGTGATCGACCTGCGCAACAACGGCGGCGGGTACGTCAACGCGGCGGTCGCGATCGCCGGGCACTTCATCCACAGCGGCCCGATCGTCTCGGTCGCGGCGCGCGGCGGGACGACGGAGTTCGACGCCGACGCGAACGCCGACGAATCGCGCCCGGTCGCCGTGCTGGTGAACCACTATTCCGCCTCGGCGTCCGAGATCGCCGCCGGCGCATTGCAGGACGCGGGCGTCGCGACGCTGGTCGGCAGCCGCACCTACGGCAAAGGCGTCGTCCAGGAGATCACCTACAACGGCGACGGCTCGGCGATGAAGGTCACCACCGCGCGCTATCTCACGCCGCGCAACCGCGTGATCGACGGGATCGGCCTGGCGCCGGACGTCGCGGTGAACGAGAACGCGCACGCGCGCTTCGGCGATCCCGCCGCCGACGCGCAGCTCGCTGCGGCGATCGGCGTCGTCCAGGCGAAGGCGCGGCTCTAGGCGGGCTCTAGGCGGGCTCTGCGGCTCTAGGCGGCGAGCATGAGCGCCGAGGGGCGCGCGGCCGGGAGCTGCGTGCGGACGTAGCGCTTGAGCGTGCTGTAGCTGCCGGTGAACCCGCAGCGGCGAACCAGCTCAGCATGCACCGCGCGGAGCGAGACGCCGGTCTCGAGCGCCTCCTCGATCGCGTCGCGGTGCGGCTCGCAGACGGAGACGGGCTCGCGCACCGCGTCGAGCTCGGTGACGCCGCCGTCGAGCAGCCCGGCGCGGCGGCCGTAGGCGGCGATGGTCTCGCGGCGGTGGCCGGTCTCGTGCTCGATCCGGCGCAGCGTCTTCCCCTCGCGGAGCAGCGCCAGGACCCGTTCGCGCTGCGCCTCGGTCAGCGTGTTCATGCGCGAGCGTTCGCGTGCGCCGCGGCGGCGGACCTGCGCTCCGTGGCCGGTTTTGGCGGCCCGGCCGCTTTCGGCTGCCCGGCCGCTTTCGGTTGCCCGAAACCGCACGAGCGGCGCGAACGCCGCTATACTGCGCGCATGAGCCATCTCGTTCCCATCGTCGTCGAGCAGACCGCGCGCGGCGAGCGCTCCTACGACATCTACTCGCGGCTGCTGCAGGAGCGGATCGTCTTCGTCACCGGGCAGATCGACGATCCGCTCGCGAACACCGTCATCGCACAGCTCTTGTTCCTCGAACGGCAGGATCCGGACCGCGACATCGACCTCTACATCAACAGCCCCGGCGGCAGCGTGAGCGCGGGGCTCGCGATGTACGACACGATGCAGCTCATCAAACCGAACGTCGCGACGATCTGCGCCGGGTTCGCGGCGTCGGCCGCGTCGATCTTGCTGACCGGCGGAGCGCCGGGGAAGCGCATGGCGCTGCCGTACAGCAAGATCCTGATCCACCAGCCGTGGATCGGGCAGATCGGCGGACAGGCCACCGACATCGAGATCCACGCGCGCGAGCTGATCGCGACCCGCCGCATCATCGCGCAGATCTACGAGCGCACCACGCACAAGCCGCTGGACGAGATCCAGCGCCACCTCGAGCGCGACTTCTACATGAGCGCGGACGAGGCGCGCGCGTACGGGATCATCGACACGGTGCTGCACGGCGCCAACCGCAACGGCGACGCCGCGCATGCCGATCAGGCGGAGAAGTCCTCGACGTAGAACGTCTCGCCGGAGCCGACGGTCACGACCGCGACGCCGATCCGCTTCTCTTTCGGGTCGAGCACGTTGGCGGCGTGTCCCGGGCTCGTCATGAACGCGTTGTGCGCGGCGGGCTCGCTGGAGTCGAACGCGATGTTCTCGGCGGCGTACTGCGTCGGCCAGCGCCACGCGCGCAGCCGGTCTTGGAACGTCACGCCGTCGGGATCGGTGTGTCCGAAGTATCCGCGCGCCGCCATCTCGACGGCTTTGGCGTTCGCGAAGCGGTCCAGCGCCGCGTCGCGCGTCAGCGTCGGGAGGCCGCGCTTCGCGCGCTCGGCGTTGACGTGATCGGTGAGCGCGCGCGCTTCGTCGGCGAGCGGCTTGGGATACTGAGGGTTGACCAGGGCGATCGAGATGGTTGCTTCCTGCAGTTCCGAGACTCCGACCGTCACCGGCGAGAGCCCCACGACCGCGGCCATCATGGCTGCGATCCCTATCATGGTTCGCTTCTCCTTGCTCAGACGTGTCCGGCGCGTGCTGCCGGGCGACGAGGAGAAGACTACGGCCGCGCCGTCTACGAAGCGTCTAGCGGCCCCGCCCGTACAGGATGAGGCCGCTGAACTTCGCTGCTCAGGTCACGCGCGTCACTCGAAGCGCAGCGCGCGGATCGGGTCGAGCGCGGCGGCCTTGCGCGCCGGCCAGTAGCCGAAGAACACGCCGACCGCGGCGCTGAACGCGAGCGCCAGCACCACCGCGACGAGCGGGACGGTGGCCGGCCAGTGCGCGAGCAGCGCGACCGCCGCGGCGCCGCCGACGCCGAGCACGACGCCCAGCGCACCGCCGCCGGTCGAGAGCACCACCGCTTCGATGAGGAACTGGCGCAGGATCGCGGCGCCGCGCGCGCCGAGCGCGACGCGCAGACCGATCTCGCGCGTGCGCTCGGTGACGGAGACCAGCATGATGTTCATGATGCCGATCCCGCCGACGAGCAGCGAGACCGCCGCGACGGCCGCGAGCAGCACGCCGAGGATCGACGCCGTCGCCGACGCCGCCTGCGCGATGTCTTGCAGGTTGCGGACCTGGAAGTCGTCGCTGCGGCCGCCCGTGATCGCGTGGCGCTGCTCGAGCAGGCCGGTGATCTGCGACTGCACCGAGTCGATGTGCGCGGCATCGGTCGCCGAGACCATCAGCGAACCGATGCTCGTACCGCCGGTGAGCCGCTCGAGCGCGGACGTGTACGGAATCAGCACGGTGTCGTCCTGATCTTGACCGCCGCCGCTCTGGCCTTTCGCGCTGAGCGTTCCGATCACGGTGAACGGCACGTTCTTCACGAACACCGTCCGGCCGACCGGATCGCCGTTCGCGAACAGTTGCTTCACGACGGTCTGGCCGAGCACGGCGACCTTCGCCGCCTCGTCCGTCTCGGTTTGCGTGAAGAAGCGTCCGCTCGAGACGTCCCACGTCCGCACGGCGGTGAACGTGGGCGCGACGCCGGTCGCGGTCGTCTGCCAGTTCTGGCCGTTCGCGATCACCTGGGTGCGCACGTTGACGTTCGGCGAGACCGCGCTCACGCCGGGCAGCTTCGCGATCGCGAGTCCGTCCTGCACGGTGAGCGTCGACGCACCGCCGTTGCCGGTGCGCGCGCCGCTGGTCTGCACGCTGCCCGGGATGACCATGACCAGGTTGGAGCCGAGACCGTTGATCTGGTCGGCGACCGACGTCTTCGCGCCGGTCCCGATCGCGACGGTCACGATGACGGCCGCGACGCCGATGACGATGCCGAGCATCGTCAGCAGCGAGCGCGAGCGGTTGCGGATCAGCGCTTGCAGCGCGAGGCGCAGCGTTTGGGTGAACGAGATCATACGAGTGCCTTCTCGCGCACGGGTTCGTCCGAGACGATGTGACCGTCGCGGAACGTGACGAGCCGGCGGGCGTGCGCCGCTACGTCCGGTTCGTGGGTGACGAGCATGACCGTCATACCGCGCTCTTCGTTCAGCCGCCGGAAGAGCGCCATCACGTCTTCCGACGACGCGGTGTCGAGCGCGCCGGTCGGCTCGTCGGCGAGGATCAGTTGCGGCGTGTTGACGATCGACCGCGCGATCGCGACGCGCTGCTGCTGTCCGCCCGAGAGCTGGTTGGGCTGGTGCTGCGCGTACTTCCCGAGGCCGACCGCGTCGAGCGCCTCCACCGCCGCGCGATGCCGTTCGGCGGCCGGGACGCCGGCGTAGATCATCGGCAGCTCGACGTTCTCGATCGCCGTCGTGCGCGGCAGCAGGTTGTAGGCCTGGAAGACGAACCCGAGCGCGCGGGAGCGCAGGTCGGCGAGCTCGTCGGGGCCGAGCGAGCCGAGATCGTGGCCGGCGAACCGGTACGATCCCGACGTCGGCCGGTCGAGCAATCCGACGATGTGCATGAACGTCGACTTGCCGGAGCCCGACGGACCCATGACGGCGACGAACTCGCCGGGCTCGATGGTGAGGTCGACGCCGTGCAGCGCGACGACGTCCTCACCGCCTTCGAGCGGATAGACTTTGCGCAGGCCGCGCACTTCGACGACGGGCGTCATCACGTTACCCGCCCGGCCCGCGGCCGCCGCCGCTGAAGCCGCCCGTGCGCTGCGTGCCGCCCAGCGGGTTGCTGGCGGAGCCGCGCGACGTGCCGCTGGTGGAGCGGTTGTCGCCGGTGATGACGCTGTCGGTGTCGTCGAGCGTGCCGCGCAGCGGCGTGACCGACGCCTGCGTCGCGCCGACGAGGCCGACCTTGACCGGCACCATCTGCGGCTTGCCGTTGCGCAGCACGAAGATCCGTCCGTTCGCGCCCGCGGTCACCGCGCCGCCGCTGGAAGCGTTGGTCGCGCCCCACGGCGAGGCCGAGCCTTGCGTGCCCGCGCCGGAGCGTTGCGACGCGCCGGCCGTCGCGCCCGGCGAGCCGTTCTGCGTCGCGCCTTGCGAGCCGTTCGTGGTCGCGCCTTGCGAGCTACCCGTCGTCGCACCCTGGCCCCGCGTGCCGCGGCGGTTGCGGCTGAACGAGCCGGCCGGGGGCGCGTAGCTGAACGCGGCGAGCGGGACGATGGTCGCGTTGTCGACGTGCGCGACGGTGATCGTCGCGTTCGCGGTCATGCCGGGGCGCAGCGCGGCGTCCTGGTTCTCGACGTAGACCACGACGGTGTACGTCACGACGTTCGAGACGGTCGTCGCGTTCTGCCGCACCTGCGCGACCTTCGCGCTGAACGTGCGGTTGGGGTACGCGAGCACGCTGAACGAGACGTTGTCGCCCGCCGCGACGCGCCCGATGTCGGGCTCGCCGACCGAGAGGTCGAGCTCCATCTTGCCGAGGTCCTGCGCGATGGTGAACAGCGTCGCGACCTGCAGTGACGCCGCGACCGTCTGGCCGATCGAGACCTGGCGCGAGATCACGGTGCCGTCGACCGGCGAGGTGATGATGGTGTGCTGCAGGTTCGCCTCCGCGGTCTTCACCATCGCCTGCTGGATTCCGATCGCCGCGACGCCCGCGTCGTGCTGTGCGACCTGGTTCTGCGCCGTCGCGTCCGCGACGCCGGATTGCGCCGACTGGGCCTGTTCCTGAGCGTTCGCCTGCGCGATCTGCGCCTGCGACGCCTGCGCCTGCGCTTGCGACTGCGTCACCGCGGTGCGGGCCGCGTCGAGCGCGCTCTGCGCCGTCACCGCGGCCGACTTGTCGGCATCGGCCTGGCTCTGCGCGATGTAGCCCTGCGCGAGAAGCTGGGTGTCGCGCGCGACGGTCTGCTGCGCCAGCGCCAGCGCGCTCTGCGCTTTGGTGACGTTCGTCTGAGCGGTCCCGATCGCGGCGTTCGATGCCGCGGCGGTGGCCTGCGCGACGCGCGAGCTCGCCGCCGCCGCTTGGGCGTTGGCTTGCGCCGCGGCGATCGCCGACGGCCCGCCGCTGGCGGTCGCGCCGGACGCCGCGGCCTGCGCTTCACTCTGCGCGAGCGAAGCGCGCGCCTGGTCGAGCGAGGCCTGGAACGTCGTCGGGTCCAGCTTCGCGAGAACCTGGCCCTTCTTCACGTGCGAGTTGAAGTCGGAGTCGATCTCGGAGATGATTCCCGAGACCTGCGACCCGATGCTGATGGTGTTCTGCGGGTTCAGCGTCCCGCTCGCCGTCACGGTTTGCGCGAGCGAGCCCGACTGCACCGGAACGGCGGTATACGTGACCGCCGATGCGCGCGAGCGCACCACGATCACCGAAGCGACGATCGCGGCGATCACGACGATCGCAGCGGCGACGAACCACCAGCGCGGGCGACGGCGCGGTGTCTCGAACGTGATGGTGTTGACGTGGCCGTTCGTCGCCGGCCGTTCCAGTGTGTGCATGGCTGTACTCGCTACGCGCCATGAACCTGGGAAGTGCTATGCTTTCCTTGGGATTTCTCCCATGACAGGTCCCAGGATTCGCGACGGAACATCGTCCGCCCGGACGCTCAGCGTGACGCGAATTGTTCGAAGAACGCGTCGGCCGCCGCGCCGGCGCCGTCGCCCGCGCGCTGCCGAGCGGCAGCCAGGTCGGGCTGGGGCTGCGCCAGGAGAACGGCCGTCCGCTCGCCGCCGGGGACGAGTGCGATGCGCGCCGCGGCGGCCGGCGTGACCACGCTCTGCCACGGCTCGAGGACGACGCTCGCGCTCGGATCGAGGTCCACCCGCACGTGCGCTTCGAGCGCGGTGATCGCGAGCGGCCGCCCGTCGGTCTCGATGAAGCCTTCGTTGCGGAGCACGCGCACGCGCTCCACCATGAACCGCGGCTCCGCGATCAGCAGCGTTCGCTCGAGCCCGTCCGCTTCATACGTCAGTTGCCGCACCGCCTCCGGAAAGGTCGCGCGGTAGTCCAGCACGTCCGCAGCTTTTTGGACGTGCAGCTCGCGGGGCTTGCCGTCGGCGCCGGCCCGGTTCCAGTCGAAGATGCGGTACGTCAGGTCGCTGGCCTGCTGCACCTCGAAGAGCTGGATCCCGGCGCCGATCGCGTGCAGCGTGCCGGCCGGCAGATGGAACGCGTCGCCCGGGCGCACCGGCACCGAGCGCAGGATCTCCGCCAGCGTGCCGTCGGCGACGCGGCGCTCGTACTCCTCGCGCGACGTGTCGCGCTTCCAGCCGAGGATCAGCTCCGCGCCGAGCTCGCAGGCCAGGATGTACCAGCATTCGGTCTTGCCGTTCGGCTGGTGCTCGACGCGCTGCGCGTACGCGTCGTCGGGATGGACCTGAACCGAGAGCGGCGCGCGCGCGTCGATGATCTTCGTCAATACGGGAAACGTGCGCGCCGGATCGATCGGTCCGGTCAGCTCGTGTCCGAGCTGCGCGCGCAGCCCGGCGAGCGAAGTGCCGGCGAACGTCCCGTTCGCGACGCGGTTCTCGTCCCAGCACTCCCACGACTCGCCGAGCGGCTGCGCGGGATCGCCGTCCTTGCCGAAGCGGCGCACCAGCGCGTCGCCGCCCCAGATCGCCGGCGCCAGCTTCGGTTCGAGGATGTACGGGTAGAGCCGGTCACTCACGCGCCGACTCTAGTGGGTTCGGCCGAGCCGAATCCTGCCCGTGGTTGTTCGGCGACTATTCCTTCCGAATCGTGGTGCTGGTGCTCGACCGATTGTTGGACATCGCGACGAGGCCGACGATCACGACGAGGACGACCGCGCCGACGACGATCCACGTCCAGTTGACTCCGCCGTTGGCGGCGTTCGGATCGGTCGTGGTCGAGGTGGTGGTCGATGTTCCGGTCGACGTGCCGCCGGTCGAGCCGGCGCCCGCGCCGCCCGTGCCGCCCGTGCCGCCGCCGGTCGTGCTACCGCTGGTCGTCCCGCCGCCGCCGCCACCCGTCGTCTGCGCAAACGTCAGCGTCGGGGCGAAGGCGAGGAAGAGCGCGAGGACCAGGATCGAGATACGAGAGATACTCCGCAACGTTCCCCTCCTGAGGGATCAGGCAGCGATGTCCATCGGCTCCGGGTCGCCGCCGGGCGGCGTCGGATCGGCGGGGATCCCGGGCATGTCCGGCGGCGCGTCCGGCATCGCCGGCACGTCGGGGACCGACTCGGGGATCACGTATTCCGCATGCATCGCGCCGGAGACGTTCCCGGGGGGTCCCCCGCCGAAACGCCCGCCGGAGCGGAGAGCAGCCCGGCAACCTTGCCCCGGCGGGGCGGGTCTTGCGGCCCGTGCGAAAGGTCCTTCAGGCCGCCGCTCTCATCGCGGCGTCCATCGGCATGCTCGCCGAAGCGCCCGCCTCCTCGTCGGAGGACGCGGCGAAAGTTTTGGCGCTCGGAGCGGCGCGGTCCAACATCCACTCCTACACTTCGAAGCTGCACGTCGACTTCGCGCTGCGCTCGTTCCCGTACCTCAAGTTTCACTTGGAAGGCCGGATCGAGTACAAGCGGCCGAACCTGTACTCGGTCCACTTCGACCACGTGCCGTGGTTCGGAAAAGGCTTCGAGAACATGAAGATGGACCCGCTCGAGCCGCAGACCTGGCCCGACCACTACGACATCGCGAGCATCGCGCACCAGGGTGAGCGCACGCACGTCGAGATGCGCGACAAGGTCCAGGGCAACATCGCCGGCGTTCACGCCGAGCTCGACAACGACGGGCTGCGCCGCATCCAGTGGAAGTACACGAACGGCGGCAACATCGACGTGCGGGTGAATCCGGTGCAGGTCGACGGCGTCCCCGTCCCGGCGACCGAGGACGCGGACATCAAGCTGCCGGCGTACCACGTGGTCGCCCACGCCACGTTCAGCGACTACAAGATCGTCACCGATCAGACCGCTTCGTCGGGCACGACCGGCCGCTAGCCCGTAGAGCGCGCCGCGCGGGAGGCCGGGCGCGCGCGCGGAAACCCGTGCAGCCCATGGCGCGCACGACCATCCTGGTCCCGCAGGGCGCGGAAGCGGACGCCGTTCGGCGGGCCCGACCCGCGGCGCGCGTGGTCGAGCTGCGCGCCGGCGCGGCGTGCGCGAGCGCGCTGCCGGAGCTCGACGACGGCGAGACCGTCGTGGTGATGGGGCTGTGCGGCGGGCTGTGGCGGCTGAAGGCCGGCGAGGTGGCGATCTACGGGCGCGTGGTCGACGCGGCGCAGACGATCGAGCTCGACCCGCGGTTGGTCGACGAGCTGACCGGCGCGCTGCCGCGCGCGGTCGTCGTGAACGCGTGCACGACGCGGCGCGTGATCACGACCGTCGACGCGCGCACGGCGCTCGCGCAGCGCTTCAACGCCGACGTCGTCGACATGGAAGGGACGCACCTCGCCGCCGCGCTCGGCGCGCGCGGCGTGCGCTTCGCGATGGTGCGCGTGGTGAGCGACGACGCGGGGCGGAACCTGCCGCCGATCGATGACGCGATCGACGCGCAGGGCCGGATGCAGCCGATGCCGGTCGCGCTGGCGTTCGCTCGCGCGCCGCTGGCCGCGTTGGCCTTCGTGCGCGACGTGCGCGGCGCGCTCGGCACGCTGACCGAGACCGCGCGCGCGATCAGCCGCGTCCCGGTCTGAACGTCCGGCCTTTCCAGCCGCCGCCGCGCCCGCGCGCGTGGCGCCGCGCCGAGTCCACCGTCATGCCGGTGTAGAGCAGCGCCGCGAACGGCAGCGCAAACGCGGCGCGCCGCCGGACGCCGTAGAGCTGCAGCGTCGGCGCGTAGACGGCGGCCATGACGCTCCACGCGAGCACGCCGGGCAGCGCGATGTCGGCGCGGCGGCGGCGCGCGCCGGCGAACGTCGCGGCCGGCGGGACGTAGTACAGCAGCAGCATGCCGGCGACGGTGCCGGCGAGCAGCGCCGGTGAATGGCGAAGCTGGGTGTACGCGGTGCGCGCGACCATCGACCAGATCGTCCGCAGCGAGCGGTACGGCCGCACGCTGCGCGAGCACGTCGCGAGGCCGAGCCGCAGGCCGCCGCCCGCGCGTTTCACCGCGAACGCCAGCGCGCAGTCGTCGATTAGCTCGCCCTTGATGCGCTCGACGCCGCCGATGCGCGCGAGCGCGTCGTCCGAGAGCAGCACGCAGCCGCCGGCGGCGGCCGCGGTCGCGCTGCGGTCGTCGTTGACCCACGCGAACGGATAGAGCATGCGGAAGAAAAACACGAACGCGGGGATGAGGAGCCGCTCGGGCGGCGACGCGCAGTGCAGCGCGACCATCTGCGAGACGAGCGCGCGGTCGTCGTGCTGCGCGGTCGCGACGAGGCGCGCGAGCGTGTCGGCGTCGTGCTCGACGTCGGCGTCGGTGAACCACCAGTACGCCGGCCGCGCGCCCGCGGCGCGCGCGGCGGCGACGCCTTCGGCGAGCGCCCACACCTTGCCGGTCCAGCCGTCGGGGCGCGGGCGCCCGTCGACGACGGTTGCGCGGGTCCATGCAGCGTGCGCGGCGATGGTCGCGCGCGCGGTCGTGCCGGTGCCGTCCTCGCTGCGATCGTCGACCAGGGTGATCCCGAACCGGCCGGGATAGCCTTGGGTCAGCAGCGACGCCAGCGTTCGCGCGATCACGTCCGCCTCGTTGCGCGCCGGAACGACGGCGTGCACGTCGGGCGCCGGACCGTCCGGCGCGGCGGCACGGAGGCCGTCAGCGCTCGCGTCCCAAAAGCGCCCGCGAGCGACGGCGAGACCGATCCACGCCGCCGCCGACACCCACGCCGCAGCCCGAAGCAGCTTCAGCATGAGTCTAACGGCGCTCCGCCCGCGACTGCGCGCCCCCTCCGCACAGCGTGGGACCCGCGGTCCGACCTCTCGATGAACAGTTCGACACGACACGATTCTCCTGCGCTCGGTCCGTCACCGGGTCCTCTGGATTCCGCGATCGCGCGCGCGGTCGACGCGCTGTTCCAGGTGCAGCAGCCGGACGGCTATTGGTGGGCCGAGCTGCAGTCGAACGTCACGATCACCGCCGAGGTGCTGCTGCTGCACCACGTCTGGGGGACGTTCGAGCGGGTTCCGCGCGCCGCGGCGGAGCGCTATTTCCGCGAGGAACAGCGCGAGCACGGCGGCTGGGAGCTCGCCTACGGCGACGGCGGCGAGCTGAGCGCGAGCGTCGAGGCGTACATGGCGCTGCGCATGCTCGGCGTTGCCTGCGACGATCCCGCGCTCGAGCGCGCGCGCGCGTTCATCCTCGCGCGGGGCGGGATCACGCGCGCGCGGATCTTCACCAAGATGCACCTCGCGCTGATCGGCGCGTACGAGTGGTCGGGGCTGCCCGCGATCCCGCCCTGGCTGATGATGCTGCCCGAGCGCGGCCCGTTCTCGATCTACGACCTGTCGAGCTGGGCGCGCGGCAGCACGGTGCCGCTGATCCTGCTGTTCGACCGAAAGCCCGTCTACGGACCGGTGCTGAACCTCGACGAGCTGTACGCCGAGGGCCGCGCGAACGCGCGCTTCGCGCTGCCGCCCGGCGACGACGCGTTCGAGCGCTTCTTCACGGCCGTCGACGGCGCGTTCAAGTGGGCCGAGCGCGCCGGCATCGTGCCGTTCCGCGCGCGCGGCCTCGCGCTGGCGGAGCAGTGGACGGTCGAGCGGCAAGAGCATACCGGCGACTGGGGCGGGATCATTCCGGCGATGCTCAACGCGATGCTCGGGCTGCGCGCGATCGGCTACGACGCGGGCGACCCGGTCGTCGTGCGCGGGTGGTCGGCGATCGGCGGCTTCACGATCACGGCGAACGGCGCATACCGCGTGCAGCCGTGTATCTCGCCGGTCTGGGACACCGGGCTGGCAGTGCGGGCGCTGGCCGACGCCGGCGTCGCGCGCGACGATCCGCGGCTGGTGAACGCGGTATCGTGGCTGCTCGACAAGCAGATCGTCGCGCGCTACGGCGACTGGTTCGTGAAGAACCGCGCCGGCAAGCCGGGCGGGTGGGCCTTCGAGCTCGAGAACTCCTGGTATCCCGACGTCGACGACACCGCCGTCGTCGCGATGGCGCTCGCGGCGGTCGAGCATCCCGACGAGCCGCGCGTCCGCGGCGCGATCGCGCGCGCGGCGCAGTGGGTGGCGACGATGCAATGCCGGACCGGCGGCTGGGGCGCGTTCGACGTCGACAACGACAAGGAGTGGCTCAACCGCATCCCCTACGGCGATCTCAAAGCGATGATCGACCCCAGCACCGCGGACGTCACGGCGCGCGTGCTCGAGATGATCGCGCGCTGCGGGTTGAGGGACTTCAGCGAGGCGCGCTTCGGCCGCGCCCTGGCGTTTCTGTTGAACCAGCAGGAGCTCGACGGCGCGTGGTTCGGCCGCTGGGGCGTGAACTACGTCTACGGCACCAGCGGCGCGCTGGCCGCGCTCGGCCCGACCGGGCCGGGATTCCGCCCGATCGACGAAGCCGTGATTCGCGGCGCGGTCTGGCTCAAGAGCGTGCAGCAGCGCGACGGCGGCTGGGGCGAGACCACGGACAGCTATCTCGATCGGTCGCTGCGCGGCACCGGCACGACGACCGCGAGCCAAACGGCTTGGGCGCTGATCGGCCTACTCGCCGGCGTGGAACGGCTGCCCACCGTCGCGGACGCGTTCATGCCGGCGATCGAGCACGGCGTCGAGTTCCTGCTGCGTGCGCAGCGCGCCGACGGCACGTGGGACGAACCGCAGTTCACCGGAACCGGCTTTCCCGCGCACTTCTATCTGAACTACCATCTGTACCGGCTGCATTTCCCGCTTACCGCGCTCGGGCGCTACGCCGCTCTGAGAGCGTGCTGCGTCTGACCGTCAGCGACGAGGCGTCATGACGATCGCGTCGCTGTGGAGGCTTCCGCACCCGGGCCGCGCGACCGCGCGATCCGGCGTGTCGTTGTAGTGCGCCAGCCGCAGGAACGCAGACGTGCGCTGCGGCGGCACGAAGAACATGTCCGGCGTCACCGGAGAATCCGTCAGCAGGGCGGCGGCGAGCCACCTGCGCCGCGCCGCCCGAAAGCGTCCGCACGCGGCGTACGCGTCGCCGGCCAAGAGGCGAGCCGTCTGCTCTTGCCCGGTGAAGTCGAGGTAGCCGAATCCCTTGTCACTGTCGTGGACGCGCTCCAGCAAGCGCACCGCGTCGGCCCAGCGTCCCGAGTTCGCCGCCCGGAGCGCGGCGGGAAGGTTCGGGTGCTCTCCCAGGCCGGGGATGAACTCCATCGGCACGTAGACGCGGAACGCCGCGGCGAAATCGCCGTTGAAAAATGGTACGTCGGCGGCGGGACGCGACGGCGCGGCGAGCGCGTCGCCCTGCGGCAGCGCCAGCACCTGGCGCAGCTCGGAATAGCGCCCGGCGAAGAACAATGCTTCCTCGAGCGCCGCGACGGCTCGCCAGTACGCGTCGCGGTCCTTGCCGCGCGCCGCGCGCATCGTCAAACGGCTACGGGCGATGATCTCGCGCAGCGCCGACGGGGGCGGCCCGCTCGGCACGACGTCGACGCGCAGCGCGGTCGACCACGTTCGGCCGGTGACGAATCCCGGCGTATCGGTTGGGCGGGGGACAGCACGTGGCGCGAACGCGTGCGCCGGTGCGACGGCGGCCACGACGAGCCCGCACAGGACGAATACGCCACACTGCAGCGGCCGCTTCGGCGCCGCCATCACGCCGCCGGCTGAGCGACCTCCGCGGCCTGTTCTTCGGCGCGCAGCGCGGACGGTGCGGCCTGCGGTTGCCGTGGCGGCAGCATGCGGATCCCGAGCAGCAGCGCGGTCGCGAGCGCGGGCATCGTCGTGGGCTTCAGCAGACGGCGGTCGATCCGAGCCATCACGCGGCGGTTCTCGGCCAGCGCGGCTTCGAGGAACTTCAGCGGGGTGATGCTCCGTACGATCGCGTCCAGCTCGGGATCGTCGAGCTGCTTGGGGATCTTCGGCGCGTCGGTCGCGCCGGTCGCCGTTCCCATCGCGGCGCGGACCTGGTAGCGCAAGGAGTTGATCGTGCGGACGAACGGTTTGTCGCGGCCCGCGAGCGCCTCTTCGTAGCGCCACCAGTTGATGAAGAACGTGATGTGCCGCGCCTCTTCGAACAGCACGCCGTCGAAGATGTCCAACAGCGCAGCCGGGAGCAACCGCTTCTCCCGAACCAGCGCGAAGGCGCCGAAGCCCACGAACGAGTCCGTGCACTCGCCGAAGCCGAAGATGCAGAAATCGTCCTTGCGGGCGGGCGGATCGCTGATCGGGATGATCGGCGTCGCGACGCCGTACCGCTCCATGACGTGCGCCATGAGCCGCCCGTGACGCGCCTCCTCGACGCCCTGCAGCGTGACCGCCTCGCGGATCACCGGGTCGTCCAGCGTCGCGGCGAACGACGACACCATCCGGCCCGCCCGCTCCTCGAGCGAACGCGCATAGCTCCAGAACGGGAACGCGCGCAGCCGCCGGAGATTGAGCTCGTCGAGGTCCGGCCACGGCAGCTTCTCGGGCTCGAACGATTCGTGCGTCTCGATGAAGGTCCGGCAGAACAGGTCACGGTGCTCGAGGGTCCCGACTCGCATGCGTCGCTATGCGACGAAGCGACGAGGCCCTTCCTGCCCGAGGGAGAGGCCCGGACGGCCTGCCGAAGGAAGGGACAGGCCGTGGAGGCACTACGCCCGCCGGGTGTGACGACACGCGAACCGAGCACGCCGGATGCAGAGCGCGCGTCCCGCCTCCTGCTGCCGCGCGTCTCGCGGACGTTCGCGCTGGGGATCAAGATGCTGCCGGCGAGGCTCGAGGCGCCGGTGCGGCTAGGGTATCTGCTGTGCCGCATCGCGGACACCGTCGAAGACGACCTCGCGCTCGCGCCCGAGCGCAAAGTCGAGCTGCTCGACGATCTGCTGAGCGCGTTCGACGACGCGCGCGCCGCCGACGAGTTCGGGCTCTGCATCGCGGAGCTCACTGCGAACGACGACTATCTCGAGCTCGTCGCGTCGACGGCCCAGGTGTTCCAGGGATATCGCGCGCTCGACGAGCGCACGCGCGCGATCCTGCGCCGCTGGATCGGCGAGATGATCGGCGGGATGCGCGGGGTGGTGCTGCAGCACCGCTACGGCATCCGCATCGGCACGCTCGACGAGTTCCGGCAGTACTGCTACTACGTCGCGGGCACGGTCGGCCATCTGCTCACCGAGCTGTGGCGCGAGCACTCCGCCGCGGTCGGCAGCGCGACGTACGCCCGGCTGCTCGAGGACTGCGAAGCGTTCGGCGAAGCGCTGCAGACGGTGAACATCCTCAAGGACATCGCGTGGGACGCCGAGCAGGAGAACGCGATCTACGTCCCCGCCGCGCTGCTCGCCGCCGCGGGCAGCGGGCACGGCACGCTCCTCCACGAGGACCGGCGCGCCGAGAACCGCGCGGCGCTCGAGCCGCTGATGCGGCTGGCGCACGACGACATCGAACGCGCGCTGCGCTACATCGAGGCGATCCCCGCGGCCGCGATGCGGATCCGGCTGTTCTGCGTTCTCCCGATCCTCTTCGCGGTCGCGACGGTGCGCGAGCTGGAGCAGTCGGACGCGATGCTGGTCCCCGGCGGCGGCGTGAAGATCTCGCGGGCCGAGGTGCGCGCGCTGGTCGTCGCCGGCTCGACCTCGACGCTGACGAACCGCACGCTGCGCTGGCTCGTCGAGCGCGTCCGCAAGCGCCCCTTCACGTTCGCCGGCGCGTAGCCCGCGATGCGGACCGCGTTCGTCACCGGCGCCTCCGGCTTCGTCGGCGCGAACCTCGTGCGTGCGCTGCTCGAGCGCGGCTGGCGCGTCCGCGCGCTCGTGCGCGCCGGCGCGCCGTCGCTCGCGGGCCTCGATGTCGAGCACGTCGCCGGCGACCTCTTCGCACCCGGACTCGCCGAGGCGATGCGCGGCTGCGACGCGGTCTTTCACCTCGCGGCCACGTACAGCTTGTGGCGGCGCGACTGCGAGGCGGTCATGCGGGCGAACGTCGAGGGCGCGCGCGCGGTGCTCGCCGCCGCTCGCGCGGCCGGCGTGGGGCGCGTGGTGCACACGAGCTCGGTCGCGGCGATCGGCGTGCGGGACGACGGCGTTCCGGCCGACGAGACGTACCAAAGCCCGCCCGAGCGGCTGGCCGGCGTCTACAAGCGCTCGAAATACCTCGGCGAGCAGGAAGCGCGGCGCGCGTTCGAGGCCGGCCAGGACGTCGTCATCGTGAACCCGGCGACGCCGGTCGGGCCCTGGGACGCCAAGCCGACGCCGACCGGCGAGATCGTCGTGCGGTTCCTGAACGGCCGGATGCCGGCCTACGTCGACACCGGCCTGAATCTGGTCGACGTGCGCGACGTCGCCGCCGGCCATATCCTGGCATACGAGCGCGGCGTCGCGGGCGAGCGGTACATCCTGGGCAACGAGAACCTCACGCTGCGCGCGCTGCTGGAGCGGCTCTCGGCGCTGGCGGGCCGGGCGGCGCCGCGTCTGCGGCTTCCGAGCGCGGTTCCGCTCGCGTACGCCTTGCTCGGCGAGCACGTGCTGGCGCGCTTCGGCATCGCGCCGGACGTGCCGGTCGAGAGCGTCCGCATGGCCCGGCAGAAGATGTTCTACAGCGCGGAGAAAGCCGTCCGTGAGCTGGGACTTCCGCAGTCGCCCGTAACCGGGGCGCTCGCGGATGCGATCACCTGGTTTCGAGACCGCGGGTACGTTACGCGCGGCTCGCATCGTGCGGAGGACGGATGGCGATCTCTCTCAAGCAAGCGGTAGCGGTCGGATCGTACGTGGTCCGGCAGCGGCTCGCGGGCCGCAAGCGCTACCCGCTCGTGCTGATGCTCGAGCCGCTCTTCCGCTGCAACCTGGCCTGCGGCGGCTGCGGCAAGATCCAGCACCCGGTCGAGGTCCTGCGCCGTCACCTCACGCCCGAGCAGTGCTTCGCCGCGGTCGACGAGTGCGGCGCGCCGGTCGTCTCCATCCCCGGCGGCGAGCCGCTGCTGCACCCGCAGATCGGCGAGATCGTGCGCGGCCTGGTCGCGCGCAAGAAGTTCGTCTACCTCTGCACCAACGCGATCCGGCTGGAGCAGAGCCTCGACCAGTTCACGCCGTCCGCGTACTTCTCGTTCAGCGTCCACCTCGACGGGCCGCGCGAGGTGCACGACCACGCCGTCGCGCGCGACGGCATCTTCGACGTCGCGGTGAAGGCGATCAAGGCCGCGCAAGCACGCGGCTTCCGCGTCACGACGAACACGACGATCTTCGACGGCGCCGATCCGGCGACGTTCCAGCAGTTCTTCGACTACCTGACCGACGAGCTGAAGGTCGACGGGATGATGATCTCGCCGGGCTACCGCTACGAGAAGGCGCCCGATCAGGATCACTTCCTCGCCAAGGAGCAGACCCGCACGCTGTTCCGCGCGATCCTCGACCCGTACCGGCGCGGAAAGAAGCGCTGGCAGTTCAACGCCAGCCCGTTCTTCCTCGACTTCCTGACCGGCGAGAAAGACTACGACTGCACGCCGTGGGGGATGCCGTCGTACTCGCTCTTCGGCTGGCAGAAGCCGTGCTATCTCCTCGGCGAAGGCTACGCGCAGTCGTATCGCGAGCTCCTCGACGACACGGAGTGGGAGCGCTACGGGCACGGCAGCGGCAACCCGAAGTGCGAGGACTGCATGGTGCACTCCGGCTTCGAGGCGACGGCCGCCGCCGACGCGATGCGTCCGGCGAACATCATCCGCTCGATCAAAGGCGTCCTGGCACGATAGCGGTTCCGCCGGCCTGACGATGCGCGCGAGCACGGAGGCGCTGGTGCGGGAGCACTTCGCCCTTCGCTGCCTACATCGTGCAAGCCGCATCGGTCGCGGCCGAGCACGACCTGGACCGCGACGGCCCGCCTCGCCGAACTCTTCGCCTCCACTGCGCGCCGGACGGTATCGCGGAGCGGCAACATTCCAGTCACATCGCGGTGCCGGGCGGGCGGTATCGTGGTTGCATGCCACGATATCCCGGCGATCACCCGACTGACGATGAACGACGCCAAGCGTATACGGCCGTACGCAGCGTCGTCTCAGGCGTCACCGTATTTCCGCCCGGGGCCACGGAGACTGCGCAATTCGTGCTCGATGAAGCGAAGGAAGCGTACGCTCGAACATCGTCACGCGCCGATTCGATGGAGTCGAAAGCGACGACGTTACTCGGCATCGTGGCGGGTGGGTCAGGCGCATTCGGCGCGTTCGCCTTTTCACACGACGCGAGAAATCTCGTGACCCCGTTCGTGATAGGGGCGCTATACTGTGTCACGATCGCCCTGTCGAGTGCGCTCTATATGCTGCGCGCAAAAGATGTTAACGAGGTCGATGTCCGTTCGTACGAATCGATCGAACTCGTATCCGCCGATCATCGCATACCACTTGCATTGCTGCTTGCCGGAACATACGGCGCGATGCATGACGAGTTGCGCGCCGAGATTCGGCATGAGCCGCGGGCGCTCGTGATCGCGTATGCTGCGACCACCATCGCCGCGGCACTCATCTTGCTGAACGTTGTCGCGAGCGCGCGCATCTCACCGTCTCACCGAGTGCCCGCAACGACGACACTTTCCGGCCAAATGATACCCTGAACTGCTGGTGATGCAGCCGAGGCGGCTTCCAACCTGGTTTAACGCGATGGAGGTAACAATGAGCCACGACTCGAGACCGATCGGCGAGACGCCGCAAGATGAACCGGCCAAAAAGGAACCGCAGGGCGATCGGACCGCTCCGGCAGCGGGTCCTCCGGCGCGGAAGCCGTTTTCCGCTCTACCGAAGGGCCCGACCATCATCGTCACGCGGAACTGAGCAGCGAGCCGCGGTCACTACGTCCTAACGCCCAGTCGATTGCGTCCTGGAGTGACTCTTCGCCCCAGAAGAGCTCGTTGCCGATGACGCAGTTCGGCGCGCCGAAGATGCCGAGCTCGATCGCGCGTTCGGTGTTCGCGCGGAGCACCGGCTTGAGCGCCGGCGATTCGGCGCGGGCGAGGATCGGCTCGGCGGGATGGCCGAGGCCCTCGAGGATCTCCGCGACGACCGGTCGTTCGCCGATCGGGCGGTCTTCGCCGAAGTTTGCGACGTAGAGGCGGCGGACGAACTCGCCGCACCACGGCTCGTCCGCGACGGCGCAGGCGACGCGCGCGGGGATCGTCGTGACGCGCGGGAACTCGGACGGGCGCCGCCAGGGCAAGCCGAACTTCGCGCACAGGCGTTCCATGTCGCGCCACATGTAGGCGCCGCGGCGCGGGTTGAGGTTGAAGTGCGACGTCTCCCAGCCCTGGAGCGCGAAGATCGGGCCCAACAAGAACGGCTTCCAGACGAGCCGCACGCCGGCGTCGCGGCAGAGGTCCTCGATCCGCATCGCCGCGATGTACGAGTACGTGCTGGCGAACTCGAACCAGAACTCCAGGGCCGGGACGGCGTCGGACGGCATCGCCGGGAGCAGTTCGTTCCCTGGGCGTACTACCCCGGCATGATCTTCCAGCCGGAGTACGAGACGCTCGAACGGCACGCGCTCGAAGCGCTCCAGCTCGAGCGCCTCCAGGCGCTGGTGGAGCGGCTCCGGCACGCGAACGAGATCTACCGCGAGCGCCTGCGCGACGCGGCCGCCCCGTCCTCGCTCGGCGACCTCGCGGCGCTGCCGTTCAGCACGAAGGGCGACATGCGCGACGCGTATCCGCTCGGACTGCTCGCGGTGCCGCCGGAGACGCTGGCGCGGATCCACGCATCGTCGGGTACGACCGGAAACCCGACGATCGGCGCGTACACCGCCGAAGACTTGCGCGTCTTCGGCGAGGTGATGGCGCGCAGTCTCGCCGGCGGCGGGATCGCGCCGCACGACATGTTCCAGGTCGCGTGGGGGTACGGGTTGTTCACCGGCGGGCTCGGCGCGCACGGCGGCTGCGAGACGCTCGGCGCCTGCGCGATCCCGGCGTCGAGCGGGAACACCGCGCGACAACTGCAGCTTCTGTGCGATCTGCCGGTGATCGGGATCGGCTGCACGCCGTCGTACGGGTTGGTGCTCGCCGAGCGATTGCGCGCCGAGAACCGGCGGCCGAAGGCGCTGAAGTACGCGATCTGCGGCGCGGAGTCGTGGACGCGCGAGATGCGCGAGGAGCTCGAAGAGCTGTTCGGCGTGACGGCGACCAACATCTACGGCCTCACCGAGATCATCGGCCCCGGCGTCGCGCAGGAGTGTCTCGAGAAGCAAGGGATGCACGTCCAGGAAGACCACTTCCTGGCCGAGATCATCGATCCCGAAACCGGAATACCGCTGCCAGACGGCGAGCGCGGCGAGCTCGTGCTGACGACGCTCACGCGCGAGGCGATGCCGGTGCTGCGCTACCGCACGCGCGATCTGACCTCGCTGGTGCGCGAGAAGTGCGCCTGCGGCCGGACGACGGCGCGGATCGACTGGTTCACCGGGCGCGTCGACGACATGCTAATCGTGCGCGGGGTGAACGTGTTTCCGTCGGCGATCGAAGAGGTGCTGCTGCGGTTCCCCGAGCTCTCGCCGAACTACCGCATCTTCGTCGACCGGCCGCCGAACGGGCTCGACGAGATGCTGGTCGAGGTCGAGCACCATCCCGGCGCGCCGGTCGATAGGGAGCAGCTCTCGCGCACGGTGAGTGGGAAGCTGACCGAGACGCTGCTCGTCTCGCTCCAGACCCGCGTCGTGCAGCCCGGCACGATCGAGCGCATCGAAGCCGGCAAGGCGAAACGCGTGTTCGACCGGAGGACCGCATGAGCGCTTCGACAGCCTCGGAACAGCCCGGCATCGTCGTCACCGAACGCCCGCACGAGCACGTCGCGCTCGTCCGCCTGAACCGGCCCAAGGTGCTGAACGCGCTCTCGAACGCGCTCGCGGCGAAGCTCGCGGAAACGTTCGAGGCGCTCGCGAGCGACGGCGAGACGCGTGTCATCGTGCTGACCGGGGACGACCGCGCGTTCGCCGCCGGCGCCGACATCGCGGAGTTCGCCGCGGAAGGGCCGCGGCTCGAGATCTGGGACCGTCTGTGGGCGATCGAGCTGCCGGTCGTCGCGGCGGTGCGCGGCCTCGCGCTGGGCGGCGGACTGGAGCTCGCGATGTCGTGCGACCTCATGGTCGTCGGGGACGACGCACGCCTGGGCCAGCCCGAGATCAACCTCGGCGTCATGCCGGGCGCGGGCGGAACGCAGCGTCTGACGCGCGCCGTCGGCAAGGCGCTGGCGACCGAGATGGTGCTGCTGGGGCGCGAGCTGAGCGGCCGCGAGGCGGAGCTGCACGGGCTCGCCAACCGCGCCGTGCCGGCGGAGCGCGTGCTGCCGGTCGCGCTCGACCTTGCGAAGCGGCTCGCGCGGCAAGCGCCGCTCGCGGTGCGCACGGCGAAGCGCGCGATCGCGAGCTCGTTCGAGCAGTCGCTGCACGCCGGGCTGATCGACGAGCGGCGCGCCTTCCAGGCGTTGCTGAACACCGACGACGCGCGCGAAGGCGTGGGCGCATTCCTCGAAAAACGGAGGCCCGTATGGCAGGGACGATAGCGGAGACGGTCGACCACCGGGTCGAGACCGCGGACGGCGTCGCGACGATCACGCTCGACCGCGCGCAAGCGTACAACGCGCTGACCGCCGACTTGCTGGAGTCGCTGCTCGCGACGTTCAAGCGCCTCGAGCGCGACGCGTCCGTGCGCGCGGTCGTGCTGACCGGCGCCGGCAAGGCGTTCTGCGCGGGCCAGGCGCTCGACGACGAGCGGACGCTGCCGCGCGACGGCGCGCACGAGCTCTTCTCGACGATCGAACGGCGCTACGGCCCGCTGATCGTCGCGATCATGACCTCGGCGAAGCCGGTGATCGCGGCCGTGAACGGGGTCGCGGCGGGCGCGGGGTTCTCGATCGCGTGCGCGTGCGATTTCCGCATCGTCGCCGAAAACGCGTCGTTCGCCTCGGCGTTCGTGAAGATCGGGCTCGTGCCGGACAGCGCGATGTCGTTCACGCTCCCGCGCCTCGTCGGGTACGCGAAGGCGCTCGAGATCTGCATGCTCTCCGAGAAGATCGATGCGCAGCGGGCGAACGAGCTGGGGCTGTGCACGAAGCTGGTACCCGCCGAGACGGCTCTCGCCGAAGCGCAAGCGCTGGCGCGCGGCCTCGCGCGCGGACCGCGGTCGATCGGGCTGATCAAGCGCGAGCTGCTGCGCAACGGCATGGGCGACCTGAACGCGGCGCTCGAGCTCGAGCTGCAACTGCAAGCGGTCGCCGGCGAGAGCGCGGACTTCGCCGAGGGCCTCGCGGCCTTCCGCGAAAAACGTCCGCCGAACTTTCGCGGCGAGTGAGCTACGCGATCCGCCGCGCGACGGCGGACGACGCGGCGTTGCTGGCGGAGCACCGCGCGCGCGTGTGGCGGGAAGTCGGCGACTGGGATGAGGAGTCGATGGCCGCGCAGGTGCCGATCTGGACCGCGTGGCTGCACGACGCGGTCGAGAACGGTACCTACGTCGCGTTCATCGCCGAGGAGAACGGCGACGCGATCGCGAGCGGCGCGGTGCTGATCCAGGTCGCGATCCCGCGCCCGCGCGCGCAGTCCGACCGTGAAGGCCGCGTGCAGTCGGTGTACGTCACCCGCGACGCGCGACGGCGCGGCATCGCGCGCGCGCTGATGGACCGCGTCATCGCGTACGCGCGCGCCTCGGCGCTGATCCGGCTGACGCTGCATCCGTCGGACGAGGCGCGCCCGCTCTACGCCGCGCTCGGGTTCTCGCCTCTGGACGAGATGGGGCTGCGGATCAGCGGCGCGCCGATCCCGTGAAGATCGGGGTCGTCGGCGCGGGCGCGATCGGACTCACGCTCGCGGCCGGGCTCGGCGCGGCGAACGACGTCGTCGTTCTCGTGCGCCGGCCCGACGTCGCCGGCGTGTTGCAGCGCGACGGACTCGTCATCGAGCGCGACGACGCCGTGCGGCGGGTCGCCGTCCGCGCCGCCTCCGAACCGCGCGCGCTCGCGGACTGCGACGCCGTGCTGGTCGCCGTGAAAGCGCACGCGACCGCGGACGCGCTCGCGCCGCTGCACGGCCTGCTCGCACCGCATGCGCTGGTCGCATCGGTGCAGAACGGCATCGACAACGCCGCCGCCGCACACACCGCGCTGCCGGACGCGCGCATCGTGGCGGGCTCCACGTCGCAGGGCGCGATGCGGCTCGGCGACAACCGCATCCGCCCCGTGAACGACGGCACGACCACGTTCGGCAACGACGCCTCACGATGGCCGACGAGCGGCGACCTCGCGGCCGCGTTCGCCGCCGCCGGGCTCGACGCGCGGGTCGTGGACGACATCGACGCGGTGCTGTGGCGGAAGCTCGTCGTCAACGCGGCGGTGAACGCAGCGTGCGCCTTGACCGGCCGCCGCAACGGCGCGGTGGTCGACGACGACGACCTGCGTCCCGTCGCCCGCGCGCTCGCCGAGGAGGCTGCCGCGGTCGCCCGGGCCGAGGGAATCGACATTCCCGACGCCTGGGCGGTCGTCGTAGCGGCGGCGAGCTCGTCCAGGGCGAATCGAAACTCGATGCTGGAAGACATCGCGGCCGGACGGCCGTCCGAGATCGACCAAATCGCCGGCGCGCTGATCCGGCGGGCGCGCGCGCACGGAATCGCCGTCCCGATCACCGAGACGCTGGCGCGGCTCGTACACGCCCGGGAACGCGCGTGAGCCGCCGTCTCGGTGCGGCCGAGATCGCGTCGCGCAAAGGCGCCGCGTTCCCCGTCGTGACCGCCTACGACGCGCCGTTCGCGCGCTGCGCCGAGGCGGCCGGGATCGACGTGATCCTGGTCGGCGACTCGCTCGGCATGGTCGTGCTCGGTTACGACTCCACCGCCCAAGTCGAGCTCGCCGACATGGTCCGCCACGCCGCGGCGACGGCGCGCGGGGCCCAGCGCGCGCACGTCATCGTCGACTTGCCGTTCGGCAGCTACGAAGCATCCGACGCGCTGGCGACGGCGAGCGCGACGGAGCTGGTGAAACGCGGGAACGCGTCGTCGGTCAAGCTCGAAGGCGGCGCGAACGCCGCGGCGCGCATCCGCGCGATCACCGCAGCCGGAATACCGGTCTGCGCGCACATCGGCGTGCTGCCGCAAACGGCCTCGCTCGGGAGCGGCTTCCGCCTGAAGCGCGAACGCGACCGCCTGCTGCGCGACGCGGACGCGGTCGCCGAAGCGGGTGCGTTCGCGGTCGTGCTGGAGATGGTCGAGGACGGCCTCGCCGCCGAGATCACGCAGCGCGTCCCGATCCCGACCATCGGCATCGGCGCCGGACCCGGCTGCGACGGACAAGTGCTCGTGCTGCACGACGTGCTCGGCCTCTATCCCGATGCACCGCCGTTCGCCAAACAGTACGCGAGCCTCGGCGAAGCGGCGACGACCGCGCTGCGCAGCTACGCCGGCGATGTGCGCTCGCGCGCGTTCCCGCGCGAACGGACGAAGGCGGGCACGACGGACGGCAACGGGTACCGCCCCTGAGCCGCTACACGCGCTCGAAGATCGTCGCGATACCCTGGCCCATGCCGATGCACATCGTCGCCAGACCGTACCGGCCGCCGCGGCGTTTGAGCTCGTGCAGCAGCGTGGTCGCGATGCGGGCGCCGCTGCAGCCGAGCGGGTGGCCCAGCGCGATCGCGCCGCCGTTCACGTTCACGATCGCCGGATCGATGCCGAGCTCCTTGACGCAGGCGACGCTCTGCGCGGCGAACGCCTCGTTCAGCTCGACCAGGTCGAGATCGCGTACGGAGAGCTTCGCGCGGTCGAGCGCCTTGCGCGTCGCGCCGATCGGGCCGATCCCCATGATACTCGGATCGACGCCGAACGTCGCCGAGGTCACCACGCGCGCCAGCGGCTGCCAGCCGTGCCGCTCCGCGGCCTCCGCACTGCAGATCAGCAGCGCGGCGGCGCCGTCGTTCAACGGCGACGCGTTTCCGGCGGTGACCGTGCCGTCCGCTTTGAACGCGGGCTTCAGCTTCGCCAGCGACTCCAGCGTCGTGTCCGGGCGCGGCGGCTCGTCCTCCGTCACGTCGTAGCTCTTCTTCCCCGCCTCCACGTGCACGGGGATCAGCTCGCCGGCGAAACGGCGCGCATCGATCGCGGCCTTGCACTTCGTTTGGCTCTCGAACGCGAACCGGTCTTGATCGTCGCGCGTGACGTTGAACTGCTCGGCGACCTTCTCCGCGGTCTCGCCGAGCGAGATCGGCGGGTACATCGCGGCCAGCCGCGGGTTCACCATCCGGTTGCCGAGCGTCGTGTCGTGGATGTCCGGCGCGCGGTCGTAGGCTCGCTCCGACTTCAGGATGACGAACGGCGCGCGCGTCATCGACTCGGCGCCGCCCGCGACCGCGACCTCGATCACCTCCGCCTTGATCGCGTGGAAGGCGGAGTTCAGCGCTTGCAAGCCGCTCCCGCAGAGGCGGTTCAGCGTCGTGCCGGGGACGCTCGGCGGCAGCCCGGCGAGCAGCGTCGCCATCCGGCCGGCGTTCCGGCAGTCCTCGCCGGCCTGGTTCGCCGCGCCCCAGAAGACGTCGTCGATCCGTTCGGGGTCGACACCGGTGCGCTCGACCAGCGCGCGGATCGCGCGCGCGCCGAGATCGTCCGGTCGAACCGGGGCGAGGGCGCCGCCGTACCGCCCCATGGGCGTGCGCAGCGCGTCGATGATGACAGCTTCGGCCATATCAGCCCTGACCCGCTCGCGCGCGGAATCGTCGCGCCGGGCCGCGACACGCACGCGCCTACGACGACGGGCGGACCGCCTTCGCGAGCCAGAACAGGCCGGTGAGCGCCGAGACGGGCGTGCGCTCCAGCGCGACGTCGAGGCGCCAGCCGCTCGCAACCATCCAGTCCATGAACCGGTCGGCCGCGCGCGGCACGCGAGCCCGGCGGATCAATCCCGCGACGCTGCGCGCCGGGATGTTGCGAATCCCGACCAGCTCCTCGATGCGAAACGCTTCGGAAACTTCGCCGGCGAACTCGCGGCGCGTTTGGCGCACGTAGTAGAAGTCTTGCCCCAAGAGGTGCTCGCCTTCGCGCGCGCCGCGGTTGCCTTTGAGCGCCCACAGCCGGAACGCCAGGTTGTAGTTGAAGCTCGAGATCGCGAGCGGCGCTCCGGGCGGCATCACCCGCGCCAGCTCGCGCAGCGCGCGCACGCGCTCGTCACGGCCGCGGATGTGCTCGTGCAGCTCGCACGACACGGCCGCCGAGACGACGCCGTTCCGCAGCGGCAACGCCCGCACGTCGGCTTGCACCGCGAGCACGCGCGATCCGCGCGTGCGGGCGACCAGCTTGCGCAAGCTCTCGGCGCTGTAATCGACCGCGATGACCGGCACACCGGCGGCGGCCAGCCGTTCGGTGAGACGGCCGGTTCCCGCGCCGTGGTCGAGGACCAGCCCCGTCGGACGCCAGATGCGGGCGAGCATCGTCGGGATCTCGACCGCGTTCGTGTAGCCCTCGAACATCGAGTCGTACCACGCGCTCTCGGCGTCCCGAGCCGCCTGCTCGCGCCGATCCTCGTCACCGAGCCGGCCCGCGTCGACGAATCGCACGACACCGTCCGCGACGGGGTAGCGCGCGTCGCACGCGGCGCATCGGAGCGCCTCGGCCGCGGCGCGCAGGTCGCCGCCGTCGGCCGGGCACTGCAGCGCGCCGATCAGCTCTCGGTCGAACCGGGCTGCGCCGGGCGTCATCAGCACGCTGCGCACCCGCGCACGCCTTCCAGCGCACGGTGATGTCCGGACACGCACACCGTCGCGATCCGTTCGGCCATCGGACCGCTATCGTAGCTTCCCGCGGCGGCTGCGTCGGTGCGCTACCGCACCGGCGGGAGCGGCCAGGCGAGCGAGGCACGAAGAGCGCGGGATGGAGACGATCCGGGTCCGGTGCTGCATCGCCGGCGGCGGTCCCGCCGGGATGATGCTCGGCTACCTGCTCGCGCGCGCCGGCGTCGACGTCGCGGTGCTCGAGAAGCACGCCGACTTTCTGCGCGACTTCCGCGGCGACACGGTGCACCCGTCGACGCTCGAGGTGATGTGGGAGCTGGGATTGCTGGACCCGTTCCTCGCCCGACCGCACCAGGAAGTGCCGCAGATCGCGGGGCGGATCGGCGGCACGTTCGTGACCATCGCGGACTTCAGCCGGCTGCACACGCGCTGCCGCTTCATCGCGCTGATGCCGCAGTGGGACTTCCTGAACTTTCTGGACGAGCACGGCCGGGCGTATCCGGGGTTCCGCGTGCTCATGCGCGCCGAAGTGACCGAGCTGATCGAAGAGAACGGGCGCGTCGCCGGCGTGCGCGCGAGCGCGCCCGACGGGCCGCTGGAGATCCGCGCCGATCTCGTCGTCGGCGCCGACGGGCGCCGTTCGACGGTGCGCGAGCGTGCCGGCTTGGCGGTGCGCGATCTCGGCGCGCCGATCGACGTGCTGTGGATGCGGCTCTCGAAGCGCGCCGACGACCCGACGACCGCGCTCGGGCGCTTCGACGCGGGCCGCATCCTCGTCACGCTCGACCGCGGCGACTACTGGCAGTGCGCGTACGTGATCCGCAAAGGCGGGCTCGACGCGCTGAAGGAGCGCGGGCTGGACGCGCTGCGCGCGGACGTCGTCGCGATCGCGCCGTTCACGCGCGACCGCGTCGGCGAGCTGCGCACGTGGGACGACGTGAAGCTGCTGACGGTGACGGTGGACCGGCTGCGGCGGTGGTACCGGCCCGGACTGCTGTGCATCGGCGACGCCGCGCACGCGATGTCGCCGCTCGGCGGGGTCGGGATCAACCTCGCGATCCAGGACGCGGTCGCCGCTGCGAACGTTCTGGCCGAACCGCTGCGCGCGCGAACCGTCACGCTGAAGCACTTGGCCGCCGTCGAGAAGCGCCGGACCTTTCCGATTCGCGTCA
>DASWRW010000007.1:0-56398 GCA_036402975.1 Candidatus Elarobacter sp. | reverse complement strand
GATCGGGTTCGTGTTCCAAGGATTCAACTTGCTGCCGAATCTCGACGCGCGCGAGAACGTCGCGCTCGCCGCGCGCTATGCCCGGCGCGGCGGCGGGGAAGCGGTCGCGCGGGCGGAACGCGCGCTGCGCGACGTGGGTCTGGGCGACCGCATGCACCACCGGCCCGGCGCGCTCTCGGGCGGGCAGCAGCAGCGCGTCGCGATCGCCCGCGCGCTGGTCAACGACCCGGCGGTGCTGCTCGCCGACGAGCCGACCGGGAACCTCGACTCGCAGACCAGCGAGGAGATCATGGCGCTCTTCCGTCAGCTCAACGCGGGCGGCCGAACGATCATCATGGTCACCCACGACGAGGACGTCGCCCGCCACGCCAAGCGGGTCATCCGGGTCCGCGACGGCAAGATCGTCGCCGACGACCTGGCGGCGCAGCGGGCGTCCGCCTAGCGGCGGGATGAAAGCCGGGTAAGAATTAGCACTGCGGCGCTACCGCGAGCGTATCCGCGTTGTAAAGAGCAGCACCCCGTTCCAACCCCCCTGCCCAGGAGCACCATACCAGCGTGAAGCCACGTACCAGCATCTTCGGGACGGCGGTCGTCGGTTTGATCGGCGCGATCATCGGGAGCTTCTCGATGATGCTCTACGCGAGCACCCACTTCGCTGGGGTCGCCGGTCCCGGCAACACGCCGCCCGCCGTTCAAGCCGCCCCCATCTCGGGCGGCACCACCGACCAGGACCGCATCGTCAACGCCGTCCGGCGCGTCGAGCCGTCCGTGGTCGCCCTCCAAGTCACCGTCAACGGGATCCAGCAAGTCCCGACCGACCCGTTCAGCCAGATGTTCGGCGGCGCCGCGCCCTACCAGCGCCAGCGCGTCATCGAGCGCGCTTCGGGCTCGGGCTTCGTCTACTCGCGCGACGGCCTGATCGTGACCAACGCGCACGTCGTCCCGCGCGGCGTCAGCAAGATCACCGTCGTCTTCTCGAACGGGGACCGTATCCCGGGCCGGCTGTTCTCGTCGAATCCCGGCGCCGATCTGGCGCTCGTGAAGGTCGACAACTACGCGAAGCTGCCGCCGCCCGTCCAGTTCGCCGACAGCTCGAAGCTCGAGGCCGGCCAGTGGGCGATCGCGATCGGCGAGCCGCTCTCGCTGCAGAAGTCGGTCTCGGTCGGCGTCGTTTCCGGCTTCAACCGCGACGAGCCGATCGGCGAAGGCGGGCAGCAGGTCCGGCTCTTCAAGGGCCTGCTCCAGACCTCGGCGCCGATCAACCCCGGCAACTCCGGCGGACCGCTGGTCGACTACGACGGCCGCGTCATCGGCGTGAACCAGTCGACGGCCAACCCGGCGTCGGCCCAGGGCATCGGCTTCGCGATCCCGTCGAACACGGTCACGCAGGTCGCGGTCGCACTGGCCAAGACCCCAGGCCAGACGGTCAACCAGAACAGCACCGGGACCGGCGTCGGATACCTCGGCGTGATCCTGCAGCCGATCGACAACAACACCCGCACCCAGATCAACTACAAGGACCAGGGCGGCGTCGTGGTCGCTCAAGTCCAGAGCGGTCAGGCCGCCGACCAGGCCGGGCTCGAGCCCGGCGACGTGATCCAGTCGATCAACGGCAAGACGGTGAACCAGCCGGCGGACGTGACGAACCTGGTCAAGGCGACGAAGCCCGGGCAGGAAGTGACGCTCCGCGTCTGGGCCCAGGGCGTCAAGAAGAACGTCCAGGTCAAGGTCGGCGAGCAGCCGGCGGAAGTGTACCTCCAGCAGCAGCAGCCGAACCCGTAGCTCGAGCGAGCGGCCGGCGACCTTGTGAGCCTCGGGGCAACCCGGGGCTCTCTGCTTTGCGAACCGCCTCGCGAACCGCCCGCCGCAGTGCCACCAATTTGGCATGGCGCGGGTTGGAAGAGACACGAGCATCAGCACGCCCGGAGTGGCACAAAACGTGTCGAGCCGAGTATCATAGGCGGGGCCGCCGAGAGGCGGCTGAGGCTCACACCCCTTGAGCGACGGTAAGCGGCAAGGCCCGACTCGGGAGCGATCCCGTGACGGCTGGTCCACGACGCTCGGAAAGCGAGACAGTACTATCCATGGCTAAAGTGGTCGGAATCGACCTCGGCACGACGAACTCCGTCGTCGCCGTGATGGAAGGGCAGAGCCCGACCGTCATCGCCAACTCCGAAGGATCGAGAACGACTCCTTCGGTCGTGGCGTTCACGAAGACCGGCGAACGGCTCGTCGGTCAGCTTGCGAAGCGCCAGGCCGTCACCAACCCGGACCGCACGATCAGCTCGATCAAGCGGTACATGGGCACGGACCATAAGGTCAAGATCGACGGCAAGGACTACACGCCGCAAGAGATCAGCTCGATGATCCTGCAGAAGCTGGTCAACGACGCGTCGTCGTACCTCGGCGAGCGCGTCACGCAAGCCGTCATCACGGTGCCCGCGTACTTCAACGACGCGCAGCGCCAAGCGACGAAGGACGCCGGCAAGATCGCCGGGCTCGAAGTCCTGCGCATCATCAACGAGCCGACGGCCGCGGCGCTCGCGTACGGGCTCGACAAGAAGGCCAGCGAGACGATCCTCGTGTGGGATCTCGGCGGCGGCACGTTCGACGTGTCGATCCTCGAGGTCGGCGACGGCGTCTTCGAGGTGAAGGCCACCAACGGCGACACGCACCTCGGCGGCGACGACTACGACCACCGCATCGTCGAGTGGCTCGTCAGCGAGTTCCGCAAGGAACAGGGCATCGATCTCGCGGGCGACCGCCAAGCGATGCAGCGGCTCACCGAAGCCGCCGAGAAGGCGAAGATCGAGCTCTCGGGCACGGTCACCACGTCGATCAACCTGCCGTTCATCACGGCCGATCAGAACGGTCCGAAGCACCTCGACGTCACGCTCACGCGCTCGAAGTTCGAGGAGCTCACGCAGGACCTGACCGACCGCTGCATCCAGCCGTTCAAGAACGCGCTGGCCGACGCGAAGCTCGACGTCTCGAAGATCGACGAAGTGGTGATGGTCGGCGGCTCGACCCGCATGCCCGTCATCCAGGAGCTGGTCAAGAAGCTCACCGGCAAGGACCTGAACCAGTCCGTCAACCCCGACGAAGTGGTCGCGGTCGGCGCGGCGATCCAGGCCGGCGTGCTGGCCGGCGAAGTGCGCGACGTGGTGCTGCTCGACGTGACCCCGCTCTCGCTGGGACTCGAGACGCTCGGCGGCGTGAACACGCGCCTCATCGAGCGCAACACGACGATCCCGACCCGCAAGACGCAGGTCTTCACCACCGCCGAGGACGGCCAGACGTCGGTCGACATCCGCATCCTCCAGGGCGAGCGCGAGATGGCGAACGACAACAAGGAGCTCGGGCGCTTCCGGCTCGAGGGGATCCCGGCCGCGCCGCGCGGCGTGCCGCAGATCGAAGTGACGTTCAACATCGACGCCAACGGCATCGTGAACGTCTCCGCGAAAGATCTCGGGACGGGCAAGGAGCAGCAGATCCAGATCACGGCGTCGACCAACCTCAACAAGGACGAAGTCGACCGGATGGTGCGCGACGCCGAGGCGTTCGCCGCCGCGGACAAGGCCAAGAAGGACGAGGCCGAGATCCGCAACACCGCCAGCTCGCTGATCTACTCGACGGAGAAGTCGCTCAAGGAAGTCGGCGACAAGGCCGAAGCCGGCGTGCGCGCCGACGTCGAGACCGCGCTCGCCGATCTGAAGAAGATCAGCGAGAACGGCACCGCGGCCGAGATCAAGGACGCGACCGAGAAGCTGCAGGCCGCCTCGTACAAGCTCGCGGAGACGCTCTACAAGTCGACGGGTCCGTCGGCGGACGGCGCCTCGGCGAACGGCGCGGCCGGCGCGCAGCACGAGGACGCGGCTTCGGAGGGCGCGCAAGCGCCGCACGAAGACGTGATCGACGCCGAGTTCAAGGAAGCGAAGTAAGGCTGCCCGTGCACGAAGACCCTTCGACGAGCTCAGGGCAGGCTTCGGCGACCGGCGGCACGCCGGACCAGACGCCGGCGAGCGTGCAGAACGGCGCTTCGGTGCAAGCTGGGACCAACGGCGAGGGTGACGACACCCTCGCCTCCGAGCTCACCGCCGCCCGCGCCAAAGCCGAGGAGAACTACAACAAGTTCCTCTACGCGATGGCGGACTTCGAGAACTACAAGAAGCGCGTCGAGCGGCAGCTCGCCGACATCGCGCTGTCCGGCAAGAAGTCGGTCCTCACCAAGATCCTGCCGGTGCTCGACAACCTCGAGCGCGCGGTCGCGTTCGAGGACTCCGACGGGCTGCGCGGCGGTTTGCAGGCGACGCTCCGCATGTTCGAGACCGCGCTCGCCGGCGAGGGCGTGAAGGGCGTCTCCCTCAAGGGACAGCCGTTCGACCCGCGGCTCGCCGAGGCGATCGCGACGCAGCCGGCGCCGGACGGCGTCGAGGAGAACACGATCCTCGACGAAGCGCACAAGGCGTACACGATGGGCGACGAGGTGCTGCGTCCCGCGCAAGTCGTCGTCGCCAAGAGCGCGTGAACTACAAAGACTACTACGCTCTTCTCGGCGTGCCGAAGAACGCGCCCGAGAAAGACATCAAGAGCGCGTACCGCAAGCTGGCGCGCAAGTGGCATCCGGACGCGAACCCGGACAACGCGCGGCAGGCGGAAGAGAAGTTCAAGGACATCCAGGAAGCGTACGAGGTTCTCGGCGATCCCGAGAAGCGCAAGAAGTACGACTTCCTGGGTTCCGATTGGCAGCGCGCGGCGCGCGAGGCCGAGCAGAGCCGTTCGTACCGCCAGGCGCAGGGCGCCGACTTCGGCGGGTTCGGCGCGAACTTCGGCGGCGGCAACGCAGGCGGTGCCGCGGGGACGAGCGGGTTCTCGGACTTCTTCGACATGTTCTTCTCGGGGATCGGCCGCCAGCGCACGGCCGGCTCGCCGTTCGGCGGGTCGCACCAGCGCGGCGAGGATCTCGAGTCGACGATCGAGCTGTCGCTGCACGACGCGTTCGAGGGCGGCAAGAAGTCGGTCACGCTCCAAGTCGAGGACGTCTGCCCGCGCTGTCACGGCACCGGGACCGACCGCAAGAGCATCTGCACCCAGTGCCACGGCACGGGGCGGGTGCGCGAGACGAAACGCTTCGACGTGACGATCCCGCGCGGCGTGCGCGACGGCCAGCGCATCCGCCTCGCCGGACAAGGCGCGAGCGGCACGGGCGGCGCAGCGCGCGGCGATCTGTATCTGATCGTGCACCTCGCCGGCGACGAGCGCTACGAGCGCAAGGGCGACGACCTGTACCTGGACCTGCCGGTGAGCATCTACGATCTCATCCTCGGTGCCGAGGTGCGCGTGCCGACGATGACCGGCGACGTGACGATGACGATTCCCGCCGGCACGCAGAACAACAAGATGCTGCGCCTCTCCGGCAAGGGGATGCCGAAGCTCAAAGACGGCGGCTACGGCGACGAGTACGTCCGCCTCATCGGCCAGCTCCCGACCAACCTGAACGACAAAGAGCAGAAGCTGTTCCGCGAGCTCGCCGCGGTCCGCAATGGGAAACGCTGACAAGCACGTGAGCGCCGCGCGCGACGACAAGCGGCGCTCACGCCGGTTCGCCGTCGCGTTCGTCGTGCTCGGCCTGGTTTGGGGCTACGTGACGACCGTCGCGCTCGACGCGGCAGGCGTCAACGGGTTCTTCTCCGCGGCGGCGATCGCGCTCGTCGTCGGCGCGTTCGCTTGGCTGCGCCGAAGCCGCGAGCTCGACGAGATTTTCATGCCTGCCATCGCCATCGCGTACGCGGCCTACGTCGGCATCGCGCTCGCGCGAGTCGGAGACGTGACGCTGCCCGGAGCGTCGTTCGCCCAACTGCGGGTCGCTCCGCTGTTGGAAGCCGGACCGATGGCGGAGCGCTGGCCGATCGTGCTCGCCGCCGGCATCCCGTTCGCGCTCTTCTTCGCCGTCGCCGTCGCCTGGCCGGTTTCGATGCTCCCGGACCGCCGCAAGCGCGATCCGCACGCGCACGACGCGTTCTGGTCCGCAGTCGCGGACATCAATACGGCCGCCGCGGCGCCGCCCGCCCGGCCGGCCGATCGCCCGGACCGCGACGCCGGGTGAGCCCCAGGTCCGGCACGAACCGGACCGCATGACGACGCAGGCAGATACCGTCCGGAGCCGGGAGGTTCGGCTCGCGAGCCGCCCGACCGGGGAGCCGACCGACGCGAACTTCGCGCTCGCGACGGCCGACGTCGGCCCGCCGGGCGACGGTGAGATCCTCGTGAAGAACACGCTGATGTCGGTCGAGCCGTACATGCGCGGCCGGATGAACGACGCGAAGTCGTACGTTCCGCCGTTCGTCGTCGGCGAGCCGCTGAGCGGCTCGGCGATCGGGACGGTGATCGCGTCGCGCGTACCGGAGATCCCGTTCAGTGCGACCGTGCTGCACGACCGCGGCTGGCGCGAGTTCGCCGTCGTTCCCGCGAAGAGCGCGCGCGTCATCGACGCGTCGCACGTTCCGGCGGAGACGTATCTCGGGGCGCTCGGAACGACCGGCTTCACCGCCTGGGTCGGCTTGCGCATCATCGCCGAGGTGAAGGCCGGCCAGACGATCTTCGTCTCCGGCGCGGCGGGCGCGGTCGGTTCGATGGCGGTCCAGCTCGCGAAGCGCTGGGGCCTGCGCGTGATCGGCTCGGCGAGCTCCGCCGAGAAAGCGCGCGTCGTGCGCGAAGAGTTCGGCGCCGATGAGGCGTTCGACTATCACGACGGCGCGTACAAGCAGTTGCGCACGCTCGTGCCGGACGGGATCGACGTCTACTTCGACAACGTCGGCGGCGAGCAGCTCGAAGCGGCGATCTCGGCGACACGGGAGCACGCGCGGCTGGTGCTGTGCGGCGCGGTCTCCCAGTACAATGCGGCGAGCCCGCCGCCCGGCCCGCGCAATCTCGCGATCGCGATCGGGCGCCGCTTGCGCCTCGAAGGCTTCATCGTGATCGACCACATGGCGCGCTTCCGCGACTTCGTCGGCGAGGTCGCACCGCTGATCGCGAGCGGCGAGCTGAAGGCGCCGGCGACCTTCGTCGACGGCCTCGAGAACGCGCCGGCCGCGTTCATGCAGATCCTGCGCCCGAACGCGTCGGTCGGGAAGATGGTCGTACGCATCGCCTGACGTGCCTCCCCGCGTCGTCGTCGCCGCGGCGGCGGGAACTTCGCCGGGTCCGGCGGGTTCCTGAGGACTGATGCTCGGCGGCCCACCGGTCCACTTGATGTGGTCCCAGATGTACAACCCGAATCGTCCGAAGGTGACGAGGCGGGTCGATCTGCGCCGCATCCTCGCGTTCTTCCGGCCCTACCTCGTGCAAGAGGGGCTGGTGCTCGTCTGCATCCTGATCGTCGCGCTCCTCGGGCTGCTGCCGCCGCTGTTCACCAAGTGGCTGATCGACGGCGCGCTGCCGGCGCACGACATGCACGGCGTGTGGATCGACGTGGGCGGGATGGTGGCGAGCGCGATCGTCGCCGGCGCGATCGGCGTCTACCAGGGCTTCCTGAACTCGCTGGTCGGCGAGGGGATCATGCGCGACATCCGCACCAGCCTGGTCGCGCACTTGCACAAGATGCCGCTCTCGTTCTTCACCGGGACGAAGACCGGCGAGATCATGAACCGCGTCTCGAGCGACGTCGACAACATCGACAACGTCGTCACCGGAACGCTGGTCTCGATCGTCACCAACGTCTTCACGATGCTGACCACGGTCGTGACGATCTTCATCCTCGACTGGCGGCTCGCGCTGGTCGCGCTGGCGATCATCCCGCTGATGATCCTGCCGCTCTCGCCGGTCGGCCGCAAGATGTACGACGTGCGCAAGCAGACGCGCGAGAAGCGCGACGAGATCGAGTCGATCACGCAAGAGACGCTCTCGATCAGCGGGATCACGCTGATCAAGTCGTTCGTGCGCGAACAGTTCGAGCGCACGCGGTTCTACCGCGCCGGCACCGACTTGATGAAGCTGGAGATCTCGCTCGCGATGGTGGGCCGGTGGTTCATCGCCGCGATCACCGCGATGGTGGTGATCGGGCCGGCCGCGGTGTGGCTGTTCGGCGGCTGGCTGGCGATCTCGGCCGGACTGACGGTCGGGACGATCGTCGCCTTCGTCGCGTATCTCGGCCGGCTCTACGGCCCCGCGTCCTCGCTGGCCGGCGTGCAGGTGCAGGTCGTCTCCGCGTTCGCCGTGTTCGAGCGCATCTTCGAGTACCTCGACATGGAGCCGGAAGGCGCCGAGAAACCGAACGCCGAGGTGCTGCGGCAGGTTCGCGGCGAGCTCGCCTTCGAGGACGTGCGATTCTCGTACACGCCGGAGCGCGTCGCGCTCGGCGGCGTCTCGTTCCACGTCGCGCCCGGGCAGATGGCGGCGTTCGTCGGCCCGTCGGGCGCCGGCAAGACGACGATCACCCAGCTCGTCCCGCGCTTCTACGACCCGCAGTCGGGCGCCGTGCGCGTCGACGGCCGCGACGTCCGCGACGTGACGCTGGCCTCGCTGCGCGAGAACATCGGGATCGTCACGCAGGAGACGTATCTGTTCCACGACACGATCGCGGCGAACTTGCGCTACGCGCGTCCTGACGCCACGGACGCCGAGCTCGCTGCCGCATCCCGCGCGGCGAACATCCACGAGTTCGTCGCTTCGCTGCCGGACGGCTATCAGACCGTCGTCGGCGAGCGCGGCCACAAGCTCTCCGGCGGCGAGCGCCAGCGGCTCGCCATCGCGCGCGTGCTGCTGAAGAATCCGCGCATCCTCATCCTGGACGAAGCGACCAGCGCGCTCGATTCCGCGAACGAGGCCGCGATCCAAGCGGCGCTCGTCCCGCTGATGGAAGGCCGCACCAGCCTGGTCATCGCGCACCGGCTCTCGACGATCCTCAACGCCGACGTCATCTTCGTCGTGGAGCAAGGGCGCATCGCCGAGCACGGCACGCACGCCGAGCTGCTCGCGCGCGACGGCGCCTACGCGCGGCTGTACTGGAAGCAGTTCCGCGACCGCGCGGTGACCGAGGCGGTCGGAACCTGAGGCCGCTCCGCGCGTGACCGAAGGGCTCGCCGTCCAGGGGCTCACGAGGCGCTTCGGCGCGAAGACCGCCGTCGCCGATCTGTCGTTCGACGTCGCGCGCGGCGAGATCGTCGCGCTCGCCGGCCCGAACGGCGCCGGGAAGTCGACGACGCTGATGTGTCTGGCCGGGCTGGTGCGGCCGGACGCGGGCACGATCGCGTTCGGCGGAACGGTGCTGGGGCCGGAACGCGGCCGCACGATCGCGTTGATCCCGGAGACGCCGGAGGTGTACCCGCTGCTCACGGTGTGGGAGCATCTCGCCTTCGTCGCGGCGCTCACGAAACAGCCGCGCGGCTGGGAAGCGCGCGCGGACGCGCTGCTCGAACGGCTGGCGCTGAGCGACGAGCGTGACACGCTCGGCAGCGAGCTCTCGAAGGGGATGCGGCAGAAGACGCTGGTCGCCGCGACGCTGCTCGGCGGCGCTCCGGTGCTGCTGCTCGACGAGCCGATGATCGGTCTCGACCCGCTCGGCCAGCGCGAGCTGCGCGCGCTGATCGCCGGCCTGCGCGCGGAACGGCATGCCGTGCTGGTCAGCACGCATCTGCTCGAAAGCGCGGCCGCGATGTGCGACCGCATGCTGGTGCTGAACCGCGGCAAGCTGGTCGCGAGCGGAACGATCGAAGAGCTGCGCGCGCTGCGCGGCGACGGCTCGATCGAGGACGTCTTCCTCGACATGACGGTTCGCCGGCCGCCGGACGGGCCGCGCGCGTGAACGCGCTCGCCGCGCTCTCGTACGCCGACCGCCGCGCGCTGATCAACGCGGTGCGCGCGCTGCCGAAGCGCCCCGGTCGCCTGACGCTGTGGACGCTCTACGCGCTCGCCATCGCGGGCTTCGGCGTGGTGAAGCTGCTTCCGCACACGCGTTCGGCGACGCCGTCCGGCGCGTTCACCGCGGTGATCGGCGATCTCTGGGTGTGCGGGATGGCGGTCGTGTTCGGGATCGCGCTCGCGACGGGCTCCGCGCGCTGGCTCGGTGCGTTCTCGTCGCGCGCGGAGGCGCTGCTCATCACGCGCGCGCACGCACAGCCGCTGGCGGTCGCCGCGTATCTTCAGGTGCGCGCAGTCGGCGTCGCGCTCGCGCGCGGCTTCGCGCGCTTCGCCTATCTCATCGTGATCGGGATCCCGTCGGCGAGCTCACCGGGGGCGCTCTTCGCGCAGCTCTTCTTCTTCGCCGCCGCAGGCGCCGCGATCGCGAGCGTCACGCTGCCGCGCGCTCTCGCGCGCGGAGTCGCGCGCCCGGTGCTCGTGGTCGCCGGCGGCGCGATCGCACTGGCGGCCGCCGTTCCGCTGATCCTCGATCTGCTGCGCGCGCTGCAGCTTCCGCAAACGGCTACGCTCCTCGCCCGCGCTCCGGTCGCGCACCCCGGCGGTGTGCTGGACTCGCTCTCTGCGGGCGACCTGCGCCCGGTCGCCATCCCGCTCGCGCTCGCCGCCTGCGCCACCGCCGCCTTCGTGATCGCCGCGCGCGACGCGTATCCCGAGCTGTTCGAGATCTCCGTCGCGAACCTCGAGTTCCGCACCGCGCGCACGCGGCAAACGGCCGCCCCGGACGAAAAGCCGGCCGCGCGGAGACGCTTCGGCCGGCTGCGCTCGCGCGCCGTTCGCAGCACCGCAGGGACGCGGCTGCGCGGCGCAGCCGCGTTCGTCTGGATCGACTCGCTGATGTTCTCGCGCCGCATCTCGCCGCTGATCAGCGGCATCGTCGCAGCGCTTGCGCTCGCGGCGGGTGCCGCGTTCGCGCTCTTCGCGAACCAAAATCCCGAGCTCGCGTTCGGCATCGTCATCGGCGCGCTGCCCGGCCTGACGATCGCGGTTGCGTCGACGACCGGCGTACGGCTCGCGCCGGCGCTCCGAATGCCGCTGTTCTGGCTCGGCAGCGTTCCCCTCGCCGCCCGCCTGGGCGCCTGGACGCTGGGCGCATTCTGGCGCGACGCGGTCTTCGTCGCGCTGGTCGTCGCCGGCTACGTCACGGTCAGCGGCGACGTCTACGGCGCGACCGTCCTGTTCATCGGCGTGATCGGGCTCTTGGGGCTGACGCGAGCCGTCGGCCTCGCGGTCTTCGCGCTGCTCCCGAACCAGCTCGACCAGCGCGGCCCCGCCGTCATGCTGCGAACGTTCGTCTCGTTCGCACTCATCGCGCCGGCCGGCATCTTCGGAACGCTCGCCGCACTGCTGCTGAAGCTGCCGTTCACCGCGGCGGTCGTCGCCGGCGCCGCATTCGCGCTCGTAGAAGGGACGCTGCTCATCGCGTTCGCAGCATCGCGCCTCGCCGGCCGCGTCGACCGCCTCTCGACCATCTGAGGCGGGGCTCCCAGCTCACAACAATCGTCGAAGTTGCTCGGGCGTGATCTCCGCTTGGCATAGGATAGCCGCAAGAAGCCCTCGTTTCAGGGGCCGGTGGCCATGGACGGGCACGGACGTTCGCCGCCCGTCGGCGTGGCGCATCACATGATGCGATCCAACGATCGTGGTCGTCCGAAATCCGATGCGATGAAGCGCGCGAACGAGCCGGTCGCCCGCGACGACCGGAATCTCTGTGCTCATGACCCACGCTCGGCGCTAGGTTGCGGGCGGCGTCTGCGACAGCGGCAACGTGAGGCTGACGCGTTCAAGACGTACGTCGTCGGCATCCGAGGGCGGTATGTCGTCGCCGTGCTTCTGCCGGTCTACGATGACTGCCAGCAACACTTCGCGAGCGTTTTCGAGCGCTTCAGCAACGGTGTCGCCTTGCGTGTGGGCTTCCGGAAGCGCCGGAACGCTGACGGTGTAGCCGCCTTCAGGTTCGGGCTCGAGTACGACCGCGTACCGCACTTCCATGCGGGCGGATTCGGGAACGTTCAAGGTTGTCATGCCTCCTCATCACGCGGGGAGGCGCCGGAATCAAGTCCCCTCTTCCCAGCCTAAGACGCGTGCCGTCAACTCGGTGCGGTTGCGGGAGCTGGTCTTGCGCAGGAGCTGCTTGAGGTGGAAGGTTGCGGTCGAGCCGGAGATCGAGAGCGACTCGCCGATCTCGGTGCTCGACGCGCCGCGCAGCACCTCGCCGAGCACCTGGCCTTCGCGGCGGCTCAAGCCGTAGCGCGTCATCGCGCGCAGCACCGTCGCGCGGCGGCGCGCCGGTTCGACCGAGACCAGGAAGAACCGCGCCGAGCCGCCGACCAGCCGCGCCAAACGGACGAACGCGAACGGAAGCGCGCGCGAGACCGCGGTACCGCGCGGCGAGCCTTCGAGCTCGCCGATGAGCTGCGCCAGCGTGTGCGCGAGCAGCGGCGAGACGTGACCGTTGCGCGGGCGGTAGAGCGCGTGCAGCGGCGAGTCGTCGCCGGTCGCCTCTTCGGCCAGAACCGGGCGGAGCTGCTCGTCGATCACGAACATCACCGGCGCGCTGCTGCGCCGCCACTCGGGCTGCGAGCCGTCGACGATCCAGTGCGTCACCGCGGCGCCGTGCTCGTCGAGGAAACGCCGCGTCGCCGCGATCTGCGGCGGGCGGAAGCCGCGCGCGCTGTCGACGTCCAGCCGGATCACGGCGATCGGTCCGCCGTGCCGTCCGAAGACCAGGAAGATCGCGCCGCCGGTGCGGGTCCGGACGACCAGCGCCGGGAGCGGCTCGTCGCGCAACTGCAGGTCGCGCAGCAGCATCGCCCATTCTTGCTCGCTCTCGGCGCAGGCGCGCGGCGCCGGCGCGCCGTGCACGTACGAGCGCATCTCGTAGCGCTCCGCGCCCGCGATCGCCGCGAACACGTCCGCGGCGTAGCCTAATGCGCCGGCCGAATGCGCGTCATGCGCAGAAAATCGCGGGTCGCCATGAAGGATGGCTCCACCGGTCATGTTTCGCTCCATCTCGGTTGGGTCGTTGAACATCGTTTCGCAACCGGATGGTCGCGACACCAGGCGAGCGAGCCCATGCGATCGGGAAATTAGCCCTAGGGACTTCCGAGTCTTTGGTCCCGCTCCGGCGCGATTTTACGTGCGGTTTACCATGCGTCGCGGACGCCCGGCCTAGCGGAGCGGAGCCAGTCGGCGAAGTCCGGCGCGGTCATCGGCTGCGCGATCAGGTAGCCCTGCATCTGCTCGACGCCGTTCTGCACCAGCCACTTGGCCTGCTCGCGGTCTTCGACGCCGTCGGCGATGGTGCGGATCTGCAGCGTCTGCGCGACGCCGATCGCGGCGCGCGCGACGCGCTTCCACTGCCCGTCACCGGCCGACGGGTTGGTCACGCGGCGGTCGATCTTGATGAAGTCCAGCGGCAGCGACGCCATCGCGGCGAGCGAGGTCGGCGCCGCGCCGAAACCGTCGAGGCCGATCGGGATGCCGATGCGGCGCGCATGGCGCAGGAACGAGCCGCCGGTGTCGGTGTCGGCCAGCATCGTCGCCTCGCGCACTTCGAGCGCGAGCCGGCTCGGCGCGTCGTCGATGTCGCGGATCAGCCCTTCGAGCTCCGTCCACACCGCGGAGTTCGCGTTCGAGATGTTCACGTGGATGCGCACGTCGAAGCGCTCCTGGGCGCTGCGCAGCGTGTCGCCGACCGCGCGCACGACCTTCACGTCGAGCGTCGACGAGGCCAGCGCCGCGCCCTTGAAGTCCAAGAACGTGCGCGGCGTGAGCCAGCCGCGCGACGGATGCCGCCAGCGGACCAGCGCTTCCGCGCCGACCACCCGCATCGTCGAGGTCGAGACGATCGGCTGATAGCACAGCATGAAGTCGCGCTCGAAGTTCGCGTCGCGCAGCCGCTCGCGGAACTCGCGCCGCGCGCGCACTTCCTGGCTGACGCCGTCGCGGTACCAGCGCACGCTGTTGCCGCCGCTCTCCTTGGCCGCGTAGAGCGCCTCGTCGGCGTGCTGCAGCAGCGCCTCGGGCGTCATCCCGTCGTCGGGCGAGACCGCGATCCCGATGCTGGCGCGCACCAGGCTGGTGAAGCCGCCCTCCTGCACCTCGATCAGCACGCGCTCCAAGAAGCGCTGCGCGGCCTCGACCATCTCCAGCTCGTCGTCGACGATGGTCAGGATCGCGACGAACTCGTCACCGCCGAGGCGCCCGACGAAGTCGTTGCGGCGCACGCTCTCCTTCATGCGGCGCGCCGCCTCGATCAGCGTCTGGTCGCCGACCGCGTGCCCGAAGGTGTCGTTGATCGCCTTGAAGCCGTCGAGGTCGATGAACAGCACCCCGACGCGGCCGCCGCCGCGCTGGGCGGCGGCGAGCACGTTGTCGAGATGATGGAGCGTGGCGGTGCGGGACGGCAGCTCCGTGAGCGGATCCATCGCGCCCTCGCGGATCGGCTCGGGCTCCTCCTCGGTGCGCAGCAGCAGCCGCGCGACGGCGCCGCTGACGGCGCGCGCGACGTCGTGCTGCGCCGAGCGGCCGCGCGCCCAGCGCATGGCGAAGAAGTACGGGGCGGTCGCGGTCAGCCGCGCGACGTAGCGGTCGTCGTCGATGCTCTCGCGGATGGGGACGCGCGTCGCCTCGCCGGCGAGCGTGTGGACCGCGTCGTCCGAGACACCTTCGAGCGCGGCGTGGGAGAGCAGCGAACCGTCGGCGCCGCAGACCAGCGCGACGTCGGCGCCCGCGAGCGGCAGCGCTCCGGCCAGAATCACCCGCATCAAGTCTTCCGACGAGCGGCGCGACTCGACGGCAGCATGGAAAAGCTCCGCGAGCCCTTCGGTCTCGGCGTCCCGTCGCCGTTCAGGCGTCATCATCTCCACGTCCTCGGGCCACGGATTTCCCGTCCCGGCTGCGACGTGCCCCTCAACGCGCCGCGAAGCAATGAAAATCTCCCCGCCCGGAGAGGGCCGATCGTCGCTCTCACAGTCCGAGCGACCCCGGCTGGTCACTTGCCCACCGAACGAGCGCGTCCAACGGCATAGGAGCGGCAAGTCCCTCACCGCATAGGGCCGTGGCCCCGTGCCGTGCGAGCCAGCGGGCCCTTTCGCGGTCGCTCACGCCGTGCGCGATCACCATCGGCGCGACCAGCGAGGCCAAGGCGAGCTCGGCCAGCGTGCGCATCTCGTGCCCGCCGTCGACGGTCACGAAGTCGATCAGACCGCTCGTGCCGTCGAACGGCGCGCTCGACGTCCGGCGCGCGGCGACGCCGACGCGCGCGCCGAGCGCGTGCAGCCGGCGCGCGAACGCCTCGCCGGCGCCGGGCGGGGCGTCGTCGTCGGCGACGACCTCGGCCAGCAGCCCGCGCATCGCGCCGCCGCCGCCGAAGCCGGCCGCGACGGCGTCGACGATACCGTCGCTCGGCGTGGCGAGCGCGAGATGAATCTGGAGGTCGAGTCCCGCGGCGCGCCAGGTCCGGTGCGCGCTCGCCGCCGTCGTGACGGCCCAGCGCTCGAAGGCCTCGCGCGCGGTGCGGTCCGGATCGCTCGCGAGGTATCCGAACGGGGCCGGCGCGCCGGCCATGCGCTCGTCCAGCCACGCGACCGTCGCGCTGGCGGCGCACGGCAGCCCGGTCGCGGCGTCGAAGATCGGCTGGTAGCGCATCTCCAGCAGCGCGCCGGGGTCGCCGTCGCGCAAGCGCGCGCGCACCGCCGCCCGCTCGCCGAGCTCGCGTCCCGCGGCTTCACGGTACCAGTACGGCCGCGCGCCGCCGGCGGTCGCGGCCGCCATCGCGGCCGCGCCGGCTTTCTCGACCAAGTCCTCCGGCTGCACGCCGTCGTCCGGGCAGATCGCCACGCCGACGTTCGCGCACGCGTCGTCGGCGGCGGCCGCTGCGGCGCGCAGCAGCCGCTGCGCGGCCGGGTACGCTTCGGACTCGCCGCTCTCGAGCGCGAGCAGCGCAAGGTACGCGTCGCCGCCGAGGTGACCGAGGTGGTCGTTGGCGCGCACCTCGCGGCGCAGGCGGCGCGCGACCGCGTCGCGGACCGCGTCGCTCGGCGGCGCGCTGCGCGGCGGGTCGACGTCGACGTAGACGACCGCGAACGAGCGCTTCATGCGGCGCGCGTCGTGGACGAGCTGCTCCAGGCGGTGCAGCGTCGCGCCGCCGTCCGGCAGGTTCGCCGGGGCGCGCTCGCCCGTGCGCCGCTCCAGCGCCCAGGCACAGCTCGCCCCGATCGCCCGGGCGATCTCGATCGTGTCCGGGCGCGGGTCGCGCCAGCGCAGCGCGACGCGCTCGGCGCGGTCGGGCGCGAGGCGCGCGACGTACAGCTCGGGCGTCACCAGCTCGTCCTCGAGGCTGCGGCGCGCGCGCTCGAACAGCCGCGTCAGCCCGGCGCCGTCGCGCGTGCCGGGGACGCCGGCCAGAATCCGGTCCGCGTCGAAGACGATCGCGCGCTCGGCGCCGACCAGCGTGCGCGCCAGGGACAGCACGGCGCGCAGCCGCAGCTCCGGCTCGGCGACATGGTCGAACGCGCGCGTCCAGGCACGCGCAAGATCGCGAGCCGAATACGCCTCGCGATCGCTCCGGATCACCGGTAGTCTGTATTGTCGCACGGGTCGATCCCGATGCTAACGCGGGCGCCGAGGCGCGTGACCTCTCCCCTCGGATAGGTTTTTCCGGACAGGCCCGCGCTCGCCGAGCGTAGCACTAGTCGTGCTCGTATGGACAAAGTCGTCGCGTCAGCGGCGGAAGCGGTCGCCGACATCCCCAGCGGCGCGTCGCTCGCCGTCGGCGGGTTCGGCCTCAACGGCATCCCGCACGTCTTGATCGACGCGCTGTTCGCGCACGGCGCGACCGATCTGGTCACCGTCTCGAACAACTGCGGCGTCGACGGCTGGGGCCTGGGCGTCCTGCTCGCGGCGAAGCGCATCCGCCGCACCACCGGCTCGTACGTCGGCGAGAACAAGGAGTTCGAGCGCCAGTACCTCGGCGGCGAGCTCGAGGTCGAGCTGGTGCCGCAAGGGACGCTCGCCGAGCGGCTGCGCGCCGGCGGCTCGGGGATCCCGGCGTTCTACACGCCGGCCGGCGTCGGCACGCAGGTCGCCGACGGCGGGCTGCCGTGGCGCTACGCCGCCGACGGTTCGGTGGCGCTCGCGTCGCCGCCGAAAGAGACGCGCACGTTCGGCGGCCGCGAGTACGTGCTCGAAGCCGGCATCGTCTGCGACTTCGCGCTGGTGCGCGCGAGCGTCGGCGACCGCCACGGCAACCTGATCTTCCACAAGGCGACGCGCAACTTCAACCCGCTCTGCGCGATGGCCGGGAAGATCACGATCGCGGAGGTCGAGGAGCTCGTCGAGCCCGGCGCGATCGATCCCGAGCACGTGCATCTGCCCGGGATCTACGTGCAGCGCGTCGTGCAGGTCGGCGCGGGCGGAAAGCGGATCGAGCGCGTCACCACGCGCAAGCGCCCGAACGCGAACCACGAGGGAGGGCACTAGCGGTGGCGCTCACGCGAACGCAGCTCGCCGCGCGCGTCGCGCAGGAGCTGCGCGACGGCCAGTACGTCAACCTCGGCATCGGCTTGCCGACGCTGATCCCGAACTACGTCCCCGACGGCGTGACCGTGGTGCTGCAGAGCGAGAACGGGATCCTCGGCTTCGGACCGTATCCGTACGAAGGCGAGGAAGATCCGGACTTGATCAACGCCGGCAAGGAGACCGTCACGGTGCTGCCGGGCGCGGCGTTCTTCGACTCGGCGACGTCGTTCGGGATGATCCGCGGCGGGCACGTCGACGTGGCGGTGCTCGGCGCGATGCAGGTCGCGCCGAACGGCGATCTCGCGAACTGGATCATCCCCGGCAAAATGGTGAAAGGGATGGGCGGCGCGATGGATCTCGTGCACGGCGCGAAGCGGGTCATCGTGATGATGGAGCACGTCGCGAAAGGCAACGCGCACAAGATCGTGGCGCAGTGCACGCTCCCGCTCACCGGGAAAGCCGTCGTGCAGCAGATCATCACCGACCTGGCGGTGATCGACGTGACGCCGGCCGGCTTGGTGCTGCGCGAGGTCGCGCCGGGCGTCAGCGTCGAGGACGTGCAAGCCGCGACCGGCGCGCCGCTCGCCGTGCCGGCGCCGCCGGCGGAGATGCAGATTCCGGCGGGCGTCTAAGCCGGCGTCGGGCCGCCTACGCGTCGGGCGTCACGGCCGGACGCGTCGCCGGCGCGTTCGGGTAAGATCGCGCGCCACTGCGAGCGGCGCTCCACGAGCGTTTCGATACGCCGTCTGAGCGCGGGCAGGCTTGCCGCAGTGAAAGGCCGCCGGACGGCGACCGCGATCCAACCGGCCAGTACCGGGTCGATCAGGCGCACCTCGTCCAGGATATCCGCGTCGACGACGAGCCAACGGTCTTCGACCGCGATCCGGGCTCTCATCAGCGCGAGCAGAAGCGCACCGTACAGCAACTGCGCGCGCACCGGCTCGGATCCGTGGCATTCGAGATCGCACAGGAGGTCGGCGCATTCGACGAGCGCGATCTGGGCGATGCGAGCCCCGTCCGGACGGGGTGTCTCCAGCGCGTGCTTCGCGCGATGCTGCAAGCCGGCGAGAACCGCGTTTCCGTCGTCCAGCAGGATCGTTCCGGTGGCGAGCATCTGGACCACCCGGTCGTTCACGCCCTCGCCGATCGCCATCGCGATACTCCGTTCGTCCTCCAGGAAGACGTCGCAAACGCCGCCGTCGCCGCACGGAACCCGCATGCGGTGCGCGACGGTGCGCTCGAGCACCGCGACCAGCGAACGCCGTTCGGGCGCGGCGGACCTGACGGCGAGCAGCAGAGCGCGCACGGAGAACGCGGCCCGCAGGTTTCTCATGACGACCTCGAGCCCCGCGATCCGAGGCTCGCGCGATACGACGCGCTCGGCGCTCATCTCGGCCGCCTCGGACCGGCGGTGTTCCGGCTGAGGCGCTCGAACGACGAAACCCGGTCATCGGTAAAACGCACCGCGGGCCACGCATCCGGATCGGGTCCGTTGACATACCGCCAAACCGGAATCCCATCCCATGCCGCCTTCGGCGTATAGCTCGGCGGATAGCCCAAGACGTACGCCACATCCGCGTGGGTCATGCCGATCTCGACGTCCTCGCCAAGGGTTCGGGAAGGCGCATCGGTCCCGACGGAACGCTCGAAGTCCCAGCGGCCCGCGACGCGAAACATCGGCCGCGCACATCCGAGCGCGGGTGCACGCTGTCCGTCGACGACGACCTCGAGCGGGTCGATCGCTTCGTAGCGCAAGCGATTTCCGGCGAACGCCGCAGAGCCCGGCCGGAGCACGAGCGAGATGCCGGCGGTACGCCGTACGGCCGAGATGCGCAGCCGCACGTGCGGACCCGTGTCGAGCAGCCTCGTGCTCGTGCCGGAGCCGCACCACAGCGTGATGCTGCCGTACGACGTGACGTCACGCCCGATGAACGCACGGACGTAGCGCAGGTCGGAGTCGTCCGAGAGATAGGAGTACAGCAGCGGGTCGTCGCCCGGGCGTTTGACGACGGACGGCGCCAGCGGCACCCCGTCACGCGTCACCGCGCCCGGATCGGCCCGCACGCGAAGCCGTTGCAGCCCTGGCCGCATCGAAGAGCGCGGGACGCTGACGGATCCGCTGACGATGGCGAGCGCAGGCACCGACGGCTCGGGCCGGTACGCCGCGGCGGCCGGCGCAACGTCGGCACGTTCGAGCGATCCGTCCTCCCGGACGCGATCGACGTGTACTTTCGACGGATCGACGCGCAGATCACCGACCCCGTAGAACGTGATGCGGTATTCCCCCGGCGGGTGCTGCGAGTTCACGTACGGGTGCGCGAGGGAGAGCGCGACGCGCAGTGACCGCACCGCCGGTCTTGTCGGCGGCAGCAGAGCCGGTGCGGGCGTCTTCGCACCGGACGGAGGTGGCGTCGCCGGTGGAGCGGTCTCCAGACCGGCGAGCGCCACGCCCGCGACCATGAGCCAGAGCAGCACCTGGATCATCTACCTCACGCGAACGGGTTCGGCTCGTTGAGCAGAGCATCGTACGGATCGACGGGCAGATACCCGCCTCCCGGCTGCGTGACGTTCCAGCCGCCGCTGAAGCGGTTGCCCGGTGTGACCATGACGAGGAACGGCACCAGCGGAGCCGTCGCCGGATCGCCTTGCGGCCGCATGAAGGTCGCCCATCGCACGGCCGTTCCTTGCATGATGCCCGCGGTCGAACCCGGCGGCGGATTGTAGTAATTGTAGGGCGGCGGGTTGACCCAGACCTCTTCTCCGGTCGTCGGATCGATCGTCGACTGGGGCGACTGCGGGAACAACTGATTGATGTCGACCGTATCGAGCGGGTTCATGTCGTCGAAGGTGATGGGCCCGTCGTGATGCACGGCGTACCAGGTTTGATTTCCGTTGCCGTAGCCGTCGCCGAACGAGAAGTACCGCGTCGATCCGCCCGAAGGATCGTACGCGATCTCGCAGGGCGAATCCGGGAACGACGTTTCCGTCCAGGCGAACCCGTCGAGCGGAAGATTGTCGTAGCTGAGCGGTTGGTGAGCATTGTAGTACCCAAGGTCCGGCGTCGCGTCGTTGGGGTTGGTCACCGGCGGCGACATGTCGTCCATCGCAATCGACTTCGCATACGCGTCGGTGAAGCGATACAGCAGATCCGCCATCGTCGTGTAGGGGACGGTGCGCCCGCCGCCGCGTGCACGATCGACCTCGAGGAACTGAATGTTCTGGCTCGAGGTCAGCACACCGTTCCCGTTCTTGTCGATTCCGAACACCGGGACGAGATCGTTCCACATCGGCTGGAGCCATTGCGGCGCGTTCTGCTTCGAGCCGTACTGGGCCAACGTTTCCTCGATCATCGCGATACCCGTCGTACCGTTGAGGAAGGTCCTCAGAGCTTGGTTCTCGGTGTAGTTCTGGTGCCCCGCAAAGCCGCCGCCGTTGAGGTCGGCGATCTCTTGCCCGTAGCGCGCTTGATCGGTCACGTCGGGGTTCGCGATCGAGCCGTACCCCGTGGCCAGCGCATCGGCGGTTTCGCTGTACTGCCCCGCTTCGCGCGGTGCTTGGACGGCGTTCCGCAGCGCGATCGCCTCGACGATGTCGGGATTCGCTTCAGCGAACGCCTGCGCGAAATTGTACAACGAGGTCGAAAGGTCGGTGTACTGCCAATATTGAGGGCTGACACCCGCGGCGTTGATGATGCGCTCGTTGTTGAGGCTCTTCCCGGTGCCGTCGATTCCGCCCTGGAATACGCCGGCACCGTTGGCGTCGATCCCGAACTGCGCCACGAGGGTATCCCATTGCGGCTTGAGCCATGCGGGCGCGGCGTCCTTCGTACCGAATTTTGCGAGCTCTTCCTCGATCGCCTGAATCCCGGTCAGGCCGCCGAACAGATCGTGCAGCATCGGCGTTTCGGTGAAGATCTCGGTGAGGGCTTTGCCGGTGCCGTTGAGGTCGGCGACACCCTGCCCGTAGCGCTCCGTGTCGTACTTGTCGGGCATGTCGTGTTCGTTGTCGTGGTGACCACCGAACACCATCACCGCGAGCGCGACTCCGACCGCGATCGGCCATGCGGCCGCGGTCGCCGCCGCACCCCACGGGCCGACGATCGCCAAGACGCCTTGGCCGGCCTCGATACCGCCGAGTATGCCGCCTTGCTGGAATCCGCTGATGATAGACGCGAGGCCGCCCGCCACGCCGGCGAAGCGCGAGAAGAACGCGCCTTTCGCACCCAGGGACATCGCGAGCCGGTCGACCGCGGCTGCCAGCTGCAGGTCGTTGACGATGCCGCCTCCCTTGAGCGCGTTCGCGAGCGTTTGTAAGTCACCGATCACGCTGAGGGCGGTTCCCATGCCTTTCGTCCCGCCCCAGATGAGGTTCGCGACCTTCATCCCGGCCGCCAGATAATGCCCTTGCGCCAAATCCTGGATCGTCGAGTACAGGTTGACGGCGATGCTCAGGTCGGACGAAATCTTGTTGACCGACTCGGCGACCGCGACGTTCTGCATCGCCTTCTGCTGCGCCGGGCTGAGATGGCCGATCTGATCGCTGCTGAGCAGCCTGAGCTGATCGGTCTTCAGCAACAGGATCTGATCGGGTCTGAGCGTGGAGAGCGCGGTCGTGCCGTTGGCGTCGATGATCTTCGCGGCCAAGTTGGCGAGCTGTTGCGGCGTCAGGCAAACGATCGCATTGCCCAGCGTCGAGACGTCGGTCAGGTGCGAGACGTCGATGAACGGCGCGCCGTTGTATCCGACGTTCGGAGTGACGGGGAAGGGATCGGCCGGCCCGCTGGTGACGCCCAAGCCGCCCGCCGCCATGACGGCCGAATCTTCCATCGCGACCTGGACCGGCGGACCGATCAGCGCGGGGTCGTCCGCGGTCTGCGTCGGGTCGGGAGCCGAAACGGACGTGTGGTCCGGCTTGATGTGCAGATACCGGTAGTTGAACTCGGACTCCGTGATGAGCTCCGGATCGCCCTGCGGCGAGCCGTTCTTGTCGTAGTGCAGAACGTCGTACACCATGAGCGGTTTGCCGTCGGCACCGATCACCGGGTTGCCGAGGTCATCGGTCTGAATGTACTTGAACGCCTCCATGCGGCGAACCGGCGTGCCCGAGGACGTGTCGTACGTGCGCAGTACCGTGGTGTACTGCCGCGGGTCGTTGGGATTGGGCGCGTACTCGGTCCACGTCGCCGAAATGTTTCCCTTGAAGTCCGTGTTGACGACGAAGCGCTTCGCCGAGAGACCGATGTTCGGGTCGTACGGTCCGTCGCTCTTGGGGTACGGCGTGTCGAACTGCATCTCGCCGCCGACGAGCTTCGTGACCGTGATGTCCGAACCGTCGTGCCCCGGGAAGGTGAAGATCGTCGACTTCGGTACTTCCAGCGTCTCGGTGACGGTTTGAGCCACCTCGAAGGCGAGGCCCATGGCGCTGAACGTCTTGACGATGCTGGCGGCGGCAGCCGCCATCTCCGCCGCGCTCGCCGCGTTCATGAACGCGCCGGCCATCCGTTCGCCGAAGTGATCGAGCAACTGTTCGCCGCCGTTCACCGCGAGCTCTTTTACGATCTTCGCCAGCGGGTTCGTCTTGAGAAACGCGTCCCAGCTCCACTTGCCGTCCCAATTGTACTGAATGCTCGCCTTCACCGCCGACTTGCTGAGAAGCGACTCGGGATTGGCCGGATCGTAGACCGCTCCGTCGACGATCGTCTCCTTCCACGCCGTACCAGCACCGCCGGGATTCGTGACCGTCGTCCCGTAGATCGTCAAATTCGAGCCGTCGAAATGCTCGACGCGCGACGTGAGCATCGTCCCGTCGAAGATCTCTTGCTTGTTGCCCCCCGGCGTCTTCGTCAGGAGGATCGACGGTTGTCCGAAGCCCTCGAGGCCCGTGGTCCAGATCCTTTGGACGGGAAAATGCTCGGGCTCGCTGTCGTCGATGAACTCGACGTGAAGACCGTCCGTTCCCAGCCAGGCCTTTCCGAAGAAGCCGCCGGCCTCGACCGGTCCGACGTCCGTCCGGGCGGCTTTACCGTTGTCGGTGTTCCGGTCGTAGGGTTGCTTGTGGAGCTCGTAGCCGTGAAAGAAGATCACGTCGGGAATCTGGGCGGCTTCGAGCGCGCGAATACCGCCGCCGCTCGTGCCGCCGGCCATGCCGATGATGCTGCCGAGGCTCGCCAGCGACTGACGCGACGTGCCGTACGGCACGGTCCCGTTCTGCCACGCAGCCGCCGCGGCGACGACCGCGCGACCCAGATCCGCTTCCGTCTTGCCGGCACCCGGGCTGATGCGCTGGCTGTACTTTGCGGGATACCGGCTTACGTCGTAGTTGACGAGATCGAGCGTCGGCGACGTGAACGTACCGCCCAGACCGAACTCGATCTTGATCGGGTCACCCGAATCGCACAGGATGAGGACGTAGTACTGCGTCGCGTTCGCCGATGGCACGGGCCGGCCGACGAGCATCGTCGCGACCGGCGTGCGATCGCCGAGCGCCGCCGTGAGCGAGGCCGGGTCCGTGCTGAGACCGTAACCGTCGAGCGCGACGCCCGTGAGCTCCTCGGCGGCGCTGCCACGGCCCGCGACCTGGAGCATCAGCGACTGTTCGGTGAAGGTCGCGTAGTCGGCGTAGTCTCCGGCTCCCGCGAACCAATCGGGCCCGACGAAGCTGGCCGTCGCACCGATGTCGGACGCCACCTGCGCTTCGAACCCGTAGGCATGCAGCTCCGCGACGTTCGCCGGTTCCTTCGAGGAGATCGCCGAGGCGTCGGCCGCGAGGACCGCCGTCTCGACCTCGGCGCGGAAGTCGTCGGGATGCAGAGCTTCGAAGGCGTGGTACATTTCGTGCGCGAGCACGAGGCTCTGCTGGGCGGACGTCTGCCGCGGATCGATCGTCAGGACGTTCGACGTATAGTCGTACTGGCCGCCGCCGTTCGCGAGCGTTCCATACTCCAGACGGATCGGAGCGGCGCCGGCCATTCGCGCGATGACGGATGAGAAGAGCGGGCTCTGCTGCGCGAGCGTGTTCGCCGCTCCGACCAGCGCCGAGTCGCCGTACAGCACCGAGCTCGCGGATGCCGGCACGAAGGTCGAGTCGGGTGCTCCGGCCGATGCTGCGCCCGAGGCCGGATCACCGACCGCGTGCGTAAGCCCGAGCTGCCCGAGGATCGCATTCTCGACGATCGCGTCGGCCTGCCCGTAGTACACCGAGCTGCCGTCCGGAACCAAGGCGGGAGGCGCGGTCACGCCGATCGGGTTGTTCTGGAAGAACGTGCGGTACAGCGCGGACGCTTGCGTGGCGTTGACGCCGCTGAGCTGCCATGACGAGAGCTGTTGGATCTGCGCGACCGAAAGCGAGCTGAATTGCGATGGCGAGAGCGATGCGACGTTTGCGCGCGTCATGCTGCGCAGGTCGCTGGTGCTCAGCGCCCGGATGTCCGACGACGTGAGCGACTCGGTGGAGCGTCCGCCACTGGGGACGAAACCCGGCCCGAATTCCGCGGTCGCGCCCAGCGCGGCGACGCGGTCGGCGGACAGCGAGAGGACCCGATCCAGCGAGACCGTGCGCAGCCGGCTCGGCGTCAGCGTCGCGTAGTCGCCGTTGTAGGTCGTGAAGTCGAGCCCGGCCGGAGACGTCGCATCCAGCGCCACCTGCGCTTGGTCCACGGTGACGCCGGTGAACGGCGTCAGCATCCCGTTGACCTGATCCGTGCTGAGCAGCATCGCCTGATTGTTCGTGAGCCGGCCGAGGACGCTGCCGTTCACGGCTTGGAGCTGCGCGGGGGCGAGCAGCCGGAGCTGCGCATCGGTCATCCGCTCGAGCGGCAGCTCGCTGATCGCCTGCGCACTCAACCCGGTAACCGTCAGCGCGCGCACCTGCGCCGTGGTGAGCATGTCGCCGTGGACCGCGAGCTCCGAGGCTTGCTCACCCGAGAGCGCCGCGAGCTGCGCGGGCGTGAGCGCCGCGGCCTGGTTCGCCGTGAGGAGGCCGAGCTGGCGCGGCAGCAATGCGGCGACGCTGCCGTCGTCGAGTTGCGCCATCACCGCGGCAGGGATCGCTTGGAGCTGCGCCGCGCTGAGCACCTGCAATTGCTGGCCGGTGAGCGCGCGAGCGTGCGCGGCGTCGAGCCTCATCGCATTCGGATCGAGCGCCGCGATCTGTGCCGGCGCGACCGCAGCGAGGGCTGCGGCTGAGATCGCCTCCACCTGTGTCGCGGTGAGCGCGTTGATCTGCTGCGCCTGCAGCGCGTTGAGCCGATCGGCGCTCAGGGATCCGATCACCTCAGGCTTCAGAGCACTGAACGCGAACGGTTGGATCGACCGCAGCTGCGCGTCGGAAATCCCGGCCACTTGCGCCGACGACAGTACGAAGGTCTGCTGGTTCGTGAGCCCCGCCATCTGTTCGGCGCTCAACCGGGCGAGCTTCGCCGTCGTGAGCGACCGGATCACCGGCTGCGCGAGCCGGCCGATCTCGGCAGGGGTGAGCGCCGCGACCTGATTCTCAGTCAAGCCGTTTGCCTGCGCGTCGGTCAGCCACGCGATCTGTAAGGGCTGGAACTTCGCGATCTGCGCTGGATCGACCGCGCCGAGCTGCGCGAGCGAGGTGATTTGCTGCGCCGACCAGCTCTGAAGCTGGTCCGCGCGCAGCAGGTTTATTTGCGGTGCCGACAACGCTGCCACTTGGGCCGGGCTGAGCGCCGCGGCGACGGCGACGGCGCTCTGCGCGAGCGCCTGCCCGTCCACGTTGGTGACGTCCAGCGCTCGTACCTGATCGGCGCCGAGGGCGCTCAACACGCCCGCACTCAAGCCGCGCACCGCGCCCGGCGCAAGCGCGGCGATCGCGGCGGGAGACAGCGCGCTGAACTGGTCCGGGGTGAACGCATCGATCTGCTGGTCCGAGAACGCGCGGATCTGATCCGCCGTCAGGGCCGCGATCTGCGCATGCGTGAACGCAGCGGGAATCTGCGGCGACGCGTACCGCAGCACGTCGGCGCTGAGCGTTCGCACTTGGTCCGGCGTCAGCGACGCTATCTGTTGCGCGGACATCGCGGCGCCGTTGGAGACCAGCAGCGCGTTGAGCTGCGCACCGTTGAACGCCAGCAGCTCCGTCGCCGTCAGCGCGCCCGCGTCGGCAGCGGACAGCGAATAGATCTGGTCGAGGCGCAACGCCGCGGCTTGCGCGCCGTTGAGCGCGGCGATCTGCGGCCACTGGAGCGCCGCGATCTGCTGGTCCGTGAGCGCTCCGACTTGTTCCGGGCTGAACGCCTGCGGGAAGAGCGGAACGGCGAATTCCAGCACGTTCGGCGAGATTGCCGCGACTTGGTCGTCGCGGAGTGCCGAGATCTGTGCCGGGCTGATCGACGCGGCGTTCGACGAGAACAACGCGTCGAGCTGCGTCCCGCTGAAGCCTTGCATCGCGTCGGCGCTGAGCGCGCCGGCGCCCGCCGCCGTGAGCGAGTCGATCTCATCGACCCGAAGCGCGGCGGCCTGCGCCGCGTTCAGCTTGCCGATCTGTTGCGCTTGCAGGGCGCCGATCTGCTGATCCGTGAGCGCACCGATCTGCGCCGGGGTGAATGCTTGCGGCAGGATCGGCGAGGCGTACTCGAGCACGTTCGGCGCGATCGCGGCGACCTGGGTCGTGCTCAGCGCGGCGATCTGGTCTGCCGTGACCGAGGCACCGTTCGAGGACAGCAGCGCGTTGAGCTGATCGCCGCCGAGGCCTTGGACCGCCGAGCCGCTCAGGGCACCCGCCTGGGACGCCGTGAGCGAGAAGATCTGATCGAGGCGAAGCGCGGGCGTCTGGGTGCCGTCGAGTTGCGCGATCTGCTGCGGTGTCAGCGCGACGACCTGCGCGTCGGTCAGGGCGCCGATCTGGCCGGTCGTCAACAGACCGATCTGCGTCGGGCTGATCGCGGCGATGAACGCGGGCGCGGTCGACGCGAGCACGCCCGGCTCGATCGCGTTCACGTGAGGCATCGCGCCGGCCTGAGCCGCCGTCATCGCGTCGAGCTGCTGCGCGCCGAAGGCGGCCGTCTGCACGGCGGAGAGCAGGTGGATCTGACCGGGAGCGAGCCCGCCGACTTGCGCGTTCGAGAGCGCGGTGATCTGCTGGGCCGTCGTCACGCTGATCTCGTCCGCGGTGACATAGCCGATCTGCGCCGGCGTGAACCCGTTGAACTGGCCGGGAGTCAGCGCGGCCCATTGCGTCGTGCTGAACTGCGCGATGCGGGTCGAGTCGAGCACGCCGAGCTGGCCGGGCGTGAGCCCGGCGATTTGCGGAAGGCTGAGCGCCTGCTGCGTGGCCTGGACGAGTCCGTTGAGCTGGTCGGCGCCGAGCGCGCCGATCTGCGCCGCCGTGAGCGCCGTCATCTGCCGCGGCAGCAGACCCGCGAAAAACACCGTTCCGGCCGAACCGAGCGCCGCCGGCGCGATCGCCGCGACTTGATCGTTGGTCAGCGCCGCGACCTGCCCCGCGCCGGCGGCGAACGCGGACAACTGCGCACCGCTGAGCCCGCCGATCGCCGCCGGTGAGACGGCCGCCAGCGCGCCGTTGTCCAGCGAGGCGATCTGGAGGCCCGAGAACCCGGTGAACTGCGCGACGCTCAGCGCGGCGGTTTGCGCAGGCGTGAGTTGCGCGACCTGAAACAGCGTCATCGCGTCGACCTGATCCGCGCGCAGCTCGCGAATCTGCGTCGCGGTCAGCGCCGCCGTCTGCGACGGCAGGAACATCGGAATTTGCGCGTCGCTCAGCACCGCGAGCTGCGCCGCGGTCAGTGCCCGCATCTGGTCGGGGGTGAACGCCTGGAGTGACGCCGGGCCGGCGAAGGCGAACAGCGCCGGGTCGATCGTCGCGACCTGCGCCGGGAGCAGCCATGAGATCTGGGTCGGCGAGAGACCGGCGGCGGTGCCGTGCAGCAGCCCGTTCAGGCGCGGGCCGTCGAGCGACTGAAGCTCTTGCGCCGTGAGCGCCGCCGCGTCGGCGGCCGGGAGCGCCCCGAGTTGCGCGACGCTCAGCGAGCCGAACTGCGCGCCGGTGAACGCGCCGATCTGCGCCGGCGTGAACGCGGCGATCTGGGTCGTCGACAGCGCCGCGAGCTGCGGGACGGTGAGCGCGATAAGCTGGTCGTGGGTGAGCGCCTGCAGTTGCGCGGCGGCGAGATCGGCGATCTCGCGGGGCTGCAGGACGGCGATCTGGGCCGGCAGCAGCGCCGCGATCTGCGCCGCGCCGAGCGCGCCGACTTCGGCGTCGGTCAGCGCTTGGAGCTGCGGAGCGGTGAGCGCGTCGAGCTGCGCGGCGGAGAGGATCTGCACTTGCGGCAGCGTGAACGCGGCGATCTGACCGGGCGTGAATGCCGCGACCTGCGACGGCGCGAACGCCTGCATCTGCGCGGTGGAGAAACCGTGCACGGCGTTGATCGCGAACGCGGCGATCTGCGCATTCGACAGCAGCGCGATCTGACTCGCCGTGAAGCCGCCGGCCTGCGCCGCCGACAGCGCGCCGATCTGCGCCGTCGTCGTGACGGCGAGCTCGGCGTCGCTGATCCAGCCGACCTGCGAGGGCGTGAGCCCGCCGATCTGCGCGGCGCTCAGCGACGCCCACTGCGCCGCGGTGAAGTACCCGACGTGGGCCGAGTCGAGCACGCCGATCTGCGCGGCGGTCAGTCCCGAAATCTGCGGGAGGCTCAGCGCCTGCTGCGCGACCTCGTTCAGGCCGTTGAGCTGGGTCGCGTTCAGCGCGGCGATTTGCGCCGCGGTCACGGCGGTCATCTGGGTCGCCGTGAGGCAGCCGAAGAACAGCGAGCCGGTTGCGCCCAGCGCCGCCGGCGCGATCGCTGCGATCTGCGCGTTGGTCAGCGCCGAGATCTGGCCGTCTTCGAAGTTCAGGGCGGTGAGCTGGTCGGCGCTGAGCGCGCCGATGGCGGCGGGCGCGATGGCGGCGAGGGTGTCGGGGACGAGCGAGGTGATGTGCTCGTCGCTCATCGCGCCCATCTGCGCGATGCTGAGCCAGCCGCCTTGCGCGACGCTCAGCGCCGCGATCTGTGCGTCGGAGAACCGGTTGATCGCGCTTCCGCCGAACTGCGCGAGCTGCGCGGCGGTGAGCGCTTGCATCTGATCGTGCGAGAGCGCCGGCAGCGCCGCGTCGCTGAGGCATCCGAGGTTCGTGAGCGCGGCGACCTGCGCCGTGCTCAGCGCGGCGATGTCATCCGCGCTGAGCGCGGCGGCTTGTGCCGGCGCCAGCGCGGCGACCTGGGCGAGCGTCAGCGCCGCCACCTGAGCGGGCGAGAGCGCGGCCACGTCCGCCGCGGAGAACGCCGCCAGCGCGCTCGCGTTGAACGCGGACATCTGCGAGGGCTGCAACGACGCGATCTGCGGAATCGACAGCGACGCGACCTGAGCGGCCGAGAGCGCGCCGATCTGCACGGGGGTCATCGCGGCGATCATCGAGCCGGTCAGATCGCCGATCTGCGTGGCGGTGAGCGCGGCGATCTGCGCCGGCGCCAGCCCGGTCCACTGCGCGGCGGAGAGCCCGCGCACGTGCGTCTCGTCGAGCGCGGCGATCTGCGCGCCGCCCAGCGCCGCGATCTGCGCCGCGCTCAGCGACTGTTCGGCGGCGACGGAGAGCGCGTTGAGCTGCGTCGCCCCGAGCGCGCCGATCTGCGCCGAGCCGAGGGCCGAGAGCTGGTTCGTCGACAGCCTCGCGAAGAACGCGGCCGACGAGGCGCCCAGAGCGGCCGGCGCGAGCGCGGCGATCTGCGGGTTGGTCAGCGCCGCGGTCTGGGCGCTGGTCAGCGCGGAGAGCTGCGTCCCGGTGAACGCGGCGACGCGGTCGGTGCCGACCGATGCCAGCGTGGCGGGCGCGATCCAGGCCAGACGATCACCCGTGAGCGCGGCGAACTGCGCGGCGCTGAGCGAGGTGACTTGCACCGGCGTGAGCGCCCCGATCTGCGCGTCGGTGAACACGTTGATCGCGCTGCCGGCGAGCTGCGCGAGCTGCCCCGTCGTGATCGCCGCGACCTGCGCGTTCGACAGCGCCGCGATCGCCGCGCCGGAGAGCGAGCCGAAGTTCGGCAGCTGCGCGATCTGCGCCGTGCTCAGCGCTTGCACGTCGGCCGGCGTGAGCGCCGCGACTTGGCTCGCACTCAGCGCGCCGAGCTGCGAGGCGGTCAGGTCCGCGACCTGCGCCGGCAGCAGTTGCGCGATCTGCGCGCCGCTGAGCGCGCCGAGCTCGGGCAGCGTGAGCGCCTGCACTCCGGCGGCGGTCAGCGCCTGAAGCTGCGGTGCGAGCAGGTCCGCGATCTCGCGCGTCTGCATCGCCGCGACCTGCGCCGGCGCCATCCCGGCGATCTGCGCGGGCGTGAGCGCCTGCACGTCCGCATCGGACAGCGCGCCGAGCTGCGCCGCGCCGAGCAAATTGAGCTGCGCGCTGGTGAACGCGGCCGTCTGCGCGGCGGTGAGCGCCGCGATCTGCGCTCCGCTGAGGGCCTGCACCGCGAGGTTGTTCAGCCGCGGGATCTGCGCCGGCGAGATCGCGGCGAAGGTCGGCGGCGCGATCGCGCCGGCCTGCGCCGCCGACAGGGCCGTCAGGTCGAGCCCGGAGATGTTCGCGGCGGTGAGCCCGCCGATCTGCGCGGTGCTCAGGTTCGCCGCCGTCGTGAAACCGCCCACCGCCTGCGCGCTGAGCGCGCCCATCTGCGCGGCGGTGAGGTTCGCGATCGCGCCCGGCGTCAGCGCGGCGACCTGCGCGGCGCCGAACGCGCTCACGTCGAGCGCGCCGAACGCGCTCGCGGAGAGCGACTGCAGCTCGCTGGACGTGAGCGCGGCAACCTGCGCCGCCGAGAGCCCGGCGGTCTGCGTCGCGGTGAGCGCGCCGAGCTGCGCGGAGCTCAGCGCCGCGAACTGCGACCCGCTGAATGCGGCCAGTGCGGCGGGGGTGAGCGCGGCGACGTTCGTCAGGTTCGCGATCTGCGTCGCGGAAAGCACGGCGATCTGCGCCGCGGTCAAGCCCGAGACGGCCGTCGCGCCCAGACGCTGCATGTCGGTCGCGGTGAACGACGGGATCTGCGCGGTCGTGAACGCCGCCATCTGCGCCGCGCTGAACTGCGGGAACGGATTGGCCGGCAGCGCGGCGATCTGCGCCGCGGTGATCGACGGTATCGCCTGCGCGGAGAGCGACGCGATCTTGAGCGCGGCGAACTGCGCGGGCTGCAGCGAGGCGATCTGCGTCCCCGTCAGCGCGCCGGTCGCGTCGGCCGAGAGCGTGCCGAGCTGGGCTGCCGGCAGCGCGCTCAAGTGCGCGACGTCGAGCTGGCCGGCCGCCGCGGCGCTGATCGACGCGCACACGTTCGCGAGCGAGGCAAACGTCCCGGCCGACATCGCGTTGAACTGCGCGCCCGTTATCGCGGCGTACACGTTCGCGCCGAACGAGATCTGCGCGGGGAGCAGCGCGCCGAAGAACGACGGCGCGATCGACGGCACCTGCGCGGCGTTGAGGTACGTGACCTGCGACTGCGTCAGCGCCGACACCTGATCGGCGCGCAGCGCGTTGATCTGCGCCGCGGTGAGGCCGCCGAACGCCGGCCCTTGGATCGCGGCGGTTGCGGCGGCGGTGAGCGCCGCGACCTGCGCCGGCGACGCGGCCGCGAGCTGCGCCGCCGACAGGTTGCCGGTCTGCGCCGCGGTGAGCTGACCGAACTGCTGCACCGTGAGGCTCGCGAACTGCGCCGGGCTCAAGCTCCCCACGCCGACGGCCTGCGTCTGCGGCGCCGTCAGGCTTTGCAGCACCGGAGCGCCGGCGTACGCCAGGTTCAGCGGCGAGATCTGGCTGGGCGCGAGCTGCGCCGCTTGCGCGACCGTCATCCCGGCGAGCGCGGACGGCGCGATGTCATTGAGCTGCGTCGCCGTCAGCGTCGCGACGACGCTCGGATCGAGCGCGCCGAACTGCGCGGCCGTCAGGCCGCCCAGGCGCGCGGCATACTGGTTGCCGTCGCTGAAGAAGGCCTGGAACTGCGCCGAGCTCAGCGCGGCGAAATCGGCCGCCGGCACGGTCGCCAGACGGTTGTTCGTCAGCGAGGTGAACGTCCACGGCGCCAGCCCCGCGACCGCCTGCGGCGCGAGCTGGGCGACCTGCGCATCGGTGAAGTAGCCGAGCTGCGTGGCCCAGAGCGCGTTGAGCTGCGCCGAGGTGAAGCCGCCGATCTGCGTCGCGGTCAGCGCTTGCATCTGCACCGACGTGAGGCTGGGCTGAAACGCCGTCGCCAGCGCGGACGGCGCGATCGCGCCGAACTGCTGCGCCGAGAGCTGTGCCAGAAATGCCGGCGGCACGGAGCCGAACGTCGCCGGCGTGAACGCGCCGAGCTGCGCCGGCGTCAGCGCCGCCGTCTGTGCGGACGTGAGCGAGCCGAGCTGGCCGGGCGTGAGGTCGGCGAACTCGGCGACGCTGAGCGCGGCGATCTGCGCGGGCGTGAGCGCGGCGAGATCCGAGGTCGCCAGCGCCTTGAACTGGGCATCCGACAGACTCGGCAACTGCGCGGAGGTGAGGGCGCTCGCGGCAGCCGCCGTGATGCCGCCGATCGCGGCGGCGCTGAGCTGTCCGATCCGCGTTCCGAGCGACGCGAGCTGTGCGCCGGACATCGCGCCCGTTTGCGCGGCCGTGAACGCGGCGAGCTGCGCGCTGCTGAGCACGCCGAGCTGCTGGGTGCTGAGCGCTCCCGCGTTCAGGCCCGGAATCGACGTCACCGCGATCGCGCCGAGCTGCGCGTCGCTGAACGTCGCCACCGTCGCCGCCCCGATCCCGCTGAGCTGCGCCGGCTTGAGCGCGGCGATCTGCAACGTCGACAGCGCCGCCACTTGAGCCGGCGCGAGCGCCGCGAGCGCCGGTACCGAGAGTCCGCCGATCGCATCGGCCGACAACGCGCCGAGCTGATCGGCGCCGAGCGCGGCGATCTCGGCCGCGGTGATCGCGCCGCTGTTCGCCGACGAGAAAGCGCTCATCGATGGGACGGTCAGCGCGGCGAACGCCGCCGGCGAGAACGCGCCGAGCTGCGCCGCCGAGAGGCTGCCCAACACCGAGCGCAGATCATGGCCCGCGACCAGTGACGGGGACAGCCCGGCGATCTGCGAGGGCGTGAGCGATCCCGCGAGCGTCCAGATCTGATCGCCGAGGACCGCGATCTGCTGGTCGGTGAACGCCGCGACGGCGGCGGGCGAGAAATGCAGCGCCCACGGCCCGATCACCCCGAAGTGCTCGAGGTCCATGCCGTGTACGGCGTCCGGCGAGAGCGCCGTGAAGAAGCTGCTGTCCAGCCCATTGAAGTACGCGAGCTGCATCGCGTTGACGTCCGCGGCGGAGAGGTGCGCCGCTTGCGCATTGGTGAAGCGCTGGTAGTACGCGCCGTCCCATCCGTAGAGCAGCTTCGAGAACGCGGACGGCTGCAGCGCCTCGATCTGAGCGTTCGAGAACGCCTGGAGCTGCGGCGCGGACATCCCGCTCAGCGCGTCGGCGCTCAGCGCGGCGACCTGCGCGAGGCTCATCGCCGGGATCTGCGTTTCGGTGAAATATTTCCACGGCGAGGAGGCGCCGACGCCGGCGACCTGGGCCGTCGACAGCATGGGTATCTGCGCGGCGGTGAAGCCGCCGACCGGGAAGTATCCCATCTGCGCGGGCGTGATCGCCGCGATCTGATCGGACGTCATCGCGGCGACCGCGGCGAAGCTGAAGCCGTAGAGGTCCGAGGTGCGGATCGCGGAGATCTGCTCCGGTCTGAGCGCCGCGTACTGTTCGGGCGTGAGCTGCATGAGCAGTTGCCCGAGCGAGTCGCCCTGCATCGCGGCGATGTGCGCGGGGTCGACCTGCGACACATAGCCCCACGGCATCATCTCGCCCTGCTCCCAGGTGAAGCCGGCGAACTGCGCGGGCGTGAACGCTTCGAACTGAGCCAGCGACATCGACTGGATCGGTCCCCATGCGTACAGGTTCGAGATCTGACTCGGGGTGAGCTCGGGTATCGTCGCGAGAGAGAACGCGGCGAACGTCGGCCCGTCCACGTAGCGGAACGCGGTCCCCGGGATCGCGGCGATCTGCTCCGCACTCATCGCGTTGAACTCGGCCGCGGTGATGCCGATGACGTTGGTCAGTTGCGAGAGCTGCGACGGCGTGAACAGCGCGACTTGGGCGGCGGAGAGCTTGCCGTAGTTCAGGTTCGCGACGGCCTGCGGCGTGAGCGCGGTGAAGAACGAGTCGGGCAGCGCCTGCATCGTCGCGGCGGACAAATTGCTCACCTGATCCGGCGTCAACGCGGCGAACTGCTCCGAGCTGAGCGCCGTGAGCTGATCCGGCGTGATCGAGCTCGCCGTCCACCACGAAATCGCCGCGAGCTGCGCGGGCGTGAACGTCGCGAACGTCGCCGGCGTCAAGTCGGCGATTTGCGAGAGGCTCGCCATCTCGCCGGCCGTGAACGCGCCGAGCTGCGCCGCGCTGAAGCCGTTGAGCTGCGCCGCGCTGAAGGTCCCGACCGCCCCGGGGGTGAGCGCGGCGATGAACGACGGCGTGAACAGCGTCATCTGGCCGGCGTTGAAGTTCGCGAAGTTCAATCGCCCGAACGCCGCCGGCTGCAGCGCCGCCAGCGTATCGGTCGAGAGGGAGTGCAGCGCGTCCGGAGAGAGCCCGCTCAGGCCGATCATCCCGTTGAGCTCCGAGACGCTGAGCGCGTCGACGGTCTGCACGGAGAGCGCGCCGACCTGCGCCGGCGCGAGCGCGCCGATCTGCGCGTCGGTGAAGCGCAGGAACTCCGCCGTCGAAAGGCCCCCGATGACCGACGGCGCGATCCCGACCGGCTGGCCCCACCAGTACGGCCGGTACCGCAGCGCGGCCGGCGGGATCGCTTGCACCTGCTCGGGCGTCATCGACCGGAGCTGCGCCAGCGTGAGGCCGGGCGTGCTCGTCAACGTCAGGCCGCGGAGCTGCGCCGGCGTCACCGTGGCGAGCTGATCGGTCGTGAGCCCGCCGAGCGCTTCCGGCGAGAAGCTGCCGATCTGATCCGGCGTAATCGCCGCGATCTGCGCGCTGCTGAGCTCGCCGATCTGCGCCGCCGTCATGTTGCCGATGGCCGCGAGAGCGGCGATCCGGTCCGGCGACAGCGTGGCGATCTGGGCGGCGGTCAAGCCGCGCACCCCGTTTAACGAGCCGAGCTGGTCGGCGGTGAGCCCCGTGAACTGGGCGATGGACAGCGACGACACGAGCGCGTCACGGAGCGTGACGACGAACGCGGGCCCCGCGGCGGTGAGATTCGCCGGCGTGATGGCGGCGAGCTGGGCGGTGGTAAGCCCCCACGACGGTCCCCAGCCGAGCCCGGCGAGCTGCGCGCCGGTGAGCGCACCGATCGCGTCGGGGGACACGGCGCCGAACGCCGACCACGAAAGCGAGGCGAGCTTGTCGTTGCTGAGGCTCGTCACTTGCGCGACGCTCAGGGCGGCGCCCTGGGCGGCCGTCAGCCAGCCGAGCTGCCAGTTCGTGAAGACCCCGAGCGACGGGAGCTGGGCGAGCTGCGCACCGGTGATCGCCGGGACTTGAAAATACGACAGCCCGGCGACGACCGCCGGCGAGAGGGAACCGAACGAGGGAATCGCGGCGATCTGATCCGGCGTGAGCGCGGCGATCTGATCGGCCGTCAGACCGCCGACCGCGTCCGCGCTGAGCGCGCCGAGCGCGGCGTTCGAGAGCGACGCGAACCGGTCGGCGGTCGTCGCGGAGACTTGCGGCGCGCTCAGCCCGGCGACTTGCGCGGCGGTGAGCGCGGCGAACTGCGTGGTCGTAAACCGGTTGATCGCCGCACCGTCGAACTGCGCGAGCTGTGCCGCCGTCACCGCGGCAAGCTGCGTCGCCGCGTCGATGCTCTGCAGCGCCTCGTCGCTGAGCGCGGAGAACGCCGTGATGTCGGCGATCTGCTGCGGGCTCAGCGCGGCGATGTCGTCCCAGGTGAGCGCGCCGATCTGCGCCGCCGGCGCCGCCGCGAGCTCGGCGTCGCTGAACGCAGCGATCGTCGCCGGCGCGAGCGCGCCGACCTGATCGGCGGTGAGCGCGCCGACCTGCGCGGCGGTCATGGCCTGAATCTGCGCGACGCTCAGCGCCGCGGCTTGGTAGGGCGCCAGTTTGGTGATGAACGAGACCGGCGCCTGCGCCAGCGTCGCCGGCGCGATCGAGGCGATGTATCCAAGCCTCACGGCCTGCGAGGCGCTCAGCGCGCCGAGCTGAGCACCGCTGAGCGCGGCGGTCTGCGCGGACGAGAGGTAGGTCACCTCGTCGGCCGTGAGCGCACCGATCTGCGCCGGGGTGAACGCGCCGACCTGCGCCGGCGTGAAGAAATTGAACTGCTGCCACAGGTTGAACAGCGGAATCTGCGCACTGGTGAACGCCGGGATCTGTGAGGGCGTGAAGCTCGCGATCTGCGCTCCCGTGAGGGCCGGGATCTGTGCGCTGCTGAGCCCGGCGATCTGCGCGGCGGTGAAGCCGCCGATCGCCGCCGTGCCGATCTGCCCGATCTGCGTGGGCGAGAGCAACGCGATCTGCGCCGGGCTGAAGCCGCCGAGCTGAACCGCGGTCAGGTTCATCAGGCGCCCGGCGGCCAGCGCCTGGACCTGCGCGTTGGTCAGACCGCCGACGGCGCTCGCGCTGATCGCTTGGAACTGTGCGACCGAGAGCGCGTCGAGCTGCGACGGCGTCAGCGCGCCGATCTGCGTTCCCGACAGCGTCGCGACTTGCGCCGGCGTGAGCGCGTTGAGCTGGGGAACCGTCAGCGCGGCCATCTGCGACGCGGTCAGTGCATGAAGCTGCGCGGCCGAGAGCGCCGCGACGTCGGCGGCCGGCAACGCCGCGATCTCGGCAGCGGTCAGCGCCGCGATCTGCGCCGGGGTCAGCGCCGCAGCCTGCGCGGCGCTCAGGTCCGAGACGCCGTTCGTGCCGAGCCCGGCGATCGCGCCCGGCGCGATCGAGGCGACACGGTCGGTCGTCAGCGCGGTGATCTGCGCGTAGCTCAGCGCGGCCAGCTCGCTCGAGGTCAGCGCGCCGATCTGCGCGTCGGAGAACTGGTTCATCTGCGCGCCCGAGAGCTTCGCGATCTGCGAGCTCGACAGCACCGCCATCTGCGACGAGCTCAGCGCCCCGAGCGCCGCCGCGCTCAGGCTGCCGAAGCTCGGGAGCGCCGCGACCTGCGCCGTGCTGAGCGCGGCAATCTGCGCCGGCAGCAGCGACCCGACTTCCGCCGCGGTGAGCGCGCCGATCTGCGTCACGGCGAACGACGGCATCTGCGCGGCGGTGAAGCTCGCGAACTGCGGGCCGGTGAACGTCGCGATCTGCGAAATGCTCAGACCGGCGATCTGGGCGCTCGTGAGCGCGGCGAGCGCGCTCGTGCCGAGCAGCGTGAGCTGCGTGGACGAGAACGCGCCGAGCTGCGCACCGCTCAGGCCCACGATCTGCGCCGCGGTGATCGCCGCGACGTTCGCCGCGCTCAAGTTCCCGATCTGGCCCGACGTCAGCCCGCTCATCCCGCTCGCGCCGATCGCCTGGAATTGCGCCGTGCTGAGTGCGCCGAGCTGCCCGTTCGTCAGCGCGCCGATCTGGGTCGGGGTCAGCGACCCGACCTGCGCGGCGCTCAGGGCGCCAATCTGCGCCGTCGTCAGCGCCGCGATCGCGACGGTGGTGAGCGCCTGGAGCTGAGGCGTCGTCAGCGCGCCCAGTTGCGCCGAGGTGAGCGCCGCCGCCTGGGGGCCGGTGAATGCGGCGATCTGCGTCGTGCTGAGCCCCGCCAGTTGCGCCGGCGTCAGCGCGGCGACCTGCGCCGGCAGCAGCACGGAGATCTGCGACGTGGAGAGCGCCGCCAGCTGCGTCGCGCTGAACGCGGGCATCTGCGCCGCGGTGAAGCCTTGGAGCTGCCCCGCGCTGAAGCCCGCGATCCGCACGGTGCTCAGCGTCGCGATCTCCGCGGCGTTGAGCCCGCCGAGCTGCGCCCCCGTGAACCCCGCGACCGCGGCGCTCGTGAACGCCTGGAACTGCGTCGCCGAGAGCGCGCCGATCTGCGCGCCGGTGAGCGCGGCGAGCTGCGCCGCGGTGAAGCTCGCGATCTGCGCGGCCGAGAGCGCCTGCAGCTCCGCCGTCGTCAGCGCGGCGGTCTGCGCCGGCGTGAGCGCGTCGAACTGCGCGACGCTCAGGGCGGTCATCCCGGCCGCGCCCAGCGACGGAACGGCGCCGGTCGCGATCGACGCGACGCGGTCGGTGGTGAGCGCGGAGATCTGGGTCGCGCTGAGCGCGGCGACTTCGGCCGGCGTCAGCGCGGCGATCTCCGCGTCGGAGAGCTGGTTCATCTGGGCGCCCGAGAGCTGCGCGATCTGCGCGGTCGTCAATCCGGCGATCTGCGCGGCGCTGAGCGCGCCGAGCGCCGCCGCGCTCAGGCCGGCGAAGCCGGCGATGCTCGCGGTCTGCGCGACCGACATCGCCGCGATCTGCGTCGCGGTCAGCGCGCCGGTCTGCGCGACGGTCAGCGAGCCGATCTGCGCGGTGGTGAGCGAGGCGATCTGCGTCGGCGTCAGCGCGGCGACCGCGGCGGTGCTGAGCGCCGCGAACTGCGCCGTCGTGAGCGCGCCGAGCTGCGCCGTCGTCAGCGCCGCGGCTTGGGCCGCGCTGAGCACGCCGACCTGGGCGGTCGTGAGCGCGGGGATCTGCGCCGTGGTGAGCGCCGGGATCTGCGTCGCGGTGAGGCCGCCGAGCTGCGTGGTCGCCAGCGCGGCGACCTGCGTGGTGGTGAGCGCGGCGACCTGGGCGTTGGTGAGCGCACCGATCTGCGCCGGGCTGAACGCGGCGAGCGCGGATGCGCTCAGGCTCCCGACGAACGCGAGCGCCGCGACTTGCGCGTTGGAGAGCGCCGCGATCTGCGCGGCGGTGATCCCACCGGTCTGGATCGCGGTGAGCCCGGCGAGCCGCGTGGTCGAAAGGCCGGCGAGCGCGCTCGGCGTGAGCGCGGCGATCTGCGTGCTGCCGAAGGCGCCGAGCTGCACCGCGGTCAGGGCCGCGGTCTGCGTCGCGCCGAGTCCGCCGATCTGCGTCGGCGACAGCGCTTGCAGTTGCGCCGTGCTGAACGAGGGGATCTGCGCGGCGGTGAACTGACCGATCTGGGTCGCGCTCCATGCCGTCATCTGCGTGGTGGTCAGCGCACCGATCTGCGCGGCCGTGAGCGCCTGCACCGCCGTGACGGAGAAGTTCCCGAGCTCAGCGGCCGTGAACGCGGGGACCTGCGAGGTCGTGAAGGCCTGAATTTGCGACGCGTTCGCGTTCGCGAAGAGCGCCGGCATGATCCCGGCGATCTGCGTGTTCGTCAGCCACGGAAGCTGCGCGTTCGTCATCCCGCCGTGGCCGAGCATCGCGTTGAGCTGCGCGACGCCGAGCGCGGGGATCTGCGTCGAGGTCAGCACTTGCTCTTGGGGCGTCGTGATGGCGCCGGCCTGCGCCGTCGTCAAGGCGCCGATCTGGGTCGGCGTCAGCGCCGGAATCTGCGTCGTGGTCAAGCCCGCGAACGCCGCCGGCGCGATCGCGGCGATTTGCGTCGTCGTGAGCGCGATGAGCTGCGCGTTCGTGAACGAGGGCATCTGCGCGGCGGTGAAGCCGCCCATCTCGGTCGCGGTGAGATTGCTCAGCTCCGTCGTCGTGAGCGCGCCGATCTGCGCGGCGGTCAGGCCGCTGATCCCGGTCGCGCTGATCGCCTGGAACTGCGTCGTCGTCAGACCGGCGAGCTGGCCGTTCGTCAGCCCGCTCACGCCGCTCGCGCTCAATCCGCCGATCTGCGTGGCGGAGAGCGCCGCCAGCTGCGCGCTCGTGAACGACGGCATCTGCCCGGCGACGAAGCCCGCCATCTGCGTTGCGGTGAGCAAACCGACTCGTGCGGTCGTCAGCGCGCCGATCTGCGAGCCGGTGAGGCCGCTGATCCCGGTCGCGCTGATCGCCTGGAACTGCGCCGTCGTCAGCCCCGCGAGCTGCGCGTTGCTCAAACCGCTGACGCCGGCGGCGCCCAGCCCGCCGATCTGCGTGGCGGACAGCACCGCGAGCTGTGCGCTGGTGAACGACGGCGTCTGCGACGCGGTGAAGCCGCCCATCTGCGTGGCCGTGAACAGCCCCATCTGCGCGGTCGTGAACCCGGTGATCTGCGAGGCGGTGAACCCGCCGACGGCGGCCGCGCTCAGCGCTTGGAACTGCGCGGTCGTCCAGCTCCCGAGCTGCGAGCTCGAGAGTCCGCCGATCGCGCTAGGGCCGAGCCCCGCGATCTGCGTGGTGGAGAGCGCGTCGAGCTGCGCGTTCGAGAAGTACGACATCTGCGCGCCGACCAGACCGCCGAGCGCCGCGGGAGTGAAGGCGCCCATCTGCGTGGTCGACATGTACGGCAGGAACAGCACGCCGAGCCCGCCCATCGCGGTCGGGCCGATCGCCGCGATCTGCGCCGCGACCAGCGCCTGCGGCTGCCCCATGGCGGAGCCGTCGAACGCGTTCAACTGCGACGCGGTCAGCGCGCCGATCGCGGCCGGCGCGATCGTGGCCAGGCTCGCCGGCGCGAGATTCGACAGGCTGGCCGTCGACATGCCGCTGACCTGAGCGACGCTCAGCGACGCGGTCTGCGTCGTGGTCAGCGCGTAGATCTCCGATGCCGTGAACGTGTTCAGCGAGGATACGGTCGCGAGCTGCGCCGTACTGATCCAAGGGATCTGCGAGGCGGTGAACCAGCCCTGCTGCGCGTTCGTGAACCAGCCGAACTGCGTCGTCGACAAGCCCTGGATCTGCGCCTGCGTGAGCGACTGGATGTCGGCCTGCGTCATCGCCTGGATCTGCGCCTGCGTCCACGTGCTCGAGCCGCCGGCAGGCACCGCGTTCGGCGTCGCGACGCGGCCCGGGCCGGACTTTTTGACGGTCGTCGCGGTGGCGTTCGTCGTTCCGTTCGTCGTGCCGGCCGGGGTGTACGCCGCCGCGCCGTTCGCCGGCGCGGTGGACGCCGACGACGTGAACGTGTCGACGGGCGCGGCTGGCGGCGGCGCCGCTTTTTGCGCCGCGAAGTACGCCGTCACGAGCTTTTTCGCTTGGCTCTGCTGATTCTTCGGCACCGCCGAGACGACGTCGGTGCCGTCGGCGACGACGAGCTTCCCCGCCATCGAGCCTTGGCCGACGTACGTCTGCAGACCCAAGATCACCGGTCCTGGCGGACCGAGAACCTCGTTCGAGCCCGCGCCCGACGAAAGGCCCTGCGAAACGATGGGTCCAGTGATTCCGTTCGTCATCCCTGCTCCTCGGTGAGCTGCGTCTACATCGCTGCGTTCGCCGAGGCATCACGTCTCGGCGATGAAAAACGTCCGCAGCGGTTGCGCTGCGGGCGGTCGTTCAGTCAGCGAGGTCTGCGCAGATCACGTCCATGCGAAAGTAAGCACCCATTTCGAGCGCGGAGCGTCCATCCGTGGGACGCACCATCGCACTTACCGTCGCACGTCCGTACCCGAGCGCGCTAGTATGACAACTGTACCGAAATGCCCCGAGCAGTCGATCGGAACGGGCGGGCGAAGGTACGGCTCACGGACAAAGGTCGCTCCTGCATGACGTCGTCTGCGCGACCACCTTCGGCCACCTCACGACCCGGGGTGGTCTCTTTGCGATCGAGGGCGGCCGCGTCGAGACCATCGACTGCACGAGCGGGGACGGCTTGGCGAAGGACGGCCGAAGGATCGCGCCCTGCAACTCGTGCCTTGGCCATCCACCCAACGTCGCTGACGACAGGGCTAATGAGAGGCGGGCGCGGTCCACGATGAGCCGTCGGCATAGTCCACTTCATCAACGCGCACGTTAAGCGTCGCCGGCCGTGAATCGAATAAGACCTGCGGTTCAGTGCTGCCGCCGTTCCAGTAGGACGGAAGCATGACCGTTCCGACGAACGCGCGGCAAATTCGGTCCTGCGATACGCCTGAACCGTAACTTCCGCTGCGAGGGCGAAAGTCCAGCGGTTCGTCTTCTCCGAGCGGCGCATTGTCGCCGCCAAGATGCGAGAAGACGAAGCGAACTCGTTTTACGGCCTTCACCGATTTGTTCATGAAGTTGACGCACTCATTGGGCGTTCCGGGATTCCAGGTAAACGATTTTGTGATTTCGATGCCTGATGCCGGCTGCTGCAGAAACGAACCGGCGATATCCGGCGTTGGCGGCCCAAACACCGCGTGCGAATAATCGACCGTGTTCGGAATGGCGGCCGCTGCAAGGGCACCAGGCTGCTGGGGACCAGCGCGCCACGATGTTCCGTCCGCATAGTCGATGGCGCTCATCCAAGTCACGAGTCGCGCCGGCTTGCCGAAAACCAGCAACTCGAGCGGGACCGCGGCATCGGGCCGGGCGTCGGACCTTGGCCTGAGCGAACCGTTCCACCCGCGACAGGAATTCGCATGCGATGTACCGGGCGGGTATGTGTTTCGAACATCCCAGGGATCGTCCACGATGTCGGTGCCGTCGTCCGCAATATGTGAAAACATAAAGCGCACGTGCCGAACAGTGCGAGTCCCGGCATTTGTAAACGACACACATTCTTGCGTGGCGTCTGCCGGTTCCCAGGAAAACGACTTGGTGATGTGCACGTCCGCGTCCGGCTGGGCAAGCGACGCGCCTGGCACCGTAGACGCCGCATACCATGACGTGCCGTCCGTGTAGTCGACCTGCGCGACCGAAGCTACCATCGACCCGAACCCCCCGGCGCCATAGACCGATCCGCCGCGAACGCCAAACTGTCCGAGCCCGCACACCGTTTCATTTTTCCCCTGAACGAGCGCGCCCGGCGAGAATTTCCCTTTTGCCTCGTGCAGGCCGCTGTACAGAACGGCCCCGTCAATCCCGATCAGCGAAAAGAGAAACAGGACACGGTATGCATCGACCGGAGAGGTATTTGTAAAAGCGACACACTTCCCGCTCATGCCCATCGGCGATGTCTCAAACAGACTGACTCTCGAAATAATAATGTGCGACGCTGGGATATTCCGTATCGCACCTTGCTCGGCTCGCGCCACGATCGGCAACAAGGCAATCGCAAGCGCGCCGAATAGTCGCGCGTTCATCGAGGTAGCCGGATCCCGTTGGCGAGAATAACGCCGGTTCGGTCGTCGACGACGTAGTCGATGATCCCGCTTGGGAGCGCAAACGTAGGACGTTCATCACCCGAAAGGTCCTCAGCGGTCAAGCGTAGCGGAGCGTCGGTCCCCTCGATTCCTGCGACAGTCCCCAGAAAAAGTTCGGCTCCGCGAAACAGCAGAGTACTCTGTTCCAAACCCGTGACGTGATTGTAGGACGCGTTTATCGTGGTTCCGTATGCGACTTGTTCGAAATCTCTCGCATTCAAAGCCGGAACGAACCCTCTGCGGCCATGGAACAGCAAGTCAAGAGGGGCTAGCCCCAGGGGTATGTGAACTGGAACGCGGGCACGTCGCCGCACGCCGTCGCCTCTCCCGACTTGACGTTCGAGGTACCCGGTAGCGACCGCGCAGGCGAGCGAGAGCACGGCGAACGGACGGCGGTGACCCGGCATGGCGACGTGTATCGGTTCCCGCGCGCGGCGGACCTGCCGGGGTGAGTCGCGACGGCGTCGAACCGGTCGAGGTTATGTCGATCGCACCCGCCCGTCCCGAGTCCTCCGAAGAGGAGGCGATGATCCTGGACATGGTCCGCCAGCTCGTGAAAGAGCGGGTCGAGCCGCGCGCCGCCGAGATCGACGCCAACGCCGAGTTCCCGTGGGACATCAAGCAGCTCTTCGCCGAGAACGACCTGCTCGGCATCCCGTTCCCGGCGGAGTACGGCGGGCTGGGCGGCTCGTTCGTGACCTACGTGAAGGTCGTCGAGGAAGTCTCGAAAGCGTGCGCGTCCTCCGCGCTGATCATCGCCGTCCAGGAGCTGGGCGCGCTGCCGATCCTGATCGGCGGCAGCGACGAGCAGAAACGCCGCTGGATCCCCGACCTCGCCGCGGGGAAGACGATCGCGGCGTACGCGCTGACCGAGCCCGGCTCGGGCTCCGACGCGGCCGGCTCGATGCGCACCAAGGCGCGCCGCGACGGCGACGGCTACGTCCTCGACGGCACCAAGATCTGGATCACGCACGGCAGCGTCGCCGACGTCGTGACGGTCTTCGCGGTGACCGACCCGGGCAAAGGCGCGAACGGCATCAGCGCGTTCGTGGTCGAGAAAGGCACGCCCGGGTTCAAGGTCGGCAAGCTCGAGAAAAAGATGGGGATCCGCGGCTCGCCGACGGTGGAGCTCGTGTTCGAGAACTGCCGCGTCCCGGCGGCCAACATGCTGGGCGAGGAAGGCCAGGGCTTCAAGATCGCGATGAAGGTGCTCGACAAGTCGCGGCCCGGGATCGCGGCGCAGGCGCTCGGGATCGCGCAGGGCGCGCTCGACTACGCCACCGACTACACGAAGCAGCGCGTCGCATTCGGCAAGCCGATCTCGCAGCAGCAAGGCTTGCAGTTCATGCTGGCCGACATGAAGACGGAGGTCGAGGCGGCGCGCCTCCTGCTCTACGAGGCGGCGCGCAAGTGCGACGAGACCGCGCCCGACGTGACGACCTGGGCCGCGATGGCGAAGCTCAAGTGCGGCGACGTGGCGATGAGCGTGACGACCGACGCGGTCCAGCTCCTGGGCGGCTACGGCTACTCGACGGAGTATCCGGTCGAACGGATGATGCGCGACGCGAAGATCACGCAGATCTACGAGGGGACGCAGCAGATCCAGCGGATCGTGATCGCGCGCTCGATGGTCGGCAAGTGGAGCCCGCCGAAAGCTTGAGGCCCGCCTCGGGTAGAACCCGAACACCGTGATTCCACCCGAGGCGGCGAGCCTTCCGCGCGTATCGCTCAGCCGATCGCAGACGATCCGGCTGATCGTCGTCGGAGTGCTCGTCGTCCTCGCGCTGATCCGGGTCGTCCCGGACTTCGTGCGGGTCGTCTATCCGCTGCAGGTGTTCGGCTACCGCACCGACGGCGACGCGGTGGTCATCCGCGTCGCGCCGCGCATCGCCGGGACGCCGGGGCCGGCGGCGCGCGCGGTCGCGCACGTCGGCGGCCTCGTCCGCGGCCGCCGCGCGCCGAAGCCCAAACAGTCGGCGCCGCCGCCCGACTACGGCGATCCGATGGTGCTCGGCGACCGCGTGCGAATCGACCGCATCAAGCCGTACGACCGCAAGCCCGGCCTCGCCGGCGGCGGCGTGACGTTCGACAACCCGACGCGCTTCCTGCCGATCGAGCGCGGCGGCCAGGAGCGCGTGCTGCGGCTGGTCGCGCGCCGGGAGTCGGAGGCGGTGCGCTTCACCGACATGCTGCGCATCGTGCTGTGCATCATCGCGGTCGCGCTGGGAGCGATGCTGTTCCTGGTCAAGCCCAGCATCGCGACGGGGGCCTTCTTCGTCTTCTCGCTGGCGGCGGTCGAGGCGCCGGCGAACTATTTCGACACGCTGATCCCGAACCCGTGGCGGCAGGTGCTGCCCTGGATCCACGACACGCTGCGCGGCGCCGTCCGGCCGGCGCTGCTGCTCTTCGCGCTGTGCTTGATCGACGGCGACAACGACGCGCCGCGCGAGCGCGCCTTCGCGGCGTTCACCGCCGCGCTGGCCGTCGCGCTGGGGACGCTCTTCGCCTACGCCGGCTGGGCGCTGAACTACGGCGCGCTGCCGGCCGAACGGCTGATGCGCACCTTCACCGGCGCCTCGTACGCGGTCAGCGCGCTGACCGTCATCGCGCTGGCGATCGCGTTCGTGCGCGCGCGGCGCAACGACCGGCACCGGATCAGTTGGATTGCGGCGGCGTTCGTGTTCGCCGGGCTGGCGCGGCTGGCGTCGGACACCCTCTATCCGGGCCACATCGCGCTGTGGCAGAACAGCCTGCTCGTCTCGATGACGATCGTGCCGATCGTCACGATCTGGATCGCGGTCGTGCGGCACCAGTTCTTCAACGTCGACTTCGTCGTCAGCCGCGCGGTCGTCTACGTCGCGCTGACCGCCGCGGTGTTCGGGACGATCACCGTCATCGAGGAGATCAGCACCTACCTCTTCTACAACAACACCGACGTCGCGTACGTCTTCATCATCGCGCTCTCGCTCATGGTCGGCGCCTTCACCGGCCGGCTGGTGCAGGTGTTCGAGGTCGTCGTCGACCGCTTCATCTTCCGCGACCGGCTGCAGCAGCGGCAGGCGCTCGAGTTCATCGGCGGCTACATCCTCGACGCCGAGACGGTCGAGGACGTCTACCGCGCGCTGCTGCAGGACGCGGCGCACGCGCTGCAGCTCTCGTTCGGCGGAATCCTGGCGCGCCAGAGCGACGGCAGCTACACGCTCGCGCAGACCTACAACTGGCCCGAGGACTTCACCATCAAGCTGGCCCCGGACGACGCGCTGACGCGCTCGATCACCCGCACGCGCGGCGCGCTGACGTTCTCCGGAAACGACACGCGGCTGATCCAGCAGTCGTTCCCGAACGAGCGGCTCACCTTCGCCGCGCCGCTGTTCTTCGACCGCACCGTCAGCGGGATCGTCGTCTACGGCAACAACGTCAGCGGCCTCGACCTCGACCCCGAAGAGCGCGAGCACCTCGTGCGCCTCGTCGCGCACGCCTCGATCGCCCTCAACACGATCGAGCTGAACCGGTACCGCGCGGCGTCGGCCGAACCGGCTTCGTTACCGTCGCCGACCTGACGCCGGCGCGCGCTCAGTGCCCCACGCCCGAGTAGCGGTTGAGGCCGAAGCGCCAGAACACGTACGCGAGCCCAACGGCGACCAAGCCGATCACCGGCGTCAGCAGGCCGACCGATTCGGGCAGCATCGCGCCTTCGCGCGCCTTGTGCAGGAACAGCCGGGCCGGGAAGTAGTTCATGAACGCGAACGGGACGACGAAGGTCAGCAGCAGCCGCACGCCGCGCGAGTAGATGCTGATCGGGTAGCGGGTGAACTCCTGTTCGAGCTGGATCACGATCCAGCGCAGCGCGTCGACGCGCACGAACCAGAACGCGACGGTCGAGATGAACAGGTTGAACGCCAGGTCGATCAGCGCGCCGCCCATCACGATCAGCGGGACGAAGACGACGAACGTCGCGTCGACGACGACGCCGCTGTACCACGTCGCCGCGCCGAAGGTGATGAACGCCAGGAGCAGCTCGTCGGGGAAGACCTGGCCCGGCGTCGCGATCGCCTGGAACAGCGTGTCCAGCGGGCGGACCAGCAGCCGGTCGAACTCGCCGTCGCGGATATGGTCCGGGATGTCACCGACCGTCGAGAACAGCGTGTTGTGCAGCGCGTGCGCGACCATCCACAGGCCGTACAGGAACGCCATGTCGCGGAACGTCCAGCCGTTCATCGACGGGAAGCGGTTCAGCACGATCCACAGCGCCGCGATCGCCGAGCCGTGGTAGACGAACGTGAACGCGAACCAGATCAGGAAGTTCTCGCGGTACTCCAGCGTGGTGAGGACGTTGATCCGCCAGTACTGCCCGTACACGCCCGCCATCACGCGCAGCCTGCGCGCCATCATCCGCCCTGCACCACGACGCGCTTGGCGCCGGCGCGCCACATCACCGTCGCCACCAGCGCGAGGACGACCAGCCAGAACGCCTGCAGGCCGAGCGCGGCGAGATAGCGCCCGGGCGGGATGACGCCGACGTAGATCAGCAGCGGCGTCGAGAACATTGCGGCGAACGGCAGCGCGAAGGCGATCCGCTGCAGGAACACCGGGAAGATCACCAGCGGGATGATCTCGCCGCCGAACAGATCGGTCACCCAGGTCACGATCAGCCGCGCGGCGTGGATCTCGAGCGTCCAGAACGCGATGCAGTTCAGGATGAAGTTGATGCAGAACCCGACCAGATAGCCGAGCACGAAGCTCACGAAGAACACCGCGAGCACCGGCAGACTCGGCACGTCGATGTGCACGATCACCAGCGCGAGCACCAGCGACGGGACGATCAGCACGGCGTGGAAGAGCACCTCGCCGCTGCCGTCGGCGAAGAGGTACAACGGGACGTAGATCGGCTTCATGAAGTCGGTCGCGATGCTGCCGTCGTGCAGCTTGTCGTGCAGCGCGCGCGTCTGGTCGATGTCCATCACCAGGCCCATCAGCAGCGCGACGGTCGAGTAGGTGATGATCGCGTGCAGCGGCAGCTCGCTGGGCGCGGCGTTGCGCGCGTACAGCGCGATCCACACCATCCGCAGCAGGTAGACGCGCACCAGCACCGACGCGATGCTGGTGAAGACGTCGAAGCGGTAGGTCGCCTCGCGCGCCATCGCCTTCTGCGCGAACTGGATGTACGGCTCGAGCCGGAAGCGCGGCCGCACCGCGACCACGGCGGGCGCCGGAGCGGCGCTCACGACGGCGCCCCCACCGCGCCCTCGTGGTAGCCTTCGAGGTAGATGCGGCGCACGATCGACTCGATGTCGGGCTCGATGATCGAGACGTCGGTGATGCGGTAGAGGTCGGTGACGCGCCGGATCAGCGCTTCGGCGGTGATCTCCCGCCGGTTGAAGCGCAGCCGCACGACGTTCAGCTCGCGGCTCTCGACCTCGGTGCCGGGGACGACGATCTCCTCGTACGTCTCGGCCAGCGTGACGACCAGCACGCGGTGCGTCCCGTACTCCTCGCGCAGCCGCTCGAGCGAGCCGTCGTAGATCACCGTCCCCTCGTCGATCAGGACGATGCGGCGCGAGAGGCGCTCGACGTCGGCCAAGTCGTGGGTGGTGAGGATGACGGTCGTGCCGCGGTCGCGGTTCACCGCCCCGATGAACTCCCGGATGGCCTGCTTCGCGATCACGTCGAGGCCGATCGTCGGCTCGTCCAGATAGACGATCTTGGGGTCGTGCAGCATCGCCGCCGCGAAGTCGCCGCGCATCCGCTCGCCGAGCGAGAGCTGCCGGACCGGCGTGCTCAGGAACCGCTCGAGGTCGAGGATCTCGGCGAAGTGCTTCATGTTCTCGAGGTAGCGCGCTCGCGGGACGTCGTAGATCGAGCGCAGCAGCTCGAACGACTCGCGCAGCGGCAGGTCCCAGTAGAGCTGGCTGCGCTGGCCGAAGACGACGCCGATGTTGGCCGCGTTCGCCATCCGGTTCTGGTAGGGGACGATCCCCGCCACCCGCAGCGTCCCCGAGGTGGGGACCAGGATCCCGGTGAGCATCTTGATCGTGGTCGACTTGCCGGCGCCGTTGGGGCCGATGTAGCCGACCAGCTCGCCGGGCGCGAGCGCGAAGTTCACGTCGTCGACCGCGACCTTCTCGACGTAGGTCCGCGAGAACAGCGCCCCGATCGCGCCGCCGATCCCGGGCCGGCGCTCCAGCGACCGGAACACTTTGCGGAGCGCAACCGCCTCGATGATCGCCATGCCTGCCGTGCCTTTTCCCGCCGAACAGACGCGGCCTTTACGATCCGGAGCAGGGACCCGCCCCCGTGCGCGGAAGCCGCGCCCACGACTCCGACTACGGAAGGGGGTGAGTTACGAACATGGCCGCAAAGAAGAAAGCCGCGAAGAAGAAGCCCGGTAAGAAGGGCGGAAAGAAGTAGACCTGTCGTCTTTCCAGACGATTCGTTCTTGTCTTCATCTCTACAATGATCAGCGCGGCCGGCGACGGCCGCGCTTTTTTAAAGGGACCCGCGCGGCCGTGCGGAACTCGGGGCGGACCGGCATGCGTTGCCGGTACGCTCCGGCGCCTTACGGCTCCGGGCCGAATCCGACTAGGAAAGGGGGTGACGACAAGATTATGGCAGCGAAGAAAAAGGGCGGCTCCAAGAAGAAGGGCGGCTCCAAGAAGAAGGGCGGCAAGAAGTAAGCCGTTCAACGTCCTCGACCTAGAGAACCCAGTCGATTTTCTCAGTCATCATCCAAACGATCTGTGCGCGGCCGGTAACGGCCGCGCTTTTTTCATGGCCCGCCCGAGCCCGCGGCGCGGACGGCGAGCCGCTCGAGGTTCGCCGGTGCCGCCTCGGCGATCCGGCGCGCCGCGCGCGCGAGCAGCCCGCCGAACGGGCCGGAGACCGCGATCGTCTGGGCGATCGCCGTTCCGCCCGCCTCGGCCGACAGCACCCAGCGGAACCGCAGTGCCGCGAGCGGGCCGAAGGTGACCACGACCGCCAGCAGTCGCTCCGGGACGACCGCCTCGATGCGGAACGCGGTCTGCGGGCCGCGCCGCGGCTTCATCGTGAGGAGCGTGCCCGGCTCGAGCGGCCCTTCCACGGTCATCCAGGCGACGCCGTGGTTCCACAGCGACCAGCGCCGGCCGTCGAGCAGCTCCGTCCATACGCGCGCGGGCGGCGCGGCCGAGCTCGCCCCGGCGGTCCGTTCCCAGGTCATGGGGAACAGCACTTCCATGGACGAGCCGGAGAACCCGATCGTCGCGATGGCGGCGAAGATCCGGGCGCGCCGCGAGCTCGGCGCCGCGATCGAGTCGGCGACCACGGGCGCGGCCGCCCCGCGTGGCGACGACGCCGCCGCCCGGTTCGCCGCGCTGACCGAGACGCTCGCGACCGGTACGAAGCGGCTGAACAGCATCCTGGGCACCCGCAGCGGCGTCACGTTCGTCCGGCTCGAGAACCCGCCGCGGCTGCGGCTCCGCTTCCGAGAGAAGCGGATCGCGCTCGACCTCGACGCCGGCCGGCAGCTCGTGATCGTCGCCGGCGGCGGGCTCGACGGGGAATACCAGTTCCTCGACGGCGACGTCCCGGCCCTGATGAACCTTTCGAAGTTCTCGACCGACGCGGGCTACCGCGACGCGCTCACGGGCTCGGAGCTGCTGAAGACGATCGCCGAGGACGCGCAGTTGCCGCGGCCGGCGCACCTGGACGGTTCCGGGCCGCTAAGCTTCTAGCGACGATCGGGCGCGACGGGCACATCGTCACCGGACAGCGGCCGCAGTGCGGTACCGGCGCCTTGCAGATCGCGCGCCCGTGCAGGATCAGCCAGTGGTGCGCGTGCCGCCACTTCGCCGGCGGGACGAGCTTGGTGACGTCGTCTTCCACCCCGCGCGGCGCCGGCGCCAGCGTCAGACCCAAACGGTGCGCGACGCGGAAGACGTGCGTGTCGACCGCGAACGCGGCCTCCTCGAAGGCGACCGACATCACGACGTTCGCGGTCTTCCTCCCGACGCCGGGGAGCGCTTCGAGCGACTCGCGGTCGGCCGGCACCGTACTCCCGTGGCGTTCGACCAGAGCGCGCGCGGCGTTGATGACGTTCTTCGCCTTCATCCGAAAGAAGCCGCACGACTTGATGATCCGCTCGACGTCCGCCTGATCGGCGTGCGCGAGCGACGCCGCATCGGGATAGGCGGCGAAGAGGTGCGGCGTGGTGAGGTTCACCCGCGCGTCGGTGCACTGCGCGCTCAAGATCACCGCGATCAAGAGCTCGAAGGGGTTTCGGTACTCGAGTGCCGTGACGGCATCGGGGTAGGTCCGCTCGAGAATCGCCAGCTCGGCAGCGGCCGTCGCGCGCGAGACCTTCTTCTTCGGGAACGGGATCGCCACGAGCGGAACCTTCGGGCCGCCGCCGCGAATCCTGTCTGCCATGCCGTTCCTCAAGCAGAAGGACCCGACCGTCCCTCCCGGCCAGACCGTCACCGACGGCTTCCCGGTCCTCCACGTCGGCGACCTCCCCGCGATCGACCCGAAGACGTGGCGGCTGCGTGTGTTCGGAGCGGTGGAGCGTCCCTTCGAGCTCTCGTACGACGAGCTGCGTGCGATGCCGGCGAGCGAGCACCGCGGCGACATCCACTGCGTCACGCGGTGGTCGAAGAAGAACACGTACTGGGTCGGCGTGCGCTTCTCCGCGATCGTCGAACGCGCGAAGCCGCTTGCGCCGGCGAAGTTCGTCGTGCAGCACGCGGACAACGGCTATACGACGAACCTGCCGCTCTCGGTGATGCTCGACAACGACGTCCTGATCGCGTACGAGTTCGACGGGCAGCCGGTCGAGCCGATCCACGGCGGACCGGTCCGCATGCTCGTTCCGAAGAAGTACTTCTGGAAGAGCGCCAAGTGGCTCCACGGGCTCGAGTTCCGCGACGCGGACCAGAAAGGCTTCTGGGAAGTGCGCGGCTACAACAACGACGCGGACCCGTGGAAGGAAGAGCGCTACGCCGATCTGCCGGCCTGGTTCGGCTGAGCGGCGTAGCGCGGTTCGCGGCGTCTAGAGCCGGTCGGTGTACCCGACGAGCGCGATGCCCGCCGTGCAGGGAACGTTCGTCGCGACCGTCGTCGTGCAGTCGAGCGCGAAGATCGACGTTCCGGCCGTTCCGGTGAAGTTCAGCGCCCCGGTCGTATTCGGCTGCGTCGTCCCGTTCGGCGCGAAGATGAACCGCGAGTCGAGCGTCGCCACGGCGGGCGTGGTTCCCGACGTTGCGGAACCGACCGCGAACGTGATGCTACCGGAGAACGCCGGGATGCTCTGCGGCTGCGCCTGCGTGAACGCGGTCGCCGGCCCTGAGCCGGTCGCGGCGAGCGCACCGCGCGGTCCGGCGACCTGGACCGAGAACGGCGTCCCGGGCGGCGAACCGGCGGCCGGGATCGTGCCGAAGCCGGCCGTCGGGAGGACGGCGTTCGCGGTTGCATTGTGGGCGCGGTACTGCGGCGATCCGGTGTAGTCGAAGTCCTGGAAGAGCTCGCAGTTCGGCGAACCGCCGGCTGCGACGATCACGATCGAGTACTTCGCGTTGATGCTCAGCTGCGGAAGCGGGCACGAGGTGAGCTGCGGCTGGCTGGTGCTCGGCGCCGGGCCACCGTGCGTCTGGAGGATGATCGACGCTTGAACGGCCGGCTGCGTCAAGTAATCGGACGCGACGCCGTACGTCAGCCCGTTCACGACCGGTTGCGTGGGCGAACCGCTGCCGGTCGATTGATAGTAGACGTCGATCGATCCGCCGGCCAACCCCGGCGCACCGTTGACGATGCGAAGGTTCGAAGTGTTGCCGGAGATGTTGGCGATCGTGCCGGTCGAGCCGCCCGCGCACGCTGCGAGCGACAGCCCGACAGGTACGGCGAGGAACGCGGCGATACGCGTGAAGTTCATGTGAAGTCCTGTGTGGAGTTGCAGTGCTGCGAAGAGTCGAAGCAACTCTACCCCCGCGGATTTGCGATAAACGCGGTTTGAATGTGTCTCGGGTTAGCATTCGCTGGGCGTTTGCTGAGCTACGATGAAAGCGTCAGCTCAACCGAAGTGACGACGCGATGCGTGTCACGATCCCTTCGCCGACGAGCGCGTCGACAACGGACGGTATCTCGTGCAGGCGGTCGGCCGGGATGACGCCCGCCAACTCGGCGCGCAACGTCTCGTCCGCCAGCAGCGAGCGCGAGGGGACGTCGCGCAGGCGATCGATGATCCGTCCGCGCAGAAAGCGCGTCGTTCGCTCGAACGGTATGGCACTCTGAGGCGGCTTGCGCTTCGCGTGCGCGCGCGCCAGAGCACCGAGCCGCGCCGCGTCGACCGGCGCCGCGGCGCACGCCTCCCGCAGCGGACACACCAAGCACTTGGCGCTGCGCGCCGTGCAGATCGTCGCGCCCAGGTCCATCAGCGCCGAGTTCCAGTCGTGCGCGGCTCCACGCGGGGCCGCAGCGACGGCACGCGCATCGAGCTCCGCCGGCGACGCGAGCGGCGGGTACTCGAGGCCGAGCTCGACGCGGTGGATCACGCGGCGCAGGTTCACGTCGACCGCGGCGTCGTCGAGCTCGAATGCGAACGCGCGCACGGCCGCCGCCGTGTAGGCACCGATCCCGGGCAGCGCGCGCAGCGCGGCGGTTTCGCGCGGCAATTCGCCACCGTGTCGTTCGATCACCGCGCGCGCCAGCGCGTGCAGGCGCATCGCGCGGCTGTTGTAGCCCAGGCCGCGCCACGCGCGGACGACGTCGCCCGCGTCGGCGCGGGCCAGCGCCGCGAACGAGGGAAAGCGTTCGAGGAACGACTCGTAGAGCGGGATCACGCGCTCGACCTGCGTCTGCTGGAGCATGAACTCGCTCACGACGACCCGATACGGGTCGCGCGTTCGCCGCCACGGCAAGTGCGTTCGCCCGTGCCGCGCATACCACGCGAGCAGCGCCGCCGATGGCAACCGCCTGCGCGGAGATTCGGTTTCCGTCATGCCGCTTCGCCGATGCGGCGAAGCCCCGTCTCGATCGCGGTGCGCGGCACCGGCGTCAGCGCGAGGCGGAAGTTGTGATCGCCGCCCGACTCGGAGAAGAACGCCTCGCCGAAGAGGAACGAGGCGCCGCGGCGCTCCGCGTTCGCAAGCAGCGCGCGCGCCCGCGTCTCGCGCGGCGCCGTCGCCCAGAGATAGTAACCGTCGCCGCCCGGCGCCACGCGCATCCCTTTCGGCCACCAGCGGTCGATCGCAGCGTGCGCGATCCTCCGGCGCTCGCGCAGCTCCATGCGCAGCGCGGCGACGTGCGCGTCGTAGCCGCCGGCCAGATACTCGCAGACGCCGGCCTGGATATACATCGAGGACGCCATGTCGTACGACTGCTTGCGCAGCAGCAGCCGTTCGTAGATCGTCCGCGGCGCGACCAGCCAGCCGAGCCGCAGCGACGGCGCGATCGTCTTCGAGAACGACGACAGGTAGATGACGTACTCCGGATCGCGCGCGAGCAGCGGCGGGCCGGGCGGGAGCGCGAGCTCGCCGTACGGGTCGTCCTCGACGACCGGGACGCCGAAGCGCTTCGCGATCGTCACCAAACGGTCGCGGCGCTCCGCGTTCATCGTGACGCCCGTCGGGTTGTGGATCGACGGCATCGTGTAGATGAAGCGCGGCCGCCGCGTACGCAGGATCGCCTCGACGTGGTCGACGCGCATCCCGCCGTCGTCGACCGGCACGGGGATCGCGCGCAGCCCCGCGATCTGAAAGATCTGCAGCGCGCCGGGATAGGTCGGCGCCTCGACGACGATCTCGTCACCCGGCTCGGCGAGCGACTGCGCGACCAGCGTGATCCCCTGCGTCGAGCCGGTCAGCACGAGGACGTCGCGCATGGTGACCGCGCAGCCGCGCGCGCGCATCCGCTCGGCGATCGCCTCGCGCAGCGGCGCGAAGCCTTCGCTGTCGCCGTAGGTCAGCACGAACCGCACGTCGTCGCCCGCGCGCGCGAACGAGCGCGACAAGTCGGCGAGCGGCGACGGGTCTGCCGGCGGGACGCCTTGCACGAACGCGATCAGGTCGCCGTGCTCGCTCGCCGCAAGCTCGCCGAGGACGGCCGGGAACTGGCCGACACGCCAGGGCGGGAGCGTCACCCACCACGGAACCGCTTCAGACCGGTCGGGACGCCCGCCGTCGAGCGCCGCGACGCGCGATCCCGAACCGACGCGCTGCGCGATCAAACCGTCCGCAGCCAGATCGCGATAGGCGTGGACGACCGTCGAGCGGTTGACCTCGAGGCGTCCGGAGAGGATCCGCTCCGGCGGCAGCCGCGCCCCTTCCGGGAGCGCCCCGGCCAGGATCTGCTCCCGCAGGCGCTCGTAGATTTGACGATAGACGGGGACGACGCTGTTACGGTCGAGCTCGAGCGCGAGGTCCGACCAGCCCGTTCGCATGCCCATCCAATTTCCGCCGGGCCGCGCCGCTGCCCCTCCAATTGCCGCCAATCCACCAACTTGGATGGGGAACCGCCGTGATTGGACCGTCCACCCCGCCCCTCCGCGCGCTATCATCTCGCCCAAACGCCCCAACGTCATCCCGCCCCAACGTCATCCCGCCCCAATGTCGTCCCGCCCCAATGTCATCCTGAGCCTGTCGAAGGATGAGCCCGCCCAATGTCATCCTGAGCCTGTCGAAGGATGAGCCGCCACCGCAATCCCCACCGAACCGCAGGACCGCCATGATCGACACCTCCACGCAGAGCACCACGTCCGCGAACGGCGCGGCCGCCGGGGCGCCCGCCGCTCAGCCCGACCCGCAGGAGACGCGGGAGTGGCTCGACGC
>DASWRW010000006.1:0-20302 GCA_036402975.1 Candidatus Elarobacter sp. | reverse complement strand
AGACCGACCACGGCGGCAGTTGCACCGGCATCGCGCCGCCCCAGATCGCCTCGCCCGCCATGTCGGCGGGCCCCGCCGTCGACGCCGAGCCGAGATTGGCGACGAGTTGCAGCGCGGCGCCGTCCGGCATGGCCCACGACGCGGTCAGCAGGTTGCCGTCGACGCGCGCGTCGCGTTGCGCCTGCTCAAGGGCGGCGAGCCGCGGCACAACGTGGCTGCGGCGGGCCGCAAGCAGGTCGCGCACCAGCTTGAGTCGCGATGCGAACGGCTCCTTGCCGCGATTGTTCCAATCGAGAATGGCCGAGCGGAAGGTCTCCTCGCTGAGCGGGTCGGGCACCGGCTTCGCGTCCGATACGCCGGCGAACTGCGCCTCGAACTCCGCCCTGCGCCCGCGCCGCACCGCTTCTGCGAGTTCGCCGTGGAACTCGCAGAAGAACGGGAACGGTCGGGTCGAGCCCCATTCCTCGCCCATGAACAACAGCGGCGGCGACGGCGCCAGCAGCAGGATCGCCAGCGCCGCCGTCAGGCCTTGAGGCGGCGCCAGCGCGGCCAGCCGCTCGCCATAGGCGCGGTTGCCGATCTGGTCGTGGTTCTGCAGGAAGCCGACGAACGCCGTCGCGGGCAGCGATGCGCTCGGCTCGCCGCGCGGCGCGCCGCCGCGGTGCTCCGACGCTTCCCCTTGGTAGGCGAACCCTTCGCACAGCGCGCGCGCGAGCAGCCGCGCCGGCTCGCGCGCGTAGTCGCGGTAGTAGCCGTCGCGCTCGCCGGTCGCGAGGACGTGGAACGCGTGGTGCGCGTCGTCGTTCCACTGCGCGTCGTACGCGCCCAGCAGCCGCGCCCGGTTGGCGTCGTTCTCGAGCACGAGCTGGACGTGGCGGTCGGGCTCGACCCCGGCGCGCACGCGCGCGGCCAGCTCGAGCAGGAACGGGCGCGGCGAGTCGTCGCGGATCTCGTGCACGGCGTCCAGCCGCAAGCCGTCGAAGCGATACTCGCGCAGCCAGTACAGCGCGTTCTGGACGAACAGCTCGCGCACGGTCTGCGAGCGCTCGCCGTCGACGTTGATCGCGGCGCCCCACGGCGTGTGGTGGCGCTCGGTGAAGAACGCGTCGGCGAACGCGTGCAGGTAGTTGCCTTCGGGACCGAAGTGGTTGTACACGACGTCGAGGAACACACACAGCCCCCGCGCGTGCGCCGCGTCGACGAACGCCTTGAGCTCGTCCGGCGTGCCGTAGGCGTGCTGCGGCGCGAACGGCAGCACGCCGTCGTAGCCCCAGTTGCGCGTCCCCGCCGGCTGCGCGAGCGGCATCAGCTCGACCGCCGTGACGCCGAGGCGCACCAGCTCGTCCAGGCGCTCCGCGGCGCTCGCGTACGTCCCGCCGGGCGTGAAGGTTCCGACGTGGAGCTCGTACAGCACGATCTCGTGCCACGGCCGCCCGCGCCAGGCGGTCTCGCGCCACGCGTACGCGCGCGGGTCGACGACCACGCTCGGCGCGTGCACGCCGTCCGGCTGGAAGCGTGAGGCGGGATCCGGGACGCGCAGCGGATCGCCCGCGAACGTGAATGCGTAGCGGGATCCGGGACGCGCGCTCTGAACCGTGCGCGCGAACCAGCCGTCCGAACGCGGCTCCAGCGCGTGCTCGACGCCGTCGACGACGACCGAGACGCGCTCGCGCGACGGCGCCCACAGCCGGAAGGCGACGCCGCCGCCGGCGATCAGCTCGGCGCCGAACGGCATCTGGTGCGCGTGGCGCACGGCGACGGCGTTCATCGGACTTCCGCTTGCAGCGCGTCCAGCGCCGCCGCGAAGTCCGCCGGGTGGCGCCCGAGCGCGTCGCGCACGTCGCGCAACGCCGTTTCGAGGCGGAAGAAGCGGATCAACGCGTCACGCTGGGCTGGATCGCGCGGCGTCGTCGCCAGATCGGTCGCGCTCGCCGCATAGCGGGCGAGGAAGGCTTCGCGCACGCGCGCCGTCAGCTCGAGCATCGTCGCGCGCGCGGCGCCGTGGTCGGCGGTCGGGTCGAACGCGCTGGCCTGAATCGTCTCGCGCGTCACGGCGTCGAACGACCGCGCGAGGAGCGCGACGTCCTTGAGCGGTGACGAGCGGCGCGCGAGCGCCTCGCCGAACCCGACGAACACCGGCACGCCGTCGACCAGCAGCACGCGGCTGAGCGTCAGGCGGCCGTGCGCGCGCGCCTGCGCGGCCGCGATCGTTTCGGGCAGCGCTTCGATCGCGCTGCGGATGCGGTCGCTCATCGCGTCGATACCGGCGACGCCCGCCGCCGCGAGCGCCGCCAGGTCCGCCTGCGCGGCCGCGCGCCACGCGGCGAGATCCTCCGGCGCCAGCGGGTGGGTGCCGAACGTCGGGTCGCTGCCCGGCGTCGCGAGGGCGCGGTGGAGCGACGCCAGCGCGTCGGCCACGTGCTCCGCGCTGAGGATGAGCCGCTCGTCCGCGGTCGCGGTGCGCAGGATCTCGCGCAACGTCGCTTCGATGTCGGTCGGGTTCTGGATGAAGCTCTGGGACGTCGCGGCGACCCAGGTCTCGCCGGAGCCGTCGCTGACGAGCGCGGTGCCGAACAGGTGCGGCGCCTGCGTGAAACCGCGCTCGCGCAGATGGCGCAGGAACGCGACCGTGCTGTTCTGCACGCGCGGCATCTGACGGTGCAGCGTGACGAGCCGAGAGTCGCCGAGGATCCAGCGCTGCGCGCCGGGCGCGTGGCCGAAGCGCTGCGAGGTGTCGGACTCCGGCCGCCGGTCGCCCTCCCACGCGAACGCCAGCCGGCCGTCCTGGCGCAGCTCCGTGCCGGCGCGCATCGCGCGCTCGACGACCCGCGCGGTCGCCGCGTCCGATGCGGCGTCCGCGATCCAGCCTTCGCGCGCGCCGCTGCGCGCGCGCGCGAGCGCGTCTTCGCGGATCGGCGCGTCCCACACGAAGCGCAAGATCAGCGACGTGCGGTTCTTGCCCTCGCCGACGACGACGAACGCCAGTGACGGGTCGACCGCGTCGGCGACGAACGTAGCGACGACATGACCGCGCTCCGCGGGGCCGAGGGCGCGCGGCACGATGTCGCTCTCGACGACGCCGCGCGCAAACGTGTCGAAGGCCACGCGCGAACGCGGCACGACGACCGTCGGAAGCTCCGGCAGCGCGCTCGAGCGGACCGGCGCGGAGGATCCATGCGGATCGCGCACCAGCGCGAACCAGAAGAAACCGTACGGCGCGAGCGTCACGGTGTACGGCGCGGTGGTGACCGGCGGGAACGGCGAGGATCCCAGCATCTCGAACGGCGTGCGCCCGCTGAACTGGGAGAGGTCGAGCTGCACGGCCTGCGCGGTATGCGACAGGTTCGCCACGACGAGCACCGTCTTGCCGTCGTGCTCGCGCAGGTACGCGAGCACGCGCCGGTTGTCCGGATACAGCAGCGTCAGGCTGCCGCGGCCGAATACCTTCGTCGCCTTGCGCACGGCGATCGTGCGCCGCATCCAGTTCAGCAGCGAGCTGGAATGGCGCTGCTGCGACTCGACGTTCACCGCCGCGTAGCCGTACGTCGGGTCGGTCACCACGGGCGCGTACAGGCGCACCGGATCGGTCGCCGAGAAGCCGCCGTTGCGGTCGGGCGACCACTGCATCGGGGTCCGCACGCCGTCGCGGTCCTTCAGGAAGAGGTTGTCGCCCATCCCGATCTCGTCGCCGTAGTAGATGACCGGCGTCCCCGGCATCGACATCAGCAGACCGTTCATCAGCTCGATGCGGCGGCGATCGTTCTCGAGCAGCGGCGCCAGCCGCCGGCGGATGCCGACGTTGATGCGCATCTTCGGCTCGACCGCGTACACCGCGTTCATCCGCTCGCGCTCGCGCTCGCTGACCATCTCCAGCGTCAGCTCGTCGTGGTTGCGCAGAAACACCGCCCACTGACAGCCTTCGGGGATCGGCGGCGTCTGGCGCAGGATGTCGTGGACGGGATAGCGGTCCTCGTCGGCGACCGCCATGAACAGCCGCGGCATCAGCGGGAAGTGGAAGCACATGTGGCACTCGTCGCCGTCGCCGAAGTACGACGACAGATCCTCCGGCCACTGGTTCGCCTCGGCGAGGAAGATGATGCCGGGATGCTCTTGCTCCAGCACCGCGCGCAAGATCTTGATGACGGCGTGGGTCTCGGGCAGGTTCTCGTTGTTCGTTCCCTCGCGCTCGCACAAGTACGGCACCGCGTCGAGCCGGAAGCCGTCGACGCCCGCCTCGGACCAGAAGCGCATCACGTCGGTGATCGCGCCGATCACCTCGACGTTCTTGAAGTTCAGGTCCGGCTGGTGCGAGAAGAAGCGGTGCCAGTAGTACTGGGTGGCGACGGGGTCCCAGGCCCAGTTCGACATCTCGGTGTCGGTGAAGATGATACGGGTTCCGCTGAACGCGCGGTCGTCGTCCGACCACACGTACCAGTCGCGCTCGGGCGAGCCGCGCGGCGCGCGGCGCGCGCGCTGGAACCACGGATGCTGGTCCGAGGTGTGGTTGACGACCAGCTCGGCGATCACGCGGATACCGCGCGCGTGCGCCTCCTCGATGAACCGCTTGACGTCGTCGAGATCGCCGTAGGACGCATGAACCCCGGTGTAGTCGGCGATGTCGTAGCCGTCGTCGCGCAGCGGCGAGGGGAAGAACGGCAGCAGCCAGAGCGCGGTCACGCCGAGATCGGCGAGGTAGTCCAGGCGCGATGTGAGCCCGCGCAGGTCGCCGATGCCGTCGCCGTTCGAGTCCTGGTACGCCTTGACGTGAGTCTGGTAGACGACCGCGTCGCGATACCAGAGCGGGTCGGAGTCCACGACGCTCGCTACGCCGCCGCTTCCGCGAGTCCGCCCGCGGTGAGCGGCGCGGCGATCTCCTCGAGCGACTTCCGCTCGGCGTCGATCCCGAGCACGATCTCGACCAGCCCGCCGGCGATCATGAGCGCCGCGCCGATCCCCCACGCGAGCGCCAGCATCTGCGGCTGCTTGGTGCCGATCAGCGCCCCGAAGATCGGCGGGGCGACCGCACCGCCGATCAGCGTCCCGGTCGCGTAGACGAAGGCGATCGCCGCGGCGCGCGTCTCGAGCGGGAAGATCTCGCTCACCGTGAGGTACGCCGCGCTCGCGCCGGCGCTGGCGAAGAAGAACATCACCGACCACAGGATCGTCAGCGTGAGCGCATTGAGCGCGCCGTTGAGGAACAGCGCGATCGACAGCACCATCAGGGCGCCGCTGAGGATGTAGCAGCCGGCGATCATCTTCTTGCGGCCGACCGCGTCGAAGAAGTGACCGAGGACCAGCGCGCCGAGAAAGTTCCCGATCGCGAACGGGAAGATGTAGAGGCCGACGTCACCCGGCTTCACGCCGAAGAACGTCGTGAGCTGCAGCCCCTGGTTGAAGAACACCGCGTTGTACAGGAACGCCTGCGTGATCATCAGCGCGAGCACGAGCACCGTGCGCTTCGGATACGTCTTCACCAGCGTCTCGATGGTCGCGACGAACCCCGGTCGCCGCCCGGTGTCGAAGGTGATCTTCTTGTGCTTCACCGGCGGCAGCTCGCCGCCGGTTTCCTTGCGCACCTCGGCCTCGATCTGCGTGACGATCCGCTCCGCTTCGTCGTGCTTGCCGTGCGTGAGCAGCCAGCGCGGGCTCTCCGGCAGACTGCGGCGCAGGAACAGCACCATGATCGCGAGCACGGCGCCGAGCGCGAACGCGAACCGCCAGCCCAGCGACGGCGGGAAGAAGCGCCCGTCGAGCAGCGGGATCGAGACGAGCGCGCCGATCAGCGTGCCGATCCACCACGAGCCGTTGATCGCGATGTCGGCCGCGCCGCGCCGGTGCGACGGGATCAGCTCGTCGATCGCGGAGTTCACCGCGCTGTACTCGCCGCCGATCCCCATCCCGGCCAGCGCGCGGAACAGCGCGAAGCTCCAGAAGTCCCATGCGAACGCGGTCAGCGCGGTGCACACCAGATACCACGCCAGCGTGATCAGGAACAGCCGCTTGCGCCCGAACCGGTCGGTCAGAATTCCGAATCCCAGCGCGCCGATCACGGCGCCGATGAGGTAGGCGGTCGCGGCGAGCCCGGTCTGCGTCGCGGTGAAGCGCAGACCTTGCTCCGAGGCCAGCGTCGGGTTGATCGAGCCGACGATCGTGACCTCGAGGCCGTCGAGGATCCAGGTGATGCCGAGGCCGATCACGACCATCCAGTGCCATTTCGCCCAGGGCAGGCGGTCGAGACGGAACGGGATGTCGGTGGTGATCGAGGGCAAGGGGGAAGCGGCCAACGGTCCTCCGAGGGCTGGCGAGCGCGCGACGTATGAGGTACCCGAGGGGTTCGCGTCGGAAACGGCAGGCGTGCGGAGCAAGGCGGCGGCCCTCGTCCCGATCTACGGCGTCACCTTGATCGACGTGCTCGGCACGATGATCATGGTCCCGCTGCTGCCGTACTTGGCGCAGCACTACTCGGCGAGCGGCCTGACCGTCGGCGCCGTCCTCACCACGTCGGCCGTCGCGGGCAGCATCGCGTCGCCGTTCTGGGGCAGCGTCAGCGACAAGCTCGGCCGCAAGCGGATCGTGCTGATCGCGCAGTGCGTCTCGCTGGCGGGCTACATCCTGCTCGCGCTGTCGCAGTCGCTGACCATGATCTTCGTCGCGCGCGCGATCGCGGGCTTCGGCAGCGGCGGGCTCGGCGTGACGCAGTCGTACATCGCGGACGTCACCGACGAGCGCTCGCGCGACCGCGCCTACTCGCTGTTCAGCGCGGTGTTCGGGATCGGCATCGTCCTCGGGCCGGTGCTCGGCGGCTCGCTGATCCGGTTCGGCTTCCCGGTGCCGTTCGCGGTCGCCGCGCTGATCGAGGCGGTCACGATCGTGCTGACGCTGCGGTTCCTGCCATCGATCGCGCCGGCGGCGGGACGCCGCGCCAGCTTCCGCATGGCGCTCTCGGCGCTGACGCGCGATCCCGGCGTGCGCAGCATCGTCGTGCGGCACCTGCTGTTCATCTTCGCGGTAGCATACTTCTTCACGGTGTTCTCGCTGTTCCTCAAGCGCGAGCTCAACGTCGGCCCCGAGGTGTCGAGCTGGATGCTGGCCGGCGCCGGGCTCGTCGGCGGTCTCACGTTGATCGGGCTCGTCTGGCCGCTCGCGCGGCGGTTCGGCGACGCGGCCGTCGCGCAGGGCGGTTTCGTGCTGCTCGTGCTGTCGTACATCGCGCTGGCGTTCGTGCACCAGCTCTGGGCGTTCGGCGTCGCGCTGGCCGTCTGGGCGGTCGGGGCGGCGACGGTCGAGCCGACGCTGACGACGCTGCTCTCGAAACGCGCGCCGCCGCGCGAGCGCGGCGCCATCATGGGCTTCAACGACTCGGCGGGCCAGTTGGCGTTGACCTTCGCGCCGCTGCTGGGCGGCGGCGCGATCGACTACGACCGCCATCTCGTCGGTGTCGTCCCGGCGATCGCGGTCGCGCTCGCGTTCGGCATCGGCGTGCTGCGCAGGAGCTACGATGTCGGCCCGACGACACGCGCTATCGAATGAACCACCCGCAGCATCATGGCTGCCAACACCGGGCAGCACCCTTCGCGCGCTAAGCCCGCGCAGCGGCGACTGATCAGCGCTGCGCCGCGACGCGCACCGCGCCGCGGTAGACGACGTTCTTTCCCGAGCGCGTGCGCGCGGTGTAGCGAACCTGGTACGTCCCCGGCAGAAACGCCGCGTGTTCCCGCTTGAGATACTGATATCCCAGCCGCATCGACTCGTTCAATGCTGTGCCGAACGTGTGGCCGCGCGGGCCGCGCACCTGCAGCCCCGTGATCGTCACTGCGTCGGACGCGTGGGTGACGAGCACCAGGTGCTGCCCGCGCTCGCTGCTGTGGAGGACGGTGTTCGAGACGGTGAAGTGCGGTGCGCCCGGGTCGTTCGGCTGCAGCGTCGTCGCGTTGGCGCCGGCCGTGGCGTTCGGCGGGCCGGCCGGAAACGCGATCGCGCAGTACTTCTGCGAGGCGAAGAACGCGTCGTAGTCCCACCAGATGCGGCCGTTGCGGCCGTGGTCGGAGGCCGGGCCGGCGTTCCAGTCCGGGCCGAAGCTGTTCTGCACGAGGAATGCGCCGTTCGGCCCTTTGCCGTCGTCGAAACCGACGATGACCTGACCGTGTCCCGACTTCGCGATGAACCCGTCCGGCGCGGTGAAGATCCCGCCGGTGAGCGGCGGCGAGTCCACGCCGTAGTGCTTCGCGACGAGCCCGGTGAACGCGATCGCGTGCCCGTGGCGGATCAAGTCCTTGAACTGCGGGAGATACGTCGCTTTGCCGTCGAGCACGTTCGCGTAGATCTTGTAGCTGGCGATCGTCAGACGCGACTCGCCGGGCCACGTGCGGGCCGTGTCGAGACCCTTGATGTAGCCGCACTCGGCCGCGACGGTGGCGTAGTCGTGCGGATCGTACGGGACTTGCGCGGCGCTGGGCGCACCGTCGCTCACGAGCCGGTCGAGATACGGCTTCGCGCCCGATCCGGCCGGGCAGACCCGCCCGTCGTGCTCGATGATGTGGTGATCCCATTGGTACAGCCATGCCGCGCTGGGCTGATTGGCAGGCTCGCTCGCGGACCACTTCATCGAGCCGTCGGGGTTGCGCGCCGCGGTGTAGGCGCCCAGACAGTAGCCGAACGACTGCGCCTCGCACGATCCCGGCGCGCCGGCGTGGCCGGGGACGCCTTGCGTCGCGACCGACGGCAGGTTCGTGAGGATGACGGCGCTCGCGTTCTCGGCTGCCAGCGGGTGCGCCGCGAGCGCGGTCCCGTACAGCGCGCGCGGCGAGAGCGCGGGCACGACACCGGTCGCGTCCCGCGCGCCGAGCGCGGCGCCCCAGCGCCCCGCGTCCGGATCGACGATGCGCCGGCCGCGCGCCAGCGTCGTCGCCGGCGTCGAGGCTGCGACCGCGCACGACGCGGCAACGAGAAACGAGCCCCGGTTCATGGTCCCTCCGAGCTTCCCCCGACCCCAACCGCCCCGATGATCGCCCGAACCGCCTCGCGGCGTCAACCCGCACCCGAAATCCGCGCCGCGATTCGCGGCGTTGCTTCCGTCGGAGAACGGCGCGCGCGGCATCGGACGCGGCGTATCGGTGATAGGTACGCCGTCGCAGAGGCTCGCTGGCGCTCGTTCGACAAACGCTTCGTCACGGCGCGTTCGCGCCGGCACACTGGTTCGTGCTCTTTCGGCGCGAACCGTAGGGGGTCACGATGAAAAAGACCGTTCTCGCCGTCGCCGCAGCCGCACTGCTCTTGGCAGCCCCGGCGTTCGCGAAAGGCGACAAGGCGATGGAGGCGCAGTGGATGTGCCGTCCCGCGATGGCGTCGGAGAAGCCGACCGCGATGATGGGCACCAAAGGCATCACGTGCAAGACCATGCCGGCCATGGCGCCCGGCATGGGACCGAAGATGAAGACCGGGATGACCGCGGCGCAGATGGATGCCGCGTGGCGCGCGTGGCTCGAGCAGCAGATGCTGATCCAGTCGGCCAGCGGAACCTCCGGCGGCAACGGCTGATCTCCGCCGAGTGACCTCGGCGCGCCGCTCTACAGCAGCACGCGCCGCAGGTCGCTCAGGGCGTTCTTGATCTCGACGGTGAAACGCGCGGCGTTCGCGCCGTCGATCACGCGGTGGTCGTAGGAGAGGGACAGCGGCTGGATCAGGCGCGGGACGAACTGCTTGCCGTCCCAGACCGGGCGCGTGTCGGCTTTGCAGGCGCCGAGGATCGCGACCTCCGGCGCGTTGATGATCGGCGTGAAGTAGGTTCCGCCGATCGAGCCGAGCGAGGAGATCGTGAACGTCGCGCCGCTCATGTCGTTCGGGCCGAGCTTGCCGTCGCGCGCCTTCGCGGCGAGCGCGGCGGTCTCCGCGGCGATCTCGACGACGCCTTTCTTGTCCACGTCCTTGATGACGGGGACGAGCAGCCCGTTCGGCGTGTCGGCAGCGAAGCCGAGGTGGTAGTACTTCTTGAGGACGAGCGCGTCGCCGTCGAGCGAGGCGTTGAACTGCGGGAAGCGCTTCAGCGCGGCGACCGCGGCCTTCATCAGGAACGCGAGCATCGTCACCTTGACGTCTTTGCGCTCGGTGTTGATCTGCTTGCGGAAGGCTTCAAGGTCGGTCACGTCCGCGTCGTCGTTCTGCGTGACGTGCGGGATCATCACCCAGTTGCGCGCGAGCACCGGGCCGCTGATCTTCTGGATGCGGGTGAGGGCGACGCGCTCCACCGGGCCGAACTTCGCGAAGTCCACGCTCGGCCACGGCGGAAGCGCAAGGCCGAAGCTGCTCGCCGGGCCGGCGTGCACGCCTTGGCTCGGCGCGGGCGGCGCGACGAGCGCGGTCTTCACGAAGCTCTGGACGTCGTCGCGCGTGATGCGCGCGTTCGGGCCGCTGCCGCGCACCCGGCCGAGGTCGACGCCCAGCTCGCGGGCGAAGCGGCGAATCGCGGGCGACGCGTGGACCGGGCCGCTCGGCGACGTTGCGGTCACGCTCGCTGGCGGAGCGGCTGCCGGAGCGGGTGCAGAGGCGCCGTTGGAGGACCGAGCTTGCGGCGGCGCCGTCGTGGTCACGGCGCGGCCGTTCGGCGGTGGCGCACCCGTCGCGACGGTCGCCAGGACCGTCCCTTGCGAGACCTTGTCGCCGACCTTCACCCTCACGTCGCGAATCGTTCCGCCGCTCGACGCGGGGACTTCCATCGTCGCCTTGTCGGACTCCAGCGTCACGAGGGGCGCGTCTTTGGCGACCGTCTCGCCCGGAGCGACGAGCACTTCGATCACCGGCACGTCGCCGAATCCGCCCAGATCCGGGACCGTGAGCTCCACCACCGCGTCGCCGCTCGATGCACCGGCGGCGGTGCCGGCGCCGCCTGACGAACCGCCGCCGGACGAAAGGCTGTCCGATGACACGCTATCGGGCGACGTGCGCGATTGCGCGTAGGCCGCGCGCGGCGGCGGTGCGGCGGACTCCATCGTCGCTCCCGCGTCGGCGGCAACGATCCCGAGCGCGTCGTTCGCGGACGTCGTCGTCGCGCTGCCGGCCGTAGCGGCGGTTGCGGCGGTCGCGCTCGACGCGTCGGACGACTCGGCCGTCGCGAGGACGGTGCCTTGCGAGACCTTGTCGCCGACTTTCACCTTGACGTCGGCGATCGTGCCGGACGCGTAGGCCGGCACTTCCATCGTCGCCTTGTCGGACTCGAGCGTGACCAGCGGGTCGTCTTTCTTCACGACGTCGCCCGGCTTCACGAGCACCTCGATCACCGGGACGTCGTCGAAGCCGCCGAGATCGGGGACCGTCAGATCGATCTGCGCCATCGCGTGCTATACCGTCGTCGGCTCGGGCTTCGCCGGGTCGATGCCGTAGCGCGCGATCGCGTCGGCGATCTTCGCGCGGTCGATCGTGCCCTCGTCGGCGAGCGCGTTGAGCGACGCGAGCGCGATCCAGCGGCGGTCGACCTCGAAAAAGTTGCGCAGCTGCTTGCGCGTGTCGCTGCGGCCGAAGCCGTCCGTGCCGAGCGCGTGGAAGCGCCGCTCGACGAACGGCCGGATCTGCTCGGCGAAGGTCTTCACGTAGTCGGTCGCCGCGACGACCGGGCCGGCGTGCCCGTCGAGCTGCTCGGCGACGAACGCGCGCTTCGGCGCCTCGGTCGGATGCAGCAGGTTCCAGCGCACGGCGGCCTCACCGTTCCGGTGCAGCAGCGTGAAGCTCGTCGCGCTCCACACGTCGGCGACGACACCCCAGTCGTCGCGCAACAGGTCGGCCGCGGCGAGCACTTCGCGCAAGATCGCGCCGCTGCCGATGAGCTGCACGCGCGGCTGGTCTTTCTTCGCGCGCCCGCCGTCGCGCAGCAGGTACATCCCGCGCAGGATGCCGTCCTCGGCGCCCGGCGGCATCGCCGGGTGCTGGTAGTTCTCGTTCAGCAGCGTGATGTAGTAGTAGACGTCTTCCTGTTCGGCCAGCATGCGGCGCACGCCGTCCTGCACGATCGTCGCCACCTCGTACGCGTAGGTCGGGTCGTACGGCACGCAGTTCGGCACGGCGGCCGCGAAGAGGTGCGAGTGGCCGTCCTCGTGCTGCAAGCCTTCGCCGTTGAGCGTCGTGCGGCCGGACGTTCCGCCGAGCAGGAAGCCGCGCGTGCGCATGTCGCCCGCCGCCCAGTTGAAGTCGCCGGTGCGCTGGAAGCCGAACATCGAGTAGAAGATGTAGAACGGGAGCGTCTGCACGCCGTGCGTCGAGTACGACGTTCCCGCCGCGATCCACGAGCACATCGCGCCGGCCTCGTTGATCCCTTCCTGAAGGATCTGCCCCGCCTTGTCCTCGCGGTACCACATGAGCTGGTCGGCGTCTTGCGGGCGGTAGAGCTGGCCGCCGGACGAGTAGATCCCGAGCTGGCGGAACATCCCTTCCATCCCGAAGGTGCGCGACTCGTCGGCGACGATGGGCACGACGCGCGGCCCGACGGTCTTGTCGCGCAGCACCGTCGAGAGCGCGCGCACGAACGCCATCGTGGTCGAGATCTCGCGCTCGCCGGTCGACTCGAGCAGTGCGGAGAACGCGCTGCGCTCCGGCACCGCGAGCGGCTTCTCGACGTTGCGCCGCCGCGCCGGCACCGAGCCGAGCTTCGCGACGCGCTCGCGCAAGTACGTCGCCTCGCGCGAGTCGGGGGCCGGCTTGATCAGCGGCACGCTCTCCAGATCGCGGTCCGAGATCGGGATCGAGAAGCGGTCGCGGAACGCGCGCAACTGCTCGACCATCAGTTTCTTCTGCTGGTGGGCGATGTTCATCCCTTCGCCCGCCGAGCCCATCCCGTAGCCTTTGATCGTCTTCGCCAGGATGACGGTCGGCGCGCCGCGGTGCTCGGACGCCGCCTTGTACGCGGCGTAGACTTTGTACGGATCGTGGCCGCCGCGGTTGAGCGCCCAGACCTCGTCGTCGGTCATGCGCTCGACCAGCGCCGCGGTCTCCGGATACTTGCCGAAGAAGTTGTCGCGCACGTACTTGCCGTCGCGCGACTTGTAGGTCTGGTAGTCGCCGTCGACCGTCTCGCCCATCAGCTTGGCGAGCATCCCGGTGTGGTCGGCCGCGAGCAGCGGGTCCCAGCGCGAGCCCCAGATCACCTTGATGACGTTCCAGCCCGCGCCGCGGAAGACGCCTTCGAGCTCCTGGATGATCTTGCCGTTCCCGCGCACCGGCCCGTCGAGCCGCTGCAAGTTGCAGTTGACGACGAAGATCAAGTTGTCGAGCTTCTCGCGCGCGGCCATCGCGAGGCCGGCCAGCGATTCGGGCTCGTCGATCTCGCCGTCGCCCAGGAACGCCCAGACCTTGCGATCGCTGGTGTCGCACAGACCGCGGTCGCGCAAGTAGCGCATGTAGCGCGCCTGGTACACCGCCTGCAGCGGGCCGAGCCCCATCGAGACGGTCGCGAACTGCCAGTAGTCCGGCATCAGCCAGGGATGAGGATACGACGGGACGCCCTTGCCCTCGACCTCGCGCCGGAAGTTGTTGAGCTGCTCTTCGCTGACGCGGCCTTCGAGGAAGCTGCGCGCGTAGATGCCGGGCGACGAATGCCCTTGGAAGTAGACGAGATCGCCGCCGCTCTCGGCGCTCGGTCCGCGCCAGAAGTGGTTGAAGCCGACGTCGTAGAGCGTCGCCGCCGACGAGAACGTCGCGACGTGTCCGCCCAGCTCGCTGTTGTCCTTGTTCGCGCGCACCACCATCGCCATCGCGTTCCAGCGCACGTAGTGGCGCAGGCGCTCCTCGATCTCGGGATCGCCCGGAAAGTGCGCCTGCTGGTCGACCGGAATCGTGTTGAGGTACGGCGTCGTCTGCGCGGCCGGCGTGCGCACGCCGCGCGTCGCGGCGCGCTCGACGATCGCGCGCACGAGCTCGCTGGCGCGGGCCGCGCCCTCCGCTTCGATGACGCCGTCCAGCGCGTCGAGCCACTCGCGCGTCTCCTGCGGGTCGGGCTGGACGGCCGGCGTCGCGCCGGCGCCGTTCGCGGACTGGGTGCTCGGGGTCGACGTGTCGATCATGGCGGGTCCTGCGGAGCTCGGCGGAGGTCGGCTGCGGGTCGATCCCTTCGACGGGCTCGGGATGACACGGCCGATCGCCTCGTGGAGGGATCGCGTTCCGGACGATCATAGCGCGGTCCCGCGCGGCGCTCGTCCGCCAATCCGCGTCAGGTCCCATCCAATCGCGACGATTTGGCGTGAATTGGAGGGGAATCCGTCGGAAGGGCGGCGGAATTGGATCGCATGCGAACCGGCTGGTCGGAGCTGTCGCTCGACTTGGACCGCGGCAGCATCGTGCCGATCTACCGCCAGATCTACGAGCGCCTGCGCGAGCAGATCCTGGCCGGCGCGCTGCCGGAGGGGATGCGGCTGCCGCCGGAGCGCACGCTGGCCGAGCGGCTCGCGGTCAACCGCTCCACCGTCGTGCACGCCTATCGCGACCTCGCCGCCGACGGTCTGATCTCGCAGCGCGTCGGCTCGGGCTCGCGGGTCGCTTCGCTCGACGGAGGCCGCCCGGACCGCTCGCAGGCCGTGCCCTGGTGGGTGACGCTGCCGCCGTGGCGGGTCGGCCAGTTTCCGGCGGTGCTCGGCGAGCTGGCGGCCAGCGAGCACGGTGAGCTGATCGCGTTCGTGCAGGGCGTTCCGCCCGCCGAGCCGTCGCCGCTCGCCGACCTGTCGCGCTCGTTCGCGCGGGCCGGCGGCGACGAGCGCTTCGTCCTGACGTACGGCGACAGCGAAGGGTTCGCGCCGCTGCGCGAAGCGATCGCGGCGCGCATGCGCGCGCGCGGCTGCACCGTCGGCGTGCGCGACGTGCTGGTGCTGACCGGCTCGACGCAAGGGATCACGCTGGTCGCGCAGTCGCTGGCCGAGCCCGGCGACGAGATCGTCGTCGAAGCGCCGACCTATCCCGGGGCGCTGCAGATCTTTCAGATCGCGGGGCTGCGCGCGATCCCGGTCCCGGTCGACGAGGACGGGATGCGCGTCGACCACGTCGAGGCGATCCTGCGGACCCGCCGGCCGCGCTTCATCTACACCATGCCGTCGATTCACAACCCGACCGGCGTGACGATGAACGCCGACCGGCGCGACCGGCTCGTGACGCTGGCGCGCCGCTTCGGCGTGCCGATCGTCGAGGACGACCCGTACGGCGAGCTCGCCGTTCCGCCCGGACCGCCGCTGATCGCGCGCGACGCCGAGTACGTGATCTACCTGTCGTCGTTCTCGAAGACGATCGCGCCCTCGCTGCGGCTCGGCTGGCTGTGCGCGCCCAGGACGATCTACGAGCGGCTGCTGCTGCGGAAGCAGTCGTACGACATGGCGTCGTCCATGTACATGCAGGCCGGCGTGCACGACTATCTGGCCAGCGGTTACGACGCCCACGTCGCCGCGCTGCGCACCGAGCTGGTCGAGCGCCGCCGCATCGCGCGCGCCGCGATCGAGCGCTGGTGGCCGCCCGGAATGCGCGTCGCGCAAGGCGGCGACGGATACTACCTCTGGGCGACCGCGCCGCGCGAGCTGCGCGCGCGCGCGCTGCTGGCGAACGCCGAGCGGCGCGGCGCGTCGTTCCTGTTCGGCGAAGCGTTCTTCGCGCAGTCCGGCGGCGACCACAACTTCCGGCTCGCGCTGACGCCCGTGCCGCGCACCGCGATCGAAGCAGGGATCAAACGGATCGGCGAGGCCGCGTCCTTCGAGAAGCTCCGGACGGGCTCCGACCCGACGTGACGCCGTTTCCGTCGGCTGCGCTGCTCGCGTGGTACGGGCGCCACGGGCGGACGCATCTGCCGTGGCGCGCGACCCGCGATCCGTACCGCATCGTGGTGAGCGAGCTCATGCTGCAGCAGACGCAAGTCGACCGGGTGATCCCGCTCTACGCCGCGTTCGTCGAGCGGTTTCCGTCGTTCGAGGCGCTGGCGGCCGCCGAAGCGGGGGACGCCGTGCGCGCGTGGCGTGGGCTCGGCTACAACAGCCGCGCGGTACGGCTGCACGCGCTCGCGCGCGCGGTGGTCGAACAGCACGGCGGAGCGCTGCCGCGCGAGACCGAAGCGCTGCGCGCGCTGCCGGGGATCGGCGCGTACACCGCCGCGGCGGTGCGCGCGTTCGCGTTCGAGCTCGACGACGCCGCGGTCGACGTGAACCTGCGCCGCGTGATCCACCGCGTCGCGCTCGGCCTCGAATATCCGCCGCGCGCCGGCGCGCGCGCGCTCGACACGCTGGCGCGCGCCGCCGTGCCGCACGGCGCGGCGCACGACTGGAACTCCGCGCTGATGGACCTCGGCGCGACGGTCTGCACCGCGCGTGCGGCACGGTGTCTGGTGTGTCCGCTGCGCGAAGCGTGCGCGGCGGCGCCGGTCGATCCGGCCCAGCTCGCTTCGCTGGCGCGCGCGAACGCGCCGCGCAAGCCGCCGCAGAGCACCATCCCGTTCGAGCGCACGACGCGCTTCCTGCGCGGGCGAATCATCGACCGCTTGCGCGACGTTCCGCCGCGCGGCGCGCTCACGGTCGAACAGTTGCATGCCGACTTGGCACCGGTCGTTCCGGCCGATCGTCTGCACGAGATCGACGGCGTCGTCGACGTGCTCGTGCGTGAGCACATCGTCATCCGCGACGCGGCATCCGTTCGTTTGTGTTAGCCGCTTAGGTCGTTCTCAGCGCACGCCCAGCGAATGCTAACCCGTTGCACATCCGAACCGCGTTTACGTGCAAATTGCGGACGGGTAGAGTCCATTCGTCCCACCACTGCATCCCGACACAGGACTCTCCATGAATTTCACGCGCATCGCCGCATTCGTCGCGGTACCGGTCGCACTGTCGCTTGCGGCCTGCGCCGGCGGCTCGAGCGGCACCGTCGCCAACGTCTCCGGCAACACGGCGAACGTCCGCATCATCAACGGCGATCCCGCGCTGAGCGGAACCGGCAACGTCGACGTCTACTTCCAGTCGACCGGCAGCGCAGCGCCCTCGCAGCCCGCCGTGAGCACGCTCGCATACGGCGTCGCGTCGGACTTCCTGACGCAGCCCGCCGTTCAGGCCAGCATCATCGTGCAGACCGCCGGCGGACAAGCGCCGAGCACCGGTGCCGCGCAGATCACGTCCTGCCCGCTGCCGCAGCTCTCGATCAACGGGAAGTACACGGTCGTCATCGTCAACGCGGGCGGCGGCCCGAACTGCGAGCTGTTCCAAGACTTCGACTACAACGGCGCGCCGCAGTACCGCGCGCACGACGCCGCGCACACCGGCACGCTCGCGACGTCGGCCGGCTTCGGCACGATCGCCGCGGCGAGCGCACCGCCCGGCACGCCGTTCACCGTGCAGGTGACCGGCACCCAGGGTAACCTCGCCGCCTCCGGATCCGGCGCCGCGACGTCGTTCACGGCCGCGCAGCCGCAGAGCATCCCGGCCTTCAACGGCAGCATCACCTTCGCGGTCGGCGCCGCGACCAGCGGCACGACGCCGTCGCTCGCGACGCTCGACTCGCGCTACATCTTCTCGCCGAACGGCAAGACGCAGCCGAACACGACCGGCGCGCTGAACTTCACCGGCACCGCCGGAACGTCGATCTTCGCGCTCGACTGCACGGCGACCGTCGCGCCGAACGTTCCGTGCACGGGCGGCGTCGCGCTCGTCGGGTACACCGACCGCCTCTAGCGGCTGCTCGCGAACGCCGCGTCAACCAGAAGCGCCGGACCGCTCAGCGGCCGGCGCTTCGTCATCTCCGCCGAACCGTCAACCGAACCAGGCCGGGAGATCGGCGTAGCGCTGCTCTTTCCACGGATCGGCGTCGTTGTGGTAGCCGCGCATCTCCCAGAACCCTTTCTGGTCGATGTCGCGGAACTCGAGCCCGTGCAGCCACTTCGCGCTCTTCCAGAAGTACTTCTTCGGGACGAGCATGCGCACCGGGCCGCCGTGGATCGGCTCCACCGGCCGGCCGTCGAACTCGTACGCGATCAGCACGTCCTCACCGAGCATCACATCCAAAGGAAGGTTCGTGGTGTAGCCGTTGTCGGCGTGCTGCACGACGAACTTCGCGGACACCAGCGGCTTCGCGCGCTCGACCAGCGCCGCGAAGCGCACGCCGATCCAGTACGTGTTCTTCTTGGACCAGCGCGTGACGCAGTGGATGTCGCCGCGGTACTCGCTCGCCGGCAGCGCGCGCAGCTCGTCGTACGAGAGCTCGAAGGGGTTCGCGACCTGGCCGAACACGCGCAGCTTCCACGTCGCCGGGTCGATCGCGGGGACGTCGCCGACGTGGAGGACCGGGAATCCCTCGGTCACGGTCTGGCCGGGCGGGACCGTCGGGTCCTTCTGCTTGAGGAACGGCATGGGAGACAGGATTCGCGGCCGCGGCCCGAAGGTTTCGCTCCGTGGCGATCCCGTTTCCGAAGAAGAAGGTCTCGCGCGCGGTCGCGGCCGAGGAGCTCGCGATCCTCGAGCGGACGTACCCGGACGCCGTCACCGCGCTGCAGTACACCAACCCCTACGAACTGCTGATCGCGGTGATCCTCTCGGCGCAGTGCACCGACGCGCGCGTCAACCTCACCACGCCGCAGCTCTTCGCGAGATACCCGGATGCGGAATCGCTGGCGCGCGCGGACCAAGCCGACGTCGAACGCATCATCAAGTCGTGCGGCTTCTTCCGCATGAAGTCGAAGAACATTATCAACGCGGCGCGCGGGCTGGTCGCCGAGCACGGCGGCACGGTGCCCGGCGACCGGGAGTCGCTGGAGTCGCTGCCCGGCGTCGGCCGCAAGACCGCGAACGTCGTGATGTCGGTCGCCTTCGAGGAAGCCGCGTTCGCGGTCGACACGCACGTCTTCCGCGTCGCGCACCGGCTCGGTCTGACGCTGGCGACGACGCCGCGCGGCGTCGAGGACGACGTGACGAAGCTCGTCCCGCGCGAGCAGTGGCGCCACGCGCACCACTGGCTGATCCTGCACGGGCGCGCGATCTGCAAGGCCCCGGTGCCGCAGTGCGGCCGCTGCCCGGTGACGGTGTGCCCGTCGCGGCCGATCGTCGCCCGCTATCTGCGGCTCAAAAGCTCAGCGGGCCCGAGCCGTCCAGATGCGCCGGGCGCGGCAGCTCCGCGCCCTCGGCGACCGTCTTCAGCAGCTCCGAGCCGGTGAGCGCGTCGCGGTAGCCCGCGTCGGTCGAGAACTTCGAGAGGTTCATCAGCGCCGGGACGTCCGCGTCGAGGAACTGGTACTCCCCGTCGAGACCGGCGCCGGTCACCACGACGAGCTGGCGCGCGAGGTCGAGGTCGAGCGCGATCCGTTTCTCACGGAACCGCAGCCGCAGGCGCGGCGGGTTGTCGAGCCGGACCAGCGTCACCCCGGAGCGCGCGCCGAGGATCGTGTTCAGGCGCTTCGAGCCGGCGGCGAGGACGTCGCCCAGCGCGGCGAAGCGGGCGGCGGCGTCGTCGCCGCGCGGCGCCGCCGCGTTCGCGGTCGCCGAGTCGATGGCCGCGCCGAGGTCGCGCCGCGCGCGAATCTTCGCCGCCATCGCCACGATCGGGTTCTCGGACTCGTCCATGGAACGGGTCTTCCCCATGACCTGGGAACGGACCGCCGCGGCGCGCAGCGCCGCACCGCCGGCGCGCGTGTGGGAGGTGCTGCTCGACGGGCGGCGGTGGTCGCTGTGGAACGACGGCGTCGCCTGGATGACGGTGGAAGGGCGGCTCGAGCCGGGCCAACTGCTCACGCTGAAGCCGCGCCGCCTGCCGCAGACGGCGTTCCGGATCGAGGCGGTCGCCCCGGCGCGGCTGCTCGCGCTCGTCGTGACCGTCGGGCCGGTGGCCTCGCTGCGGCTGCGCTGGGAGCTGCGGCCCGACGGCGACGGGACCGCGCTGGTGCAGACCGTGGCGATCGCGGGCCCGCTGGCCGGGCTGCTGCTGCGCCGCGCCGCGGAGGCGATCGCGCAGTCCGCCCCGGCGAATCTCGCCCGGCTCGCGGAGCGCGCCGCGGCACCGGAGCCGGCATGAAAAAAGCGCGGCCGTTGCCGGCCGCGCTCAGGATCTACGGAATGATGACTGAGGAAAATCGATTATCTCTAGATCGGAGAGATGAACGGCCTACTTCTTGCCGCCCTTCTTCTTGGAGCCGCCCTTTTTCTTGGAGCCGCCCTTTTTCTTCGCTGCCATAATCTTGTCGTCACCCCCTTCCCTAGTCGGATTCGACCCGGAGCCGTAAGACGCCGGAGCCGTACCGGCAACGCGTGCCGGTCCGCGCCGAGTTCCGCATCGTCGCGCTCGTCCCTCTAAAAAAGCGCGGCCGTTGCCGGCCGCG
>DASWRW010000005.1:0-11119 GCA_036402975.1 Candidatus Elarobacter sp. | reverse complement strand
GAGCACGAAACTCCAGCCGCCGCTCATGCTCAGGGGGTCCACCTGTGCCGCCGCCGCCGGCGCACCGTCGAGGTCGTGGGTCAACGTCAGCACCGTGACGCCCTGGTCGGACCGGAGCTCCCACGTCAGGCGCGTGGCGGGTTCCGCCGCCGCCTCGGGATCCCACACGGGGTGCCAGGTCTGGACCAGCCGCCGCGGCGGGTCGGCCTCCAGGACCTCTCCCGTCACCATCAGCTCCGGGGCACCCATCGCGACCATCTCCGCCGAGGCGGGCGCCCGGTACGCGCCACCGGGATGCAGCTCGTACACCACCTCCCCGCCGAACCCGTACCGGCGCGTCCACTCCGGCTTCGTGATCGCGTCCCAGACCGCCTCGGGCGGCGCCTTGACGTCCACCCGGTACACCTGCGTGGCCGACTCGGTCGTCTCCATGCCTTCTCCTCCTCCGCCGGCGACAGCGTCGTCGCCGGCACGACGTCATCCGCCGGCCATCGCCCCGATGATCAGGAACGGCTCGCGGCCCGCCGCCACCGCATCGGGCAGCACGGCGTCGGGCGGGTCGTGGGACAGGTCCTCACCGCACGCGAAGAACCGGACGAACGCCCGGCGCCGCTGCGTGACGTGGTCGCGGGTCGTCCCGCGCAACATCGGATAGCTCGCCTCCAGCGCGTCGAGAACGGCGCGCTGGGTCACCGTGCCCTCGACCGCCAGCTCGACCTCGCCGTGCACCTTGGCGAGCGCCCGCAGGTGCGCCGGGAGCACCACCCGGATCATGGCAACGTCTGGACTTCGACCGAGAGCACGGCGGGGAGGTCCCGGACGATGGGAGCCCAGGTGTCCCCCGCGTCTGCGGACCCGTACACCTGCCCGCCGGTCGTCCCGAAGTACACGCCGCATTCGTCGAGCGAGTCGACGGCCATCGCGTCCCGCAGGACGTTGACGTAGCAGTCCCGTTGCGGCAGTCCGTTCGTGAGCGGCTCCCACTCGTTCCCGCCGGTCCGGCTCCGGTAAACGCGGAGCTTGCCGTCCGGGACGTAGTGCTCGGAGTCGCTCTTGATCGGGATGACGTAGACGGTGTCGGGCTCGTGCGCGTGCACGTCGATCGGGAAGCCGAAATCGGTCGGCAAGTTGCCGCTGACCTCGCGCCACGAGTCGCCCGCGTCGTCGCTGCGCATCACGTCCCAGTGCTTCTGCATGAACAGCGTGTTCGGCCGCGACGCGTGCATCGCGATGCGGTGCACGCAATGGCCGACCTCGGCGGTTGGATCGGGAAGTCCCTCCGAGCGCAGGCCTTGGTTGATCGGGCGCCACGACGTCCCGCCGTCGTCGCTGCGGAACGCGCCGGCCGCGGAGATCGCGATGTAGATGCGCTGCGCGTCGCTCGGATCGAGCAGGATCGTGTGCAGGCACATCCCGCCCGCGCCCGGCTGCCACGACGGTCCCGAGCCGTGCTCGCGCAGCCCCGCCAGCTCGTGCCACGACGTGCCGCCGTCGGTGGTGCGGAACAGCGCGGCATCCTCGACGCCGGCGTACACCGTGTCGGGATCGTGCAGCGACGGCTCGAGGTGCCAGACGCGCTTGAACTCCCACGGCCGCGCGGTCCCGTCGTACCACTGGTGCGTGCCGGGGACGCCCGCGTAGGTGAACTCGTTGCCGACCGGCGCCCACGTCTTGCCGCCGTCGTCCGAGCGCTGCATCACCTGCCCGAACCAGCCGGAGCTCTGCGAGGCGTAGAGCCGGTCGGGATCGGCCGGCGAGCCTTTCACGTGATAGATCTCCCAACCCGCGAAGTGCGGGCCGCTGACGTCCCAGCTCGCGCGCTTGCCGTCCGAGGTCAGCACGAACGCGCCTTTGCGCGTGCCGACCAGTACTCGTACCGTGCTCATGCACCGGTCCTTTGCGGTCGGCGCGGCGTTTCCCAGGTTCGGCCCGGCGGCAGGCGTAAGAGGACGACGATGAGCGGGCTCGCGCGCGTAACGGCTTGGACGGTCCTCTCGGTGATCGCGCTCGGCAGCGCCGCCGGCGCGCAGTCTCCGCGTCCGTCGGTGCGGCCGTCGCCGCGCGCCGCGGCGACGCCGGCCGGAGTCTCGGCGCACGCGCACGCGAACCTCACCGTCGCCGCGAACGGCACGACGTACGCCGGCTCGGCGCAGCTCGCGTTCGCGCAGCGCGACGCGCAGACGCGCATCGACGTGCTGTCGGTCAAAGCCGACGCGCTGCCGATCCCGCCGATCGCGTTCACCGCGGTGATCGACCGCCGAGCGAACACGATCACGATGTGGAACGACGCGACGCGGCAGTACCGCGTGCAGCCGTTTTTGCCGCGCTCGCTGACGAGCCCGAGCCCGCGCCCGAGCGCGTCGCCGCGGCCGAGCCGGTCGCCGCGCGCGCAAGTCCGCGGCACCTCGCCGCTCAAGGATCTGGACGTTCTCGAGCTCTCGCTGCGCATGACCGGACACACCACGACCGCCGGCCTTCCGACGACGGGGCTCGCGTTCGACCTGCAAGTGCGCAAGAAGGGCGACTCCGCGTCGTCGCACGTCGCCGCGACGGCGCAGCTCGCCGACGACTACCTGATCTTCCCGGTCACGCTCGAGCTCTCGGTGGAGCCCGGCACCGTGCCGTTCAGCGGAAAGCTGTCCTACGCGATCGACGACGTCACGCGCGCGGCGCCCGCCGCGGCGCGGTTCGCGATCCCGGCCGGCTACACCGAGGCGCCGTCGTTGCCGAGCGTCATCTTCGGCCGCTCCGCCATGACGACGCGTCCGACGCGACCCGCGCCCTCGGCGCTGCCGGGGTCCGTACCGCCGCCGTCACCGCTCGCGTCGCCGGCGCCCTCCGCGTCGCCATAGGCGGCGCTCCCGGCCGCTTGGCGCAACTGCGCCGGATCGCTCACGCGCGCTCGAACACCGCCGCGGCAAGCCCGAGCGCGATGATTCCGGCGAACGTCACGGCGACGACGCCGCTGCCGGTGCCGGCGTGCAGCAGACCGGCCGCGACCGCCACCGCGAGCGCGACCGCGACCGGCGCGAGGCGCGAGTCGCCCGCGATGAAGCTCCAGATCGTCGTCGCCAGCTTCATGCGCGCACCGTGCGCGGAGCGCGCGCCACGGCGACCAGCGCGCCGGCGACGGCGAGGTAGAACAGCGCCAGCATCACCAGCGCGAGATCGCTGCCCCACCACGCGATGCCGAGCCCTTCGCCGGTCCAGAACGTTCCGAACGACGTCAGCATGATGCCGACGACGAACTTCATCGCGTTCTCGGGAACCCGCGACGCCGGATGCTTCAGCGCCAGACCGGCGAGCGCGACCAGCAGCACCGCGGCGCCGGCACCGGCCGCCGACCAGCCGAGCGCGAGCGTCGAGCCGGCGCCGAACGTCACCACGATGATCGCGACCTCGAGGCCCTCGATCAGCACGGCTTTGAACGCCGTCACGAAGCCGACCGCGTCGGCTTGCGCGTCCTCGACCGCGCGCAGCGCCGAGACTTCGCGCGCGAACGCCGCCTCCTCGTCGCGCAGCGCCTTGCGGCCGGCGTAGCGCAGGATCGCTTTCCGCAGCCACGCGAGCCCGAACAGCGTCAGCACGATCCCCACGACGAGCTTGAGCTGGTCGATCGGGATCAGGTGCAGCACCGGCCCGAACACCGCGACGATCGCGGCGAGCGCGAGCAGCGCGAACGCGGTTCCGCGCAGCGCGACCGGCCACGACCGGGTGATTCCGACCGCGAGCACGATCGTCAGCGCCTCGACCGCTTCCACCGCCGATGCCAGAAAGCTCGTTCCGGCGAGTGCCCATCCGTTCATCGCCCCGTTGAACCGCGCCGCGCTCGCGCGGGTTCCGGCGAGCGTTCTCTTGCCGCAGAGTCGCGCGCGCGCGAAGCTCGCCAAATATCGGACCGCTCTCCGCCATCGGTGTGCCGCCGCCGCTTCACGATCAGGTTCTCTCGGGGATCAGGTGCGCACGCTCGCGCGCCCGGGTCGTGAGTTGCCAAACACTTACGGGGGAGTAGAATGGGAACCCGATTCCGTGTATTTCGTATTGCCCTCGCGACCGCAGGTGCGGCCGCACTGCTGGCGGCCTGCGCGGGCGGCTCCGCGAGCAGGGTCGCGCCGTCCGCGAACGGGCGGAACATCTTGTCGACGCCGCCGTTCCCGATCATGACCGGCGCTCAGTATCCGGTGACGTCGTCAACGGCACAGCTCGGCGTCGCCGGCTGGGGCGAGTTCTTGGTCGGACCGAACGACCTGGTCGCGATCGGCGTCGACGGCAGCGGCGCGACGAAATGGAAGATGACGATGCACGTCGACCAGAACGCGAGCACGATCGCTCTGGGCGGATTCGGCGGGTACGCCGGTCTCGTCAACAGCGCCGGCCGAGTCACCCCGTCGCATGCACCGAGCGCGCTCGACAAGCAGATGGCGCAAGCGATGATCAACGACATCAACGCCTACAACAGCGGCGGCGGGACGCGTCCCGGCCACCAGCCGCAGCCCGCGTCCGTCGCACGCCACACGCTCGGCACGCGCAACGGCTGCATCGCCGAAACCGCGACGGTCGCGCTGGAGCTGCTGGTCGGACCGGAGACCGGCTTCGTCTCCGACATCCTCGCCGCGCACGACATCTACAGCCTCGTGAACGAGTGCAACATCGGGACGCCGTACGCGGGCCAGGATCTGCCCAGCTCGGGCGGCGGCGGCGGCAGCGGCAGCCCCAGTACGCCGGCGGACTGCTACGTCGACGGGATTCACGTCCCGTGCACCAACCTGAACTGACCGGTTCGCCGCGCCGGCAGAGCTGAGGCCGGCCCAGCGCAGCGCGTCGATACGCCGGTGGCTTGCGTTATGCAACTCACCGGCGTATGATGCGGCGATGGAGGCCGCTCGGACCGATCCTCGGACCACCACGCTGCTGAGCGCGCCGATCGTCCCGCTGCTGCTGAAGCTGGCCTGGCCCAACGTCGTCGTCATGCTGGCGCAGGCGTCGAGCGGACTGATCGAGACGTTCTGGGTCTCGCGGCTGGGGACCGACGCGCTGGCCGGGATGGCGCTGGTCTTCCCGGCGGTCATGCTGATGCAGATGATCTCCGCCGGCTCGCTGGGCGGCGCGATCTCGTCCGCCGGCGCGCGCGCGCTGGGCAGCCGCCGCGTCGACGACGCGAACGCGCTCGTCGTTCACGCGCTGATCGCCAGCGTCGCCATCGGCGTGGTCACCTCGGTGCTGGCGCTCGTCTTCGGGCCGCAGCTCTACCACGCGCTCGGCGGGCGCGGCGGCTCGCTGGCGGCGGCGCTGGCGTACTCGAACGTCGTCTTCGCCGGCAACGTGCTGCTGTGGGTCATGAACGCGCTGGCCAGCGCCGTCCGCGGCACCGGCAACATGCTCGTCCCCGCGCTGGTCGTCTGCGCCGGCGTCGTGATCCTGGTCCCGCTCTCGCCGGTGCTGATCTACGGTCTGGGACCGTTTCCGGCGCTCGGGATCGCCGGCGGCGGCGTCGCGATGGTCTTGACGTTCGGCTGCGGCGCGGCGGTGCTGGTGTGGTACGTGCTGAGCGGACGCAGCGTCGTGCGGCTGAAGCCGGTCCGGCTGCGCGCGCGGCTGTTCGGCGACATCCTCGCCGTCGGCGCGGTCGCGACCGTCTCGTCGGTGCAGACCAACGTCACGATCGGCGTCGCCACCGCGCTGGTCGCGGGCGTCGCCGGGCCGGCCGGCGTGGCGGGCTACGGGACCGGCGCGCGGCTCGAGTATCTGCTGATCCCGCTGGTGTTCGGGCTGGGCGCGCCGCTGGTCGCGCTGGTCGGCACGAACCTCGGCGCGGGACAGCGCGAGCGCGCGCTGCGGATCGCGTTCACGGGCGGCGGGCTGGCGTTCGTGCTGACCGAGGCGATCGGCATCGCCGCGGCGCTGTTCCCGAGCGCCTGGCTGACGCTGTTCGGCCGCGATCCCGCGATGCTCGCGACCGGGAGCGCGTACCTGCGCGCCGTCGGCCCGTTCTACGGCTTCTTCGGACTCGGGCTGGCGCTGTATTTCGCTTCGCAAGGCGCCGGGCGGCTGTTGTGGCCGCTCGCGGCGGGCTTCATCCGGATGGGGCTGGCGCTGGGCGGCGGGTGGCTCGCGCTGCGGCTGACCGGCTCGCTGGCGGCGCTGTTCATCGCGCCCGCCGCTGGGATGCTGGCGTACGGGATCATCGTCACGACGGCGGTCGCCTCCGGCTCGTGGTTCGCCCGCGGGGCGCCCGCCGCGGCGGTGCCGCGGGCCGCCGTCGCCGACGCCTGACGCGGCCGTCCCCGCGGCGGAACGGCATGCACCGCTATGGTACTCCATAGTTTCAGCGGCCGTTCGGGCGGTTCGAGAGGAAACGCGGCCGAGGCGCGTTGATACGCCAACGACGCATGCGGCGCGGAATGGCCGTGGCGATATTTCGATGGGGACGAGGTGCCCGAGTGCAACGTACGACGCTCGGCACGCTCATGATGAGCGCGCTTTTTCTCGCAGGATGCGGTGGCGGCGCGGGGAGCCTGGCTCCCCGAAATTCGAACCAGACCGGAACCGCTGCGGCGGTGCACCAGGTCAAATCGCTCGATCAGAGCCTGGCCTCCGGTGAGATCCGGCAGGTCTGCGGACCGGTCACGCACGGCCGGGCGCGCTGCGCGGCGTACGTCCTGACCGCGGCCGGTCAGAAGGCGGCCGCGTCGACGCTGCGCTCGGTTTCGAAGAAGAAGACGCTTCCCGACGGGTACGGTCCGGACGATCTGCAGGACGCGTACAACCTCACCAAGGCCGCCAAGAAGGGCGGTGACGGCGCCCTCATCGCGATCGTCGACGCATTCGACAACCCGCGCGCCGAGCAAGACTTGGCCGTCTACCGCGAGACCTTCGGGCTGCCGCCGTGCACCACCGCGAACGGCTGTTTCCTCAAAGTCAACCAGGACGGGCACCGCGGCGGAATGCCGGTCGTCCCGACCGGCGATGCGCTCGGGTGGCTCGTGGAGAGCTCGCTCGACCTCGACATGGTCTCGGCCAACTGCCCGAACTGTCGGATCCTGCTGGTCGAGACGAACGACGACTTCATGAACAACCTCGGCGCCGGTGTCAACACCGCGGCGCGGATGGGCGCGGTCGCCATCTCCAACAGCTACGTCACGCAGGAGTCGCCGACCGATCCGGGTCCGACCGGCAAGGACGCGCTGCTGCCGGACTACGTCCACCCCGGGATCGCCGTCGTCGCCGCGACCGGCGACTACGGATATTCGCTGAACCCGTCAGCTCCGAACGCGTTCGGCGGGGCGACCGGCGCGCTGATTCCGGCGTCGTTCCCGAGCGTCGTGGCGGTCGGCGGCACCTCGCTGGTGCGCGACGCGTCGACCGCGCGCGGATGGAGCGAAACCGCGCTTCAGCAATCGGGCAGCGGCTGCAGTGTGTTCGAGCCGATGCCACCGTGGCAGACGGCTGACCCGAGCTGCGTCGGGACGTACACGAGCGCATCCGGACGTACCACCTCGTTCCCATCGCGGATCTACGGCGACGTTGCGTACCTCGGCGATGCGAACACCGGTGTCGCGGTCTACGACAGCAACAGCGACGGGTGGTTCCCCAACAAATGGGGCGTCATCGGCGGAACCAGCATGTCGGCGCCCGCGATCGCAGCGATCTACGGTCTGGCCGGCTACGGCGGCGGGGATGACAACGATGATTACCCCGCGCGCAAGCTCTACCGCTCGCGCGGCTCGCTGTTCGACATCACGTCCGGCTTCAACGGGTTCTGCTCGCCGGCGTACCTCTGCACCGCGCAGCGCGGCTACGACGCCCCGACGGGGAACGGCTCGCCCAACGGCATCGGAGCCTTCTGAGCTTCGGCCGCTGACCGGCGTTCGCGCGGGCGGAGACCGCGCGCGCGAACGCCAAGATCACGCGCCGTGGCTGAAACGCGTCCGGTGATCGACGACCTGCTCTACGAGGCGCGCCTGCACGCCGCGCGCTTCGGCGGACCGCGCCCGGTCGCGCCCGCCAAGCACCTGGCGATCGTCGCCTGCATGGACTCGCGCATCGACGTCTTCAGCCTGTTCGGGCTCGACACCGGCGACGCGCACGTGATCCGCAACGCCGGCGGGCTGGTGACGAACGACGTGCTGCGCTCGCTGGTGCTCTCGCAGCGCGTGCTCGGCACGCGCGAGCTGATCCTCGTGCACCACACCGACTGCGGGTTGCAGAAGATCCGCGAGGGCGAGATGGAGGCGCAGCTCGAGGCGGAGACCGGCGAGGCGCCGCCGTACCGCTTCGGCGCGTTCGAGGACGTCGATCTCGCGGTGCGCAGCGCGCTGGCGCGCGTGCGCGAGCACGTCTTCCTGCCGCACCGCGACCGCGTGCGCGGGTTCGTCTACGACGTGCAGACCGGCGCCCTGCGCGAGGTGCGCTGACGTGGGCGCCGCGGCGGACGAGCGCGTCGCGGTCGTCGCGGGCGCGTCGGGCGGGATCGGCGTGCCGACGGTGCGGGCGCTGCTCGCGCGCGGGATGTGCGTCGTCGCCGCCGCGCTCCCCGATGCGCTGCTCGACGCGCTCGCGCGCGAGCTCGAACCGTACGGCGAGCGCGCGCTGCTCGTGCCCTCGGACATCACGCGGCGAGCGGACGTCGACGCGCTGGTCGCGCGGGCGCTGGTGCGATTCGGCCGCGTCGACGCGCTGGTGAACGCGGCCGGGATCGGCTCGCGGCCATCGCTCGGCGACAGCGACGACGCGGAGCTCGAGCGCGTGCTCGCGGTGAACCTGCTCGGTCCGGCGCGGCTGATGCACGCGGTGCTGCCGATCATGAAGGCGCAGCGGCGCGGCGCGATCGTCAACGTCGGCTCGGTCGCCGGCGAGGCCGGCGTGCTCGGGATCTATTCCGCCTCGAAGTTCGGGCTGCGCGGGCTCAGCGACTCGGTGCGGCGCGAGGTGCGCGGCTACGGGATCGGTGTCACGCTGATCGAACCGGGCTTCGTGGCGACGCCGCTCAACCCCGCGATGACCAATTTGCCGAGCCCGGAGATCGTCGCCGACGCGATCGTCGCGGCGATCGAGCGCCCGCGCCGCGCGCACATCGTCCCGGGCCGGTACCGTCTGCCGGTGTTTTTGGTGAAGACGTTCCCCGGCTTCACCGATCTGGTGTTCGGCGACGCGCGCGTGCAGCGGCGCTTGAACCGCGACGCGCGCGCCGCGCCGGCGGCGGCGGCGGCGGGGAACGGGCCGGCGTGAGCGAGCAGCGGCGCGAAGCGATCGTCATCACCGGTGCGTCGAGCGGGATCGGCGCCGATGCGGCCGCGCTGCTGGCGCGCGAGGGGTTCATCGTCTTCGCCGGCGTGCGCAACGACGCCGACGCGGCGCGCGCCGCGACGCTCCACGAGCGCGTCCGCCCGGTGATGCTCGACGTCGCGGACCGCGCGTCGATCGACTCGGCGGTGCGGACCGTCGCGGCGAGCGGCCATGCGCTGCGCGGCGTGGTCGGAAACGCCGGGATCGCCGTCGCCGGACCGCTCGAGTTCTTGCCGGTCGACGAAGTGCGCCGCCAGTTCGAGGTCAACGTGTTCGGCGCGCTCGCGTTCGTGCAGGCGTTCTTGCCGCAGCTCCGCGCGTCGCGCGGGCGGGTCGTGCTGGTCGGCTCGATCTCGGGCCGGCTCGGAATCCCGTTCATCGCGCCGTACAGCGCGTCGAAGGCTGCGCTGCGCTCGTTCGCCGACGCGCTGCGCGTCGAGCTGCGGCCGGCCGGAATCGGCGTCTCGCTGATCGAGCCCGGCTCGGTGAAGACGCCGATCTGGCAGAAGGGCCGCGACGCGCGCGACGCGCTGGTCGAGCAGCTCGGCCCGCAGGCGCTCGAGCACTACGGCGATCACGTCGAAGCGGTGTTCGCGCAGACGCAGCGTGAGGAGCGCGCCGGGATGCCCGTCGCCCGGGTCAGCCGTGCGATCCTGCACGCGCTCACGGCGCGCAAGCCGCGCGCGAGCTACCTGCTCGGCGGCTCGGCGCGCGCCGGCAGCATCGTCGCGATGCTGCCCTCGGGCCTGCGCGACCGCGCGCTGCGCGCCTCGCTGCGCCTGCCGTAACCGCCCGTAACACGCCCGGCGCCGCCGCGCTGCGGTTCAGCGCCGGCGCGCGTCCTGCGCGGCTATGTAGTAGCTGCGGCGCAGCTCGTCGACGTCGACCGCCGGTTTCGGGAAATCCATGCCCAGGTCGTCGAGCGTTTCGAGAACGATGCGCGCGACGGCCAGGTTCCGGAACCACTTGTGATTCGCGGGGATCACGAACCACGGCGCGCGGTGCGTGCTCGTGCGCTTCAGCATCCGGTCGTAGGCGCGGCGGTAGTCGTCCCAGCGCCGGTGCTCGGCGAAGTCTTCGGGGTTGAGCTTCCAGCGGCGCTGCGGGTCCTCGAGCCGCGCCTCGAGCCGCTTCAACTGTTCCGCTTCGCTGATGTGCAGGAAGAACTTCACGATGTGCGTCCCCGCTTGCACGAGGTTCTTCTCGAACTCGTTGATGCGGTCGTAGCGCTTCTCGAGCGTCTCCTTCGGCAGCGTCGCGTGGACGCGCGGGACGAGGACGTCCTCGTAGTGCGAGCGGTTGAAGATCCCGAGGTCCCCGGCGACCGGCAGCGCGCGGCGGATGCGCCACAGGAAGTGGTGGCGCAGCTCGGCCTCGGTGGGCGCCTTGAAGGAGACGAGGTGCACACCCGCCGGGTTGATCTGGCCGACGACGTGCTTGACGGTCCCGTCCTTGCCGCAGGTGTCCATCCCCTGCAGCAGGAGCACGATCGCGCGCTCGCCCTCGGCGCGCAGGCGCTCCTGCAGCTCGGCCAGCTCGGCGGCGTCGGCGGCGAACATCGCCTCGGCCTTCTTGCGGCTCTTGACGCCCGGCGTCGAGCGGGGGTCGATCGCCTTCAGGTCGCCACCGAAGCGCAACCGCGCTGCGACAGCGGTGCTCACAGCACCGGAAGGTACCTGTCCAGCTCCCACTGCGTGACCTGCACGCGGTAGTCCTCCCACTCCTGGCGCTTGATCTCGATGTAGCGGTTGAAGGTGTGCTCGCCCAGCGTGCGCAGCACCAGCTCGGACTCCGCCGTCAGCTCGATCGCCTCGCCGAGGGTCTCCGGCAGCTG
>DASWRW010000004.1:0-85965 GCA_036402975.1 Candidatus Elarobacter sp. | reverse complement strand
GCTGGGTGAGGCAGTTCGTCCCCGCCGCGGTGCCGCGGATTCCCGGCCAGTTCGCGCACTGCGTGAGCAGCATGTTGGCGCGCGTGAGGTCGCGCTGCCAGTTGCCGACCTTGAGCTCGTGCTCGGCGGCGGCGCGCATCGAGAGCAGGTACGCTTCGTTGACGAGCTTCATCTGCGCGTCGTTGCAGCGCTGGTTGGCCGCGAGACCGGCGACGGCGGAGTCGTACGACGCCTGCCGCGAGACCGAGTCGTTGGCGGCGGTCTTCTCGTACGCGAGGGCTTGGGCGCACGCGGGGTTGGGCTGGACTTCGGCGGCCCCGGGCGACGGGATGGCGGCGACGGAGGTCGCGGCCATGAGCGCGAGCGCAAACATCGCGAGTTGTCGGACTCTCACCGTCGCTTGGTTCCCACCGGAGGCCCGAACCTCTTGCCCCGGCTGAAAACCTATCCGGGCAGGCAGTCCTGTCCGGCCTAGCCCGGGGAGGCTATCGGTCCCCTTGGAGCAGGCGGAAGAAGCGCGCGACCCGCGCCGCCTCGTACGAGGGGTCCGCCTCCAGCTCGCGTGCCGTCCAGGCGCGAACGGCGTCGAGGTCGAGCTCGCCGGCCCGCGCCCGCGCGACGGCCAGCGCGACCTCCAGCGCGGTCCGGTCGCCCCACGCCCAGTAGTGGAGGAAGCGGTCGCGTACGACGTCGGTCGGCGTGAGCACGTGCAGGAGCGCGTCCGCGCGCCGCTCGGTGCGCCAGGCGGTGACGTACTCGCGGCCGATCGCCAGCGGCCCGATCGGGAACGCCAGCGTGTACGGCAAGGTCGCGTGGCGGTAGTGCCCTTCGGCGGCGTGCGCGTAGCCGAGCGTCGCGAGCGCGCGGTCGACGATGTGCGGCGCGGCGCCGACTTCGACGACGAAGTCGACGTCGAGCGACTGGTACAGCTCCGGGACGTAGTACGCCGCGGCGCTGCCGCCGCACAGCACGGCGGTCTCGCCGGCGTTCGCAAGCACCGTGCACGCGGCGAACGCGACGTCGACCAGCGTCGAGCCGGCCGAGAGGATCAGAGCGGCTTCCCGATCCGGCGCGGCCGTTCGCGGGAGCGCGCGGCGCGCTCGACGACCTCGGGATACGCGGCGCCGAGCCGTTCCAGCAGCGCGCGCAGCTCGACCGCGCCGTACCAGCGCTTGTTCAGCAGCACGATCCGCGTCGTTCCGACCGGGCGCGAGACGACGACGCCGGCCCGCTCGAGCGCGATCACCACCCGGTGGACGGCGTTGGGGCTCGACTCGATCTGCCGCGCCAGCTCCCGGACGTGGAGGCCGTTCTCGGAGAGCGCGAGCCGGATCAGCACCCGGTCGCGGGTCGCGGTCCCGAAAACGGCCGGCCGCAGGTCGTCGCGCCGCACCGGCACAGTGTCCTCAAAAACGTGACGACTGTCAACAAAGCTGGGACACTGCAGAGGGAGCAGGGCGAGCGCGCCGCGCCGAACGCTGCTGGTGTCATGACGCAGAGCCATCCGAACAGCTTCTCCGCCCGCGACACGCTGCGCGTCGGTCCTTCGACAGGTCCCGGAGCGGCTCGCGAGTACGCGTACTTCCGCCTCGCCGCACTCGGCGAGGGCTACGATCTCGCGACGCTGCCCTACTCGCTGAAGATCCTGCTCGAGAACTTGATCCGGTTCGAGGACGGCCGTTCGGTGACGAAGGCCGACATCGAGGCGCTGGCGTCGTGGCAGCCCGGGACACAATCGTCGAAGGAGATCGCGTACCGCCCGGCGCGCGTGCTGCTCCAAGATTTCACCGGCGTGCCGTGCGTCGTCGATCTCGCCGCGATGCGCGATGCGATCGCCGAGTTCGGCGGCGATCCGAAAAAGATCAATCCGCTGCAGCCGGTCGAGCTCGTCATCGACCACTCGGTCCAGGTCGACGCGTGGGCGTCGCCGAGCGCGTTCGAGACGAACGCGCAGCTCGAGTTCGAGCGCAACGGCGAACGGTATGCGTTCCTCAAGTGGGGGCAGTCCTCGCTCGACGGCTTCCGCGCCGTGCCGCCCGACACGGGGATCGTCCATCAGGTCAACATCGAGTACCTCGCGCGCGTCGTGTTCGGCGCCGGCGGTGCGGGCGAACCGCACCCCGACGGAGCGACCACCGCCTATCCCGACACCGTCGTCGGGACCGACTCGCACACCACGATGGCCAACGGTCTCGGCGTGCTGGCCTGGGGCGTCGGCGGCATCGAAGCGGAGGCCGCGATGCTCGGCCAGCCCGTCACGATGCTGATCCCCGACGTGATCGGATTCAAGCTGACCGGGAAGCTGAACGAAGGCGTCACCGCGACCGACCTCGCGCTGACCATCACGCAGATGCTGCGCAAGAAGGGCGTCGTCGGCAAGTTCGTCGAGTTCTACGGAACCGGACTCTCGCAGTTGCCGGTCGCCGACCGCACCGTGATCGGAAACATGTCCCCCGAGTACGGCTCGACCGTCGCGATCTTCCCGGTCGACGAGCTGACGCTGCAGTACCTGCGGTTGACCGGACGCGCGCCCGAGCAGATCGCGCTGGTCGAGGCGTACGCCAAAGCGCAGGGGATGTTCCGCACCGACGACGCGCCGGAGCCGCGTTTCAGCGACACGCTCACGCTCGATCTCGGCGAGGTCGTGCCGAATCTGGCCGGTCCGCGCCGCCCGCAGGACCGCGTCCCGCTGAGCGACGTGAAGTCCACGTTCAGCACCGCGCTCGGCGAATGGCAGACGCAGCGCGGCACACCGTCGGCGTCGGTGGATCTGTTCGAGCAGGAAGGCGGCGGAACGGCGGTCGCCGTGCACCCGCGCACCGCGCTCTCCGACGGCGCGGTCGTGATCGCCGCGATCACGTCGTGCACGAACACGTCGAACCCCGCGCTGATGATCGGCGCCGGGCTCTTGGCGAAGAAAGCAATCGACAAAGGCCTGAAGACCGCGCCCTGGGTGAAGACCTCGCTCGCGCCGGGATCGAAAGTCGTCACCGACTACCTGCTCAAGGCGGGGCTGACGCCGTACCTCGACCAGCTCGGCTTCAACTTGGTCGGATACGGCTGCACGACGTGCATCGGGAACAGCGGCCCGCTCGGTGAAGAGGTCGCGCACGCGATCGCCGAGCACGACATGATCGTCGCCGCCGTGCTCAGCGGCAACCGCAACTTCGAGGGCCGCATCCACCCGCAGGTGCGCGCGAACTACCTCGCCTCGCCGCCGCTCGTCGTGGCGTACGCGCTGGCCGGGCGCATGGACGTCGACCTCACCACCGAGCCGCTCGGCCGCACCGAGACCGGCGAAGACGTCTACCTCAAGGACATCTGGCCGACCAGCTCCGAGGTCGACGCCGCGCTGGCGGCGGCGGTGTCGGACCAGCTCTTCCGCCTGCGCTACGCCGACGTGTTCTCGGGCGACCAGCGCTGGTCGTCGATGAACGTCCCGGCCGGCGAGCGCTACGCGTGGGACGAGAGCAGCGAGTACGTGAAGCGCCCGCCGTACTTCGACGGGATGCCGAAGGAGCCGGCGGCGGTGCAGGACGTTCGCGGCGCGCGCGTGCTCGCGGTGCTCGGCGACTCGGTGACGACCGACCACATCTCGCCGGCCGGCAACATCGCGAAGTCGTCGCCCGCGGCGAAGTACCTGATGTCAAAGGGCGTGCAGCCCCCTGACTTCAACTCGTACGGCGCGCGGCGCGGCAACCACGAGGTGATGGTCCGCGGGACGTTCGCGAACATCCGGCTGCGCAACATGCTCGTCCCCGGCGTCGAGGGCGGCGTGACCCGCCACTTGCCCTCGAACGAGCAGATGTCGATCTTCGACGCGAGCGAGAAGTACCGCGCCGCCGGCACGCCGCTGATCGTCCTCGCCGGCAAAGAGTACGGCAGCGGCTCGTCGCGCGACTGGGCGGCGAAGGGCCCGTACCTGCTCGGCATCAAGGCCGTCATCGCGGAGTCGTTCGAGCGCATCCACCGCTCGAACCTGATCGGCATGGGCATCTTGCCGCTGCAGTACGTGAACGGTGCGACGCGCGAGTCGCTGCGCCTGACCGGCGAGGAGACGTTCGCGATCGAAGGCACCGCTGCTAAGCTGGAGCCCGGCATGACGGTGCAGGTCGCCGCGACCGGAGAGAACGGCGTCGAGACGCGCTTCGAAGCCCTGGTCCGCATCGACACGCCCGACGAAGCCGAATACTACCGCCACGGCGGCATCCTGCAGTACGTCCTGCGGCAGCTCGCGACGGCCTGACGGATTCAGAGGGCATAGCCGCATCACATGATCGCGCGCACGGCGCCGTTCGAGCTCACGCTCGCGGAGATCGACGGCGCCGCCGCGCTGATTCGGGACGCGGTACCGCCGACGCCGGCGTTTCGTTGGCCGCTGCTGTGCGAGCGGCTCGGAGTCGACGTGTGGCTCAAGCACGAAAACCACGCGCCGCTCGGCGCGTTCAAGGTGCGCGGCGGGCTGACGTACGTCGACGCGCTGCGCCGGCGCGAGCCGCACGTCACGCGGCTCGTGTGCGCGACGCGCGGGAACCACGGCCAGAGCATCGCGTTCGCCGCGTCGCGTGCCGGGCTCCGCACGACGATCGTCGTGCCCGAAGGCAACTCGCCGGAGAAGAACGCGGCGATGCGCGCGCTCGGCGCCGAGCTCGTCGTGCACGGGCGCGATTTCGACCAGGCGAAAGAGCACGCGTCGTCGCTCGTGGCATCCGACGCGCAGGCGCACTTCGTGCCCTCGTATCACCGCGATCTCGTCGTCGGCGTGGCGACGCTGGCGCGCGAGCTGTTCGCGCAGGCGGAGCTCGACGCGGTCTACGTGCCGATCGGGCTCGGTTCGGGGATCAGCGGCGTCATCGCCGTGCGCGACCTGCTCGGGCTTGAGACCGAGGTCATCGGCGTGACGTCGGATCGCTTTCCCGCGTACGCGCTCTCGTTCGCGCGCGGCGAGCGGGTTGAAACCGATCCGGCGGAGTCGATCGCGGACGGCATGGCGGTGCGCGGACCCGATCCGACGGCGCTCGCGGTGATTCTCGCCGGCGCGGCGCGCGTCATGACGGTCTCCGACCAGGCGCTCCGCGAGGCGATGCGCTGGATCTTCGTCGACACGCACAACGTCGCCGAAGGAGCCGGCGCGGCCGCGGTCGCCGCGATCGCGGCGGACCGGGAGCGGCTGCGCGGCAAGCGCGTCGCCGCGATCCTGTCCGGCGGCAACGTCGACGCGGCGGTATTCGCGGGCGTCCTGGCGTAGTCACGGACGATGCTTGCTTTGTCGTCCCTCGGCGCGGCGGTTCTGGCCGCCGCGGTCGCTGCCGGCCCGGCCGGCGGCGCGTTCTACACGCCGCCGAACCCGTTGCCGCCGGGCGCGCACGGCGACGTCATCTGGGCGCGGCCGTACACGACCTCGGCCGCGCTGCCGTCGGCCGCGCAGAACACGCTGGTGCTCTACCACACGACCGCGCTGAACGGCACCGACCGCGCGGTCTCCGGGACCGTCGCGATCCCGAAGGGGACGCCGCCGCGCGGCGGCTGGCCGGTGATCGGCTGGGCGCACGGCACGACGGGCGACGCGCCCGCCTGCACGCCGTCGATGGACACGCCGGCCGGGCCGGTGCACGACTATCTCGGGCCGATCGATTCGGTCCTCGACGCGCTGGTCGCGCACGGCTACGCGGTCGTGCAGACGGACTACCAAGGTCAGGGAACCCCGGGCGTGCACCCGTATCTGGTCGGTACGGCCGAAGCGCGCGACACGATCGACATGGTGCGCGCGGCGCGCATCGTCGCACCGCAGCTCTCCGCGCGCTGGGTCGCGATGGGCCACTCGCAGGGCGGGCACGCGGTTCTCTTCACCACCACGACTGCCGCGTCGTGGGCGCCGGAGCTGCAACTGCTGGGCGGCGTCGCCGAAGCGCCCGCGGCGTTCATCTCGCCGTTCATCCGCTCGCTGACGACCAATCAGAAGGCGACGCCGGCGTTCGCGTTCGGCGCGCTGATCCTGCAAGCCGCGGCGGCGAGCGATCCGGCGGTGAAGCTCGATCAAATCCTCACACCGGCTGCGCTCGCGCTGCTGCCGCAAACGCTCGACCGCTGCTCCGGCGCGCTCTACCGGCCGGACTCGTGGGGCGGGATCGTGCCGGCCGCGGCGTTCCGCAGCGACGCGGTGCTCGAGCCGCTGCTGCGCTTCGCCGCGACGAACGATGCGGGCGCGCTGCACCCGCCGGTTCCGCTGTTCATCGCGCAAGGCAGCACCGACACCACGATCCCGCAGACGTCGACCGACGCGCTCGACAAGGCGCTGTGCGCGAACGGCGCCACGGTGCGCTACGACGTCTACCAGGGGCTCGGGCACCGCCCGATCGTGCCGGCGGCACTGAACGACGCGCTCGACTGGATCGGCGCGCGCTTCGCGGGACGGCCGGCGCCCTCGAACTGCGGCGCCGGGCCGACGCTGCACGCCGCGCCGCCCGGGTAAAGGCCGGTCTGATGATCCCACGGCACGTCGCGATCCTCTCGTTCGAGGGGCCGGACCGGTACGCTTCGATCGGCGGGCTCGCGACGCGGGTCACGCAGCTCGCGCGCGCGCTCGGCGCGGCCGGCCACGACGTGCAGCTCTTCTTCGTCGGCGACCCGCACGCGCCGGCGGTCGAGCCGGGCGATCCGGGCGTCACGCTGCGGCGCTGGTCGCAGTGGATCTCGCAGCAGCACCCGCGCAACGCGTACGACGGCGAGCCCGGCAAAGTGCACGACTGGGAGGTCAGCGTACCGCCGTGGATCGTCGACGAGCTGATCGCGCCCGCGCAAGCCCGCGGCGAGCGCGTCCTCGTCATCTGCGAGGAGTGGCAGACCGCGAACGTCGCGATCGCGATCGACCGCACGGCGCGCGAGCGCGGCGTGCGCGGCGCGCTGACGCTGATGTGGAACGCGAACAACACGTACGGCTTCGAGAAGATCCACTGGCCGACGCTGACGCGCGCCGCCGCCGTGACGGCGGTCAGCAAGTACATGAAGTTCGAGCTCGCGCAATGGAACGTCGCCGCGCTGGTCATCCCGAACGGGATCGACGAGGCGCTGCTCGACGGCGCCGATCCCGAGCAGACGACGACGCTGCGCGCCGCGTTCGACGGCAAGCCGACGTGCGTCAAAGTCGGCCGCTTCGATCCGGACAAGAACTGGCTGCAGGCGATCGACGCGCTGGCCGAGGTGCGCGCCGCGGGGATCGACGCGCGCTTGATCGTGCGCGGCGGGAAGGAGCCGTACGGCGACGTCGTGCTGGGCCGCGCGCGCGAGCGCGGCCTCGCGGTGTGCCGGCTCGACTACGAAGGCTCCGACTGGCGCGAGTTCGCCAAACGCCTGGCCCAGATCGACACGCCGGTCGTGCACGTGCGCGCGTTCCTCGACGAGGCGACGCTCTACGCGCTGTACGCCGCGGCCGACGTCGTACTCGCGAACAGCGGCAAGGAACCGTTCGGGCTGGTCGGGCTCGAGGTGATGGCGGCGGGCGGGATCGTCGTGTGCGGCGCGACCGGGGAAGAGTACGCCGAGCCGTTCGTCAACGCGGTCGTCTGCGACACCGGCGACGGCCGCGAGCTGGCGACGTACTTGTGCGCGCTGTTCGAGGACGAGAACCTCGCCGAGGACCTGCGCCGGCACGGCGCGGAGACCGCCGCGCGCTACACGTGGTCGCACGTCCTGGAGTCGCTGGGCCGCAAGATCGCCTACGTCGACGCGATCGCGAAGTAAGGCCGCGCCCGCGCGCTGAAGCTGCTCGGATGGACACGCCGCACGCGAACGGACCCGTCATGCTCGTCACCGGCGGGAGCCGCGGGATCGGCGCCGCGATCGTGCGCGCCGGCGCGGCGGCCGGCTACGAGATCGCGCTGACGTTCGCCGAGGACCGCGCCGCGGCCGACGAGCTCGCCGCGCACGTCAACGGCAGCGGACGGAGATCGCTGGTGCTGCAGGCGGACGTCGCGCGCGAGGACGATCTGCTCGCCGCGTACGCCGCGATCGACGACGCGTTCGGCCGGCTCGACGCGGTCGTGATCAACGCCGGCATCACCGGCCTCTTCACGCGCGTCGAGGACGTGGAGTCGGCGACCCTCGAGCGCGTGCTCTCGGTGAACGTGACCGGCGCGTTCATCACCGCGCGCGAGGCGGTGCGGCGAATGTCGACCGCGCGCGGCGGCGCCGGCGGTTCGATCGTCGCGATCTCGTCGCGCGCCGCGGGGCTCGGCTCACCGAACGAGTACGTCCACTACGCGGCGTCCAAAGCCGCGGTCGACACGCTGGTGATCGGCTTGGCGAAGGAGGTCGCGCGCGAAGGGATCCGCGTCAACGCGGTGTCGCCCGGCATGATCGACACCGAGATCCACGCGCGGGGCGGTCAGCCGGACCGCGCCGCGCGCATCGCGCCGATGATCCCGATGGGCCGCATCGGAACGCCGGACGAGGTCGCCGGCGCGGTGCTGTGGCTGCTCTCGCCCGCGGCCGCGTACGTCACCGGCGCGATCCTCGACGTCTCGGGCGGACGATGACGGTCAGCGGCACGTCGTGCTGCGGCCGGCGTCGATCCGGCCGCGGTCCAGCTCGGCGATGAGGCGCTGCAGCTTGTCGCTGTCGACGCGCCGCCAGTCGCTCGGAAACGCGGTGCGCGAGCGCATCGCGGAGGTCAGCGTGGTGTAGAGGCTCGTGTTCACGGGGGTCTCCTGGTGTGGGTCGGTGGTGTGAACAGAGCCTACGGGTGCTGCGTCTACGCAGCGTCTACGGCGTCGGAAGGAATACCCTTTCTCGCATGGTGGACGAATCGGTGAGCGCTCGCCGTGTTCCAAAGCGCTCGATCCCAGCGCAGTCTTAACCGACAAAGCGTGTTTTCGCTCACACGGCGGGTAACCGTGATGCGGTCGGTATGCGCCCGCCGGCTCCTTTGCGGGTGAGGGCGCACCCCACGGTACGTCCGCCCGATCCTTTGATCGTGCGGCGGGCTCTTGTTGAGCTCTCGGCGTTCAGTCGCCGCCGTCTCCGTTCGGAGTCACTTCACGGATGAAGTCTATCCTCTCGGCCGGCCTCGCTGCCGCGCTCCTTTTGAGCGGGTGCAGCACCTCGCATGGGACGGCACCGCCGGTCCCCGGCAAAGCCACCTCCGGCCAAACCCATCTCCGCCACCTCAAGAACAGCGCAACCCAGAGCGTGGGCCGCACGCCGCGCGATCTCTTCGGCGGTCCCCCGACGTTCCGGATCACGCTCCAGCTCTACGACGCTCCGCTGGTCGGCGCGAACGCGGGGAACGCGCAGTTCAACGCCGGGATCCTCGGCGTCGACGCGATCGACAGCCTCGGCGACTCGTGGCAGCTCATCGCGAACGACGCACCCAACGTCGTCAACCTGCTCGCGCTGCAGAACGCCTCGCTCGTGCTCGGCGACGGCACGCTGCCGGCGGGCACGTACCCGTCGGTCCAGCTCCTGCTCGACCCGGCGACGACGACCGTCACGTACAACGGTCAAACGTACCCGGTCCGCTTCACCGATCCCAACCACCCGTGGTGGGATCCCGCGCAGACGATCGAAGCCGTCAACGTTCCGCTCCAGGTCAGCGGCGACGCCGGCCAGACGGTCGGCGCGACGCTCGACTTCAACGTCTTCGAATCGGCCAACCTCGCCGACGGGGTCGTATACCTCACGCCGACCGTGGCGGGCGGCGTCGGGTCGCCGACGATCGCCGGCAACGTCGCGAACGCGGCGGGTCAGCCGGTCGCGAACGCGACCGTCATCGCGACCGGCAAGGACGGCACGGTGGCGAACACCACGTTCACCGCGGCGGACGGATCGTTCCACCTTCGCGGGATCAATCCGGGCGGTTACACCATCAGCGTCGTGAACACGTTCACGACGAAGGCCGGTGTCACCATCACCGCTTCGGGCGCGGACGACGGAGCGTCGCCGTCCACCTACGCGGTCGTCGGGCCCGACACGCAGCTCACCCTCGCGACGCTGCGCGACTAGGAGCGACAGATGCCGGACACTACGGGCGTTGTGTTCGTCGCTGACTCGCTCCGTGACGCGCGCGTCGCCTTGCGTGCAGCGCTGTACGACGCCGCACTGGAGCTCCTGGAACACTGCGAGGACTGGCCGGCGGAGTACGCCGAGCAAGCCCTCATCATCAAGGCCGAGACGCTCGGCCGCCGCGACCCGGTGAGTGCGGTCGCGTATCTGACCACCGTCGAGGACCTCGTGTCTTCGCCGGCCGGCCGGTTCACCTTCGCCGTTCAGCTCGGGAAGGCGCACGCGACGGTTCGCGGCTACTCCCAAGCGGAGTCCCGCTACGCCGAAGCGCGCGCGCTGATGCACGCCGTTCCGGACGGGCCTCATACGATGGCGTATCACGACCTCCGCATGCGCTGGATCCGTCGCGAGTGCGACGCCGGCGCACCGGAAGTGACCATGGCTCTCGGGCACCCGGATCCCAGCATCGCGTCGGCGGCGTACGCCTACCGCGCGTGGCTGCATGCGGGCAACGAGAACTACGCCGCACACGTCGCGGACCTGTGTCGTGCCGTTCAATACGCCACGCTGCCGGCCCCGGAACCCGTCGACGTGGCGACCCTCGCATCGTCGGTCCACGCGCTCGCGCAAGTCGGCTTCGAGACGGCCGACTCCAACGCGGTCGCGGCGGCTCGCCGGGCGGCGGCGGCAATCGCATGGACGCCCGACGTCGCGCTGCAGCACTACACGGTGACGCGCGCGTTCGGCTGGGACTCGTTCATGCGGGGTCGGGCGGCGGAGGCGCAATGGGCGTTCAAGGACGCTCGCGCGCTGGCGCCGTCGACACCGTGGCGCGTGCTCGCCCACTTGGACCGGGCCTACGTGGCGCGGCTCTCGGGGAACGAGTTCTGGGCCGCGGAAGAGCTGGCGCAAGCGGATGCCCTGGCCTACGACATCCGCTGGGAGACCTCACACGGCGAGGAGCGTCAACTGCTCGTCATGCTGGCGGTTCTCCACGCGCCGACCGATGCGCCGCGGGCGCAGCGGTATGCGTCGATGTACTCCCAGATCGGTACCGAAAACGTCGTTCCGACGCTCGCCCTCAACCGGGACGAGCGCGCGGTCGCGCACGCCAAGTACGCGCTGGGACGGATCGAGCAGACGTTGGGCCGTCGCGAGGCCGCGATCGCATCGCTGCAGGAAGCGTATGCGATCTTCGACCGCGCGTCGTTCCACTACCGGGCTTCGTTGAGCGCAGCGGCGCTGGCGGAGCTCACCGGAGCCGAGCAGTGGCGCGCCGCAAGCGTCCGCCATGCGAGCTCGTATCCGGATTGCCCGCTGGCGACGTTGGCGAAGAACGCCGGGACGCACGAAGACGCGATGCCGTCCCAGCTCTCTCCGCTGCAGCGCCAGATCGCTCGCGCCTTGTGGGCGGGCGCCGATCCGGGAGACCTCTCCCGGCGGTTCAGCCGGAGCGCGTTCACGATCGAGAACCAGATCGGGATCGTGTTCCGGGCGTTCGGCGTCGCCTCGCGGGCGGCGCTGCTCGAGGAGGCGCGCCGGCGCTGCCTGGCGTGAACCTTCGCTGATCGCAGCCGTGAGCGCCGCGTCCTGCCGCGACGCTCACGGAGCTGCGACAAACGTCGGCATCGTGCCGCATGCAACCATCGTGGTCCGTCGCCGATCACTACGCATGACACGCCGTTTACGGACGGCGACCACCTTGCGCGATCTTTCGAAGACGATCGACCTCGCGCCTCGCTTCCGAAAGAATCGATGCAAACCAATTTTGATGCGCTGGGCCTCAGCCCGGCGCTCCTTCGTGCCGTGCGCGAGCTCGGCTTCACCACCCCCACGCCCGTCCAGGCCCAGGCGATCCCGCCCGCGCTGGCCGGCAAAGACGTCCTCGCCAGCGCCCAGACCGGGACCGGCAAGACGGCCGCCTTCGGCATCCCGCTGCTCGAGCGGCTCGGACCGCTGCCGCGCAAGAAGACCCGCGCGCTGATCCTGGCCCCGACCCGCGAGCTGGCCGCGCAGATCGCCTCGCACCTCGCCGCGCTCGCGAAGGGCAGCAACCTGCGCGTCGCCGCGATCTACGGCGGCGTCGGCTTCGGCCCGCAGCGCGCCGCGTTCATGCGCGGCACCGAGATCATCGTCGCGACGCCGGGACGGCTGCAAGACCTGATGAACCAGGGCGCCGCGCGGCTCGACGACGTTTCGCTGCTCGTGCTCGACGAAGCCGACCGCATGCTGGACATGGGTTTCCTGCCGGCGGTCAAGCGCATCGTCGGACGAATCCCGGCGGCGCGCCAGACGCTGTTCTTCTCGGCGACCATCGCGCCCGAGGTGCTCAAGCTGACGCGCGACCTGCTCCGCGATCCGGTCCGGATCGAGATCGTCCCGCAGTCCAACGCGACGACGGCCGAAGGGATCACCCACACCGCGTACACGGTCGACCAGCAGCGCAAGACCGATCTGCTCGTCGAGCTGCTCAAGGACAACGCCATCTTCAGCGCGATCGCGTTCACGCGCACCAAGGCGCGCGCCAACCGGCTCGCGCTGGCACTCGAGAAGCACAACGTGCCGTCCGAACGGATCCACGGCGACCGCTCGCAGGCGCAGCGCACCCGCGCGCTGGCCGACTTCAAGCGCGGCAAGCTGCGCGTGCTGGTCGCGACCGACGTCGCGGCGCGCGGGATCGACATCGTCGACCTCGGGCACGTGGTGAACTACGACGTGCCGATGGTCCCCGAGGATTACGTGCACCGCGTCGGCCGCACCGCGCGCGCCGAAGCGACCGGCGACGCGATCACGTTCGTCTCGCGCGAGGAAGAGCGGCTGTTCCGCGACATCGAGAAGGCCGTCGGCCGCCGCATCGACCGCAGCAAGCTCCCGCAGCTCGCCGAGCTGGCGCAGACGGCCGGCGTCCATCAACCGGACGCCGCTCCGCAGCGCAGCTTCGCGCGGTCGCGACCGATGGTCGGCAAGCCGCACGGCGGCGGTCACGGCCACGGCGGCGGCCACGGCGCAGCGCACGGCCGCGGCGGCGCGTCGAGTTTCGACGGCGGCGCCCGCTCCGGCAAGCGCCGCGGCCGCTAGACCGACCGCTCGACCGGATCGCACGCCGCGGCGCGCGAAGCCGCGGCGATGATCCATGCGCTCGCGCTCGCAGCGGCGGTCGCGACGAACCCTACCGTCATTCGAAGCGCGAGCGCCACGGCGCCGCGCTTCGTGCGTTTGCGGCTCGACGTGACGGTGTACGGGATCGCGGGGCGCGGTGAGATTCTGGTCGACCGCGGCAGCGGGCGCTTCGTGCGGCGCTTCGACGCCGGTCCGGTCTCGGAGCGCGAAGGCTGGGACGGCAAGCGCGCCTGGCGCGCCGACGCGACCGGGATGGCGCGCGTGCAAGGGAACGCCGACGAGCGCGCGGCGATCGTCACGTGGGCGCGGCTGTTGTCACCCGACGCGAGCCTGCCGCCGGAACGGCCGGTTCGCGCACCGGACGTCGCCGTCGACAACGCGGGCGAGGTGACCAGCCTCGTGCGGCACATCGGGCACGCGGCGGAGCACACGACGTTCGCCGACTATCGCGTCGCGAGCGGGCTCTCCGCGCCGTACACCATCGCCGACACCTCGGAGAACGGAACCTGGACGGCGCACGTGACCAGCGTCGAGTCGCCGCGCGCCGCGCGCGACGGCGCGTTCGCGCCGCCGGCCGATCCGCGCGATTACTCGCTGCGCGCGCTCACCGTGGTGCCGATGCTGGGGAAGACCGACGTGCCCGTGATCCCGGTCTCGGTCGACGGCAGCGCGCCGCTGCGCTTCGTGCTGGACACCGGCGGCCAGAACGTGATCACGCCGCAGGCCGCGCGGCGCGCCGGGCTCGACGCGGCCGGCGAAGGAACCGTCGGCGGCGCGGGCGCCGGCTTGGCGAGCGTGCAGTTCGCGAGCGCGCGCAGCGTGCGCGTCGGTGCGGCGGAGATGCGCGATCAGCCGTTCCTGGTGCTCGATCTCGGCGCGACGGCGCCGGTCGACGGCATCATCGGCTACGAGCTGCTCGCGCGCTTCGGCGCGCGCCTGGACATGCAGCACGAGCGCGTCGAGCTGGCACCGGACGCGCGCGCGCTGGCGCCGTCCGGGGTCGCGGTGCCGTTCGTGTTCGACGACCGCCAGCCGCAGCTCGACGGCGCGATCGACGGCATCCCGGGCGCGCTCACGCTCGACACCGGGAGCGCGAGCGCGGTCGACGTCAACACGCCGTTCGTCGTCGCGCACGATCTGCGCGCGCGCTACCACGCCGACGTTGGCGGCTACCCGATCTCGGGCGTCGGCGGGTCGGTGCACGCCTACTTCGCGCACGCCAAAGAGCTGCGCTTCGGGCCGGTCGCCGTCCCCGACGTCGACCTGCTGCTGACCGACGCGCGCAGCGGCGCCGAAGCCGACGCCAGCGTCGCCGGAAACGTCGGCGAGCAAGTGCTGCGCCGGTTCGCGCTCGTGCTCGACTATCGCCGAACCACGATCCACTTCGAGCCGCCGGCGCGCTGACTCAGGGCGACGAAGAGGCTCGGGGTGCAGCGGACGTCGCGAACGCCGGGTCGCCGAGCTGCCAGAACAGGAACGAGAGCTCGTCGGTCGTGAGCGCTTGCGCTTGCGCGCGCGAGCTGCCGAGGTAGCCGTGGCCGGCGTCGTAGTCGACCCGCAGCAGCACCGGCTTGCCGCTCGACGTCGCCGCTTGCAGCCGCGCGGCGAACTTCGCGACGATCCACGGCGCGACGCGCGGGTCGTTCGCGCCCGTGATCGCCAGCACCGCGGGATACGCGGTGCGGTCCTTGACGTGCAGGTACGCGTCGGTCGCGTAGAGCGCGTCCCAGCCCGCTTTGGTCTTGATCGTGCCGAACTCCGGGATGTTCGCCGGTCCGCCTTCGGCGAACTCGTCGCGCACCGCGTTCGTGTCGCCGACGACGTCCAGCGCGGCGGCGAAGAGCTCGGGTCGCTGCACGATCGCGTTGCCGATCGTCACGCCGCCGGCGCTCGTTCCACTGCCGGCGAGCTTCGCGGACTGCGTGTACGCGTTCTCGATCAGGTAGCTCGCGCACGCGATGTAGTCGTCGATCGTGCGCTGCTTCGTCGCGATGTGCGCGCCGAAGTGCCAGTCCTCGCCGTACTCGCCGCCGCCGCGCGGATGGCACTCGGCGAAGATCCCGCCGCGCTCGAGCCAGGCCAGGCGCGTCGCCGAGAACGCCGGCCGGATCACGATCCCGTACGCGCCGTAGCCGTCGACCCAGGCGGGATGCGAGCCGTCGAGCTGCGCGTCCTTGCGCATCACGATCGAGAGCGGCACCTTCGTCCCGTCGGCGCTCGTCGCGAGCACCTCGCGCGACGTGATCCCGGAATAGTCGACGTCGGACTTCTTGCGCAGGCCGGTGTCGGTCAGCGGCTGGTTCAGGCCGAGCCGGAAGATGCGCGGCGACTCGGTCCACGACTGCAGGCCGAACGTCGCGCCCGGCGCCATCGGATCGGTCGCGACGCTGCCGATCGCGCCGCTGAACGGCAGCGGAACCTCGGTGACGGTGCTCGCGGGCGTGCCGTCGCGGTTCACCGCCAACCGGCGCAACTTCGACAAGCCGGCGTCGAGATCGCGCAGGTAGATCCCGTCGCCCGCCAGTGAGACGTCCTCGATGACGCGCGGCGACTCCGGCACCGCGACGCGCGCTCCGGCCAGCGTCCCCGACCGCAGATCGAGCGCCAGGATGCGATGGCGCGGTGCGTTCTTGTGCGAGCTCAGGTACAGCGTGTCGCCGACGGCGACCGCGCCCGTCACCTTGTCGGCGTAGCCCACGATGCGCCGCCACGGCGTGCGCGCGCCGGTCACCGCCGACGCGGGCGCCGCGTACAGCGCGAGCTCGTTCTGCACGCCGTGCACGACCGTCGCGGTCGCCCAGCGCGTGCGCGGCGAGACGCTCACCACGGCGGCGTCTTCGGGCGCGATCGGGATCTTCGGGTTGACGCCGTAGCCGAAGACCGCCGGATCGCGGTCGGGATCGCGGCCGAGCACGTGCAGCCGCGCGACGCCGTTCGTGTCGCGCTCGCTCTCGGGCTGGTTGGGGCGCGGCTTCGGCGTGCGGAAGTAGTAGAACGAACGCCCGTCGTCGCGCCACGACGGCGAGATGAAGATCGCGCGGTCGATGACGTCGCCGAGCAGTCGCCCCGTGCGGACGTCGACGACGCGCAGCACCGTCTTCTCGGAGCCGCCCTCCGAGACGCCGGCCGCGACGTACCTGCCGTTCGGCGAGGGCGAGTAGTAGTCGAACGTGTAGTGCTGGTTCGCCGAGCGCGCGAACCGGTCGGGATCGAGCACGACGCGCTCGGGTCCGCCGGCGATCGCGCGCGCGTAGAGCCGGGTCGTGTTCGCGCCGGCCGGGCGCTTCTGGTAGAAGTACGTTCCGCCGACCGGCTGCACGTCGCTGACGGACTCCGTCGCGTTGTCGAGCTGCGCGATGCGCTGCGCGAGCGCCGCGCGCCCCGGAAGCGCGTCGAGAACCTGCCGCGTGTACGCGCTCTGCGCCTTGAAGTAGCTCGCGAGCCCGGGATCTTTGGGGTTCTCGAAATAGCGGTACGGGTCGCTGACCGTCACGCCGAAATGCGTCTCGGTCACCGGCCGCACCGCGGGCGGCGGCGGCGGCGCGAGCGGCGTCGCCGCCGCGAGCAGCGCGACCGCCGGGATCAGCAGCGTGAGACGGAGCGCGAGCGTGCGGGGCATCCCGCACGCTTACGCGCCGCTACCGCCGTTCCCCGCGACCCGACGCCGTCTGGCGCGCGCGCCCGCCGAACCGCACGCGCAGGAACTCCTCGCTGATCCCCTCGCCGCCGCGCTCGGCATGCGCACGGTGCAGGACGCCTTCGTCGACCGGCACGGTCGGTCGCGACTCGACCTGAAAGAACCGCGGGAACGGATCGCCCGGATCGGTGTTCGGGTTCTCCCGGCGCTCGACGACGCCCAGCTCGCCGAAGTGCGCGATCATCTTGGTGATCTGCATGATGTACGGCGCGTTCAGATCGAGCCCGCGCAGCCAGCTCACGCGCGCGTTGAACGCCGCCAGCCGCTCCTCGAGCGGCAGCGACGGGTCGACGACTTTTTCGAACGCGCCTTGCGTGAGGACGTGATTCGGCACGCGCGACGGCCAGAAGGTCGGGATGTACGGGTCGGTGCTCGTGTCGTAGCCGGAGCGGCAGCTCGCGGTGTCGGTCTGCCACGGAACCGCCATCCACTTCGAGACGTCGCCCGGGCCGCTGCACGCGAGCGGACCGTCGTCGGCGAGCGCCAGCGCCGGGGTCAAGAACTCGCCGTAGTCCGGCGGCGGCACGCCGGCGGGCCGTTCGCGCAAGCGAAACGGGCCGCGGTACAGCATCCCCTGGCGCATCGGCCACGTCATCTCGCAGCCGGGGTGGAACGGTCCGCCCATGCACCAGTGCAGCGCGGCGCGGTCGAGCGTCGCCGGCTGTTCGGCGAGCGGGACGTCGGCGAACGCCGCGGGCGGCCGGTACGCCGGATCGTAGTCGGCCGCGAACTCGCCGTTCAGCCACGCCTGGAGGTAGCCGAGGTTCCGCTTGGTGTAGGTGAAGAGCTCGTTCGGGTTCGGATCGAAGCTGCCGAACGCGTCGCCGTACAGCGGCGGCCAGCGGAACGGCGGTTCCTTCTGCTCGGTCTTCTCGATCGCGCGAAAGAGATGGTAGATGTCGCGCCGCAGCTCGGCGTACGGATCGCTGCCGTCGGCGCCTTTCGGCTGCGCGATCTTGCGCACGAGCTCGGGATCGTCGAAGTCGTACGGCGCACCCCAGCCGTGGCGCACGAAGAACGCGTAGTTGACCCACTGCGTGTCGGTGAGCTGCCGGAACAGCGGCAGGATGTCGTTCTGGAACGACACCGTCGCGGGCGGGTTGAACCACCAGCCGGCGTTCGTATCGTAGATGACGTCGTACATCGTCTGCGGCGAGACGATGTCGGGGCCGTAGTTCGGCGGCGCGGTGACGACCCAGGCCGGGTCGACCGGAATCACGCGCTCGCCGATGCGCACCGTCGCATGCACGGGACCGTCGGAGACGTCGTCGTGCCAGCCGGCGTTGTTGGCGAACGTGATCGGGTGCTTGTCGGGATAGAGCGTGTCGGATACGCCGCGCCCGCCCAGGAACAGCAGCCGTCCCGCGGCGTCGGTGCGCAGCTCGCCGAGATAGACCGGCCGGTCCCAGAAGCGCCCGGTGTCGAACGGAACGGGTCCGGCGCCCGCACCGCGCACCGTGCGCGGACCGGGATCGATCGCGAGCTTCGCCCGGTCCGGACCCGTGATCGCGGCGTTGCGGCGCGCGGCGACCGCGCCCATCGCGACCGGCGTGTCGATCGGGAACAGGTCGAGCGCGAAGTTGAAGTCGTACCAAGCCGACTTGGTGTTGGCGACATGCGCGGTCCAGGTGATCTCGGCGTCGGCCGCGGTGATCTCCGCGACCACGTTGCCGCCGGCGTCGTAACCGTAGATGCGGAACTGCGCGGCCTGCCGCTTCAGCCGGCCCTGCGCGTCCTTGTAGCCGCCGTCGGGCGCGGCGACGGGGTACGGCAGCTCGGGTCCGATGAACCACGCGTCCGGACTGTTGCCGACGCGCGCGATCCCGATCGCGGGATGAACGCGCGCGCTGACGATGTCCTCCACACCCATGATCGCACCTTTCGCAAAGCGGAGGTGGTGGTTCGCGAACCCCGTTCGCCGAAGCACCGGCTGATGGCCGGTAGTGCGACGCACGGCGAGCCGAACCTCTCCGAGCGGATATCGCCGTGCACGACGTTGCGGTGATCGGCGGCGGCCCGGCCGGCGCCGCGGTCGCGCGTCGCCTGGCGCTGCGCGGCCGCAACGTCGTGCTGCTCGAAGCGACCGCGTTCGACGGCCCGCGCTTCGGTGAGACTCTGCCGCCTGAAGCGAACCCGCTGCTGCGCGAGCTCGGCGTCTGGGACGCGTTCGTCGCGTCCGGGCCACTGGAGTCGCCCGGCATGGTGTCGGCCTGGGGCGCCGGCGCACGGAGCGAAACCGACTTCATCGGAAACCGTCACGGCAGCGGGTGGCACGTCGAGCGCAACGCGTTCGACGCGCTGCTGTGCCGTGCCGCCGCGGACGCCGGCGCGCGCGTATCGACCGCGACGCGCGTGACGCGCTGCGCGCGCGGCGGCGACGGCGCGTGGCGCGTCGAGACCGGCGGCGGTGCGGAGCTGACCGCGCGCTTCGTGATCGACGCCGGCGGCCGCAACGGCGTTCGCCTCGAATCCGGCGACGGGCGCATCGTGGACGACGTCCTGGTCGGAATCTTTCTGCGCGTGGCATACGACGGCGCGCCGCCGTCCGATCTGCGCACGGTCGTCGAAAGCGGGCCGGACGGGTGGTGGTACTGCGCTCCGCTGCCGTCCGGTGACACGGTCGCCGTGTTCCTGACCGATCCGGCGCTGTACGCGAACGACGGCATCGTGGTGGCGGACCAGCTCGCAAGCGCGCCGCTGACGCGCGCGCGCATCGGCCGGGCCCGCATCGCGGCGTCGCACGTCGTTCAGGTGCCGTCTTCGCTGCGCAGGCGCGCGGCCGGCGCGGACTGGGCCGCGGCGGGCGACGCCGCCGCGGCCTTCGATCCGCTCTCAGGGTACGGGATCACCAAAGCGCTGAACGGCGCCCGTGAGCTGGCGGACGCCGTCGACCGCGCTTTGCACAGCGACCGCCGGGCGCTGGAGGCGTACGCGGACGGCGTACGGCGTGCGTTCGACGCGTACGCCGTCCAACGGCGCGAGCACTACGCGCGCGAGACCCGCTGGGCCGAGCGCGCGTTCTGGAAGAACCGTTCCGCTACTGGGTGAACGTGCAGGCGCTGATGCGGTTCGAGTACTCGCGCTGCATGTTGTACGTGGTGCCGCTCAGGCTGACGTTGCCGTAGCTGCTGCGGCAGATGTCGCCGATCTCGCCGCCGTAGTTGTTGTACCAGGCGACGTTGTTGGGCACGTCCGGATCGGTGATCGCCTCGAAGAACTCGTGCGAGAGCGTCGAGATCGTCGAGTCGACGACCTTGCCGTTCGGGCTCGAGCACCCGCTGATCGCCTGATACGGCTCGACCGAGTAGATCGTGTGGCCGATGTCGCCGAAGTCGACGTTGCCGTGGTACGCGCAGTAGCCGCCGTTCTGCGCGTAGCAGCCGCCCGCGTTCGCGCTGCACTGCTGCACGCCGGACTGCAAGAAGACGTGGTACATCTTGCCGTATCCGGTGCCGACGCTCACCGCGACGGCGTGGATGATGTTGTAGATGTCCTGGTCCTGCAGCGTCCCCGAGGTGCTGTAGTTGACCTGGTAGCCGCCGCCGTACGGGTAGCGGTTGTTCGCGGACGAGCCGGTGTACTGGTCGATGACGTGCACGAGCGTGCTCGTCGAGAGCTTGCCCAGCGTCGTGCCGGGTGACGTGGTGCCCCAGCACGTGCCGGCGCAGTTGACGTAGATGTTGTACGAGGTCGAGCTCGAGAGCGTCGGCCCCCCGTAGTACGCGAGATCGTAGACGCCGCCGGTGCGAATCGCCTTGCCGACCGAGATCCCTTGCCGCGGCTCGCCCTGCAGCGGCAGACGGTAGGCGTGCGCGCTCGTGATCGGCGCCGCGCTCGCGGGCGAGACCTCCAGCGTCTGAACGATGCGCTCGTCGCCTTGCGGCGCGGTCGTCGCGTTGGTGACCGTTTGCGATTGGCTAGGCGTGAGCGTCCCGGCGCCGCCGGAGCAGCCGGCCAGTCCGCCGGCGAGGATCGCCAGCGACGCGCAACTTGCGGATACTGCGGAAAACACCCGCTTCCGTGAAAGCATGATAAATCGTCGTCTCCCATGGTGACAAAGGCCCGGTCCCTCCACACAAGAGCGCCGGCAGCAACGGGAATCCGCATCCGGCGAACGCCGACCTGCCGCAGAGTGTCGAAAGCCGAGCGTTCTTGGCGAAGACGTGACGCGCGACACCGCGCCTGCGGGATCAGCCGGCGATCAGCTGCTTGCGATCGCGCGCACGCGGTCGACGACTTCGTCGGCGTAGCGCGACGCGTCGTCGTCCGACGCGCCCTCCGCCCAGACGTTGACCGACGCTTCGGTCGCGTCCGGCAGCACGAGCACCCAGCCTTCCGGACGCGTGAGACGAATGCCGTCGAGCGTCTCGACTTGGCCGTTCCCGCCGTGCGCGGCTTCGTCGTGCAGCGAGCGCATCACGGCGCCTTTGCGATCCCACGGGCACGGCACGACGCGGCCGGCGATGTGCCAGTCGGGCAGCATCGCGACGAGCTCGGAGAGCTGCGAGCGCTCGGCGGCCAGCAGCTCCATGATCTTCGCGGTCGCGTAGATGCCGTCGAACGCCGGCTGGAACTCGGGGAAGATCAGCTCGTAGTTCATGCCGCCGGCGAAGGCGAGGTTCGGGCCTTCGCGCTCGGCGAGCGCCATCAGCGAGCGGCGGTCGCTGCGCGTGCGCACGATCTCCGCGCCGTTGTCGTGCGCGATCCGCTCGACCACGCTCGGCACCGTCATCGGCATCCCGATGCGCGCACCCGGCGTCGTGCGCGCGACCAGCAGCGTGAGCAGCGCCATCAAGCGGTTGCGGCCGACGATCTCGCCGTCGTCGGCGACCAGCGTGACGGTCTCGCCGTCGGCGTCGATCAGCACGCCGAGGTTCGCCTCCAGCGACGTCACGACGGAGGCGAGCTGGCCCAGATGGCGCTCGCGGTCCTCGCGGAACGTGCGGACCTTGCTCGCGTCGAAGTACGCGTTGAGCGCGATCTGCTCGACGCCCAGGCCGCCCAGGATCTGCGGCAGCACGATCGACGCGTTGCCGTACGCGTAGTCGATCACGACGCGCAGGTTCGCCTCGCGCACCGCTTCCGCGTGCAGCGCTTGGACGAACGCGCCGGTGTAGCGCTCCAGCGCGCGCGACGGGAAGTCGAGCCGGCCGACGTCGTCCATCGGCGTGCGGCGGAAGTCCTCGCGGAAGAAGAGGTTTTCGACCTTGCGCTCCGCGCCTTTGTCGATCCCGATCCCGGTGTGGTCGAAGAACTCGAACACGATCGCGTTCGGGTCGTCGGTCGCGACGCGGACGTGCACGCCGCCGTCGCTGCCGACGCGCACCGCGTAGCGCGCGAGCGGAAGCGGGTACGAGCGCAGGTCGAGCACGTTGACGCCGACCGCGAGCAGCCCCGAGATGATGCAGCGGTTCATCACGCGCGACGCGGGGTGCGTGTCGCGGCTCGTCATGACCGTCTGGCCGGGCTTGAGATACGTGCCGAACGCCTGGCCGAGCTTGAGCGCGAACTCCGGCGTGATCTCGAGGTTCGCCAGGCCGCTGATCCCGCCCGACCCGAACAGCGATCCCGGCCACTTCTGCCCGTAGATCAGCGACATCGAGACGATCGAACCGGGGTTGACCCACTTGTCGGGCCACAGCTTGAGGTGCGCGTTCACGGTCGCGCCGGCGCCGATCGTGCAGCCGCGGCCGATCACGCTGTTCTCGTTGACCTTCGCGCGCCGCTGGATCGTGTTGCGGTCGGCGACCGTGCAGTCGCTCAGCGACGCGTCCTCGCCGACGTACCCGTCCTCCCAGACGACGCTGCGGCACACGCTGGCGCCGCGCTCGACGATCGTGCGGTCGCCGATCACCGCCGGCCCGACGATCGAGGCGCCGGCCGCGATGCGCACGTCGCGCCCGAGCACCACCGGCCCCTCGACGTGCGCCTCGGGGTGGATCGTCGTGCCCTCGCCCGCGAAGACGCGGTTCCCGGTCTCCGCGCCCGGGTAAGCGATGCGGACTTTCCCTTCGACCGCGTCGTAGTTCGCCTGCTGGTACTGTTCGAGGTTGCCGATGTCGGTCCAGTACGCGTCGATGACGTAGCCGCCGAGCTTCGCCCCTTCGCGCAGCATGTCCGGGAAGAGGTCTTTCGAGAAGTCGTAGACCTTGCCGCGCTGCATGCGGTCGAGAATGCCGGGCTCGAGCACGTAGATGCCGGTGTTGATCGTGTCGGAGAAGACCTCGCCCCACGACGGCTTCTCGAGGAAGCGCACGATGCGGCCGTTCTCGTCGGTGACGACGACGCCGAACTCGAGCGGGTTCGTCACGCGCTGCAGCGCGATCGTGACGTCGTTGCCCTGCTCCTGGTGGTGGCGCACGATCGCGCCCAGATCGACGTCGGTCAGCGCGTCGCCGCTGATCACCAGGAACGTCTCGCGGCCCAGCAGCTCGTGCGCCATCTTCACCGCGCCCGCGGTCCCGAGCGGGGTGTCCTCGACGACGTAGTGCATCTTCACGCGGTGCGCGTCTCCGTCGCCGAAGTACGCTTCGATCTCGTCGGCGAGGTAGTGCAGCGTCGCGACGACCTCGTCGAAGCCGTGCTCGCGGAGCAGCTCGACGATCAGCTCCATCACCGGTTTCCCGGCGACGGGCGCGAGCGGCTTCGGGCGGCGCGAGGTGAGCGGGCGAAGGCGGGAGCCCTCGCCACCGGCCATCAGGACAGCTTTCACGGCGTTGTTCTCGGGCGGATCTCGCTGAGTGCGGCGCAGAGGCGGGTGAGGCGAGCGTCGGACGCGAGCGCTTCGACGCCGGTCGCCAGCTTCCGGCGCCAGTTGGGATACTGCACCGAGGTCCCCGGGACGTTGACCGGCTCGCGCTCCTCGAGCACGTCGTCGAGCTGGGCCATGACGATCGCGCACGGCGTCGCGGCAAGGTAGCGGTTTGCCGCTACGGCGACCGCGACGTCGTCCTCGCGCTCGCCGGGCGCGAGGTCGCCGTGCGCGATCAGGGTGTCGAGCAGCAGCGCGCGCTCCGTTTCGCGCGCGGCGCGCGCCTCGGCGAGCGGTGACTCGAGGAGCTGCAGCCGTTCGCGCAGCTCGAGGTCCTCGCCGCGCAGCCAGGCCGCCATCGTCGGCAGGTCGTGCGTCCCGGACGCCGCGAGCGCCAGCGCCGGGTACTCCTCCGGCGGAACGAACGAGCCGTCGAGACGGCGCTCGAAGAACAGGATGCGGTACGAGAGGACGCCGGTCGCTTCCATCCGCTCGCGAAAGCCTTCGGGGACGGTGCCGAGATCCTCGCCGATCACGACGCAGCGCTCGCGCGCGCTGGCGAGCGCGACGATCCCGCGCACGTCGTCGAGCGGGTACTCGACGTAGGTTCCGCTGCGCGGGTCGCCGCCGCGCGGGATCCAGTACAGGCGCGCCAGCGAGAAGGCGTGGTCGATGCGCAGCGCGCCGGCGTCGCGGCAGTTCGCCCGCAGCAGCGTCAGCAGCTCGGCGTACCCGTCGCGCGCGAGCCCGCGCGGGTCGAGCGGCGGCAGCCCCCAGTCTTGGCCCAGCGTGTTCAGCACGTCGGGCGGCGCGCCGACCGAGACCTCGCGCACGTACGCGCCCGCGTCGGCCCACACGTCGGCCGCGTTCGCGTCGACGCCGACCGCGAGATCGCGGTAGAGCCGCACGCCGTGCCGCGCCGCGTCCGCCGCGACGGCCGCGAGCTGGTCGGCCGCCAGCCATTGCAGGTACATCGCGTAGCGGACTTCGTCGTGCTCGGCCGCCGCGAAGAGCGCGACGTCGGGCGAGGTCGGCGTGCGAAACGTCGCGGGCCAGGCGCCGAGGTCGCGGCCGTGGCGCGCGACCAAGGTCTCGAACACCGCGAAGCGCGTCAGCGGCTCGCCCTGCGCCGCGCACCACGATTCGAACGCGGCGTGCCGCTCGGCGTCGGCCTCGAGCGCGCCGAAGCACGCGCGCAGCAGCTCGTCCTTGAGCGCGGCGACTCGGGTGTAGTCGACGTGATCGCGCGCGCGCAACGCTTCGACCTCGTTGCGCCGTCCGCGGCGGCGCATCACGCCGCGCGCCGCCGCGCTGCGCGACTCCGGAACGTCGTCGACGGCGATGGAGAGCCAGTTCAGCCACACGCGCGACGACGCGGCGTACGGGCTCGCCGATTCCGGGTCGCTGCGGAACGTCGCGTGCAGCGGGTTGATCCCGACGTACGCGGCGCCGCGCTCGCCGAGCAGCCGGCACACCGCGCGCAGGTCGGCGAAGTCGCCGATCCCGCAGTTGCGCGCGCTGCGCAGCGTGTACATCTGCAGCGCGATCCCCCACGTGCGGCCGCGCGGCGGGTGGGCGCGCGCCGGCACCACCACGACGTGCGTCGACGCGCGCGCGTACGCCGAGACGTCGAGCGCGAGACGGTGCCGCCCGAGCGGCTGCGGCCCGGCGATCGCGACGCGCCGCGTGTCGTACGTCGCTTCGGCGCGGTGGTCGGCGAACAGGACCGGCGCCTCGCGCAGCGGGACGACACCTTCGGCGTTCGTGCCGTCCTCGCGCAGCAGCGTCCAGCGCAGCGTCTCGGTCCAGCTCATCGCGGGCAGCGTCACGTCGACCGCCAGCGTCTCGCCTTCGCGCAGCACGACCGCCGGCGCGACGAAGTGATGCGGCTCCTCGGCCAGCAGCGACTCGAAGCGCGCGACCGTCTCGGGCGCGGCACTGCGCGGCGTCCCGAGCGCGTCGACGTACGAACGGGCGACGCGCGCGCTCACCGCAGCCGGCCGCCGAACACCGCCAGCGAGCGCGAGATCATCGGGAAGACCATCACGTCGTCGCTCGGCACGTCGCGCTGCGCGCCGCCTTCGATGCCCGTGTCGAGCACGAGCGACCACGCGAGCCGCTCGGTGTCCGGGAGCGCGAACGCGACGTCCGCCGGCTCGGCGTTCATCGCGACGAACAGCATCGGGCGCGCGCCGAGGAAGAACCCGATCGTGCGCCGCTCGGGGGTCCAGTCGTGCGGCTCCATCTCGTGCCCGTCGGCCCGGATCCAGGCGATGTCCTTGCGGCCGCTGCCGTCGAAGGGCTGCCCGCGAAAGAACGCGTCGCGCTCGAACGCCGGGTGCTCGCGCCGCATGCGCAGCATGGTCTTGAAGAAGTCCGTCAGCGCGAGGTCGCGCGCGTTCGCCGCGCTCCAGTCGATCCACGAGATCTCGTTGTCCTGGCAGTACGCGTTGTTGTTGCCGCGCTGGGTGCGGCCGCGCTCGTCGCCGGCGAGGACGAGCGGGACGCCGAGCGAGAGCAGCAGCGTCGCGATCAGGTTGCGCTTCTGCCGCTCGCGCAGGTTCACGATCTCGGGGTCGTCGGCCGGCCCTTCGGCGCCGGCGTTCCAACTGTAGTTCTCGTTGGCGCCGTCGTGGTTGTTCTCGTGGTTCGCTTCGTTGTGCTTGCGGTCGTACGCGACCAGATCGGCCAGCGTGAACCCGTCGTGGACCGTCACGAAGTTGACGCTCGCCCGCGGCCGCCGCCCGTTGTGCTCGAACGCGTCGGACGAACCCGCGAGCCGCGAGGCGAGCTCGGGGAGCACCCCGAGGTCGCCGCGCCAGAACCGCCGCACGGTGTCGCGGTACTTGCCGTTCCACTCCGACCAGCCCGGCGGAAAGTTTCCGAGCTGGTAGCCGCCCATCCCAACGTCCCACGGCTCCGCGACCATCTTGACGCGCGACAGCACCGGGTCTTGCTGGATCGCCTTGAAGAACGCGGCGTTGCGCGTGTAGCCGTGATCTTCGCGCGCCAACGCCGGGGCCAGATCGAAGCGGAAGCCGTCGACGTGCATCTCCTCGACCCAGTAGCGCAGCGAGTCCATCACCATCTGCAGCACGCGCGGGTGGCGCAGGTCGAGCGTGTTCCCGGTCCCGGTGTCGTCCTCGTAGTAGCGCGGGTCGCCGGCCAGCCGGTAGTACGATGCGTTGTCGATCCCCTTGAACGAGAAGGTCGGGCCGAGATGATTCCCCTCGGCGGTGTGGTTGTACACCACGTCGAGCACGACTTCGATCCCCGCTTCGTGCAGGTGCTTGACCATCGTCTTGAACTCGTTGGGGTCGGCTTGCAGATAGCGCGGCTCCGGCGCGAAGAACCCGATCGAGTTGTAGCCCCAGTAGTTGCGCAGCTTCGCCTCGGCCAGCCGCCGGTCGTCGAAGAACGCGTGGACCGGCAGCAGCTCGACGGTCGTCACGCCGAGCTCGTTGAGGTACTCGATCACCGCCGGCGAGGCCAGGCCGGGGAACGTCCCGCGCAGCGCCGGCGGCACGCCCGGGTGCTGGACCGTGAACCCCTTGACGTGCAGCTCGTAGAACACGGTGTTCGTCCACGGAACCGACGGCCGGTGGTCTTCGCCCCAGGTGAACGCTTCTTCGAGCACCACGCACTTCGGCATCGCGCCCGCGTTGTCGCGGCGGTCGAAGACGAGGTCCTCGCGGTGCGCGCCGATGCGGTAGCCGTAGTGCGCGTCGGTCCAGCGCAGCTTCCCGGCGAGCGCCTTCGCGTACGGGTCGAGCAGCAGCTTGTGGTGGTTGAAGCGATGCCCGCGCTCGGGAGCGTATTCGCCCGAGACGCGGTAGCCGTACAGCATCCCCGGACGCGCGTCGGGCAGGTAGCCGTGCCACACCTCGTCGGTGTACTCCGGTAGCGCGATGCGGTACATCTCGCGCCGGCCGCGCGGATCGAACCAGCACAGCTCGACCTTCTCGGCGTTCGCGCTGAACAGCGCGAAGTTCACGCCCTTGCCGTCCCACGTCGCACCGAGCGGGTAGGGCAGACCCGCCTCGACGCGCTGCCGCGCCGGGATCACGGGGCGAGCCAGAGCGCGCTGAGCGGCGGGAGCGTCAAGGACAGCGAGAACGGGCGCCCGTGCGCGGCGCGGTCGGAGGCGGTCACCGCACCGGAGTTACCCAGGTTCGTTCCGCCGTAGACCGCGGCGTCGGTGTTGAGCAGCTCGGCGTAGCTCGTCCGCCGCGGGACGCCGACGGCGTACCCGTCGTGCCGCACGCCGCTGAAGTTGAAGACGCAGACGACGTGCCCGTCGCGCCGCGCGTCCCAGCGGATGAACGCAACGACGCCGTTGCGCCGGTCGTCGTACGAGATCCACTCGAAGCCGGCGTTCTCGCAGTCGCGTTCGTGCAGCGCGCCGTGCGCGCGCGCGATGCGGTTCACGTCGCGCACGAGGAGCTGCACGCCGTGATGCCGCCCGTAGGGCGCCAGATGCCAGTCCAGCGAGGCCTGCGCGCGCCACTCGCCGCGCTGCGCGAACTCGCCGCCCGCGAAGAGCAGCTTCTTGCCCGGATGCGACCACATCAGCCCGTAGAGCAGGCGCAGGTTGGCGAACTGCTGCTCGTCGTTCCCCGGCATGCGGCCCAGCAGCGAGCGTTTTCCGTGCACGACCTCGTCGTGCGAGAGCGGCAGCACGAAGTTCTCGCTGAACGCGTAGACGAGCCCGAACGAGACGTCGTCGAGATGGTGGCCGCGGAAGAGCGGATCGCGCTCGAGGAAGCGCAGCGTGTCGTGCATCCAGCCCATGTTCCACTTGTAGCCGAAGCCCAGGCCGCCGTAGTCGACCGGCTGCGTCACGCCGGGCCAGGCGGTGGACTCTTCGGCGAACGTCGCGATCCCGGGCACGTCGCCGTAGACGGTGGCGTTGAGCCGGCGCAGGAACGCGACCGCTTCGAGGTTCTCGCGCCCGCCGTACGCGTTCGGGACCCATTCGCCGTCCTTGCGCGAGTAGTCGCGGTAGAGGATCGAGGCGACGGCGTCGACGCGCAAGCCGTCGAGGCGGAACTCGCGCAGCCAGTACAGCGCCGAGGCGATCAGGAAGTTCTGCACCTCGTTGCGGCCGAGGTTGAAGACGTACGTCCCCCACTCGCGGTGGAAGCCCTCGCGCGGGTCGGCGTGCTCGTAGAGCGGCGTCCCGTCGAACTGCCCGAGCGCGTGCGCGTCGGTCGGAAAGTGTCCCGGGATCCAGTCGAGGATGACGGCGATCCCCGCGCGGTGCGCGGCGTCGACGAACGCGCGAAAGTCGTCGGGATCGCCGAAGCGGCTGGTCGGTGCGAACCAGCCCGTCGTCTGATAGCCCCAGCTCAGGTCGAACGGGTGCTCCGTGATCGGCAGCAGCTCGATGTGCGTGAAGCCGAGGTCCGCGACGTACGGGATCAGTTGCTCGGCCAGCTCGCGATAGGTCAGGAAACGGTCGCCGTCCTCGGGGACGCGCCGCCACGAGCCGAGGTGCACCTCGTAGATCTGGATCGGCGCGTCGCGCCGCTGCTTCGCCTCGCGCTCGCGCAGCCACTCGCCGTCGTTCCACGCGTACGACGACGGCGCGGTGACGACCGAGGCGTTCGAGGGCCGCTTCTCGCTGCGGAACGCGAACGGGTCGGCGCGCAGCGGGAGCAGATCGCCGTGCGGCCCGAGCAGCTCGTACTTGTAGCGCGCGCCGGGCTCGACGCCGGGCAGGAAGATCTCCCACACGCCCGCTTCGCGCCGCAGCCGCATCGGGTGCACGCGGCCGTCCCAGGCGTTCCAGTCGCCGACGGCGCTGACGCGCGACGCGTTCGGCGCCCAGACCGCGAAGCGCGTCCCGCGCACGCCGTCGATCTGGTCGGGATGCGCGCCCAGAACGCGGTACAGCTCGTGGTGGTTCCCCTGCGCGAACAGCCAGGCGTCGAGCTCGCCGAGCAGCGGCCCGAAGCGGTACGGATCGTCGATCGTGACCGTCAGCGCGGGATACGCGACGCGCAGGCGATAGCGCTCGGGGATCGCGACGACGTACGACTCGAAGAGCCCGGCGTCGCCGGCGGGCTCCGCCTCGGCCAGCACGCGGCCGTCCGCGTCGACGACCGCGACCGCGCGCGCGCCGGGCAGGAACGTGCGCACGACCGTGCCGCTGCCGAGCGCGTGCGGGCCGAGCACCGAGAACGGATCGCTCTCGCGGCCGTGCTCGATCGCCTCGCGGCGGGCGGCCGCGATCACAGCAGCAGCCGGGCGAGCGACGGCAGTCCTTCGGAGAACGTCGGATGGATGTGGACGGAGCGTTCGAGGACGCGCCAGGTCGAGCCGGCTTCCATGTGCGCGAGGATCACGTGGATCAGTTCCCCCGCTTCGTACCCCGCGAACGTCGCGCCCAGAATCTTGTCGTCCCGCGGATCGACGACCAAGCGGAAGAAGCCGTCCTCGAGCGACCACTCCGGTCCGCGCGCGACGTGCTCGAGCTGCAGCGTGACGGCGCGGTGCGGGACGCCGCGCTCGCGCGCCTGATCGGCGCTGATCCCGACCCGGCCGAGCTGCGGCTCGGTGTACATCGCGTACGCGAGGACGCGGTCGGAGCGCGTGCGCGAGCGGTCGCCGCCGATGATCGCGTCGAGCCGGCGGAAGTCTTCCCACGCGACGTGCGTGAACTGCGGCTGCCCGGCGACGTCGCCCAGCGCGTAGTGGTTCGGCACGATCGTCTGCAGGTGGTTGTCGCACGCGATGAAGCCGCGCGCGTCGAGTGCGATGCCGGCGTTGCCGGTGGTCCCGGCGGGGATGTTCGGGCGCCGGCCCGTCGCGACGAGCAGTCCGTCGGCGGTGAGCGTTGCGCCGTCGTCGAGCGTGACGGTGAACGCGCCTGCGTCGTGGGCAACCTTCGTGGCCTTGCGCTCGAGCATGGTCGTGATGCCGTCGCGCGCGAACGACTTCGTCATGACGCTGCAGACGTCGAGCTCTTCGCGCGCGACGATCCGGTCGTCGGGCGTCACGATCGTCACCGCGCTCCCGAGGCGCGCCGCGCCCTGCCCCAGCTCGAGCCCGATGTAGCCCGAGCCCAGCACGATCAGCTTCTTCGGCAGCGTCTCCTGCGGAAAGAAGCTCTCGTTGGTGACGAACGGCGTCCCGGCGAGCCCGTCGATCGGCGGCACGATCGCGCTGCCGCCGGTGTCGAGCACGACGGCGTCCGCTTCGTACGTTGCGCCGCCCGCGCGCAGCACGTGCGGCGCCTCGAACGACGCCTCGGCGCGGACGAGCTCGACGCCGCTCCCCGAAAGCTTCTGCTCGACGCCTTCACGCCACTGGCGCACGATCTCGCGCACGCGCGCCATGACCGCGGGGACGTCCGGCTGCACGTCGCAGCGCACGTGAACGTCGGCGGCGCGCCGCGCGCGTCCCGCCGCATGCGCCGAAGCCAGAAACGCCTTCGACGGTGTGCACCCGACGTTGACGCAGCACCCGCCCAGATCCCCGCGCTCGAACAGCACGACCCGCTTCCCGCGCTTCGCAAACGCCAGCGCGAGCGGAACCCCGCCCTGCCCGGACCCGATGACCGCCAGATCGAACCGCATCCCGCGCCGCTTCGTCCCAATCGGCCGAGATTCCGCGATTCGTGCCAAATCGGGAAATTTTGCCAGGGGCAACCGGGAACCGCTATACTCGATGAGCATCATGGAGGTCCGGTCCCCGCTCTTGAGCCATTCCCTGGTCGCGCTGCGGGAGCGTGAAGCGTGGCTGCGCGCAATAGGAGTGGTCCATGCAGCCGTGTTCGGCTCGGTCGCCCGCGGAGATGACGGTCCGGCTAGCGATATCGACGTGCTCGTCGATATCGCGACCGGCGCGCCGGTCGGGACCCCGGAGATGTTGCGGATCGAAGCTGAATTGGCCGAAGCTCTCGGCCGAAGCGTCGATGTTGTCTCGCGGGGCGGGCTGCGCTCTCCCAGGCACGACCATATCCTGAAGGAGTTGGTCCCGGCATTCTGACGTGCCGAGACATAGTCCGAACCAATCCCTTGCGGACGCATTGGAGCGGATCGAGCGCGCTCGAGGGATCGTTGAATGCCACGGGTTCGACGCGGTGGAACAGGACTACGTCCTAACAGACGCGCTGCTCCACAATTTGCTCATAGCGTCCGAGGCCCTGACGCGCCTGAACAACGAGTGGCCCGACCGGTATGCGGACCTCGAGATCCGTTATCCTCATGTCAACTGGTACGCATTTCGCCGATTTGGAGACGTCCTACGACACGGTTACCAAATCGTGGACCTCGCCGTCGTTCGCAGAAATTTGGACGACATGATCGCAGCGGCCGAAGCAGCCATCCGGACCGAGCTTGTCCTTTCAACCGTCTCTCTCACGAGTCCGGCGTCCCGAAACGCGGACCCATGATGTGATTTCTGCCTTTGGCGCGGTAGCGAGGAACGGTCTCACGATATTCGCGCCGCAATTTCGTCGTCGGCAGCGGTGTCGGGGTGCGCCGAAGCGCCGAACGCGGCGAGCTGGTCGATGATCTTTGCGATGAGGCCGGTCCAGCCGGTCTGGTGCGATGCGCCGAGGCCTTCGCCGGTGTCGCCGTGGAAGTACTCGTGAAACGCGATCTGGTCGCGCCAGTGCGGATCGTCTTGGAAGCGCGCGTCGTCGCCGTGGAACGGCCGGCGTCCGTCGGCGCCGCGGCGGAACAGGCCGACGAGGCGGTGCTCGAGGTCGAGCGAGATCTCCCACAGGTTCAGCAGGCGGTCGGAGCCGGTCGGGAACTCGATCGTGTACTCGTCGCCGAGCCAGCGGTGGAACTTCTGGAGCGCTTCGATCAGCAGGTAGTTCAGCGGCATCCAGACCGGACCGCGCCAGTTGGAGTTGCCGCCGAAGAGCCCGCTGGTCGACTCGGCCGGCTCGTAGTCGCAGCGGAACTCCTCGCCGCCGAGCTTCAGCACGTAGGGGTGCTCCAGATGCGTGCGCGACAGCATCCGCACGCCGTGCGGTGAGAGGAACTCGTTCTCGTCGAAGACGCGGCGCAGGATGCTCCGCAAGCGGTCGGGATCGCAGATCGCCAGCAGCCGCCGCTCGTGCATCCCCTTCGCCTCGACCGGTGCGATGTTCTCGGCCAGCTCGGCGCGGTTCTTGAGGAACCAGTCGACGCGCTTTGCGAAGTGCGGCAACCGGTCGAACGTCGCGCCGGCGATCGTCTCGACCGCGAAGACCGGCACGATTCCGACGACGCTGCGCACGCACACGGGGATGCGCTGGCCGTCCGGCAGGTACACCTGGTCGTAGTAGAACTCGTCGGCCGGGTCCCACAGCCCGGGGTCGTCCTCGCGCTCGGAGTTCATCGCGTCGGCGATGATGTAGAAGTGCTCGAAGAACTTCGAGGCGACGTCCTCGTAGATGCTCTCCACCTTCGCGAGCTCGATCGCGATCGCCAGCATGTTGAGCGCGTAGACCGCCATCCACGAGGTGCCGTCGCTCTGCGCGAGCGCCGCGCCTTCCGGCAGCTGCTTGCCGCGGTCGAACGGTCCGATGTTGTCGAGCCCGAGAAACCCGCCCTGGAAGACGTTGCGCCCCGCGACGTCCTTGCGGTTCACCCACCAGGTGAAGTTCATCAGCAGCTTCTGAAAGACGCGCTCGAGAAAACGGTAGTCGCCGGAGCCGCCGTTCAGCCGCGCTTCGATCTTGTAGAGCCGCAGCGCCGACCACGCGTGCACCGGCGGGTTGACGTCGTCGAACGACCACTCGTACGCCGGCAGCTGTCCGCTCGGGTGCATGTACCACTCGCGCGTCAGTTGGGTGAGCTGCCGCTTCGCGAAATCGGGATCGATCAGCGCGAACGGGATGACGTGGAAGGCGAGATCCCAGGCCGCGTACCAGGGATACTCCCAGGTGTCCGGCATCGAGAGGACGTCGTCGTTGTAGAGATGCGTCCAGTTCGCGTTGCGCCCGTGCTTGCGCGACTCGGGCGGCTTCGGCGCGAGCGGGTCGCCGCGCAGCCAGTCGCGCACGACGTAGTTATAGAACTGCTTCGACCAGATCATCCCGGCGAACGCGCGGCGCTGGATCGTCGCCGCGTCGTCGTCGAGCGGCGCGCGCGCGAGCGCGGCGTAGAAGCGGTCGGCCTCGTCCGAGCGGCGGTCGAACGTCGCGTCGAAATCCGCGTCGACGCCGCTCGCAGCCGGATCGTCGGTGATGCGCAGCCGCACGGTGTGCGTCGCACCGGGCTCGATCGTCCAGCGGTAGTGCAGCGCGGCTTTGGTCCCGGTGCGCGCCGGGTTGATCCCGTCGCGGCCTTCGCCGCGCACCGCGCGGTCGATCCCGCTCTTGACGTACGGCGACGGCGACGGGACGCCGAACGCGCGCTCGAAGTCCGTGTCGTTCTCGGTGAACAGCGTCTCCGAGGCCCCGCCGTCGCTGAAGATCCAGCGCTTGCCGAGCGTCGGGTGCTCCGCCGCCAAAGCGCCTGCGACGGCCGGATCTTCGCTGACCGACGGCCGCGTGACGCCGGACCGCCACGACCATTCGTTGCGGAACCAGAGCTGCGGCAGCAGGTGCAGCGGCGCGCGCTCGCGGCCGCGGTTCGTCGCGGTGATCCGGACCAGCACGTCGTCGACGTCGCGCTTGGCGTACTCCACCGTGATGTCGAAGAACGCGCCGTCGTCGAAGATGCCGGTGTCGGCCAGCTCGAACTCGCGCTCGTGGCGCCCGCGCCGCGCGTTCTCCTCACGCAGCCGCGCGTACGGGAACGCGCGCTGCGGGTAGCGGTAGAGCGCTTTCAGATACGCGTGCGACGGCACTGCGTCGAGGTGCCACCAGTACTCCTTGACGTCCTCACCGTGGTTGCCCTGATGGCCGCCCAGGCCGTAGAAACGCTCCTTGATGATCTCGTCGCGCTCGTTCCAGAACGCCGGCGCGAAGCACAGCCGCTGGTGGTTGTCGCTGATGCCGAGGATGCCGTCCTCGCCCCAGCGGTACGCGCGCAGCCGCGCCATCTCGAACGGGAAGTAGTCCCACGCGTTGCCGTCGGCGCTGTAGTCCTCGCGCACCGTGCCCCACTGGCGGTCGCTCAAGTACGGTCCCCAGCGCCGCCAGTGCTCGGCGTGTTGCGACGCGGCGTCGATTCGCGCACGCTCGGGGTTGCCGTCCATGCGCGTCTCTCACCGGAGCGGCGCAAGGTTTCCTGTGTGCCGCGTCGCAAGTGCGCTCGCCCGGGCTCTCTCTCGACGGAGGCGAATGTGCCATACATCTTGACCCCGGGCTGCACCGGACCGAACGGCGAGACGCTCGCGCTGGCGGTCGCCGAAGACGGCTCGATCGTCGTCCAAGACGCGAGCGAGATCACCGAATCGTTGGTGTGGTCGCTGATCTACGACATCCCGAGCGGAAACTTCGCGATGGTCAACGCGGACAGCGTGGCCGGCGGGAGCCCGGCAGTCCTGGGCCTGCAGAGCGAGGGCGGCGCGACGACGCCGCTGACGCTGACGACGCTCGATTCCGGCGGCCTCGCCGCGGCGATACTGTGGGACGTCGCAGCCGGCGGCACCGCGCTGGCGGTGCGCTCCGGCGTCAGCACGTCGCTGAACCTCAACGTCGCAGGCACCGGACCGTACCCGCCCGGGTCCGCGGTGATCGCGTACGACGGGTGGGGCGGCGGGCAGCCGAACGAAATCTGGACGTTCGAGCAGATGGGCGTCGGCGACTATCCTTGGAATTACACGTTCGCGCCGGAGAACGCGCCCGGCACGCTGCTCACGGCGAACCCGGAGGATGCGGGCGGACAGCTCACGATCGAGCCGCCGAACGGCGGCGACGCTGAAGCCGGGCCGGCGCAGCTCTGGGCCGCCAACTATTTCATCGCGGGGACCACTGCGGTGGGCGTGATCCTCAGCAATGAGGAGCTCAGCATGGTGATGCGCACGACGCCGGGCGGCGGTGCCGTGTTCGCGGTCGATCCCACCGACGTTGATGCGTGGTCGACGTGGGTCGTCGGCCCGGCGCCCGATCCGCAGGCGTATCGGCTCGGCCCGGCCGGAAATCCGGTTCTCGCGCTCAACGTCAGCGGCGGCGGTTCGGCGCCCGGAACCGGGGTGATCACGTACGGGTGGCAAGGCGGAGCGGAGAACGAGCAGTGGGTGCCCACGTTCGTTCCGCACGAAGTGACCTGACGCTCGCCGGAGGACGGTGACGCGTGCGTTTCGGACGCGGCTTGTGCGGTGATCTCGCCGCGGCCGAAACGCGCGAATGGCTGCTGACGAACGGCCGCGGCGGCTACGCGATGGGCACCGTCGCCGGAACGCTGACACGCCGGTATCACGGCTTGCTGGTCGCGGCGGTCGATCCGCCCGTCGCCCGCCGGCTCGTCGTCGCGCGGCTCGATCTCGACGTGCAGTACGACGGACGCACGTACGCGCTCGCGACGAACCGCTGGCGCTCCGGCGCGCTTGCGCCCGAGGGCTGGCGGCTCGTCGAGTCGTTCGTGCTCGCGGACGGCTTGCCGTCGTGGACGTACGCGCTCGGCGACGCGCTGCTCGAGATCACGCTCGCGATGCCGCTCGGCGCCGACGCGACGGCGGTGCGGTTGCGCGCGGTGCGCGCGCGGACCGCGCTCGACGTGCGCGGGCGGGTGATCGTCGCCGACCGCGACCATCACGGCGGGCCGCTGCCGGACCCGAGCGGGTTCCGCTGCGGACCGGACGCGTTCGGGCTCGCGATCGATCTGCCGGCGAGCCGCCGAACGCTGCACGTCGCCGCGCCCGATGCGCTGCGCATCGAAGGCGCATGCGAGCGGTACGAGGGCTATCTGCTACAGCGGGAGACCGAGCGCGGCTTGCAGGACACGGACGACTATCTGCACGCCTGCACGATCGCGTGGCGGCTGACCGAAGGCGAAGAACGCGGCGTCGTGCTGTCGCTCGACGCGACCGTGCCGCCCGATGCGGGTGCCGTCGTCGCCGCGCGCCGCGCCGCGAACCGCGCGCGTGCGGCGGCGCAGCCGACGCCGTTGCTCGGCCGGCTCGCATTGGCGGCGGATGCCTTTGTCGTCTCGCGGAGCGAAAACATCACGGCGAAGCGCACGCATCACTGCCGTTCCCCGGGCACCACGGAAGACGGTCTCGCCGCCACGATCATCGCCGGATATCCGTGGTTCACCGATTGGGGCCGCGACACGATGATCTCGCTGCCCGGGCTGCTGCTGGGGACGGGGCGCACGCGCGACGCCGCCGCGGTGCTGCGCACGTTCGCGGGGCACGAGGCGGACGGATTGATCCCGAACCGCTTCCCCGACGGCGGCGGGCCGGCGGAGTACAACACGATCGACGCGTCGCTGTGGTTCATCGAAGCGGTTCGCGCGTACGTCGCCGCGACCGGCGATGCAGCGCTGCTCGACGACGTCTTTCCCGCCGTTGCCGCGGTGATCGACGGCTACCGCCACGGAACCCGGTACGGCATCGGCGCCGATCCGGACGGGCTGGTCCGCGGCGGCGCGGACGGCGTGCAGTTGACCTGGATGGACGCGAAGATTGGCGAGCGCGTGATCACGCCGCGCCGCGGCAAGCCGGTCGAGGTCAACGCGCTGTGGTACAACGCGCTGCGCGCCTGCGAGTCGTTCGCCGTGCGCGTCGGCCGGTCAGCAAAAGAGTATGGCAAGGAGGCTGACCGCGTGCAGAGCGCGATGGAGCGGTTCTGGAGCGCCGAGCGAGGCTGGTGCTACGACGTGCTGGACGGTCCCGACGGCGACGACGCAACGTTCCGCCCGAACCAGCTCTTCACCGTGTCGCTGTTCGCGAGCCCGTTCGGCGCCGAGCGAGCGCGCGCGATCGTCGACGCGTGCGCGGCGCGGCTGTGGACCTCGCTCGGCCTGCGCACGCTCGGCCCCGACGACCCGTCGTACCGCGGCATGATCACCGGCCCGCAAGATGTGCGCGACGAAGCATACCATCAAGGCACCGTGTGGCCGTGGCTGCTCGGCCCGTTCGTCCGCGCGCACCTGCGGGCATACGGCGACCGCGACCGCGCGCGCGCGTTCGTTCAGCCGCTGATCGACGCGCTCGACGCCGGCGCGCTCGGCACCCTGCCGGAGATCGCCGACGGCGACCCGCCCCACGCCCTACGCGGCTGTCCCGCGCAGGCGTGGAGCGTCGGCGAGCTGATCGCGGTCGTGGCCCTCGTCGAAAATCGGTGAGGCTCTCGAGCCGCGAGGCGCACTAACGAAAGTCCCGGATCGCGACGACGTCAAGGACGAAGCCGGGCATGACGGGCGAACAATCGACCGCGTCGACGTCTCCAAGGTCCCGCGGTTCGAGGTCGCCTTCGCGCCCGACGTAGACGGTGCGGCGCTTCGGATCGACCAGCACGACCAGCCGGACACCGTTGCGCAAGTACTCCGCGATCTTCTTCATCGTCGTGTGGACGCGGTCGGATTGCGACAGCACCTCGAACGCCGCGTCCGGAACCGCGTGCGCGAAGGTGAGCTCGTGATCCGCCTTCGCCCATCGTTCGCGTGAGATGTACGTCGTGTCTGGCGCGAACAGCGAACCGTCGGGAAGGCGTACTCCACCAGTAGCACCCATCACCAAGCCGCCCTTGTCTTTGGCCCATGTCCAGATTTGCATGCTGAGGACGACGTCTCGGCGTCCGCCTTGCCAGCCCGCCGGCGGCGTCACGAGCAGCGTCCCGTCAGCAAAGCGCTCGAACAGCAGGAACCGGTCGGCGTAACGCTGCTCGAGCTCGATGATCGCGTCGTCGTCGACGTAGTGCGGCGGAACGATCTCGATCGCGCGGTCCAGCTCCGCGGGAAGGTTCGGCAACTCCATTGCGATTGCCATGGTGATCCTTTCTTTTCCACGCCCGTCCTTCACGTCGACGGGTCGCGACGGCAAGGGGCCGAGCCGAGAGATCATCGCGCCGGCGCAGGACGCACCGCAATACTTAACCCGTTCCGGCAGGGCCGTCCGAATCGGCCGCTTCGCGCTGCTCGCCGCGCACGGCGACCGCGATCGCCGCGAGGATGACCGCTGCGCCGATCGCGGTCGTCGCGCCGAGGCGTTCGGCGAACAGCCACGCGGCCAGTACGGCCGCGATGACCGGCTCGAGCAGCGTCATCGTCGAGACGAACGTCGCGCTGAGGACGCGCACCGCCGCGTTCAGCGCGGTGTGGCCGAAAAGCTGCGAGATCAACGCCATCGCGACGATTCCGCCCCAAGCCCGCCCGTCGCCGAGCGGCGGCAGCGGATCGCGCGCGAGCGCGCTCGCCGCGATCAGCAGCACCGCCGCGTAGGCGTACGTCCGCGACGTCACGGCCAGCGTGTCGTAGCGCGCGTCGACCGCGCGCACGACGAGCAAGTACGCCGCGATGGCAACGGCGCCGGCCAGCGCGAGGACGATCCCGAGCGGCGTGTTGGCCCGGTCCGGGGCGCCGACGACGATGGCGACGCCCGCCAGCGCGCCGAGGATGCTCGCCGCGGCATAGGGATCGATCCGCCGGCGCACGAGCACCGCGTACGCTTCCGTCCACACCGGGGTCGAGCAGACCAGCAGCGTCGAGATCGCCACCGAGGCGAACTTCAGCGAGGCGATCCAGGTCGCGAAGTGCAGCGCCAAGAGCACGCCGGCCGCGACCAGCCGCCGCTCCGCCCGCGCGTCCACGATTCGCAGCCGCCCGCGCAGCGCCGCGAGCGCGACGATCGGAACGGCCGCGATGCTGAGCCGTGCGGCGCTCACCGCGAGCGGTCCGCCGGAGACCAGCGCGAAGCGCGCGAACACCGCCGCCGCGCCGATCGCGAGCTGGGCGAGCGCGACCAGCAGGAGGGCGCGGTTCCTCAGCGCCGGGTCGCTCCGCTCATCCCGCCGACCGTACGGCCTTGCGCGCTTGACAACCTCGCGCTCGCGGCCTACCGTCGTTCCTACGCTACGGGAGCCCGGCAGTTCGCCATGAACGCCCGGGCTGAGAGGGCGGCGCAGGCCGTCGACCGTTACCACCTGATCCGGGTCATACCGGCGAAGAGGAGTGCAGGCATGGCGACCATGCTACCGCCGTCCAACGACGTGCTCTCGCGCGATCCGTTCCCCGCGTCCACCAAGGTCTACGCGGAAGGCAGCGATCCGACGATCCGCGTCCCGTTCCGGGCGATCGCGCTGACCGACGGCACGCTGCACACGGTCACCGACACCTCCGGCCCGTTCACCGATCCCGACGTCGGGATCGACATCCGCTCGGGGATCGCGATGCTGCGCGAGCCGTGGATCGCCCGCCGCGGCGACACCGAGCTGCTCGCCAAGCCGTCGTCGGTCTACCGCATCGGCCGCGACGCGATGCCCGAGCTCGACGCGATCCGGTTTCCGTCGGCGCGGCCGATCCGGCGCGCGCGCAGAGGCGGCAACGTCTCGCAGATGCACTACGCGCGGCGCGGCGAGATCACGCCCGAGATGGAGTTCATCGCGATCCGCGAGGGCGTCGAGCCGGAGCTGGTGCGCAGCGAGGTCGCGCGCGGTCGCGCGGTGATTCCCGCGAACGTCAACCACCTCGAGCTCGAGCCGACGATCATCGGCCGCACCTTCCTGGTGAAGATCAACGCCAACATCGGCAACTCCGCGATCGGCTCGTCGATCGAGGAGGAGGTCGAGAAGATGGTGTGGGCCGCCCGCTGGGGCGCCGACACCGTGATGGATCTTTCGACCGGGAAGAACATCCACGAGACGCGCGAGTGGATCATTCGCAACAGCCCCGTCCCGATCGGCACCGTGCCGATCTACCAGGCGCTGGAGAAGGTCGGCGGCAAGGCCGAAGAGCTGACCTGGGAGATCTACCGCGACACGCTGATCGAGCAGGCGGAACAGGGCGTCGACTACTTCACCATCCACGCCGGCGTGCTGCTGCGCTACGTGCCGCTGACCGCGAAGCGCGTCACCGGGATCGTCTCGCGCGGCGGCTCGATCATGGCGAAGTGGTGCCTCGCGCACCACGCCGAGAGCTTCCTGTACACGCGGTTCGAAGAGATCTGCGAGATCATGAAAGCCTACGACGTGACGTTCTCGCTCGGTGACGGCTTGCGCCCGGGCTGCACCGCCGACGCGAACGACGACGCGCAGTTCGCCGAGCTCGACACGCTCGGCGAGCTCACGCAGATCGCCTGGAAGCACGACGTGCAGGTGATGATCGAAGGCCCCGGCCACGTGCCGATGCACCTGATCAAGGAGAACATGGACCGGCAGCTCGCGGTCTGCCACGAGGCGCCGTTCTACACGCTGGGCCCGCTCGTCACCGACATCGCGCCCGGCTACGACCACATCACCAGCGGGATCGGCGCCGCGATGATCGGCTGGATGGGGACCGCGATGCTGTGCTACGTCACGCCGAAAGAGCATCTCGGCCTTCCCGACAAGGACGACGTCAAGACCGGCGTCATCACCTACAAGCTGGCCGCGCACGCCGCCGATCTGGCGAAGGGCCATCCCGGCGCGCGCCACCGCGACGACGTCCTCTCGAAAGCGCGCTTCGAGTTCCGCTGGGAGGACCAGTTCAACCTGAGCCTCGATCCCGACACGGCGCGCGACTTCCACGACGAGACGCTGCCGGCGCAAGGCGCGAAGGTCGCGCACTTCTGCTCGATGTGCGGCCCGCATTTCTGCTCGATGAAGATCACGCAGGAGGTGCGCGAGTTCGCGGAGCGCGGCATGGCCGAGAAGTCGGCGGAATTCCTGGCAACAGGCGCCGAGGTTTACGTTCCGCAAACGGCCGACACGGCGGACTCCACCGCGTAGAACGCGAACTGGCGTGCGATGACTCTCGCGCGCGTTTTCACCGCGGCGGCCGGTTGCGTCGCACTGGGCGCAGCGATCGCCTCATGTTCCGGCTCGTTCGGTTCGGGTACCGGGCTGCCGAACACGATGGCCTCGCCGAACTTCGGCAACCCCGCGGCGGCGTCGCCCACGCCGGCGACCCAGTCGAGCGTGATCGTCACCTACGGCGAGTCGACCTCGTTCCAGCCGCTGCCCGAAGTCGGCGGCTACGCCGCCGCGATCGCGTTCCCCAAGGCGCCGGAGCCGACGGCCGCGCCGTCGCCCAAAGCCAAGGGGAAGAACGCCACGCCCGAGCCCGCGCCGACCCCGGTGGCCGTCGCGATCGGCGCGACGCTCTCGATCGTGAAGCCGCAGGACGGTCCCGACCTCAACTTCGTGAGCGGCAAGGGCAAGCGCAAACGGAGCCGCGAGCTGCCGGCGCGCGCGCTCGCCTACATCACGCTGCTCCCGACGCACGACGCGACGCTGGAGAGCTTCCCGCGTATCGCGATCGACGTTCCGCGCGAGGTCGCCTCGCAGTACCGCGACGGCGAGTTCGGCCTGGCGCTCTGGAACGCCGGCGAGAAGGACGCCAAGTACCGCCTCGCCGTCTCCGAGCTCGACACCACCGCGACGCCGCCGCCGATCGCCCGCACGCCGGCGCCCGCCGCCTCGGTCAACGCGAGCCCGGGTGCCTCCGCGAAGCCCGGCGCATCACCGACGGCGTCGCCGAGCGTGCCGCCGGGCAACCGGCTCACCGGCAGTCCCGGCCCGGCTGCGAGCGGCCCGAGCCCGGGGACGCTGGGCGCCATGCCGAGCGCGCAGCCGACGCTGCCGCCGGCCCGGATGCTGTTCGCCGGAACCGCGTCGACGCTGAAGCTGGTCGCGAACCGGCCCGCGGTCTTCGCGGTCTACGCGCTTCCGCATCCGGCGGGCGCGGGCAGCAAGTCCACGTCGGGCTCGCCGGCGCCGGCCGGTTCGGGCTCGCCGCACCCCGCGGGATCGGGCTCGCCGCACCCCGCCGGCTCCGCCTCGCCGCACGCCGCGGGCAGCGGAGCGCCGGCCCCCAGCGGCTCACCCGCCGCGTCGACCGCGCCCGCGCCGGGCAAGTCGCCCTAGCCGCAAATCGCCCCGCTTCACCGGCGGGCGAGGCGGCGAGGGCCGCGCGTACAAGCCGCGGCGCTGGGCAAGAGCGGCGCATGAAGCAACAGGACGCTATCGCCCTTCTCAAGGCGGATCACAAGAAAGTCAAAGAGCTCTTCGCGCAGGTCGAGGAGACGTCGGAGCGCGCGAAGGCCCAGTTGCAGCGGCTCGGCGACGAGATCTGCCAGGAGCTCACCGTCCACACCGAGATCGAAGAGCAGATCTTCTATCCGACCGTCAAAGAGCGCACCCAGCGCGGCCACAAGGAAGAGCACGATCTGGTGCTCGAGTCCTACGAAGAGCACGCCGGCGCGAAGAAGATGATCGAGGACGTTCGCGCGACCGACTCCGGCGACGAGTCGTACAAACCGAAGCTCACGGCGCTCAGCGAATTGATCGACCACCACGTCAAGGAAGAGGAGAAAGAGCTGTTCCCGGGCGTGAAAGAGCTGATCGGCGCCGACGAGCTGGTCGAGCTCGGCCAGCAGATGGCGCAGCTCAAAGAGCAGCTCCAGCAGCGGGCCGCGGCCAAAACCTAGCGCGCACGCTTTCTCCGCCTAGGGAGCAGGGTGGTTTCCCCTTTTATGGCCTAGGGGTATCGCTTCTCTCACGGATGCGTGTCCTAGGCGTCAACGCGGTCTTTCACGATCCGGCTGCGGCCCTTGTGGTCGACGGCCGGATCGTCGCGGCCGCCGAGGAAGAGCGCTTCACGCGGCGCAAGCACGGCAAACCGTGCGTTCCGTTCTCGACCTGGGAGCTGCCGGAGCAGTCCGCGCGCTGGGCGCTGCGGTACGGTAACGTACAAGCGCACGAGCTGGACGCCGTCGCGTACTCGTACGATCCGGACCTCGCACCGCCCGACGGCGGCGAGCTGCACGAGAACGAGTACGAGTCGCTGCGGACGTACTTCGTCCGCAAGGCGCCGGGATTTCTCGCCACCTTGCTGCCGGGGCTCGACCGCGCGAAGGTGCGCTACGTCGCGCACCACGTCGCGCACGCGGCGTCGGCTTACCTTGCCGGGCCGCACCGCGACTGCGCGGTGATGGTCATGGACGGCCGCGGCGAGCAGACGTCGTATCTGGCCGGGATCGTGCGCGGCGGAGAGCTCGAGGTGCTGCGGCGCGTCGCGGTCCCGCACTCGCTGGGGCTGCGCTACGAAGAGCTGACGATGCACGCCGGCTTCGTGCGCTCCTCCGACGAGTACAAAGTGATGGCGCTGGCGTCGTACGGGAAGCCGCGCTGGCTGGCCGAGATGCGCGCGGCGATGCACCACGACGGCGACGGCGGCTTCGTCGCGCTGCCGGTCGACTTCAACCGCTTCGTCAAGCCGCGCAGCGAAGGCGAACCGTTCACCGACGGCCATGCGGACCTGGCGGCGAGCGTGCAGGCGGCGCTGCAGGAGACGATGCTCGAGCTGGCCTGCTGGCTGCACGCGCGCAGCGGCATGAAGGCGCTCGTGATGGCGGGCGGCGTCGCGCTGAACGTCGTCGCGAACTCGTACATCGCCGAGAAGAGCCCGTTCGAGCACGTCTGGGTGCAGCCGGCGGCCGGCGACGCCGGGACCGCGCTCGGCGCCGCGCTGTACGTCGCGCGCTCGATGGGTGACGACGTGCGGCCGATGGGCTCGGCGGCATTGGGGCGCGGCTGGAACGACGCCGAGATAAAGCACGAGCTCGATCTCGCGAACGTGTACTACACGCGCCCGCGCGACATCGCCGAGGCGGTCGCGCAGGTGATCGCCGACGACGGCATCGTCGCGTGGTTCCAGGGGCGCAGCGAGTACGGCCCGCGCGCGCTCGGCCACCGCTCGCTGCTCGCCAACCCGAAGCACGCCGACACGCTGCGCCGCCTGAACGACGTCAAAGGCCGGGAGCAGTTCCGGCCGGTCGCGCCGATGGCGCTGCTGGAGAAGGCGCCGCAGATATTCGACGGACCGTTTCCGTCGCCGTACATGCTGTTCGTGCACACCGTGAAGCCCGGCTGGGAAGAGAAGCTGCGCGCCGTCGTCCACGTCGACGGCACGGCGCGCGTGCAGACCGTCGACCGCGCCGAAGAGCCGCTGGTCGCGCGCATGCTGGACGAGGTGGAACGGAAGACCGGCGTCCCGGTCGTGGTGAACACGTCGCTCAACACCGCCGGCCGGCCGATGGTCGACAGCCCGCGCGACGCGCTGGAGTGCTTCGGCTCCGCCCCGGTCGACGCGCTGGCGATCGGACCGTTCCTGCTCAAGCGCGAGACCTTCGCGCGCGGCGCCGCCGATGTGTCCGCCGTAGCGTAGCGTGTGATGATCGAGCTCGTCATCCCGACGATCGGGCGTAGTTCGTTGCGCGCGCTTCTCACCTCGATCGCGCGCGCGGCCGGACCGCGCCCGCAGCGCATCCATCTGGTCGACGACCGCCGCGACCGCAGCGCGCCGCTCGAGCTCGGCGAGCTCGACGACGACCTGCGCGCGCGCATCACCGTGCTCGCCGGCAAGGCGGCCGGTCCGGCGTCGGCGCGCAACGTCGGCTGGCGCGCCGCGCGCGCGCCGTGGATCGCGTTCGTCGACGACGACGTCGTGGTCGGCGCGACGTGGCTCGACGATCTCGTGCGCGATCTGCGCGACCTTCCGCCGGACGTCGCCGGCTCGCAGGCTATCGTGACGGTGCCGCTGCCGGAGAACCGCCGTGCGACCGACTGGGAGCGAAACGTCGCGGGGCTCGCGACCGCGCAGTGGATCACCGCCGACTGCGCGTACCGCCGCGCGGATCTGCTTGCCGCCGGCGGGTTCGACGAGCGCTTCCCGCGCGCGTACCGCGAGGACGCCGATCTCGCGCTGCGCCTCGTCGCGCGCGGCAAACGCATCGTTCGCGGCGCGCGGCGCACGACGCACCCGGTCCGCCCCGCCGACTGGAAGGTCAGCCTGAGGCTGCAGGCCGGCAACGCGGACGACGTCCTGATGGACGCGCTGCACGGCCGCGGCTGGCGCGCCCGCGCGTCGGCGCCGCGCGGCGCCTACCGCGCGCACGCCGCGACCGTCGCGACGGCGGCGCTCGCGCTGCTCGCGTTCGCGGCGCGCAAACCGCGCGCCGGGGCGCTGCTGGGCGCGGCGTGGGGTGCGCAGTACGCGCGGTTCGCGTGGCGCCGCATCGCGCCGGGGCCGCGCACCCCGGACGAGGTGCGCGCGCTGCTGCTGACGTCGGCCGCGATCCCGTTCGCCGCGGTCTATCACCGCGCGCGCGGCTACGCGCGCTTGCGGCGGCTGCTGAACGACGCCGCGCGCGCGCCGCGCCCGGTTCCGCAGGCGGTGCTGTTCGACCGCGACGGCACGCTGGTCGTCGACGTCCCGCACAACGCCGATCCGTCGCGCGTCGAGCCTATGCCGGGTGCGCGCGCGGCGCTCGATCGGCTGCGCGCGGCCGGCGTCGCGACCGCGGTGGTCTCGAACCAGTGCGGCGTCGCGCTCGGCAAGCTGACGCGCGGCGAGCTCGACGCGGTGAACGCGCGCATCGAGCACGTTCTGGGCCCGCTCGGCCCGGTGCTCGTCTGCACGCACGCGCCTGACGACGGCTGCCGCTGCCGCAAGCCGGCGCCGGGGCTGATCGAGGACGCGGCGCGCGCGCTCGGCGTCGCGCCGCGCGACTGCGTCGTCGTCGGCGACATCGGCTCCGACGTGGAGGCGGCGCACGCCGCGGGCGCGCGCGCGATCCTGGTGCCGACCGCGATCACGCGCCAAGACGAGATCGCCGCGGCGCCCGTCGTCGCGCACGACCTGGACGAAGCGATCGAGATGGTGCTGAACGGCCGCGCAGCCGCGCCCGGCCGGCAGGCCGGAGCCGTCGCGTGAACGTTCTGGCGGTCCGTCAGGACAACAACGGCGACGTGCTGCTGATGGGGCCGGCGCTGCGCGCGATCGCCGCGCGCGCGTCGCGGCTCGCGCTCGTCTGCGGACCGTCCGGCTACGCCGCCGCGTCGGCGCTGCCGGGCGTCGACGACGTGCTCGTGTTCGAGGCCGCCTGGATCGAGGCCGAGCCGCACGCGGTGGAGCGGGCGGCGGTCGACGCGTTCGTGCAGCGCGTCGCGCGGCTGCGCGTCGACGAAGCGATCGTCTTCACGTCGTTCCACCAGAGCCCGCTGCCGATGGCACTGCTGCTGCGGATGGCCGGCGTTCCGCGCATCGCCGCGATCAGCGAGGACTACCCGGGCGCGCTGCTCGACGTCCGCCACCGCGGCGTCCCCGACGACCTGCACGAGGTGGAGCGCGCGCTCTCGCTGGCGCACGCGGCGGGCTACGAGCCGCCGCCGCACGACGAGTGCCGGCTGGCGATGCGCGCCGGCGAGCGCAACCCGGTCGCGCACCTCGCGCCGTACATCGTCGTGCATCCGGGCGCGACCGTACCGGCGCGCGCCTGGGACCCGCGCTCGAACCGCGATCTGGTCGAAGCGCTCGCCGCGCGCGGTGAGACGGTCGTCGTCACCGGCGGCGCGAGCGAACGCGAGCTGTGCGCGCACGTCGCGGCATCGCACGCGACGAGCCTCGCGGGCGAGACGGACTTCGTCACGCTGGCGCGCGTGATCGCCGACGCCGAGGCGCTGATCGTCGGCAACACCGGCGCGGCGCACGTCGCCGCCGCGGTCGGCACGCCGGTCGTGTCGCTGTTCCCGCCGACGATTCCGGCGGCGCGCTTCCGGCCGTGGATGGTGCGGCACGCGCTGCTCGGCGATCAGCAGATCGCCTGCCGCGGCTGCCGCGCGCGCGTGTGCCCGCTCGAAGACCAGCCGTGCCTCGGCGTGGTGACGATCGGCGACGTGCTCGATGCGCTCGCCGCAGTGCGGAAGCCGCGCGTGGCGGTGGCGTGATGTTGCTGACGAAGCCGCGCACCGCCGAGATCGAGCCGCGCAAGATCTTCTTCTGGCACGTCCACGGCTCGTACGCGACGTCGCTCGTGCAAGGCCCGCACACCTACTACATCCCCGTCCTGCCGGATCGCGGCCCCGACGGCCGGGGGCGCGCGCGCACCTGGGACTGGCCGCCGAACGCGATCGAGGTCACGCCCGAGCAGGCGCGCGAGCTGGACGTCGACCTGGTCGTGCTGCAGCGCCCGCACGAGCTGGCGCTGGCCGAGGTCTGGCTCGGCCGCGTCCCGGGCCGCGACGTCCGCGCGGTCTATCTCGAGCACAACGCGCCGCAAGGCCGCGTCAGCGAGATGCGGCATCCCGTGGCGGACCGGCCGGAGCTGACGGTCGTGCACGTCACGCACTTCAACGATCTGTTCTGGGACTGCGGGACGACGCCGGCGCGCGTCATCGAGCACGGCGTCGTCGATCCCGGTTACCGCTACACCGGCGAGCTGCCGCGCGCGGCCGTCGCGATCAACGAGGCGCGCCGCCGCGGCCGCGTGACCGGCACCGATCTGCTCGAGCGCTTCGGTGCGGCGATCCCGCTCGACGTGTTCGGGATGGACGCCGGCGCGCTCGGCGGCTTCGACGATCCGCCGCAAGAGCTGCTGCACCGCGAGATGGCCCGGCGGCGCGTCTACCTGCATCCGGTTCGCTGGACGTCCTTGGGCCTGTCGCTGATCGAAGCGATGCACCTCGGGATGCCGGTCGTCGCGCTGGCGACGACCGAAGCCGTCGAAGCCGTCCCCGCGGGGTGCGGGACGATCTCGACCGACGTCGAGCGGCTGTGCGACGCGTTGCGCCGCTACGCCGCCGATCCCGCCGCGGCGCGCGCCGACGGCGAACGCGCTCGCGCCTACGCGCTCGAGCGCTACGGTCTCGATACGTTCCTGCGCGCGTGGGACGCTCTGTTTGCGGAGGTGATCGCATGAGAATCGCGATGGTGTCGGAGCACGCGAGCCCGCTCGCGACGCTCGGCGGCGTCGACGCCGGCGGACAGAACGTCCACGTCGCGGCGCTCGCGGCGGGGCTGGCGGCGCTCGGCAACAGCGTCGTCGTCTACACGCGCCGCGACGATTCGAAGCTGCCGAACCGCGTCCTGATGGGGCCGGGCGTCGTCGTCGAGCACGTGAACGCCGGCCCCGCGCGGCCGATCCCCAAAGACGCCATCTACCCGCACGTCGGCGCGTTCGCGGCGCAGCTCACGCGCGCGTGGTCCAAGGACCGGCCCGACGTCGTGCACTCGCACTTCTGGATGAGCGGGCTCGCCGCGCTGGCCGCCGCGAAGCCGCTCGGCATCCCGGTCGCGCACACGTTCCACGCGCTCGGCGTCGAGAAGCGGCGCCATCAAGGACCCGCCGACACGTCCCCGAGCGCGCGGCTCGACGAAGAGCGGCGCATCGTTCGCGACGCCGACCGCATCGTCGCGACCGCCAGCGCCGAGGTGTTCGAGCTGCTGCGCATGGGCGCGAACCCGCGCTCGCTCAAGATCGTGCCGTGCGGCGTCGATCTCGAGCACTTCACCCCCAGCGGGCCGTGCGAGGAGCGGCGCGGCGACCGCATGCGGATCGTCACGCTGTCGCGGCTCGTCCCGCGCAAGGGCATCGCCGACGTGATCGAAGCGCTGGTCGACGTGCCGAACGCCGAGCTGGTGATCGCCGGCGGCGGCGAGAGCGCGGACCTCCTCTCCGATCCGGAAGCGCAGCGGCTGTCGACGCTGGCGCGCACGCTGAACGTCGCCGACCGCGTGTACCTGCGCGGTCGCGTCGAGCGCGAGGACGTGCCGCCGCTGCTGCGCTCGGCCGACGTCGTCGTCTGCACGCCGTGGTACGAGCCGTTCGGGATCGTGCCGCTCGAAGCGATGGCGTGCGGCGTTCCGGTCGTCGTCTCGTCCGTCGGCGGGCTCGTCGACACCGTCGTCGACGGGATGACGGGGCTGCACGTTCCGCCCCAGTCGCCGCGCGCGCTCACGCACGCGCTGCAGTCGCTCGCCGCGGAGCCGCAGCGCCGCAAGATGCTCGGCCGGCTCGGCGTCGCCCGCGTGCGCGCGCGCTACTCCTGGTCGCGGATCGCCGTCGACACCGCCGACGTCTACCGCGGCTTGGTGACCACCAGCAGCGAAGAGCTCGCGCTGGGAAGCTGAGTACGATGCGCGCTTCGACGAGCTCACGGCAGGCAGAACGCGTGGTGATCCTTCGCGCGCTGAAGCTCGGCGATTTTCTCACCGGGATCCCGGCGTATCGCGCACTGCGCCGCGCCCATCCGAGAGCGGAGATCGTGCTCGCCGCGCCGCGCGCGCTCCAGCCGCTGCGCGAGCTCGCCGGCGACGCGCTCGATCGCATCGTCGACGCGCGCGCGCTCGCCCCGCTCGCGCCCGAGCTGCACGGCGCCGACGTCGGCGTGAACCTGCACGGGCGCGGTCCGCAGTCGCACCGCGTGCTGCTCGACGCGCATGCGCGCGAGCTGCTGGCGTTCCGCAACGGCGAGATCCCGGAGAGCGCCGGCGGGCCGCAGTACGATCCGGACGAGCACGAGGTCACGCGCTGGTGCCGGCTGTTGCAGCACTACGGCATCGCCGCCGATCCGCGCGAGCTCGACCTGGGCGTGCCGCCGATCCTGGTACCGCGCCGCATCCGCGGCGCGACGCTGATCCATCCCGGCGCCGCGAGCGAAGCGCGGCGCTGGCCGGTGGAACGCTGGATCGAGGTCGCGCGCGCGGAACAGCGCCTCGGGCGCACGGTCGTCATCACCGGTGGACCGGACGAGGTCGGCCGCGCGCGCCGCGTCGCGGACGCCGCGGGGATCCCCTCGACCCACGTCTATGCGGGCCGCACCAACCTGCGCGAGCTCGCCGCGCTGGTCGCCGCCGCCGGCCGGGTGGTCTGCGGCGACACCGGCGTCGCGCACCTCGCCACCGCGTACCGCCGCCCGTCGGTCGTGCTGTTCGGCCCGATCGCGCCGGCCGCGTGGGGCCCGCCGCAGCGCCCGTACCACCGCGTCCTCTGGAACGGCACGACCGGCGACCCGCACGCCGACCGCGTCGATCCCGGCCTCCTCGCGATCCCGCCCGAGCGCGTCATCGCCGCCCTCGACGGGCTGGGCGCTTAGGCGACCTTCTCGACCACGTTTTCCGTCGCGTCGACGACGAGCACGATCTTGCCGAGCGCGTGACCGCGCTCGAGACGGCGGTGCGCTTCGGCGGCGTCGTCGAGTGAATACAGCGCGGTGATGGGCACCTCGACCGGCGTCTCGTCGATGAGCGCGGTGAGCCGTGCGAACGCGGCGGGGTTCGGCACGCCGTCGAACGCGGTCGCGTTCGCGCCGTCCGGCAGCGTGACGCCGTGCGGGTACGCGATCGTTCCGCCTTCGCGGACGGCGCCGACGGCGCGCTCGAGATCCGGGCCGCCCGCGAACGCGAGCAGCGCGTCCACACCGTCCGGCGCGATGCGCCGCGCGGCGCGGGCGACGTCCTCGTGCGTCGTGTCGACCGTCTCGTCGGCGCCGAGGGTGCGCAAGAGCTCGCGGCCTTCGCCGCCGTTCGCCGTGGCGATCACGCGCGCGCCGCGGCGCTTCGCGAACTGCACCGCCATCGTGCCGACGCCGCCGGTGGCGCCGTGGATCAGGATCGTCTGCCCCGGGCGCAGGTTCAGCGCGTCGTCGATCCCGGCCAGCGCCGTGAGGCCGGTGACCGGCAGCGCGCCGGCTTCGCGGAAGTCGAGCGACGACGGCATCGGCGCGGCGTGTTCCGCGCTGAGCGCGACGTACTCGGCGTAGAACCCGCCCTTGGCGTCACCGTAGGCGTAGCCGATCACCGCGTCGCCGAGCGCGAAACCGCGCACGTCGTTCCCCAGCGAAGCGATCGTCCCGGAGCCGTCGGCGCCGAGGATCATCGGAAAACGGTCGTCCCCGCTCGCCCACAGGCCGCGGCGCGCCTTGGCGTCCCAGACGCCGACGCCGGCGGTGTCGACGCGGATCAGGACCTCGTGCGGGTCGACGGACGGCACCGGAACCTCGTGCATCACGAGCTTCTCCGGCCCGCCGAAGGCGTCGATCGCCGCGGCACGCATCGTCCCGGGAACGGCCGGATCGGCCCTCATGGGGGCCGTGACCGACGGAAAACGCCGCCTGGTTGCGGCGGCGTTCGATGCTACTTGGCGGGTTCGGAGGCTCGCGGCGCCGGGACCGCGTCGGCCGCTTCACCGGCGGTGAGCACGGGGTTCGGCACCGACTCGACCGCGGCTTCGGTCGCGGGCAGCACCTCGTTGGCGCCCGTCATCCACTGTTGCTCGTCGGGGAGCTTGCCGGGCGCTCGGGCTCCGGCGGCGATCCGCGTCTCCGGCTGTGGCTGCACGAACGCCTTGCCGACGCGCGCGTCGAGCTGCTTCCAGACGCGGAGCACCTTCACGACGTAGTGCTGCGTCTCGGCGTACGGCGGGACGCCGTGATAGCGCTCGACGGCCCTCGGGCCGGCGTTGTAGCCGGCGATCGTGAGCTTCACGGCGTTGGGCTTGCCGGCGAAGTGGTTCATCAGCGACTTCAGGTAGGACGAGGTCCCGCGCAGGTTGTCGGCGGCGTTCCAGGCGTTCACGCCGAGCGTGCGCGCGGTGGCCGGCATGAGCTGCCCCAGCCCGCGCGCGCCGGAGTGCGAGAGCGCGTTGGCGCGCCAGCGCGACTCGACGGTCACGATCGACATGATGAAGCGCGGGTCGAGCTTCGTGCGCCACGCGTCGGCCATCACCGAACGGGCGTAGGCGCGCGCTTTGTCGAGCGGCAGCTTGGGGTTGATCGTGCGCAGTACCGCGGCGTAGGTCGCCTCGGTCACGCTCGCCGGCGAGACGGTCTGGGCCGAAGCGGGCGCGGCGCCGAGCGCCGTGGCGGAAAAAACGAAGAGCGCCGCTGCAGTATGCAGCGCGGAAATCCGGAACATCGAGGCCCACGTTCGCACGGCCGTTCCGGGGGACCCTCCTCCGTTTGTCGAGTCGGGCGCGAACCTGGCCGAAACCTCACCGGGGGTTTACGCCCGGTGGATGTCGTCGATCCAGCGCACCGTCTCCGGCTGCTCGGCCGCCGGGATGTCCAAGTTCACGACCACCGGCTCTTGCCCGCTGCGCACGAGCACGCACTCGAGCGGCTGATCGGCCGCCGCGTTGATCTCTTGGTGCGGGACGTACGGCGGGACGAAGATGAAGTCGCCGGGGCCGGCTTCGGCGGTGAACTCCAAGCGCTCGCCCCAGCGCATCCGCGCTCGGCCCTTGACGACGTAGATCACGCTCTCCAGCTCGCCGTGGTGGTGCGCGCCGGTCTTGGCGTCGGGGTGGATCACGACCGTGCCCGCCCACAGCTTTCGAGCGCCCGCGGTCGCCGTGCTGATCGCGGCGGCGCGGTTCATTCCGGGGGTCTGGGCGGTGTTCGGGTCGACGTCGCAGCCCTTCACGATCCTCACGCCGTCGAGCTTCCACCGTTCGTCTTGGTGCATTCCGGTATGATTCTTCACACAACCCGGCCACCCGCCTGGCACGGTGAAGGCGTAGCTTCGTCGTATGAGCCGGACGATGGTGATGCGTGCGCCTCGTTGACGGCCGGGTCGTCTACGCGGCCTCCGACCTGAACGACTACCTCGCGTGCCCGCATCGGGTCGCGCTGAACAAGCGTGCCGTGCTGCGCGGCGATATGCCGCTCGACGAAGATCCGGCACTGGCGATCGTCGCGCGCAAGGGCCGCGAGCACGAGCTGCGGGTGCTCGAAGGGCTGGAGTCCGACGGGGTCGCGGTCGTGCGGGTCCCCGAGGGCGACGACACGGCGCGCGACCTGCTGGGCGCGGTGACGACGACGCGGCGCGCGATGGAGAGCGGCGCCGCGGCGATCTACCAGGCGTCGTTCGTCGACGGCGCCTGGACCGGGCGCGCCGACTTCCTCATGCGGCTCGACGAGCCGAGCGCGCTCGGCGCGTGGTCGTACGACGTCGCCGACACGAAGCTCGCGATTCGCGAGAAGCCGCAGTTCTTGGTGCAGCTCTGCACGTACGCGCTGCTGGTCGCCTCGGTGCAGGGCGTGTTGCCGCGCCGCGTGCGCGCGCTGTTCGGCGACGGTACCGACGCGGCGTACGAGCCGGCGCGCTACGTTCCGTACGTGCGCGCGGCGCAACGCCGGTTCGCCGCGGCGCTCGACGCGCTCGACGCGGACGCGATTCCCGAGCGCGTCTCCGCATGCGACGGCTGTGTGTGGACGGCGCACTGCGACGGCGCGCGGCGGCGCGTCGATCATCTCTCGCTGGTCGCCGGGATGCGGCGCGACCAGACGAAGCGGCTCGTCGCGGCCGGCATCGCCACGCTCGAACGGCTCGCGACCGCCGGCGCCGAAGCGCGCCCGGCGCGGATGGCGGAGAAGACGTTCGCGACGCTGCGCCGCCAAGCGACGCTGCAGCTCCATCAGCGCACCACCGGAGCGCACCGCTACGAGCTGCTGCCGCCGCGGGATCTGCACGGCTTCGGCGCGCTGCCGCCGCCGGCCGAAGGCGACGTGTACTTCGACATGGAGGGCGACCCGCTGTACGAGGCGGGGAAGGGACTGGAATACCTGTTCGGCGCGTACCTGCCGAGCGACGCGCGGCAGCCGTACCGCGAGTTCTGGGGTGAGACGCGCGACCAGGAGCGGCTGGCGTTCGAGGCGTTCGTCGACTGGCTCACCGCGCACCGGGCGGCGCATCCGCACGCGCACGTCTACCACTACGCGTCGTACGAGAAGAGCGCGCTGCGCCGGCTCGCGATGCGCCACGGCACGCGGGAGGAGGAAGTCGACGACCTGCTGCGCGGCGAGGTGCTGGTCGACTTGTACGCGGTCGTGAAGGCGGCGCTGGCGCAGTCACAGGACGGCTACTCGATCAAGAAGCTCGAGGTGTTCTACGACTTCGTGCGCGACGCCGACGTGCGCCGCGGCGACCAGTCGATCGTGGCGTTCGAGGAGTATCTGCTCGACCGCGACGACGGGCGAAAGCACGACATCGTCCGCTACAACGAAGAGGACTGCGTCTCGACGCAGCGGCTGCACCAGTGGCTGCTGAAGCTGCGCGACGAGGCGGCACACGGCGGCGGCGAGATTCCGTTCCGCGCGCAGCGCGACCCGCGCGCGCGCAGCGAGGACGAGCTCAAAGCGGAGGCCGAGCGCGACGTGCTGCAGCGCGCGCTCCAGGACGGCGTGCCGGACGACTCGCCGCGCGCGCTGCTGGCGCACCTGCTGGCGTATCACCGGCGCGAGGACAAGCCGGTGTGGTGGGCGCTGTTCGACCGCTACGAGCGCGACGGCGACTTCGTCGACGACGACTCCGAAGCGCTCGGCGGGCTGCAGCTCGCCGAGGAGATCGCGCCGTACAAGCTCGGTGCGCGCGACAAGAACCTGGTCTACAGCTACCGTTTCCCGCCCCAGCAGCACAAGCTCGGGAAGACGAAGCCGCACGACCCGCATGCGCGCCGCCCGCTGCTCGGCGAGCTGGTCGGCATCGACGACGACGCGCTCCTCGCGCGCATCAAGCGCGCGCCGGACGCGCCGCACCCGCGCGCGCTGATCCCGGGCGACCCGATCCAGAAGAACGAGCAGAAGAACGCGCTGCGCCGGCTCGCGGAGTCCGTGCTCGACGGCACCGCGGCGTCGCGCCATTCGGCGGCCTGGGAGATTCTGCGCCGCGCGCGCCCGCGCATCACCGGGCTGCACGACGGGGCGCGCATCCAGCCGGAGATGCGGCCCGGTGCCGAGGCGATCGACCCGGCCGACGTGGCGGAGCTGGCGCGCCGGCTCGACGGGAGCGCGCTCGTCGTGCAGGGCCCGCCGGGGAGCGGCAAGACGTACATCGGAGCGCACGTCATCGCGGCGCTGCTGGCGGACGGCAAGCGGATCGGCGTGACGTCGACCAGCCACAAGGCGATCAACAACCTGCTGCACGCGGTCGAGGCCGCGGTCGCGGCGCGCGGCGGGGCGTTCCGCGGCGTCAAGAAGTGCGACGGCAGCAACGACGAGTCGCGCTTCGTCTCGAAGCGCGAGCGCGCGTTCGTCGAGAACGCGGAGAAGAACGCGCCCTTCGGCGAGTACGATCTCGTCGCGGGGACGGCGTGGCTGTTCGCGCGCGAGGATCTCGAGCGCGTCGACTACCTGGTGATCGACGAGGCCGGTCAAGTTGCGCTCGCCGACGCGCTCGCGGTCGCGACGAACGCGGGCAGCGTGATTCTCCTCGGCGACCCGCTGCAGCTCGCGCACGTCTCGCTCGGGATCCATCCCGAAGGCGCCGGCGCGTCGGTGCTGCAGCACTTGCTCGGCGAGCACGGCACGGTGCCGGAGGACTTCGGGGTCTTCCTGGACCGCACGTTCAGGATGCATCCGGCGCTGTGCGACTTCATCTCGGCGATGGTGTACGAAGGGCGCCTGTGCTCGGCCGCGTCCTGTGCGCACCAGCGCATCGACGCACCCGGCTTCACCGGCGCGGGCCTGCGGTACGTCCCGGTCGACCACGAGAGCAACGGGCAGTCGTCGGAAGAAGAAGCCGCCGAGGTCGAGGCGGTCATGGCGCGGCTGGTCGGCGGGACGTTCACCGACCGTCTCGGTGTGACGCGACCGCTGGCCGTCGAGGACGTGCTGGTGGTTTCGCCCTACAACGTCCAGGTCAGACTGCTGAAGAGCCGGCTGCGGAAGCGGTTCGGCGACGGCGTGCGGGTCGGCACGGTCGACAAGTTCCAGGGCCAGGAAGCGCCCGCGGTGATCTACTCGCTCGCCGCCTCGAGCACGGACGACGCCCCGCGCGGCGCGGACTTCCTCTTCGAGGAGAACCGCTTCAACGTCGCCGTCTCCCGCGGCCGGGCGCTGGCGGTGCTCATCTGCTCGCCCCGCCTCCTCGAAGCCCGCTGCTCGACGGTCGAGCAGCTCCGCGCGGTGGCGGCGTTCTGCGCGTTCACGGAGGCGGCGGCTGTCTAACTATCTTTTTAGTTGACTCCAGAACTGCCAGGTGATAGGCTGGGTCCACAGATCACCTAGAGAAATAGTTGAAGGAGTCGACACCGTGGTCCACGCGCTTCTGGTCGCCCGCAACATCGTCGCCGTCACCGTCACCGCCGCCGCCCTGCTCGCCCTCGGTGCCGACCTCACGATGACCGCCTACGCCGCGTCGCACACCGCGCAAACCGTCCTGCTCGCCGCGAACGTCTGACCCCGGGGCGGGAATTTCCGCGACGCGGGATGAGAGTGTCGCCGTGTGGCCGACATACCGGGGCGCGCGGCGCGGGGTGCGGTCGCGGTCATCGCGATCGTCATCGCGGCGACCGTATTCGGCGCCGGAGTCTTCCTGCTCGTGCAGCGCCAGACGGGACCGCGAGCGTCCGCAACCGTGGACCGCTGCGTCACGAGGGGTACCGGGCGCAGGGCCCAGACGTACTGCACCGGGAGCTGGATCGTCGGCGGCTCGCTGCTCGCCGGCGGTCACGTCGTGGTCGGCACGATTCAGGGCGCCGAACAAAGCGACGAAGGAAAGACGCTCGACGTCACCCTGCGCGGCGATACCGCCTATTCTCGCGGACTGGCGCTGCCGCTCGTTCTCGTCGCCCTCGGCTCGCTGCTCGGCGCGGGGACTGCGCGATTCATCGCGACCGCGTTCGGTAAGCGCAACGCGCGTCGCACCGGCGCTCGCAAAAGAAAAAGCCCGCCGTAGGCGGGCTTTCAGACGCAACGACGGCGCTATTTCGTCTTACACTTGATGAACTTGCCCTTCGCGTCGCGGCAGGGCTTCTTCATCATACCCATCGAGTTCGTCATGGGCGGTGGACACTTCACGAACTTCCCTTTGGCGTCTCGGCACGACTTCGCATCGGCGGCGGTGCTGAGACACAGCGAGAACGCGAGCGCGACGGCGGCAGCGAGGATACGACGCATAAAATGAACCTCCGAGCAGGAGCGAGTGACCCCGAGTCGATTCGCGCCTCCTTTACGGGACGACAAGCTTGAACCCTATGCACGGATGATCATCGGCGCACCATCTGGCCGCGGTACCCGATTCTGGCTTGGTGATGCCTCACGACAAAGTCCGTGAAATCAGAAAAGCCCGCCAAACCTTTCGGTGACGGGCCTTTCGGTCGTGGTGGAGGTGAGGAGACTCGAACTCCTGACCCCTTACATGCGAAGAAAAGCGAGGATCATCGCCAGGCAGGCGGAGGCGAGTAATAAGGAGGGCTAATGATCCGCGACAGTTCGTGCTTGTACGCCGTCGTCCGCCCCTTTGGTGGTCACTTGGTGGTCAAGCGGGGCGCGTCGTCGTCCTGGAGCCACAACGCCGGCGCTTCGCCGACGATGCGGTTAGAAAGGTCATTTCAGCGCTTCATGGAGGGGCGAGTATTAGCGTTTCATCTGACTGATTGGAAGCGCGAACGCAAACGGGACTAGGACCCGCCTGAACTGGCCTCCGCACAGTAGCAACGGGCGAAGGATGTCGAGCGCTCACGCTCATACTGGTTATTCCTTCGGCCCGGCGGCGCTTTCGTGGACCTTAAGGCAAGGCAATGACGCTCTCTACGCAAAGTCGAGGCGCAACGCTACAGCCACGGCGGGACGAAAAAATACAGGGGGTTAGCCATGATAGAAGTCGGAGTATTGCGACCCTTCGACCTCAGGCAGATTTGGAAGTACGAGGATCGTCATTTACAGCCTGGCTGTACGAGATCTAGAGCGCCTTGGTGCGGAACTTGGCATATCGCTGGAAGGCCGTGGACGGCAGCACGCCGTGGGCCCGTTTTCGCTTGACATACCTAAGGTCCGCTCCGCGCGAAAGCGGCCTTGCCTCCGGCCTCCGCGCGCCGCTGACCGGTCGCGCCACCCAACGTCGCGGTGCGCCAGGCTATATCGCTCCGCGGAGGTCTGTGCCCGCTTGGTCGCTACGACGGGCGGTCGCGACTCGCTTTGCGGGGCTAAGGCGATCTTGCATGCTGAGAGCGACGACCGACGCGGCCGTCCCGAAGGCGCGCGGGAAGCGATCTCGCGATCAAGGTCCACCGTTTTCGCGGCACTAGACGACAGTCCGCCGTAGTTCCCGGTCAAATGCTGAAATGGCAGACTCATCGCCATCGAAGTAACGGACCCAAAAATCGCCGGCCCAGCCTTTAGGGCCGATCGTGATGGCGGCCGCAGGGGAATCAGCAAGACGCACGGTCCAGAAGTTCGGTATATCCCTATCCTCAAGGCGAAAGTTCTTGGCCGACACTAAGATCGGAACGTCGTCCTCGCCCGCCAATACGCGGTATTTCATGTCATCTGTTGTGCAATGGATCTCCAGAACTTGGTAAAGCTCTCCTACGATCAGCCATTCGTCCCGAACGCCGGGGCATGGCTTGCCGAAAGCATCCTCCAAAGCAATGCAGCGCACTTTCACGGATTTTCCTACCATGGCCTTGCCGCTTTCTTGCCGACAGGCAATGTTTTATAGTCACGACCGTAGAACACTTCCCCGCTTTCGGGGTCCATATAAAAATGTACTTGATAGCTGTGTCCCCCAGCCGAAAACGACTTCGTCGTGTACTTCGCGAACCCGCCCGGTATGGCAACGTTCTTTATATCCGTCGCCGGGATGATTAGCTTGGCCGTACGAAGTGCCCACGGTGTGAGTGTGCCCGCCTTCTCGAAAATATCTGCAGCGACTGTCGCTCCTTTGGTCTCGGGCGCGATCCACCCGAGGAGCGACCAGGCGGCCGTCCACGTTCCTATTGCATCACCGGCGTTCGTTAGATTGAATTGGCGCAAGTCCGCAGCCGCTTCGCGCGCAGGCGGCCCGAGCCGCCGCGTTGATCCTATTTCTGGGAGCTCAGAAGCCTTGCCCCATGATCCCTTTGAGGCTGCGCACCATTCGTCGCAATTGGCCTCCTCCGGAGAGAAGCCGCTCGGATCTGAATAGGCAAACGCATTATTGCGGTTATACGCGTAGGGCAATCGCGAGGACGGGTCGCCGGCAACCCCGGGAGACTCATCTGGCGTCGTCCACTGTCCGGAACCTCCTGTGTCAGCGACACGAGCACCCTGAATGCTAAAGCCAAAGAGTCCGGACAAGCGGTCCGGGGTTGGCTCGGTGACGAACGTGCAGTCGCCTGGGACGGTGCACGTCGGAAAGATTAGTACTGAGTCCTCGGACCCGGCTGCGTTGACTCCGGGACCGCCGAAAACGTCGTTATACGGCGTGCTCGTTATGAGTCCATTGAACACCTTCGACTGCGTCGTATGCGAATCAACCGAGGCGCCTGCGCTGTCACGATCATAGATCGCAATGTCTCCACTGGCCGGAACTAAATCTCCGAGCGAACCGATCTTGATATCGTCCGGCGGACCATTTGGCGTTATGCTTGTGAAGAGCAACTGATCGCCGTCCCAGTGCAGATAACGGTACGCCGTGCTATTGTACGTGGGATTGTTGTAGTAGATCTTATAGGGGTGATCATTCGTGCCCCAGCTGTACGTCCAAGTCCATTGCGTGTCCCACGGTGAGCCGGAGCGGCACGCGCCCGTGGTACCCGAGCTTCCCTGGTACGTGGTTGATGAGATCGTATGATTCTCAGCATCATATCCGTTCACCACATACTGCTCGGTGGACGATTCAGTAGCGCTCTGGTCGAGCCTGCACAGCTGTTCGTCGGTACTTCTAGCGCGGCCCGCAGCGTCGTATTGCTGTGAATCCGTGTAATAGCCGGCGGAATACGAACCGTTAGTTCCGATTACGTTCGCGCTGCTCGATTGCAACTGCCCGTCGAGCATGTCAAGCGGTATATTATAGTTATCGCCACGCTGGGAAAGCGGATAGCTCTTCGCCGGCGTGCCGTCGCTATTCAAATTAACTCGGGTCTTGATCCCATTCGCTTGGATAAAGCCAACCGTATTCGCGGCGTCCAATCCACTGTTAACGGCGAGCGGTCCGACCGCGGACACCTCGTTGCGTGTAGTGTACTGGACAGGCACTGAGTTGTGAGTCCCCCGGCGCGGCACCGAGCTCGTTACGCTGTCCCATTCAGTGCTCCGCGCACCCTCCAAGTCGGTCGCGATATTTTGAACCGTATAGCCGTTGCTGTACCGTACAGTCGTCAGGGCATCGTGTGTATCGAGGGTGTATGCGAGTGCGACGAACTGAGCAGCGAGACCGCTCATGTTGGCGCCGTTGGGATTCGTGACAGTCAATCCGGTAGTTGGATCGGTCCGCTGCAGAACGAGACCGGCTGGGGTCCGCGTCCACAAAACGGACTGCCAGCCGCTAGCAGTGTTGATGTATTGGCCTGACAGCTGCCCATCATGCCGGTAGGCGTACTGGAAAAGTTGCTCGTTCATCGCACCGGAAATAGTGAGCGAGGTTTTCAGCCCGTTCGGTGTCCAACTGTAGGACAATAGGTTGCCGCCTTGTGCGGCCGGCTCAGTATGAGTCAGCTCGCGCCCGACGGCGTCGTATGAAAACGACTCTGTACCGAGAGTTGACCCAACTGAAGCGACGAGGCCGGACGGAGTATAGCTGTACGTCCGAGACGGTGTGACGCCGCCGTCGCCGCTGAACGTCACCGAAGCTAGCTTGCCATCTTCGGTATATGCGTCGGTATAGGATTCGCCAGACGCTCGTGTCAGCGTTGAGACTTCGCCGTACGTCGACGGAGAAGCGTCGTACGTTGTTTGCGTGATTGGTGCTCCGCCGATCGCGACATCGAATGTCTGCGTCTCGCGATCGAGCGCGTCGTAAGAGCTGCCGAGGTGATCTACCCAGTGCGGCGCGCTGTCATCGGTGGACCACCCGAGGTCAACCCAGGTTTGCGTGTCGTAAAGGTTACCATATGCTCCGAACGTCGGCGTGGTTGGGCCGCCTAAAGGGCGAGATAAGTGGAGCCCTCCAGCGCCGCCGAGGTCGAAAAGGTATCGTACCATCCAGCGATACGGATGCAGGTCGTACTTCGGGTCTTGCGGCTGTGCGACTTCGACGAGGCGGTCGGCCCCGTCATACCACTTCTGGGTGACGCCTGCATTGCAGCCAGCAATCGTCATGCAGCCGTAGTGGTGCGTCTCGCTCGCGATGTTGCCATCCATGTCGTATGTAAATGCGTGAGCGGCCGACAAGCCTCCAGACGCGACATCGGCGGCACGCTGGATCGGGCTTTCTTCGTATCGAAGGTCGCCAGAACCATAGTACGTGAAATATCGTGCCGTCGATTTTGAGGAGCTCGGCTTGCCGCATCCGGGAAGAGAACCGTCGTCCGGGTCGCCCACCGCGGCGCGCCGTCCGAGCTGGTCGTATTGGATCAGCCATGTACCAACGCCGTTCCCATAGCAGCTCACGTTGCCGTTTCCGTCGTACGCGAACGTTTCGAGGGGCTGGAACGAGTCCGTGGATTGAACCGACGAGCCCGGCTGCGTTACGGTGCTTCCTGTGATGCTAATGGGAAGTCCATAGTCAGGTGTCGTCGACGTGTTGGCAATATACGCGTATGTTCTGGTGTAGCCGCCCGGGGCGCCTGGGACCGCCGGACCAGTTACAGTCGAGAGCTCCCCGTACGGTTGCCATGACGGATATGTGTACACAGCGCGAGTCGAAGCCGATATCTGCGGGCAAAGCAGGTCGCCTGAGCCGGGAGGCGCTGTGCTCCAGTCCATGCCGAGCGAATGCGTCGCATTCGGGTCACAGACTGCCGTCACATTATTAAAGGAATCGTACGAAACGAGCGTCGTTGCCCGTAACCGCCCCTGATTCGTCGCAGTTGCCGGCTGCGCGACTGCAATTGCATTACCGGACGAGTCATATGCATAGTCCGTTTCGTAGCCACGTTGATCGACGACCGACGTTGCGTTGTTCGCGGCGTCCCAGGTTTCATTGAAAACAAGCCAGATGCCAGTGCACTGCTGGCCCTGATTAGCGCTTGTTGTGCACCTCTGGGTCTGCATGGGCCGTCCGGTACCGTCGACCACCCAGTTCGTCATATGGCCGTTGGTGTCGCGGAACGTCGGCGTACCGACGCCCGTCGTGTAGTATTCGGTAAGATACTGAGACGCTCCAGTGCTCTGTCCTGATTGAAGGGGGCCGGTTCCGCTCGCGTCGGATATGATAGGGTTTATCACCCCGATATGCTGGATCGAGCTGAGGGCCGCCGTCTGCCTGGAAGTGCCGGCGTAGTTCAAGCCGATCCACTCGCCGTCCGATCCGCATCCGCCGTTGCAGCCCTGCACCCAGCGCGGAGCGGCGACGGACTGAAGGATGGTGTCGGTGCCGATCGCTCCGTAGCCGTACCACTTGCCGCGCAGCGTGCCGGAGGCGTTGTTCGGGGGCAGCCCGGTGCTCGTCAGGTTTCCCTGGGCGTCGTACGCGTAGAACGCCGCGGTAGAGTAGTCGGGAAACGTCAGCTGCCGCAGTAAGCGATGGCCGTTGAAATCCGCGAAGATCAGCTGAGCCGTCATCCCGGACTCCGACTGCACGTTGATCTGACTGATCTTGCCGCTTGTAGAAGCGTTGCCGCCGTCCCAGTAGTACGACAGCGTTAGGCTCGTGTTGCGGTTGCGGCCGACGATCTGGTAGAGCCGGCCCGCAAATCCGCCGGTGACGCCCCCGAGTTGGGGACACGGCGCGCCGGCCCCGGGCGCATAGAAATAGTACGTCGTCCCATTCTTCTTGGTCCACGCCCACCCGCAAACACCGTCGAAGGCGAGGGTAGCGTGGTTTCCCGCACGCGGCGTAAACGTTCCGGTGTTATATGTATCCCAGGTTGCATCGTAGTCATAGCGGGCGCCATCGATGTCGAAAACGGTGTATACCGTCATCGCAGCGTTGCGTGCCATGTGCGCATCGAACGTGTTGGTCCAGCCGTTTCCGTACAGGCCGGACGGCTTGTAGACGAACTCGCCCGCGTCGGAGGCACTCACGTCGTGGCGGCTCTGCGAGTTGTACGTCCGCCGGAACGCCATCGCGATTCCCTTGTGCGGGACCGACATGTCGTCTTCTTGCACCACGACATTCCCGGTACCGACGTTTGTCATAAGGTGACCGCCGCCTGCGAGGTTTTCCTCCTGGTAGCGCCACCATGGGTTGATCCCAGTCCCCGGCGCGCTCGGGTCTGATGGCAGCGACATCGTGCTACGCCGCGCCGACTCCAAGCCGACCGAGCGCGTCTGGGGATTGCTGCGCTGAAGGGGCGGCGGCAACGTGCGCGCGGGCCTCATTTGCAGCAGGTGGCGACGCGCTGCGCTGAAAACGCGATCGAGCTCCGTCGGACGAAACATCGGTGGACCGGAAACAGGCACTCCGTGTGCTCGCATGCCGTCGACCTTCTTCGGATGCAGGTCACGCATCGGCGCCGACAACTTGACGCGGACCGGTTCCTTCACTGGAATGCGTGTCGGCGGTACCGCTGACGCGATCGCGGGATGTGGGACCGCGACGCGCGCGTCAGCGCGAAGCGGTGTGCCCGGCATCGCCGGCCGCCAGACTCCGACGCCGTCTCGAACACCGGACCCGATAGGGCTCACGAGGGCAATGCAAAGCAGCGCCGCGATCAATTCGCGAATACCAAAGCGCACGAAAAGTCCCCACCCTTGGAAGAGAGTCTACAACAGTATTCTAGAGTTGTGCGACTTGCGTAAACGCCGGAGGAGATCCGGCACGACACCCGTACGAACGACCCTGCGCCGTACGATACACGGCCGCAACCTCTAGGTCAAGTGGTGTACCTAATGCATTTTCCCGTTCGCCGTCGTCGCATCGTATTCGCGTTCGCGATGCTGAGGCGCAGTCCGCCTCGTCCACAAATGAAAGTGCGAAGCGTTACATACTAGACCGATCATATTGAGTACCTGCGCAGTGGGATGGTGAGGTATGCTAGGCGGGAAACGTAACCTAGAGCCGATTTGAGGATAGACGGGGCCATATAAAATGGCTCCCTTCTCCGTCTATGACATGCTGAGTATGGGTATCCGCACTGAGGCTTCATATCGGACGACGGGCCGTTCTCTTCGGACTCTTTTTAACGCGGTCCACGCTGCGGTAGGTTGGCCTATCACCGGCTTTGAGAACGGCCATTGGGGCCGCGCCGGACGGCGCGAACCAACGGCATATGCCTGGGTGCTCCCGTGCAACGAATTACGGCACGGGCAGGCTCATTTTCATTTCTTGCTGTTCTTAGCGACCCTCCAGTGGTCCGCACCTGGCCGCCTATCCCCGCGATCCATAGCCACTCCGAACGGAAGTCGCGGGCTTCCCGGGAGGGGGAAATAGTACGCGCTGTTACTCGAAACACCGTCTCGCGCCGCGTCGCCATTCCTATATAGGAGAACGTTGTCGCGCTAAGTGCGCGATTTATTTAGAGGAATTTTCGATGCCCGTATAGAAGAAGAGTACTGTCAGGGATGGCGCCCGCCATCCCGCTGACGTTCTTGCTCGGCCGCTTCATAGCGATGCACCCCGTTCTGCGGGGTTGGACCAGCTCCCCGAGCTTATAAATTTGACCGTGAGGCACACAGCCCGGTCGTCTTCACCCTCGTCGGCGACTGCCCAGTGGCTCGTTCGGCCATGCCCGAGTCCGTGGCGGCTAGCCGTCGATTCCGCAAATTGCAAAGGAACAAATCATAAAACCGATATGAGGAATATCAGACCAAAATCAGCTAAGTCATCGCGAAAAGTAAAGCGGTGCGAATATCCCGGGTGTACCATTTTCTTTTATCCCAAGAGAAGCACAGGAAAGTATTGCGGCGGCGCTCACGCCAAGGCAGCTCAGCGAAAAGCTAAGACTGCGAACGTACTTCGCGACGCGATATGCCGCGACTGTGGTTGCTCGTGGAATCTAGTGGTTCGGCAGAAATCACCAATCTGCTGCGACTGCCTGCAATTCGAAAAAGACTGCCGCCGGCACGACCGCAGGTTCCCTTTCAAGTTGCTGAGGGAGCCGTTTTTCTCGGCTGCGGAAAATGCAGCGAAGCACGTGGCACGACTTCATCGACAATCATTCAGCGCTGCTACGGAGGCGGCACGGGCTCGAGGTTGACACGGTGTCGTCCGCTCTGCTACTACTGTCGCCATGGCGCCTGCGACGTCAATATCCGACGATCGAGCTCGAAGGGCGGTACTACCCCGACATGTGCAGCTTCGAGGGCATAGAATGGGCGGTGAGGGCTCGCATGGAAGACTCGGATCCCTTTGCGATCCTCTACGGTGACGACAATGCCGCCGCTTAAATCACAAGAACGGAGCGCCTTTAGGCCGTTACTATGTGTCGCGGAAGCAGCGAAGAAATTAAGCATAGGAAGAACACTTCTCTACGACTTAATGATGCGCGGCGAAATGCCCTACGTGCGTGTGGGCCGAACGAGGCGAATTCGCCGAGCCGATCTCGAAGCGTTCCTGGATCGTAATTCAGTCGGTGGGCGGTTTGTATGAGCGGCAAACGACGGGGCAGGCATGAGGGCACGCTGCGCAAGCGCGCTGATGGGCGGTGGGAAGCGCGACGAGAACTCGGAATCAGTGCCGACGGGAAGCGGCACCAAGTAATCCGTTACGGCAAGACTAAGAGCGAGGCACTTGCTGCTCTGGCAGGGGCGGGCGTCGCTGCCCGCCCCGCCGCTGCGGCCAACATAACGCTTTCGGAGTATCTCAGCGAGTGGCTTTGCGGAGTGCGTATCTCGAACCGCCCGGCGACGTACAAACTTCGGGAAGCCAGCGTTCGGAACCACATCAGCCAATATATCGGGGGCGTTCGACTACGTGATCTCGCGACACATCACATCGGAAACTTGTTCCGATCACTGGAAGCTGCAGGGGTCGGTCGCCCTACGATCCTAACAGTTCACAACGTACTAATTGCTGCGTTGAATTGCGCGGTTCGCGAGGGCCGGCTAACATCGAATCCTGCGTCTGCGACGGCGAAGCCCCGCGTCGAACGCCGCGAGATCGTCGTTTGGAGTCGGGACCTGGCTCTTGCCTTTCTTGCAGAAGCGGCGTCGAGCCCGTATTACGCGTTGTTCGTTCTGGCCTTAACAACGGGCATGCGGCAGGGCGAGTTATTTGCGCTAAGTTGGGGCGACATCGACTTCGACAATGGGACACTCTTCGTCCGGTATGGCTTAACGGAGAATGCAGATGGCCAATTGGCTGTTGGCCCACTAAAAACCGATTCGAGTCGGCGCGCCATTGCGCTGCCGGAGGTCGCTATCACCGCCCTAAGAGCGCACAAACAGTCTTGTCTTGCCGAAGGGCGACTCGCGCCATACGTGTTTACCGCGCAAGGTCGCTCAGCTGGCGAACGGTCGTTTCTCAGGAAGAGCAACTTCATTCGACGTGAATTTGCGCCACTTATAGAACGCGCACGCGTACCGCGGGTGCCCTTTCACGGATTGCGCCATATTGCGAATTCGTTGCTGCTGAGCAGCGGTGTAAGCGTAAATGTTGCGGCGCAGCGGATGGGGCATTCAACGACGCGGACTACGCTGGACCGATATGGCCACGTCTGCCCCACGGGCAAGAAGAGGCCGCCGCCGCTGTGCAACGGATATTCGCTCCTGCTATTGGTGGTCAGCCGGTGGTCAACGCCAACGTTCGCGAGGCGGCCGCGGCGCGAAGAAAAACCCGCGCACCCAGATGGGGCGCGGGTTCCGGCGTGGTGGAGGTGAGGAGACTCGAACTCCTGACCCCTTACATGCGAAGCAAGTGCTCTACCAGCTGAGCTACACCCCCACGGGCCGTCCGGGATTCTACCCCGGAGCGGCGCCCCGTGTCAAAGGCACCGGTCGGCGCCGGACTACAGGGACCGGTCGGCGTTCCGCCGAGAGGTAGCGCGATGCCCTCTCCTCGCTCGGCGGTTGCGGCCCTTGGGTTGCTTCTGCTGGTCGCGTGTTCCCACGCTCAGTCCGGCCGGCCGGGCGGCCCGCTCCGAGTGGTCGCGACCACCACGACGCTCGCGTCGATCGCGGGCGGCGTGGTCGGCGCCGAGACCGAGGTGCGTTCGCTCGTGCCGGTCGGCGTCTCGCCCGAGGACTTCCAGCCGTCTCCCGACACGATCGCCGCGTTGCGGTCCGCCGACGTGCTGGTCGAGAACGGTGCCGGGCTCGACGGCTGGCTCGACGCGACCATCCGCAACGCCGGCAACCCGCACCTGCGGATCGTCGTCTGCACCGCGGGGCTGCCGGTCCGTGACGGGAACCCGCATCTCTGGATGGACCCTGAGTACGCCCGTGCGTACGCCGCCAAGGTTCGCGACGCCGTCCTCGCCGCGGACGCGCCGCACGCCGCACGGTACCGCGCCGCTGCTGTGACGTACGATCGCCAGCTCGTCGCGCTGACCGCGCGCACCAAGCTGAAGATCGCGATGATCCCGCCCTCGCGCCGCACGATGATCGTCTTTCACAATGCATTCGATTACTACGCCCGCCGCTTCGGCTTGCGCATCGTCGGCGCGATCGAGCCGATGGCGGGCGCGGAGCCGAACCCGGCGCATCTCGCCGAGCTGGTGGGTGTCGCGCGCGCGCAGCATGTCCCCGCGGTGTTCGCGGAACACGAGTACAGCGACAAGCTCGCGCGCGCGCTCGCCGACAGCGCCGGCGGGTTGAAGGTCGCGTTCCTCTACGACGATTCGCTCGGAACCGAGTCCGGCGCCGACACGTACGTCGGGATGATCGATACCGATACCGACGCGATCGTGAGCGCTCTTCGATGAGCGCCGCCGATGCGGGCGCGCTACGATGAACGGGCCGATCGTGACAGAACCGCGATGAACGCAGCGAACGCCGTGGATGTCCACGGGCTGCACGTCCGTTACGACCGTGTCGAGGCGCTGCAAGGCCTCGACTTTACCTTGCCGCGCGGAACGGCGCTCGGGATCGTCGGCCCGAACGGCTCCGGAAAGTCTACGCTGCTGAAAGCAGTCGCCGGGCTCGTCAAACCGTCACAAGGCACGGTGACGGTGCAAGGCTCGCCGCCGCGCGAGCTGCCGCCGGGGACGATCGGCTACGTTCCCCAGGTCGAGGACGTCGACTGGCAGTTCCCGGTGACCGTGCGCGACGTCGTGACGATGGGACGCTATCCGCGGATCGGGCCGTTTCAGCGGTTTTCGGCGCACGACCACCGCGCGGTCGCGCGAGCGATCGACGCGCTCGACCTCGGGCCGATCGCAAACCGGCACATCAGCGCGCTCTCGGGCGGCCAGCAGCAGCGCGCGTTCGTCGCGCGCGCGATCGCGCAGGAGCCGCTGTTGCTATTGCTCGACGAGCCGACGACCGGTGTCGACGCGGCGACCGAGGAGTCGCTGCTGACGCTGGTGCGCGGCCTGGTCCGGGACGGCTTGCCGGTGCTGATGACGACGCACGATCTCGACCGCGCGCCCGAGTGGTTCGACCGGCTGATCGTCGTCGACCGGAAGATCCTCGCCGACGGCACGCCGGACGCCGTGCTCGAGTCGGGCGCGTACGCGACCATCCGCGAGCATACGCACACGCACGGGCACCATCGATGAGGAGCGCGTGTACGGCATCGTCAACGACGTCGGGGCAGCCGACGATCGCGGACACCGGCACGAACCGCCGCTGACATGGACGGCATCCTCGCGCCGTTTCAAGAGACGTTCATGCAGCGTGCGTTCGTCGTGGCGCTCGTCGTCGGCGCGCTGTGCTCGTCGATGGGGACGTACGTCGTGCTGCGCAAGCTCTCGTTCATCGGCGACGGGCTCGCGCACGCCTCGTTCGCCGGGATCGCGATCGCCTATCTGCGCGGCGCGAACTTCTACGCCGGTGCCGCCGCGGCGACGATCATCACCGCGCTGGGGATCGGCTTCGTGCACCGGCGTGCGAAGGTTTCGCTGGACACCTCGATCGGCGTGCTGTTCACCGGTGCCTTCGCGCTCGGCGTCTTCCTCATGTCGCGCTCGCCGCGAGCGACCGTCGATCTGCAGAGCTTCCTGTTCGGCAGCATCCTCGGCGTCTCGCCGGGCGACGTCGCGACCGTCGTCGGGCTAGGACTTGCGGTGACGCTCGTCGTCGCCGCGCTGTGGCGGCCGCTGCTGTACACGTCGTTCGACCCGATCGTCGCGCAGGCGGCCGGCGTCCGCGTCGCCGCGATCGACTATGCGCTGCTGGTGATCATCGCGCTGACGATCATCGTCTCGCTGCAGGCGGTCGGCATCGTGCTCGTCGCCGCGCTGCTGGTCACACCGGCCGCCGCCGCGTCGCAGCTCACGAAGCGCTTCGTGCCGATGATGGCGCTGGCGTGCGGGTTCGGCGTGATCTCTACCGTGGGCGGGCTCTACGCGTCGTACGAGCTGCACGCGTCGTCCGGTGCAACGATCGTGCTGCTCGCGACGCTGATCTTCTTCCTCGCGCTCGGCGTCAGCGCAGTGCGTCGACCGCGGCGCGCTCCTTGAGCGAACCGATTCCGCTCACCGCGTCGAAACCGGTCGTCACCGCGCACCCGTCCGGCTGCTGTTCGACGCAGCCCTTGACCAGCGGCGCCGGCGTTGGCAGAATGCCGCGGTAGTTCTTCGGCAGCGGCTTCGCGCGCGGGCGCAGCGTGTTGTCCTTCCAGCCGCGGTCGTTCTCGCGCGTGACGTCGCGGAATGCCTGCGGTGCGGTGCGCGCGAGGACGTACAGATCGCCCGCCGTGAGCAGCCGCCGCTGCGGCCCGACCAGGCTGTTGATCGCGGCCAGCTCGGCGCCGACCAGCGACGCGCTCTCGCTCGTGCCGCCCACGCCGCCCAGACCGTAGCCGTGCCAGAACACGCGCAAATGCCCCGACGCGTCGGCCGAGACGTCGGGGACGATGCGGTTCTTGACGTACGTCGTCGAGAACAAGAAGTCGCCGGGCGCGTTCTGCCAGGGCGGGCGCGGCTCGCCCGAGAGGCCGCCGCCGCCGGCGAAGTCGAGATCATTCCACGGCCCTTCGTCGGCGACGCCGTCGCGGTCGCCGAGCTGCGTCCCGCCGACGCAAATGACGACGGTCAGCACGCACGGCCACGAGACGCGCGGCCGCTCGACCCCGTTCTCGCGAAAGCCGTACGCGCCGTCGTCACCGGCCGGGACGACCACCGGGATCCCGCGCACCATCGCCTCCAGATACGGCAACGGCGTGCGCCCGTAGCTCGCGGCGACCGGGCCGTCGACGCCGCCGACGACCACGGGCAGCACCAGCACCGTGGGGTCGAGATCGAGCGCGCGGGCCAGCGCGGCGGTCGCGTCGTTGCCGGCGCCGCAGACGTCGTCGTAGTCGGCGATCACCTCGGCCAGCGGTGCCATCGTGATCGCGGCGCTCACGTCGAGCCCCGCCTCCTGGCCGCGGTCGTCGCGGCCGCACTCGGTCGAGGAGTTCTTGAAGACGAAGCTGCGGTCGGTGATGCGGCTCGGCGAGGCGCCGGGCGGCGCGCCTTCGGCGGCCAGGAACTTGCGCAGGTCGTTCACGTCGTAGCGGTCCGAGGCGTCCTCGACCAGCACGATGCGCTGGCTGCCGCCGCCGGAGTCGACGGCGTCGATCATGCCGCGGAACCGGGCCGGCTCGTACCAGTCGCCGCGGAAGTACGTGAACGAGGGCCGCGTGTCGGCCAGCCGCGGCGAGGTGGCCACCAGCGCGCCGCGCACGTCGCGGACGCCGCCCACCGGGACGTTCAGCGGGCCGTTCGGCGCCAGCGCGGTTCGCGTGCCGTCGGTCCACTTCTGCCAGCGCACGCCGAACAGCCGCTCGGCATCGGCGACGCGCATCAGCGCCCCGATCACGAGCCCGTCGCCCGCGACCTGCACGTCGGTGCCGCCCGCCGAGCGCAACAACTGGCCGGCGGCGCGGGCGTCCTGCGCCCGGGAGAAGCGGTCGGTGAACGCCTGCCGCGACAGAGCTTGCCGGTGCGCGGGGTCGGCCGGGTCGCTCATGCGGGCCGCGAGCCCGTCGAGGTCGGCCTTCGGCTGGAGCTCGAGCGCCAGATGGAGCGTCGTGCGAGGCTCGGCCGGACCGGCGAGATGCATCCCGGCCAGGGCGCCGGCGGGCACCGCGACGCGCGAGACCGCCGCGTTTGCGCCGCGTGCCGAGGAGCCGAGTGCCAGGAGGAACGCCGCGCAACCGACGATCCAGCGATACCGTTGTAGAGTCAACCGCGTCCCTTCCGAGGAAATACGTACGATGGAACGCACGGCGTTCATCCGCAGTCTCATCGCGACCGTCGGGGTCACCGAATTGGTCCACGTCAGCCCCGCCGTGGCGGCGGGGATCGACGAGGCCGCCGTCGGCCGCGAGGTCTTCGCCCAGCTTCGCGAGGACGGCGAAGTCCTCTTCGACTCGCCGTTCTACGAGCACTTGAACGAGGTCGGCTCGATCATCTCGGGCTCGGTCGTCTCGCGCTACCCGTATCCGATCCGCTACTACATCGTGCGGGGCGACTCGGCGAACGCGTTCGCGGTCCCGGGCGGCAACATCTACGTGAACGAGCCGCTCCTCCGCTTGGCGAAGAACAAGGACGAGCTGGCCGGCGTCCTCGCGCACGAGACCGGCCACATGGTGCTGCACCACGTCGCGCAGCGCATGGCCCAGCTCAACAAGAAGAGCACGGCCGCTTCGATCGGGTCGATCCTGGCGCAGATCGTGCTGGGCCCGCTGGTCGGCGCGGCGGTCGACTACGGTTCGCAGTTCGCCGTCGCGGGCAGCGACGCGGCGCAGTCCCGCCACATCGAGGCGCAGGCCGACGAAGAAGGCGCGCGGATCATGGCGGCGACCGGCCAGTTCAATCCATGGGGCATGGTCTGGTTCTTCCAAGTGATGACCGACACGTACGGCCCCGGGCAGAACTTCTGGCTGCGCGACCACCCGATCGACGCCGCGCGCGTCGACGATCTGCAGAACCTGTTCAAAGCGAACGCCGCCGTGTTCGGCAAGTGGCAGGACACGAAGCAAAAAGACGTCGCGTACTGGTAGCGTCTACGCGGTCGGGCCGCGACCGCGTCGCGCGAACGCCGCATGCGAGCTGCCGTCGGCGTCGATCGTGATTCGGAGCTCGGCGTTGCCCGGACGGCCCGCGTCGTCCCAGGCGGTGATGTGCGCTTGCAGACGAGCGAGGCCGCCGGCGGGCGTGCCGAAGCGGCGCACGAGCACGTCGCGCGCGCCGCGCGGCGCGAAGACGACGAGCTCGCTTCCCGCGCAGACTCCGAAGGTCGTCGTGAAGCCGTAGAGCGACTCCGCGCCCGCGGTGAGGTTCGGTACGAGGCCGGACTGCGCGCTCGGGCCGTGCGCGTTGAGGCGGCAGCAGCCGTCGTCGTGCAGCGCGAGCCACATCGAGAAGCCGGTCCAGACGTCCTCGACCGAGAGGCGCCGCGCGGGCAGCGCGTCGTACGGCCGGCGGTGCAGCGCGGCGGTGAGCGCCGCGGCGTCGATCCCGGCGGCGTGGTCGGCGAGCACGCGCAGCACGATCGTCTCGTCGCCCAGCGGGATGACGCGGCTGTCCGCGGCGGCCGACGGACCGCGCAGCATCATGAACCCCGCGTCGACGACGGCGACGCTCTCGAGGCGGTGCTCCGTGCGCTCGAACGCGACGACCTTTTGCAGCGAGCGCGTCGTGAGCGGCGCGACCAGCCGTCCGCCGGCGCGGAGCTGCGCGATCCAAACCGGCGGGATCCGTTCGACGCCGACCGAGGCGATGATCGCGTCGAACGGCGCGTTCTCCGGATCGCCCAGCGCGCCGTCGGCGCAGCGCGTTCGAACCTGCGCGTATCCGGCTTCGTCGAGATGCGCGCGCGCCGCGGCGACCAGATCGTCGTCGAGGTCGATCGTCTCGACGAACCCCGCCGAACCGACGAGCTCGGCGATGAGCGCGGCGTTGTAGCCGCTGCCCGCGCCGATCTCCAGCACGCGGTCGCCTTCCTGCAACGCCAGCATCTCCAGCATCTCCGCCATGATCGCCGGCTGCGACGACGAGCTGATCGGTACGCCGTCTTGCAGCTTGATCGCGATCGAACGGTCGGCGTACACCTCTTCGGGCGGCAGGCTGGGGACGAAGACGTGCCGCGGAACCCGCTCGAACGCCGCGGCGACGCGCTCGCTGCGCACGTCGCCGCGCGCGCGCAGATACGCGACCAGGCCCGCACGCAGCTCGGCGAAGGCGTGCTGCGTCACGCGCGCCGCGGCGGCATCAGTTCGGTCCGCGAACCACGTGATAGCGCTCGCCGTCGCGCCGCAGGAAGCCGGCACCGGTCAGCGCGTCGAGCACTTCGTTCGTCGCCGCGCGCTCGTTCTTGTTCGGCATCCCGGCCCAGCGCAGCGCGACCTCGTGCGCGTCGAGGACGTCGCCCTCGTGCAGCAGACCGCGCACGAACTCCTCGCGCAGCTTGACGCGCTCCATCCGCCGCCGCACCGGCTCGATCGCGCTGTCGAACTCCGCAGCCGGTGTGGTGTTCGTTTCGGCAGCTCGCGGTGCGGTGACTTCGGCGGTCGCCGTTGCGGCGGCTGCTTCGGCGCTGACGTCAGGGACGTGTGCGGCGGCTTCAGCTTCATCGGGTGTCGCGAGCTCGTCGGCAACGTCCGCTGCCGGCGCGGCGGTCAGCACGGGCGCGGGCACGCGGTCGAGCGCCGGTTGCGGTGCCTCCACGGTACCGACCAGCGCGGGATTGCGCTCGAGCACGAGGTCGGTGACGCGCGGGAACAGCTCCGCGAGCGCGACGAACGCGGTCTGCCACGGAACGGCGTTCAGCACGCGCGGGCGCGTCGCGACGGCGAGCAGGATCTTGCGCGCGACGTCCGCCGGCGTCACGAGGAGCGCGTCCGGCGCGCCGCGCATGCCGGCGCGCGTCATGAACGCGGTGTCGACGACGCCCGGGTCGACGTACGTGACCGCGATCCCGTCCGGCTTGAGGTCGCGGCGCAGCACGGCAGCGGCCGAACGCGTCGCGGCCTTCGACGGCGGATACGCGCCGAGCCCGCCGACCGGAACCCGCGCGACGCCGCTGCCGACCATGAAGACATGGCCGCGCGAGACGCGCAGCAGCGGCAGCGCCTCGCGCACGAGCGCGATCGGCCCGATCGCGTGCGTCCCGAACTGCGCGCGCAGCGCGTCGTCGCTTTGCTGCGAGAGCGGCCCGACCGCGACGTGGCCGGCGTTGTTCACCAGCACGTCGATCCGCCCGAAGGCGCTGCGCGCGAGCTGGACGATCGCCCGCGCGTTCTCCGGCTGCGCGATGTCGAAGACGCCGGTGACGACGCGCGCGTTCTCGCGGCGCACGCGCGCGGCCAGCGTGCCGAGCGCGTCCGCATTGCGGCCGAGCGCGACGACGTCGTATCCGGCGCGCGCGGCGCGCAGCGCGAGCGCGCGGCCGATCCCGCTCGACGCGCCGGTGACGACGATCACGCTCACGGCTTCGCCGCGCGCACCGTCTCGAGCGCCTGCTTCGAGCCGGCGGTGAGGAAGGCGGCGTCGCCGCCGACACCCACGAACCGGAATCCCCGCGCGGCCATCTGCGTTGCCTGCGCGGCGTCGCGCGCGAGGATGCCGGCGAACTTCCCCGCCGCGTGCGCGGCGCGCGCGGCCGTGTCGATCAGCGCCATGTACGCGTCGTCCTTCAGCCAGACGTCCGGCCAGGGTTTGCCGCCCGAGAAGGCCAGATCGTTGGGGCCGACGAACACGCCGTCCACGCCGTCGACGGCCAGGATGTCGTCCGCGTTGGACACGGACTCTTCCGTCTCGACCTGCACGAGCACCAGGATCTCGTCGTTGGCGCGGCGGCTGTAGGTTCCGGGGTCGGTGCCCCAGGTCAAGTTCGCGCGGATCCCGCCGCGGCTGCGCTCGCCGAGCGGCGGAAACCGCGCGTCGCGCACGACGCGGCGCGCGTCGTCCGCCGTGTTGACGACCGGCACCATGATCCCCCACGCGCCGAGGTCGAGCACGCGCTGAATCTGCGAGCTCTCGTTCCAGGCCGCGCGCACGACGGGCACGCCGTCTTGCGCGCGAACGGCCGTCACCATCGCGGCCGCGTCGGCGAGCGGGATCGGGCCGTGCTCCATGTCGATCAGAATCCAGTCCCAGCCGTGGCTCGCCAAGAGACCCGCGGCGAGCGGTTCGGCGAGGTTCATCCAGGTCCCGAAGACCGTCTCGCCGGCCGCGAGCCGGCGCTTGAGCGTGTTCTCGCGCATCGCCACGCCTTACCGCACGCCGCCGCGCCGTTCCTCGACGGTGCCGAGAAACGCGTCGTAGAGCGTCTTGGTGCTGCGCGGCAGCGTGCGGTAGTAGTAGACCTCGGTGATCGGCTGCACGTCGCGCGGCTCGACGACGGTGCGCCGCTCGCGCGCGAACGCCGCGAGCGCCGCGGCGACCGGCTTCTCGCTGCCGTCGCCGCGCACGATTCCGAACGAGCGCTCGTGCGGCGCGCGGTCGAATGGCGGCGCGTCGCCCAGCTCCGGCGCGTAGTCGGCCCAGCACCACCAGTACGCGCCGAGCCGCCCGTCGCGGTGCAGGCGATCGAGCACGTTCGTGCAGTACGCCGCCATCTCGTGCTCGTCGAGGCACGCGTACGGTGCGAGGACCGGATCGTCGGGCGACACCGTCGGATTCGGTTTCTCGTCCGGCAGGGCGACGCGCTCGTACGGCGAGAGCTTTCCCGCCGGGCACGTCGGGTTTCCGAGCTCGCTGAAGAGCACGGGCTTGTGCGAGAACGACGCCGCGAGCAGCGCGAGAAACGGCACGACTTCCGGATCGAGCCGGCTGCGCGAGAACCCGCTGTAGACCGTGTAGCCGTGCATCGTCGCGAACGCGAACGGCATGCAGAGCGACGAGAGACGAAGGTCGCGGTCACGGGTGAGGTCCTCACCGTGCGTGCCGGCGGTGACCGGGATGCCGGACGACTCGTGCAGCGCGGCGGTGAGGCGGCGCGCCCATTCGGCCGCGTCGTGCTCGCTCTTCGGCTCGCGCAGATTGCTGAACTCGTTGCCGAGGTCCCATGCGCACACGGCCGGATGATTGCGCAGCCGTTCGCCCGCGGCGCGCGCGAAGACGAGCTGCGCTTCGAGCAGTCCGCCGGTGTAGAAATCGCCGATTCCGTACGGCGATTCGCCGGCTTCGGTGATCGTGCGGAACCGGCCGTGCGGCGTCGCGCGGTCGAGCGTCCACGACGGCAGCCAGTTCACGCCGCTCATGTGGCCGGTGAACAGCGTGGGCATCGTCCGCAAGCCCGCTTCGGCGGCGATGTCGGCGACGGTTTCGAGCCGCGCGAGCATGGCGGGCTCGACCGCATGGGCGCTCGGCTGAAAATCGTCCCAGCGCAGGAAGAACCGTACCGTGTCGAGCCCGAGCGCGCCGATCCGCGTGAAGTCCTCCCGCACCTCGCCCGCGTCGAACTGCCGCCACATCGCCATGGCGCTCCGCCGCGGCCAGTAGTTGATCCCGACCGAGAACCGCACCAGGCCAGGGTACCGCCGCGAGCGGGGCGGCCCTTCCGACCGAGGGCGGCTCGCGGCGCGGCCCGAACGCCGGGGGCGATGAGCGCTGCGGCCCGCGTCGGGATCATCATGGGCTCGAAGTCCGACCTGGAGACGATGCGCGCCGCCGCGACGACGTTGGAGGAGCTCGGCGTTCCGTTCGAGATCCGGGTCGTGTCGGCGCACCGCACGCCCGATCTGATGTTTCGCTACGCGAGCGAGGCCAAGGCGCGCGGCATCGCGGTGATCGTCGCCGGCGCCGGCGGAGCCGCGCATCTCCCCGGGATGGTCGCGACGAAGACGAACCTGCCGGTCATCGGCGTGCCGGTGCAGTCGAAGGCGCTCAACGGGCTGGACTCGCTCCTCTCGATCGCGCAGATGCCGGCCGGCGTCCCGGTCGCGACCATGGCGATCGGCGGCGCGGCCAACGCGGCGCTGCTCGCGGCGCGCATTCTGGCGCTGCACGATGAGGAGCTGGCGCAGAAGCTGGACGCACGCGTCGCCCGCGTAGCGGCGGACGTCGAGGCGGCGGAGCTGTGATCCGCACGATTGGCATCCTCGGGGGCGGGCAGCTCGGCCGGATGCTGACCCTCGAGGCGAAGCGGATGGGCTTTCGGGTCGTCACGCTGGAGCCGTTGCCGGATTCGCCGTGCGGACAGGTCGCCGACGAGCAGATCGTCGCGGCGTACGACGATCTGCGCGCGATCGGCGAGCTCGGCGCGCGCACCGACGTCGTCACCTACGAGTTCGAGAACATCCCGCTCGAGTCGGTGCTGGCGCTCGAAGGCGACCGGCGCATCGTGCACCCGGGCTCCGCCGCGTTGCGGATCGCGCAGGAGCGCGTTCTCGAGAAGACGTTCGTGCGCGAGTGCGGGATTCCGACGGCGGACTTCGTTCCGGTTCGCTCACGCGAGGAGCTCGGCGGCGCGGAGCGCGCGGTCGGCTATCCGGCGGTGCTGAAGACGACGATGGGCGGTTACGACGGCAAGGGGCAGTGGGTCGTGCGCGAACGCGGCGACGCCGAGCGCGCGTGGACCGAGGCGAAGGGCCGGCCGCTGATCTGGGAGCGCCTGATCGCGTTCGAGCGCGAGCTTTCGATCATCGCGGCGCGCAACCGGCACGGTGAGATCGTCGCGTTCCCGACCTCGGAGAACCAGCACGATCACGGTGTGCTCGCGACGACGATCGTCCCCGCCCGAGTGCCGGCGCCCATCGCCGAGCGCGCGCGGCGGTACGCGACGACGATCGCCGAGCGGCTCGAGATCATCGGCACGTTCTGCGTCGAGTTCTTCCAAGCCGGTGACGAGCTGCTCGTCAACGAGATCGCGCCGCGCGTCCACAACAGCGGGCACTACTCGCTCGACGCGACGCAGATCAGCCAGTACGAGCTGCACGTGCGCGCGATCTGCGGGCTGCCGCTGGTCGAGCCGCTCCAGTTCATGCCGGCGGTCATGGTGAACATCCTCGGCGCGAACGAAGGCGACTCGCTCGGCGGCATCGACGAGCTGCTGCGGGAGCGCGATTTGAAGCTGCACGTCTACGGCAAAGCGCATGCGGCACTGCGCCGGAAGATGGGCCATTTCACCGTGCTCGGGTCCAGCGTCGACGACGCGCTCGCGAAGGCCGAGCGCGGGCGTCAGGCGTTGCGCTGGATCGACGACCGCGCGGCGGCGCTGCGATGACGCCCTCCGAAGAAACCGCCTCGCTGCGGCGCGGCATCCGCCTCGACTTGATCATCGCGGTCTGCGCGCTGCTGATCAGCTCGCTGGCGACGGCGGCCTCGTTCTGGCAGTCGCGCGTCGTCGCGGAGCAGCTCTCGTCTCAGGTCTGGCCGTACCTGTCGTTTCAAACGACGTACGATCCGAAGTTCGTCTCGCTCGAGATCGCGAACGACGGCCTCGGTCCCGCGATCATTCGGTCCATGGTGCTGACCGTCGACGGTCGGATCTACCCCGACCCGTCGCAAGCGTTTCGGCGCGTATTTCGGCCCGAGAAGGGCGCCGTCTCGGCGCAGCTGCGCGGCGTTTCTCCGGGCAGCGTGATTCGCGCGGGTGCCGCTGCGCAGCTTTTTCGGATCAACGCCAAGTGGGCCGCGCGGCAGTACGGGGCTGCTGCCGGCCGGATCGACTTCCGCGTATGCTACTGCTCGGTGCTCGGCAACTGCTGGATGATCTCGGCGCGCGAGCAAACCCAGGACCCGCACCCGATGAGCAGTTGTCCCGATCCCGGCGCGGCGCAATACCGCGTCTCGCCGGGACGCATTCTCTAGGCCGGCTGCGCTACCGCGCCGGTCTCTCGAGCCGCATCGCGGTAAGGCCGGCGGACGGCCGCGGCGGCAGATCGGTGAAGGCCATCGGACGGTCCCACCAGTCGTGCCGTCGCCAGCGTACTTCCTCGTCGGTCGGCGCCGGCGGCACGCGCAGGCGCAGGGCATCGGCGTACGCGGCTGCGTAGCGGTCGATCATCCGTTCGAGCGAAAAGTTCGCCTCGACGTGTGCGCGGCACGCCGCTCGTGATAGCGACGCGAGGCGCCGGACGTTGGAGACGGCGTCATCGACGCCGTTGCAGAGAAAGCCCGTGCGGCCGTCGGCGACGACCTCCGGGATCGAGCCCATCCGCGCGCCCAGCACCGGCGTGCCGCACGCCATCGCCTCGATCATCGTGAGACCGAACCGCTCGGGCCGCGTGGTGAGGTGCACGAGTGCGAGCGCTTCGCCGACCAGCTGGTCGCGCGCCGTGCCCTGCACGTGGCCGAGAAACTGCACGGCGTCGCCGTCGACGCGCGGCTCGACGAGCTCGCGGAAATACGCCTCGTCGTGCGGGATCCCGGCGAGCTTGATCCGAACGCCGGCCCGCTTCGCCACCTCGATCGCGAGATGCGCTCCCTTCTCCGGATGGAATCGCGCGAAGAACAAGAGATAGTCACCGGCCGTCTCGCGGAACGTCCACTCGTTCGGGTCGATTCCGTTGTACGTCGTCGCGAGATACGCCAGCCCGGGGTCGCGGTCGGCGTCGCTGATCGAGCAGAAGAACGAGCGCGAGGCGCCGGCGTAGTAGGCGGCAAGAATCTGGGGTGAGGAGAAGCCGTGAACCGTGGTCAGCACCGGCGGCGAGTCGGTGGCGAGCGCGTACAGCAGCGGCTTCCAGTCGAGGTTGTTGTGGATCAGGTCGAACTCGCGAGCGCGCGCGAAACACGACGCGATGTGCAGCTCGGTCATCACCTCGCCGTTCAGCGCGCCGTCCTCGTTCAAACCGACCGGCACGACCGCGGCAAGCCGGCCCGGGCTGGACGAGTTCGCGGTCGCGAACAGCGTGACGTTCGCCCCGCGCGCGACGAGACCGCGCGCGATGTTGTACGCGACCTGCTCCCACGGCCCGTATCCCGGCGGCGGCATGCGCCACGAGATCGCGCCGAGCACCGCGACCTTGAGCCCGCGCAGATCCGCCACGAGCGTTCAGTCGGGCAGCATCGCGCGCCACGTCGCCAGCCAGCCCGCGGCGGTGCGGCGCAGGACGAAGACGTCGTGCCCGGTTTCGTCGAAGTCGGCGCCTTCGAGCGAATAGCGGATGCGCCAGCCGTACGTCGCAACCGCAGCCTCTCCGCCGACGTGGACGAGCGGATCCTCCATCTCGAACGACGCGATCTTGGCAACCCGAGCAAAGTCCGCGTAGCTCCCGATCGCGAACTCCCGTCCGGTCCCGACCGGCAAGAGCCCCGGCCCGGCGATTGTCATCTCCTCGGCGAAGTACGGCCGAAGCAACGGCTCGATGTCGTCCGGCGCTGCAACGTGCCAGACCTCGTTGATCGCGGCGACGACGCGCGCGACGTCGCGCGCCTCGTCCGGCTGTGCCTGGCCGCTCATTGCCGTTCGTGGGCGACGGCGCCGCCCTTGATCACGACGCGAGGCTCGCGCAACGCGCGCACGTCGCCACCGGGATCGCGGTCGAGCAGCAACAGATCCGCCGGCCTGCCCGGCGCGATGACACCCGCGTCGACACCCAGCAGATCGGCGGCGGTGGACGTCGCGGCGGTCAGCGCTTGCTGCGGTGTCATGCCGAGCACGGTCGACATCAGCTCGACTTCGTACGCGTAGTCCTCGTGACGGTTGTACGGCGTGCCGGCGTCCGAGCCGCCCGCGATCTTCACGCCGGCACGGTACGCCTTGCGGATGTTGTCCCCGGCGGTTCGATAGATCTCGGTCGCCTTGCGCACGACGTAGTCGGGTTGCGCGCCGCCCGCGATGTTTTCGTAGATCCGCCACACCGCTGCGAGCGTCGGAACGAGGTACGCGCCGCGCTCCTTGAACAGCTCGATCGCCTCGTCGTCGAGGAGATGGCCGTGCTCGATCGAGTCCACGCCGGCGCGCAAAGCGTTCTTGATGCCGTTCGTCCCGATGGCGTGCGCCGCGACGCGCAGGCCGTGCGTGCTCGCCTCGAGGATCGCGGCACGCATCTCTTCCTCGCTGAGCTGGTCCTGCCCGGGAACGGCGCCCTTCGTCAGCACGCCGCCCGTGGCGATCAGCTTGATGCAGGTGGCACCGGCCTTGCGCTGCTCGCGCACCGCTTTGCGCGCGTCCCACGGCCCGTCCGTTTCGCGCCCGACGAACGACCCGTGCCCGCCGGTCATGCACAACGCGCGCCCGGCCGCGATGATCGTCGGCCCCGGATGATCGCCGCTCGCGACCGCGCCGGCAAGCGCGATCGCGTTCGAGTCCACGCCGCCGAGATCGCGAACCGTCGTGACGCCCGCTTGGAGCCCGAGCCGCGCGTTCCGCGCCGCGTCCAGCGTCCGTTCGGTCGGCGTGCGAACGATGTAGAACGTCTGCGTGTCCGGCTCACCGTTCATCTCGAGGTGAACGTGACAGTTGATCAGTCCGGGCACGACCGCTGCCGCCTCGTAGGTGCGCCCGACCTCGGTAAAATGACTTCCGTCCGAGATACCTTCGACACGTCCGTCGTCGACAAGCACCGTGACGTTCGATCGAGGCTGAGCGTCGGAGCCGTCATAGAACCGCCCGGTGCGGAGCGCTATACGCATCAGCCGATGCTACGGACAGAGACCTGATCGCGCCTCCCTGGAAATGCGCCGAGCGCGTCCGCTAGCAGGGCGATTCTCCGACTTGTCCGCCTGCGATTTTGTGATTCGCTCGTCGTCCGGCATCTAGGCACCGGTGGTGACGAGTCGGGCCACTCGAGCGTCTGCCGCTTCGAGGGCGGTGTAGGCGCGGGAGGGGTGGCCTCGGCCGAGCTTGCCGGCGATGAAGCGGGACGCGGCGCGGAGCTTCGCCAGGTCGATGCCCGTTTCGATGCCCATGCCGTGCAGCATGTAGACGAGGTCTTCGGTCGCGCAGTTGCCGGTCGCACCCGGCGCGAACGGGCAGCCGCCGAGGCCGCCGGCCGAGGTGTCGAAGATCTGCACGCCGCAGGCCAGCGCGGCCAGCGTGTTCGCCAGCGCGGTGCCGCGCGTGTCGTGAAAGTGCAGGCCGAGCTTGTCGGGCGGGACGATGTCGCGCAGCGCGTCGACGACCTCGAAGACCTGGTTCGGCGTGCCGACGCCGATCGTGTCCGCGACGCTCAGCTCGTCGACGCCGAGCGCGAGCAGCTTCTCGCAGACGCGGCGCACGTCGGAAGCCGAGACCTTGCCCTGGAACGGGCAGCCGAACGCCGTCGAGACCGCCGCGCGGACCCACATGCCTTCGGCCTTGCCGCGCTTCACGACGTTCGCGAACGTCGACACCGACTCGTCGATCGTCATGCGGATGTTCGCCTTGGCGAACGCTTCGGAGGCCGCGGTGAACACCGCGATCGCGCGCACGCCGGCCTCGATCGCCCGGTCCAGGCCGCGCTCGTTGGGAACGAGCACGAGGTACGTTCGCCCCTCGTCCTTTCTGATGCGGCGGAAGACCTCGCCGGCGTCCGCCATCTGCGGAACGGCTTTCGGGCTCACGAACGACGTCGCTTCGAGGATCGGAACGCCGGCGTCGGAGAGCAAGTCGCAAAACCGGATCTTGTCCTCGGTCGCGACCGGCGTCGCTTCGTTCTGCAGGCCGTCGCGCGGCCCGACCTCGCAGATCGTCACGCGCTTCGGCGCGCCTGAGAGCGGATTGATCATGTGACGGGCTCCTTTCGCAGGAAACGCGCGATCGCGTCGACGACGCGCGGCCAGACCGTGTCGTCGTGCTTGAAGCGGCGGAAGATCGTCGCGAAGACGTTCGATGCGGCGCCGAGGTTCAGATGGTTCGCCTCGTCGGCGTCGATGCTGACGACCGGCATCGCACCGTCGAGCGTCGCGGACTCGACCATCACGACGCCGTCGCTCTGCAGGTGGTACTTCGGCATTCGCCCGATGACGTGCAGGTACGGGTGGCCTTCCGGCATGATCCACGGTTCGCCGTCGAGCTTCCAGCGCTGCTTCTTCGGATTGTCCGGATCGGTCACCCAGTGCCCCGTGACGCCGTTGAGCCAGGTCATGAACGGCGCGCTTACGTCCATGTCGGCCAGCACGTGCGTCGGCATGCGCGCCAGACGCAGCGTCGCGATCGCGTAGTTGGTGACCAGCCCGGCGTTCGGCGCCGCGATCTGCACCGTCGCGGCGATCTCGTCTGCGCGCTGCGGGTACGCGCGCAGGAAGCCGCGGTTGATCAGCGCACCGGCGCTGTACCCGACGGTCGCGACCGGAAAGGCGTTCGGCTCGCGCGCGTGCAGCCGGTCCAAGAACGCGCCGAAGCGGTCGACCCGCTCGCGCAGCGTCTCGTTGCCGTCGGGGAAAATCGTGCAGTCGAAACCGAACGCCGCCAGGCCGTCCTTTCCGTTGCGGCCCTCCGAGAACGTGCGCATCAGCCTCGCCTGCTCGTTCCAGCCGGCGATCAGAATCACGCGCACGCGGCAGCGCTCATGCGGGCCCGATCGTCACGAGCACGGCTCCGCTCTTCACCAGCTCGCCCGGCATCACGCGGACGTCGTTGACCGTGCCGGCGACCGGCGCTTCGATGCGGTGCTCCATCTTCATCGCTTCCAGCACGACGAGGAGCGCGCGCTGCTCGACCGCCGCGCCCGGCTCGACGTTCACGCTCACGATCTTGCCGGGCATCGGCGCGGTGACCTCGCCCGACGCGGCGGCGTGCGCGGAGTGCTCGGCGCCGGCGCTCGGCGGTTCGGGGAGCGTCCAGCGCACCGTCCGGCCTTCGACCAGCACCGTGCCGCCGCGCGCGTCGTACGTCGCTTCGCGCGCATCCGGCTCGACCGTGCCGCCGAGCGCGCCGTCCAGGTTCCACCGCACGCCGTCGTACGTGGCGGCGGCGTGGACGACCGCGCCGTCGACGGCGAACGCCAGCGGTACACCGACGCTGCCGAGGCGCCACGCGCCGTCGCGCGCGAGCAGCGCCGCAGCGATGCGGCGTTTGGTCGCGTCGTCCGCGTGCGGCTCGCCGAGCCGGAAGCCCGGCATCCGCTCCTCGAGGAAGCGCGTCGTCGTGTCGCCTGCGCGGTACGCGTCGTCGGCGACGATCGCGCGCAGCAGCGGCAGGTTCGTCGCGACGCCGGCGACGCGCGTCGCGCGCAGCGTCGCGTCCATGCGCGCGATCGCGGTCGCGCGGTCGGTTCCCCAGACGATGATCTTCGCGAGCATCGAGTCGTAGTAGACCGAGACCTCGTCGCCGGCGCGAAAGCCGGCGTCGAGCCGCACGCCGGGTGCGCGCGGCACGTCGAACGCGGCGATCGTCCCCGACTGCGGAAGAAAGTCGTGCGCGGGATCGTCGGCGTTGAGCCGCACCTCGATCGCCCAGCCGCGCGGCACGAGATCCTCTTGCGCGAAACACAGCCGTTCGCCGTTCGCCACGCGCAACTGCTCGTGGACCAGGTCGACGTCGTACACCAGCTCGGTCACGGGATGCTCGACCTGCAGCCGCGCGTTCATCTCGAGGAAGTAGAACGCGCCGTCCTCGTCGAGCATGAACTCCACGGTCCCGGCGTTCGTGTAGCCGACGCTGCGCGCGGCGCTGACCGCCGCCTCGCCCATGCGCGCGCGGAGCGCCGGATCGAGCGCGACGCTCGGCGCTTCCTCGACGACCTTCTGATGGCGGCGCTGGATCGAGCACTCGCGCTCGCCGAGATGCACGATCGTGCCGTGCGCGTCGCCCAGGATCTGGAACTCGACGTGCCGCGGACGGCGCAGGTAGCGCTCGAGCAGCACCGCGTCGTCGCCGAACGCCGCTTTCGCTTCCCGCCGCGCGCTCGCCAGCGCCTCGTCGAAGCGCGCGAGGTCGTCGACGACGCGCATCCCGCGCCCGCCGCCGCCGGCGCTCGCTTTGATCAGCAGCGGCGTGCCGATCTGCGCCGCTTCGGCTCGCAAACGGTCCGGGCTCTGATCGTCGCCGTCGTAGCCCGGGACGACCGGCACGCCGAACTCGCGCACCCGGCGCTTCGCGTCGATCTTCGAACCCATCGCGGCGATGGCGTCCGGCGCCGGCCCGACGAAGACGAGTCCGCTGCCGACGACCAGCCGCGCGAACGACGCGCGCTCGCTCAGGAAACCATACCCCGGGTGGATCGCGTCCGCGCCCAGCGTCTTCGCGGCCGCGACGATCTTCTCGCCGTCGAGATACGACTCGGCCGCCGGACCGGCGCCGATGCGGACCGACGCATCCATCGCCTCGCGGAAGAGCGCGCGCTCGTCGGCGTCGGAATAGACGCCGACCGGCGAGATCCCCAGCTCGCGCGCGCCGCGCGCGATCCGGATCGCGATCTCGCCGCGGTTCGCGATCAGCAGCCGCCGGATCACGGCGTCGTCCATGCGGCGGCGCGCCGCTCGAGGAACGCGCGCAAGCCTTCCTGCCCTTCGGTGCTCGTGCGCTGCTTCGCGATCGCGGCCGCCGTGATCGCGCGCGACTCGTCGTACGTGGCGGCGCGGACCGCCGGGATCAGCGCTTTCGCGGCGGCTACCGCGGAGGGACCGGCGCTGTCGACTTCCGCCGCGATCGCCTCGACCGCGGCGTCGAGCGCGCCGGCGGCGACGACCTCGTGCACCAGCCCGATCGCCTGGGCGCGACGCGCGTCGAACCGCTCGCCGGTCAGGAAGAGCCGGCGCGCGTGGGAGACGCCGATCTTCGCCAGCACGAACGGTGAGATCACCGCGGGGATGATGCCGAGTTTCGTCTCGGTGAAGCCGAACAGCGTCGAGTCGGCGGCGACGACCGCGTCGGCGACCGCGCAGAGCCCCG
>DASWRW010000003.1:0-76358 GCA_036402975.1 Candidatus Elarobacter sp. | reverse complement strand
GCCGGCGCCGAGCGCGCCGCCGAGCACGCCGATCCCGGCCGCCTCGGTCAACACCGCGCGCCGGACCCCCGCGCGCGTCAGCCCGAGGTAGCGCAGCACGCCGAACTCGCGCCGCCGCTCGAGGACGAGCGCGAAGAGCGTCGAGACGACGCCGAGCACGGCGATCGCGATCGCGATGACGTCGAGCGCGTACGTGATCGCGAACGTGCGGTCGAAGATCTGCACGACCAGCGCCCGCAGCTCGCGGTTGGTCGCGATGTCGATGCGGAGCGGCCGCACCGCGCGGAGGATCGCCGATCGCAGCGCGGGCAGATCGCTGCCGGGCGCGGCGAAGACTGCGATCGAGGTGACCGCGTCGTCGTGAAAGAGGCGGCGGTACGTGCGCAGGTCGATCAGCACGACGCCCGCATCGGACGAGTAGTCGTTGTAGATCGCGGCGACGGTGAACGGAACGGTCCCCGACGGCGTCGGGAGACGGATCACGTCGCCGCGGCGCACCCCGAACTTCGTCGCGAACGGATCGGAGACGAGGACGTTCGTCGTCGCGGGGACCGAGCGCGCGAGCTCGGCCGCGACGGCGCCGCCGAGCAGCCGCAGCTTGCGCCGTTCGCCGAGCACAGCCAGGTCGGCGGCGAAGAGGTTCGTCAGCCGGCCGCGGTACGGCAGCTCGATCGAACGGAACGCGTCGGCGTGCGCGACGCCCGGGACGCGCGCGATCCGCTCCGCGACGGCCGGCGAGAAGCCTGCCGCGCCGGAGGGGTCGGTGAGGCCGAGGGGCCGCACGAAGAGATCGGCTTGCAGCGTCTCGCCGGCCCACGCGACCACCGTCACGCGGAACGAGGCGACGAGGACGGCGACGGCGACCATCATCGCGATCGCGATCATCAGCGAGGCGACGGCGACCGAGGTGCGCAGCGGCGCCCCGGCCAGGTTGGCGGCGGCGAGCCCGAGCGTCGGACGGCGCGACGCGACGCGCGTCACCGCGCGCGCCAGCGTGCGAACGGCGAGCGGCGCGCAGAGCGACCCGCCCGCGATCACGAGCAACCCGGAGACGTAGCCGAGGACCGGGACGCCGCCGATCGCCGGCGCCAGCGCGCACGCTCCGCCGAGCGCCAGCAGCAGCAGTCCGGCGAGCGCGGCGCGCGGGGCGAAGCGCGGCCGGCGCGTCTCGAAGCCTTGCGCGCGCATCGTGATCGCAGGCGGCGTGCTCGCCGCGTCGAGCGCAGGGAGCACGGCCGAGAGGATCGCGGCGGCGACGCCGACGGCGAACGCCTTCACGTAGAGCAGCGGATCGTACGCGACGCGGTCGGCGTGCGAAGAGACGTACAGCGTGTCGACCGTCCGCGAGACGGCGCCGAGCGAGATCGTCGCGAGCAGCGTACCGAAGGCGAGCCCGAGCGCGGCGCCGGCCGCGCCGATGAGCGCGCCTTCCGCGGCGAACGTCCGGAAGACGGCGCCGCGCGTCGCGCCGAGCGCGCGCAGCGTTCCGATCTCGGGCCGCCGCTGCACGACCGAGATCGCCACGGTGTTGTAGATCAAGTACATCCCGACCAGCAAGGCCACCCACGCGAGCGCTTCGAGGTTCAGCCGAAAGCTCTGCAGCATCCGCGAGATCTCCTCGGTGCGCACGGCCGGCCGGACGGCGCGCGCGCCCGGCGGGATCGCCGCGCTCACCGCGCGCTGAACCTCGGCGAACCGCGCGGGATCGGCGATCACGTCGATGCGGTCGAGGCGCCCGGTCTTCCGGAACACGTCTTGCGCCGTCGCGATGTCGACGAAGACGACGCTCGAGTCGATCCCGGCAGTGCCGCGCGGGACGAGGCCCGCGATACGGAACGTCACGTCGCGGTCGCCGGCCAGCCCGTGCACGAGCTGCCCGGTCTTCCAGCGCATCCGCTCCGCGAGCAGCTCGCTGACGAACGCGCCGCGCTCGCCGACCAGCAGCCACGGGTCGACGCTCGTGCGGCGCGTCCCCTCGGCGGAACGGCCGGCGGGAACGGCGTCGCCCGGGAGCGGCCGCAGCATGTCGACGCCCAGAACGTGCACGACCTCGCCCGAGAGCAGGTCGCCGGCGCGGGCGCCGACCGCCAGCGTCTCTTCGATCGCGGGCGCGGCGAACGTCACGCCCGGGATTCGTTCGACGCGCACGATCGCGCGCTCGTCGAACCCGCCCGCGATCCCGAGGACCTGGAGGTTCACCTTGCTGGAGACGACGTTGACGCTGCTCGCGAACGAAGCGACCGCGGTCGCGTTGGCCAGGTCGATCGCCAGCCCGATCGCGACGCCGAGCGCGACCGCGACGACGGTCACCGCCGAGCGGAGCGCGTTGCGGCGCAACGGCCCGGCGACGAGCGCCCCGAAGAGGCTCACACGATGCGGCCGTCGCGCATCGCGACGACCCGGTCGCAGAGCGCGGCGGCGGCCTCGCTGTGCGTCGCCATCACGATCGCCTGCCCGCCGTTCGCGAGCTCGCGCAGCAGCGCGAGCACCGCCGCGCCCGTGCGCGAGTCGAGGTTTCCGGTCGGCTCGTCGGCGAGCACGATCGCCGGCTCGTGCACGACGGCCCGTGCGATCGCCACGCGCTGCATCTGGCCGCCCGACAGCTGCGCGGGGTAGGCACGCGCGCGCTCCTGCAAGCCGACGCGGCGCAGCGCGGCGCCGACCCGCTGGTCGATCGTGCGGCGCGGGAGGCGCTGCAGCACCAGCGGGAGCGCGACGTTGTCCGAGACGCGCAGCGCGGGAAGCAGGTTGAAGAACTGAAAGACGGTGCCGACGCGGTCGCGCCTCAGCTTCGTGAGCCGGTCGTCGTCCAGCTCGTGCGTCGCGAAACCGTCGACCTCGACCGTCCCCGCGGTCGGAAGGTCGACGCAGCCGATGAGGTTGAGCAGCGTCGACTTCCCGCACCCGCTCGGCCCGGCCAACGCGACCATCTCACCGCGCCGCACGCGCATCGTGACGCGGTCGAGCGCGCGCACCGCCTCTTCTCCTTCGCCGTAGACCTTCGTCACCTCGCGCACGGCCACCGGATCGCGGGCGGCCGGCGCCGGGGCTGAAACCTCAGCTCTCGACGGCACGAAAGACGAGCGCCGCGTTGATCCCCCCGAAGCCGGCCGAATTGGAGAGCACGGTGCCGACGCGGCGCTCGAGGCGCGTCCCCGTGACCGCCAGCGCCGTGTCGACGTCGTCGCTGTTGACGCTGCGCGGGACGACGCCGCTCGCGATCGCCGAGAGCGAGAGCGCCGCCTCCCAGGCGCCGGTCGCACCGAGCGCGTGACCGTGCTGACCCTTCGTCGCGCTCACCGGAACGGACCGCGCGCGCTCGCCGAAGACGAGCTCCATCGCCAGCGCCTCGGCGCTGTCGCCGAGCGGCGTCGCGCTGCCGTGCGCGTTGACCAGGTCGACGTCCTCGGCGCCGAGCGCCGCTTCGTCGAGCGCGCGCTGCATCGCGGCCGCGTTCATCGTCGCGTCGGGACGCGGCGCCGACATGTGGTGCGCGTCGTTGGTCAGCCCGTACCCCGCCACCTCGCCGTAGATGCGCGCGCCGCGCTCCCGCGCGTCGTCGAGCCGCTCGAGCAGCAGGACGCCGGCGCCTTCCGCCATCACGAACCCGTCGCGCGCGCGGTCGAACGGACGGCTCGCCGCGCCCGGCTCGTCGTTGCGGGTCGACATCGCGTGGATGATCGTGAACGCGCCGTAGACGAGCGGCGAGAGCGGAGCCTCGACGCCGCCGGCGAGCGCCGCGCGGACGTCGCCGCGCGCGACGGCGCGATAGGCGTCGCCGATCGCGACGGCGCCGGAGGCGCAGGAGTTGCCGTTGGCGACCGTCGGGCCGCGCAAGCCGAACTCGATCGCGACGTTGCACGTCGCGGCGCCGCCGAAGACCGAGATCGCGAGCAGCGGCTTCACGGCGTCGAGCCCGCGCTCGCGAAAGACGTCGTGCTGCTCGTCGGCGAAGGCCAGCCCGCCGAGCGCCGAGCCGAGATAGACGCCGACGTCGTCGGAGGCGCCGTTGGGATGGTAGCCGCCGTCGTCGAGCGCGAGCCGCGACGCGGCGATCGAGAACTGCGAGAACCGGTCGGTCCAGTGCAGCCGCTTGCGCGTGACGAAGTCGGCCGGCTCGAAATCGTCGACCTGCGCCGCGATCCGCGAGCGGTAGCCGCCCGCGTCGAAGCGCGTGATCGGCGCGACGGCGACGCGTTCCGAGAGCACGCCGTTCCAGAACGCGTCGATCCCGGTTCCGAGCGGGGTGACGACCCCGATCCCGGTGACGACGACGCGCCGGCGCTCGGCGTGCCCGTTCACGCGGCCGCCTCGGCGATCGCTTTGATCCGCGCGAGCGTCTTCGCCGCCACACCGTGGACGAAGTAGTCGCTCACGACGTGCTTCTCGAGCCAGCCGGCGGCGAGCGGGAACGCGAACCGGAGGCGGTGCTCGATCGTGACGCGCGTCCCGGCACCGGACGGTTCGAAGATCCACTCCACGTCCATCCCGCGCGTCCAGCCGCGCAGGTGATGGAACGCGATGTGCGGCGTCGCCGGGTCGTTCGTCTGCTGCGCCACCCAGCGCACCGGGAAGACGTCGCGCCACGCGCTCATCGCGACCAGCCGCTGCGCACCGTTCTGCTCGAGGACGCGAACGTAGCGGTAGTGCGGCAGGATCTCGGGCCAGCGTTCGGTCGCGGCGGCGAGCGCGTAGACCGATCCCGCCGGCGCGGCGATCTCGACCGTGTTCCGCGTCACGGTCACGCGATCAGCCTGCCGAGCACGGCCGGCCGGAACGCGCGCTGCGGCGGGACGATCCCGGAGAGCGCGTCGAGCAGCGAGGCGCCCGCGCCCGGGAAGCGCGCGAGCCGGTTCGCCGCGCGCTCCGCCAGGAACGGCACGTCGATGAGCAGCGCGATCGCCTTGGAGAGACGGCGTCGCCAGGCGAGATCGCCCGCGCGCCAGCGCGCGTACTCCTCGAACGCGGCGCGCTCGCGCGCGGGCTCGCGCAGCGCCGTGACGAGAGCCGCCGCGGCACGCTCGGCGCCGGTCAGCGCGAGGAACACGCCTTGACCGCTGAACGGATCGAGAAATCCCGCGGCGTCGCCGACCAGCAGCGCGCCGGCCTGCTCGGCGCCGAGGACGTCGTGCGCGAGCGGGCCGATCGAGACGCGCGGGCCGAGCCGGCGGACACCCTCGAAGGACCGGAACCCGCGCCCGAGCTCAGCCGCCGCGCCGGCGATCCCCCGGTCGACGTCGGCCGACCAGCGTGCCAAACGGTCCTTCGGAACGACGACCATCACGTTCGCGCGATCGGAACCGAGCGGATTGATCGCGAAGTACGCGCCTCCGCCGACGTACATCTCGATGTGACCGTCGAGGTCGTGGAATCCGGCGTAGTGGCCACCGACCGCGTAACGCGCCGAGGCGCGAGCCGGTTTCGTGAGCGAGACGCTGCGCGCGATCACCGAGCCGATCCCGTCGGCGCCGACGACGTACGCCGCCGGCCGGTCGCGGACGACTCCTTCGTCGTCGCGCACCGTGACGCCGGTGCACTGGCCCTCCTCGACGATGATCTCCTCGACGCGGCCGTGCTCGAGCACCGCGCCCGCGCCGATCGCGGCGTCGAGGAGGATCGCGTCGAGCGTCTCGCGCTCGCAGGCCAGCGCCGTCCGGCTGAACGGCAGCTCGACCGCGGGTGCCGCAGCCGGGATGACCCGCACGCCGCGCAGCGGCGCGGAGGCCGCGCGCACGGCGGCGAGAACGCCGAGCCGGTCGAGTGCCTCGACGGCACCCGCGTTGAGATACTCGCCGCAGACCTTGCGGCGCGGAAAGCGGCTGCGCTCGACGATGCGCACGCGCATCCCGGCGCGCGCCAGCAGCAGCGCGACGCCGCTCCCGGCCGGTCCGGCGCCCGCGACGACGACGTCGTCGGGCGCTTCGCCGGTCGTCACGCGGGCTCGTCCGTCAGCGTCATCCGGAAGAACGCCTCGCGCCGCACGCGCGGTGCGCGCCAGCCCGCGTCGCGCGCGAGCGCGAGCGCTTCGGCCGGCGTGTAGGCGCGCAGCACGGAGAGCGGCGCGTCGTGACGCGTGAGGCGGTTGCGCGACGTGCGCGACCACAGCCAGGTGGCGGAGTAGGCCAGCGCGCCGCGGCGCAGGTCGCACACCAGCGGGCTGAGGCGCGCGACGCGGCGCAGCTCGCGCAGCAGCGCGCGGGCCCCGCGCGGGTCGAAATGGTGCAGCGCCAGCGTGCACGTCACGACGTCGAACGCGCCGCCGGCGAACGGCAGCGACTCGCCGTCGCCGTGCACGAAACGCAGGGCGGGGTGGTCGCCGGCGGCGCGCCGTGCGAGCGCCAGCATCTGCTCGCTGCTGTCGAGGCAGGTCACCCGGACGTCGACGCCGCGCCGCTCGCCGTCGCGCACGAGCGCGAGCGCGACGTCGCCGGCGCCGCTGCCGACGTCGAGGACCGTTCGCCCGCCGAGCCGGCGCAGCGCGCGCACCACCGGGGCGGCTCCGCCGAGCCGGGCGTTCGCGAAGGCGACGTCACGCAGGTTCGCGGCGAGCTCGTCGAGGTCGTCGACCGGCTCGTCCATCAGCTCGCGGGCGATCGCCCTCCGCACGCGAGCTACCTCACCTTACTTCTTGTACCAGTCCGCGTTGATCTCGATGTAGTTCTTCCACTTCTCCGGGACGTCGGAGTCCGCATAGATGGCCTCCACCGGGCACGCGGAGACGCAGGCGCCGCAATCGATGCACACCTCGGGGTCGATGAAGAGCATCGTGTCGTCATCGCTGCCGTGAATGCAGTCGACCGGACAGACGTCGACGCACGACTTGTCCTTGGTCCCGATGCACGGTTCGGTGATGATGTAGGCCATCGCGAGGGAAGGGGTTGCCCGGGGGAGGGGTTCGCTCCTACCGACAAAAGCCGGAAACGCCCGCCCCCGGAGGGACGAGCCTGCTTCCGGACCGTCGAGGATCAGTACGTGGCGCGGCGACCCGTGATCGCGCGCATGATGAACAGCAGGACCGCGGCGCCGACGAACGCGACGAGGATGCTCCACAGGGTGAGGCCGTTGACGCCGGGCTCACCGAACGCGTGGAAAATCCATCCGCCGATGAAGGCGCCGATGATGCCGATGATGATGTCGCCGAGGATGCCGCCCGGACCCTCGCCCGGCACGGCGTATTTCGCCAGGAACCCCGCGACCAGTCCCACGATCAACCAGGCTAGAATGCTCATGTTCGCTTTGTACCCTCTCCCCTTGTGAAGTAGGCGGCCGTCGCCGCGATTGCCAGACATACCTTCCCGAAAGCATTTTTGGCGAAACCGGCGCGCGCCGTCCGGGGTAGGTGGTAGACGATGACCGCTCGCTGCGAGGTTTGCCGGGAAAAGCCGGCGCGCGTCCACGATTTCGCCCTTCGCGGCGGCCGGTGGGTCGACGCCGAGATCTGCGACGACTGCGCGAAAAAGCGGCGCCGGGCGCCGTTCGCGATCCTGGGCGTCGCGGCAGCGGCGGCAGCGCTGTTCGGCGGAGCGGCCGTCGCGATCGACGCCGTGAACCGGCGCAACAACCCGCCCGGCGAGCAGCCCCGCACGCCGGCGCCGCAGCCGTTCGCCGACCTCGGACGGATGCTGCGGCCCGGCGCGACGACGCTCGGGCAGTACTCGCGCGATCTCACCGAGGCGGCGAAGAACAACGAGCTCGATCCCGTGATCGGGCGCGACGACGAAGTGGAACGCGTCGTCTCGATCCTCGCGCGGCGCAGCAAGAACAACCCCGTGCTGATCGGTGAGCCGGGCGTCGGGAAGACCGCGATCGTCGAGGGTCTCGCGCAGCGGATCGCGCACGGCGACGTACCGCAGGCGCTGCGCGAGAAGCGCGTGCTCGCGCTCTCGCTCGGACCGCTGGTCGCGGGGACGAAGTACCGCGGCGAGTTCGAGTCGCGCGTCAAGAAGATTCTCGACGAGGTGAAGCGCGCGGGCCGCGACATCATCCTGTTCATCGACGAGCTGCACACGCTGGTCGGCGCCGGCGCGGCCGAAGGCTCGCTGGATCTGAGCTCGATGATCAAGCCGGAGCTGGCGCGCGGCGAGCTGCAGTGCATCGGCGCGACGACGTTCGACGAGTACCGCAAGTACGTCGAGTCGGACGCCGCGCTCGAGCGGCGCTTCCAGCCGGTGCAAGTCGACGAGCCGACGATCGAGCAGACCGTCGCGATCCTCAAGGGCTTGCGGCCGAAGTACGCGGCCCATCACGCCGTGCAGATCGACGACGACGCGCTCGAAGCGGCGGCCTCGCTCGCCGCGCGCTACATCGCCGACCGGTATCTTCCCGACAAAGCGATCGACGTCGTCGACGAAGCCGCGGCGGGCGCCGCCATGCACGGCGACAAGCGCGTCGACGTCGAGCGGGTCGCGGCGGTCGTCTCGCGCTGGACGGGGATTCCGCAGGGCACGATCACCGACGCCCAGCGCGCCGGGCTGCTGGCGCTCGAGGAGCAGCTCTCGTCGCGCGTCGTCGGCCAGGACGCCGCGCTGCGGTCGGTCTCCGAGGCGATTCGCCGCGCCCGCGCCGGATTGAAAGACCCGCGCAAGCCGGTCGGCGGGTTCTTGTTCGTCGGCTCGAGCGGCGTCGGCAAGACGGAGCTCGCCCGCGCGCTGGCGCACGCGCTCTTCGGCACCGACGACGCGCTGGTGCGGCTCGACCTTTCGGAGTACACCGAGGCGCACACGATCTCGCGCCTGCTCGGCGCGCCGCCCGGCTACCAGGGCCATGAAGAGGCGGGCCAGCTCACCGAGCCGATCCGCCGGCGTCCGTACTCGGTGGTGCTGTTCGACGAGATCGAGAAAGCGCACCCCGACGTCGCGGCGATCTTGCTGCAGATCCTGGACGACGGCCGCGTCACCGACGCGAAGGGCCGCACGATCGACTTCCGCCACGCCATCGTCGTGCTCACGACGAACCTCGAGCGCGACGAGATCGAGGGCACGCTGCGGCCGGAGCTGATCGACCGCATCGACGAGATCGTCTACTTCAAGGAGCTCGGGCCGCGCGAGATCGAGCGCATCGTCGCGCTCCAGGTGACGCTGCTCGCCGAACGCCTCGGCGCGCACGCGATGCGGCTCGACCTCTCCGACAGCGCGCGGCGGTTCCTGGCGAAGGAATCGTCGTCGTCGGGCAGCGGCGCGCGCTACGTCGCGCGCGCGATCGCCCGCCACGTCACCACGCCGCTCTCCGAGGCGATCCTGCGCGGTCGCCTGGCGGGCGGCCACACCGCGCGCGTCGACTACGACGGCAGCGCGATCACCGTCGAGGCAGCCGCATGAACATCAGCCGTCTTCTTCTCGCCACCGTGCTCACCGCGGCGCTCAGCGGCACCGCGCTCGCGCAGACGGTCCCGCCGAACACACCACCCGTGCCCGGCACTCCGACCGCGAACCTGATCCTCGACGCGATGCTCGCGACCGCGCGCGCCGCGTCGATCAACCCGAACGCCGCGCAGTCGGCGCAGGTCAACGCGAACGCCGCGGTCCAGCGCTACAACATGGGCGACATCAACGGCGCGCGCTCGGCGGCGATCCAAGCGCTGATCGAGGCAAACCGCCTGCCGCAGACCCAGATCCCCATCTTGCAGTCGACGATCCCGCAGACCAGCTACCTGAAGACCCAGCCGTTCCTGATCCCCGGCGGCAGCGTCGCCGCGATCGACGCGAACGCGTTCGTCGCGCAAGCGCGCGGTGCGGTCGCCGCTTGCAGCCAGCTCGGTTCGCCGAACACCGGCGCCGCGACGCAGCACCTGAACAACGCGATCGGCGACGAAAAAGCCGGCCGCTACCAAGACGTCCGGGTCGAAGCGCGAGCGGCGGTCGACCTCTGCGCCGGAGCACAGCAGCAGATCAATCAGCGCCGCTAGACGCGGGCCCGCGAGCGCCGCGCGCTACTTCAGCGCGTCTTTGATCGCGGCTTCGATCTCCGCCGGGGTCATCTCGCCGAGGCGAGAGCTCTTGACGACGCCGCGCCGGTCGATGAAGACGTGGACCGGCATCGCGATCGTGCCGTAGCTCTTGCCGACCCCGCCGTTCTCGTCGATCGCGATCAGCGTGTACGGGTTGCCGTGCTTCTTCTGGAACGCGGCGCCTCGCCCGGGCGGATCCAGCTCGTCGATCCCGAGGATCTGCAGCCCCTGCTTCGCGTACCGCGCGCGCAGCTTCCCGATCGACGGCGCCTCGTCGTTGCACGGCCCGCACCACGACGCGTAGAAGTTGATGTACGCGGGCCGGCCCTTGAGATCGTTCAGGCTGACGGGCTTGCCGTTCGGCGACGGCAGCGTGAACGCCGGCGGCGGCTTTCCGGCCTGCGGAATCGCGAGCGCAACGGCAGGCACGAAGGCCAGCACGGCGGCGGCGGAGATCAGCGTCCGGATGCGCACGCTGCTAGGAACGCCCGCCGCGCACGGAACGGTTCCGGCTCACGCGACGGTGGGGAACTTCACGGTGGCGGCGTCGTCGCGCATCTGGGCGACGAGCTCGTCGACCGACTCGAACTTGCGCTGCGCACGGACGAACCGGAAGTCGCGCAGCGCGACCTCCTCGCCGTACAGCGCGCCGTTGAAGTCGAGCAGCCAAGCCTCGACGGTGCGGGCCGAGCCGTCGAACGTCGGGTTGGTGCCGATCGAGACGAGCCCGAGATAATCGCGCCCGTCGTGCCGCCCGGTGACCCGGTAGACGCCGTCGGGAGGCAGCAGCTTGTTCGCTGGAACCGCAATGTTCGCGGTCGGATAGCCGAGATCGTGACCGCGCCCCGCACCGAACGTGACGACGCCGCGCAGGGTGTACGGCGCGCCGAGCAGCCGGTCCGCGGTCTCCAGATCGGCGGCCTGGATCGCCGCGCGGATGCGCGTCGAGCTGACGCGCTCGCCGGCATCGAGCGTGTTCGGAACGCCGACCGCCTCACGGCCCTGCGCGCCGAAACGATCGCGCGCGAACGCGACGTCGCCGGCCCGCTTGTGTCCGAACCGGAAGTTCTCCCCGACCACCATGACCCGCGCGTTGAGCCGGCCGGCGAGCGCGTCGTCGAGGAACCGCTCCGGCGACATCGAGGCGACCGCAGCATCGAACGGAATCACGAACGCCTCGTCGATGCCGGCGCGCGCGAAGGCGTTCACGCGCTCCTCGAGCGTCGCGATCATCGGCGGCTCCTGTCCCGGCCGCAGAAACGCCGACGGGTGCTCGCGGAACGTCAGCACCGCGGTGCGCTCGCGCGCGCGCCGCAGCCGCAGCGCTTCGCGCACGATCGCGCGGTGCCCGCGATGGAACCCGTCGAAGAACCCGATCGCGACGACGAACGAGCGCTCCGGCGCGCGTTCCGGCAGCGCGTGATGGACCTTCACAGAAAGACCTTGCGCGGCGCGAGCAGCGCGCCGACGGTCTCGCCGACGCCGACCAGCGCGCGCGCGGAATCCCGCACGAAGACGTGCTTGTCGGCCGGCGGCTGCGCCAGCGGCACCATCCGCCCGGCCCGAAAATCGGTCGCGCCGCGCCCGTCCAGCACGACGGTCGGGATCGGGATGACGCGCTCCGGCGGCACCAGCGCCCCGCCCGGATCGCGCGCGACGTCGTCCAGCGTCCGGCTCTCCGAGAGCACGAACGGCCCCGATGCCTCGCGCAGCAGCGCGCCCATGTGCCCCACGGTCCCGCACGCCAGCGCCAGATCCTCGCACAGCGTCCGCACGTACGTCCCTTCGCTGCACGCGACGCGCAAGCGCACGACGTTTCCCTCACGCCCGAGCACGCGCAGCGCATACACCGTCACCGTGCGCGCCGCGCGCTCGACGCTTTTCCCCGCCCGCGCCAATTCGTACAGCCGCTTCCCGTCGCTCTTGACCGCGCTGTACATCGGCGGAACCTGCGACACCGCGCCGGCGAACGCCGGAATCGCGTTCTCGAGCCGAGCCTCGACATCATCCGGCACGTCCCGCTCATCGACGACCTCGCCGAACGCATCGCCCGTCGCGGTCGACCGCCCGAGCACGAGCGTGCACACGTACGCCTTCCGCCGGTCGAGAATCAGCGGCAGCAGCCGCGTCGCCTTGCCCAGCGCGACCGGGAGCACGCCCGCAGCTTGAGGGTCCAGCGTCCCGAGATGCCCGATGGCGAGCTTGCCGGCCGGATCCCGGTAGATGCGCCGCAGCCGCGCGCCGAACTGCGTCGACGTCGGTCCCGCCGGCTTGAACAGATTCACGAAACCGAGCACGACCGCCCGGTACTACAAACCTTGCGCGCGAAGCGCCGCGTGGACGGCCTCGACTGCTTGTGGCAGCGGTCCCTCGAAGGTGAGCCCGGACGCCATGAAATGCCCGCCGCCGTCGAGCGCGGCGGCCGCGGCCTGCACGTTGATCTTGCCGCTCGACCGCAAGCTGACGCGCACCGCGCCTTCGTACGCCTTGAACAGCGCCGCCGCTTCGACGCCGTCGACCGCGCGCAAATGCTGCACGATCTCCTCGGTGTCTTCGCCGTCCGCCTGGCACTCGCGCAGCATCTCTTCGTCGACGTAGGTCCAGCAGTAGCGCCCGTCGTCCTGGAGCACCGCCCGCTCGAGCGCCATGCCGAGCAGCTTCGTCGCCGCGAACCGCTTGTTGGCGAAGATCTCCTCGGTGATGAGCGGCTTGTCGGCGCCGAGGTCGATCATCTCCGCCGACATGCGCAGCACCGCCGAGGTGGTGTTGGTGTGCATGAAGGCGCCGGTGTCCGTCATGATCGTGGTGAGGATGCACGTTGCGATGTCGGGCGTGATCTCGACGTCGAGCGCGCGCAGCAGGCGCAGCACGCAGGTCCCGGTCGAGGCCTCGGTCGGGATGACGTAGTTGAGCGCCCCGAAGTGCGAGTTGCCGAGATGGTGATCGACGTCGAGCATGTTCTCGCGCGCGATCTTCGGCAGAAACTCGCCCGCGCGCGTAAAGTCCGACATGTCGCAGAAGACCCACAGCGTATCGGCCGGCAGGTCCGCCGGCACGTCGCGCGTGACGAGCCCCGCATCAGGCAGAAACCGCAAGTTCCGCGGCACCGGATCTTGCTGAAAGTACCCCACCCGCTTCCCGAGCTGCTTCAATGCCAGCCCCAGTGCGAGCCCGGCCCCGAGCGTATCGCCGTCCGGCTTCACGTGCGAGACGAACACGAACGAGTCGCGCCGCAGCAGCTCCGCGACGATCTCCTCGGTGGTGTTCGACACGGCGACGACGCCGGCGGCGCTACTCATCGATGACCTTTGCTTTTTCGAGCGTCTTGTGCAGCGCGATCGCGCGTTCCGTCGTGCGGTCTTCGACGAACGTCAGCTCGGGCGTGTACCGCAGCTCGATCGCGTTCCCCAGCTCGCCGCGCAGAAAGCGCGACGCGCTTGCCAGCGCGTCCATGGTTTGCCGCGCGACGTGCCGGTCGCCGATGATCGAGACGAACACCTTGCAGAACTTCATGTCCTGCGTGATCTCGCACCGCACGACGGTGACGAACCCCAGTCGCGGATCTTTCAGATCCTCGCTGATGATCTTCGCCAGCGCCCGCTGAATCTCGTGATCGATCCGTGCTTGCCGCTGCTGTTTCACGCCAGCCCCGCTCCCCCGATACCCTGATCCGTCGACGACCTGACGAAAACATCGTGCTTGGCGTTCGGGGCGGGCACACTGTCTCGCCGGGGCATCGAACAATTCCGCGGAGCCCGGAGGGCGGGAGCGGAATTTTCGTGAGCAGCGTTTTCCCATGGATGGGAAAACGCGGGCGTCCCCGGCGAGGCAGTGTGCCCGCCCCGAACGCCCGCCACCATCCCTCGCATCAAGCCGGCTGAAGCTCCGGCGCCACGAGCTCGGAGGTGAACGCCTCGATGACATCCCCCTGCTTGAGATCTGCGAACCGAGCCACCTGGATGCCGCACTCGAAGTTCTCCTGAACCTCGCGGACGTCGTCCTTGAACCGCCGCAGCGACTCGATCTCCCCGTCGAACACCACGGCGGCGTCGCGGAGGACGCGAACCTTGGCGTTGCGTGTGATCTTGCCCGACTGCACGTAGCACCCGGCGATCGACCCCACCTTGGAGACCTTGAAGATCTCGCGCACTTCCGCCCGCCCGAGCACGACCTCGCGGAACTTCGGCGCGAGCATGCCGACCATGGCTTTCTTGAGGTCGTTCTCGACGTCGTAGATGACCTGGTAGAACCGCAGATCGACCTGTTCCGACTCGGCGAGCCGCTTGACCGACTCATCCGGCCGGATGTTGAACCCGATCAGCACCGCGTTCGAGGCCGAGGCGAGGTTGACGTCGTTCTCGGTGATCCCGCCGACGCCGGCCAGGATGACGCGGACGTCGACTTCGGAGGTCGAGAGCGACTCGACGCGCGAGCGCAGCGCTTCGACCGCGCCTTGGCCGTCGGCTTTGAGGATGAGGTTGAGCGTTTTCTGCCCGCCGTCGGCCGGCATCAGCATGAACGTTTCGAGCGAGACCTTCGCGCCGCCGGTGGTCGCCGCCATGCGCACGTCGCGCCGCTTCGTCGACCGCTTCGCGGCCGCTTCACGCGCCGATTTCTCGTCGGAGACGACCATCATGGTGTCACCGGCCGAGGGGACGTCGTTGAGCCCCATGATCTCGACCGGGATCGAGGGCCCGGCCTTCTTCGTCTGTTTGCCCTTGTCGTCGAGCAGCGCCCGAACCTTGCCGAACGTCGGCCCGACGACGACGACGTCGCCGACGCGCAGCGTACCGTTCTGCACGAGCACGGTCGCGACCGGACCGCGCCCGCGGTCCAACGCCGACTCGATCACCACGCCGCTCGCGCGCCGGTGCGGGTTGGCCCGCAGCTCGCGGAGATCGGCCTCGAGCAGGACGGTCTCGAGCAGCGCGTCGATGTTGTCGCCCTTACGAGCGGAGACCGGGACCATCTCGATCTTGCCGCCCCACTCGACCGGCTGCAGCCCCTCTTCGGTGAGCTGCTGCTTGACGCGGTCGGGCTGGGCGTCTTCTTTGTCCATCTTGTTGATCGCGACGACGATCGGCACGTTCGCCGCCTTGATGTGCGAGATCGCCTCGCGCGTCTGCGGCATCACGCCGTCGTCGGCGGCGACCACGAGGATCGCGACGTCGGTGACCTTGGCGCCGCGCGCGCGCATCTGCGTGAACGCTTCGTGACCGGGCGTGTCGATGAAGGTGATCGCGCGGCCGTCCTGCTCGACGGTGTACGCACCGATGCGCTGGGTGATCCCGCCCGCCTCACCGCCCGCGACGTTGGCGGAACGGATCTTGTCGAGCAGCGACGTCTTGCCGTGGTCGACGTGACCGAGCACGGTCACGACCGGAGGCCGCGGCTGCAGCATCTCCGGCTTGTCCTCTTCCTGCTCGACGACGACTTCGTCGCCGGCCTCTTTGACGATCGCGTTGAAGCCGAACTTGCGCGCGACGGCGATCGCCTGATCCGACGAGATGTTCTGGTTGATCGTCGCCATCGTGCCGGTGCGGAACAGCTCCTTGATGACGTCCGCGGCCGGAACGATCATCGAGGTCGCGAGCTCTTGAACCGTCAGGATGTCCGGGATCTCGATCGACTCGAGCTTCTTCGACGGGTCCTCGACCCGGTCGACGTAGGCCCCGCCGTTGCGGCGGCGCTGCTTCTCGAGCCGCATCTCCGCATCGCGAGCCTTCTTCGCTTCGAGCTGCTCGCGCGACATGCGGCCGCGGTTGCCGCCGCCGGGACGCCCGCCGCCGGACGAGGGCATCGGGCCGCCGCCGGGACTGGCCGGGCCGCCGCCGGGGGCGCCGCCGCCCGGACGCGCCGGGGTGAACGGGCGCGGGCTGGCGGTCGCGCCGGGGATCGCCCGGAACGCGCCGTTGCCGGCCGGACGCCGTCCCTGCGCTCCGGCCGCGCCGGGGGCGCCCGGAGCTCCGGGGGGCGCGGCGGCGGGACGCGGCTGCTGGTACTGACCGGGGGCGCCTTGGCCGGGGCGCGGCGCGACGCCGGGACGACCCGGAATCTGGCCGTTGCCGGCACCGGGCTGGTTCATCGGACGCGCCGGCGGACGCGGCGGCCGGATCGACGTCTGGCCCGCGGGGACGGGCCGCAGCGTCGGGACGGACTCGTTCGGGGCGACGGGCCGGCGCGGCGGCGGCATCGGACCCGGCTGGCCCGGACGCGGGGCGACACCCGGACGCGGCGGCGCGGCCGCGGCGGCGGGGGCGTCGGCGTCGGGCTCCGGCGGCGCCTCGGGGACGCTCGCGGCGGGCTGCTGCGGCGGCTGGGCGGCGGGGCGCTGGCGCGCGGGCGCGCCGGTCACCGGCCGAAGCTGCGGGATCGGAGCGGCCGGCTCTTCCGGACGCGGGGCGACCGGCGCCGGTTCGGCGGCGGCCGGGGCAACCGGCGCAGGCGGTGCGGCTTCGGCCGCGGCAACCGGCTGCGCGGGCGCGACGGGCTCGGCCGGCGCGGCAGGCGGCGGCGGGGCAGCGGCCGCGGCCGTGCGCCGCTTGGGAGCGGGCGCGACGCCGTTGGCCTGCGCGGCACCGTCCGCTTGCGCGGGGGCGGCAGGCGCAGCTGCGCCTGCGGCCGGAGCCGGCCGGGAGGCGCCTTTCGCCCCCTTGAGCTGTGCGCGGAGAAGGTCGGCGACCTTCGGCTCGACGACGCTGAGCTGGTTCTTGGCCTCGAGGCCCAGCCGCCCGAACAGGGCGAGCAGGTCCTTCGACGACATGCCGAGCTCTTTCGCGAGCTCGAAAATTCTGGGTTTACCGGTTGCCATGCAGTCCTTCAAAGATATGGCGCCCGAGGGCGCCATCCGCCGCTTAAGTCATTCGATGAGCTCCGAGATCCGGAGTGAGGTCACCATTGTAGCAGAGCCTCCCCACTAAACCCCGGATAACGCTTGTTCTTTGCGACCCGTTGCGCGCACTCGCGCGAGCAGAGGTACACGCCGCGCCCCCCCAGCCGCTTGCTCCCGTCGGCGAGCCACCGGCCGCCCTGCCGGGTGAACCGCCGCAACGCCGGCTGCGGGAAGACGCTCCGGCAGCCGACGCAGGTGCGTAACGGAATCATTCCGTGGTGAACATCTCCCGCTTGAACTCTTCGAGCCGGCGCAGCAGCTCGTCCTGATCGATCGCGGCCTCTTCGCCTTCCTCGGCGACCGCTTCGTCCGCGCCCGGCTCCTCGACGGCCTGCTCGGTCGCGCGCGCCTCGCGCTCGGCGGCGTACCGCTCGCGCGCCTCGGCGGCTTCCGAGTCGCTGGTGATGTCGAGCCGCCAGCCGGTGAGGCGCGCGGCGAGCCGGACGTTCTGCCCTTCGCGCCCGATCGCCAGCGAGAGCTGGTGGTCGGGGACGACGACCAGCGCGATCCCCTCGTCCTCGTACAGCTCGACGCCGAGCACCTTGGCCGGCGCGAGCGCGTTGGCGACGAACGCCGGTAGCTCCGAGGCCCAGCGGATCACGTCGATCTTCTCGCCGCGCAGCTCGTCCGAGACGTTGCCGATGCGCGACGACTTCGGCCCCAGACACGCGCCGACCGCGTCGATCTCCGGCCGCTTCGAGGTGACGGCGACCTTGGTGCGCGCGCCGGGCTCGCGGGCGATGGCCATGATCTCGACGATGTCGTCCTGGATCTCCGGCACCTGGAACTCGATCAGCCGCTGCACGAGCCCTTCGGCCGCGCGCGACAGGACGACCAGCGGACCCTTGTTGGTCTTGCGCACGTCGAGCACGTACGCGCGGATGCGGTCGTTGATGCGGTAGTTCTCGCGCGAGACCTGTTCGCTGAACGGCAGCAGCGCCTCGGTCTTGCGGTCGTCGAGCAGCACGTACATGTTGCGCTGCTCGTAGCGCTGCACGGTGCCCAGCACGATGTCGTGCAGCTTCGCCGAGTAGGTGTTGTAGACGGTGTCGCGCTCGGCCTCGCGGATGCGCTGCACGATGACCTGCTTCGCGGTCTGCGCGGCGATGCGGCCGAAGTCGCGCGGCGTGACGACCTCGTCGTAGAAGTCGCCCGGCTCGTAGCGCGCGCCGGCTTCGCTCTTGGCGATCTCCAGCTTCGGATCGGTCACCTCGCCGTCGTTCACGACGGTGCGGCGGTGATAGACCTGGTAGTCGCCGGTGGTGCGGTCGATCGTCACGATCGCGTTCGCCTCGCCGCCGAAGTTGCGCTTGTAGGCCGAGATCAGCGCGGCCTCCAGCGCTTCGAGCAGGGACTCGAAGCTGATGTTGCGCTCGTTCTCGATCTCGCGAAGGGCCGCGATCATCTCTGCGTTCATCGGTTCTTCTCTCGTTGTTTCGCGCGCTGGAGATCGGCGCGGACGTCGTACTCCAGGTTCGCCGACTTGATGACGGCGATGGGGATCGGCAGCTCACGCCCGCCGTGGGTCAGGATCACGTTCGTGCCGCGCACGCCTGCCAGCGTGCCGCGATGCGTCTTGGCGTTCTCGATCAGGAGCGTCGTGACGATCTTCACGTCGCGGCCGCTGAAGCGCTCGTAGTCCGACGGTTTGGTGAGCGGGCGGTTCAGACCGGCCGACTCGATCTCGAGCGTGTAGAGGTCGGGGAACGCGTCGAGCGCGGCGTTGATGCGCGACGCGATCCGTTCGCAAGTCGCGACGTCGACGCCGCCTTCGCGGTCGACGGTGACGTGCAGCGCCGACTGCCGGCCGTGCCGGTGCACGCTCGACGAGACGATCTCGACCTCGCGAAACTCCGGCTGGTGCGGCAGCGCGTGCACGACCCGCTCGAACGCGTCGGTGAACACGCTCTCCGCTCCGGGCTCCGAGGTCCCCGCGCCGCACGCGGGGCCGCCGAGACGACCTCGCGACTCCACAGACCCTTCTCTCTTACAACAGAGAAGCGCGGGCAGTGCCCACGCTTCCAGCGTCAAACTCCGTCCGCCATCATACGATACCGGCCCAAATTTCGCAAATGCGGCGGAGCACCGAGGCTCGGTCGTCAGAGGTGGCGAGGAACCGGGGTCCGCAGGCTGCCGGGCTCGATCTTCTCCATCCGCCGGTCGTTGCACGAGACGTCGACGTACTCGACGACCGGCTTGAGGTCGGGCGGCGGGCCGGGCAGGTACGGCCGGTTGATGTCCCCGATCCGGACCCCGGGGACCGGGGTCGGCGGCGGCGGCTTGGGGTGGTCGGTGATGCGGAAGGCGCGGCAGACCTCGCGCCCGAGCAGGTCGCGCTTGCGCTCGAAGACGTACGCGACCGAGTCGGCCTGGTAGAGCGTGCGCGTGACGCGGATCAGCCCGAAGGTCGCCGCGAGCACCTCGGCCGGCGGCGCCAGCGCCTTCTCGTAGGCGTCGACCGCGCTGTTCGGGTCGAGCCCCGGCGTATAGCGGCCGGGCGCGACGGGGCCCTTCGGGAGCAGCGCGCGCAGCTTGTCGTTGAGCGCTGCGTTCGCGTTCGACGGCGACGCGCTCGCGGCGGGCGCGGCCCCGCCGGGCGCGGCTTCCGAGGGCGTCGAGGGCCGGCCCCCGGCGGCCCGCGGCGCCGCGCTGGACCGCGCTCCCGGGCGCGCGCCCGCCGCCGCGCCGGCGGTGCCGGGCGCGCCGGTGGCGCCCGCGGCGGGACCGGCCGGCGCCGCGTTCGCCGGCGCGGCGCTGCCCGCGGCGCGCGGGGCGGCGGTCCCGGCCGGTCGCGGCGAACCGAGCGCAAGGGCGGCGGTCGCGAGCGGTCGCGGCGTGCCGGGCGCGGCGCTGGGCGCGGTGGTGGCGGCCGCGACCGCGGGCGTCGCCGCCGGCGCGGCGGTCGGGCGCGCCGTGGCGGCGGCGGTCGGTGCGGCAGTCGGAGCCGCGGTCTGCGGCGCCGCGCTCGGCGCGGTCGTCGGACGCGCGGTCGGGGCGGTCGTCGGACGCGCCGTCGGGGCGACGGTCGGCCGCGCCGTCGGCGCGACGGTCGGCGGCGCGGTGGGCGGTGCCGTCGGGGCGACGGTCGGCGGCGCCGTGCGCGGGGCGACCGTCGGCGGCGCGGTCGGCGGCAGCGTCGGCGGAACGGTCGGGCGCGGCGTGGGCGGACGCGTCGGGGCCACCGTGGGGCGCACGGTAGGCTCGACGGTCGGCGCCTCGGTCACGACCGCGACGACCGCGGTGGGCGCCGCCGTCGGGACGCGCGTCGGCGGGATGGTGGGCGGCTGGGTCGGCGGCAGCGTCGGCGGCGCGCTCGGCTGCGGCGGCGCCGACGGGCGGAGGCGCGCGAGCTCGCGATGGACCGGCGGCGGCGTCGGCGGACGGGTGCGGTGGCGCGGCTGGGGCCGCGCGGCAGCGACCGGCACCGGCGGGCGCGTCGGCTGAGGCGCCGGCGTCTGCGGCGGCTGCGTCGGCGCCGGGGCGGGCGGCGGCGCGGCGGCGCGGGCCGCTTCTTCGAGGATCACGTCGGCGGTCACGTCGGACTCGGCCGGCGTGCCGCCCGGCAGCACGTTCCAGAAGAACACGACCAGCAGCACGACGAGCGCGTGAACGGCCAGGGAGACGCCGACGGAAACCGCATCGCGGCGAGGCGAGGGCCGTTCGACGTGAGCGTCCTCGACCGGAGCGCGCTGCATTCGAGCGGTTCTTTCCTGGCGCCGCCCGCGCATCATTTTTGCCTGCGCGAACTTTCATCCGGCGGGAAGAACGGTGAGTGGTGATTTCGACCAGTCGCAGGACCGGCGCTCGTGCCGAGGAAGCCCGCGCGCCGATGCAGCCGCCTCCGAAGCGCACGAAGATCGTGGCGACCGTCGGTCCGGCGTCGCGCGATCCGGCGATGCTGCGGTCGCTGTTCTTGGCCGGCGTCAACGTCGTGCGCCTGAACTTTTCGCACGGGACGCACGAGGAGCACGCCGCGATCATCGGCGACGTGCGGGCGATCGCGCGCGAGCTGAACCTGCACGTCGCGGTTCTGCAGGATCTCCCCGGTCCGAAAGTCCGCACCGGCGCGTTCTCGAACGGCACCGGCTCGGTGCGGCTCGAGAACGGCGCGCCGTTCACGCTGACGACGGAGCAGATCGCGGGCGACGCGCAGCACGTCAGCGTCTCCTACGCGGGGCTGGCGCGCGACGTCGAGATCGGAAAGCGCGTCTACTTGGCCGACGGCGCGATCGCGCTGCGCGTGACGGGCGTCGACGGCCCGCGCGTGCAGACCGTCGTCGAGACGGGCGGCGAGCTGCGCGAGCGCCAGGGGATCAACTACCCCGACGGCACGCTCGACCTCGAAGCGGTCACCGACCGCGACCTGGAGCACCTCGACTTCGGGATCGCGGAGGGCGTCGACTGGGTCGCGGTGTCGTTCGTGCGCACGGCGCAGGACGTGCACCGGGTCAAGTCGCGCATCACCGCGGCCGGCAAGACGATCCCGGTGATGGCGAAGATCGAGAAGCACGAAGCGCTCGACCACATCGACGACATCCTGCAGATCGCCGACGGCATCATGGTCGCGCGCGGCGACCTCGGCATCGAGATCCCGCTCGAAGAGGTTCCGCTCGCGCAGAAGGACCTGATCCACCGCGCGAACCGCCTCTCGAAGCCGGTCGTCACGGCGACGCAGATGCTGGAGTCGATGATCTCGTCGCCGCGCCCGACGCGCGCCGAAGCGACCGACGTCGCCAACGCGATCCTCGACGGAACCGACGCCGTGATGCTCTCCGGCGAGACGGCGCGCGGCCAGTACCCGCTCGAAGCGGTGCGCGTCATGGCGACGATCGCGGTGACGACCGAGGCGAAGTACCCGTTCAAGGAGATTCGCCGCCGCCGCGCGAGCGACTACGGCGGCATCGAGCACGACGAGGACATCGGGATGGCGATCGCCGAGGCCGCCGTCGGCGCGGCCGACGCGCTCGGCCTGCGTCTGGTCGTCAGCGGAACGACGACCGGCAACACCGCGCGCCACATTAGCTCGTTCCGCCCGCGCGCGAAGATCGTCGCGATCACGCCGCTCGAGGAGGTCGCGCGCCGCATGGCGGTCGTCTGGGGCGTCGAGACGGCGGTGGTGCAGACGTATCGCTACATCGAGACGCTGATCGAGATCGCGGAAGCGCGGATCGTCGCCGAAGGCTACGCCGCCCCCGGCGAAACGATCGCGATCACCAGCGGCATGCCCGTCGGCGCCGGCGGCACGAACGTCCTCAAGATCCACCGCCTGCCGGAACGCTGAGCCCGGCCGGTTCGACGATCTCGTACGCCGCGATGCCGCGCCGCCACTCGTCCGGCACCGGGACCGACGCGTTCGCGGCGTAGTCGAACGCGACCAGCGCCGAGACGCCGTGACCGATGCGCTCGTCGGCGCGCCACAGCTCGTACGTGAAGTCGAGCGACTTGGTGCCGATGCGCGAGCAGCGGCAGCCCATGACGAGCCGGTCGTCGTACTGCGCCTGGCGCTCGTACTGGAACGACTGCGAGGCCAGGATCACGTTCGTCTTGGCGCCCAGCGGGCGGTCGAAGGCGACCTTGCAGTAGTCGATGCGCGCCGTCTCCATCCAGCGGATGTACATCACGTTGTTCACGTGCCGGTAGTAGTCGATGTCGCCGAACACGACGCGAATGTCGAGCCGGTACCGGAAGTCTTCGAGCGCCATCAGGACGTCACGGGGATCTGCTTCTGCTTCGGGGCGATGCGCCAGACCGCGTCGGCGAAGTCGTGGACGTCTTCGACGGTCGTGTCCCAGGCGGTCATCCAGCGCGCGATGCTGCGCTCGGTGTCCCACATGTAGAAGCGGCGCTCGCGCTGGAGCGGCTCGATGGATTCGGGCGGTAAGACCGGAAACACGCCGTTGGCTTCGACCGGGTACGCGAACGAGATCACGTCGTCGAGGTCCTTGAAGCGTGCCGCGAGCAGCCGTGCCATCGCGTTCGCGTGCCGCGCGTTCTCCAGCCACAGCCCGTCGCGCAGCAGCGCCTCGAACTGCGCCGCGACGTAGCGCATCTTCGACGCGAGCTGCATCGCCTGCTTGCGGGTGAACAGCAGCGCGTCGACGGCCGGGTGGTACTTCGGGAAGACGATCGCCTCTCCGAACATCATCCCGTTCTTCGTGCCGCCGAACGTGCAGGCGTCGACGCCGGTCTCGGTCAGCATCGTGCGCGCGTCGGTGCCGAGCGCCGCGACGGCGTTCGCGATCCGCGCGCCGTCGAGGTGGAAGAGCAGGCCGTGCTTGCGCGCGACGGCGCCCAGCGCGCGCAGCTCGTCGAGCGTGTAGACGGTGCCGACCTCGGTCGACTGCGAGATCGAGATCGCGCCCGGCTGGACGTGGTGCTGGTCGCCGATCCCATGGATCTGCCGCTCCACGTCGTCCGGGGTCAGCTTGCCGTTCTCGGCCGGGACGTCGATCAGCTTGCCGCCGGCGAAGCGCTCGAACGCGCCGCACTCGTCGACGTTGAGGTGCGCGCCGGCCGGGCAGATCACGGCTTGAAACGGCCGCAGCGCCGCGGCCAGCGCGACCACGTTCGCGCCGGTCCCGTTGAACGCGAAGAACACGCGCGCGTCGTCGCCGAGCAGCGCGCGGAACGCCGCCTCGGCGCGGTGCGTCACCTCGTCGTCACCGTATGCCGAAGCGTGCCCCTGGTCGACGGCGGCGAGCGCGGCGAGCACGGCGGGATGGACGCCGGCGTTGTTGTCGCTGGCGAAGTGGCGGACGGACATCAGCGGGGACTACGGTGGCGGGCGGCGCGCGTCCCGCGCGCCTACGGGGCGGTCCCTATCGCTGCTTCGTTGGTGTTGAAGTCGGTGTAGTCGGCTTCGAGCTCGGCTCGCATCCGCGGCAGGTTGATCGTCGCCGTCTGCTTCTGGACGAACGCATGGCCCGCGATCGGAGCGTAGGTCTGCACCAGCGTGATCGTGCCGCCGTCGCTGCGCGACCAGGTCGCCTTCTCGATGCGGCCGCGCGCCGCGTCGAGCGCTACGTCCAGGTACTTCACCAGCACGGGACTCTTCGGCGTCAGCCGCAGCACCGGGGCCGCGACGCTCGACTGCGGCGCGAAGGCGATCTCGTACCGTTCCGGCCAGTGCGCCGGGTCGCCCAGATCGTACTTCATGTCGGAGAACGCGCGCGCGACGATCGGGACGCCGCGGAAGACGAAGCGGTACAGGCCGGGGCGCTTGTACCAGGAGTCGCCGTGCAGCGTCATCCGGATGAACGGGAAGACCCGCATCCGCACATGCAGCGAGACCGAGGCCTTGTACTCCTCGGGCTGCTCCGCGGACGCCGAGAGGGCCGCCAGCACGGCCGGAACCGTCGGGCCGTCCTGTGCGCGGCTCGAGAGCGGGGAAACGACGAAGAGCAGCGCCGCGAGCGCTGCCGTCACCGTCCGCATGCGGCCGTTCTACCCTGCGTTGCTGGCATTATTCTGAGACGTGCCTAGCCCGTCATCACACTTTCATCTCGGCTGCACGGTGTACGATGCGACAGGCGTTCGGCAGGATCGGCCGGGGCGAGCGGCCGTGCCGACCCCGGCCGCCGAGGCGAGGACGAGCAGTCTCACCGGCGCCGGGCGGCCAGCAGCTCGGCGGCGTGCTCGAGCGCCACGCCCAGCTCGTCGCCCGAGAGCATGCGCGCGATCTCGATGCGGCGCGCCTCCTCGTCGAGCGGGACGGCCTCGATGGTCGTCGCGCCGCTGCGGACGCGCTTGCGCAGTGCGACATGGGCGTCCCCGTTCGAGGCGATCTGGGCTAGGTGCGTGACGCAGACGACCTGCGCGGTCTCGGCGAGCCGTGCCAGCCGCGCGCCGACCGCGGCCGCCGTGGCGCCGCCGATCCCGGCGTCGATCTCGTCGAACACGAGCGCGGTGCGCTCGCGGCGGTCGGCCAACACGACCACGAGCGCCAGCAGCACGCGCGACAGCTCGCCCCCCGACGCCACGCGCGCGAGCGGGCGCTCCGGCTCGCCGGGGTTCGCCGCGAACCGCAGCTCGGCGCGCTGGCCGCCGTTCGGGCCGATCGCGTCGAGCGGCTCCAGCGCGATGCGCAGCTGCGCGGCCGGCATCGCGAGCGCGGTCAGCTCGTCGCGCACCGCCTCCTCGATCGCGTCGGCGGCGGCGCGGCGGCGCGCGCCGAGCGCGGCGGCGCGCTCGCGGAGCGCGACGTCGAATGCGTCGGCCTCGCGCTGCGCCGCGGCGATGCGCGCGTCGCGGTCGTCGACGTCGGCGATCTCGGCGGCGAACGCGTCGCGCTGCGCGCGCACGGCGGCGAGCGAACCGCCGTACTTCTTCTTGAGCGAGTCCAGCGCGTCGAGCCGTGCGCCGACGGACTCGAGCTCCGCCGGATCAAGCTCGATGGCGTCGCGCTCGCGCGCGATCCGCGCGGCCAGCTCGTTGGCGTCGGACTGCAGCGCCGCGGCCGCGCCGGCGAGCTCGGCGAAGCGCTCGCCGTAGCGCGCGAGGCCGAGCAGCGCGGTCTCCGCCGCGCCGAGCGCGTCGATGGCGGCGGTATCGTCTTCCAGCGCGCCGCTCGCCGTCGCCAGCGACGCGACGATGCGCTCCGCGTTCGCGAGCACGTCGCGGCGCTCGCGCAGGCGCTCGTCCTCATCGTCGTCCTCGATCGCCGCCGCATCGATCTCGCCGAGCGCGAAGCGCGCGAAGTCCGCGCGCGCGAGCTTGCGGCCGTCGTCGTCGCGCAGCGCCGCGACGCGCGCACGCGCCGCGCGCAGATCGTCGTGCAGCCGCCGCACCTCCTCGCGCAGCGCCAGCGTCTCGGCGCCGCCGAAGCGATCCGCCAGCTCCAGCGCGAACGCCGGCGCGAGGAGCCGCTGCGCTTCGTGCTGCGACACGACGTCCACCAGCCCGCCGGCGAGCTCGCGCAACTGGCTCGCGCTGGCGGGCACGCCGTTGATGCGGCCCTGCGAGCGCCCCGAGGCGAGCACCTCGCGCTGCACGACGACATCGTCGTCGGCGTCGAGCGCGAAGCCCGCTTCGGCGAGCCGCGCGCGCAGCGCGTCGTCGGGCGCGATCTCCAGCGTCGCGCGGGCCCGCTCCGCGCCGGTTCGCACGACGTCGCTCTCCGCGCGCTCGCCCAGCGCGAGCGCCAGCCCGCCGAGCAGCATCGTCTTCCCCGAGCCGGTCTCGCCGGTGACCACGGTCAGCGCTTCGCCGAACGCGATCTCCGCGCGCTCGATGAGCCCGACGTTCTCGATCGTGAGCCGCAGCAGCGTCATGGTGCGGCTCAGCGCTCTTTGATCGGGACGCCCCATTGGAGCTTGTCCTCGAGGCGGGCGAAGAACGCGCCGGGGCGGACGCGCGCGAAGCGCACCGGTTCGGCGGCGCGGTGGACGGTGACGCGGTCTCCCGCGCGCAGATCGGCGGCGACGATGCCGTCGGTTTCGAGGTTGGCGCTCATCAGCTCGCCGTCACAAGTGATCTCGATCGTCGCGTCGCTCGGCACCAGCAGCGGTCGCGCGAAGAGCGTGTGCGGCATCAGCCCGGCGACGCCGAGCGTATCGACGGCCGGGTGAATGATGGGTCCGCCCGCGCTCAGGAAATAGCCGGTCGAGCCGGTCGGCGTCGAGACGATCACGCCGTCCGACGGAAGGTGCGCGATCATCTCTCCGTCGAGCGCGAGCCCGAACGGGGCGAGCCGCGCGGACGTGACGCGCCGCACCGTGACTTCGTTGAGCGCGAAGTGCGACTCCGCGCCGTCGTTGACGCGCGCGTGCAGCGCCAGCCGGTCGTCGTACCCGATGTCGCCGTCGAACACGCGGCCCAGGGCGGCGAACCCGTCTTCATCGGCTTCCACCTCGGTCAGAAAGCCGAGCCGCCCGGTGTTGACGCCGAGGATCGGGACGCCCAGCGGGTGCGCGAGCCGCGCGCCGCGCAGCAGCGTGCCGTCACCGCCGACGGTGACCATCAGCTCGGCTTCTTCGAGCGTGCACTCGGTCGGAAAACCGATCGCCTCGACGCCCCCTTCGCAGACGCCGACGTGAACGCCGTGCTGCTTCGCGATCGCGACGACGCGCAGCGCCGTCTCCCGCGCGCGCGGCCGGCTGAAGTTCACGTACAGCGCGACGTTCTTCACGGCGCGACATCCCCGGCGACCGGCGCATGCGCCGCGCTGACGAGCGCGGCGAGGCGCGCGTCGTCGACCTCGTCGCCGTCGCGGCGCAGCTCGTAGAAGAACTCCACGTTCCCGGCCGGGCCGCGCAGCGGCGAGATCGCGGCGCGCACGGCCCGCAGGCCGAACGCGCGCACCGCGTCGCGCACGGCGCGCAGCACGTCCGCGTGCACGACCGGGTCGCGCACGACGCCGCGCTCGACCCGCTCGCGCCCGGCCTCGAACTGCGGCTTCACCAGCGCGACGATCGCCCCGCTCGCGCGGAGATACCGCACCGCACGGGCCACGATGGTGCGCAGCGAGATGAACGACGCGTCGACCACGATCAGATCGAACCCGCCGGGGAACGCGTCGTCCGGAAGCTTGCGAAAGTTCGTTCGCTCGATCACCGTGACGCGCGGGTCCCGGCGCAGCGTCCACGCGAGCTGGCCGTAGCCCACGTCGAGCGCGGTCAGGTGGCGCGCGCCGTGCTGCAGCAGCGCGTCGGTGAAGCCGCCGGTCGACGCGCCGACGTCGAGCGCGTCCAGCCCGGTCACGTCGAGCGCGAACGCCCGCAGCGCGCCTTCGAGCTTCTCGCCGCCGCGGCCGACGTAGCGCGCCGGCTGCGCGACGACGACGTTCGCTCCCTCGCGGACGCCGGCGCCGGGCTTCGTGGCGGGCTCGCCGTCGACGCGCACCTTGCCCGCGAGGATCAGCGCCCGCGCGTGCGACTTCGTCGCGCCGATCATCTCGGCCACGGTCGCGTCCAAGCGCGGCCGGTGGACCCGCGCCGGCGCACGCGCGGCTCCGTCAGATCTCGATCTCGTCGTCATCCAACGCGTCCTCGAGCGGACGCGAAGGTGCGGGCGGCGCGTTGACCGCGTCGATCGCCTCTTGGGCGGTCTTCAGCAGCCCTTCGCAGCGCGTGACCAGCTCGCGGCCCTCTTTGTAGAGCAGAACCGCGCGCTCGAGATCGGGCTCTTCCGTCTCGAGCGACTTCACGATCTGCTCGAGCCGGTTGAGCGAGCTCTCAAAAGAGGCTGATCTGTCGTCCGCCATGCGTCCCTTCGCGTTCGACGCGCGCCGTGAGGCTTCCGCGAGCCAGCCGCGCCCGGATCAGCGATCCCGGCGGGACCAGGCCCGCATCCGTCAGCGGTCGCCCGTCCTCCGCCTCCACGATCGCATATCCACGTTGCAGAATCGCTTCCGGATTGTGTCCGGACAATGACGCGGCGAACGTGTCGAAGCGCGCGCGCCGCCGCTCGACGAAGCGCACCATCGCCGCGTCGAGCCGCTCGGCACGGAGCCCGCAGGCCGTCATCTCGCGCGCGACGCGCTGCATCGGGTCGGCGCGCTCCAACCGCGCCGCGCCGGTCGCGAGCCGCTCGGCGCGGCGCCGCAGCAGCGCGGGAACGTCGCGTCCGAGGCGTTCGCGGAGCTGCTCGAAGCGGCCGCGGCGCTGCGCGAGCCGGGTCGCCGGCGCGGCGGCGGAGAGCCGTCGCTCGAGCCGCACGAGCCGGTCGCCGCAGCGCCGCACCCGCTCGCGCGCGACGCCGGTGAGCTGGCGGGCGGCGCCGTCGACGTGCTGGCGCCGCGTCGCCAGCGCGCGGTCGGCGTCGCGCAGCAGCGTGCGGCTCCGCTCGGCGACGAGCGCGAGGAGGTCGTCGCGCCGCGGCAGGACGGTTTGCGCCGCGGCCGACGGCGTCGCCGCGCGGTGGTCGGCGGCGAAGTCGGTCAGCGGCGCGTCGGCCTCGTGCCCGATCGCCGAAACGGTCGGGACGCGCGACGCGGCGAGCGCGCGCACCACGCGCTCTTCGCTGAACGCGAACAGGTCCTCGAACGAGCCGCCGCCGCGCGCGACGACGATCAGGTCGACGTCCATCGCCGAGGCGCGCGCGATCGCGCGCGCGATCTCCGGCGCCGCGCGCTCGCCCTGCACCGGCGTCGGCACGACGATCACCTCGACGTGCGGCGCGCGCGCGTGCGCCTGGGTGCGGAAGTCGCGCGCGCCGTCGGCCGCTTCGGACGTCACCAGCGCGACCCGGAACGGGAAGCGCGGCAGCGGGCGCTTGCGTTCGGGCGCGAACAGCCCTTCCGCCGCGAGCCGCGCCTTGAGCGCTTCGTAGCGCCGGTGCAGCGCGCCCGCGCCGCCTTCGGCGACGACCTCGAAGACGCGCAACTGGTAGCGCGACGCCTTCGCATACGTCTGCACGCCGCCGTACGCGACGACCTCGTCGCCGTTCGCGAGCTGCGGAAACGTCGCGGCCGCCTCGCTAAACGCGACGCAGTTCAGCAGCGCGTCGCGGTCCTTGAGGTCGAAGTAGGCGTTCCCGTTGGCCTGCACGCGCAGGTTCGAGATCTCGCCGCGCACGCCGAGCCGCGCGAACGCGCGCTCGCGCTGGAACATCCCCGCGATGAAGTTCGCCAGCCGCGAGACGGCGACGACGCGCACCTCGGCGCGCGCCCCGCCGGTCATCGCTTCGCCGGGGCGGGCGCGCTCGCCGGGTCGTCGAGCGTCACGAACGTGTTCCCGTCGGTCACGACGTTGGGCGGCGGCGTGAGCGGCGCGATCGAGGGCGGCGTCCGCGGGACGTAGGCGTTCGCGACCGGCGGCAGCGGCACGCCGGCGTCCGCGCGGCGGCGGTGCCGGCGCGGCGTCACGGTCGTCGAGTCGCTGTTGTCGTCGGGCGTCCCGCAGGTGTGCTGCGGCTCGGTGCCCGCCAGGAACACCTCGTCCTTGCCGGTCCCGCACAGGCGGACTTTGTGCACTTCGCCGACCGGGAGCGTGAAGTCGTGCGGCTTCACCTTGTCGAGCGCTTTCTTCATGAAGCGCGCCCAGATGCGCGCCGGGATGTTGCCGCCGTACGACTCGTTCATGCGCGAGTAGTCGTCGTTGCCGATCCACACCGCCGCGACCAGATCGGGCGTGTAGCCGACGAACCACGCGTCCCGGAAGCTCGACGTGGTCCCGGTCTTTCCGGCGGCGGGCCGCCCGATGTCCGCGTTCGGCGAGCCCGTGCCTTCCTTGATCACGGACTGCAGCATCGACGTCATCACGTACGCGACGCCCGCGCTGATCACTTCGGTCTGCTGCGGGAAGCTGTTGTCGAGCACCGGCGACCCGAACGAGTCGCGCACCAGCCGAATCGGGAACGGCGTGATGTGGACGCCCTGGTTGGCGAGCGTCGCGAAGCCGGCGGCTTGATCGAGCGGCGAGACGCCGGACGAGCCGAGCGCGAGCGAGAGCGTCGGGTCGAGCGGCGCGGTGACGCCCATGCGGTGCGCGTACTCGACGACGCGGTCGATCCCGATGTCCTGCGCGAGCTTCACCGCCACGACGTTGCGCGACTGCGCGAGCGCGTAGCGCAGCGTGATCGCGCCCAGGAACCGGTTGTCGTCGTCCATCGGCGCCCAGCGCGTGCCGTCGCCCATCGGATAGCTGACCGGCGTGTCCTCGACGATCGTGGTCGGCGGGTGGCCGCTGTCGATCTCGGCCGTGTAGACGTAGGCTTTGAACGACGAGCCCGGCTGGCGGTGCGCCTGCCACGCGCGGTTGAACTGGTTCGTCAACGAGAACGGCGTCGCGCCGCCGACCATCGCGACGATCTCGCCGGTCGACGGCCGGATCGCGACCAGCGCGCCTTGGTGCGCGCCGATCCCCTCGGCCTTCGCGCGGTCGATCCCCCAGGTGACCGCGTCCTGCGCGGTGTCCTGCAGTGCCGGATCGAGCGTCGTGTAGACCTGCAGCCCGCCCTCGAACGTCGCCTGCGTCCCGAACTGCTGCTGGAGCAGATGCGTGACGTAGGTGGTGAAGTACGGATAGCGGTACGACTGCAAGCCCTGCGCCCGCTCGTGCAGCAGGTGCAGCGGCGCGCGCTCGGCGCTCACCGCCTGCGCGCGCGTGATGAAGCCCGCGTCCGCCATGCGCTGCAGCACGTGGGCCTGCCGCTCCTTCGCGTGCGGCAGGTTGACGAACGGCGAGTAGTCCGACGGCGCCGCCGGCAACCCGGCGATGATCGCGGCTTGCGGCAGCGTGAGGTGCGCCACGTCGGTGCCGAAGTACGTGTGCGCCGCCGCCTCGACCCCGTACGCGCCCGACCCGAAGAAGATCAGGTTCAGATAGCGCTCGAGGATCTCGTCCTTGGTGTAGTACCGCTCGATCTCCATCGCCAGCAGCGCTTCCTGGATCTTGCGCGCGTACGAGACCTCGTTCGAGAGGAAGAGGCCGCGGGCGAGCTGCTGCGTGATCGTCGACGCGCCTTGGAACTGCTGGTGGCGGTAATCGGCCAGCGCGGCGCGCGCGATCCCGCCGAAGTCGATGCCGTGGTGCTGGTAGAAATGCGCGTCCTCGGTCGCGATGAACGCGTTGCGCACCAGCACCGGGATGCGGTCGATCGGGAGCCAGGTCCGGTTCTCGCGGTACAAGCTCGCCAGCGGGACGCCGTTCCGCGCGAAGACGCGCGTCGAGCGCGAGGGCTGGAAGTCGGCCATGCGGTTGATGTCGGGGAGGTTGCGCGAGTACGACGCGATCAGCCCGGCGACGACGCCGGCGAAGAGCAGCACCGCGAACACGAGCAGCACCAGCAGCGTCTTGACGATGCGGCCCAGGATGCGCCACGGCGAGGGGCCGCGCTTCGCCGCGCGGCGGCGCGTCCCGGTGCCGGGGCGCGCGAGCGCGCGGCTCACAGGTCCGCGCCTCCGCCGAGCTGCGGTACGGACCGCACCGCCAGGACGCGGCCGAGGACGCCGTTGACGTAGCGGCCCGAGTCCTCGGTCGAGAACTTCTTGGCCAGCTCGACGGCTTCGTTGATCACGACGGCGGGATCGATCTCCTTGCGGTGCTGCAGCTCGAAAACGCTCATGCGCAGGATGATGCGGTCGATCGTCGGCAGACGGTCGATCGTCCATCCCTCGAGCAGCGGCGCGATCACGGCGTCGGACTCGGCTTCGTTCTCGAGGGTGCCCATCACGAGGTCGCGCACGAACGCCCGCCCTTCCGACGACTCGTCGCGCGCGAGCAGCTCGGTGAGCATCTCGTCGGCCCCGCGCTTTCCGACCTCGGTCCCGTAGAGCGCCTGCAGCGCGACCTCGCGCGCGTGCCGGCGTGAAAACGAAGCCATGCGATCAAGCCGCGGCGGCCCGCCGGGCGAGGTATGCGGGCAGCCAGCCGACGCCGATCCCGCCGGCGCGAAACTCCGGCTCGCCCAGCACGTCGCGGCAGAAGTCGACCGTGGTCTTCACGCCTTCGATACGCGTCTCGCCGAGCGCGCGTTCCATCCGCAGGATCGCCGACTCGCGCGTGCGCCCGACGGCGATGATCTTCGCCAGCATCGAGTCGTAGAACGGCGGCACCATCGCGCCGCCGTAGACGTGCGTGTCGACGCGAATCCCCGGTCCGCCCGGAAAGACGACCGTGGTGAGCGTCCCGGCCGCGGGCGCGAAGTTGTTCTGCGGGTCTTCGGCGTTGACGCGCACCTCGATCGCGTGGCCGTGCGGGTGCAGATCCTCTTGCGCGAAGCCCAGGTGCTCACCGGCCGCGATGCGGATCTGCTCCTTCACGAGGTCGACCCCGTAGATCAGCTCGGTGACCGGGTGCTCGACCTGGATGCGCGTGTTCATCTCCATGAAGTAGACGTCGCTGCCGGAGACCAGAAACTCCAGCGTCCCCGCGTTGGTGTAGCCGACGGCGCGCGTCGCGGTCGTCGCGACGTCGTGCAGCCGCGTGCGGATCCCGTCGTCGAGCTCCGGCGCGGGCGCCTCTTCGATCAGCTTCTGGTGCGACGGTTTCTGCACCGAGCAGTCGCGCTCGCCGAGATGCACGACGCCGCCGTGCTCGTCGGCCAGCACCTGCACCTCGATGTGGCGCGGGTTGACGATCAGCTTCTCGACGTACATACGACCGTCTTTGAACGACGCCTCGGCCTCGGCTTGGGCGGTCGCGAACGCGGTCGCCAGCTCCTCGGGGCGGGTGACCGCGCGCATCCCCTTGCCGCCGCCGCCGGCGGTCGCTTTGAGCAGCACCGGATAGCCGATGCTCTCGCAGACCTTGCGCGCCTCGTCGACCGAGGCGACGATGTCGCTCCCCGGCGTGGTCGGAACCCCGGCCTCGCGCATCAGCCGTTTCGCGGTCGCCTTGTCGCCCATGGCGCCGATCACCGACGGCGTCGGGCCGATGAAGACGAGCCCGTGATCGGCCGCGATCTCGGCGAAGCGCGCGTTCTCGGCCAGGAAGCCGTAGCCCGGATGGATCGCGTCGCAGCCGCTGATCAGCGCCGCCGAGATGATGTTCGGAATGTTGAGGTACGAGCGGATGACCGGTCCGGGCCCGACACAGAACGCCTCGTCGGCGTGCCGGACGTGCAGCGACTGCCGGTCGGCGTCCGAGAAGATGGCGACCGTCGCGACGCCCAGCTCGTGGCAGGCGCGGTTGATCCGCAGCGCGATCTCGCCCCGGTTGGCGATGAGCACTTTCCTGAACATCAGCGTTCGATGGCGAAGAGCGGCTGGCCGAACTCGACCGGCTGCGCTTCGGTGACGAAGACGGCGACGATCAGCCCGCCGCCGCGCGACCGGACGGGGTTGCGGATGCCGAGCGTCTCGACGTAGGCCAGCTCCCGGTCGCCGTCGAGGACCTGGCCTTCGGCGACGGGCGGGCGCCCGAGCCGAACGACCCCGACCACGTCGCTGGAGACGATGTCCGCGCGCCGCTCGGGCGGGCTCGGCGGCGCCTCGGCCGTGGCCGAGCCGGCGGCTGCGGCGCTCGCGGCCGCGGCCGCCCCGGCCGCGACACGCGGCGCGCGGCGGAGGTCGATCTCCGTCTCGCCGTCGCGGACGCGCAGCCGGGCGAACCCGGCCTCGGCCAGCGCGCCTGCCAGCGCGCGGGCGCGTGTCGCGATCACGTCTTCGGTCATCCGGCGGGCGGTTCGACGCGCGGCGGCGGCAAACCCCGGGCTACCCCGTTGGTCCCTGTTCCGGCATGGGTACGTTGTCGAATACCTCAGGAGGAGGCTGTCTTCGTGATCGCCAGCACACTCGCCACGGACTCGGCGTTCGTTCTCGCTTATCCGCCCGGGTTGGACCTCGGCCCGGCCGCGGTTGCCGCGCTCGACGCGGCCGGGATCGTCCATCGTGAAGCGCGCTTTCCCTACGCCGGCGACGACGCGGGCTTGTTCGTCGTCTACCTGATCGACGAGGCCCGTCTGCTCTCGCTCGGCTCGCGCACGACCGTCGCCCACGCGCTGGAGCTGATCGCCCGCGCCCAGGCCGCGACGACCGTCGTCCTGGCCGAGCGCGGTTCCCCGAACGCCTGGCTCGCCGCCAACCCGCACGTCGGCGGCTGGCTGGTCTCCCCGCCCGACCCGTCCGCGCTGATCGCCACGGTCCGCGCCGCGGCGGCCACGGTGAAGGCGCGCGAGGACGTGCGCGCCGCCCAAGGCGAGAGCGAGCGTCTGATCCAGATCGGGCTCGCGCTCTCGGCCGAGCGCGACATCTCGAAGCTCCAGCAGACGATCGTGCGCAGTGCCCGCGAGCTGACCCGCGCCGATTCCGGCTCGCTGTACCTGCTCGAGGACGGCCCCGACGGCGAGCGCGTGCTGCGCTTCGCGGTCGCCCAGACCGGCCCGGCCGACACGGGGACCTATCTCGGTGCGGTGCTCCCGCTCTCGCGCGCGTCGATCTCCGGTTACGTCGCGCTGAGCGGCGAGACGGTGCGGATCGACGACGCGTACCACATCCCGTCCGACGCCGAGTACCGCGTGAACCGCAGCTTCGACGACGCGAACGGTTACCGCACGATGTCGGTGCTGGCGGTCCCCATGCGCGACCATCAGGACGCGATCGTCGGCGTCATCATGCTGATCAACCGCAAGCCCGACTTCGGTCTGGTGCTGACGTCGCCGGCGCACACCGAGGAAGTCGTCGAGCCGTTCAACCAGCGTGACGAGCACGTGTTGCTCTCGCTCGCCTCGCAAGCCGGCGTCGCGCTGGAGAACAAGGCGCTGCTCGACTCGATCCAGGATCTCTTCGAGCAGTTCGTGCGCGCGTCGGTGAAAGCGATCGAGGTCCGCGACAAGTCGACGCAGGGTCATTCCGCGCGCGTCGCCGACCTGACGATCCGCCAAGCCGAAGCGGTGAACGCGACGCAAGCCGGTCCCTTCGCGGACTTGCACTTCGACGCCGACCAGATCCGCGAGATGCGCTACGCCTCGCTCTTGCACGATTTCGGCAAGGTGACGGTCCCCGAGTACATCTTCGGCAAGGCCAAGAAGCTGCCCGACGGCCGCATCGACGCGATCCGCCTGCGTTTCTTGCTGGCGATCGAGCAGACGTCCGACGAGCGCCGCCGCGCGCAGCTTCGCGAGATGCTCTCGACGGTCGAGCACGCGAACGAACCCCGCGTCGTCCCGGTGGAGATGAGCGGCATGCTCGACGCGCTCGCGCGCACGACCTACCGCGATCTCGACGGCGAGCGCCCGTTGCTCGACGCCGCCGAGCTGGAGTTTCTCCACATCCCGCGCGGCTCGCTCTCGGGCGAAGAACGCCGCACCATGGAGCAGCACGTCACGCAGTCGTTCTATTTCCTGCGCGAGATCCCGTGGTCGAAGACGCCGTGGCAGCACGTCCCGGAGATGGCCTACGGCCATCACGAGCACCTCGATGGCACCGGCTATCCACGCGGTCTGAAAGGCGCCGAGATCGTGCCTCAAGTCCGCATGCTCACGATCAGCGACATCTTCGACGCGCTCACCGCGAACGACCGGCCCTACAAGCCTGCGATCGCGGTGGAACGCGCGTTGGACATCCTCGTTCGTGAGTTCGCCGATAGGGGGAAAGTCGACCGCGACTTGCTGGAGCTGTTCATCTCGAAGCGGGTGTATGAGCCGGTCATGGCCGCTCGCGCCTGAGCGGTCGTGGTCGTGGTCGAGCGGGTGCGGTGCACTACTGTGGCGGGCACGCTCCCTCCGCGCATCCATGCGCTCCGGTCGCTACCGCTCCGTCGCTCCCGCCCCTCCAGGGCTCCGCTCCTCCGCGAGTGCCCGCCACAGTAGTGCACCGCACCCGCTCCGGCACGATCGTGGCGTGCGGTTGGGGCGTCGCTTAGGGGCGGTAGACCAGTCCTACGCTCACGACCGGTACGATGACGTGCGTGCGCTGCTCGCTGCGAAGCCGTTCGAGATCTGCGCGAAACGCCGGGTCCGTTGCGAGGGGTCCCGTCGCGCTCGCGGTCGCGGTGCCGTTGCGGATCAGCGCACCGGCGTCGAAGGTCAACGCTAGGCCTTTGATCAGACCGGTTCCGGTGCCGACTCCGCCGTACAGTGACGGCCGGTTGAAGCTCACGCGCGCGGTCACGGCGCCTGTGCCGGTGACCGGATACACTCCGTTGCCCACCCGCAGCGTCGAAGACTGCTCGCGTGCGACGTTGTCGATGCGGTCGTTGCCGAAGACGAGCCCGCCGCTGATGCGGTAGCGGCCGGCATACGGGCGATAGTCGGCGATCACCGCGAAGTTGTTGTAGTGGCTGGTCGACGTATACGGGTTGCGGTCGTACGAGAACTGCTGCGAGACGCTCATCGTGTTCGTCTCGAGCCTCAGGCTGAAGTCGAACAGCAACGGCTTCTCGAGCGTCACCCCGTGGCCGGCCGTGCTCGCATGGACGCCGTACGAGACCGACGAGAACAGGTCGGCGCGCGCGGCGGCAGGCAGGGCGGCGAGCGCGGCGGCGAACGACGCGGCGGCCAGACGTCTCATTGCGGGCTCAGTTCGACGACGGCGGCGCGCTCCCCGGGCGGCAGCGCGTCGCGCTGGTCGGCGAACCGCGGGTCGATCGCGGCCAGCGGCACCAGCGCGAACGCACGCTCGTGCAAGCGCGCGTGCGGGATCACGAGATCCGGTTCGTCGAGGCGCAGATCGTCGTACGCCAAGATGTCGAGATCGAGCACGCGCGGTCCCCAGTGAACGGTCGGGACGCGTCCCTCTTCGATCTCGATGCGCTTCAGCGCGGTCAGCAGCGAGCGCGGCTCGAGCGCCGTGTCGACCGCCGCGGCGGCGTTGACGAACGGCGCCTGATCGGTCACGCCCCACGGCGCGGTGCGGTAGAGCGGCGAGCGGGCCAGCACGGCTCCGATCTCGCCGAGGCGAACGAACGCACGCCGCACGTTCGCGACGGCGTCACCGACGTTCGACCCGATACCGATCGCCGCCACCGGCATCCGTCGCGGCGCCCGGCTCAGACGCTGCCGGAGTGCCGCAGCGACACACCGAGGTCGAGCGCGGTCACGGCAGGCGTTCGGTCCAGCCGTCGGGACGCCAGCCGCGCACGATCGCGTCGGTGACGCGAACGACGTCGCGCTGCTCGGGGACGTCGTGGACGCGAACGACGTCGATGCCGGCGGCAATCGCGAGCGCCAGCGTCGCGGCGGTGCCGAACTCGCGGGCGTCGACGCCGCGGCCGGTGAGCTTGCCGATGGTGGACTTGCGCGAGGTGCCGATCAGCGTCGGGAAGCCGAGCGCGACGAAGCGGTCGAGCGCGCGCAGCACCGCGATGTTGTGCTCGGGCGACTTGCCGAACCCGATCCCCGGATCGAGGATCACGTGCTCCGGCGGGATGCCGGCGTTCACGCAGCGCTCGGCGGCGGCTTCGAGAAAGGCGAGGACCTCGTCGACCACGTCGCGCTCGTACACGGCGACGGGCTTGTTGTGCATCACGACGAGCGGCGCACCGGTCTCCGCGCACGCGGCGACCAGATCGTCCGGCGCGCCCCAGATCGAGTTGAGCAGGTCGCCGCCCGCGGCGCGCGCCTCGCGAAAGACGTCCGCCTTGAACGTATCGACCGAGACGATCGCGTCCGGTGCCGCGGCGCGAATCGCTTCGACGGCCGGGATGAGCCGCGCGCGCTCCGTCGCCGTCTCGATCGGACGATGACCGGGGCGCGTCGATTCGGCACCGACGTCGATGATGTCGGCGCCGTCGGCGACCTGTCGCAGCGCACGCGACGCGGCGACGCCGGCGTGCGGGTCGCCGTCGCCGGAGAACGAGTCCGGGGACACGTTCACGATGCCCATGACGTAGGTGCGCGCGCCCCACGGCAGCACGCGGTCGCGAACGCGGAGCGCCCCCCGGGTGACGTTCACGCGTGCGGCTTAGACATTCGAGTTGGACTGGACGTTGGCCATCCACCACGCGCGCAGCTCGGCGACGACGAAGGTCGAGCCCGTGACCACGATGATGTCGTCGGCGCCCGCGTTGCGGCGCGCGACGGAAAACGCGTCGACCGGATCGCCGACCGCCGGCCCCCAGCCGCCCAGGTCGCTCGCGATCGAGGCGAGCCGCTGCGGGCGCGACGACGTGCGCCCGGCCGTCGAGAACGTCGTGAAGACGAACGAGCCGAGCGGGATGAACGGCGCGATCACCGCGGCGGCGTCCTTCGTCTCGCCGATCGCCATCACGAACGTGAAGTGCCGGTCGGGGAACGTCTGGGTGAGCGCGTGCGCCAGGCGCTGCGCTTTGTCGGGATTGTGGGCGATGTCGAAGACGACGCCCGGATGCGACGGAAAGAACTCCATCCGGCCCGGGATCACCGTGCGCGCCAGACCGCTCTCGATCTGCTCGCGCGCCGGCCGCAGATCCGGACCGAGCTGCTCCAGGGCGCGGATCGCGACGGCGGCGTTCTCCTGCTGGAAGTCGCCGAGCACCGGGAGCGAGATCGCGTAGCGATCGTCCGGCGTCACCAGGCCGAACGACTGGCCGTAGCGCTCGCCGCTGCGCGGCTCGAGCGTCGCCGTCGTCGTGACGTCGACCAGCGGCGCGCCCGCCTCGGCACAGGCCGAGGCGATCACGCGGCGCGCGACCGGATCGCGCACGCCGCTCACCAGCGGCACGCCCGGCTTCGCGATCCCGGCTTTGTCGCGCGCGATCTCCTCGACCGTGTCGCCCAGGATCTCGGTGTGGTCGAGGCCGACGTTGGTGATCACCGAGACGCGCGGGCGCAGCACGTTGGTGCCGTCGAGCGTCCCGCCGACGCCGGCTTCGATCACCGCCACGTCGACGCCGCTGCGCGCGAACCACAGGAACGCGAGCGCGAGCAGCGTCTCGTAGTAGGTCGGACGGCCGTGCTCGAACCCGATCCGGTCGACCGCGCTCTGCATCTCGGAGATCAGCTCGCCGAACGCGTCCTCGGAGATCGCGATCCCGTCGATGCGCGCGCGCTCGGTGACGCTGGTCAGGTGCGGCTTCGTGTGCAGCCCGGTCTTGCGCCCCGACGCTTGCAGCGCCGCGGCGATCATCGTCGACGTCGAGCCCTTGCCGCTCGTCCCGGCGACGTGGATCGTCGGGTACGCGTCCTGCGGGTTTCCGAGCGCCTCGAGGAACGCCGCAATCCGGTCGAGGCGGTTCGGCATCCGCCGCGACGCGTTCTCGTTGATGAGGCCGAGCAGATGCGACTGCGCCGACTGGAACGTCACGCTTCGTGAGACCCGGTCGAATGCGTGTCTGTTGCGTTGCCGGCGAGCAGGTCGAGCGCGTGCGGCAGCGCCGCGACGATCGCGTCGAGCGTCTCGCGCACCGCCTTGGGGCTGCCCGGCAGGTTCACGATCAGCGAGCGGTTGCGTACGCCCGCGACCGCGCGCGAGAGCATCGCGGTCCGCGTCGCGCGCAGCGACGCCGCGCGCATCGCCTCGGCGATCCCGGGCACCTCGTAGTCGAGCACGGCGGACGTCGCCTGCGGCGTCTTGTCGCGGTCGCCCAAACCGGTCCCGCCCGACGTCAGGATCAGCCGCGCCGGCCCGTCGCACAGCTCGATCAGCGCGGCCTGCAGCGCGGCCGGGTCGTCGGGCAGCACGCGCTCGTCGTCGACGGCGAGCGGGTTCCCGAGCAGCGCGTCCTTCACCACCGGGATGCACAGATCGGGCCGCTCGCCGGAGTGCGCGCGATCCGACAAGATGATGATCGAGACCGGGTGAACCATCCGCCCGTCGTGCGCGCTCATTTGGCGCTCCAGTCGCCCGACTTGCCGCCGGTCTTCTCGAGCAGCCGGACGCGCTCGATCACGATCCCCTTGTCGACCGCCTTGCACATGTCGTAGATCGTCAGCGCCGCGACGCTGGCGGCGACCAGCGCCTCCATCTCGACGCCGGTCCGGCCGACCGTCGTCGCGCGCGACTCGATGCGCAGCGTCGTCTCGCCGTCCCACGCGAACGCCACGTCGACGGCGCCGAGCGGGATGGAGTGCGCGAGCGGGATCAGCTCGCCGGTTCGCTTCGCCGCCATGATCCCGGCGAGCTGCGCCGCCGCCAGCGCGTCGCCCTTCGCGAGCGACGCCGTCCGCAGCGCCGCGGCCGCGGCGGCGTTGAGCCGCACGCGGGCTTCGGCGCGCGCGGTGCGCGCCGTCGACGGCTTCTCGCCGACGTCGACCATCGCCAGCGAACCGTCGTCGCGCACGTGCGAAAGCTTCGCGCTCACCGTGCTCCGCCCGTCGTCATCATCACAGGAACGAAAGATCCGTCGCCTGCGGCACGACGTCGTTCTCGCGCAGCCACGCGGCGTCGTAGAGCCGCGAGCGGTAGCGCTCGCCGCCGTCGCACAGGACGGTCACCACCGTGCTGCCGGCGGGGAGCGTCCGCGCGTAGCGCGCCGCGGCGGCGACGTTGAGGGCGGCCGAGCCGCCGACGAACAAGCCCTCCTCGCGCACCAGCCAGTGCGCCATCTCGGTGAGCGTGCGGTCGTCGACGCGCAGCGCGTCGTCGACCGGCGCGCCGGCGAAGTTCGCGACGAGCCGCTTGATCCCGATCCCCTCCGCGTTCGAGTCGCCCTCGGGGACGAGCTCGCCGGTCTTCACGAAGCTGTAGAGTGCGGAGCCGTACGGATCGGCCAGCACGACGCGAATCGTCGGGTCGTGCGCCTTCAGCGCGCGGCCGACGCCGGCGATCGTGCCGCCCGTTCCGGCGGCCGCGACGAACGCGTCGAGCGCGCCGCCGGTCTGCGCCAGGATCTCGGGGCCCGTCGTGCGCTCGTGCGCGTCGCGGTTCGCCGTGTTCTCGAACTGGTTGGCCCACACGGCGCCCGGCGTCGCCTCGGCGATCCGGCGCGCCTCGTGGTAGTAGTTCGCCTCGTTGGTGTACGCCACGGCCGGCACGACGTGCAGCTCGGCGCCGTACGTGCGCAGCAAGCCGTACTTCTCCGGCGCCTGGTCGTCGGGCATCACGATGATCGTCCGGTACCCGCGCGCGTTGCCGACCAGCGTCAGGCCGATCCCGGTGTTCCCGGCCGTCCCTTCGACGACGACGCCGCCCGGCTTCAGCAGCCCGCGCGCCTCGAAGTCCTCGATGATGCCGCGCGCCGCGCGGTCCTTCACCGAGCCGCCCGGGTTGAGGAACTCGGCCTTGCCCAGAACGGTGCGCCCGAGCGCGGCGGAGAGCTTCGGCAGCGCGATCAGCGGCGTGTTGCCGACCGCGCCGGCGAAGCCGTCGGCGGCCGGGGATGCTGCGAGCGGTGAGGGATTCGGCACGGTGCGGTGAACGTCGTCCGGCGAGGATGAGGGTTCCTGTTGGCCCGGACGGCGCTCTCGGCGTATGCAGCGCGGTCGGCGACGCATTCGCCGGCCGCCGAGTGGGGTTCGGGCGCCGCCGCGGCGCCCTCGCCGCGCGCTTCGCGGCGCACCGCGGCGGCGACGACGCCGCCGTCGCCGCGAACTGGGTCGCCGGCGCGCTGGCCGAGATCGGCCTGGTCGACGTCGTGCTGCCGCCGGACGCCAGCCCGCAGACGCGCCTCCTCGCGCTGGCCGACGCGCCGCTCCACGGCGCGCGCATCGTGGCCCGCCTCCCCGGGCTCGCCGGGCTGGCGCGGCACGCCGCCGACGTCGTGCGCTGGCACCGCGAGCACCACGACGGCACCGGGTTCCCCGACCGGCTGCGCTGGGACGGCATCCCGGCCGACGCCGCCGGGCTCGGCATCGCGCAGACGTTCCTCGAGGCCCTCGAAGACCCGGCCGAGCCGCGCGACGCCGGCGAGGCGCTCTTCGCCGTCGCCGCCGAGAGCGGGCGGAAGTTCAAGGTCGAGCTGGTCCGCGCGTTCCGCGAGTTCGTCCTGACCGCGCCGGACGGCTGGGACGCACCGCCGGCCATGGCGCTGCTCGAGCTCGACGACGACGCGGTCGTGACCGCGCTCGCGGCGCGCATCGACGCGCGGGACTCCGCGACGCAGGGGCGCAGCGAGCGCCTTGCGGCGGCGGCGGCGGCGCTCGCCGCGCGGCTCGGGCTCGACGGCGCGCGGGCCGCGCGCCTCGCGCGGCTGCTCGCGCTGGGCCGGGCGACCGAGTCCGTCGAGCACGACGACTTCGACCCGCTCTCGCGGTTCGCGCGCGACCGCCGCGACGCGGCCGCCCGGCGGGCCGCCGAGCTGGCCGGCGCCGTCGCGGCCTACGCCGAGGACGCGCCGGTGCTCGCCGCCTCGGCCGCGTGGCACGAGGACGGCGCGCAAGACCGGCTCGCCGCCGTGCTGGCGCTCGTCGCCGCCGCGGGCGCGCTGCCGCCGGCCGACGCGCCGCGCCGGATCGCCGCCGCGGCCGGGACGCAGTTCGACCCGCAGGTCGCGCGGGCGTACGCCGCCGGGCTGGGCGCGCCGACGTGATCGACCTCCCGGCCCGCACCCGGCGCGTCTCGGGGACGCGGCTGCTCGACCTCTTCCGCGAGCGCGGGATCGAAAGCGTGGTCGACCCGTTCATGGGCGTGCCGCTGCACCTCAACGTGCTCAAGCGGCACGGGATCGCGGTGCACGGCGGCGACCTGCTCGAATGGTTCGTGCGCGCCGGCGAAGGGCTGGTGGTCAACGACTTCACGATCCTGCGCGACAGCGAGGTCGCCGAGATCGTCGAGATGCTGCCCGGCCGGATCTATCCGACCGAGCTGTTCCGCGCCTGGGAGGGCGTCTTCTTCAGCGAGGACCAGGCGCGCTATCTCGGCGTCTGGCACGCCAACGTGCACGCGCTGCGCAGCGATCAGCAGACCGGGCTCGCGGTGCTCGGCCTGTGGCACGTGCTCTGCCACTGGCTGCTGAAGGCGCGCCATCCCGACGAGATGATCGACGTTCCGCCCAGCGAGCTGGCCTGGCACTACATCCGTGAGACGCAGCGCTGGGTGGTCGAGAACGGCCGCCGCAACACCGTGCGCCAAGCCGACTTCGCGACGACGCTCGGCGCGGTGCGCGCCGACGCCGTCTACCTCGCGCCGCCCGGAAAGCTGGGCGCGAAGCGCGTCGACGTCCGGGTCTGGATGTGGGAAGCGTGGTGGCAGGGCGATCCGTACCTCAACGTCGAGCGGCTGTTCCGCGACACGCCGTTCGGCGGGCGCACGACCGACGACGGCAGCTACGACCGCGCCGTCGACGCGCTGCTGGCCGCCGCCGAGAGCGCGCCGCACGTCATCGTGCAAGCGAACGAGCGCGAAGCGGCGCGCTTCGAGCGGCTCGTCCGCGCGCGCCGCGCGCAGGTCGAGGTCGTCGCGCCGAACGCCGACGAAGTCTACGTCATCGGCAAGCGCTGAGCCGCGACCGTATCGCTAACGCGCCGGCGCGGCGCTCTGGAAACGGAACCAGACCAGGCACAGCAGCGCCAGGATCACGCTGACGATGCCGTGCTTCGCGTGCACGCCGGCCGGATAGAAGTGCCCGGTCCAGTAGAGCACGGCGACGATCAGGAACACGACGGCCAGAACGAGCGCGAGCTGTTTCATGCGACTACTTTCGTTGCGAAGAGAATGAACGAGATGCCGCCGGCCGCGATGCAGTACCACGCGAACGGCGAGAGGTCGTTGTGGCGGAAATACCGCGTCAGGAACGCGACCGACGCGTAGGCGGTGATGCCGGCCAGCACGCCGCCCGCCACCGCCTGCACCAGCACGACGTGCGCGTCGGGGGCGAACAGCTTCGGAAACTCGAGCAGGCTCGCCGCCAAGATCACCGGGGTCGCCAGGAGGAACGAGTACCGCGCCGCGTCCTCGTGGCGCAGGTCGCGCAGCAGCCCGGCGACGATCGCCGAGCCCGAGCGCGAGATCCCCGGCAAGAGCGCCAGCGACTGCGCGAAGCCGACCAGCACGCCGTCCGGCGCGCGCAGCTCGGCCAATCGCTTGTAGGGGTGCCCCTGCACGTGCGCCGGCGCCGTCGCGGCGTGCTGCCGGCGGCGCAGCCACTCGCCGAGCAGCATGATGAAGCCGTTCGCGAACAGGAACAGCGAGACCGGAACCGGCGAGGCGAACAGCTTCTTCACGCTGGACTCCAGCAGCACGCCCAGCACGCCGACCGGGATCGTGGCGGCGACGAGCAGCCACGCGGTGCGCTCGTGCACGTCGTCGCTGAAGCGGCCGCGCACGACGCTCGCGACGAACGCGCGCACGATCGCGATCCAGTCGGCGCGGTAGAAGACGATCAGCGCCAGCGCGGTGCCGAGATGCAGCACCACGACGAACGCCAGGAACGACTCCGAGCTCTCGTCGACGTTCCAGTGCAGCAGCGCGGGGAGCAGCACGGTGTGCCCCAGGCTGCTGACGGGGAACAGTTCGCTGACGCCCTGCAGGACCGCGAGCAGCATCGCTTGCACGAACGTCACAACGCCGGTCGGTTCGCACGCGGGGGAGGCTTTCCCGCCCGCGCGGAAGGCCGCGCGCGTGAGTGATGCACGCTCGCACCGCCGGCTCTCCGACGCGCCGCTGCTGGTGGCGTACACGATCGGCGACGAGTTCGAGGAAGCGCGCACCGAGACGTACGACGTCGGTCTGGGCGGCCTCGCGATGCTTTCGGAGACCGAGCTCCCGGCCGGGCAAGCGCTGCGGCTGGAGCTCGAGCTGCGCGGCGATCCGCGCCCGCCGCTGCAGCTCACCGCCGAGGTCCGCTGGTGCCGTTTCGACTCGGCGCTCGGCAAGTACCGCACCGGCGTCGAGTTCACCGCGCGCAGCGCCGCCCAGGACGCGCAGCTCCTGACCTACATCGACACGATGCACACGCTGCGCGACCTCGGCGTCCTCTGACGCAGGCGGCCGCGCAAACGCGAACGGCTTATTGGGACGAGAAGTCGACGGTGAAGATGTAGTCCGCGGCGATCGGCTTGCAGTCGCGAATCTCGGTCTGGAACGTCGACTGGCGCGCGGCGCTGAGCGCTGCCTGGTTCAGCATCCCGCTCGGCGAGCTCTGGATGCGCGTCCCGGTGACGTGGCTGCTCGCGTCGAGCGAGACGACGACCTGCACGGTGCCGGTGATCCCTTGCTGCTGCGCGATCGGCGGCGTGTCGGGCTCGACCGCGCGCAGCGTCGTCGCGGCGACGTTCGGGCGCGCGCACGAGACCGGCGTCGGCGTCGGCTTCGGGGTGGGCGGCGGCGGCGTGGCGGGTGCCGGCGTGGCGGGCGGCGCCGTCGACGGCGCGGCCGTGCCCTGGCCCTGCGGGACCCCCTGCGTGTTGCCGGTGGTGTACTTGTTCGTCTGCTCGGTCGACGTCGAGCCGCGCGACTCCGTCTTCTGGGTGTTGATCTTGATCTTGGGCTGCTGCGGAGCCGGGGTCTGCTGCGGCGGCGGCGTCTGCTGCGGCGGCGGCGTCGGCGGCGGCGTGGGGTGCGGCGTCGGCGTCGGAGGCGGCGTCGGCGGCGGCGTGGGGACGCGCACGACCGTCACCTTCTGCGGCTGATCTTCGGTCGTTTGGGTGCGCTCGAACTTCAGGAACGGCCCGGCGAGCACGTGCAGCACGATCGAGAGCGCGAAGCCGTAGGCAAGGAAGTTCTTGGCCCGCTCGGCGGTGCTGGCCGGAGGCGTCGGGGCGTTGTTGCTCGCCATCTAGCCTCCCGTCTGCCCTTCCGGCGCGCCCTCGACGTGGTTCGCCAAGCCGAACGTCGTCAGATCGGCGGACTTGGCCGCGTCCATGACGCGCAGAATCGTTCCGAAGCTGGCCTTCGGATTGGCCTTGATGATCACGGTCTTCAGCCCGCTGCCGGTCGACTTGACCAACTGCTGGAACTGCTCTTTCGCCTGCATCTCGTTGACGGTGCTGGACCCGATCTGCACCTGGTTCTTCTCGTCGATCAGGACGACGATCTGCGAGGGATGGACCTTCTGCTTGTTCTTGGCGTCGGGGAGCCGGGGCTCTTTGACGACCGAGGCGAGAATGATGAAGATGATCAGGAGGACCAGCAGCACGTCCGTGAAGGGCGTGATGTTGATCGTCGCCATCACTTCGTCTTCGCCTTGTCCGGTGGAGACCGCCACGTTGTTCCTTTGCCTGCCTAAGAGGTGACGAAGCCGACGTCTTCCAGACCCGCGACCTTCGCGGCGTCCAGAATGCGGATGATGGTGCCGTACGGCGCCTTGATGTCGGCGGTCAGCGAGACGTGCTTGTCGCCCTTCTTCTGGCGGATCTCGGCCATGTCGCCGTAGATGCGCGTGTTGTCGGAGCGCTTGCCGTCGACGTAGATCACACCGGTCTCGTTGACGAGGACTTCGATGTTGTCGGTCTTCTTCTGCTGCTGCACCGGGGTGTTGTCGTTCTTGTCCGGGAGCTGCTTCTCGAAGCCCGGCGGCGCGACCAGCGCCGCGAGGATCATGAAGATGATGAGGAGGACCAGCAGCACGTCCGTGAAGGGCGTGATGTTGATCTCGGCCATCACCGAATCGTCCTGCTGGGCGGCGATCATGCTCATGAGTCGAGCCCTTCGGTCCTAAGGTTCAAGCCCGCTACTTCGTCGCCGGGGTCGCGCCCGGCTGGTACAGCTCGGTCGGGATCGCGGCGCCGGTATTGTGGAAGTGGAGCATCTCGGCGAGCTGGTTGGCCGCGACGATCATCTCCTGGTTGTACGCCTTGATGCGGGTCTTGAAGTAGTTGAAGAAGATGACGGCGATGACGGCGACGAACAGGCCGGCCGCGGTCGTGATCAGCGCTTCCGAGACGCCCGCCGCGACGACGGCCGGGGTCGAGTTGCCCTTCAGCGCGATGTCCTGGAAGGCGCGGATGATGCCGAGCACGGTTCCGAAGAGGCCGACGAACGGGGCGATGACGGCGATGGTCCCGATGACGCCGAGATTGCGCTCGAGCGTGTTCAGGTTCTCCATCAGCGCGATCGAGAGCGCGTCGGTGATGTCGGCGCGGTTCTTCTCGCCGCGCTGGAGCCCGAACTCGAGGATCTTCGGGAGCATGCCCTTGTTCTGGCGGCAGATCTTGATCGCGCCCGGAAGGTCGTCGGCGGCGATCCGCTGGCCGATGGAGCGGAGCAGGCCCTTGGAGTCGGAGTGCTGGCTCGCGAAAAAGAGCAGGCGCTCGATGACGATGGCGACGGCCGCTACGGAGAGGACGAGCAGCATCCACATCGCAGGGCCGCCCTGCTCGATCATGGTGAAAAAGCCTTTGAAATCCACGAGGTCTGGTATAGCCTCCGAGTCTGCGAGGGTGTTGTGACCTCCGGCGACCGGCCGGGGCAATATCAAAGCCGGCGGGGGTGCCCCCCGGCGCGGGCCTAGGTGTTGGCGGTCCTGTTGTCCATTCCTACTACTTCGGTTGCAGCTTCTTGAGCGCGGCGTCGATGTCCGCGTTCAGCGAAGCGTCCGAGCCCGCGTTCGCTTTTGCCTTCTGCAGCAGCGGGATGGCACTCTTGGCATCGCCGCCGTTCGCGACCGCGATGCCGGCGACGTAGTTCGCGCGAGCATCGTTGCCGTCGACGGCGAGCGCCTTGTCGGCCTCGGCTTTGACCCGCTTCCAGTCGACGGTCGTCCCCTGCGAGAGGACGTTCGCGGCCTGGACGTACAGGACGACGGCACGCGACGGGATCACCTTCGCCGCGTTCTCGAGGCTGGCGACGGCTTCGTCTTTCTTGCCGGCCTTCACGGCGTCGGCCGCCTGCTGGTTGTAGTACGCGGCCAGCGTGTCGTCGACGCGCGAGTTCGACGGGTCGCGCTGCTTCAGCGCGCGTGCCAGCGCGATCCCCTTGTCGGCTTGGCCGCCGAAGATGTACGACGTCGCGAGCGACGCGTCGATCGCGTTGAGCGTCGCTTGGTCGGCGTGCCCGGCGGTCGCCTGCGCCTTCGCCTTCTCGAGATCCGCGATCGCTTGCGGGTACCGCTGCGCGTTCGCGTAGGCCGTTCCTTGGATGAACAGCGTGTTGACGTTCTGCTGCAGCCCGAGCGCCTTCTCGGAGAGCGCGATCGCTTGATCGTTGTTCTTCGCCTTGAGCGCGTCGACCGCGGCGTCCGCGTACGCCTTCGCCGCCACGATCTTGAACTGGTCGGGGATCGTCCCGGCCTGATCGAACGCGGCCGCGGCGGCCGCGGGCTCGTTGAGGTACGAGTCCGCCACGCCGAGCAGCGCGTTCGCGTTCTTGTCGCCCGGGTGCCCGGTGAGGTAGGACTGGATCTCGGTGCGCGCCTCGGCGAACTTGTTGGCGCGGATCAGCGCGTTCGCTTGGACCAACTGGTTCGAGCTGGTCCCCGTGTCGTTCACGACCGAGCTGCCGTTGAACTTGAGGTCCATCGTGTAGAACGCGTCGACCGGTTTGCCGTCGCGCAGCGCCGCCTTGTACTTGGAGCGCTTGGCGATGTCGAGCGCCGCGTCGTCGTCGCCGTGGTTGCTCGACTTCTGGACTTTGGTGGCGCCGATCGAGCCGTCTTTCTTGACGAACACCTGCACGCGGACCGAGCCGGTCCCGGCGACCGGGAGACCGGGCGTGGCCTGCGAGACCAGCTTCGGAGGGGTGTAGTACGTGCCGGTCTGCGCGGGCGCGGCGAGCGGAGCGAATGCGAGCGCGCCGAGCGTGAGCGCGGCGAGCGGGCGAAGGTTTCGTGCGGCCATGGTACCTCGTGACACGGGAGCTCTCGGACCGAGCGTCCAGGAGTACGGAAACGAACGCGTGACGAGGGCCGTCAGTTCCCGGAGCGACCGAGGCGATTGGTGCACGCTTGCCCCGACACCTGCTCGGGGGACGGCCGTCCGACTGCCATCGTTCGGCTCCGGCCGCTAGCGGCCGGTGAGGTCGGGGCGCAGGACGGTCGCGCCCTCCAGATAGACGTGCTGGATTCGGTCCTGAGCTTGGTCGGTGTTGATGTGAACGAGGACCCGGATGCAGCGTGCCAACCTCCCCGGTACCCCGATTTCCGTGAAATTCAACAGCGGCACGAGCGTCCAGCCCATCCGCCGGGCCGCCGCCGCCGGGAACTCCGAGACCAGATCGGGGGTGACGGTGAACAGCGCCGAGGCGACGTCGCCGGGGACGAAGCCGTTGCGCTCGACGATCTCGCGCAGCAGCCGCTCCGTCGCGTCCAGGATGAGCGCCGGCTCGTCGCGCGCGACCGTGATGGCGCCGCGGATCCCGCGCACGATCACGGCTCGCGCTCGGCGCCGGCGGCGTTCGTCGCTTGGGCCTCGGCGACGAGGCGGTGGAGCGCGGAGCGCTCGCGGTCGGTGACCGGGCGAACCGCGCCCGGAGCGAGCTCGCCGAGCGAGATCGGGCCGAAGCGCAGCCGGGCCAGCGCGACGACCGGATGGTCGACGACCTCGAACATCCGGCGCACCTGGCGGTTCCGTCCTTCGTGCAGGGTGATGTCGACCAGCGAGACCTCGCGGCGAACCGCGACGACGCGGAGCTGCGCCGGCGCGGCGCGGCCCTCGTCGAGCCGGACGCCGCGCAGGATCTTCTCGACCGCGACCGCGTCGAGCCGCCCGCGCACGGTCGCGCGGTAGGTCTTCTCGACGCCGAAGCGCGGGTGGGTCAGCACGTTCGCCGTCTCGCCGTCGTCGGTGAGCAGCAGCACGCCGCTCGTGTCGTAGTCGAGCCGCCCGACCGGAACGACGCGCGCCGTCACGCCGGCGCGCTTCACGAGGTCGGCGACGGTGCGGCGGCCTTCCGGATCGCGCATCGTCGTCATCACGCCGGCCGGCTTGTGCAGCACGACGTAGGTGCGCGTCTCCGCCGGGCGCACGACGCGCCCGTCGACCTCGACGCGCGCGTCGTCCGCGACGCTCGTCCCGAGCTCGCGCACGACCCGCCCGCCGACGCGCACCCGCCCCGCCACGATCAGCTCCTCGGCGCGGCGGCGCGACGCGACGCCGGCCGCGGCGAGGTACTTCTGCAGCCGCAGCGCCGTGCCGGCCTCAGACCTTCTTGAGGTCGAACGCGGTGACGAAGTCGTCGTTCGTCTTGGTGCGCGCGAGCGCCGCGTAGACGCGCTCCGACGCCTCGACGCTCGAGACGCCGGCGAGCAGCCGCCGCAGATCGCCGACCTTGTGCAGCGCGATCTCGCTGAGCAGCTGCTCCTCGTACCAGTTGCCGCTGCGCAACAGGTCGACCGGCGGGTACGCGCGCGTCTCGGCGAGCTCGCGCGCGAGCACCAGATCGGCGTTCGCCGCCGGCGCCAGCTCGTCCATCACCAGCGCGTCGAACGCCGACGACCCCGCGTTGACCGTCCCCACGATGGTGAGTGAGCCGCTCCCTTCGAGCGCGCGCGCCGAGCCGAACAGCCGCTTCGGGCGCTGCAGGACGGCGGGATCGATCAGCGCGGCGTTGCCCTTGTGATGCGACACGGCGGCGTACGCCCGCACCAGCCGCGTGAACGACGAGACCAGCACGACCGCGTCCTGGCCGAGCTCGGCCAGCCGCTTCGCGCGCTCGAAGACGAGCTCCGCGGTCGCGACGTGGTTGTCGGGGTGCTCCTCGAACGTGGTCGCGACGACCTCGACGTCGAGCGAACGCTGGAAGTGCGTCACGGCCTCCGGCCGCTCGTCGATGAGCAGCACGATCACCCGCGCGTCGGCTTGATTGGCCTCGATCGCGCGCGCGATCCGCGTCAGCAGCGTGGCGTCGTCGGCGCGCGGCGGCGCGACCAGCAGCACGCGCTGCCCTTTGCCGAGCGGCGCGAACAGGTCGATCGCGCGCGCCGTGAGATCGCCGCGCGTCTCCAGCACGAAGCGCTGCGCGGGCGGCTCGGCGCCGAGGTCGTCGAAGACGCGCCGGCCGGCGATCGTCTCGGGCGCGTAGCCGTTGACCGTCTCGACCTTCACGATCCCGTAGTACTTCTCGTTCTCTTTGGGGCGGCGCACCTGGCCGGCGACCAGGTCGCCGCGGCGCAGCTCGAAGCGCCTGATCTGCGACTGCGAGATGTAGATGTCGTCGCTGCCGACCAGATAGCCCTCACGCCGCAGAAAGCCGTAGCCTTCGGGCAGGACGTCGAGGACGCCGTTGGCCTTCTCGAGGCCGCTGCGCTGCGCCTGAATCTCGAGGATGTGCGCGACCAGATCGTCCTTCTTGATCTTGGTCGGGTTCTCGATCTCGAACGTCTTGGCGAGCTCGTTGAGCTCGGCTTTGCTCATCTCCGCAAGCTGGTCGGCGGAGAGCAGCGGCGGGCCGACCGGCTGCGGGAACTCCGGCTGCGTGAAGACGTCCTGGGCTTGCTGCTGCGGCGCGTTGTCGTTGAAGCGCTGCCGGTTGCGGCGCGAGCGGCGGCGGCGGTTTCCGCCCTCGGGGCGACCGTTGTTGTTGGGGCGGTTGTCGAACTGCAGCGGAGGGCTCCCTCGGGGAGGCGGGCGGTGCGCGCTGCGGGGCTCACCGGCGAGGCTGCCGGGGCCGCTCGCCGCGCGAAGCGCCGAGGAACGAGAACGTCGCACCGTACGGGACCGCGCGACGGCAGAAGTCTAGCACACGACCGGTCAGGGGGACAAGGACCGCGGTCCGCTGACGCTCGGGTTGCCCCGCGCGTAGAACCGCAGCGGCGCGTGGGCCGCCTTGGTGATCCCGACCCGCGTGCTGACCCCGACCGGCAGGGTGACGCCGTCGCCGGCGAGCCACAGCGCCGGGCTCGCGGTGAGGTCGGCGCCGTCGAACTCCGGGCCGATCCCGAGCGCGCGGCAGAGGTTCCCCGGGCCGCGCGCGAGGTCGCGGTCCTTCACGCCGGGCCGTCCGCGGAGCGCGCGCATCGTCGCCAGGCCGGCGACCGGCTCGCAGGCGCGGACCAGCGCCGCCGCGCCGATCCCGTCGGCCTCGGCCGTGACGTTCAGGCACCAGTTGGCCCCGTAGATGAAGTACACGTACGCGTGCAGCGGCGGGCCGAACATCGCGCGGTTGCGCTGCGTCCGCCCGCGGAAGGCGTGCGAGGCGGGGTCGTCCGGGAAGTAGGCTTCGGTCTCGACGATTCTCCCCACGAGGGTCTCACCGTCGCGCACGCGGATCAGCAGCTTGCCGATCAGCGCGCGCGACAGGTCGACCGTCTCGTGCGGGAGGTCGCCGTACCCGAGGCGCCGGGCGTCGCCGAGCGGGTCGAGGTTCGAGTCATGCCGCGGCGGGGGTGCGGAGGGTGATCTCCGCGCGGGCCCGCGCTTCGAGGTCGTGCGTCTCAATCGGCTCGCCGCGTTCGACGCGGGCGACCGCGAAGCCGTGCAGGACGCAGCGCGTCTTGACGTACGCCATCGCGAGCGCCGGCGGCACGAGGCGCCGGCCGTTGAGGTCGTCGACCGCGATCTCGTCGGCGAGCCTGATGCGGACGCGGGTGAAACCGCGGCTCCGCAGGTAGGCGCCGACCGCCGCGACGGCCGCGTATCCGAACTCGCGCCCGTCGAGCCCGGCCATCGGGATCGCGCTGAACGGGACCTTCACGACGGCCCGGCCGGTGCCGGTCGCGAGCGCGACGTAGGCGATCCCGTTTCCGGTCGAGTCGGCGGCGTAGCCGACGGCGGCGTCGGCGGATCGGTGGCGAGTGGTGGTCTGCGGCATGGCTCTTGCGATCATCCTATATCGAACGTGTGTTCGAGTCAAGTCAAGCTGCGCGCGCGGCCAGCACCTCCCGGTAGAGCTCGAGGATTCGCCGCGTCTGCATCTCCACGGTAAACCGCGAGAATGCCAAATGTACGGCACTCTGGTTTCGCCCGGTGCCCAATGCGGCCCGAATCGCGTCGGCCAGCAGCTCGGCATCGGCGGCGACGATCCGGCCGGCCGGCCCGAGCACGTCGCGCGACGCCTCGCTCTCGGCGGCGACGACCGGCAGGCCCGCCGCCAGCGCCTCGGCCAGGACCAGCCCCTGCGTATCGGTGGTCGACGGGAACACGAACGCGTCGGCCGAGGCGTACACGTCGGGAAGCCGCTCGCGCGCCAGCGCTCCGGTGAACCGCACGCGGCCGGCGACGCCGAGCTTGCGCGCGCGCTCCTCGAGCGCGGCGCGGTGCGGTCCCTCGCCGACCACGGCCAGCCGCAGCTCGGCGAAGCGCGCCGTCGCGTCGAGCGCGAGCTCGACGTTCTTCTCCAGCCCGAGCCGCGAGACGACCAGCGCCAGCGGCGCGCCGTCCTCGGCGCCGAGCCGCGCGCGCACCAGCGCGCTGCGCCGACCCGCCGCGAAGCGCTCGACGTCGATCGCGCTCGGCACGACCGCGATCGGCGCGTGCACGCCGAGCTCGCGCAAGCGGTGTTCCATCGCGCCGGTCGGCACGATCACCGCGTCGGCCGCGTTCGCGTAGCGCCGCGTCAGCTCGATCATCGCGCGTTCCGCCGTCCCGCGGTCGAACGGTGCGTAGTGCGCGTACGCGTCGAGCCGGGTGTGATACGTGAACACGAGCGGCACGTCGTTGCGGCGCGAGAACGATGCGCCCATCCAGCCCGTCACGAACGGCGAGTGCGCGTGCACGACGTCGATTCCGCGCAGGCGCCGGCGGTCGTCGGCGTTCAGGTACGGCACGCACAAACGGTACGCGGTTTGCGTCGGCAGCGGCAGCGAGGGCACGCGCACGACGTCGCGCGCGTCGTCGACGAAGTGCGGAAAGCGGGGCGCGATCGTCGTCACGTCGACGCCGTGCGCGCATAAGCCGGCGCGCAGCGCGTCGATGCTCGCGACGACGCCGTTCACGATGGGGCGATAGCACTCGGTGAAAAACCCAACGCGCATGTGCGGACCGCGCTCCTTCGCCTTGATGTACGGTCGTTCCACCGTGCTGGTTCCGTTTCGGCCGCGCCCTCACACGGCGTCGTGCGGTCGCTCGCCGCCGCGCGAACCCGCCAAAAAGGGGGCCCCTCCGACTACGACCATGGGATTTGACGCCCTTGTCGGGCCTGTGGTACCTTACCGAAGTTCACCGAGGCCCATCGGGTCTTGGGGGCACTCGACCGAGCCCCTGAACCATTCGTGGGTCAGGCCTTTGGCTCGCCGACCACCGCTACGACGTCGAGTGTGCGAACCGCCAAGGCACGGATTTTGTATCCGGGCTAGGCGAGGCGCACCCTCCGCACGAGAAAGGAGTCGGACGATCCGCAACGATCTTCCATCCCCGCTCGCGGCGACGGGCGTGCTCTCTCTGGGGCTGTTGATCCCGTTCGGTGCCGGTACGGCGCCCGACCGGCTCGCCAAGACGGTCGCCGCCATCGCGGCGCCCCAGCCCGCCAAGCACGTCACGCTCGTCCACGACGGACTCTCTGAAACCATCGAAACCCGGGCTGCCACCGCCGACGATCTCCTCGCCGAACGGAGCTTGATCCGCACTCCGGAAGACGCCTTGAGCGTCGACCCGGCCAGTCAGCTCGTCGACGGCGAGACCATCACCTACCGGGCGGCCGTCGCGGTCACCGTCGTCGTCGACGGCACCGAGCGCACGCTGCGCACCGCCGCTCCGACCGTCGCCGACCTGCTCGTCCAGCAGGGCGTCGCCTTCGACCGTCACGACCGCGTCACGCCCGCTCCGGCCACCGAGGTCGCTCAAGACGCGGTGGTGACCGTGAAGCACGTCGACGCCTGGACCGAGACCGTCCGCAAGCCGGTCGCCGCCAAGGTCGTGAAGCGCTGGGCGTTCACGCTGCCGAGCGGCAAGACCAAGATCGTCGACCCCGGTGCGCCGGGCGTCGTCGAGACCGCCTACGCCGTCAGCCGCAGCGCCGACCGCCGCTCGGTCCGCCGCAAGGCGCTCGTCTCGCGCGTCCTGCGCGCGCCGCGCAGCCGCATCGTCGCCGAGGGGATCGGCGAGTACACCGCGCTCTCCGCGCTCGCCCAGCGCGGGATCCAGGGGACGCTCCGCCTCGCGAGCTCGGCGCTCTCGATGGTCGCGACCGCCTACACCGCGAGCTGCGGCGGCTGCAGCGGCATGACCGCCAGCGGCCGGCCCGCCGGGCACGGCGTCGTCGCGGTCGATCCGCGGGTCATCCCGCTCGGCACCCGGATGTACATTCCGGGCTACGGCCACGCCGTCGCCGGCGACACCGGCGGCGCGATCCGCGGCCACCGGATCGATCTCGGCTTCAACTCGAACGCGCAAGCGTACCGGTTCGGCCGCCGGTCCGTGACCGTCTACCTGATCAGATAGACGACCGCACCCATCCGCGCGCGCTCCTCGGCGCGCGCGGGATTCGGCCCCAGAAGCGGCTCGGCCAGCACTTCCTGATGGACGGCGGCACCGCCGCGCGCATCGCGCGCCTCGCCGTCGACGCGCCCGACGACCGCGTCCTCGAGATCGGCCCGGGGACCGGCGCGCTGACCGCGGCGCTCGTCCGGCTCGGCGCCGAGGTGACCGCGTTCGACATCGACCCCGCGATGGTGGCGATCCTGGGCGACCGCGAGGATCTGCGCGGGGTCGACGCCCGGGTCGGCGACGCGCTGGCCTTCGACTACGCGGGGTGGGCCGGGAGCCGGGACTGGCGCGCCGCCGGAAACCTCCCGTACAACGTCGCGACCCCGCTGCTGGTGAAGCTGGCCTCGCTGGCGCGGCCGCCTGAGCGCGTCGTCGCGATGATCCAGAAAGACGTCGCCGACCGGCTCGTGGCGCGGCCCGGGACGGCGCAGTACGGCAGCCTCACGCTCGCGATCGGTCTGACGATGCGGGTCGAGCGCGCTCTCAAAGTGCCGCCCAGCGCGTTCTACCCGCGGCCGGGCGTCGACTCGACCGTCGTCGTGCTGCGACGGCTCGACGAGCCGGCCGCCGTCGTGCGCGATCGCACCTGGTTCGAACAGGTCGTGCGCGCCGCGTTCGCGTACCGCCGCAAGACGCTGGCGAACTCGCTCATGCTCGCCCTCGATCTTCCGCGCGAGCGCATCGCCGCGGCGATCGCCTCACTCGCATTGGAACCCAACGTACGTGGTGAAGACCTCGACCTCGGCTCGTTCGCCGCTCTCGCCGACGCTCTATCCGCCTGAAGCCTTCCCGTGGTACGGTTCGCTCGGCGTCGTCCTCGTGCTGTTCGTCGTCACGATCCTTTCCTCGGCGTTCTTCATCGGCATCGCCTACGTCTTCCACTTCGCGACCATCGAGGAGCTCAAGCGGCTCTCGTGGCCGACGATCGTCGTCCAGATCTGGTCGTACGCCATCACGCTCGCGGTGCTGTTCGGCATCCTGCCGGCGCTCGCGAAACGCCCGCTCGGCGAGCTCGGACTGCGCGCTCCGCGTCTCTCCGACGTCGCGTGGGGGCTCGGCGGAGCGGTCGCGATGATCGTCTTCGCGGCGCTCACTGGCGCACTGCAAGACGCGCTCTTTCACCTCAAACCGGACGAGGTCCAAGTCCACTGGCTGCGCGAAGCGCGCGGCTCGCTCGTCATCGCGTTCGCCGTGCTGGCGTGCGTCATCGCGCCGGTGTTCGAAGAGACCGTCTTCCGCGGGTTCCTCTTCAACGCGCTCCTGCGCTATGTGCCGGCTTGGGCCGCGGCGGTGCTCTCCGCGGTCGTCTTCGGGCTGGCGCATCTGCAGAGCGGAAACGCGGGCGCGATCGCACCGCTCGTCTCGGGCGGGATCGTCCTCGCGGCGGTCTACTACCGAACGGGGTCGTTGGCGGCGTCCATGACGACGCATGCGGCGTTCAACGCGTTCACCGTGGTGCTGGTCGTCGTCTTCCACCAGAGCTGAGCTCTAGCCGGCGTCCTCGCGCAAAAGATCCGGCGCGACGTGCGCCAGGACGAACGGCAGCACGTCGTTCGGGCGTATGCCGGACGACGCGAATCGCGGCGCTTTCGTCAGTCGCAGCAGGTCGCGCCGGCTGCTACCGCGGCCTCGGTGCGGCAGCACGCCGTTGCGGCGTCGTCGCGCTCCTCGGTGTCGGCGTGCACGACGTAGGTCTCCCAGCGCCGGCCCTCGGGATCGCTCGCCCAGACCTTCGTCTGTTTGGCGTAGCAGCACGTCTCTTCGCGCTCGATGTCGGTCGGATAGCCGGCCGCCTCGAGGCGCGCGATCTGCGCGTCGACCGCTTCGACCGAGTCGACGACGATGCCGAAATGCTGCCCGCGTCCGGCGGCGGCGTCGGGATCGCTATCGAGCGCGAGCTCGAGGCCGGGCCGCTCGGTGATGAACAGCGCGTAGTCGGGGAGCGTCTTGGCCGGCTTCGCGCCGAGCAGCGTCGAGTAGAATGCGACGCTCGCGTCGAGATCGCGCGTCGCGAGGTTGAGGTGCATCTTCATGCGAGGACCTTTTGCGGGATGAGGGAGCGCAGGGCGGTGTCGATGCGAGCGCGCGCGTCGTCCGCGAGACGGTAGTAGACCCACGTGCCGCGGCGCTCGCACGTCGCGAGCCCGGCCTCGCGCAGGATCCGCAGGTGGTGCGAGACCGTCGGCTGTTCCAGCGGGAGCGCGCCGGTGAAGTCGCAGACGCAGACCTCGTCGGAGGCGCGGGCCAGGGTCGCCACCATGGCGAGCCGGTGCGGGTCGGCGAGCGCCTTGAAGAGCGCCGCGTCCGCGGACCGGTCGGCTCCGTCCACCTGAGCCGGTGGGCAGCATCGCTGCATCGACATATTTCGATACTAGGCGCTGAATCAGCGTTTGTCAATATAAGACTCTTGTCAGACCGACTTCGCCGGCTGCAACCCGCCTCGGTTATGGGACACGATGATCCAGAAGCTCGGTGAAGCGGTGATGCTCGCGGCGGGGATGGCCTGGCAGGTCGGCTGGAGTCTCATCTTGGGGTTCACGCTGTCGGGCGCGGTCCAGGCGCTCGTCTCGAAAGAACGGATGCAGCGCGTGCTCGGGCGCGACGGCATCCGCGAGATCGCGCTCGCGACCGGCTTCGGCGCGGCGTCCTCGTCGTGTTCGTACGCCGCCGCCGCGATGAGCAAGACGCTGTTCAAGAAAGGCGCGGCGCTCATCCCCTCGCTGGCGTTTCTGTTCTCCTCGACGAACCTCGTGCTCGAGCTCGGAATCATCCTCTGGCTGCTGATGGGCTGGGAGTTCACGGCGGCCGAGTGGATCGGCGGCATCGTGCTGATCGCCATCATGACGGTGCTGGTGAAGCTCACCTATCCTCGAGCGCTGGTCGAAGAGGCACGCCGGCACGTGGACGAGGCGACCGGTCACGAGCACGGGTCATCGGAAGGCGAAGGCAAGACGGTCGCCGAGCGGTTGCGGGACCCGGCGACACGCGTCGCCATCGCGCAGAACTTCGCGATGGACTTCTCGATGCTGTGGAAGGATCTGCTGGCCGGCTTTCTGATCGCCGGAGCGCTGGCCGCGTTCGTCCCGGACACCGCCTGGAAGGCGCTGTTTCTCAACGGCGCTCCGCCGGCCGTGCAGCTCGCCGGCAACGCCGTCATCGGGCCGGTGATCGCGATCATCTCGTTCGTGTGCTCGATCGGCAACGTGCCGCTGGCGGCCGTGCTCTGGACGAGCGGGATCTCGTTCGGCGGCGTGCTCGCGTTCCTGTACGCCGACCTGATCGTGCTGCCGCTGCTCGACGCGTACCGCAAGTACTACGGCGTGCGGATGATGCTCTACATCTTCGGCCTGTTCTTCATGACCATGGTGCTGTCGGCCGTCGTGATGGACGGCGTCTTCTCGGCGCTGCACCTCGTTCCCAAGCCCAATCCGAACATCCGGCACGACCTCACGATGTTCGCGTTCAACTACACCTTCTGGCTGAACGTCGTCTTCGGCACGCTCGCGGCATATCTGTGGTGGCTGAGCTCGAGACACCCGATGGAGCACGGCTGCCACTCAGCCGATCACGACGCAGCGCACGGAGCGCACGCGGGATAGTTCCGACGTCAGTCGCGTCGTTCACGGGGAGGAGCCTTGCTGCTCGGTCGACGTCGCGGTCATGGCAGTTCGGATAGCGGCGATCTGCGCATCCGCCAACGCCTCATCGCGGAGTCGCGCGCCGCGCTCTAGGAATCGTGGTGGTGCACCGGCGTTTCGCCTGCGCCGTAGCCGCGCATGGCGTCGTACGCCGCGATCTGCTGCGGCGTGAGAACCGCGCGCGTCGCGAGGTGGGCCGACAAGTGGACGGCGCGAAGACGCCCCTGCAGCTCGGCGATGCGCGCCGTTGCGGCGCGCAGCCGCGCTTCGTCGATCGTGCGCGTGGCGAACTCGCGATCGAGCGTGCGTTCGGCATCGACGATGCGAGCGCCGAGCGGTACCGCGCCGGCCCTCATCGTCGCGGCAATCCCCTCAATCCGACGTTTCTGCTCGGCGGTCAGACCGAGATGTGCGGCCATCGCGAGAACGTGCTTCGGTCCGGGGTAGTGGTTGAGCTCGCCCGCCCGCGCCATGCCGAGACCCTCGCCGGCAAGATATCCCTTGACCTCGGCCGGCGAGAGCGTCTTCACCTCACGCGTCTGCTGACCCGCATACGGCGAAGTCGACTGCGCGGCCGCAACAGCGGGTACCGACGCCGCGAGCACCGCGGCAAACACGATGCGACTCTTCATGCGCGGCGACTTCGCTCGGGCATGAAAGAACCCCCGGCACGCTCGCCGAGGGTTCTTTGCAGGGACCAGACCGTCATAGCCATTGTACCGCAAAGAGCCCTCGGCGTGAAGCCCTACGTCGGGCTTGGAGGCGACGGGACTCGAACCCGCCGGATCAAAGTGACGGTCTGATCCCTGCACCTACAGCGCCCCCAAGCCGCTTCATTCGCGATCGTTGGTGGTCAGAATTTTTTTGTTTGCGCATTGAAGCACAAGTTGGCCGGAAAGAACACCGCTGGACTTCGAGATATTTCTCGCTACTGCTCGACGAAGTCGGGGTACTCGCTTTTGGCGTACTTGTCGTCGGAGGGCCATTCGGGGATGCGGTCGTCCCACGGCGTCGCTTCGCGCTCGGGGAGCGTCACTTCGGGTTCGACGCCGGTCTTGTGCAGCGTCACCAGCGTCTCGACGTGGCCGGTCTGCGGGAACATGTCGAACGGCTGCACGACGCCGAGCGCGTAGCCGCGCTTCGCCAAGTACGACAAGTCGCGCGCGAGCGTCGCGGGGTTGCACGACAGGTACCACACGTTGGGCACCTTCGCGTTCGCGATCGCGTCGAGCGTCGCTTCGTCGCTGCCTTTGCGCGGCGGGTCGAGGAAGACGATCTGCGCCTCCTCGAGCGCCTGCTTTCCGTCCTTGTTCGCGACCGCGCCCTCGACGCGCCCCTCGACGAACCGCACACGGTCCTCGACGTTGTTGAGCGCGGCGTTCTCGCGCGCCTCGCGCACCGCGGCCGGGTTCTCCTCGATCCCGACGACGCGCGCGCCGCGCGAGGCGAAGAAGATCGCGAAGGTGCCGGCACCGCAGTACAAGTCGACGATCGTGCGGTCCGGCGCGAGGCCGGGCTGCAAGAACCGGAAGATCCAGCCGACCATCTCGCTGTTCACCTGGAAGAACGAGGCCGGCGAGACGCGGTAGCGCACGCCCTCGATCGTCTCCTCCATCTCGCGCTTGCCCCAGACGTACTGCATCTTCCGCCCGAGCACCGCGTTCGCCGTGCGCGGCTCGAACGAGTTGGAGATCCCGACCACGCCGCGCACCTTGCGCGCGACCAGCGGCGCGACTTCGCGAATCTCCGGCGACTGGCGATCGGTCGTGATCGACAACACGGCCTGCCCCGATGACGCGCCGGCGCGCACGATCGCGTGCTTCCCGCGCGCGAACGCTTCGCGCGTCTCCTTCGCGCGCGACGCGTCGTAGAGCCCCGCGATCGCGGCGTCGAGCTGCGGCAGCACCACCGGGCACGACTCGATCCGCACCAGCGCATGCGAGCGCGCCTGGTAGAACCCGAACGACGTCTCGCCCGACCGGTGGTCGACGACCAGCGCCATCTTGTTGCGGTAGTTGCGCGGGAACGCCATCCCGACCGGGCGCCGCACGTTCACCTCGTAGAAGCCGCCGATGCGCCGCAGCGCGTTGCGGACGATCTGCTCTTTCCACGCGAGCTGCGCCGGGTACGCGAGGTGCTGCACCTGGCAGCCGCCGCACACGCCGAAGACGCCGCAGAACGGCGGCACGCGCATCTCCGACTGGAACTCGTACGAGACGACGTCGCCGACGGCGTACTTCGGCTTGACCTGCGTGACGCGGACGCGCGCGCGCTCGCCGGGCAGCGGGCCGGTCACGAAGATCACCAGGCCGCCGATGCGGCCGACCGCCTGACCGTTCGCCAGCAGGTCGGTGAACCGGACCGACGCGACCGTGCCGGGGCCGAGTCCCGACGCCGGGCGCGCCGGCCGTTCGGCGGCACCCGCCGCCCGACGGTCCACTACGGCTGCGGCTTCTTCTCGTCGAGGGTCTTGATCAGCCGGTTCGCCTCGTCGATGAGCGCCTGGATCCGTTCGGCGGTCTCATCGGAGGGCAGCGCGCCCTTGCGCATCGTGACCGCGGTGCGCACGACGAAGAACGTCAGCGCGGCCGACGCTCCGGCGATCCCGAGCCACATGAGCGTGCGGCCGAGCGGGATGCTGCGGCTCGATGCGCCGTCGGTCGACGCGGTGGGGGCGCTGGCTTCTTGGGTCACGTCAGGGGCGATTCGCTGGGGCGGTTCGGATTCCGGCCCCGGGCTCAGGCGACGGCGGCCGGCTCTACGTCGGCCGACTCGAGCTCGCGCTTTTCGGCGCCGGAGATGATCTTCGCGAGGTCGAGCAGGATGATCAGCCGGTCTTCGATCTTGCCGACGCCGCGGATGTACTCGGTGTCGACGCCGGTGATCATCTCGGGCGCGGCCTCGATCTGGTCGGTCGGCAGCCGCAGCACCTCGGAGACGGAGTCGACCACCATCCCGACCCGCTTCGTGCCGATCTCGGTCACGACGATGCGCGTGCTCTTCGTGTGCTCGGCGCGCGGCATCCCGAAGCGCGCGCGCAAGTCGATGATCGGGATGAGCTGGCCGCGCAGGTTGATCACGCCCTCCATGAACTGCGGCGCCCGCGGAACGTGCGTCACCGCCACCATGCGGTTGATCTCCTGAACCTGGGCGATGTCGACGCCGTACTCTTCCGAACCGAGCTTGAAGCTGACGACCTGTATGGTTTCCATGGTGCTAGACTCCCGAGAACTCTGCGCGAGTGACTTTGCCGCTGCCGTGCGCGGCGGCGACCAGCGAGTGAACGTCGATGATGAGCGAGATCGAGCCGTTGCCGAGGATCGTCGCGCCGGAGATCCCGGCGATGCGGCCGATCACGTCGGAGAGCGGCTTGATGACGATCTCTTGCTCGCCCTGGAACGAGTCGACGACGAGCCCGACCTGACGGCCCTGCAGGCCGACGATCACGATCATCACCTTCTCCGTGTCGCGCGGCGCGTCGAGCCGGAAGAACTCGCCGACCCGGATCAGCGGCACCACCTGGCCGCGCAGCGTGATCACCTCGCCGCCGTGCACCGTGCGCACGTCGGCGGCGTCGATGCGCTGCGACTCGATCACGGCGTCGAGCGGGATCGAGTAGAGCTCCTGCGCGACCCGCACCAGCAGCGCCTGGATGATCGCCAGCGTCAGCGGCAGCTTCATCGTGAACTTCGTCCCTTCGCCGGGGACCGAGTCCACGTCGAAGACACCCTTGAGGCGCACGATGTTCTTCTTCACGACGTCCATGCCGACGCCGCGGCCCGAGACGTCCGTCACCTGGTCGGCGGTCGAGAACCCGGGCGTGAAGATCAGCTCGATCAGCTCGCGGTCGGAGAGCCGGTCGCTCTCGCCGATCGCACCGATGCGAATCGCCTTCTCACGCACGCGGGCCACGTCGATCCCGGCGCCGTCGTCGGAGACTTCGATGATGACCTGGTTGCCTTCGTGATAGGCGTTGAGCTTGATGCGGCCGTGGCGCGGCTTGCCGCGCGCCTCGCGCACGTCGGGCGGCTCGATGCCGTGGTCGACGCAGTTGCGCACGAGATGCATCAGCGGCTCGCCGACCTCGTCGACGATCGTCTTGTCCAGGTCGGTCTCGGCGCCGGCGATCTCGAGCTGGATGTCCTTGCCGCGCGCCTTCGCCAGGTCGCGCACCATCCGCGGAAAGCGGTCGAAGACCTGCCCGATCGGCACCATGCGAACCTTCATGATGCTCTCTTGGATCTCGTTGGTCGTGCGCGCGAGCAGCGCCGAGGACTCGGAGAGATCTTTCGCCAGCGTCGCGATCTCGCCGGCGGCGCCGCGTCCGTTCGCACCGAGCTCGCGGCCGAGCGTCGCGGCGATGTCGGAGATGCGGGTGCGGTTGATCACCAGCTCGCCGACCAGGTTCAGCAGCAGGTCGAGCCGCTCGATGTCGACGCGGATCGTCTGGTTCTTCGCCGCCGGCGCGCGCTTGCCGTCGGTCACCGTCGCGGCGTTCGCGGCAGGTGCCGCACCCGGCGCGGCGCTCGCGGCCGAAGCGCCGTTGCCGTTGCTCCGCGGCGCGGGTTGCGGCGCCTCGGGACGACTCGAGTCGCTGCGGAAGAACGCGTCCACCGCGGCTTGCGCGAGGTCGGCGTCGACGACGACCGCCGCTTCGTCGGCGAGCGCGCGCTCGCGGCGCGCGGACGCTTCGGCCAGCATGCGCGCGACCTCGGCCTCGAACTCGGCGACGCGCGCCTCGTCGACCGGCGCGAGCTCCTCGGTCGGGTCTTCCTCGGCGCGCGGCCCTTCGATCGCCTGCGCGGTCGAGTCGTAGACGGCCGCGAACGCGTCGAGCCGCTCGACGTACGCGTCGACACCGCCGGGCGGCTCGTAGCCGTCGACGGCGGCCCGCACCAGCGCGGTCAGCACGTCCCGGCCCTCGAACAGCAGCTCGATGCCGTGCTCGGTGAGCGGCATGCGGTCCTTGCGCAGCAGGTCGAAGACGTTCTCCAGCTTGTGCGCGACTTGCTGAACGGCCGTGAACTCGAGCATTCCCGCGCTGCCCTTGACGGTGTGCAGCCCGCGGAAGAGCGAGTTGACGATCTCCGCGTCGAGCGCGCCGGTGCCGACGAACTGCTCGAGCCGCAGCAGATCGGCGTCGATCGACTGCAGCAGCTCGTCCGTCTCGTCGCGGAAGTACTGGACGAACTCGGACCGGTCGAAGAACTCGTCCGACGTAGACATCGTCCTACTTCACCGGGCCGCTCGGGCGCGGCCCGAACGCAAGGCTCCGCGCAGCGAAGCCACTATTCCACGCCGAAGACCGAGAGCAGCGGCTCGAGCGAGCCGGTCTCGGGGATGAGGATGAACTGGCCGGAGACCGACTTGTCCTTGTCGAGGAACTGCGACTCGATCAGGAACACGTCCTGATCGGGCAGGATCGACATCAGCGTGCGGAACGCGGCCTGCACGGTGCCGTACGACAGCGTCGGCACCGACGGCAGCAGGTTGATCCCGGTCAGCGAGATCAGCGCCGTCAGGTACGAGCCGGCGATGATGTTGCCCAGCTCCTTGAGCGTCGAGTCGACGATCGAGTCGAAGATCTGGATGTCGCCGATGATGCGCTTGATGAACACGTTGACGAACTCGTGCGCCTGGTCGCGGTCGAACAGCACGACCATCTGGCCCGGGGCCTCGCCGCGGATGTACATGTGCAGCGCGGCGACCGAGCGCTCGGGGCTGCCGATGCGCGACGACAGGTCGCGGTACTTCAGCACGTCGATCGTCGGCTCGGCCAGCTTCACCGTCGTGTTCAGCAACTGCGAGAGCGCCGTCGCGGCGTGGCCGGCGCCGATGTTCCCGACCTCCTTGAGCGCGTCGCGCTGCAGGTCGTTGAGAGTCAGCGGCGTCATCATCAGCCGAGCACCTTCTGGATCGTCTCGAGGATCTTCGGCGGCTGGAAGGGCTTGGTGATGAACGACTTCGCGCCGGCCTGGATCGCCTCGACGACCAGCGCCTGCTGACCCATCGAGGTGCACATGATGATGCGCGCGTCGGGGTGGTTCGCGACGATCTGCTTGACCGCGCTGATCCCGTCCATCTCCGGCATCACCATGTCCATCGTGACCAGATCGGGCGTGAGCGCGCGGTACTTCTCGACCGCCTCGACGCCGTTCTGCGCCTCGCCGACGACCTCGTAGCCGTTCTTGCTCAAGATCCCCTTGATCATCATTCGCATGACGACCGCGTCGTCGACGATGAGAACTCGTTTCGCGCTCACTGTGCCCCCTCAGGCGAGACCGCGGCTGCGCCGGTCGGCCTGCCGCTTGTTGATGAATTCCATGATCGCCCGGTCTTCTTCGGGCTTGACGCCCTGGAACCGAACACCCAACGATATCTTTTTCGACGATTCGATCGGAGAATTTCGCATGACTTCGCCGAGCAGCACCAGCGGAGACGCCGCGGTGGTGACCGCGAAGCGCGTCTCGACCCACGTTCCGGTCTTCACGTCGCGGTCGGCGATCAGCGACGCACCGGAGCGGCTCAGATCGACCAGCGACCCGCGCACCCAGTCGCCGTGGCCGCGCCCCGCCGGCGCGAAGCGCCATTGGGCCGGGACGGTGGCGTCGAGGCGCACGGCGGCGCGCTTCTGCGCGCCCGAGAAGACTTGCAGCGTCTCGATGCGCTCGGGCAGCGCGAACAGCGCCGCGTGGCCTTGCAGCGAAAGACACTTCGTGCTGAAGCGGAACTTGCCGATCGCGTTGCTGTAGGTGAAGACGCCGGTCGAGCCGGGCTTCATCTCGGTGAGCGCCGTGACGCTCATGTCGCGACCGCCGAGCGCCTCGACGCAGACCGTGCCGCGCGGGCCGCCGCCCGTCATCACGACGTCGATCCAGCCGTTGACCTGCGGGAGCTTCACCTTGAGCTGCGGCGAGAGCGGTTTCGGACCGAAGCCGAGCAGGCGGAGCATCCGTTAGACCCCGGCGCCGACCGGCTGCATCGCCGCGTCTTCTTCGGTCGTCGAGACTTGCCCGATCGACTCGACGCGCAGTCCCGGCGCGATCTCGCTGTACGAAAGCACGACGAGTCCCGGCGTCGCGCGCTCGGTGAGCCGTTTGAGCGCCAGGCGCGTGCCGGGCGACGTGAGCACGATCGGGTGCAGACCGCCTTGCTGCGCTTCCTGCATCCGCTTGGTGAGCGAGGCATAGATCTTCGCGACGGTCCCCGGGTCGAGCAGCGCGTACGCGTCCTCGCCGCGGCGCACCGCTTCGCCGAGCAGCGTCTCGAGCCGCGGGTCGACGGTGATCACCGAGAGCAGGCCGTTCTCGGCGTACTCGGCGCAGATGTGGCGCGCCATCGCCGCGCGCACGCGCTCGGTCAGATAGTCGATGTCCTTCGAGGCGCGCGCGCCGTCGGCGAGGTTCTCGAGGATCAGCAGCAGGTTGCGGATCGGGATGCGCTCGCGCAGCAGGTTCTGCAGCACGCGCTGCACCTCGCCGACCGTCAGCAGGTTCGGGATCAGCTCGTCGACGACGACCGGGTAGTGCTGCTTCACGTTGTCGAGCAGCGCGCTGGTCTCCTGACGGCCGAGCAGATCGGGCGCTTGCGCCTTGATGATCTCGGTCAGGTGCGTCGCGATCACCGAGGTCGGGTCGATGACGGTGTAGCCCGCCATCTCGGCGTCGCCGCGCGCGCCCTCCGCGATCCACAGCGCCGGCAAACCGAACGCCGGTTCCGTCGTCGGGATCCCTTCGACGGCGCCGGTCGCGGTGCCGGGGTTCATCGCGAGCAGCCGCGACACCATGACCTCGGCGCGCGTGACCTCGAGCCCGTAGATCTTCACCACGTACGTCGACGGCTTGAGCTGCAGGTTGTCGCGGACGCGAATCGGCGGGACGACGATGCCCAGCTCGCGCGCGGCGTGGCGGCGGATCATCGTGATGCGCTCGAGCAGATCGCCGCCCTGCGAGACGTCGACCAGCGGGATCAAGCCGAAGCCGATCTCCAGCTCCATCGGATCGTACGAGAGCAGCGGCACGACCGACTCGGCCGGCTTGATCGCGGGCGGCCCCGAACCGGGCAGCCCGGGCGCTCCGTTCGCGCCAGGGAGGCCCTTCGCGCCGGCCTTCGCGGCTTCGGCGTTCACCGTCTTGCGCCGGCGCAGGTAGAGCGCGAACAGCGCCACCGCGAGCGGAAACATGAACAGCGGCGGGAGCCCGAAGAACCCGAACAGCACCAGCAGCACGGAGGCGATCAGCAGCGCGCGCGGCTCTTGGATGAGCTGGCGCGAGAGGTCGTGGCCGAACGAGCCTTCCGAGGCGGCGCGGGTGACGATGATGCCGGTCGCGGTCGAGATCAGCAGCGCCGGGATCTGCGTGACGATCCCTTCACCGATCGTCAGCAGCGTGAAGCGCTGCAGCGCTTCGACGATCGACATCCCCTGCTGGGCGATGCCGATGACGAAGCCGCCGATGATGTTGACGAACACGATGATGACCGCGGCGACGGCGTCGCCGCGCACGAACTTCGACGCACCGTCCATCGCGCCGTAGAAGTCGGCGGCGCGCTGGATGTCCTTGCGGCGCTGGCGCGCCTCGGCTTCGGTGATCAGGCCGGCGTTGAGGTCGGCGTCGACGGCGAGCTGCTTGCCGGGCATCGCGTCGAGCGTGAAGCGCGCGGCGACCTCGGCGACGCGGCCCGCGCCGTTGGTGATCACGACGAACTGGATGACGATCAGGATCGCGAAGATCACGATCCCGACCGCGTAGTTGCCGCCGACCACGACGTTGCCGAACGCCTCGATCACCTGTCCGGCGTAGCCGTGGAGCAGGATCGAGCGCGTCCCGGTGATGTTCAGCGAGAGCCGGAACAGCGTGACGATCAGGAGCAGCGTCGGGAACACGCTGAACGAGAGCGCGTTCTCGGTGTAGAGGGCGACCAGCAGGATGACGAGCGCGACCGTGATGTTCGTCGAAAGCAGCAGGTCGAGGACCCACGGCGGAACGGGAACGATCATCAGCACGACGAGCAGGACCGACGCGGCGGCGACCCAGGCATGGGACGTCGAAGCGAGCCGGTCGAGAAGGCTCGGACGCGCGGGGGCAGCCGTTGCCACTAGGTCACGGTCTCCACGTTGGTATAGCTATCGGCCGAACCGGGCCACCCCGTGAGGCGCAGCGGCGGCGTACGGCTGGGCGGGGGATGAGGCCGAGCGGCCCCTGGGAATAGGGCCGTTCGCCTGGTTGGGCTCCGCGGGAAGCAGGGCACGCTCTAGGACGTCTAGTGCTCGACCGGTGCGGTGTTCGGTTTTTGCGGCGACAAGGAGCGTGCGCGTGAACCGGTGGTCCACACGAGGTCTGAGCTTCGGCATTGCGCTGGGCGTCACGGCGAGCGCCGTGACGGCATCGGCCGTCCCCGCGACGGCTCAGACGATGGCGCCGCCCGCGGCGACGCGCGATTTCGGGCAGCCGCCGTCGGGCGAGATCCCGATCATCTTCGATGACCGGCACGTCTACGCGAAGCCCGACCAGCTCCGCGCCGGCCGCGTGCTGGCGGCGCTGGTGCGGCACGGGGTGCTGATGGTCCCGCTGCGGTCGATGCTCGAGCAGATGGGGGCGACCGTGACCTGGGACGAGGCGACGCAGACCGCGTCGGCCTCGAAAGCGGGCGCCGACGTGAAGGTCACCGTGAACAAGCCGGTCGTGGTGGTGAACGGCGAGGAACGGCCGCTCGACGTGCCGCCGACGACCTACCGCGGCGTCGTGGTCGTCCCCGTTCGCGTCATCTCCGAGGCGCTGGGCGCGTACGTCCAATGGCTGCCGGACCGCCGCGTGGTGGTCGTTCGCTACCTGGTCGCCCCGCCGCCGGCGCCGACGCCGCTGCCCGCGCCGACACCCGCCTCGTCGCCGCCGACCCCGGCTCCCACCGCGGTTCCGACCCCGGTGCCGACGCCGACTCCGGCGCCGCCCGCCAGGCGCAACGAGATCTTCGTCGCCGGGGACTTCCTGATCTCGCCCAAGCTCTACAACGAAGCGAGTCCGGGCAACACCGCGACCGCCTCGTACGACGTCCGCGGTGCGGCGGAGTTCTCGCTCTTCGGGCTCCCGGCGATGATCGAGGGCGACTACCGGCACTACCGCTTCCAGCACACCGCGAACCAGGTCGTCGGCGCGTGCGCGCCGGCCGCCGCCGGAACGACGGGCTGCGGCACGGTGGTCGGCAACCAAGTCTACAGCACGGGCTTGTGCCCGTCGCTGACCGACCCGGGCTGCGTCACCGTCGCCGGTTTTCAGAACATCATCGCGTTCAACGGGCTCGGCCAGGCCTACGTCGCGGCATTCACCGGCCAGGAAGACGAAGGTGACGTTCGCCTCGGCTTCCGCGTCTTCGACCCGCGCGTCTACATCGGCGCCGGCTACATGGCGAAGACGTACAACTATCTCGGCTATCCGCGGATCTCGGGCGCCGGCTTCGGCATCACGAAGCTGCCGGACCTCGAGACGCCGTTCTCGGTCGAGGGTAGCGCGTGGTACTATCCGTCGCTCTCGGGACGGTACACGTACCCGACGTCGCCGTTCCTCGGGCCGCTGTCCGGAACGACGATTCCGTTCTCGTACGCCTACTGGAAGTATCGCGCCGGCGCCACGCTCGCGCTCGGGCGCTCCGGGTTGTTCTTGGACGCCGGATACGCGGGCGAGCGCGCGAGCGCGCGCAGCAACGCACCCGCCAACACGGCGGTCAACGGGCCGTACGCCGGGCTAGGAGTGCACTTCTGATGAGAGCATCGCGTTTGGCGCCGCTCGCGCTCGCCGCCGCCCTCGCGGCCTGCAGCGGCGGCGGAAGCGGGGCGCCGGTGGCGCCGATCAGCGCGCCGTTCGTCCCGAGCACGGGCGCTGTACCGATCAGCTTCACCGTCTCGGTCACCAGCAGTCCGGCGGCGGCCGCAGCGTCGTCGTCGGCGCGCGCGCCGCGCTACGTCTCGCCCGGGACGCGATCGGTCGCCGTGTACGACGGCTCGACGTTGGTCTACGTCGCGAACTACAGCGTCGCCACCGGGTTCACGACCGTCTACCTGAACGGCGGGACCAGCACGGTCACCTCCGGATCGTGCACCGGATCGCCGCAGACGTGCACCGTGAACGTGCAAACCTCGATCGGCGCGCATACCTTCGGCGTGGTCACCTACAACGGGCCGCAGACGAGCTCGAGCCCGAGCGTCGCGCCGGCGTTCGCGGGGATCATCTTGTCCGAGGCCGAGCTCGCGGTCACCGTCGCCGCGGGAACCAACGCCGGACAGACGATCACGCCGCTCGGGGTCGCGACGACGGCCTTCATCGTCGGCCCGACGCTGACGCAGCGGCTGAACGGCACCGGAGCGCTGGTCGGCGTCATCGGGACGGCGTACACGTTCCAGTACGCGATCGACGACGCCGCGCAGGTGACCTCCGGCTACCAGATCGTCCAGCCGGGCGCATACGACAACGGGCCGGTCACGATCGCGGAGACCGACGCCGGCAACGTCGTCACGATGACGCCCGTCTCGCAGGCTTCGCCGCCGCAGTCGCCCGGCTTGCAATCGTTCAGCGTGACGTGCGCGAACGCCGGCACCGCCACGATCAGCGCGTCGGCGCGCACGCGGCCGAACGCAACGTATTCCTCGGGGCTGACATACAGCTCGTCCAACTATTCCAGCGGGACGCTCGGTACGACGACGCTGCAGTGCGTGCCGAACTCCGCCACCCTTCCCGTCACCGTCCAGTAGTGGAGAACAGCATGAAGGCACGCACGCTCGCCGTGATCTCGACGCTCGCGCTCGCCGCATGCGGGGGCGGCGGCGGGACGACCGCACCCGCGACGCCGAGCGCGGCCGCACCGCCCCTCGCGCCGATGGCGTCGGGCAGCATCCCGATGACGATCGGGTTCCCGCTCCGAGCACCGTCGAGCCGTGACCGCTCGCCGCAGTTCGTCTCGCCCGGCGCGGGTTCGATCGCGATCTACGACGGTTCGACGCTGGTGTACGTCGCGAACCTGGCGCTGGACTCGACGCCGCAGTTCCACACGGTGTACGCGAAGTCCGCACCGCCGACCTCGATCGCGTTCGGAAGCTGCACGTTCACCTCGTCGAACGCGACCTGTACGCTGACCGTCACGTCGACGATCGGCGCGCACAAGTTCGACATCGTCATCTACCCGGGCTCGCAAGGCTCGCAGGCCACGAGCATCGCACGAGCACCGCAGGACACGGGAACGCCGCCGGTGTTCACCGGTGTCATCTCGTCGGAGGGCGAGCTCGCGGTGAACCTCAGTCCCGGCGCGAATCCCGGGCAGACGATGACGCTGCTCGGCGTCGCCGACCGCGTCTTGTTCGCCGGGCTTTCGACGGCCGCGTTCAACGCGAGCGTGACGTACGGCTTCCGCATCGAGGACTCGACCAACTCGCAGATCGTCCAGCCGGGGAACGCCTACGACAACGGACCGGTCACCGTGACGGCGTCGCCGAGCGGTCTGGTCACGATCACGCCCAGCTCGTTCGCCACGCCGCCGGCGACCGCCGGCGATCAGAACTTCGACGTGAAGTGCATCAACGCGAACGGCGGGAGCGCGACCATCTCCTTCAACGTGAAGACGAGCCCGAACACCGCGTACGCATCCGGGCTGACGTACTCGTCGTCGAACTACTCGCCCGCCGTGATCCAGACCATCGCGTTCACGTGCGATCCGGACTCGGCGACGATCCCGATCACGGTGAACGGGAGGCACCGCCGGTGAGGCGCGCGCCGATCGGCCTCCTCGCGCTCGCGCTGGCCGCCGCGGGATGCGGCGGCGGGGGCGGCAGCGCGCCTGCGACCGCCGTCGCGGCGGACGTGCCCGCCAAGCTCTCCTTGAGCATCTCGATCCCGCAGCGCAAGACGACGAGCTCCGTCGCGCGGACCCCGGCCTACCTCTCGGACGGAACGATGGCGCTCGCGGTGTACGACGGGCCGACGCTGCTCTACGCCGGGAACCTCTTTCTGGGCACCTCGCCCGCGTTCGGTACGCTGTACGCAAAATCGGGCAGCACCACGGTCACGCCGGGTGACTGCACCCGGGGGAACTTGGCTTCCACGTGCACGCTGACGATCAACACGACGACCGGTCCGCACACGTTCGGTCTGACCGCGTACGGCCAGCTGCAAGGCGGCGTGGTCCTCCCCGGCAGCATCGGGCGGAGGCCGTCGGACACCGGCACCCCGCCGACGTTCACGGGCCTCATCCTCTCGGAAGGCGAGCTGTCGATGACCGCCGTCGGTGGAACCAACCCGCCGCAGACGATCACGCTGCTCGGCGTCGCCGACATCGCGCAGTGGTTCGGCGCGCAGACCGCCTCGTTCAATCAGACGGCGACGATCGGCTACGAGATCCAAGACGCGCGCTCCGGACAGATCGTGCTGCCGGGCAACGCCTACGACAACGGCCCCGTGACGATTACGGCATCGCCGACCGGCATCCTGACGTTCACGCCGATCTCGCAGACGACGCCGCCGGCCATCAACGGCTCGCAGACCTTCGACGTCAAGTGCACGTCGGGGAGCGGCGGCCTGGTCACGTTCACGGCCAGCGCCGGAACCCACCCGAACGCGAACTACGCGTCGGGGCTGACGTACTCGTCGAGCAACTACTCGAACGGCACCCTCAGCACGCGCGGCTTCCGCTGCTTCGGAAGCTGACGCTACGCGATCGACTTGTTCTTGATGCGGTAGACGAACGCGATGACCTGGGCGACCGCGGAGTAGAGGTCGGGCGGGACCGGCGAGTCCAGCTCGACCTTCGCGTACAGCGTGCGCGCGAGCGGCGGGTTCTCCAGGATCGGGATGTTGTGCTCGTCGGCGAGCTCGCGGATGCGCTTCGCGATCAAGTCCGCGCCTTTGGCGGTCAGCACCGGGGCGTCCATCTTCAGCTCGTCCCACTCCAGCGCGACCGCGTAGTGCGTCGGGTTCGTCACCACTACCGTCGCTTTGGGGACCGCGGCCATCATGCGCTTGCGCGCCATCGCGCGCTGGCGCTGGCGCAGCGCGCCCTTCGCCTCCGGGTTCCCTTCGGACTGCTTGTGCTCGTCCTTGACCTCGGTCTTCGTCATCTTCAGCGACTGCTCGAGCCGGCGCTTCTCCCAGATGTAGTCGATCAAGCCGAGCACCAGCAGCAGGATCCCCACTTTCAGGCCGATCCAGAACACGATCGCCTCGATCGCGACGATGATGTCGTGCGGTGACGCGTTGGCCAGCGCGTACAGCATCGTGAGCTTGTCCTTCACGCCGAACCAGCAGATCAGGATCACGATGGTGAGCTTCAGCAACTGCTTCGCGAGCTGCACCAGCGTCTGCAGCGAGAAGAAGATGCGCTTGAAGCCGGCCAGCGGGTTCAGCTTGCCGAAGTTCGGCGCGAGCAGCTTCGGCGAGAACAGCAGCCCGAACTGCAGCACGTTTGCGACGACCGCGAGCGTCAGCGCCGCGGCGAACGCCATCGCGAGCAGCGGCGTGTACGGCATCAGCGAGCGCACGAACAGCCCGCCGACGGAGTTGATGGTCAGGTCCTCGCGCGAGCCGGCGTGGTTCAGCGCGACCTTGAAGGCCTGCGCACCGGAGTCGACCGCGGCCAGGAACCCGAGGTGCAGCGCGACCACGATCGCGATGAAGATCGCCGAGCCGCCGATGTCCTGCGAACGCGCGACCTGCCCGCGCTCGCGGGCCTCGCGCTTTCGTTTCGGTGTGGGCTTCTCGGTGGCGTCGGGTCTCGCCATGGCTCAGGGCGTCGGGCTCGGCAGCGGTGAGGGCGCGCCCACCGGCCTCATCACGCGCAGGACGGTGTCCATCTGGTGCGACGACGTGTCGAGCAGCGCCGGAAAGACCGCGCCCATCAGCGGCAGCGAGACGATCAGCATGACGAGCCCGATGGTGATCTGGATCGGGAAACCGACGACGAACACGTTCATCTGCGGCGCGACGCGCGCCATCAGCCCGAGCATGACGTTCACCAGGAACAGCGCGATCGCGACCGGCGCCGCGATCTGGAACACGATGAACAGCGACTGCGCGAAGAAGCGCATCACGTCGCCGGCCAGGAGCTCGGGCGCCGCCGCGAACGGCAGCGGAACGAGCCGGAACGAGCCGGCGATCCCGGCGATCAGCGCGTGGTGCGCGTCGGCCGCGAGGTAGAGCAGCGTCGCCAGCGCGAGCTCGAGGTTGCCGATGACGGTGACGTTCTGCGAGGTGATCGGGTTGACGATGTTGACGACCGCGAAACCGATCTGCACGTCGATGATCTCGCCGGCGAACTGGATCCCGGTGAACAGCAGGAACGCGACGAACCCGAACACGACGCCGATGAAGACCTGGGCGAGGATCGCGACGGTCAGCTCCCCGAGCCCGCCGAGCGGCGCCATCGGCGGCACCGTGCGCACGATGACGAACGCGAGCAGCAGCCCCAAACCGAACCGCACCAGATGCGGCACCTGCGTCTGCGAGAAGATCGGGACCAGCATCAGCATCGCCCCGACGCGCACCAGCACGAGCAGCATCGTCTCGAACTGTCCCGCCCCGAGTCCGAAGACGTTCCACGTGCCGGTCATTGGATGAACTGCGGTATGCCGGAAAAGACGCGCGACGTGAAGTCGGTCAGGAGCGCGAGCATGAACGGGCCGAACAGCAGAATCGCCAGCGCGACCACCACGATCTTCGGAATGAACGCGAGCGTCGGCTCCTGGATCTGCGTGACGGCCTGGAACACCGAGACGATGAGGCCGGTCGCGAGGCCGAGCAGCAACGCGGGCGCGCAGACCAGCAGCGCGACGAAGATCGCCTCGCGGCCGAGCGAGAGTGCCGCTGCGTACGTCATCGCTGGAAGCTGGCGAACAGCGCCTGGACGGTCAGGTTCCACCCGTCGACCAGCAGGAAGATCAGGATCTTGAACGGGAGCGAGATGATCACCGGCGGGATCATCATCATCCCCATCGAGAGCAGCACCGACGCCACGACCATGTCGATCACGATGAACGGGATGTAGATCGCGAAGCCGATCTGGAACGCGGTCTTGAGCTCGCTGATGACGAACGCCGGCACCAGCAGATAGGTCGGGACGTCGTCCTGCTTGGCCGGCCGCGTCTCTTTCGAGAGCGTGTAGAACAGCGCAATGTCCTTCTCGCGCGTCTGCTTGAACATGAAGGCGCGCAGCGGTTTGGCGGCGCGGTCGATCGCGACGGACTGCGAGATCTTGTTGCCGAGGTACGGCTGCAGCGCGTTCTTGTTGATGTCCTGGATCACCGGGTTCATCACGAAGAACGTCAGCAGCAGCGAGAGCCCGACCAGGACCTGGGTCGGCGGGACCTGCTGCGTCCCGAGCGCCGTGCGCACGAACGACAGCACGACCACGATGCGGGTGAACGAGGTCAGCAGCACGAGCAGCGTCGGCGCCAGCGTGACGACGGTGAGCAGCAGCAGGATCTGCAGCGAGAGCGCGACGTCGGACGGCTTGGTCGCCGGGCTGATGCCGATGTTCACCCGCGGGATCGGGATCGTCGGCGCCGACGGCGCGGCGCCTTGGGCGAGCGCGGGGAGCGCGAAGAAGACGACGGCCAGAGCGGCGGCCGACGCGGCGAGGACGGTGAGGAGACGTCGGTTCACGGCTGCTTTCGGAATCTCTGCAGAAGGCGAAGCACCGCTGCGCGCTGCTCGCCGAGCGCCTTCCGTTGCGTCTCGATGTACGGGGCGACCACCTCGGCCGGAACGTCGGCGATGTGGCTGACCCCGGCGGATCCTCCGCCTATCAGATAGTATCGGTCGCCGACCTTGATGACGTGAACGGCGCTGTGCTGCGAGACGGCGACCGACTCGACGACCGACACCAGCCGCCGCTGCGAGCCCGCGACCAGCCGGCCGCGGTTCAGCGCCCGAACGGCGTAGGTCAGCCCCAGCAGCAGCAGGCCGACGACCGCCAGCACCCAGAGGTAGTAGACGTAGATCATCGGCGGCTGTCGATCATAGACGGCGGCTCGGGCGCGAGGCGGCCCGCTTAGACCTTGTCGACGACGGGGTTGAGCTCGCTGATCTTCACCGCGAACTTGTCGTCAACGACGACGACCTCGCCGCGCGCGATCAGGATGTTGTTCACGTACAGGTCGATCGGCTCGGTCGACAGCTTGTCGAGCTCGAACACGCTGCCGGTCGTCATGGAGACGACCTCGCGCAGCGAGAGCTCCGTCTGCCCGAGCACGGCCGAGATCTCGAGCGGGACGTCGTGGACGAGATCGAGGTTCGCCTGGCCGGGCGCGGCGGTCCGCACGGGCGTCGGCTGCATCGGGGTGAACGAGACCGGCTGACCTTCCTCGATGCGCCGCGCGGCGGCCGCCGGCACGGCGGCGAGCGGCGCGGGCGCGGGCGCGGCGGCCTTCGGCTCGGGC
>DASWRW010000002.1:0-17706 GCA_036402975.1 Candidatus Elarobacter sp. | reverse complement strand
ACCGACGACGCGCCGGCCGGCACGTCGACGTGGAACGCGTAGAGGTCGACGGGGTCGCGCGTCCAGCGCAGCGTCGTCCCGCCGGCACGGATCGCGAGGCCCGCGACGTTCTGAATCGGGCCGATGGGACCGTGCGCGCCGGGGATCCACTTCGGATAGACCAGCGTCAGAGGCCCGGGCCGCGCGGGGATCGTCTCGTGCACGGCAAGCAGACCTTGCACCGCACGCGAGGCATCGAGGTGTAGCGCGATCGGTGAGGTCGCTGCGAGCGCCGCCGCCGCAAGCGCGGCGTGGATCACAGCGTCGACCAGACGTCCAGCTTCGTGCGGACTTTCACGATGACCGCATCGGTGAACTCGGTCGTCGACGCGTGCCCGCCGAGGTCGCTGGTCGCGGTGCCCTCGCGCACCGTCTCGAGCACGGCCTCGTAGATCGCGCGCGACGCGTTCGGCGCGCCGCGCTCGTCGACGAACGTGAGCAGCGCGGCGATCGCGAGGATCATCGCCATCGGGTTGGCGACGTTCTTGCCGAACAGCCGGGGCGCGGTGCCGTGCGGGGCCTCGGTCATCACCACGTCGGGCTTGCCGTCGGCGGTGAACGACATCAGCGTCGACTCGGCGCCGGCGATCGAGCCGAAGAGCTGCATCACGAGGTCCGAGAGGCAGTCACCGTCGCGGTTGAGCGAGGGGATCACCATCGGGTCGCCGGCGGTCGAGATCAGCAGCGCGTAGGTCGCGTCGATGAGCTGCGGCTCGTACGTCACGTCGGGATAGCGCGCCGCCGCGGCATCCATCTCTTCCTTGAGCATCCCCTCGTAGATGGGGCTGACCGTGTACTTCGGCCCGCCGAACACTTTCGCGCCCGTCTTGCGCGCGTGGAAGAACGCGTACTCCGCGACGACGCGGCAGACGGAGCGCTCGATGCGCTCGGTGCGGTACGCGATCTCGTCGCCGTTCTCGGTCGCGCGCCACTCCTTCGCCCCGTACGCGTCGCCGACGGCCATGCGAACGACCGAGATCGGCGCGTGGATCCCCGCGACCGGACGGACGCCCGGGATGCGGCGGCCAGTGCGCACGATGACCTTCCCGTCGATCTCCTTGCGCAGGATCGCGTTCGGCGACCCGACGTCGTCCTTCGTCTCGGGCGTGATCGTCGCGGCCTTGAGGCCGAGCTTCCTGCGCTTCATCGCGGCGGCCGCGTCGTGGACGATGCCGTTGTTCGTCGCCCGCCGCTTCTCGAGCGACAGGTCGTAGTGCTCGAGGTCGACATCGAAGCCGACGACGTCCGGCGCGAGCACGCGCAGCGATTCGACGAGGAGCTCTTGTCCGGTTTGGTCGCCTTCCAAGACGACGATCGTGGGCTTCGGCACGACCGGCCGGGTTCGCGGAATACAGGTGAGGAACCCCTCACACAGGGAAGAGCGCGGTAATGGCTCGCGTCCGTCGGAAGACCAGCGGAGCGACGCGCTGGAACCTCGAGATCGCCGGTATCGTGGCGCTGGGCTTCGCGTTGCTGCTCGGCGTCGCGCTCGTCGCGCCGCCGGGGCGCATGGGCGTCGCCGGTGGTGCGATCGCGTCCGTGCTGCACGCGCTCTTCGGTGCGGGCGCGGGACTCTTCGTGATCCTGATCGGTCTGGTCGGCGCGATCGTCTTCCTCGAGATCAACGTGCCGCGCATGATCGCGACGCTGGGCGGCGCGGCGTGCGCGTATTTCGTCGCGATCGACGTCGCGCTGGCCGCGTCGCGCCGCGACGGCGGGATGCTGGGCGGCGGTTTGGCGAGCGCGCTGCGGCTGTTGCTCGGCGACGCCGGCGTGTGGATCGTGCTGGTCGTCGCCGTGCTCGCGGTGACGGTCGCGATCACGGGCGTGAGCTTGAAGAAAGTGATCGGCTGGTGCGTCACGCGGCTCGCCGCGCTGCGCCCGCCGCCGCGCACGCCGCAGCCCGCCGCGGGCGGCAAGACCGCGCTGCCGCCGCCGCGCCCGATGTCGTTGCGCGAGGCGTTCCATCTCCCCGCGCTGCTGCCGCGCGCGCAGCCGGCCGCCGCATCGGCGCCGGCAGCCGCGACCGCGGTCGCGCCGGAGATCCCGGCGCCGACGCACACGGTCGTCGAATCCGTGCCGGTCCGCTTCTACGACGAAGAGCTCGCGGACGATGACGAGTACGACGACGACGAGGCGTACGACGAGGACGACGGCTATGAGGACGATGGCGACGACGCGGAAGCCGGCGACGACGAGAGCGCGGACGAGACCGTAGAAGAGCCGGACGACGACGCGCCGGGCGACGTGGAGTCGGGCGTGCAGGACGCGGTTCCCGCGCTCGCTCCCGCGCCGGCGGCCGGGGAGTACGAGCCGGCCCCCGCGCGGCCGGCCTACGTCCTGCCCGATGTCGCGAAGATCTTCGACCCGCCGCAGGCCCAGATCACGGACGACGCGAGCCGCGCGCACGTCCTCGAAGACACGCTCGCGTCGTTCGGCGTCGGCGCGAAGGTGACGCACATCGAGCGCGGCCCGTCGATCACGCGCTATGAGCTGCGGCCCGAGCGCGGCGTGAAGATCTCCCGCATCTCCTCGCTGGCCGACGATCTCGCCTTGGCGCTCGCCGCGACCAGCGTGCGCATCGAAGCGCCGATCCCGGGCAAATCCGCGGTCGGCATCGAAGTTCCGAACACCGTCGTTTCGGTCGTTGCGATCCGCGAGATCCTCGATCACATCCCGCGCGGCGGGCCTCCGCTGCAGATGGCGCTCGGCAAAGACATCACCGGCAGGCCGGTGTTCGGCGACCTCGCCAAGATGCCGCACCTGCTCGTCGCGGGCGCGACCGGCGCCGGCAAGTCCGTCTGCCTCAACTGCATCATCGCCTCGCTGCTGGTCACGGCGACGCCGGACAAGCTCAAGCTCATCATGATCGACCCGAAGCGCGTCGAGCTCACCGTCTACAACGGCATTCCGCACTTGCTCAAGGAGGTCATCACCGATCCCAGCATGGCTGCCGGCGCGCTGAACTCGATCACGAGCGAGATGGACCAGCGCTACGAGCGCTTCGCGCGCATCGGCGTGCGCAAGATCGAGGAGTACAACGCCAAGGTTGCCGACCACGAAAAGCTTCCGCACATCGTCGTCGTCATCGACGAGCTGGCGGACCTGATGCTGATCGCGCCGGCGAAGGTCGAGATGCTGATCATGCGTCTCGCCCAGCTCGCACGGGCGACGGGGATCCATCTCGTGGTCGCGACGCAGCGCCCGTCGGTCGACGTCATCACCGGGCTGATCAAGGCGAACATTCCGTCGCGCATCGCATTCGCGGTCTCGTCGCAGGTCGATTCCCGCACGATCCTCGACATGGGCGGCGCGGAGCGCCTGCTCGGCCGCGGCGACATGCTCTACCTCCCCATCGACGCGCCCAAGCCGATCCGCACCCAAGGCGCACTCGTCACCGGCCACGAGATCGACCGGCTCGTCGCGTTCTGGAAGCAGCAGTCGAACGTCGAAGAGCTGCAGACGATCGAGATCACGCCGATCCGTGAGGACGACCCGCGCGGCGGCGGCGGCGACCGCAAAGCCGACGAGCTGTGGTACGACGCGGCGAAGTTCTTGCTCGACGCGCGCGTCGCGAAAGGCGACCCCGTGGTCGGATCGACCGCGGCGCTGCAGGCGCGCTTCTCGATCGGCCACCCGCGCGCGGTCCGGTTGATGCGCCAGCTCGAAGAGTTCGCGATCGTCGGACCCAACGAGGGGACGAAGCCGCGCACCGTCGTGATCGACTCGCCGGCCGATCTCGAGCGCATCGCCGACCGCGTCGGCCGCCCGGCCCAGACGGACCTCTTCGCCGGGTGATCCGGTACCTCGCGCTGGCATGCTGCGGCGGGCTGCTGTACGCGCTGCTCGGCATCGCCGTGTCGCACGGTCCGCCGGCCGGGATCGACGTCGCCGGGCGCGCGCTGGCAGGCGAGGCGCCGCGGCTGGCGCTGGTCTTCACCGAGTCGTGCTGGTGGGAGATGCTCACCGCGCTCGGGATCATCGCGGTGATCGGGGCGATCCGCTATCCGGCCTGGCGCGCGCGCGTGATCCTCGCTCTCGCGACGACGCTGGTCACCTGGCAGCTGAGCGACGTGATGAAGAACGTCTTCAAGCGCCCGCGGCCGGACTACTGGACGCTGATCCACGAGCCGACCTACGCGTACTCGAGCGGCCACGCGATGTTCGCGTTCCTCGTGTACGGGCTGTGGGCGTGGTTCTTCTGGCGCAGCGAGCTCCCGCAGCGCACGCGCGTCGTCGTCAGCGTCTTCCTCGCGCTGTGGGGCTGCGGGGTGATCTGGTCGCGGCTCGCGCTCGGCGCGCACTACGTGACGGACCTGGTAGGCGGCGTACTCCTCGGCGCGACCGCGCTGTCCACCGCGTTCGCCATCGCAGCGGCCGTGCGCGTACGGACGACCCCGAGCAAACCCGCGAGCTAGCCACGGCCGGCGCGATCGCTTCTTCTTGCTTTTGGTTCAAACCCAAAATAAGACCGGGGCTGCGACTGCCTTTACGGGTACATCAGCGGCATGGACCCGTCTGCCGTCGCGCGGCTCGACCACGAGCGGAGCGACCGCACGGGCGTCCCGGAGGTGCTCTTCGCCGCCGGGAAGACGCTCGATCAAAACGTCGCACTGTTCGGAGCGCTGTACGCGCGCGCCGGGTTCGCGCTTGCGACGCGCATCCCGCCTGATCAGCGCGACGCGATGGCGGCAGCGTATCCCGACGCCGTTCTGGAGCCGCTCTCCGGAGCGTTGCGGCGCGGAGCGCTTCCGCGCAGCGGCGCGCGCGTCGCGGTGGTGTGCGCCGGTACGTCGGATCTCCCGGTCGCGGCCGAGGCCGCGTTCTGCGTCGACGCGCTCGGGCACGATGCCGTGCGCGCGACCGACGTGGGCGTCGCGGGGATCCACCGGCTCTTCGACGTCCTCGACGACGTGCTGACCTGCCGCGCGGTGATCGTCGTCGCCGGGATGGAAGGCGCGCTGCCGAGCGTCGTCGCGGGACTCGTGCGCGCGCCGGTGATCGCGGTACCGACCAGCGTCGGCTACGGCGCCGCGTTCGAAGGGATGGCGGCGCTGCTCGGGATGCTGACGTCGTGCGCGCCGGGGATCGGTGTGGTGAACATCGACAACGGCTTCGGTGCCGCGGCGCTCGCGCACAAGATCCTGACGGCAGGTGCGCCGCAGGCGGAGCGGCCCGGATGAGGATCGCGTACGTCGACATGATCGGCGGCGTCGCCGGCGACATGCTGCTCGCGGCGTTCCTCGACGCCGGCCTCGATCGCGACGCGCTGGAACGTGCGCTGCGCACCGTCGTCCCTGACGGTTGGACGCTCGTGCCGGAGCGAGTCGTCAAGCGCGGCATCGCAGCGACCTACGCGGGACTCGTCGTGCCCGGCGAGGACGGCGACGCCGAGCATCACCACCATGACGACCATCACGACGGTCACGACCATCACGACGGTCACGACTATCACGACGGTCACGAACGCGACCGGAACGCGCCGCGCCACGGAGGCGGACGCGAGCACGAGCACGAGCACGAGCACGACGACGGCGGCGGACGAACCGGGACGCGGACGCTCGCCGACGTGATCGCGATCGTCGAGCGAAGCGGCCTCACCGCGCGGCAGCGCGGACGCGCGGCCGCGGTGTACCGCGCACTCGCCGCGGCGGAAGCCCACACGCACGGCACCACGGCCGATGCCATCCGGTTCCACGAGATCGGCCAGATCGACGCGATCCTCGACGTCGCGGCGGCCTGCGTCGCGCTCGATCTGCTGGCGATCGACGAGCTGCGCTGCTCGCCGTTTCCGATCGGTAAAAACGGCTCCATACGGATGGAGCACGGGCTGTACCCGAACCCTCCGCCCGCGACGGCGCAGCTCTTGATCGGCTGGCCGACCCGCGCGGTGGACGTTGACGGTGAGCTCGTGACGCCGACCGGCGCGGCGATCCTCACGACGCTCGCCCGGCCGGGTCGCCCGGATCTGACGGTCGAGCGCATCGGCTACGGCGCCGGGCGCAGCGACTTCTCGGTTCCGAACCTGACCCGCGTTCTCATCGGCACGGCGACCGAAACGGCGTCGACACGGCCGGCGGACGGACCAGACACCGGCGCGGGCGTAGGCGTACGCGGCGACGAGGTCGTCGTGATCGAGGCGAACATCGACGACATGCTGCCGCAGCACTACGAGCTCGCGACGGAACGGCTCTTCGCCGCCGGCGCGCGCGACGTCTGGCTCACGCCGATCACGATGAAGAAAGGCCGCCCCGCGATCACGCTCTCGGCACTCGCCGCACCGGCCGACGAGGACGCCGTCGCACGGGTGATGCTCACCGAGACGACGACGATCGGCGTCCGCGTCCGCATGGAACGCCGCCACGTGTTGCCGCGCGCGAGCGGCTCGGTCGAAACGCCGTACGGCGTCGTCCGCGTGAAGCGCACCGTCGTCGCCGGCGTGAAAGCAGCCGGCACCGGCACGGAAACCGGCGTCCACGCGAAGTCTAGCGCCACGGAAGCGAACGGCACGGGCGGCGAGACCCGCACGACCGCCGAGTACGACGACCTGCTTCGCATCGCGCGCGAGCAACATCTGCCCCTGCCGGAAGTTGCGCGTGTGGTCGAGGCAGCGATTCGCGGAGAGCGCACGTGATCGACGCGGTGACCGCTTCGCTAGCGGTGAAGGAAACCGCGCTGCGCACGGTCTTCCGAGAGCTCGGAAGCTGCATCGTCGCGTTCTCGGGCGGCGTCGACTCGGCGCTCGTGCTCCACGTCGCCGCGCAGGAGCTCGGCGAACGCGCGGTGGGGATCACCGCGCGCAGCGAGTCGCTCGCCGAGCGCGAGTACGACGGCGCGCTGAGGTTCGCGAGCGCTATCGACGCACGTCACGAGATCGTCGAGACGCGCGAGCTGCACGATCCCTCGTATGCGGCGAACCCGGTGAACCGCTGCTACTTCTGCAAGAGCGAGCTGTACGGCCGCCTCACGGAGATCGCGCGCGAGCGCGGCATCCCGCACATCGTCGACGGCTACAACCTCGACGACGAAGGCGACTGGCGCCCCGGCCGCCAGGCCGCGCGCGAGCACGGCGTCCGCAGCCCGCTCCACGAAGCCGGCTTCCGGAAAGCCGACGTGCGCGCGCTGGCGCGCGAGCTCGGCCTCGACGTGTGGGACAAGCCCGCGCTGGCGTGTCTGTCGTCGCGCTTTCCGTACGGCACGCCGATCACGCTGGAGCTGCTGCGGCAAGTCGACCGCGCCGAACAGGCCGTGCACGACGCCGGCTTCCGCGCGTGCCGCGTCCGGCACCACGGCGAGATCGCGCGCATCGAGCTCCCGCCGGAGGACGTCGCCGCCGTCGCCGATCCCGAGCGCCGCGCGCGCATCGTCGAAGGCGTGCGCGCCGCCGGCTACCGGTATGTCACCGTGGATCTCGGCGGCTACGTGAGCGGCGGCTTCAACGAACGTGCAGCGACCTGACGCGCCTCACCGGGCCGAGTCCGGACGGTGCGCCTCATCGGCCGGCGTCGCGCTTCGCCGACGCGAAGACGGCTCCCACGTCGAGCATGAATCCCGGGAGCGCCTCGTGGACGAGCACGTCACCGCCGTGCAGCTCGCGGATGCCGACGGAGTCGTAGACCGTCATCGTCTCCCGCCGCGGATCGACGGAGATCACCGCGGCGGTGCCGGCAGCCAGGTAGGTCGCGACTTTGTGCTGGACATCCGCGCGACGGTCGTACGGCGAAAGAACCTCGAAGGCCACCGTCGGCGCACCGAGCGGAACCTGAACCTCATCGCGCATCGCGTCGAGCGGCAGCACGTCATACGACAAGAACGACACATCCGGAACGAGCGGCCGCACGACCGCGCCCGGCGGAGCGACGCGAAAGCGCCATTCCGTACCGACGCGCCCGTGCGACCCGTCATCGGCCCAGACGCGCAGCTTGATCGCCAACAACGTCTGCAGGGCCGAATGGTCGTAGGTCGGGCTCACTTTTTGCAGCGCCCGGCCGCGGACCCATTCGGTCTCCGGCTTGGTCTCTGGTAAAACGATTTCGTGAATAGACATGGGTTCACGCCGAGCCTATCACGCGCACCGTGCGGCTCGGCAATACCTCACTTCACGATCGCTCGGTCATGACGATCGTCGCTCACCCTTCGACGAGCTCAGGTGCCCAGGCGAAGGCTACACTTCCATCACGACGGGGATCACGATCGGCCGGCGGCGCGACTTCTCGAAGACCGCCTTGGACAGGCCCGACCGGATGTGCTCCTTCACGTTGCCGATGTCGCGGATGCCCTCGACGCTGCAATCGGCCAGGATCGCGCTGAGCTTCGCCTTCAGCTCGTCGACCAGCTCGCCCGACTCCGGCAAGTAGAACACGCCGCGCGAGATCACGTCGGGGCCCGCGACGACGCGCGCCTCTTCGCTGTCCACCGTCACGACGACCATCATGATGCCGTCGCCGGCGAGGTGCTTGCGGTCGCGCAGCACGGCCTCGCCGACGTCGCCGACGCCGGAGCCGTCGACCATCACGTTGCCGCCGTACGTCCGCCCGATCTTCTCCGCGCCGTCGCGGGTGAACTCGAGCACGTCGCCGTTCTCGGCGGTGAAGACGTTGTCGCCCGCGACGCCGGTCTGCTGCGCCAGCCGCCCGTGCGTCACCAGCATGCGGTACTCGCCGTGGACCGGGATGAAGTACTTCGGCCGCACGAGGTTCAGCATGAGCAGCAGCTCTTCTTGCGAGGCGTGGCCGCTGACGTGCGCGTTGCCGGTGCTGCCGTGGATCACGTTCGCGCCCAGCCGGTACAGGTTGTTGATCGTGCGCGAGACGGCTTTCTCGTTGCCCGGGATCGGCGTCGCCGAGATGACGACCGTGTCGCCGGGGACGATCTTGAAGTGCTTGTGGTCCCGCACCGAGAGCCGCGTCAGCGCGGACATCGGCTCGCCCTGCGAACCGGTCGTCATCACGCACACCTCGTGCGGCGGGTGCTCGTCGACGTCTTCGAGCCGGATCACCAGCCCCTCGGGGATGTCGAGGTAGCCGAGCTGCCGCGCGTACTGCACGACGTTCTGGAGCGAGCGGCCGAGGAACGCGACCTTGCGGCCGTGGCGCTTCGACTGGTCGACCACCTGCTGGATGCGCGGCACGTTCGACGCGAACGAGGTCACGATCAGCCGCCCCTTGGCGCGCGCGAAGATGTTCGAGAACGCCTCGCCGACGATGCGCTCCGAGAGCGTGTGGCCCGGGCGCTCGGCGTTCGTCGAGTCCGACAGCATCACCAGCACGCCCTCGTCCCCGACCTTCGCGATCGAGGCGAAGTCGGCCGGATCGCCGTCGATCGGCGTCTGGTCGAACTTGAAGTCGCCGGTGTGGAAGACGGTTCCCATCGGCGTGCGGATCGCCAGCGAGCACGCGCCCGCGAGGGAGTGGTTGATGTGGATGAACTGCGCCTCGATCGCGCCGTACGCGACCCGGTCGCCCGGCTCGACCTCGCGCGCGTTCCACTCGCCCGGCTTGTGCTCTTTGAGCTTGGCCCGGATCAGGGCCAGCGAGAGCGGCGTTCCGACCACCGGAATCTTCGGAAACTCGCGCAGCAGGTACGGGATCCCGCCGATGTGGTCTTCGTGCCCGTGCGTCACGAGCAGCGCCCGGAACTTGTCGGCGCGCTCGCGCAGGTACGTGAAGTCGTTGATGACGATGTCGACCCCGAACATCTCCTCGTCGGGGAACATGAGGCCGCAGTCGACGACGACCAAGTCGTCGTTCGTCTCGATGACCGTCATGTTGCGGCCGATCTCACCGCAGCCGCCCAGCGGGACGATGCGCAGGTAGGGCTCGCTCGGGGGAGCCGGGATCACGAAGGTGTCGGGGTGCAAGGAGGGTCCTAGTCGGGAGGGGGGTCGGAGGGAAGGACCGGCGTGAGACACACGATTGTTGCCGGCGTCCTGCTGGTGCTCTTCTGTTCGCTGCCCGCGACCCCGGCCCAGGCCGATTCGGTTCCACTCCGGCGCCCGGCGCCGCGCGGTTCGCCGGTTCCGCGGGCCACGCTGCCCCCCGCGGCGGCCGCCGCGCTCTACTCGCGCCGCTCCCGGCGGCTCGTCCAGTCGTATCTGCGCCTGAAGCTGCTGCAGATGCGCGCGACCGACCTCGAGCGCGCCCGCAAGGTGGTCGAGCGAAAGCTCGGGATCACGACGCTGCTGGGCGAAACACCGCCACCGGACGCCAGGTAGCACCGGGCGTCATCGCTCGTTTCTTCCGGGAGAGACCTTTGAGCACGTCCGAATCCACGGTCGGCCCGCGCCCCGGCCTCAGCAACGTCGCCGACATCGTGATCGCGCCGAACGCCGCGTTCGCCCGGCTGCGCGAGGTCCCGACCTGGGGTTGGGCCTTCCTCGTGGTGACGCTGCTCGGGGTCGCCGGCTCGCTGCTCTACATCCCCGCGCTGATCCACACCGTCGACGCGTCGCTGCCGGCCAAGCTCGCCGCGATGCCGCAAATCGCGAAGCTGCCGCCCGATCAGCAGCAGCGCGTGATCTCGACACAGGTCAACTTCACCCGCACGATCTTCCAGCTCTTCTGGCTGTTCGTCCCGGTCCAGGCGCTGCTGGTCGCGCTGCTGCAGTCGGTCGTGATGCTGATTCCGAACGCGGTGTCGGGCGGCGACGGAACGTTCAAGAAGTACTTCGCGCTGAGCATGAACGCGCAGATCGTCGGCTACGGCCTGCTCTCGCTCGTGCTCGGCCTGATCGTCGTCATCCGCGGCGCGTCGTCGTTCGAGGAGCAGAGCGCCGTGACCGGCTCGGCCCCGAGCTTCGCGCTGTTGCTCCCCGGCGCGAAGGGCTTCTTGGCCGGTTTTCTCGGCACGCTCAACGTGTTCGCGCTGTGGTCCGCGGCGCTGATCGCGCTCGGCATGCAGCGCGTCGGGCGCGTCGCGGCCGCGGCGGCATGGGTGACCTCGATCGTGATGCTGCTCCTGGCGGCGTGCCTCGCCGGCTGGGGCGCGGCGCAGAGCGGCTGATGGTGCGCACAGCCCTCGCGGGCGCCGCGCTGACCGCGGTCGCCGTCTTCGGCGCGCCCGGGCAGGCGCAGGCCGCCGCCGTGCAACCGCCGCTCGACTTGCGCGCGGCGGTGCGCTACGCGCTCGGCCACGACCCGGCCGTGCTCAACCGCCGCGCCACGCTGGCGCAGAACGAGTCGACGTTCGCGCGCAACCACGCGGCGGAGTTCCCGACGCTGGCGGGGACGTTGCAGAACCAGTCGGCGAAGACGAACGGCAACAACGGCGGCTCGTTCTCGCAGTTCGGGCTGTCGCAGGCCCAAGTGTTCTCGCAGAACGTCGCGCAGATCGGGTCCACCTACAACCTCTACACCGGCTCGTCGGCGCAGATCGCCGCGCAGAGCGCGAAGCGCGAGGTCGAGTCGTCGCGCGCGGACCTGCGGCGCGCCGAGCAGCAGCTCGCCGGCGACGTCGCGGCGGCGTGGTTCAACACCGTGCAGCAGCGCGAGAGCGTCGTGCTGGCGGAGGGCGACCGGGCCTACCAGCAGCAGCTCCTCGACGCGGCGCGGGCGCAGGAGCGCGTCGGGCGCGCGGCCGGCGTCGACGTGCTGCGCGCGCAGGTCAACGAGCTGCGCAGCGAGTCGAGCCTGACCACGGCGCGCGCGGCCGAGGCGAACGCGCGCGAAGCGCTCGCGCAGCGGATCGGCGCACCGCCGGACACGCCCTTCGCGCTGCCGGTCGCGCTGCCCGAGCCGCCGCCGCCGCGCACGCCGCTCGAGACGCTGGTCGCCGCCGCGCTCGCCGCGCGGCCCGACATCGCGAGCGCCCGCGCGCTGGTCGCCGTCGCGCGGCTCGCCGACGCCGCCATCGAGACCGACCGCCGGCCGCAGATCGCGCTCACCGGCGCGTTCGGCAACACCGAGACGCCGACCAGCGCGACGAGCGGCCCGACGGTGATCCCCGGCTTCGGCGTCATCCCGGGGACGACGGTGACGCGCCCCGGCTTCTGGTCGATCGGCGCCACCTCGACGCTGACCGTCCCGTTCGTCGAGTACGGCGCGCGCCGGGCCGCGCACCGCGCCGCGCGCGCGCAGCTCGAGGCGGCCGAAGGGACGCTGGCCTCGACCGAGTCCGCCGTGACGGTCGACGTGCGGCAGGCGCTGCGCGCGGTGCAGACGACCGGCACGAACCTTGCGACGTCGCGCGAGGCGCAGCGGCTCGGCGCCGAGTCGGCGCGGATCGCGCAGCTCCAGTACCGCAACGGCTTGATCTCGCTCACCGACGCCACCGCCGCCGAGCAGAGCGCGCTCTCGGCCGCGAACGACCTGGTCGTCGCGCGCGTCAACTACCTCAACGCGCTCGTCCGCCTGCGCGCGTCGGTCGGCGTCGCCGATCCGGTCGCCGTGGTCGATGTGGGGGCCCCGTGAACCGTCGCCGCCGTAACGTCATCATCGCGCTGGTCGCGCTCGTCCTCATCATCGGGGTCGGCGCGCTGGCCGCGCGCCCGCGCGGCAGCGCACCGCCGGCGCGCGTCGTGAGCGTCGCGTACTCGCACTATCAGACGAAGCTGCCGGAGACCGGCGTCGTGCAGCGCCCGCAACTGCAGACGCTCGCGGCGCTGGTCTCCGGGAACGTGCAGCAGATCTACGTGCGCCCCGGCCAGCACGTCGCGGCCGGGCAGCTCCTGGCGGTGATCGCGAACCCGCAGCTCGTCAACGCCGAGCAGACCGCGCACCAGGCGTACGTCGCCGCGCAAGGCCGCTCGCGCACCGCCGAGCAGACCAGCACGACGCTCCCGGCGCAGAACCGCTCGAGCGTCGTGCAGGCGCAGGCCGCGCTGGAGCAAGCGCGGTTCAACCTGAACCAGGCGATCCAGGACGCGCGCGCCGGGACGCAGTCGGGACTCGGCTACGGCGGCACGTCGGCGACGCAGCAGCGCGCCGCCGCCGACGCCGTCGTCGCGCAGCGCACGACCGATCTGCGCGAGGCGCGGCGCATCGCCGACGCCGACCGCGAGCTGTTCGCGCAGAAGGCGATCGCGCGCAACACGCTGGACCAGGACCAGGCGAAGCTGCAGCAGGCGCAGGTCGCGTACGACCAAGCGCGGCGCGACCGCAACGAGACGTACGCCGCGATCGCGCGCCAGCAGCCCGTGCTCTCCGACCGCGTCCGCGCGCAGCGCGACGCGGTCACGCAGGCGCAAGCGGCGCTCGCGGCGGCCCGGGCCAACGCCGCGCAGGACAAGAGCGGCGACGTGCAGTCGGCCGAAGCCGACGCAGCGCAGCGTCTCGCCGACTGGCGCTACGCCGCCGATCAGGTCGGGCGGCTGCGCATCACCGCACCGTACGCGGGCGTGATCCAGACGATCGCGACCGAGCCCGGCGACACGCTGCGCCCGCTGCAGCCGGGCGATGCGGTGACGGCCGGGCAGGCGATGATCACGCTCTCCGCCGAGTCGGGCTTCGTCGTGCGCGCGAAAGTCGACGAGCAGGACATCGCCAACGTGCGGGCCGGCCAGCCCGCGGTCGTCTCGGGCGAGGACCTCGGCACGACGAAGCTCTCCGGGCACGTCCAGACGATCGGCGCCGTCGCGCAGAAGAGCGACGACCCCTCGAACACCTCGCGGCAGGTCGTCACCACGATCGCGCTCGACAAGACGGTGCCGTTCCTGCGCGACGGGATGACGGTCGACGTCGACATCATCACGATGGACAAGCCGCACGCGCTGGCGATCCCGAGCGACGCGGTGCGCCGCGAGCCCGCGACGAACAAGCCGTACGTGCTCGTGGTCGACAAGAACGGCGCGGTGCACAAGCGCGCGGTTCGCCTCGGTCCCGCGAACGACGCGCAGGCGATCGTCAGCAGCGGCGTCCAGCCCGGCGAACGGATCGTCGCCGAGCGCAACCTCGGCATCACGGACGGGATGCGCGTCGCGCCGACCACCGCGCCGTCGGCGAGCGCCGCGCCGGCGCCGTGAGGCACGATCGAACCGGCAGCGCGCGGCCGTGCTGAGCCGGCTGCGCGCGTACACCGGCGAGGCGTTCGCCGCGATCTGGCGCAACCGCACGCGCTCGGTCCTCACCATGCTCGGGATGATCATCGGCACCGCCTCGATCATCTCGGTGCTCGGCATCAGCCGCGCCGCGTCGGGCGGGATCAAGGCGACGATCTCGTCGTTCGGGGACGCCGGGATCGTCGTCTCCGTCGACCCGAACCAGGACGATCCGTCGCGCGCGCAGGTGCAGTTCCGCGACATCCCGCGGCTCGAGTCGATGACCTCCGGGACGATCGCCGTCTACGTCCCGAACCTCAACGCGACGTACCGCCTGCGCGCCAACGGCATCGCGTACGAGACGACCGTCAGCTCCCAGACCGACTACGCCACCGACAACCTCCAGACGCGCGAGGGGCGCCGCATGTCGCACGACGACGTCGCGAGCGCCGCCCACGTCGCGCTGCTCTCGCACCCGCTCGCGCGCCGCTTCTTCGGTGACGCCCCGGCGGTCGGCCGCGTCATCCGCGTCGGCGGCTCGCGCTTCACGATCGTCGGAATCTACGCCGACTTCCAGTCCTCGCTGATCGCGAACATCGGCGGCGGCGACTACATCGAGATCCCGTACAGCACGTTCCACGAGATCAAGCCGGGACCGATGGACTTTCTGCAGGCGTACCCGCGGCCGGGCGTCTCGATCGCCGACGCCGGCGACGCGGTCCAGCGCGCGCTGCAGCGCATCCACGGCGAGCGCGCCCGCTACGTCGTGCAGGACACCGCGGCGCAGATCGGCGCGTTCAACAGCGTGCTCTCGCAGCTCGCGGTCGGCCTGACCTCGATCGGGGCCGTCTCGCTGGTCGTCGCGGGGATCGGCATCATGAACATCATGCTGGTCTCGGTCGCCGAGCGGACGCGCGAGATCGGGCTGCGCAAGTCGATCGGCGCAAGCCGGCGCGACATCCTGACGCAGTTTCTGCTCGAAGCGATCCTGCTCTCGCTGATCGGCGGCGGGATCGGGATGCTGCTCGGGATCGGCGCCGTGCTGCTGGCCTACGTGCCGATCTCGGCGTTCGTCGGCCCGGCGCCGATCCCGTACCTGCTGATCGTCTCGGTCGCGGTCGGCTTCTCGACGCTGGTCGGCTGCGTCTTCGGCTCGTATCCGGCCTGGCGCGCGGCGCGGCTCGATCCCGTGGTGGCGCTCCGCTCGTGACCGCGTACGTGATGGAAGCGCTGCGCGTGCTGGCCTCGAACCGCGCGCGCACCGCGCTGACGCTGATCGGGCTGGTCATCGGCGTCACCGCGGTGATCGCGATCGAGGTCGCCGGCGCCGGGCTGGCCGGCGCGATTCGCGGCACGCTGGGCGGGATCGGCGACAACTCGTTCTCCGTCATCCCGAACTCGCGCCAAGGCGACTTCAACCGCGCCCGGATCAAGTACGACGACGTCGTGAAGGCGCAGCGCGCCGTGCCGGGCGTCGTGGCGGGGATCCCGTTCGGCGGCAACGCGCGGCTGGTGCGCGCCGGGCGCCGGCGCGCGCGGCTGCAGGTCGCGGCCGGGGTCGACTCGCGCTTCAACACCACGCCGATCCTGTACGGCCGCGGCATCGCGCCGGAGGACACCATCGACGCGACGCACGTCTGCGTGCTGGCGGACCGCGCCTACACGCGGCTGTTCCCCGACGGCGGCGACCCGACCGGGACGACGGCGCGCATCGGCGACCGCCGCTACCTCATCGTCGGCGTGATGCGCAAGCCGAGCGGCGTGCAGGTGAACATCGGCCGCGCCGACATCGTCGTTCCGGCCAGCACGTGGTCGCGCGACTTCGCGCGCGGCGCGTTCCTGATCGGCGCGACGTTCTACGTCGCCGACGCGTCGGCGCTGGCGCCGGCGGAGTCGGCGATGACCGACTGGTTCCGCACGCTCAAGAAAGGGCGCGTCGAGTACCAGACGATCGACCGGCGCACGATCTCGCAGGGGATCGACAGCATCTTCGGCGCGGTGACGTTCATCGTCGCGGTGATCGGCGCCGTCTCGCTGCTGGTCGCGGGGATCGGCATCCTGAACATCATGCTGGTCTCCGTCACCGAGCGGACGCGCGAGATCGGGCTGCGCAAGGCGATCGGCGCGACGCGCGGGCAAGTGCTGCTGCAGTTCTTCATCGAAGCGCTCGCGCTCTCGGCGATCGGCTGCGCGATCGGGCTGCTGCTGGGCGTCGGCATCGGCGCCGCGGTCAACGACTTCGCGCTGGTGAAGATATCCGGCGTCGTCCCCGCGATCCCGTGGGCGCGCAGCATCATCACCGCGACCGGTTTCGCGACGATCGTGACGCTCGCGTTCGGCACATATCCGGCGTGGCGCGCGGCCACGCTCGACCCCATCGAGGCGCTGCGCTATGAATGACACCGGGCCGGCCGCAGGCACGGCGATCGTGGTCCACGACGTCACCAAGGTCTACGATCTGGGCGAGGTCAAGGTCGAAGCGCTGCGCGGCGTCAGCTTCACGATCGAGCGCGGCGAGTACGTCGCCATCATGGGCCCGTCCGGTTCCGGCAAGTCGACGCTCATGAACGTGCTGGGCTGCCTCGACCGCCCGACCGCCGGTCGGTACCTGCTCGACGGCACCGACGTCTCGACGCTCGCCGACGACGCGCTCGCGCACATCCGCCTGAAGAAGCTGGGCTTCGTGTTCCAGGGCTTCAACCTGCTCGCGCGGACCAGCGCCTTGAAGAACGTCGCGCTGCCGCTGTTCTACGCCGGCATCGCGACGAAGCGCCGCAACGAGCTCGCCGCCGCGCGGCTGACCGAGGTCGGGCTCGCCGACCGCCTCGACCACAAACCGAACGAGCTTTCCGGCGGCCAGCAGCAGCGCGTCGCGATCGCCCGCGCGCTCGCCATCCGCCCGCGCGTCCTCCTCCTCGACGAGCCGCTGTCGGCGCTCGACGCCCACCTCCGCGAACAGATGCAGGTGGAGCTGAAACGGCTGCAAGCGCGCCTCGGCATGACCTTCATCATGGTCACGCACGACCAGACGGAGGCGCTGTCGATCTCGGATCGGATCGCGGTCATGAACATGGGCCGGATCGAGCAGATCGCGCCGCCCGCCACGCTCTACGACCGGCCGGCGACCCGATTCGTGGCGCGCTTCATCGGCACGATGAACCTCTTCGAGGCCCGCTGCATCGCACGCGAGGGCACGACCCTCCGCTTCGTCGCAGGTGGCCTGCCCCTCGATCTGGCGCTCGAGGCGCAAAGGCCGGCCCCCGCGGAAGGAGAGATCCGCACGATCGGCGTGCGGCCCGAGGACCTGATCGCCACGCCCGAGGCGAGTCCGGCAACGACACCCGCAAGAATCGCCAGTATCGTCTTCCATGGCCGCAGCCTGCGCATCCACGCCGACCTGCTGTCAGGCGCGGCCATCGTCGTCGATCGTCCACGACAATCGTCCGGGGTCGTCTTTGCCGCCGGCGACCTGGCGCATCTGCAACTGCGGGCGGGCGCATCTTGCGTTCTCCTCGACGCGTGATCTTGCGCATGTCGCGACCAAACAGCCGCCTGACGCCTGGGAAAGCGAGTCTCGAGAAAGATGAGCGATAGTTCGCTTTTTGCCCCGGATTTCCAGCCGAGCTGCTACTGGCACGATGCCACGCCACTCGGCCCAACCTCGGAAGAGCGGCCGCCGGGGAAGGCCGACGTCG
>DASWRW010000001.1:0-44745 GCA_036402975.1 Candidatus Elarobacter sp. | reverse complement strand
CGATCGAGCTGCCGGGGATCGGTACGGGCGGGCTGCCCGGCGGCCACCGCACCGACCGAACGGCGTACTACACCTTCGCGTCCTACACGTATCCGACGACGATCTACCGCTTCGACACGCAGACCGCGAAGAGCACCGTCGCCGTGCGCCCGAAGATCGCGTTCGATCCGTCGCCATACGTGACCGAGCAAATCTTCACCACGTCGAAAGACGGGACGCGCATTCCCGTGTTCGTCGTGCACGCGAAGAGCATGCCGCTCGACGGAACGACGCCGACGATCTTGTACGGCTATGGCGGGTTCAACATCTCGATGACGCCGTATTTCTCATCCGCGGTCGCGATGTGGCTGAAGATGGGCGGCGCGTACGCCGTGGCGACGCTGCGCGGCGGCGGCGAGTACGGCGACGCTTGGCACGACGCGGGCCGGCTGGCGAACAAGCAGCACGTCTTCGACGACTACGTCGCGGCGGCGCAGATGCTGATCGACAAGAGGATCACCTCGACGCCGAGGCTGGCGGCGAACGGCGGCTCGAACGGCGGGCTGCTGGTCGGCGCGGCGATCACCCAGCGCCCCGACCTGTTCGGTGCCGCGATCCCGGAGGTCGGCGTGATGGACATGCTGCGCTTCCAGAAGTTCACGGTCGGCAAGGCGTGGGTGACCGACTACGGCTCCGCGGAAGCCTCCGCCGATCAGTTCAAGACGTTGTACGCGTACTCGCCGTACCACAACATCAAGGACGGGACGAAGTACCCGCCGACGATGGTGATGACGTCGGACCATGACGACCGCGTCTACCCGGCGCACTCGTTCAAGTTCGCCGCGGCGATGCAGCACGCGCAGGCCGGCGACGCGCCGGTGCTGCTGCGCGTCGAGTCGAAGTCCGGTCACGGCGGCGGCCGCCCGACCGACAAGGTGATCGACGACGTCGCCGACCGCTACGCATTCCTCGTGAAGAACCTGGGGTTCACCCCGGCGCTGTAGCGCGGTCGGCCCCGCGCTTGGAATCAGCCCGGCGGGTCGCCGTCTTCGGGCGTCCAGTACTCCAGGCGGCCCAGCATGGCGTACTGCCGCACGTCTTCGGCGCCGTGCGGGTCTCCGTAGTGGCGCTTTACCACGCTCACGACGCGCTCGACCGCTGCAGCGTCGAGGAGGCCCAGCATACGGGTGAGGTCACCCTGATCGATCCCGCGCGCGGAGTCGATCTTCATCATGACGAGATAGGGCAGCGCGATGACGCGCAAGCCGGTTTGATCGTACGTCTTCTGCTGCAGCGCTTCTTCAGCCCACGGCTGATCCGTCGCCAGAACATCGAGCTTCTGGCCGTGCTTTTTCCAGGCACCGCCATACAGACCGAGCAATGAGTTGGGGAAGTATAGGCGTCCGTCTTCCTCCCATCCCAAGCGGCGCAGCCACGCAGCCGCGCCGCCGAAGCGCTCGTGCTGTACCAGCACGTCGATGTCCTTGGTCTTGCGCTCAGGTGAATAGGCGCGGGTCGCGATGCCGCCGACGACGGCGGCCGGAATGTCACCGAACAAGCTTTCCATCGTGATGGAAAGCTTCTCACGCTCGGATTGCATGAGTGTTTCCATATTGCTGCCGGATCCGAGCGGTCTTTTTCGGAGACCCACGTCGAGATAGAAGCGGCGGCGCGCTGCGGCCGTTTCGTATCCCGTCGTCCGCGGTTGGCGCATCAGCGAGATCTATGTCGCCGTCGCGACGACCGATGCGGCGACCGTGACGCGGCGAAGCTCGACGGGGACGCCGCTGAGGATCGCGTTTCCGGTGAGCTCGTCGAGACGATCCGGGTCGGTGAGGTCGTTCAGGCTCGCGCCGGGTTTCGCGGCGGCGAGCTTTTGGCCGACACCGCGACGGTCGTGGCCGAATCCGTGCGGCAAGCTCACGACACCCGGCATCACCGCGTCCGTGAGCTCTGCCGGCACGACGATGGCGCCGACCGCGGATCGTACTTCGACCTGATCGCCGCTTGCGATACCGCGCGCCTCGGCGTCAGCAGGGTGGACCATCAGCGTGCAGCGGTCGGGACCGCGCATGAGGCGCGGCGCGTTGTGCATCCAGGAGTTGTTGCTGCGCAGTTGCCGGCGGCCGATCACGACGAGATCCGGAGCCGGCGACGCGAGCTCGGCTTCGAGCCGCGCGACGTCGGAGACGAACGCCGGCGGCGCGAGCTGCACGCGCCCGTCCGCGGTGAGGAGGCGTTGCGGCAGACACGGTTGCAACGGTCCGAAGTCGATGCCGTGCGGGTGTGCGCGCAATTCCGCCAAACTGGTGCGGTACGGGCCGTGCTGCAGGCCGAGCTCGAGGCGTTCCGTCGGGCTCTTGCCGGGTTTGCCGGTCATGCGGTCGCGCAGCGCTTCGAAGATCTGCCAGTCGTAGCGCTGCTCGGGCGCGATGTCGTACAGCGCCTCGCTGTAGCGCGCCGTGTTGCGCACGGCGAAGTGGTGGAAGATCACGTCGTAGTGGTCGACTTCGAGGCCGGTCGCGGGAGGCAGGATCACGTCGGCGTGGCGCGTCGTCTCGTTGACATACGGGTCGACGCTCACCATGAAGTCCAACTGCGCGAGTGCGGTGTCGAGCTTCGCACCGTTCGGTGTCGACAGGACCGGATTGCCGGCCGAGGTGAACAGGGCGCGCACTTGGCCGGGTCCCGGCATCAGCATCTCGTCGGCCATCGTCGCGACCGGGAACTCGCCGTCGAACTCGGGCAGATTGCGGACGCGCGAGCGCCAGCGGCCCGCGTGCGCCTCGCCGGCTTTCGCCTGCTGCAGCAAATCGTACGCCGGGCGCGGCCACATCATCCCGCCGGGCTCGTCCAGGTTCCCGGTGATCGCGTTCAGCGCGACGACCAGCCACTGGCACAGGCCGCCGAACGCCTGCGTCGAGAGACCCACGCGCCCGTAGGCGACAGCGGTCTTCGAGACGGCGAACTCGTGCGCGATCGTTCGGATCGCCGCCGCGCCGATTCCGGTGCGCTCGGCGACGCGCTCGGCGGGGTACGCGCGCACGACATCCTTCAGCGCCTCGAACCCGTCGGTGAAATCCGCGAGCGCGGGGCTCAGTCCGGCAGCGCCGCTCGCGAAGATCTCATGCAGCACCGCGAGCAAGAACAGCGCGTCGGTGCCGGGCCGGATGAAGTGATGCCGGTCGGCCATCGCGGCTGTCTCCGTGCGGCGCGGGTCGATGACGACGACGCGCCCGCCGCGCGCCTGCACGGCTTTCATGCGCGAACGCATCCCCGGTGCGGTCATGATGCTGCCGTTGGAGGCGAGCGGGTTGGCACCCATGCACAAGAAGTAGTCCGTGCGGTCGATGTCCGGGATCGGGATCAAGAACGGATGGCCGAACATCTCGACCGCGGCGCGGTGGTGCGGGAGCTGGTCGACGCTGGTCGCGCTGAAGCGGTTGCGCGTGCGTAGCGAGCGCAGAAACCCGCCGGAGCTGAGCAGCGTGCCGCTGTTGTGCACGTTCGGGTTGCCCAGGTAGATCCCGACCGCGTCGTCGCCGTGCTCGGCGACGACCGCTTTGAGCCGCTCGGCGACAAGATCGAAGGCCTCGTCCCAGCCGATCGGCGACCAGCGTTCGCCGTCGCGGCGCACCGGCGTCTTGAGCCGGTCCGGATCGGCGTAGAGGTCGATCAGCGCGTTTCCCTTCGGGCAGATGTGGCCGTGCGAGAGCGGGTCGAGCGCGTCGCCGCGCAGGTCGGCGATCGCACCGTTCTCGACCGTGATCTCCAGGCCGCAGATCGCCTCGCACAAGTTGCAGGCCCGGAAGTGCTTACCGTCCCGGATCGCGCTCATGCCGGAGCGTTCGCGAGACGGGGTGGAACACCCGTCTCGCCGTAGCCGATCCGGCTCATGCGGTCCCAGCTAGTAGTTCACCTTGTACGTGGAGACGTCTTTGCCGGTCACTTGTCCGAACAGTGAGGACATGGTGTGGTACTCGAGGCTGATGCCCTTGGCTTTGCAGTCGTCTTCGATCTTCTTCCGATCGTTCGCCACAGCGTTGACGTCGGGCGTCCCACTCTCATGCGTCAGGATCACCATTCCCCGGACGTCGCCGGGTTTCATCGTATCGGTCAGCTTCTCGAAGTCCCCTGTGAAGCTGGCCGTTTTCGCCCCGAGGTCCTGCGCCGTCTTGCTCTTCGGGTCCACCACGCTGGTCGTCGTGTCAACTCTGCCGGGATCACCGGAGGTTTCACTGGTCCACTCTTGCAGCCCGATCGCCGCCGGATCGGCACTGACGCCCATCCCGTTTCCCGTACCCCAAAGGAGCAGATTCAGCTCCGTCAAGGTCTTCTTGAGCAGCGCGAAGTCACTCGCCATCTGTTTCGCGCCCGCCCCGTACGCGGAGATATCACTGCCCGCGATCACCGCCTTGGCGATCTCGGGTGCTTTGTTCTCATCGTATCCGAGATGTATAGCATAGTTCTGCAGCTCGGACGTGAGCCCGCCCGGTAGACGAACGAACTTCGGATAGATCAATTCGTCGTTCAGCTTTTGTTTGAACTGCGCCAGCAACGTCATTCGCGCCGCCATGTCGCTACGCTCGCCCTTCGGCATCTGGCCGTAGACGCCGCCCTTCTCTACGTTCGGAAACCAGGGCAGATGTTCTGCCGTCGGATGGAACGAGTGGATTCCGATTTCACCTCCGTTCGCTTGGATGTCCCGAAGCTTCTTCCAGTTTTCCTTGATCAAGTTGTACTGAATGAACCAGGTCGCTTTCGTCGTCGCACCCAGCCCGGTTTTCTGCATGTCGGGCCCGAACCGTCGCGGCCCGTCGTCAACGGTCCATGCGATGAGCAGGCGTTTGGGAGCCTCGGCGTCCGCCGGCGCCTGCGCTGTTTTCTCGTCTTGCGACCCCGCTTCCGCGGGCGCCGGTTCTTTTTTCGGATCGACCGGCGCCTTCGCCGGGAGCTTGAGCTTTTGACCGATCTTGATCTCGGTCGTCGCGAGGTTGTTCAGTTTCTGCAGCTCGGCGACGGTCGTCCCATGGTCCTTCGCGATACTGTAGAGGGTTTGCCCTTTTGCGACGATCACCGTAGTGCCGCCATCGCCGCCTGCCTGGCGCTGCATCATCGCTGCGGAGCCTTGCTGCACGGTGTGGACGAGCTCGTGAGCGAGCAGACGCCGTCCATCCGGGGTACTCGGCGCGAACCGGTTCGCGCCGAAGACGATGCGCTGACCAACCGTGAAGGCGACGGAATGCACCGCGCTCGCCGCCTCCGCGGCTCGGGCGCTGGTCAGCACGCGTACGGCGCTGAAGTCGTGTCCGAGGCGCGATTCCATGAGCGATCGAGCCGACGTGTCCAAGGGCCGGCCCGGCTCGGAGAGCACCGCGTCTACGATCGGCGGGGCCTCGACCGATGCGGCGTTCTTCGTCACAGCCCCGCGTGGTTTCGCGACCGGGCCGTGCGCATTCGCCGCCTGTTCTGCGATGCGCTCAGCTTCGTTCTCGTAGGCGTCTGGCGCAGCGCCGTAGCTGAGCTTTGCTTGCAGCTTCGTTCTCGGTGATCGCCGCGGCGGGATACTGCTCAAGTCGCGGGAGACGTGAGCCGCGAACGTGCGTTCCGGCTCGAGCGAGGACGAATTGCGCCTTCCGGCGGGCCAGCACGGGCTCGACTCGGATGCGTGAGGTTTGCGCGCCCGCACGTGCATCAAGACCTGTACCCCCGAAGCCGCTCGCCGCTAGTCGCAGCATAAGCGCACGCCCCAGATGAGTCAAGAATCACCACCCGCCGTAGCCGGTCCAGCCGCCGTCGGCGTAGATCGACGTGCCGTTGACGTACGACGCCGCGTCGGATGCGACGAAGGCGACGACCTCGGCGATCTCTTCTGGCGTCGCGAGGCGGCGCAGGGGCGTTCGGCCGGCGAGGTCTTCTTCTCGAAAGCCCCCGAGCGCCATCGTGTTCTGCACCAGCGTCGTCGCGGTGTACCCTGCATTGACGGAGACGACGCGGACACCGCGCGGTCCCCACTCGGCGCCCAGGGTGGCGGTGATCCCGTCGAGTCCGTGCTTGCTCGCGGCGTATGCGATGCGGCCGGGCATCCCGAGGCGCGAGAAGATCGAGCCGATGTTGACGATGACGCCCGAACCTTTGGCCAACATGATCCGTCCGGCGTGCTGCGCGCACAAGAACGGCGCCGTCAGGTTCAAGTCGATCACCGCCTGCCATGCTTCGAGACCAAGGTCCTCGGCGGCAGCGACGCTGGGACGGCCCGCGTTGTTCACCAAGATGTCGACGGTACCATAGACTTCGAGCGTGCGCGCAATCAACTCTTCCGCCCCGGACGGCGCCGCGAGGTCCACGCCCACGCCCGTCGCGCGAAAGCCTTTGCCGCGTAGCTCGCTCGCGACCGCGTCCGCGCGCGCTTGCGAGCGCGAGTTGACCACGACCGCCGCGCCGAGCTTGGCGAGATGCCGGACCGTCGCGAGCCCGATCCCGTCCGTCGAACCGGTGACGACGGCAATCTTTTCGTTCACCCCGCTTCCCTACACGCCGAGGTCCATGGCTCCTTCAGTGGAAGCTCGCGCGATGCACCATGACCGCCATGGGGCGCGGCAGCCCGAGCGCTTCGATCCCGCACGCGCGGCGATGTTGGACGATACCGCGCGGTTCGAGTACGTCTCGCCGGACGCGCTGCTCGCGGAGCTCGCGCTTCCGCCCTCGGCGATGCTCGTCGACTTCGGCTCAGGGACCGGGTTGTACGCCGTCGCCCTCGCGCAACGGCGTCCCGATTTGCGCGTCGTCGCGCTCGACGAGCAGCCGGCCATGCTCGAGCGCGTGCGCGCGTCGATTTCTCGCGCCGGGGTCGCGAACGTCGAGGCGGCCGATGCTTCGGCGGTCGAGAGCTTGCGCGGACATGCCGATGGCGTGCTCGCGCTGAACGTGCTGCACGAGCTGGGTGATGCGGCGCTCGGCGAGCTGCGCGACCTGCTGCACCCGGCCGGCGTCGCGCTCTTCGTGGACTGGAACGCCGGCGTGGAACGGCCCGTCGGCCCGCCGCGCGACCACGTGTACGGCACCGGGGAAGCGGTTGAGCGATTGCGCGCGGCAGGCTTCCGCGTCGAGGAGCGCGCCGCGCTTCCCTATCATTTCGTGCTCGCCGCACGACGCGCTCGCTGAAGCGGCTTCGGGCGACAGCCGGGACCGGGAGGACCGGCGTGTAGCCGAGTATAGTCGGCCCACCGCAACCGATCTCGAAGAGGGCGTCCCGCGCATGCAGACCCCGGTCACGACCGACATCCGTCCCATCCCGGCTCCGGGCCCGATGGGCGTCGACTTCGAGGAGCGCGTCGACTTCGGCCGGCTGCGGAAGTACCGGCTCGCGCGAGCGCGCGCCGCGCTGGACGCGAGCGAGCTGGGTGCGCTGCTGCTCTTCGACGTCAACAACATCCGGTACGTCAGCTCGACGATGATCGGCGAGTGGTCGCGCGACAAGATGACGCGCTACTGTCTGCTCACGCGCGGCGGCGAGCCGATCGTGTGGGACTTCGGTTCGGCGGCGAAGCACCACCGGCTCTACGCGCCGTGGCTCGCACCGCACGACTGCAAGGCGGGTCTGCTCGGACTGCGCGGCGCGATCTCGCCCGCGGTCGGTCTGTTCGAGGGCGCGGCGGCCGAGATCGCCTCGCTGCTGAAAGAGGCGGGCGTCGACAAGATGCCGGTCGGGCTGGACATCGTCGAGCCGCCGCTGCTGTTCGCGCTCCAGAAGCACGGGATCAGCGTGCGCGACGGGCAGCAGACGATGCACGACGCGCGCGAGATCAAGTCGCACGACGAGATCCTGCTGCTGTCGACGTCGGCCGCGCTGGTCGACGGCGCGTACCAGGACATCGTCGAGGCGCTCAAGCCGGGGATTCGCGAGAACCAGATCGTCGCGCTGGCCACCAAGAAGCTCTACGAGCTGGGCTCGGACGACGTCGAGTCGATCAACGCGGTGTCGGGCGAGCGCTGCAACCCGCACCCGCACAACTTCTCGGACCGCCTCATCCGGCCCGGCGATCAGGCGTTCTTCGACATCATGTCGGCGTTCAACGGCTATCGGACGTGCTACTACCGCACCTTCAGCGTCGGCTACGCGACGCGCGCGCAGCGCGACGCGTACAAGCAGTGCCGCGAGTGGATCGACGCGTCGATCGCGCTGATCCGGCCCGGCGTGACGACCGATACGGTGGCGCGCGCGTGGCCGAAGGCCGAGGACTTCGGCTTCAGCAGCGAGATGGAGGCGTTCGGGCTGCAGTTCGGGCACGGGCTCGGGCTGGCGCTCCACGAACGGCCGGTGATCTCGCGGCTGAACTCGCTCGAGCACCCGATGGAGATCAAAGCCGGGATGGTGTTCGCGCTCGAGACGTACTGCCCCGCGCGTGACGGGTACTCCGCGGCGCGCATCGAGGAAGAGATCGTCGTGACCGAGGACGGGCCCAGCATCATCACGCGGTTCCCGGCCGAAGAGCTGTTCGTGACGAACCCCTACGACTTCGGGAGCAAGCCGCGATGAGCACGGTCGGCGTCGTCGGGCTCGGCGACATGGGAACCGGGATGGCGGAGCGGCTGCTGGCGGCCGGCCACGACGTGTATGGCTGGAACCGCACGCGCGCGAAGGCGGAGCGGCTCGCAGCGAAGGGCTTGCGCGTGATGGATTCGCCGCGCGAGGTGGCGGTCTCGTCGGAGCTCGTGATCACCATGGTCACCGACAACGCGGCGCTGCAAGCGGTCTGCGACGGGCCGAACGGAATTCTCGCCGGGCTCGCCGCCGGCAAGCTGTTCGCCGAGATGAGCACGACCGCCCCGGCGCTCGTGCGCGCGCTCGCCGAGCGCGTCGCGGCGACCGGCGGCGCGCTGCTGGACGCGCCCGTCTCGGGCAGCATTCTGACGCTGCGCGAGGGGAAGCTGCTGATCATGGTCGGCGGCGACCGCGCGGCGTTCGAGCGCGCCGAGCCGATCCTGCTCGCGATCGGGCCGAGGGTGCGGCACGTCGGCGAGGTCGGGCAGGCGAAGGCGCTCAAGATCGGCGTGAACCTGTCGCTGGCCGTGCAGATGCTCGCGTTCAGCGAAGGCGTGCTGCTCGCCGAGCGCAGCGGCATCGACCGGCGCGTCGCGTTCGAGACGTTCCTGCAGAGCGTGATCGCCTCGCCGATGCTCCAGTACCGCGCGCCGTTCGCGCTGGATCCGCCCGACTATCCGTGGTTTCCGTGCGCGATGATGCAGAAAGACATGGATCTCGCGCTGCAGCTCGGGCGCGAGCTGCGCGTCCCGCTGCCGGCGACCGCGGCGACGCAAGAGGTGCTCAGCGCGACGCAGGCGTTCGGCTACGGCCATGAAGATTTCGCCGCGCTCTTTCACGGGCTGGCGCGGATGGCCGGCTTCGAGCGCGCGCCGCAGGATGGCTGAGCGGCTCGGCTCGCGCACCGCATGATCCTGCTGCAGCTCGCGGTCAACGGCGTTCTGCTGGGCGGCGTGCTCGCGCTCTCCGCGCTCGGGTTCAACATCGTGTTCGGCGTGATGCGCGTGGTGAACTTGGCGCACGGCGATTTCGTCGTGCTGGCCGCGGTGTTCGGCGCGTACGCCTTCGCGCAGGCGGGGATCAACCCGCTGCTGCTGCTGCCGCTCACGATCGCGGTCGGGTTCGCGGCCGGCGCGCTCGTGCATCATCTGCTGCTCCGGCGTTTGCCGGGCGAGGTGGCGTCGGCCGAGGCGTCGTCGCTGACGCTGACCTTTGGGCTGTCCTACTTCCTCACCGGCGCGGGGCTCGCGGCGTTCGGCGGGCGGTTCGTCTCGGTGCCGTATCTGACCGGCGCGTTCCGCCTGGGCGAGCTGTCGATCCCGCAGGCGCGGCTGCTGGCGTTCGTCGTCGCGGTGGTGCTCTCGCTCGGGTTCGCGCTGCTGCTGCGCTCGACGGCGCTCGGACGCGCGATTCGCGCGACCAGCCAGAACCTCGACGGCGCGCTCGCCTGCGGCGTCGACGTCGACCGCGTGCGGACGCTCGCGTTCGCGATCGGAACGGCGGTCGCGACGGCCGCCGGGACGCTGATGAGCTTCCTCTACAACCTCAACGCGCAGCAGGGCGTGCTGTTCACCGTGAACGCGTTCGCGGTCGTCGTCATCGGCGGGCTGGGGAACTACACCGGCGCGGTGCTCGGCGCGCTGATCCTCGGGCTGACCGAGTCGTTCGCGAGCTACTTCCTCGGCGCGACGCTCGCCGAGGCGGCGCCGTATCTGCTGTTCATCCTCGTGCTGCTGTTCTTGCCCGGCGGGCTGCGCGGGCGGCGCATCGCGTGACACGGGTCGCGTAGCGTGCGCTGGTGGCAACGGGCGGCGGTCGTGGCCGGGCTGTTGGCCTTCGTCGCATTGGTGGTTGCACCGTTGCTGCTCAACGGCTATCTGATCAATCTGCTCTACGTGACGCTGCTCTCGATCGCGCTGGCCTACGGCTGGAACATCATCTCCGGGTATGCGGGCTACTTCTCGTTCGGGCAGATCGCGTTCTTCGGTGTCGGCGCGTACACCACGGCGCTGCTGGTCGCCGATCTGCACTGGTACTGGATGCTCGCGGCGCTCGCCGGCGGCGCGGTCGCGCTGGCGCTCGCGATTCCGCTCGGCTACGTGATGCTGCGGCTGCGCGGGCCGTTCTTCGCGATGGGAATGTTCGGGATGGCGCAGATGGTGCGCGTGCTCGTCACCGCGATCCCCGCGACGGGCTCCGGCGCCGGGCTCTTCCTGCCGCCCGGATCGGGGATCACCGCGGTCTACTACTGGACGCTCGCGATCTGTCTCGGCGCGATCGCGCTCACCGCGTGGATCGACCGCAGCGCGTTCGGTTTGCCGCTGCAGGCGCTGCGCGAGGACGAGCAGGTCGCGGCGACGCTCGGGGTCGGCACGACCTCCGCGAAGCTGACGGCGTTCGGGCTGAGCGCGGTCATCCCGGGGCTGCTCGGCGGCGGGTACGCGCTCTATTTGACGTACATCGAGCCCGACGCGGTGTTCTCGTCGCGGCTCGATCTGCAGTCGATCGTCATGGCGATCGCGGGCGGGCTGGGGACGGTGTGGGGGCCGCTGATCGGCGGGCTCGTCATGACGCAGGTCGCCGAGGTGCTGTGGGCGCGGTATCCGCAGATCTACTTGATCATCTTCGGCGGTCTGCTGGTCGTGCTGCTGATCGCGCTGCCGCGCGGGATCGTGCCCGCGATCTCCGCGCGGTTCGCACCGAGGCGCCGCGCGTGAGCTCGTCGACAGGCTCGGGACAGGGTACGCCGTTGCTCGCGGTCGAGGGTGTCTCGGTCGCGTTCGGCGGCGTGCAGGCGCTGAACGGCGTCTCGCTCGAGGTACGCGCGGGCGAGATCTTCGCGCTGATCGGGCCGAACGGCGCCGGCAAGACCACGCTCTTCAACGTGATCAGCGGCGTGCTGCGGCCGGACTCGGGCGACGTGCGGTTCGAGGGCCGCTCCATCGTCGGCTGGGCGCCGCACCGCATCGCGCGGGCCGGCGTCGCGCGCACGTATCAGATCGTGCGGCCGTTCGGGCGGCTGAGCGTGGTCGACAACGTCGCGGTCGGCGCGCTCGTGCACGTCCGCACGATCGGTCGCGCGCGGGCCGACGCGCGCGAGATCGTGGAGTTCGTCGGGTTGGGGCCGCTGGCGGATCTCCCCGCGTCCTCGCTGACGCTGACGCAGCGCAAGCGGCTCGAAGTGGCGCGCGCGCTCGCGCTGCGGCCGAAGCTGGTGCTGCTCGACGAAGTGATGGCCGGGCTGACGCCGACCGAGATGGACGGGATGGCGGAGTTCGTGCAGCGGCTCGGCGAGCGCGGGATCGCGGCGGTCGCGGGGATCGAGCACGTGATGCGGCTGGTCATGCGCATCTCGCACCGCATCGTCGTGCTCGACGCCGGCCGGCGCATCGCGGAGGGCGATCCCGCGGCGATTCAAACCGACCCGGCGGTGATCGAGGCGTATCTCGGCGCGCCGCTCGGGAGCGCCGAATGAGCCTGCTCAGCGTGCGCGGGCTGGAAGCGGCGTACGGCGACTTTCGCGCGCTGCACGGCGTCTCGTTCGCGGTCGGCGCCGGCGAGATCGTCAGCGTGCTCGGCGGCAACGGCGCCGGCAAGACCACCGCGCTGAAGAGCGTGATGGGGATCGTGCGGCCGAGCGCCGGCGAGATCGTCTTCGACGGCGAGCGGATCGACGGGCGCCGTCCGCGCGAGATCGTCGAACGCGGGCTGGCGCTGGTTCCCGAAGGGCGGAATCTCTTTCGCGAGATGACGGTCGAGGACAACCTGCTGGTCGGGGCGCACGTCGGGCGCGCGCGGCGCGGGGCGCGCGCGCGGCTGGGCGAGATCTACGCGCGCTTTCCGATGCTGCCGCCGCTGCGCGGGCGGCCGGCCGGAGCGCTCTCGGGCGGGCAGCAGCAGGTGGTCGCGCTCGGGCGGGCGCTGATGTCCGAGCCGCGCGTGCTGCTGATGGACGAGCCGTCGCTGGGGCTGGCGCCGAAGACCACGCTCGAGATCTTCGGCGTCGTGCGCGAGATCAACCGCGCCGGGGTCGCCGTCGTCTTGGTCGAACAGAACGTCGTCCAGGCGCTGGAGCTCGCCGCGCGGGCGTACGTGATCACCGAAGGATGCACCGTCATGGAAGGAACCGCCGCGGAGATCCGCGGGAACGCCGACGTCAAACGCCGTTTCATGGGAGAGGTCTGATGCATAGAGGTCGCTTCATTCGCACGGTCTCCGCGGCGGCGGCGACGCCGGCGCTCGCGCACGCCGTCCCCGCGCAGGCGCAAGGCGCCCCGCTCACGATCGGGGCGTCGCTCTCGCTCACCGGCATCTTCGCCGACGGCGGGAAGTACTCGCTCGAGGGCTATCAGCTCTGGATCAAGCACCAGAACGCGAAGGGCGGCGTGCTCGGGCGGCAGATCTCGCTGAAGTACTACGACGACCAGAGCGAACCGGCGACCGGCGTGCGCCTCTACGAGCGGCTGATCAACGAAGACAAAGTCGACATCATCATGGGGCCGTACGGCACCGCGATCACCGCGCCCGCGGCGAACGTCGCCGAGCGCTACAAGATGCCGATGATCTGCCCGGAGACCGCGGACGTGGCGATGTTCCAGCGCGGCTTCCGCTACATCTTCCAAGGCCTGGGTCCGGTGCAGACCTATCTGTACGGCGTGCTGCAGATCGCCAAGGACCGCGGCTTCAAGAAGCTCGCGGTGATCGGGCCGGACACGGCGTTCTCCCACGCGCTGGTGAACGCGGTGCCGGAGATCGCGCGCGGGTTCGGTCAGGGGATCGTGTACACGGAGTTCTATCCGGCGCGCGCCAGCGATTTCGCCTCGGTGATCGAGAAGGTGAAGGCGGCGAATCCCGACGTCGTGCTCGCGATGGCGTTCCCGAACGATGCGATCGGTGTGCTGCGGCAGTTGAAGCAGTCGAACTACGCGCCCAAGATGTTCTACGAAGCGGTGGGCGCGTCGGATCCGAAGTTCGTCGACAGCGCCGGCAAGGACGTGAACGGCGTGTACTCGGTGACCGCGTGGGACCCCGACGCCCGGACGCCCGAGAACGCGGCGTTCAAGACCAGTTACCGCGCGGAGTTCAAGCGCGAGCCGGACTACCACGCCGCCAGCAACTACGCGTCGCTGGAGGTGCTGGCGGCGGCGCTGAAGCGCGCCGGCTCGCTCGACCGCGAGAAGCTGCGCGATGCGATCGCCGCGCTGCGGATGAAGACGCTGATCGGCGAGTGGCGGGTCGATCCGCGCACCGGCATCCAGCTCGGCTACACGTCATACATCCTGCAGTGGCAGAACGGGAAGCAGGTCATCGTGTACCCCGGCAACGTCGCGCACGGGAAGCCGCTGGTGCCGTTCCCGGCATGGTCGGGACGGTGAGCGCGGCGGCGACCAACGCGCCCGCGGCCGCCCAGTCCGCGGCGGCCGGGTCCGCGGCGACGGGATCGGAGGCGACGGGGTCTGCGGCAACGGAGTCTGCGGCGATAGGGTCTCCGGCGACGGGGTCGGCGGCGACGCCGGCCCAGGCGAACGCGTCGGCGTTGACGGACGAGGTCGTCGCTAGCGCGGCAGCGTGCGAGGATGCGCGGCTGCGGTTGGTGTTCGAGAGCCTGGTGCGGCATCTGCACGCGTTCGTGGAAGAGGTGCAGCTCACGCCCGAGGAGTGGCTGGCGGGAGTGCGCTTTTTGACGGCGACCGGGCACAAGTGCGACGACTACCGGCAAGAGTTCATGATGCTGTCGGATACGCTCGGCGTGACGTCGCTGGTCGACGAGATCGCACACCGCCGGAGCACCGGGGCGAGCGATTCTTCGGTGCTCGGGCCGTTTTACACGGAGAACCCGCCGGAGGCCGCGTACGGTGCGAGCATCGCGGCGGAGGGGTGTGGCGTGCCGCTCGCGGTGCGCGGATACGTGCGCGATCCCGACGGAAGAGCGATCGCTGACGCAGTCGTCGACGTCTGGGGCACCGACGGCGAGGGGCTGTACGATTCGCAGCACGGCGGCCATGTCGTCGACTGTCGCGGGCGCGTTCGGACGGCGGACGACGGGAGCTTCGCGTTCAAGACCGTGTTCCCGCAGAGCTATTCGATCCCGACGGACGGCCCGGTCGGGGCGATGCTGCAGCGATTGGGGCGGCACACGTTTCGGCCGGCGCACCTGCATTTCCGGATCAGTGCCGACGGGTTCGTACCGCTGACGACGGCGATCTACGCCGCCGACGACCCGTATCTCGCGTCGGACGCGGTGTTCGGAGTGCGGGCGTCGTTGATCGAGGACTTCCCGCGCGAACCCGTGACCGGAACGGCCACGCTTGCACGGAACTTCACGCTTGCGCGGGCTTCGGCCGCGTGAGCCACATTGAAGTCATCCACCACGAGGGCTACGATCCGACCATCAACTCGTTGTTCGTTCCCGCGATCAAGGTGGCTTCAGGGCGGCTGGTGTTCATCTCGGGGGTGACGGGCGCGCCCGTGTATCATGATCATCCGCACCGCCCGGAGGTCTTTGACTCGATCCCGCTCGACGCCGCAGCGCAAGCGCGCCTCGCGTACGAGCACCTGGCGCAAGCGCTCACCGCCGCGGGCTGCACGCCGGCAGACGTCGTCTCGCTGACGCGCTTCTTCACGCACATCGCCGAAGACCAGGATGCGGTCAACGCGATCCAGGGAGCGTTTTTCGCCGGACATCTGCCGACGAGCACGACGGTTGAGGTAAAGCGCCTCGCGACCGACCCGCGCTTGCGCCTGGAGATTCAGGCGATCGCCGTCGCCGCGGACTGAGCCGTCTGTAAACGCGCTTCGCGGGACGACGAAGGCCGCTTCACACATCAGGCGTTACCCTACGTGATCAAGGCGCTGTATTCGGGGCAGAACCGCGGCGCCGTGCTCGGAGGTGGGCCTAGGCGTCACGCGGGCCGGGCGATTGACAGATGCAGCAGCCTTCGATTATGCTCGCGACTTGCAAAATGATCGGAAAGACGCGGACTATGGATTCGGCGCGGAACCTGAGCCGTATGACGCCGTCACGATCGATGAACGACTGTCTTGGGCCAACCACCTCATTGAGGACTTGAAGACGCTGCTATGACGATAAACGATCCACGGTCCGACATCGAACTCGACTTTGAGGCGGCCAGACGAGTGCTGTGCCGCGCGAACGCCTTCGTCCTTGCGAACCTTCCTCAGGTCGTAGACATGAGCTGCCTGCGCGAGGGAGATGCCGAAGACGACTACTTCATCGACGTCCCCGCGCGATTCCGACACGAACTCGGCATCCTCATTACGCCTCTAGAGTACGAAGCCCTCATGCGCTTCGATGTCGGCCTCGGCATCATGCCGATCCCGCGCTCGGAGACGACAACAGCGATATGACAGTCTTCAACGTAAAGCCCGAGTTCGAGCCGCAGCTCATCGCGTTCGGCCGAGTCTTGCGCCGAGCGAGCATTTTCTTTCTGAAGAATCTCGGCGACATCATCGATCCGAAGTGCTTGAGGGAAGGCGACGAGGAGTACGACTACTTCCTTGTTGTCCCCGCGGATCGGCTCGATGAGGTGGGCCGGCGAGTCGCCGAGCTGCAACGCACCATTCAGGAGCAGTTCGACATCGAGATCAGCGTCAAGCCGAGAAGTTCCGAGGACTGGGAACGCGGCTCTGACGCCGTAGAACAAACAGGCGACCGCAGCTCTTAGAACGTCGAGAAACGCATCGTGTCGGCTTCGCCGGCTGGAAATTCAGGCGATGGCAGTCGCTCCGGACGGAACGCTACGGCTTCGGAGACGGCGCCGCTGTGACGAAGGTAACGTCGCGGTCGAACGTCGTGCCGTCCTCGTACGTCGCGCCTTGGACGACCATCGCGATCATCACGCTGTCTCGCGAGTCGTTCTTGCGCTTGAGGCAGCCGTCGGTGAACCGCGGCTGCATGACACCGCCGCGGCCTTCGATCGTCACGCCCGGCGAGAACGTGCCCTTGCGCTCGAGCACATCCTTCCCGAGGACCTTCCCGTCACCGTCGAGATAGTAGAACGCGATTCGCACCGCGGTCGCCGTCTTCGGGCCGTCGTTAGCGAAGGTCGCGCACGCGACCCAGGCGCCGTAGCCGTAGTCGTACGCCCCGTTGCCCCACCGCACGCGGAGACCGCTGACCGGCGCGGTGTCGACGACGACCTTCGGGTTGCGCATGGTCTGCTTGAACGTCGAGAGGTCCAGCGAGTCGGCTGCGGACGCGACACCGAACAGCGCCGCGAAGTAGAGCGCGCCAACGGCGATCAGCGGGCGTTTCTTCATGCCGAGCCATGGGACGGCGCCCGGCTCGTCACCTGTCACGGGCCGGCCTTTTTGGCCGAAACGGAACCGGGCTACTAACAGAAGAGCCCGCCATCGGCCTCTTCATTGGTTGGGCCACAACCGCGGCCCCTAGCCCGACGAGCGGGAGACGTAGTGATAGTACGGTGTCCGGGTCGCTGTCAACAAACGTCGACATCACGGTTTTGCCGATTCCGACGAACGTCTCGGCTTTCGGGTCTCGACCCAGCGGGCTTCGATCGTGACGCGGTCGCCGTCGAGGGAGATCGTGTCGACCAGCGGATGCGCGCCGTACGCCACCGCACCGCGCACGTCGTCCAGCGAGACGCGGCCGAGCTCGCCGTCGCGTGCGAGGCGTTCGTTCACCAGGACGGCCAGCGCCTCGGCGGTCAGCGGCGCCGGCGTGCGCTGCACCTCGGGATCCGCGAGGGCGAGCAGCTCCTGGTACCTGAGGCCTTCCTCGAGGATGTAGCGGTACGCCACGTGCGCGCGTTTGCGGGCGCCGTGGACGTGCAGTTGCACGAACTCGGTGATCGCGTCGGACGAACGGCCGGGAGCGCAGAGCGCCGGCAGGCGCGACCAGCGGATCTGGTGGATCGCATGGGCGCGCAGCAGCTTCACCAGGTCGTCGCACGTCCACAACGCCACGCGGTGCGTCTGCAGCTCGCCGTCGATCTCCGCCGCGCGCGGGAAGCCGGGGCCGATCAGCACCGCGTAGGTGCCGCCGACCAGGTCGCGCAGCCGTCCCGCCTCCTGCGCGACCGGATTGCGCACCTGGTCGTCCGCGCCGGCGGCGGTCTTGCACTCGACGATCACCGTGTAGGCGCGGTCGCCGAGCGGCGCGGTGGCGACCACGTCCGGTTCGCCTTGGCCACCCATCCGCTTCGCGTCGAAGCCGAGCGCCGCGAACGCCGCCGCGACGTCGCGCTCGAACGGCGCGCCGACGTTCGGGCCGTCGCCCGGCTCCGGCGGCGTCCGGCGGTGCGCGCTCGCCTCGAGCCGCGTGACGATCGCCTCGATCGCCGCGCTGACCGGCTCCGGATCGTCATGACCGGCGAACGCGTCGAGCGGGACGTCGTTGCGGTAACGGCCGTCGCGGAGCAGCACGAACTCCGCCTTCTCCCCGCGGTCGCGCTGGCGGTCGAGCAGCGTCTTGATCGCGTTGCGCACGTAGTTCGGGATCGTCGAGGGCGTCAGCAAGCCGTGCTCGATCCCCAGCGCGCAGAGCTCTTCGGCCGAGTGGGCCTTGCCGTCGGCCAGCAGCGTGCGGACCGCGGCCAGCACCGCGCCGTGCCCTCCTCCGGGAACCGTTCGTCCACCACCCGTCATACCGCGAGCGGTCTACCCGGGAGGCGCCGTAGGGCCCTGGCGCGTCGGCTCCGACGCGGTGCGCGACGGCCCGTCCTGGGTATGTGACGGCTCGAAGAGTCGCTCCGTCCGACGGGACGCGGGCTCGATCGTCGTGGAGGGGAGTTGTCCGTCACACCGACCGTCCGGCTGGAATCGACACAGCGGCGGCTCACATTGCTCGTTCGTGCCGGCGAGCTGTTTCACCGTTCGCTCGATCTCGAGCAGACGCTCGCGAACGTCGCGCGCACGGCGGTCGAGTCGTTCTCCGAGCTGTGCCTGTTCGACCTGATCGACGAGAACACGAACCGGCTCTACGTGAGCGTCGGGGCGCACCGCGATCCGACGATCGAGTCGTCGCTCAAGGCGCTCGTCACGCCGCTCCTGCAGTCGGAGACGCGCGGGATCCACCCCGCCCGGCACGTCGCGCAAACGGGCCAGTCGTTCTTCGTCCCGGTCTTCGACGAGACGACGCTGCTGCGGCATGCGTCCTCGAACGAGCACGAAGCGTTCATGCGCCGCATGAACTACCGCTCGAAGATCGTCGTCCCGGTCGTGGCGCACGGCGCGATCTTCGGCGCGCTCACCTTCGTCCGCACCGCCGACTCCGAAGCCTTCGACGGCTCGGACATGCAGGCCGCGGAGGAGCTCGGGCGCCGTGCGGGGCTCGCTGTCGCCAACGCGAAGCAGTACAGTCGCGAGCAGCACGTCGCCGAGACGCTGCAGCGCGCGTTCCTCAACGACGAGCTGCCGCAAACCGAAACGCTGCAGTTCAACGCGATGTACCAAGGCGCGCAGGTCGGCAGCGCACTGGGCGGCGACTGGTACGACGCGTTCGAGGTCGAGGGGCGCATCGTGATGACGATCGGCGACGTGACCGGGAAAGGCGTCGACGCGGCGCGCCTGATGGTCCAGCTCCGGCAGTGGGTGCGCATGGCCGCGGTCGTCTCGACCGACCCGGCGCAGATGATGACGCTGCTCAACCGCGCCCTCATCCTGGAAGGACGCGACGAGCTCGCCACGGCGTTCATCGCCGTCATCGACCGGAACGGCCGCAGCATCGATTACACCTCCGCCGGACATCCGCCGCCGATGGTGAAGCGCAGGCGCGGCCGGCCGCTGCCGCTTCCCGGCGACTCGTGTCCGCCGCTCGGCGTCATGACGAGCACCGAGTACGTTCGGCATACGGCCCGCCTGGATGACGCCACGCTGCTCGTGCTCTACACGGACGGGCTTACCGAGGTCGATCGCGCGCCGGTCGAGGGCGAAGCGGCGATCGCCGATCTCCTCACCACCGAGGAAGCGTTGTTCGCCGTGAACCCGGCGCGCTACGTCAGCCGGATCGTCGCCGGCAAGGACGCGCGCGACGACATGGCGATCCTCACCGTGCGCCTCGGCCGCACGCTCGGGCGCTGGGCCTTCGACGTCACCGATTCGGCGGCCGCCTATGCGATCAAACGCGACTTCGTCGCGGACGTCAACGAGCAATACGGAGATTCGGCCGACCTCAACGCCTGCGAGGTGATCTTCAGCGAGCTGGTCGGGAACGCGTTGCGCTACGCGCCCGGGCGCTTGAGCCTCGGGCTCTCCGCCGACGCCCGCGGGCTGTGGCTGCACGTGATGGACGACGGCCCGGGATTCAGCGGACCGCCGACGCTCCCGACCGACGTGTGGTCCGAGTCGGGACGGGGGCTGTTCCTGGTCGCCGCGCTCGCACAGGAGCTGGCGATCCGGCGGCTTCCGTATTACGGAACGTACGTCAAAGTGCTGCTGCCGACGCTCACCGCGCAGCAGTTGCAGGCGTCGTAACCGTGCGGCTCAGAATGCGGGGATCGGCTCGCCGCTGTGATCCTTGTAATGGTCGGGGTCGAACATCCATGCCGGGGGATCGGCCGGAAAGGTCACGTCCGAGATCGTCCAGCGGCCGTCACCGGAGTAGTTGACGATCAAGCCGCGGTGCACTTCGAAGTGACCGGCGGCCGCGACGTTCACGAGATGGTTCTCGATCACGGCGGTGTCGACCGTGATCAGGTAGCGAAACGAGAACGGCCCGTTCTCGACGAAGCGTTCCGCGATGTAGCGCTTGGGCAGAAGCGTCGTCTCGTCGATCCAGATTTCGCGCAGCACGTTGTGCCCGGGGTCGCGGACCGGCGTCAGCCCGAGGTGGTGAACCGGCAGCGATCCGAGCTCGGTGTCGCCGAGGTCCACGATGCGGTACGAAAGGTTGTAAGTCGAGACGCCGCCGATCGCTTTGATCGAGCCGGCCGCGGGCGCCGGTTCGGGCGTCCCGGGCGCCTCGAACATTCCCGGGCGTCCGGTGCGCGGCCGCAGCCCGAAGTCGGCCAGCGGAAACTCGCCGATGCGTTCGATCGGCGTCCCGGGGTAGACCACCGTCGTCACGACGCGCGGCGGCCTGCGGTCGGGGTTTCCGGTGGCGTCCTGAATCGGACGAACCCAGGCGTGCCCGTCCGCGATTCGGGTCACCACACGCATGCGGTCCTGCAGCAGCGCGTACTTCCGCGTCGAGGCGTCCTGTTCGGTGAACGCGATGTACGGCGGAACCGGCAGCGCGTTCACGGCGGCGCGCATCTTCACGTAGATCTCGACCGGCGCGGGGCGCTCCGCCGCCGACGCGGCCGGCGGCGCCGCGTGCGCGGTGACGAGCAGCGCCAGCACCGCGGCGAACAAGGGCGCACGAACGAGCCGAGACGGCATCAGATCGCGTAGTCCGACGCGACGTAGCCGCGATACGCGTTCGCCGGGCAGCTTCGGCGAGCCAGCGCGGTGAGCTCGGACGTGACGTGGCTCTGCCGGCGAACCGGCGGCAGCAGGATGTCGCCGGCGCGGGTCTCCAGGTTCGGCGAGACGTCGAGGCTGCGGGTAGCTCGCGAACGGCCGACGATCAGCCGCACCGGACCGGGGCTCACGGTGAGGAAGCGGAACGTGCCGTCGCCGCGCGTCTGTACTTGGACGTCCGCCTCGCGATCGGAGTGCACGGTCAACGTTATGAGGCACACGGGCTGATGCGTGCCCGCGATCATCACGCGGCCGTAGATGATTCCGGTGTTGCCTTGCGCGCCGGCGGTGGCGGGCAGCGCGGCCAGCAGCGCCGTCGTGACCGCCAGTCTTCGTGCAAGGCTCGTGAGAAAGGACGCCGATTGCATGCGTGGTCGCTCCCAGCGGCGAGGAGTATGCCCGATGTACGAACCGGCCGGCGCCGTAGTTTCGTCCGGGCTCTACGCTCGAGCCAGCGCGACGATACCGGCCACCATGAGGACCGCGGCCGCGATGCGGCGCCGGGCGTGGCCTTCGCCGAACAGCCGCGTCCCGAGGAACGCGCCCAGCACGATGCTGATCTCGCGCGCGGGCGCCACGACGGTGACGGGTGCGCGCGCCAGCGCGAACAGCACCAGGACGTAGGCGACCGGCGACAGCACGGCCACGGTTACGATCTGCAGCCGGCAGGTTCTCCACGTCTGCCCGAGCGCAGCGCGCGCCGAGCCGGTCGCGACGAAGGGTGTCATGATCGCGGTTTGCGCGACCGCGCGCGCGACCTCGTAGACGATCGGCGAGAACGCCAGCGCGGTCACCACGTGCTTGTCCCAGATCGTGTACGCGGCGATGGTCGCGCCGGTGGCCAAACCGTAGCCGAGTGAAGCGCGCGTGCGCGGACCGTGAAGCGACACGCCCGTCGCGACGAAGATGCCGCCGGTGATCGCTGCGATCCCCGCGATCCCGAGCGGACCCGGCCGTTCGCCCAGAAACACCACCGCGGTGAGCGAGGCGAGGAGCGGCCCCGTCCCGCGCGCGAGCGGGTAGACCAGCGACAAATCGCCCGCCCGATAGCCGCGCTGCAGCAACACGAAATACAGCGCTTGCAAGACCGCGCTGCCCAGCGTGAACGCGAGGATCGGACCATCGATGCGCGACCCCGGCGGCGGCGCGATCAAGACGAGGATCGCGACGACCGGCAGGAAGAGCGCGGTGGTGACGGTGCAGCAGAGCCAGACGAACGCCGTCGTGCTGGCCGGGCGCGCGTGCTTCGCGACGGCGTTCCAGGTCGCGTGCAGCACCGCCGCGATCAGAACGAGGATCAGCACCGGCGGCGACACGCAGCGACGTTGGCAGCCCGGCACGAGCCCGCCTTTCGCAGCCGCCCGATGTGGGAAACAGCCAGCATGATCATTCGGCTGCTGTGGTCCCTGGCCGGCTCGATTCTCGGCGGCATGCTGCTCCGGCGCATCGGTCGCCGCCGCGGGCTGTACGGCCGCCCGCGCGGTTTTCCCGCCGGCAGCTTTTTCGGACCGGGCTCCGGACTCGGCTACTACGGGCGTCCGCGCATGGGCGGCGGCGGATTCTTGAGCGGTCTGCTCGGCGGTCTCGGCGGCGCGTTCCTCGGCAACGAGCTCTTCCGCGGCGGGCAGAACAGTAGCGGTGACGCGGGCGGCGGCGATTGGGGCGGTGTCTCCGGCGGCGGTTGGGGCGGCAACGACGACTCCGGCGGCGGCTGGTAGCGGGCTTACGCCAGAACGCGCGCCAGGTACGGCGCGGTGCGGCTCTCGGGCGCGTTCGCGAGCTCGGCGGGCGGTCCGGCCGCGACGATGCGGCCGCCCTCGTCGCCGGCGCCCGGACCGACGTCGATCACCCAGTCGCTGCCCGCGACGACGTGCATGTCGTGCTCGATGACGATGACCGTGTTGCCTGCCGCGACCAGCCGGTCGAGCTGCGCCATCAGCTTCTCCACGTCGTTCGGATGCAATCCGGTCGTCGGCTCGTCCAGGACGTACAGCGTGTCGCCGCGCTGCGGGCGCTGCAGTTCCGTCGCCAGCTTGATGCGCTGCGCCTCCCCGCCCGACAGCTCCGTCGCCGGCTGTCCGAGCCGCAGATAGCCCAGGCCCACTTCGCGCAGCACGTTCAGCGCGCGGCACACGTGCGGCTCGTCGGCGAAAAAGTCCCATGCGGCGTCGACCGTCAGCGCGAGCACGTCGGCGATGCTCTTGCCGCGGTACCGGATCTTCAGCGTCTCGGCGTTGTAGCGCGCGCCGTGACACGTCGGACACGGCGCGTAGACGCTGGGCAGGAACAGCAGCTCGACCATCACCGAGCCTTCGCCTTCGCACGTCGCGCAGCGGCCCTTCGCGACGTTGAACGAGAAGCGCCCCGCGTCGAAGCGCCGCGCGCGCGCAGCCGTCGTCGCGGCGAACAGCTTGCGCACGGCGTCGAAGAGCTCGGTGTAGGTGGCGAGGTTCGAGCGCGGCGTGCGCCCGATCGGCCGCTGATCCACCGTGACGAGGCGCTTCACGCGCTGCAAGCCGCTCACGAGCCGGCCGCCGCTGCGCTCGGCCGGCGCGCGCAAGAGGTCTTCCGTCTCTTCGGCGGCAGCGGGCGCGTTGCCGCCGAGCCGTTCAGCGACGAGCTCGACCAGCGCCTGGCTGACCAGGCTCGACTTCCCCGAGCCCGAGACGCCCGTCACGGTCGTCAGCACGCCGAGTGGAAACGCGGCGTCGAGCTCATTGAGGTTGTTGCGCGTCACGCCGCCGAGAACGAGCCAATCCGCCGGCGCGCGCGGTGCGCGGCGCGGCGCGACCTCGGTCGTGAAGAGATAGCGCGCCGTGTGCGATGACGTGACCGCGCGCAGGCCGGGCGGCGGCCCGCTGTAGACGATGCGGCCGCCATGGTCGCCGGCGGCGGGTCCGACGTCGACGATCCAATCGGCGTGGCGGATCACGTCGAGCTCGTGCTCGACGACGAAGAGCGAGTTGCCCGCCGCCTTGAGCTGGTCCAGCGCCGAGAGCAGCGCCTCGGTGTCGGCGGGATGGAGACCCGCGGACGGTTCGTCGAGGACGTAGACGACGCCGAAGAGGTTCGAGCGCACTTGTGTCGCGAGCCGCAAACGCTGCAGCTCCCCGGGCGAGAGCGTCGGCGTGCTGCGCTCCAGCGTGAGGTAGCCGAGCCCGAGATCGAGCAGCACCGCGAGCCGCGCGACCAGATCGTCCGCGATGCGCTGCACGACGAGCGCTTTCTCCGGGTGGCCGTCGGCGTGCGCGCCGGGCGCCGCGGGCGCCGCGTGCGGCGCGCGCGCGTACGGGCCGAAGATCTCGGCCAGCCGCTTCAGCGGCAGCCGCGCCAGCTCGGCGAGGTCGAGTCCGGCGAACGTGACGGAGAGCGATTCGCGGCGCAGCCGTTTGCCGTGGCACAGCGAGCACTCCGCGCCGACCATGAACCGCGCGACGCGCTTCTTCATCATCGGGCTGTGCGTCGTCGCGAACGTCTGCAGCACGTGGCGCTTCGCGCTGGTGAACGTGCCTTGATAGCTCGGCTCTTCGCCGCGCTTCAGCGCGCGGCGCACTTCCTTCGGCGTGTAGCCGGCGTAGACGGGAACCGTCGGCTGCTCGTCGGTGAACAGCAGCCAGTCGCGGTCCTTCTTCGGCAGCTCGCGCCACGGGCGGTCCACGTCGTAGCCGAGCGTCACGGCGATGTCGCGCAAGTTCTGGCCGTGCCAGGCGGTCGGCCACGCGGCGATCGCGCGCTCGCGGATCGTCAGCGACGGATCGGGGACCATCGAACGCTCCGTCACCTCGTACACGCGGCCCAGGCCGTGGCAGCGCGGGCACGCGCCGGCCGGTGTGTTCGGCGAGAACGCTTCGGCCGCAAGATGCGGCTGCTTCGGCGGATACGTGCCGGCACGCGAGTACAGCATGCGCAGCAAGTTCGCGAGGGTGGTGACGCTGCCGACCGACGAGCGCGTCGTCGGCGAGCCGCGCTGCTGCTGCAGTGCGACCGCGGGCGGCAGCCCGTCGATCTCGTCGACATCCGGGACCGCCATCTGGTGAAACAGCCGTCGCGCATACGGCGAGACCGACTCGAGATAGCGCCGCTGCGCTTCGGCGTAGAGCGTGCTGAACGCCAGCGACGATTTCCCCGATCCCGACACGCCGGTGAAGACGACCAGCGCCTCCCGTGGGATCTCGAGATCGACGTTCTTGAGGTTGTGCGCGCGCGCGCCGCGCACGCGGACGAATCCCGAGTGCGACGCTTCCGTCGAGGCGTGCTGCATGCTCGCCCCTTTCCCGGACCGCTGGGACGTGCTCGCTAGACGGACTCCAGCTCGGCTGCAACTCCGCTTGCGCGGAACCGCAGAGTCGCAGTACGGCCGAGCGGAGGGCTGCATCCCTTGAGGACGAAGAGCGGTGCGCCGCGTTTACGACGACTCATTCCGAGACCTTTACGAGCGGAACTGGGGCGATGGTCTCCCGGCGTACGTCTACGAAACCTTCTTCGACTGGGGCAGAAACCGCTGGGTGGCGATGCTCTATAATGCATCGACATCGGCGTGGGATCTGATCTACGTCAGCAACAGCAACAACTTGGTGTCGACGGCGGAGCCCGTTGAGGGGTGGGACATGTTCGAGGCGCACTACGAGGGCACATCGAACAACATTTGTCCCCCGATGTTGACGCTGCACTCCTACAACAACCAGTGGATCAATCCCGCGACCGGGAACTGGGAAAGCGTGGCGTCCGTTCCGCAGCAGCAGCTGATGCGACACGAAGGGTATGCCGGAATGGAGTGCTTGAATGGGGACGACGGATCGCAGCGCGGCTACTTCTATCTGTTGACCGGGGTCTCGCTCGCCGAATGGTACGTCGACTCGTACCCGAGCGCTAGTGCCCCGCCCCCCGGCGAACCACGCGAGGAACGCGGCGACCGCAGCGCGTCGCGGACGCCTCGATTCAACCTGATGGGTTCACTTCGGTTGATGACTTGATTTTGGCTTCGGTTGAGGAGGTCGTTCGGGCGGCCTCCTCAATCCGCAGTGAAAGCTCCGAGCACGCCACGTAGCGAGCGGTTGCAGCCGGGAGGCGCCGAAACGTCCTTCACCTCAACGACGACTCGATAGTTTTCGCCTGGTCGAACGTAGCCGACCGGCGTCGCCACGGCGGTAAACCCGTGCGGCGAACGGGCTTCCGGGATGCGGTCGAAGTGCGGCGGCACCGAAACCACCGTGCCGCGCGCCGGCACCAGCTCGATCCCGATCACCGTGTCGAACGCGCTCGGAACAGGGGCTCCTTCGAAGATCAACGTCCCGGACGCGGGACCGGACGCACGAAACGCTACAAAGCGAAGCGCCGGTTGAGGCGTCGTGAGAGGCGGTGAGCATGGCGCGGGCGTTGCGAGCGCCGCGGCAAGCATGACTCCTCCGAGGGGGAACATCGGCCCTCGCCTTACACGGATTCGAGCTCGGCGGTCTCCGTGTCGTGCTGCGCGTCGAACGCGGCGCGCTTCGATTTCGCCGCGGCGTCGGCGAGCGACGGCGCGGCGGTGACCGCGACGGTCGCGGACTTCGAGGCGGCCAGCGCTTCGATGCCCTTCTTCACCGAGCCCAGCGCGCCGCTGAGGCGGCCGTCCAGGTCGCTGAGGACTTGCGCCGCGTACGCGTCGGCGCCGTCGCGCACGCGCGCGGCCTTCTGCTCCGCTTCGCGCAGCACGATCTCGGCGGTCGCGCGGGCGCGGCGCAGGATCTCGTGGTCGTCGATCTGCGCGCTCGACTGCGACGACGCCTCGGCGACGATGGCCTGCGCCTTCTCCTGCGCTTCGCGCACGAGACGGTCGCCGTTCTTCGCGATCGTGCGCGCGCGTCCGACCTCTTCGGGGAGCGATGCGCGCAGCTTCTCGATCAGCTCCAGCAGGCGCTCTTCGCTGACGATGCGGTATCCCAGCGGGAGGACCGTACCTTGCTTCACGGATGCTTCGAGCTTGTCGATCACGCGGTAGACGGACATGCGTTCCTCCTAAGCGGGGCGGGGGGCGGGACGTTTCGACTGCATGACGTGCAGGACGGCGGGCGGGACGTACTCGGCGACGTCGGCGCCGAGGTTGTAGACTTCCTTGACCAGCGTCGAGCTTACGAACGACCACTTCGGATCGCTCGGCAGAAAGACGGTGTCGACGCCCGAGAGCGAGCGGTTCATCAGCGCGGTCGACATCTCGCTCTCGAAGTCGGCGACGACGCGCAGCCCCTTCACGATCACCGACGCGTCGACGCGGCGGACGAAGTCCGCCAGCAGGCCGCGGAAGTGCGTCACCTCGGCGTTCGCCAGGTGCGCGACCGCGACGCGGATCATCTCCTCGCGCTCGTCGAGCGAGAAGAGCGGATCGCGCTTCTGCGGGTTGACGACGACCGCGACCAAGACTTTGTCGAAGATCGCGGCGGCGCGCTCGATCACGTCGAGGTGGCCGCGCGTCATCGGGTCGAACGAGCCGGGGTACACCGCGCTGTGGCCCTGCTGCGCGCCGTTCACGCGGCGCGCTCCAGCGGGTGCAGGAACGCTAGCGCGACATCGCCGTAGCGCTCGGTGCGGTCGAGCTGCATCGACGGATCGGCCGGCGGGCCCTCGCGCGCCGAGTGCTCGTAGACGACGGTCGTGCGCGCGTCGATCGCGGCGCGCTCGCGCAGCTCCGCGAACGTTTGCGCGGGGTAGGCGTCGGCGTACGGCGGGTCGGCGAAGACGACGTCGTAGCGGCCGCTGAGCGCGCGGGCGGCGCGTTCGGCGGGCGCCGCGATCACCTCGACCTGCTCGGCGACGCCGAGCTGGCGCGCCGTGGCGCGCAGCGCGTCCGCAGTCGGGCGGTGCTTCTCGACGAACGTGACGTGCGACGCGCCGCGCGAAAGCGACTCGAAACCGAGCGCACCGGTCCCCGCGAAGAGGTCGAGGACGCGGGCCTGGTCGACGCGCGCGCCGAGGATGGAGAACAATGCTTCCTTCACGCGAGCGGGTGTCGGTCGAACCGCCCGGCCCGGCGGTGTCTGAACACGCCGGCTGCGCAGCGTGCCGCCGGTGATCGTCAGCGTCCCCATAGAGTTATGGGGCGATGGTGTTCTCCGCCAGCGCCTGCAGCTCCCGCAAGGCGCCGATGCGCAGCGCCGGCGGCGGGACGTCCTGTGGATAAGTCTGCCCTTCCCAGTCGAACCAGACGGCGCGCAGCCCCGCGGCGAGCGCGCCGCCGGCGTCACCGCGCGCGTTGTCGCCGACGTACCAGACCCGCTCGCGCGGCGTGCGCAGCGTCTCGACCAGCGCGTCGAACGCGGCGCGCGACGGTTTGATCGCGCCGAGCGCGTCGCTGACCAGGATCGGGATCGCCGTGGCGAGGTCGTCGCCGAGCGCGCGCGCGATCTTCTTCTGCTGCAGCGGCGTCCAGCCGTTGGTGAGGATCGCGAGCGGAACGTCGCGCGCGCGCAGCGCGAGCAGCGTGTCGCGCGCGCCGTCGATCGGCCGAACCAGATCGTCGACGAGCGTGTAGCAGATCGCTCGCCAGCGCGCCGCCGTCACTGTGGCCTGCGGCGTCCGGATGATTTCGGCGAACCGCGCGATCATCGCGTCCATCGACAGCTCGCCGAGCCGAAACGTGCCGAGCAGATCGTCGATCTGCTTGCGCGGCGCGTCGTCGGCGGGATCGAGCGGGCGGCGTATCTCGGCGGCGTACGCGTAGAGCGCCTCGCGCTCGAGGCCGTTGTCGACGCCCAGCGTGTGGTCGAAGTCGAACCCGATCGCGATGGTCATGCGACGGCTCCCGCGGCGCCGTGCCGCTTAGCCGCTATGCCGCCGAGGTCCCGTGCGGCGCTGCGGTAAGGCTGCCGCGACGTCGGCTGGAAACTCGAGGTCGTGCGCACGTGCATATCGCCGCGCGGCTTCGACGGTCGTCGCTTGGAGACCGATCAGCTCTAGGCCGAGAATATCTCCGCTCCGTGAGATGGATGCCGTGACTCCGGGCCCGACGCGCTCGTCGCGATCGACGAGCCCGCCTTCCGGCAATTCTCGATAGACGACCTCGTACACGTCGTCCGCGGCGTCGCCACGGACTTTGATCGGCGTCAGCATCCTGCCTCCTCGATTTCGACCACGGTGACCACCCGCTTGCGTTCGCGATCCGTTACGGCGTAGAACGACTTCCCCCGGGACGTCGCCCCGTACGATTCGACCGTTCCCGGCTTGTTTCCGGGAAATTCATACGCTGGGTTGAAGAGCGTTCGCAGCACGTCCGCCTTGGTGATGCTTCGCTCCCGCATACGCGACAATGCATGGTCGCTGAACGAAACCCTTCTCCGCGTACCCATGCGGGAAGCGTCTCACTGCGTGATTGCCGGAACGTGTCCGCAATGGGTCCGCCAAGTGGCCGTGGCTCATGCGGTGATCAGCATCGCGCGGGCGGAGGAGCTTTCATCGAGCAGCGCGAGGAGCGGGCGGTTCTCGGGCGCGCCGAGATCCGGGTCGCCGGCGACGATCGCGTCGGCGGCTTCCTTGGCCTTCATGTACAGCGCGAAGTCGTCGACGATGCTGCCGATCGTGTCGCCGCCGCCGGCTTGGGCCGTGCCGGCCAGCTCGCCGGCTCGGCGGAGGCGCAGATCGGCTTCGGCGATCGCGAAGCCGTCGGTCGTCTCTTCGAGCACCGCCAAGCGCTCGACTTCGCCGGCGTCGTCGGGCGGTATCAGGATGCAGAACGACTCCGCCACGCCGCGTCCGACGCGGCCGCGCAACTGGTGGAGCTGCGCGAAACCGTAGCGGTGCGCGTCGAGCACGACCATGACGGAAGCGTTCGGGACGTCGACGCCGACCTCGACGACCGTCGTCGAGACGAGCACGTCGGTCTCGCCGCGTTTGAAGCGGTCCATTACGGCGTCCTTCTCGCGCGGCGGCATCCGCCCGTGGACCAGGTCGACGCGCAAGTCGGGAAACACCGTTCTGGCCAGCCGCTCCGCTTCTTCGACGGCGGTGACGAGCTGCAGCGCGGCGCGCTTGTCGTTCTTCCCGCGCGGCTGCGCGTCGTCGTCCGCGTCTTCGGGCTCGATCGCGGCGGCGACGACGTACGCCTGCCGTCCGCGCTCGACGTGCTGCCGGACGAACTCGTACACGCGGCTCTTCCGGCTGGCGCGAACGACGAACGTTCGGATCGGTGTGCGGCCGGGCGGAAGCTCGTCGATGATCGAGACGTCCATGTCGGCGTACTTCGTCTGCGCGAGCGTGCGCGGAATCGGCGTCGCGGTCATCGCGAGCGTATGCGGCGCGGTGCTCTTCTCGCGCAGCGACTTGCGCTGGTTCACGCCGAACCGGTGCTGCTCGTCGATCACCACCAGCCCCAGCTCGGCGAAGGTCACCGACTCGGTCAGCAGCGCGTGCGTTCCCACGGCCAGCGACGCTTCGCCGGAGGCGATGCGGTCCTCGGCGCGCCGGCGTTCGCGCGCGCCCTGCGAGCCGAACACCGCTTCGACCGTCACCCCGAACGGGTACAGCAGCGGCGCCAGCTTCGCGGCGTGCTGCGCGGCGAGGATCTCGGTCGGCGCCATCAGCGCCGACTGCACGCCGCCTTGGTGCGCGAGCACGATCGCGGCCGCGGCGACCAGCGTCTTGCCGCTGCCGACGTCGCCTTGCAGCAGCCGGTTCATCGGCGCGGTGCGGCCCATGTCGGCCCAGATCCGGTCGACCACGCGGCGCTGGGCGCCGGTCGGCGCGAACGGCAGTTGCGCGACGAACGCGTCCCAGAAGCCGTCCGGGCGCGACAGCGCGTGCGCGCCGCCTTCGGCCTCGCGGCGCGCGCGCTTCACCGCGGCCGCCAGCGCGATCGCGAAGAAGTCGTCGAAGACGATGCGCTCCTTGGCGTGCACGGCGTCGTCGAGGTCGCGCGGCGCATGGACGTCGCGCCAGGCGCGCGCCAGCGGCGGGAAACCGTAGCGCCGCACGAGGGAGGGCGGCAGCGCGTCGGTGTGGCGCGCGATCAAGCGGTCGAGGTTCCCCGCGATCGCAGCGCGGATCGTGCGCGTCGGAAGATCCTTCGTCGCGGCGTAGACCGGGACGATCTCGCCTTCCCACTCCTCGTTCTCGCGCAGCACGCGGTGCGCGCCGACGTTGATCTCGCGCAGAAAGCCGCGGCCGGCGACGCGGCCCGCGACGAACAGCCGGTCGCCCGGAGCGAGCTTTCCGGCCACGAAGCGCTGTCCGAACCACTTTGCTTCGATGGCGCCGGTGTCGTCCTGCAGCGTCGCGGTGACGAGCTGAAACCGGCCGCGGCCGCGGCGTTCTTTCACGCGCAGCACCGTGCCGACGATGACCGCTTCGCCTTCGGTCAGCGTCGCGATCGGCATCGGCTGCCGCCAGTCGCGGTACGCGCGCGGGATGTGGCGCAGCAAGTCGTCGGGCGTGTGGACGCCGAGCTCGGCGAATTTCGCGGCGGTCCCCGGGCCGATCCCGGCGAGCGCGCCTATTCCGCCGGTTTCGCGCGCCGGGATAGCTCCGCTCCCACCTCGTCGAGCGAGACGCCGCGTTCCGCGAGCAGCACCAGCGCGTGGTACAGCAGGTCGGCGGTCTCCCAGACGAGCTCGCCGCGGTCGGCGTTCTTCGCCGCGATCACCACTTCAGTCGCTTCTTCGCCGATCTTCTTCCCGATGCGGTCGACGCCGCCCGCGAACAGCTTGGCGGTGTACGAGCCCTCGACCGGGTGCAGCTTGCGCGCGAGGATCGTGCGCGCGAGCGACGAGATCGCGCTCGCGAACTCGGCGCCGTGCGGTGCTTCGGCCGCACCGTCGAGCGGCACGGTCGTCGCGAAGCACGACGCAGCGCCGGTATGGCAGGCCGGACCGTTCGGCACGACGCGGTACAGCAGCGCGTCGGCGTCGCAGTCGACGGAGACCGAGACGACGCGCTGCGTGTTCCCCGACGTCGCGCCTTTGTTCCACAGCTCGCCGCGCGTGCGGCTCCAGAGCCAGGTCGAACCGGTCGCGAGCGTGCGATCCAGCGCGGCTTCGTTCGCATAGGCCAGCGTCAGCACGGCGCCCGTCGTCGCGTCGGCGATCACGACCGGCGCGAGCCCGTCCGCGTCCCAGCGAATCTCGGGCAGCGCGCTCACACCGCCACCGTGTCGCGGCGCACCGCGATGCCGCCGGCGGCGAGCGCGTCCTTGAGATCGCCGATCGCCAGCTCGGCGTAGTGGAACAGCGACGCGGCGAGCGCGGCGTCCGCGTCGGCCGCGCGGAACACCTCGAGGAAGTGCGCGACGGCGCCCGCGCCGCCCGACGCGATCACCGGCAGCTCGCAGGCGTCGCGGATCGCGCGCGTCAGCGGGATGTCGTAGCCGTCGCGCGTGCCGTCGCGGTCGATCGACGTCACCAGCAGCTCGCCGGCGCCGAGGCGTTCGCATTCGGCCGCCCACGCGACGGCGTCTCGCCCGGTCGGCGTGCGGCCGCCGTCGACGACGACCTCGAAGCCGGACGGCACGTCCGGCGAACGGCGCGCGTCGATCGCGACCACCACGCACTGCGCGCCGAAGCGCTGCGACGCCGCCGTGACGAGCTGCGGGTCGCGCACGGCCGCCGAGTTCACGCTCACCTTGTCGCAACCCGCGCGCAGCAAGTCGTTCACGTCGCCCGCGCCGCGCACGCCGCCGCCGACGGCGAACGGGATGGTCAGCTCGCGCGCGACCGCGCGCACGACGTCGAGCGTCGCGCGGCGGCCTTCGACGGTCGCGGTGATATCGAGGAAGACCAGCTCGTCGGCGCCCTCGGCTTCGTAACGGCGCGCGAGCGCGACCGGGTCGCCGGCGTCGCTGAGGTCCACGAAGCGCACGCCTTTGACGACCCGGCCGTCCCGGATGTCGAGGCAAGGAATGATCCGGCGGGCCAGCACGACCCGTCGCCCTTCGCCGCCGGGACGCCGTCTTCTTCGGGCGCTACGCGCTGGCGCTTTCGGCGATCGGGCTGAACGCGGTCGCCGTGCTGACGTCGTCCTGGACGACGCGCAGCGCCAGGATCGCCAAGTCGTCCTGCACGCCGCCGCTGTACGCGTCCGCCGCGGTGACGAGCAGGTCGCAGAGCGCCTGCGGGTCGGACGGCGCGTCGCGCAGCAGCGCCGCGACGCGGTCCTCGCCGAGCATCTCGCCTTCGGCGCTGCGCGCTTCGCCGAGGCCGTCGGTCGCGAGCAGCACGATGTCGCCGAGCGCGAGCGGCACCGTTTCCGTGAGGTACTCGACGTCGTTGCCCAGACCGATGATCGGCCCGGTCGGCGGGAGGCGCTCGATCAGCGTGCCGCGCCGCACGTAGGCCGTGCCGTGGCCGGCGCTCGCGTACCGCAGCATCTGCGTGCGCGCGTCGAATGCGCCGAGGAACAGCACGACGAAGACCGACGGATCGTCGACCTCGAACGTGTCGATGAACAGCCGGTTGAAGCGCCGCACGACGTCCGCCGGATCGCTGGCGCCGGCGGCGAGCGCGCGGAGCGCGTACTGCGCGAAGGCCGCGTGGCGAGCGGCCTCGATCCCTTTGCCGCTCGCGTCGGCGACGACGAACCAGCCGACGTCGGAGCTCGCCCGCCAAGCGTCGAGGACGTCGCCGCCGATCAGCGCCGCGCGCGTCGCCGAAGCGTACGCGTAGCCCATCTCGGTCCGCGGCGGCCGCTGCCCGCCGACCCGCAGCGTGCGCTGCAGCGCGTCGACCAGGAGCTGGCCCTCCGCCAGGCGCGCGACCGCGGTCGTGCGGCCGATCGCGTACCACAGCGCGATGATGGCGAAGAGCGTGATGATGCCGGCGCTGACCGCGACCGTCGTGTTGATGCGCCGGCGCAGCGTCTGCTCGACCCGGTCGCTGGCGGAGGTCAGCTCGCGGCGGAGGTTCGCGGCGTCGTCGCTCATGCGGTCGGTGATGAACTTCCCTTGCGCCTGGCGGTCGTTCGCGTCCGGCGATCCGGGGTTCCGCAGCAGCGGCAGCGCGACGTTGCGCTCCCAGTCCTGGTGGCGCCCGCGCATGTCCTGGACGGTCGCGGCGGCGTCCGGGATCTCGGCGCTGCGCAGCTCGCCCTCCAGCCCGGCGCCTTGCCGGTCGAAGGCCGGGTTCGGCGGCTTGTCGGCATCGAGGAACATCGGGTCGCGCGTGGAGAGGTAGCCGCGCAGCGAGGTTTCTTCGGCGAGCTGGATCTGGAGCAGCGCGTCCAGATCGGAGCGGGCGTGCGCGAGACGGACCTGTGCACCGGACGCGGCGTCCAATTGGCGAACGCCGATCAGCGGCCCGGCAAGGGCGGTCGCGAGAAACGCCGCGACCAGCAGAACGATTGGAGGCGACGCCCAGAATCGAACTGGGGGTGGAGCTTTTGCAGAGCTCTGCCTTACCACTTGGCTACGTCGCCCGGAGCGTTCGTTGGAGCGGGTGGCGGGAATCGAACCCGCGCATCAACCTTGGGAAGGTCGCAGGCTGCCATTACATCACACCCGCGCCGGGACGGGTCCCCCCGTTCCGCGCCCTGGGGTACGAACCCTGGCGTCGTTCCGAACGTTCCTCTGGGTACGAATGATCGGCGGTACGATGCGCCGGTATCCCGGAGGACCCATGAAACGCCTGCTCGCCCTGACCCTCACGTTTGGACTCGCCGCCTTCGCCGGCGCTTCGCCGGCCGTAGCGCAGAGTGACGATCAGATCGAGATGCAGATCGGCCAGCAAGAGTACCAAGCGTTGCAGCAAAAGGGCGAAATCATCTCCAGCTCGTCGTACTACGCGATCCTCAACCCGATCGCCCAGCAGATCAAGCGCGTGGCCGATCCGCAGTATCCGACGCATCCGTTCCAGTTCATCCTCGTGCACGAGAAGCAGCCGAACGCGTTCGCCGTGCCGGGCGGGAACGTCTACGTGACCGACTCCCTGATGAAGTTCGCCCAGAACCGCGAAGAGCTGGCCGGCGTGCTCTGCCACGAGACGGCGCACACGATTCACCACGACGTGCTGAACCTCTACAAGAAGCAGCAGCGCGTCGGGACGACCTACACGATCGCCGACATCCTGGCGAACGTGATCACGGGCGGCCGCGCCTCGAACACGATCGGCAACATCGCCAACATCGGCTTCACGCTGCAGACGCAGGGCTTCTCGCGCGAAGTCGAGTCGGCGGCCGACCACAAGGGCGCGCAGACCTGCGCGCAGGCGGGCGTCAACCCGTGGGGCATGGTCTGGCTGTTCCAGCAGTTCGAGAAGGCCGACACCGGCGGTCAGATGGAGATGCTCTCCGACCACCCGACCAACCAGCACCGCATCGACGACCTGAAGCGCGAGTTCGCCTCGGATCCGGCGACGTTCGGGCGGTTCTCGTCGAACCTCGCGTACGGGACGCCGCTCGGTCAGAATCCGCGCGGCGCGACGGCGGCGGCGCCCGCGCAGACCGCCGCCTACGGCAAGGTCACGAAGAAGCCGAAGGGGATGTTCCCGCCGGGCTCCGGCTACAAGTACTGATCGCTCGGCTCGCGCAAGGGACGTTTCCGGCGGGCGGCGGAACGTCGCGCTCGATGCGTGATCACCCGGCGCGTTCTCTCGCCCACGCCGTCGCGACCGGCTGCGCGGTGCTGGCGGTCGCGCTCGGCGCGACGGCAGCGCAGGCCGCGCCGGCGACGACCGACGTAGCGATCCGCACCTCGGCCGGCACGATCGTCGTGCGGCTCGACGCGGCGCGCGCACCGGGCACGGTGCGGAACTTCCTCCATTACGTCGACACGCACGCGTACGACGACACGACGTTCTACCGCACGGTGCGCCGCGCGACCGAGCCGCAGTCGCGCATCGAGGTGATCCAAGGCGGCCGCAACCCGCAGACCGCGAACCCGATGATCCGCCCGATCCCGCTCGAACCGACGTCGAAGAGCGGCCTGCACAACGTCGACGGGACGATCGCGATGGCGCGCAGCAGCGAGCCGAACTCCGCGACGACCGAGTTCTTCATCGACATCGGCGACGACCGGTTCCTCGACGCCGGCGGACCGCTCGGCCCCGGCTACGCGGCCTTCGGCAAAGTGGTCCGCGGCATGGACGTCGTGCACAAGATCCACACCGCGAGCGCGAACGGCGAGTCGCTCACGCCGCCGGTCCGCATCCTCACGATCACGCGCGTGCGCTGAACGCCGGGTCCGCGCGGCGGCGAAAAAAGCCCCGCGTCGCGAACGGCGCGGGGCTGCTTCGAGAATCTCCGCGGCGGGAGACGCTTACTTGACGCTGACCTTCGCGCCGGCGTCGGAGAGCTTCTTGGCGATCGCCTCGGCTTCGTCTTTGGGGATGCCTTCCTTGACCGGCTTGGGCGCGCTCTCGACGAACGACTTCGCTTCGGTCAGGCCCAGCGAGGTGATCTCGCGGACGGCCTTGATGACCTTGATCTTCTCCGGGCCGGCCTCTTCGAGGACGACGTCGAATTCGGTCTTCTCGACCGCGGGCGCGGCGGCGGCGGCGGGCGCGGCGGCGGCCGCGACCGGCGCGGCGGCGCTGACGCCGTACTTCTCTTCGAGCTGCTTGACGAGGTCCGCGAGCTCGAGGACGGTGAGTTTGTCGATCTGATCGATCAGTTCGGCGAGTGCCATGACTACTTCTTATGCTCCTGATTGCGCAGCGGGCTGATCCGCGCTCTTGCGCTCGCGGATCGCGTTGAGGACGCGGACGAGGCCGCTCTGGTTGCCGCTGAGGACCATGACGAGTCCGGTCAGCGGGGATTTGAGCGACCCGACGAGTTTCGCGAGCAGCTCGATCTTCGGTGGCAGGGCGGCGAGGATCTGGACTTGCGCCGCGTCGACGAGCTTGCCGTCGATGTAGGCGGCCTTCACGTCGACCGGTTTGGTCGAGTCGGAGAACGTCTTGATGGCTTTGGCCGGTGCGACGGGGTCTTCGCCGGCGAAGACGACGCCGGTCGGGCCCGCGAGGACCGCATCGAGCTGCGAGGCGAGCTCGTCGCCCGCGGCTCGCTTGAAGAGCGTGTTCTTCACCACGCCGTAGGTGCTGCCGTCTTTGCGAAGCTCGTTGCGGAGCTTCGTGATCTGCTCGACGGTCAGGCCGGCGTAGTTGGTGAAGAACAGGTTCTTCGCGCTCGCGATCTTCTCGCGGAGCTCTTCGATCGTCGCTTCTTTTTTCGCGGTCGGCATCGTGTGCTCCGGGAGGGAAAGAAAAACGCCTCCGCCGACATGGGCGAGGCGCACGGATATCCTGCGAAGGTGACGGATCACCGGGGGCTCAAGGGTGGGTCACCCTGAGCTTGTCGAAGGGCCGCGTCCTCGGCAGGCGTGCGTTCCTGGGAGCGCACATTCTCGACGCGGAGGTCGACCTGCGGTCATTGGAGCCAAAGCACGTTATATCACGCGGCCCGGTGATGAGTCAACGATGATTCCCGACCGCGCCGAGGCCGCGTTCTGGGCCGGCTACCTGCGCAACCGCAACGTCGACGCGGGAACCGCCGACGACGGCGCGGTCGCGGTCGCCGGCGGCTACGCGATCTACGTGAAAGGAAGCTGCCACCAGGTCGCCCACGCGGTCGGCTCAGTGCGGCCCCTGCGCGACGACGACCTCGGCGTGCTGGAAGGCTTCTACCGGCGCCGGGGCAGCCCGGTCCGGCTCGAGTTGCGCGACGACGTCCTCGACCGCGACCGCGCGCTGCTCGAGCGCGCCGGGTACCAGCCGGCCGCCGAGGCGCTCGGCCTCTACGAGACGGCGAACATACCCGCCGCTCCGGACGGCGCCGTCACGGTCCGGCAGACGACCGACCGCGCGGGCTGGGTGCGGCTCGTCTCTCGCGCCTTCGCCGGCGCCGGCGGCGCCGAGGCGCACGACGCGAGCCGCCGTTCGGCCGAAGTGTGCGCGGCCGCCGCGCACGGTCTGTTCGTCGCCGAGGTCGGCGGCGTTCCGGCCGGCGCCGGCGCCGCCGCCGTGCTCCCGGGCGAGGTCACGTACCTGTTCTGCGGCGGCGTCGTACCGGAGCTGCGCGGACGCGGCGTCCACCGCGCGCTGCTGCGCGCCCGCGCTGTGTTCGGCGCGTCGCTCGGCGCGAGCCGCACGGCCGTCAAAGCGTTCGACGGAAGCGCCGCGGAGCGGTCGATCAGGCGCGCCGGATTCGAGCGCGTCGCCGTGCTGCGCCGCGTCGCCGCGCCCGCGACCGGCGGCGGCGCGGAGGCGTAGCCGCAGGCCGCTGCCGCAGCGGGGGGACGTCGCGGCGCGGAGAAGCTTCGCGCGGGGTACTCGGTGTGGGCGAAGGCACGGATCCTGCGGTCGTGAGGCTCGAAGGCGAGCACGACGTCAGCACGCGCAACGTGCTGCGCCTGAACTTTCAGCGCGCGCGGCAGAACCGGCGTCTGATCGTCGACATGACGCGCTTGCGGTACGCCGACTCGACCGTCATCACCGAGCTGCTCCGCGCCGAGTCACGCGCGCGCGACCTCGGCGGAAAGCTCGTGCTGGTCGTGCGAAACCAGCGCATGCTCCAAATCCTGAGCATCGCCGGGCTGACGACCCGCACGCCGATCGTCGACACGATGGACTCCGCGCTGCGGCTGATGCGCGACGCGTAGCTAGCCGGGACCGAGCTCCGCGGTCAGCGCGCGGACGTCGCCGAGCGCGTCGAGATCGCGCACGAGCGCGACGATGCGCCGGCGCCGTTCGGGATCGTACGCGGCGCGCGCCAAGCCGTCGAACTTCTCGATCAGCTCGTCCCAGCTCAGCGGCGTGTCGGGCTCACCGCGCGGGCTGCGCGCGAGCCGCCGCTCGCGCACGCCGCCGGCCTCGACCTCGACCAGCGCCGCCATCGACGGCACCAGCGCTTCGACGGCCGGATCTTCGTCGACGGTGACGCGCGCGATCAGCGCCGCGAACTCCGGCGCGTCGCGGCGCGCGAAGTCGTCCCATCGCACGCCGCCCCACGCGAGCGCCGCCGCGGCGGTGTAGTACATGCTGAACTGCGCGTCGACGACCGACTGCGGACGCCGTTTGCGCTCCTCCGGATACGCGCACAGCCGCATCCCGGCGGCGGGCAGGCTGACGCGCACGCGCTCGACGGCGCGCGGATCGAGCCGGCGTTCGCGCACGATCGCGACGAGCTGGTCGATCGCCGCGTGCATGTAGCGGCAGCACGGATACGGCTTGAACGCGGTGCGGTCGATCTCGTGCACGCCGTCCCACCGTTCGAGCAGCTGGGCGGGATCGGCGCCGTCGGAGTACGCGCGCAGCAGCCCGCTGCGCCCTTCGAGCGCGGCGCCGGGACCGCGCACGCCGTCGGCCGCGAGCTGCCGCGCGAGCACCGCGCCGTGCGCCGCGAACCCGACCTGCACCGGTTTCGTCTGCGCGCCGTCGACGCTGAACTGCAGCGAGCCCGCCGCCTGGCTGAGGTTGATCCCGAACGCGCTCGCCAGCGTCGCGGCGTCGTCGCCGTGGACGAGCGCCGCCGCAGCGGTCGCGCCGAACACGCCGGCCGTCGCGGTCGGATGAAAGCCGCGCGCGTAGTGCGCGGCCGGATCGAGCGCGAGCCCGACGCGCACCGCGACGTCGTAGCCCGCGACCAGCGCGGCGATCAACCGCGCGCCGCTCGCGCCGGTGCGCTCGGCCTCGGCGAGCGCCGCGCCGGCGACCGGCGAGCCGGGATGCAGCGACGCGCGCTCGTGCGTGTCGTCGAAGTCGAGGACGTGGAAGTTGCAGCCGTTCAGCAGCGCCGCGTCCTGCGGCGCGAACCGCGCACCGTAGCCGATCGCCGTGCACGCACCGCTTGCGCCGAGCGCCGTCACCGCACGGTGCACCGCTGCGCTGGTCGGGCTCTCGAAGCTCGCGCGCACGGCGCTGCCGATGAGATCGAGCACGGCTTGCTTCGCGTGCTCGACGGTGTGCGCCGCGAGCGTTTCGTCGCGAACGGCGAGCGCGCGCGCCGCGAGCTCCGCGGTCAGACCCGCTGCGCGCGTCGAGGCGAGCGTCGACATGCGCTCAGCTTCGCGGCGGCGGCCACGCGGCCCGCTCGCCGGCGAGCGCGTCGCGCGCGGCGAGCGCCGCCGCGATCTCGTCCGCGTCCGCGCCGGCCGCGCGCAAGACCGCTTCGGTGTCGTCGTGCGGCTCGCCGTCCGCACCCTCGTCGTCCGGTCGAGACGGTTCGCCGGTGCCGTGCGAAGCGGCGCGCGCGCGGACCTGAACGTCGTTCACCGCCTCGTCGGGCGCGAGCACGGGCGTCACGCAGGCACCGGCGCCGGCGAACCGCTCCGCCCACGCGTCGCGCGCCGCCGACGCGAACGCCGCGGCGAGCCGCTGCGCCGTCGCGTCCCAGCGCGCGGGATCGTGCGCGTCGGGCACGGGATCGGCGAAGCCGAGCCCGTGCCACAGCGCCTCGAACGACGGCCGCTCGAGCGCGCCGACCGCGACGTACCGGCCGTCGGCGCAGCGATACGTGCGATACGCCGGCGCGCGGCCGCTCAGCAGCCCGACGCCGCGCGCCGGGTTGAGCGCCGAACCCCACGCGACGCGATGCGAATCCATCATCGACACGCAGCCGTCGATCATCGCGACGTCGAGATGTCGCCCGCGCCCCGTGCGCGCGCGTTCGAGCAGCGCCGCCGCGATCGCGAACGCGGCCGCCGTTCCGCCCGCGCCGTAATCCGCCAGCAGGTTCAGCGGCGGGATCGGATCGCCGTCCGGCGGCCCGAGCGCGCCGAGCACGCCGCTGACCGCGAGGTAGTTGATGTCGTGCCCCGCCTCGCCGCTGCGCGGGCCGCTCTGGCCGTAGCCGGTCAGCGAGCAGTACACCAGCCGGGGGTTCAGCGCGGCGAGCTCCGCATAGCCGGCGCCGAGCCGCGCCGCGACGCCGGGCCGGAAGCCTTCGATCAGCACGTCCGCGTCGCGCACGAGCCGGTGCAGCGCCGAACGGCCGCGCGGTTCGCGCAGATCGAGCGTGACGAAGCGCTTGCCGCGCGCGAGCTGCGCGATCGGCGCGGAGCCGCGGCCGCCGCGCACCGCGACCACGTCGGCGCCCGCGTCCGCCAGCAGCGACGAGCAGTAGGGTCCCGGTACGAGCCGCGAGAGATCGATGACGCGCACGCCGGCGAGCGGCCCGCTCTTCATGGTCCGCCCGCTTCGCGCCGGGCAGCCGGCTCCATGCCGTTTGGCGAACGGATCACAAAGCGGGAGGGCGGCTACCAGCCGCCCTCCGTTCGTGGCCGTTGGGATCGGCCGGAGCCGTCTACATGTAGTAGTAGACGTCCACCGAGCCGTTGGGGCCGTTGGTGAACGAGGCCTCACCCGCACCCTGCGGCGGCGGCGCGTTGATGAAAGAGATCGCCGCGGCCGCGTTCGGGACGTTCACGTGACGCCAGATCTTCGCGGGGACGTTGAGCGCGGCGGCGTGGCTCTGCTTCTGGGCGATTGCTTGGTCGTGAGTTGCCATGGTAGCGGTTGACACCCTTTGCCCGCCGGAGCGGGCAGCTTTGCCGAGCGAGTCCGCTCAGCTAGCTAGAATCTTTGAGCTAGGCAAGCTGTCTACCTGCCTTGCCTAACAAGGCGAACAGGGATAGCTCGCCAGCCCTGCGGACCGCCGGAAGCTAGGCCGACATCTCCGCGCGAAGCCGGCGCTTTGCGACCTTGCCGTTGTCGTCGCGCGGCAGCACGGCGACGAGCTCGAACGTGCGCGGAACCTTGAAGCCGGCCAACACGCGCCGCAGATCGGCTTGCATCGACGCGACGTCGAGCTGCGCACCCGGTTCCGGCTGCACGACCGCGTGGAGCCGCTCGCCGAACTCCGCATCGGGCAGCCCGATCACCGCGCAGTCCAGCACCCCGGGCAATCGCAGCAGGGCGTGCTCGATCTCGGCCGGGTAGATGTTCACGCCGCCGGAGAGCACCATGTCGGCGGCGCGGTCGCAGACGAACAGATAGCCGTCGCCGTCGAGGTAGCCGACGTCGCCGAGCGTCACCAGCCCGTCGCGCTCCATCGCGCGCCGCGCGTCCGGCGCGTTGCGGTACGTGAAGTCCGCGTACGCCGGCTGCCGCGCGTAGATCGTGCCGATCTCGCCCTGCGCGCACGCGCGCCCGTCGGCGCCGATGATGCGAACCTCCGCGCCGCCGGCGGGCCGGCCCGCGGTGCCCGGCTTCGTGAGCGCGTCGGCGCTGGTGGCAAGCGTGATCAGACCGGCTTCGGTCGACGCGTACGTCTCGTGCACGACCGGCCCGAGCCGTGCGATGATCGCGCGCTTCACCTCCGGCGCGCACGGCGCTCCGGTCGACGCGACGAACCGCAGCGAGGAGACGTCGTAGCGGCGCCAGACGTCGTCCGGCAAACGGATCATGCGCACGTAAATCGTCGGCGTGAGGTACGCGACGTCGATGCGGTGCCGTTCGATCGCGGCCAGCGTCGCTTCGGCGCCGAAGCGCGGCAGCAGCACGAGCCGCTCGCCGTACACCAGCGTGTTCTGCGCGATCGACGCGGGCGCGCTGTGATAGAGCGGTGCCGAGAGCAGCGTGCGGCAACCGTCCTCGATCCCGTACACCGTTCGCACGAGCTCGCGCAGCGCGCGCTGCTGCGCGTCGGCGGCCTCGGCCGGCACCGGCAAGCGCTGCACGCCTTTGGGGCGGCCGGTGGTGCCGGACGTGTAGAACATGTGTCCGCGCGGCGCCACGACCGGCCCGTCGTACGGCGGCTGCTCCCGCAGCCACGCCTCGTAATCGGCGTAGCGCGAGCCCGGCCCGACCGCGAGCACGTGCACGCCGTCGGGAATCGCGGCGGCGGCGGCCTGCAGCAAATCGCCGTGCCCGATCACGACGCGCGCGCCGGAGTCGCGCAGGATGAACTCCAGCTCGGCCGGCGTGAAATGCCAGTTCAGCCCGCAGGAGTACGTCCCGGCGATGCGGCAGGCGAGGACCGTGTCGGCGTACGCCGGATCGTTGCGCAGCAGCACGGCGACGACGTCGCCGTCGCGCACACCGAGCCGTCGCAGCCCGCCGGCGAAGCGGCTCGCGCGCTCCGCGAGCGTCGCGGCGTCGCGGTCCAGCCCTTCGAACCACAGCGCGGCAGCCATCAGCGGCCGGACACAGGCCGGTCTACCGGCGCCGGGAAAGCACCGAGCACCATGCTCGAGCTCCGCCCGAACTGCGAGTGCTGCGACACGGATCTTCCGCCGGACGCTCCGGATGCGATGATCTGCACGTACGAGTGCACGTTCTGCGCGTCGTGCGCCGATACCGTGCTCGGCGGCCGCTGCCCCAACTGCGGCGGCAACTTCGCGCCGCGCCCGATTCGCCCGCCGCACCGCCTGGCCCGCGACCCCGCTTCGAAGCGCCGCGTCATCGGCACCGATCCACGCTGCGCCGCGCTGCGGTAACCGGCACGCGCCTTCAACGCTTCGCGGCGGCGAAGTTGTTGCAGCCGACGAACGCGCTCGGCGCGGTGACGTTGAATGTGCCGATCGCCTCGAACGTCTGCGCCCCGACACGCCGGAAGCGCAAGCCGCGATCGTGGTGCTCGCACGCGATCGGCTCGGAGTGCGCGCGCGCGTCGCCGTCGCGTTTGACCGTGACCGACCGGACCGTGGCGCCGATCGCGTCGCCCGGCGCGTTGAGCTCGGCCCCGATCTGCACGTAGACGGGACCCGCGCCGAGAATGCGTTTGCGGTCCCAGCGGTGGGTGAGCCGCTCGTCGACGAGCAGATCGACGAACGTCGCGTCGCCGCGCAGCGTGACGCGATGCCAGCCGTCGCGCAGGTCGCCGCGGTCGGCATAGACGAGCGGAACGCCCGGCGCCTCGTCCGTGGTGAACGCCGTCAGCGCGAACCGGTTTGCCGCCCAGCGCATCAACCCGCCTTGGACGAAGCGCGTCGGCCCCTGTGCTTCGGGCCACCGCACCAGCATCAGCCAGACGGTGTACCACGAGCGGTTCTTCGCGCGGCGCGGCAGGCGCATCTCGGCGCTCACCTCATAGTCCGTGCGGAATGGACCCGGGACGTACAGCAGCGCGATCGCGTTGGGCACCGCGCTCGCGGCCGGTCGCGGTGTGGCCGCCCGCACCGATCTCGCGGAGCTGTCCGGCGCGTGACGCCCGATCAGCACGCCGAACACGAAGACGAGCACGAAGAAAAGAGCGCCCCCGACGACGAGAGCGCTCTTTCCGGTGTGGTTCCGACCGCGCCGCACGACGAGCCGGCGTTCGCGCGGTTAGGCGGTGGTCGCGGTCGGGCGCACGCGGGTCGGGTCGATCTTCACGCCCGGGCCCATCGTCGACGTCAGCGTGATCGAGCGGAGGTACGTGCCCTTCGCGGCCGGCGGCTTGGCGCGGACGATCGCGTCGAGCAGCGCGCTGAAGTTGTCGGTGAGCTGCTGGTCCTCGAAGTTCGCCTTGCCGACGATCGTGTGGACGATCCCCGTCTTGTCCAGGCGGTACTCGACCTTACCGGCCTTGATGTCGCGCACCGCCTGAGCGATGTTCGGCGACACCGTGCCGGCCTTCGGGTTCGGCATCTTCTGCGCCAGGATACGGCCCAGCTCTTTGCCGATCGACGGCATCATGTCCGGCGTTGCGACCGCGACGTCGAACTCCGTGAAGCCGCCTTTGACGCGCTCGATCAGATCCGCTTCGCCGACGACGTCCGCGCCGGCTTCCTGCGCCGCGCGCGCCGCGTCGCCGCGTGCGAACGCGATCACGCGGACGGTCTTCCCCGTGCCGTGCGGCAGGCTCACCGTCCCGCGGACGTTCTGGTCGGACTTCTTCGGATCGACCCCGAGCCGAACGTGGATCTCGACCGTCTCGTTGAACTTGGCGTTCGCGTTGCGCTTGACGATCGC